>NZ_QGNJ01000021.1 GCF_003336875.1 Oleisolibacter albus | reverse complement strand
CGGGTCCTGCGCCAGGAACAGATCAACCACCGCATCGGAAATCCGGTCGCACACCTTGTCCGGATGACCTTCGGACACGGATTCACTGGTGAAAATGTAATTCTGCTTCGGCACGGGTCTAGCCTCGATGATTCTGGAGCCGCATTTCGTCATGGCCGGTCGGACACGGTGACGGGTTAGACTGTAATCCCCCAACGGCAAAGAGCCGTCAAGTATAGACCGCCGATTGCTGTTCTGTCCGGTCATAAGTCTTTACAACCGGGGTGGGGACTTCATCCAAATCCTGCCTGCGGTGGAAAGGCTTGCCCCCCTTCTTCCCCTGCCGCATTCTCCATGAAAAAATGAAAGGGAGGAAAACCGAGATGGAGCAGCCTGTATCCCCGTCGATTCGGCGGCGGGCTTTGCTGCGCGGCGGCGCTTTTGCGGCCGTGGCCGGGTCACTGCCTGCGACGTCCGCGACCTTTCCGTTGAGCGGTCCCGACCCGTTGGAAAGTCTGGCCCTGTGGCCCAATGAACCGCCAGGGCCGACAACACGATCGCTCACCCAGACCACGGTCGACCGTGAGAATCCCTGGAACCTGCGCGACCGGGCTGTGCGTCAGGTAACCCGGCCGACCTTGACCGTTTTCCGGCCCGACCACCCCAATGGCGCGGCCATGCTGCTGATCCCGGGTGGCGGCTACGCCCATGTGGTCGTGGACAAGGAGGGTTTTGAGACCGCCCGCTGGCTGTCCGGGCGGGGTGTCACCGTCTTCGTCCTGCTTTACCGGCTACCAGGCGATGGTTGGGCGGCCGGCCCCGACGCGCCCTTGCAGGATGCACAGCGGGCGTTGCGCCTGATCCGGCGCCGCGCTGCTGCTGACAGCCTCGATCCCGCCCGTATCGGTGTCCAGGGGTTCTCCGCCGGCGGCCATCTGGCCGCCCGTCTGTCCACGCGCTTCGAAGACCGGGTCTATGCGCCGGTCGATACTGCCGACTCGGTCTCCGCCCGGCCGGATTTCGCCTGTCTGGTCTATCCCGTGATCCTGATGGGCGGCCCAGCGGCGCATCCCGGATCGGCCCGTGCCATGCTGGGGGAAAGTCCGTCGGCGGACCGCATTGCGGCCTACGCCGCTGACACCGGTGTCAGCTTGAACACGCCCCCGACCTTTCTGCTGCACGCCATGGACGATAAAGCCGTGCCGGTGGAAAACAGCCTGTCCATGCTGGCCGCATTGCGTCGGGCTGGCGTCCAGACCGAAGCGCATCTGTTCGAAGAGGGCGGCCATGGCTTCGGCCTGCGTGGCCTCGAAGACCGCCCTGTCGCCGCATGGCCACTCCTGTTCCATGACTGGGCAAAACGGCGACAGCTGTTCTAGCCGAACCGATCCCAGGGTTGCCCCGCATCAGAATTGCCACCGGTGGCAGGTTTGACGAGGCGCATTATCGCCGGCTGGCCGCGACCGGGCTGGCTCCCCAGCTTCAAGCGAAAGACCCGAGATGAGCGTTGCTGCCCCCGCTTCCACGCCGGACTCCGCAAGCACCGGAATCAGCCGGCGAACGGCTTTGCAAAGCGCAGCCGCCGGGCTGATCCTGGCGACCGGCGCGCCGGCCCTGGCCCGGGCACCCGACCCGGTGGCCGTAACGCGCGCCGGCAAGGTCCGCGGCATCACCGCGGATGGCATCCACTGCTTCAAGGGGGTCCGCTACGGCGCCGATACCGGCACCCGCCGGTTCCAGCCACCACTGCCGCCGCAGCCCTGGAGCGATGTGCGCGACGCCTTGGATTACGGTCCGGCATCTCCCCAGTCACGGGCGGATGTGCCGGTTTCGGAGGATTGTCTGTTCGTCAATGTGTGGACACCCGGTCTGGCCGATGGCGCCAGGCGGCCGGTCATGGTCTACATCCATGGTGGCGCCTATAATCATGGCTCCGGCAGCAGCCCGCTCTATGACGGCACCCGTCTCTGCCGCCGCGGCGATGTGGTGGTGGTGACGGTCAATCACCGCCTGAACGCCTTCGGCTATCTCTATCTCGCCCGCCTCGGCGTTCCGGACGCCCTCAAGGCATCCGGCAATGCCGGCATGCTGGATCTGGTCCTGGCCCTGCGCTGGGTCCGGGACAATATCGCCGCCTTTGGCGGCGATCCGGGCAATGTCATGCTGTTCGGCCAGTCCGGTGGCGGCGCCAAGATCGCCACCCTGATGGCCATGCCGGCGGCCATGGGCCTGTTCCACCGCGTCGCTACCATGAGCGGACAGCAGGTGACGGCCTCGGGTCCGTTGAATGCAACCCGGAGAACGATGGCGTTCCTGAATGCCCTTGGGCTGCAGCCGGATGAGACGCCACGGCTTTTGACCCTGCCGCAGGACAGGCTGCTCGCCGGCCTGTCCACCACCGATCCGGTCATCGGCAGCGGCCCGCTTTATTTCGGGCCGGTTCTGGATGAGCGCAACCTGCCACGCCACCCCTTCTATCCCGATGCCCCTGCCCAGTCCGCCGATATCCCCATGATCATCGGCAATACCCGGGACGAGACGCGGAACCTGATCGGCGGGTCCGACCCCAGTACTTTCGATCTGACCTGGGAACAATTGCCGCTGAAGCTGGCACCGGCCATGCGGGTCGACATCGAGCCAGAGACGGTGGTGAGCGTCTATCGCCGTCTCTACCCCCATTACAGCCCCAGCGATGTGTTCTTTGCCGCGACCACGGCGGGCCGGTCCTGGCGCGCCGCCGTCATCGAGGCGGAATTGCGGGCCCAGCAGGGCGCGCCGGCCTTTGTCTACCAGCTGGACTGGCCGTCTCCCCGGGATGGCGGCAAATGGGGCGCCCCGCACATGCTGGACATTCCCCTGGTCTTCGACAATTGCGACAAGCCCGGCTCGATCACGGGCACCGGCAGTGACGCGCACCGGGTGGCAACACAGATGAGCGAGGCCTTTATCGCCTTCGCCCGCAGCGGCGATCCGAACTGTGCCGCCATCCCCCGCTGGCAGCCCTATACGCTGCCGGATCGGGCGACCCTGGTCATCAACACGCGGTCCGGCCTTGTGGCTGATCCGCGCGGTGACGAACGCCGGCTGTTCGCCAAGGTCCCGTTCATCCAGCAGGGAACGTGATGGCTGTGTCAGCCGCGGCCCTGATTGCCGGTGGCGAGGGTCGGCCGGTCGAAACTGATGTCAGCCACCGCCGCCGAAGCCGACAGGACACGCTTCAACCGCTCGGCCAGGCTGTCCGCCACCGCCCCGGTCGGACGGACCGGCTGGGACTTCGTCTTGCCCACTGTCTTCCGCACCGTCAGGTGCACATTGACCGTCTTCATTGCCCAATATCCCCGGCGCACAGGCTGCGCCCGTTCTGGAAGACCTTGAGCATCCCATCCCCCCGATGTTTGTGATTATCAAGACGCGACGCGGCGGTGATTCCGCCATGTTGAGATAACGAGGCAGGCAACGACATCGGACATTCCTGACGACTCAATCACGATATGACACCGGTAGCAATGGCGCAGTCCGGGCAAATGCGCTATCTCTTCGGCGACGCCGGATCAAGCACCGGGACGTGAAGAATTTGTTGCGACTGCCCGTAACCGGCCCAGGGAGGAAGAGACATATGGACGCAAAGGTGGTCTGCTTCGGAGAGCTGTTGCTGCGACTGACGGCTCCTGGACGCGAATTGCTGCTGCAGAGTCCGCAGCTGCAGACCTGTTTCGGCGGAGCCGAGGCCAATGTGGCTGTGTCGCTGGCGCGGCTCGGGCAGCGCGCGGCCATGGTCAGCACCCTGCCGGACAACGCCCTGGGAGCCGCCTGTCTGGGCGAGCTGCGCCGCCATGGGGTCGATGTCGGCGGTGTCCGCACCGGGGCAGGCCGCATGGGCCTGTATTTCCTGCAGGTGGGAGCGGTGCTGCGCCCCTCCGACATTCTCTATGACCGGGCGGACAGCGCTTTCGCCCTGGCCGATCCGGCCGGCTATGACTGGGATCATCTGCTGCAAGGGGCGACATGGCTGCATCTGTCGGGCATCACGCCGGCGGTCAGCAGCCGGGCCGAAGCCGCTGCCATGGCCGCGATGGAGGCCGCCCGCACCCGCGGTCTGACCATCTCCTTCGATGGCAATTACCGGCCGAAGCTGTGGCAGGCCCGCGGCGGCGATGCCGCGGCCATCCTGCACCGGATGGCCGCAGCCGCCGACCTGATCTTCGGCAATGAGCGGGATGTGGCCCTGCTGTTGGGCCGCGACTTCTCCGCCCTGCCGCCGGATGCCCGTTTCCAGGCCGCGGCCGGTGCCGCCTTCGACGCCTTCCCCCGGCTGCACCGGCTGGTGTCAACCACCCGTGGCCATGCCAGCGTTGATGACCAGTCCCTGGGCGGGCAGATGGCGACCCGCAGCGGTCTGGTGCGTGCAACGCCCAGGGATCTGTCGGGAATCGCCGATCGCATCGGCGGCGGCGATGCCTTCGCCGCCGGCCTGCTGCACGGGTTGCTCCGCGGCTTCAATGATCAGACGGCGTTGGACTTCGCCGTGGCCGCCGCCTGCCTGAAGCACTCCATCCCCGGTGATGCCAATCTGGTATCGGAGGCCGACGTGCAGGCGCTGCTGGAGGGTGCCGGCCTGGATGTGCGGCGCTGACCAGCGCCGCAGCAACCGCGCGACGACGCGGAGCCGGGGTTCACACGCCCTGCACCGCCTCGGCCAGGGCCATGAACAGGGCGCCGACGCCTTTCGGATCGTTGGCCACCACCCGCTCCGACACATAGTAGTCGTAACTGCCGTCGCGGTAAGGCGTGTTGCCCAGCCCGGCCACGCCGCAGATGCCACCCAGCGCGTCTGCACGCAGATGGCGGTCGATCACGGCCTGCACCGCCGTCTGGCCCAGGGTGGCATAGCGCGGCGCCAGCACCCCCAACCGCGTCCCCTTCAGCAAGGCATAGGCGATCATCAGGCTGGCGGAGCTTTCCTCATAATTGCCCGTCGCCCCGCCATGGGTCGCCACTTGCCACCACAGGCCGGCCGGGCTGCGCACCGTCTCCAGCGCCGCCGCCACCTCCACCAGCAGGTCGGCCAGCGGCTCCAGCCCGTCCATCCGCTCCCCCGGCCAGGGTTCCAGACAATCCACAATGGCCATGGCGAACCAGCCCATGGCCCTGGCCCAGACATGGGGGGAACGCCCGGTTTGCGGATCGCTCCAGCGCTCAGCCCCCCGTTCATCCCAGCCATGGACGTAGAGGCCGCTGGCCGGGTCGCGCAGGACCTGCCGCACGACAGCGAACTGGGCCAGCACATCGGCCAGCCGGGCCGCCTCGCCGGTCAGGCGGGCATAGGACACCTGGAATGGCTGGGCCATGTAGAGCCCGTCCAGCCAGACCTGCCAGGGATAGATGGCCTTGTGCCAGAAATTGCCCGACCGGGTGCGGGGATGTCGGTCCAGCTGCGCCCGCTGGCGGTCCATGGCGGCGCGGTAACGCCCGTCACCGGTGGCGGTGAACAGGGGAAACAGCACCTTCCCGGGATTGATGTTGTCGATGTTGAATTCGTCCGGGTCATAGCCCCGGATGCCGCCATCGGCGGCGATACGGTCCGATACGGCCCGCTCGACGAACCGGAAGAGATCGGTCCGGCCGGTGGCCTGGAACAGGTCCAGGCAGCCCTTGAAGATACAGCCATCCTCATAATTCCAGCTCTCCTTGTACGGCGTCCAGCGGGCGAGATAGCCGGTGAGGAACGGCTCCACCTGGGCGCCGAAGGCGGACAGGGTACACACAGCGGCGGCTGCGGGACGGGGCTGGGACACGGACACGATCTCCACTGGCTCGAAGCAGATCGGCGGGCGGCCGTCCCCGGCCAGATCCTGGGCGGACATGGTCCGGCGAAGCCCGGGGGACTGGTGCAAGGACGGCGTCATGGCGTCACCGGATGACCCGGGCGAGGATGGCGTTGATGTCCTCATCCATGCGTTTGCCGGCCTCCTCCGCGTCGATGCGGCCATAGCCCAGCGCCTCGAAGATATCCTGAAAGCCGTCACGCACGCGGGCATGTTCAAACCAACCGGTCAGCGCAATGGTGCGGGGCAGACCGGCGATCTGCTGCCGCCCTTCCCAGGCCAGCCCATGCAGAAGCCCCTCCTGCCGCAGGGCGGCCACGGCGGCGGCACTCTCCGGCACGCCACGGCGCAGTCCGAGAATGTGGGCCGCCTCCGGATCGTTCATCAGGAAGTCCAGCAGCAGAGCCGCTTCACGCGGATGCCGCGTCTCCCGGTTGATGGCGAACAGCATGGCCGGCTTGTAGAGCAGCCCGGCCGAAGCTGCCCCCGGCAGCAACGGATAGGGGGCCAGCACCACCTCCTGCCCCGGTTCCAGCGTGTCCACATATTTGCCGATGGCACTGGTCCACTGGTAGGTGCCGGCATAGCGCCCGGTGATCCAGGGCCGCATCTCCTGCGGCGGCACATTGCCGTAGGCCGCCCGTTCACGCGCATCGGGAATGACATGGTTCTCGACCATGCGGGTGTAGAGGCGGGCGATGGCCACCATGTCGTCTCGACTGAGCGCCAGCCGCCCCGCCGCCTCATCGATGAAGGGCCGGTTGCGGTGCTGCACGATCCAGCTGTAGGCGATAGCCGTCAGATCCTGGAAATTGACGTCCAGCGGGTAATAGTCCGGCCCCAGGCGCTGGCGGAAGCGGGGGCCTGCCGCCATCAGCTCGTCCCAGCTGCGGGGCACGGTCAGGCCAGCCTTGTCGAAGGTGGTCTTGTTGAACCAGAACAGTCGCGCCGCCATGTTCAGCGGCAACCCGTTGAGATGGCCCTGGATGGTGGACATGGCCAGCGCATCACGGTCGAACCCGTCCAGGCGCAGCGTGCCGGCCAGCCGGTTCAGGTCATAGAAGCCCCGCCCATCGCGGGAGAACAGTTTCAGCCAGTTCCAGTTGATCTGCATGAGATCCGGCGCCGTGCCGCCGGCGATCTGGGTGGTCAGCCGTTCCAGATGCCCGGCCCAGCCGGTGTATTCCGCCTTGACGCGGATATGGGGGTGGCGCCGCTCGAACAGGTCCAACGCCTTCAGTTGGGCCCGATGGACGTCGTTGCCGCCCCACCAGGACATACGCAGTTCAATGGGGGGCGTGTCCATGGCCGATGGCAGAGCCACCGGGGGCTGTGCCGTGGGTGAGGCCGTCTGTGACAGTGCCGGCCCGACCAGCAGAAGGAACAGGGCGGACAGCAGAACCGACAGGATATTCGGCATGGGCGTCACCCCTTGACCGCGCCCGCGGTGACACCGTCGATGAAATGGCGCTGGGCCAGGAAGAACACCAACAGCGACGGGACCAGGGCGATGGTGGACATGGCCAGCACCTCGTTCCAGGCCGTGGCTTCGGTTACGTCGATGGCCATCTTCAAGGCCAGCGCGACCGGATACTTCTCGACGCTGGAGAGATAGATCAACGGGTAGAGAAAGTCGTTCATGCTCCACATGAACTGGAACAGGGCGACAGAGATCACCGCCGGCATCACCACCGGAGCCACGACATAGGCAAGGATCTGCATGCTGTTGCAGCCGTCAATCATGGCGGCCTCTTCCATGTCCGGCGGAATACCGCGCAGAAACTGGATGACCATGAAGACGAAGAAGCCCTCGGTGGCGAAGGCGCAGGGCACATAGAGCGGCAGGAAGCTGTCCAGCCAGCCAAACTGCCGGAACATCAGATATTGCGGGATCAGCAGCACGCTTTTCGGCAGCAGCACCGTCGCCATCAGCAGGGCGAACCACAGCCGCTTGCCCGGAATGGCGAAGCGGGCGAAGCCATAGGCCACCAGCACCGAGGAGACGGAAGTCAACACCACCTTGGGAATGATGATGGCGAAGGTGTTGGCGAAATAGGTGGTGAAGCTGTACTCGGTCCCGGTCTGCCAGCCGCGGGCAAATCCATCCAGCGTCGGAGCATGGGGCCAGAGGCCGACGGAGGTGAAGATCTCATGGTTCGGCTTGAAGGCGGCCGACACCATCCACAGCAGCGGATAGAGCATCACCAGCCCCACCGCGGTCAGCACGGCATAGCGGAGCAGGACGTTGACGCGTCCGCGTTGGGCGGTGCGGCCCGCCCGCTGGACCATGACCGGGCGCTTCCGGCCGGGCGCGGCCGGAAGCGCGGAGCCCAGGCGCTGGCTGTGGATCTGCCCGGCGCTCATGTCCGCTCCCCCCGCTCGCCGCCATAAAAGACCCAGTAGCGTTGCGAGCCGAAAGCCAGGGCCGTGAACAGGGCCACGATCAGGAACAGCGTCCAGGACAATGCACTGGCATAGCCGACATTGAAATATTTGAACGCCTCGTCATAGATCATCAGCGGCAGCAGATAGGTGGACTTCAATGGTCCGCCGCCGGTGATGATGTAGGGGCCATTGAACTCCTGGAAGGCCTGGACGATCTGCATGACGAAGTTGAAGAAGATCACCGGCGTCAGCAGCGGCAGGGTGATGGTGAAGAAGATGCGGGCCTTGCCGGCTCCGTCCACCGTTGCCGCCTCGTAAAGATCGGTGGGGATGGTCTGCAGTCCGGCCAGGAACACCACCATGGCCGAGCCGAACTGCCACAGCCGCAGCAGCACGATGGTGGTCAGGGCATAGGCGGGATCGCCCAGCCAGTTGACCGCACTGATGCCCGCGGCCCCCAGTGCCTGGTTGATCAGCCCGTCACCGGCGAAGACGTAGCGCCAGAGCACAGCGATGGCGACGCTGCCGCCCAGGATGGAGGGGATGTAATAGGCGGTCCGGAACAAGCCGATGGCCCGCAGCTTGAAGTTCAGCACAAAGGCGATGAACAGGGCGAAGGCCAGTTTCAGCGGGACCGTGGCGAAGACATAGAGCAGCGTCACTCCCAAGGCATGGCGGAAGGTGCGGTCGCCCACCATCTGCCGATAGTTCTCCAGCCCAATGGCATGGGCTGCCGAAACCGGGTCCTGCAGCTGGTAATCGGTGAAGCTGAGCAGCAGCGACGAGACGAAGGGGAACAGGGTGAACATCACCAGTCCCAGCAGGAAGGGCGCGATATAGAGCAGTCCCGTGATCCTGTTCTCGTACATGGCCCCCTCCCCATGCAGCCCCTGCTCTCGGCGGAGCCTTCTTTCAACACGGCTGCCCCGTGCTGACGACCGTGCGCAGCCGCGACGCCCCGGCACCGGTGCCTGCGAAGGGGATATGACAGGGACCTGTTGTCGAGCGGGACTTTGGTCGTGGGCACCCCCATCCGCGAACCCGCCCGGTAAACCCTGATCCTCCCTTGCGCCACCGCCCGCCGTCTTTCCACGGTCTTTCGCGGCAGTTGCGTCTTAATGGTTTTGACTGTAACGGTAACCGGTGTCATTTACAACAGGGTTCCTGCCGCCGGCCGTAGAAATGACTGGCGGACAAAAAGAGCCCTCGCCCATGGCTGGACCGCCCGTGGGCAATCGGGAGGGAAGACGCTGCATGACCATCCACGCCGCCCCCACCGGGCCGGCCCTGCGCATCGACCCGCGCGACGATGTGGCCGTCGCCATCTGCCCCATCGCTGCCGGCGAGCAGGTGACGCTTGGCGATGTCCAGGTGACCGCGACGGCCGAGATCCCGCGAGGCCACAAACTGGCGCTCCGCCGGATCCCCGTCGGGGTCCCGGTGCACAAATATGGCTGGCCGATCGGGCTGTCCACGCGGGAAATCGCCCCTGGGGACCATGTCCACGCCCACAATGTGCGCACGCGCCTGTCCGGTACGCTGGCGTACCGGTACCAACCGGATATCCCGACGGCGGCGACGGCGGCCCCCGTCCGGCCGGGCTTCCTCGGCTATCGCCGGGCCGATGGGCGCGTCGGTACCCGCAACGAGATCTGGATTCTGTGTACCGTCGGCTGTGTCGGCCGCACGGCGGAACGCATCGCCACGCTGGCGGCGGAACGCTTTGCCGGCCGGGTGGACGGCATCCACGCCTTCCCCCACCCCTATGGCTGCTCGCAGTTGGGGGACGACCTGTCCCATACCCGCGACCTGATCGCGGCCCTGGCCCGGCATCCCAATGCCGGCGGCGTGCTGATCCTGGGGCTGGGCTGCGAATCCAATCAGCTTGACCGGCTGCTGGACCAGATCGGACGTGACAGCCGCATCCGTGCCTTCACCGCCCAGACGGCGGCGGACGAGGTCGAGGACGGGCTTGCCGCGGTGGAGGCCCTGGTTGCCCAGGCCGAGCAGGATCGGCGCAGCCCCTGCGCCTTCTCCGATCTGGTCATCGGCCTGAAGTGCGGCGGCTCAGACGGGTTCAGCGGCCTGACAGCCAATCCACTGGTGGGGCGCATCGCCGACCGGCTGGCCCTGGCCGGCGGTACACCGGTACTGGCCGAGATCCCCGAGATCTTCGGAGCAGAGGAACTGCTGATGCGGCGGGCCGCCGACCAGGCGGTGTTCAACAGCATTGTCGGACTGGTCAATGGCTTCAAGCAGTACTTCCTGGAGCACAACCAGCCTGTCTACGAGAACCCGTCCCCCGGCAATATCGCCGGCGGCATCACCACGCTGGAGGAGAAATCCCTGGGTGCGGTGCAGAAGGGGGGCCGGACAGCCGTGACGCAGGTGTTACGCTATGGGGAGCAGATCCATCGTCCGGGTCTGGCCCTGTTGGAATCCCCCGGCAACGATGCCGTCTCCTCCACTGCCCTGACAGCGGCCGGCGCCACCCTGCTGTTGTTCACGACGGGCCGCGGTACGCCGCTGGGGTTTCCCGTGCCGACACTGAAGCTGGCCTCAAACCCGGACCTGGCCGCCCGCAAGCCGCACTGGATCGATTTCGATGCCGGCATGCTGCTGCAGGGCCAGACCATGGAGCAGGCGGCCGATGCCCTCCAGACCCTGATCCTGACCACCGCCTCCGGCCAGCCAACCCGCAACGAACTGGCCGGCCAGCGCGATATCGCCATCTGGAAGAATGGAGTGACCCTGTGACCGCTTCCCGGCCCGGCATATCGGCGCCACGCCTGTGCAACGGCACCCTGCCCCGCCTTCCGGCATCCATGATCCGCCCGGCTTACGACCGCACGGCGGCGGCTATCGGCATCGTGCATTTCGGACCCGGCGCCTTCCACCGTGCCCATCAGGCTGTCTATGTGGACGACCTGCTTGCCCATGGCGGCGACTGGGCCATCAGCGGGGTCTCCCTGCAGAGTTCCGGCGTGCGCACAGCGCTGGCACCGCAGGACGGGCTCTATACCCTGGCGATCCTGAACGAGACGCCGTCCTGGCGCGTGATCGGCAGCTTGAAGGAACTGTTGGCGGCGCGGGACGATCCGGAGCCTGTCCTGCGCCGGCTGGCCGATCCCGCCACCCGCATCGTCACCATGACGGTGACGGAGAAAGGCTACTGCCTGACCGCTGGTGGCGACCTGGATGCCGCCCATCGCGACATCCGCCGTGATCTGGCGGCGCCGGAGAGGCCGGTCAGCCTCATCGGCTATCTGGTGGAAGGCCTGCGCCGACGCCGCGCGGCGGGGCTGCCCCCCGTCACCCTGGTCTCCTGTGACAATCTGGTGGACAATGGCACCCGGCTGCGTCAGGCCGTCATCCAGTTCGCCGGCGAGCACGACCCCGCCCTGGCCCGCTGGATCGGCGAGCACGCCACCTTTCCCAACACCATGATCGACAGCATCACGCCGGCCACCGACGATGCCCTGCGGGCGCGGGCGGCGGCGGCCACGGGCTTGACCGATGCGTGGCCGATCCAGCGCGAGGCCTTCAGCCAATGGGTGGTGGAGGACCGCTTCTGCAATGGCCGCCCGGACTTCGCCGCCGTGGGCGTGACCCTGACCGGCGATGTCGCCGCATTCGACCGGGCCAAGCTGCGTCTGCTGAACGGGCCGCATTCATCCCTGGCCTATCTGGGCCTGCTGGCCGGGCATGAAACGGTGGCCGATGCCATGGCCGATCCGGTCTTCGCCCGCTTCCTGAACCGGCTGATGCGGGAGGACATCCTGCCCACGGTGACGCCGCCGGCCGGCTTCGACCTGAACGCCTATATCGACGCGATCCTCCACCGGTTCGCCAATCCCGGCATCCGTCATCGTCTGGCGCAGATCGCCTGGGACGGGTCGCAGAAGCTGCCCTTCCGCCTGCTGGGCACGGTGGCTGACCGGCTGAAGGACGGGGCGGATATCCATCGGTTGTGTCTGCCGGTGGCAGGATGGCTGCATGTCCTGCGCGGCACGGCGGCCAGCGGCGCGACACTGGTCGATCCGCTGGCCGACCGGCTGTTGTCCATTGCCCGGCGCTGCGGTGCCGGGGTGGACGCGGATGTGGCCGGGTTCCTCGCTGTCGATGGCATCTTCCCTCCGTCCCTGGCCGGAAACGCCACCTTCCGCCGCAGCCTCGCCCACGCCTATGCCGTGCTGGGCCGCGCTGGACCGACAGCGATCCGTCAGGCCCTGGCAACGGCCTGACGGTCGGCATTTTCTACAAAAAGTCGAAAATGTTAGACAAATAGCACGCCCCAGATATAAGGTTGCGCCATCCACATCATCACCCCTTGGTTGCGCAGCAAGCAATGGCGGGCATCTCAGACATCACGGCGCAGCCTCCGGCTGCCGCCACGCCGGCCTTACCGGCCCGGTACACCTGGTCACCGCAGATCCTGACGCTGCTGAACCGGCTGACCGACATGCTGTTGCTGATGCTGGCCGCGGGACTGGCGGCCTGGCTGCGCTTCGGGACGCTCGTCCATTCATCGGACCAGGGGGTGATGGTCGCCCTGGCCCTGCTGCTGCATCTGGGGGTGGCCGGCCCGCTCAACGCGTATGATGACGCCAGGGGACGGGGGCGCGCGTGGCATCTGGGACGCTTGCTCGGCGCCTGGAGCCTGACGATCGCCGGCTTGATCGTTCTCTGCTATGCTAGCAAGACCGCGGATGACACGTCACGGCTGTGGATGTTCTCCTGGTGGCTGGTGGGGTGCGTGGCCCTGGGCATATCACGGCTGGGCTTTGAGGCCATACATGGCTGGGCCCTGGAACGCGGCCTGCTGCACCGCCGGGGTATCCTGATCGCACCGGCGTCGAATTGTGCCGATCTGGTGCAGGTCCTGCACGGGTTGGACCCACAGCTCACGCTGGACACCATCCCCCTGGCGGGGGACGCCGACCTGCAGCAGGCTGCCGACGGCATCGTCGAGGGCTGTGCGCGGCAGCCGCTGCATTGTGTGATCCTGGCGCCGCCCTTGGACAATATGGCGGCCTTCGACGCCTATGTTCAGACCTTCCGCTTCCTGCCGGCGGAAGTGCTGGTGGCCCCTCCCCTCTGTACATTGTGCCGGACGCTCAATACCGCCCGTGGTCGTGGCATGCCGGTCATGGAGGTGGTGGCCCGGCCGCCCCTGACAGAGATGGAGCGGCTGGTCAAGCGCATGACGGATCTGATCTGGGCCGCGCTCCTGCTGCTGCTGTTCAGCCCGCTGATGCTGCTGATCGCCCTGGCCATCCGTCTGGACAGCCCAGGCCCGGTCTTCTTCCTGCAGGAGCGGGTCGGTTTCGGCCGCGCGCATTTCCGGGTCTGGAAGTTCAGGACCATGACCTGGGAGGCGTCCTGCTCCGGCAATGTGACCCAGGCGGTACCTGGGGATTCGCGGGTGACCCGGGTTGGGCGCATCCTGCGTGCCAGCAGCCTGGATGAGTTGCCGCAACTGCTGAACGTGCTGCGCGGTGACATGTCCCTGGTCGGCCCCCGGCCCCATGCCATCGCCCATGACCAACTATTCTCGCAGCAACTCCGCCGCTATATGGCCCGCCAGCGCGTCAAGCCGGGCATAACCGGCCTGGCCCAGGTCAGCGGCAGCCGCGGCGTGGTCCACGATGCCGAAGAGTTGAACCAGCGTGTCGAACTGGATCTGATCTATGTGGAGAACTGGTCGCTGATGCTGGATCTGAAGATCCTGCTGCGGACGCTGCTGGTGGTGTTCAAACTGGATGCCTACTGACCCGTGCCGGCCTGTCGCTGGCCCGCCGGCCAGGCCCCATCCGAAGGCCAGCCCCCCACAGCGCCGGCGGTCCGGGGCAGATTATACGGAAACGACGGACAAGGCGCGGATCAGGTATGGAGGAAGCGGCGCTCCTGACCTTCCAGCACCAGGGCCGTTAGCCGGCCGGTGGCGAAGGCGCCGGTATCGATGCCGATACGGTTGTCGCGCACGTCCGGCCATTCCGTCATGCTGTGCCCATGGACCACCATGGCCCCGTGTCTGGCCCGGCTCTGTAGAAACGGATCACGTATCCACAACAGATCCGCCTCGCTCTGCCGCTCCAGCGCCACACCGGGCCGGATTCCCGCATGGACGAAGAGGTAATCCCCGACATGGTGCTGAAGGCGCAATCCTGACAGAAATGCCAGATGTGCCGGCGGCAGCCGCTGGTGCAATGCGGCTTGCAGCGCGCGATAATCGCCCGGCCGCTGCACCAGATCCGGCGGTACACCGTAGCTCAACAGGGTGGCGTCTCCACCAAAGGCCAGCCAGTTCCGTCCGACGGTACGGTCGGTCAGGAAGTCGAGCAGGGCTGCCTCGTGATTGCCTTTGAGAAAGACCGGGGCAGCATCCAGATCCAACCTCTGGAGCACGTACTCGATGACCCCGGCCGACTCCAGACCGCGATCGATATAGTCGCCCAGGAAGACCAGATGGGTCCGCCCGGAAAATCCCGCGGCATCGGCAGCGATCCGCACCAGCAGACGCTGGAGCAGATCACAGCGGCCATGGATGTCACCGATGGCGTACAGGCGGAGACCGGGGGGAACCGCAGGCAACATCCGCCAGGACGGACGGAGGAACTGCCGCAGACGGGTCAGCATGATCCCTCGCTTCGCCCTTGGGATCGGATGCGCGGGGACCCGAGACGGGCGCAGCCAGAACAGGCTTCAACACAGCTTGATGGCCCAGGGCAGTGATGGCTCGCCGCCAAGAATGTTGCGCCATAGGGGAATTCCATGCCATCACCCACAACACAACGTTTCATCCATGATGGAAGAGGTACCCTGCCGCTCCACGGGGCAGCAAGGAAAACCGCGGTGGCCCGGAGCTGCTGATGCCTGCCCTTCCCGTCCTGTGCCTGCTGCTGACCACCGGCCTGCTGCCCCTCGCCTTCGGTGGCGTGGGCGCCGCCGCCTGGAGCCTGTATGCGGCGGCCATCGGCACGCTGCTGGCCGTGCAGACCGTGTCCGGGGCATGGCAACGGACCGGGCGGGTGATCCCCTGGACATCACCCCAGCTGCGGACATTGTCGATGCTGGGAATGGGCTTCGTGCTGTTGGCTCTCTGGATCGCTGCGCAGGCCATTCCCGGCCTTCCCGGCATCCATCCCGTTTTCTCCCTGGCCGGCGACTATTTCCGGGGCGTGGGCCAGACCGGGCTGGCCCAGGCCGGAACCCTGTCCGTGGCCCCCGACCGGACGGCCGAGGCGCTCATCCGCTGGCTGGCCTATGGCTGCACCTTTCTGGCCGCAGCGGATCTGGCCCGGCAGCGGGAGCAGGCTTGGCGGCTGGTCCAAGGCACAGCCCTCATCGGCCTTGCCTATGCCGCCTATGGCATGTTGATGTACCTGGCCGGCATCCCCCTGGTGCTCTGGGTGGAGAAGACCGGTTTCCGGGATGCGCTGACCTCCACCTTCATCAACCGCAATTCCTTCGCCACCTATGCCGGCCTCTCCGCCCTGTGCTGGATGAGCTGGCTCCTGGCGGCTCTGCCCAGCACTGCACCGCATCTGCCGGCACCGGAGCGCAGGCTGCGGCTGATCCGGCATCTGCTCAACCGCTCGCTGCCGCTGGCGGTGTGCCTGATGTTGACGCTGTCCGCCGTACTGCTGACGAAATCGCGCGCCGGGATCGCCGCAACCCTGACCGGAATGATAGTGCTTGTGTTGGCCGATCTGGCCGCGCGCGGCCTGACAATGGCCCGGGCGCTGCGTGCCGGAGCCATCATTCTGGCCAGCCTCGCCGTTGTCGCGGTCAGTGCCGACGGGTTGGCCACACGGCTGCGCTGGCATGGCATCGCCGATCCGCTGCGGTCAGCCGCGGCAGACATCATGATCGAGGCCGTCCCCGATTCCCTCTGGACCGGAATGGGTCGCGGTGCCTTCGAGCCGGCATTCTCCCTCTACCGTGACACCCGTCTAGCCGCCCATTTTGACCGCGGACACCAGGATTATCTGGAGTTGCTGTTCGAGATCGGGCTGCCGGCAAGTCTGCTGTTGCTGGGGCTGAGTGTGGCCGTTGCCGTCAGTTGTATCCTGGGATTGCGGCGCCGGCAGCGGGACCGCACGCTGCCGGCGCTCGGGCTGGGGACGCTGGCCCTGGTCGGCGTGCATGCCCGCTTCGACTTCAGCCTGCAAATCCCGGCAGTCGCCGCCCTGCTGATGCTGATCCTTGGCATCAGTTGGAGCCAATCCTACAGGCAGCCGCGTCGCCGCCCCGCCGGAAACGGCGGCTGATCTACTTTTGGATGCATTTCATGTTGATTTTTCTCGGTCACAGCCCTATCCCAGTAGGGAAGTCAGCCGATCAGCATGCCCGGACGGAGACCCTGGATGGCAACGCCCTCGCGCTTCAAACGCTTTAGGCACCTGCTCCTGGCCGGTGTCGTTGCCCCGTTGGCGCTGGGAATGGCCACGGCGGCGGCTCAGACCAGCCCGCCCTTGTCACCACAACTGGCCAGCGCCATCCAGAATCTGGCCGGACTGAGCGGGGAGGCGTTGACGGCCGCCCTGCAGACGCTGGTCACAGCCAATCCCGATCAGGCGGCGGTCATCGCCGCCCAGGCCGCCATGGCCAATCCGGGAGCGGCGGCGATCATCGCCAGCACCGTCGCTGCCGCAGCCCCGGCGCAGGCGGCCCAGATCGCCACCGCCGTCGCGGTGGCGGTTCCCGCCCAGGCGGCACAGGTTGCGGCGGCCGTCGCCCAGGCGGCGCCCACCCAGGCCGCACAGATCGCCGCCGCGGTGGTCCAGGCCAATCCGGCCCTGGCCACGCAGATCGCAGCCGCCGTGGTGCAGGCGGTGCCCTCGCAGGCCGCACAGATCGCGACCAGCGTGGCCCAGACGGCGAATCTGCCGGTTGCCGCCGTTCAGGCCGCCGTGAACACGCAGACGGCGGCACCGCCTGCTCCGCCGCCCGCGCCTCCTCCGCCGCCGCCGCCGCCTCCGGCGTCGCCCACCTGAGACCGATCCTTCGGCCCCCCGGTGGGTGTTCCGCCGCTGGACGCGTCAGGCCCGGATCTGTCCGGGTCACCGGTGACCGGCTGGCGGTATGATCCGACAGGAACGCGGCAGCAGGATCACGGCAAGGGGGTGGCCAGAAGGCGGGCCAGCTGCCCCAGGTCGGGCGGCGTCAGTTGATCATGCAGCAAGGACAGATGCCCGTGCTGCCGCAGCAGGGCCACCAGCTGCACCGGCGCAAAGATCCATCCGGCCCGGATCTGCTGTGCCAGCAGCTGGCGATCATCGGCGCCCAGCAGCGATTCATGCGCCAACAACAAACCGACCCGCCAGACAACCAGCGTCGCCTCCGCCGGTGCCATGCTGATCGACAGGCGCAGGGCCGACAGGCTGGCGTCCCCCGGCCCTGAACGCCGCAGACGGGCAAAGGCCAGCGCCGCCCAGGCCGCAGTGTCCGCCGGTGCCGCCGACAAGCCCTGCTCCAGCCGCCCGATGGCCTCATCCAGCAAATGGACGGCCAGCACCGGGTCCGACGTCACCAGCGCCTGCCCCAACCGCAGCCTGCCCATCTGCTTCTGGTCGCTGGCGGAGCCGAGGCGCCGGCTCGTCTCGAACCGCTCGATCTCTGCCGGTGACAACGGCTGAAATCGCAGGACCGAAGGGACCAGCTCATCGCCGGGCAGACGGACCAAGGCGGGCCATGCGGCTGCCAGTCCGGCCACAGCCGTGACCAGGGCCAGGACCAATGTCCCGCAATACTGGTATAGCCGCAGCATCCTGGCCATCTTCACGCAACCACGAACAGACTCCTGAACACAATCAGAACAAAAGATCAGTTCTTGTAATATTCTCGATAGCGACCGTAATAATATCCATAATCTCCATAACCATAACGGGCATGTTTACGCAGATCAACCTGGGACAGAACCACGCCGGCCAGCGGCGCATTGCAGGCGCGCAGCTGCTTGATACCCGTGGCTACCATCTCACGCGCCGTCGATCCCCAATGGACGACATAGAGTAGTGCATCGGCGACCTTGGACACGGCCAGGGCATCGGACACGGCCAGCACCGGCGGCGTATCGATGATGATGAGGTCGTAGAGCGCCCGCGCCTGATCGACGAAACGCTCCATCTGCTTGGAAGCCAGCAGGTCCTGTGGATTGGGCGTACCGGGCGCCGCCGCGATCAGATGGGCGCCGGACAGGGCGTCCACTTGGATGGCATCGTTGACCTCGTGGCTCCCCGCCAGCATGTCGGACAGGGTTGCTGCGGCGGGAACTGCCGCCATTTTGGTGATCCGCGGCCGGCGGAAGTCGGCATCGATCAGCAGCACACGGCTTCCCGCCCTGGCCGTCGCCCGGGCAAAACACAACGACAAGGTGCTTTTGCCTTCCCGCGGAACCGTGGAGGTGATGACGATCACCTTGGGCGGATCATCGACATTGGTGTAATGCAACGCCGTCCGCAGAGACCGCAGCGCCTCGGAAAAGGAGGATAGCGGTTTATCGAGCACGTACTGCTCCGGCTTCTGCTTGGTGGCACGCTCGTTCAAGGCCGGAACCTGGGCCAGGACGGGAAGCGCCAGCGCACCCTCGACCTGTTCGGCGCCCCGGAACCCCCGGTCCAGCCGCTCCAGCATGAAGGCGGCCAGGAGTCCAAGGGCCAGACCGGCTGCCGTTCCCAACGCCAGAACCATGCTCTTCTTAGGAAAGGACGGACCGAGCGGCATGACCGCCGGGGAGATCAGCCGGGCATCGGCCGACTGCAGATCCTGCTGCTCGCTGGTTTCCTTGTAGCGATTGAGGAAATTCTCATACAGGACACGGCCGGCCTCCGACTCCCGCTCCAGTTCGCGCAGACGCACCTCGGCCCGGGCATTGCTGCCTGTCGCCCCTTGCAGGTCATCGAGGGCGGCACGGAGGCTGCTTTCCTTGGCCTTGGCCACCTCCACCTCATTGGCCAGCCCCTGAATGATGCGGCGCACCTCTTCGGCGATCTTCTGGCGCAGATCCTGCAACTCGGCCCGGACATTGATCATGGTCGGATGCCGGGCGCCATAGCGGTTCGACAGTTCCGCCTCCCGGCGGCGAACCTGGGACTCCTGCTCGCGCAGGCGCTGGATCAGGGGTGACGCCAGCACTTCGACCGCGCTGTCGATTGTGTCGCCGCCGCTGGCCACCCGCTGAGCAGCCCGCAGCCGGGCCTCCGCCTGGCTGCGCTCGGCACGGGCCAGAACCAGCTGCGAATTGATTTCCGACAATTGCTGGGCGGAAATTGTCGCCCCCCGCGACTGGATGAGGTTGTTGGCTTCCCGGTACTGCTGCACGGCGTTCTCGGCGGCACGCACCTGGTCGCGCAGCTCGGCCAAGCGGTTGCTCAACCAGTCATTGGCCCGCTTCGTCGCCTCGAACTTGGCTTCCAGCTGGTCGGTCAGATAGGACTCGGCATAGCCATTGGCGATGCGCATGGCCTTGACGGCCGTGCTGGCGGTGAAGCTCAGACGGATGGAATAGGAGCGGCCATCATTGTCCGCCGCCAATCCGGCGATGACCCGGTCGATGATGGCAGCCCGGATCAGATCGGCCTGCACGTCCGGACCGGGTGGCGGCGGATTTCCCGCCAGGGCCAGACGCCAGGAGGCCGGAATCCAGGCCAGCGGGCTGATCCAGTCCCAGATGCTGGGGGCCTGCGGCAGTACGGGGTTGAACTCGGGATCGGCGGCCAGACCCAGCCTGTCCACCACTTTCGACGCCAGTTGCCGCGACCGCAACACATCCAGCTCGCTGCGGACGACGGCCGCATCCGGCGGCAGGCCGGACAGCACCGATTCCACATCGACCACCTGGTTCTTGCGGATATCCAGCATCAGCACAGCTTCGGCCGTGTAGAGCGGCTTCAGTTGAAAGGCCAGAAGCAGCGACAGGGTGACGAAGCTGGCCACCACCGAAAGGATGACCACGCGCTGCCGGGACAGGATGCGGAGAATTTCAGGCAGATCAATGCCCTGGGATGCCTGTGCTCCCGAGTGGTCCTGGGGGGGCAGAAGAAGATCCGTCATCACCGGGGTCCGATTCTGGGACATGTCAGAAGAGCCGCTCGGGCACGCGGATGATGTCGCCCGGCAGCACGGACGATCCCTCCTGCGCCATGGTTTCCCTGCCGCTGTCACCGCCCCGGACAATGACGATCTGGTCCTTGCGCGCGCGATAGGTGTAGCCGCCAGCCACGGCCACGGCGTTCAGCACCGTCATGCCGTTGACATAGGGGTATTTCCCCGGCTCCTTGACTTCGCCCAGGATGAAGAAAGGCCGGTAGTTCAGAACCTCGATGCTGACGCGCGGATTGACGAGATAGCCGTCGGACAGCGCCTTGGCCACATCCCGCTCCAGATCGCGCGGTGTCTTGGCCACTGCCACGATCTCACCGATCAGCGGCAGCGACAGCGAGCCGCCGCTGTCCACCTCGAATTCTCCGGAAAGGTCATCCTCACCGAAGACGACGATCCGCAGCTTGTCGCCGGCCCCCAGCCTGTAGAGTGACTTCGCGTCCCCACCACTTGCCCCATCACTTGGCCCGCCCGCCGGTGCGCTGGCGGATGCCCCCGTGGCCACGGCATCCGCCGCTGCCTGCGCCGACAGAAACAGAAGTGACAAGGTACCGCCCAAGCCGGTCATAAGGGTACGTCGTCGCGACAGCAGATCGGAGGCGTCCATGGGCGATCATTCCGGAACATTTACCATATATACGTGTAGACCTACCTCAAAAAGGTCGATCCGTCAAAACATAGATCTACCCTTGGTTTTGGATGCCATGTACAACCCAACCCAGATCCAAGAAAGATAAGGACATGAATATACAATAAAATATGTCGCAATATCCGCGATATTTTGTTGACACTTTGTGATTTCAAAGAGAAAGCCCTTAGGTATTACTTCGGAAAAAGCACCAAGCAATTGCAATGCACCCCTCCGCAGGCCGAAACTAACCCGTTTGTTGTCTTGACTGCCGAAACAAAACCCTCTTCGCTCTATACCCTGAACTTACGGAGGCAGCGGCGGTGCGGGTCCTTGTTACGGGTTGCGCAGGTTTCATCGGCTCCTGCGTCGTGCGGATGCTGAGCGGACAGGACGGGATCACGCTGTGCAACCTGGACCAGCCGACCTATGTGGCCGGTCCAGAGACGGTGGCCGCGGCTGCCCCGCTGGGCAAGACCGGCTATGGCGCGTATCTGCACCGGGTCGCCGATGAACGCCCCTGATGAGGCGGCGCCCGCTCGGGCGGTTCGCTGATGTGTGGTCTTGCCGGTTTCCTGCCGCAGCCCGGCCCGGCCGGTGCCGTCGCCCGGCTCCTCGACCGTATGTTGACCAGCCTTGCCCATCGCGGTCCCGATGGCGAGGGTTCGTTTCTTGATCTGGATGCTGGGATCGCGCTGGGCCATCGGCGGCTGGCCATCCTCGATCTGTCCCCCGCCGGCCGACAACCCATGATCTCCCAGGACGGGCGCTGGGTTCTGAGTTTCGTCGGCGAGATCTACAATCATCCGGATCTGCGGCGCGCGCTCCAGGAGCAGGGGGTCCGCTTCCATGGCCATGCCGACACGGAGGTCCTGCTGGAGGCTGTCGCCCGCTGGGGCCTCGCCGCCACGCTCGACCAGTTGAACGGCATGTTCGCCATCGCCCTCTGGGATCGGCAGGCGCGGGAACTGGTCCTGGCCCGCGATCCGGTGGGCATCAAGCCGCTCTATTGGGGGCGCGTGGACGGCAGCTGGATGTTCGCGTCGGAGCTGAAGGCGATCCGGGCGGCCAGCCCGGCCAACCTGCCGCTGGACCGGCAGGCCCTGACCAGCCTGCTGCGGCGGGGCTACATTGCCGGACCCCGCAGCATCTATGCCGGCGTGGCCCATCTGCCGCCGGGACACTGGGTCCGGCTGGCACCGGGATCGCCGGACCCGCTCGAGCTGCGGCCCTTCTGGTCGCTGGAACAGAGTTCCGCCTGCACCGAACCCATGAGCGAGGCCGAGGCGGTCGAGGCGTTGACCACCACGATCAGGGCGGCGGTCCGGCGCCAGATGGGCGCCGACGTCCCTTTGGGTGCCTTCCTGTCCGGCGGGCTGGACAGCAGCACGGTGGTGGCGGCCATGTGCGAGGCAACATCGGAGCCGGTCCGTACCTTCACCATCGGCTTCGAAGGGGGAAGCGACGAACGTCCTGCCGCGGCGGCCATCGCCCACCGGCTGGGAACCGAACATCGAGACCAGCTGCTGACTGATCGGGATGCGCTGACCCTGATTCCGGCGCTGCCCGCGCTGTACGATGAGCCCCTGGCCGATCCGTCCCAGATCCCGACACTGCTGTTGAGCCGCTTGGCCAAGACCCGCGTCAGCGTCGCCCTGTCCGGGGATGGAGGCGACGAGTTGTTCGCGGGCTATCCGCGCTATGCCATGACAGCCGCCTTGTGGACGCGGGCGGCCCGCCTGCCGCGACCGCTGCGGCAGGCCGGTGGCGGGCTGCTGACGCGGACCCCCGCGGCGGTCCTGCGCCGCCTCCAGCCGCTTCTGCCTCACCGGTTGTGGCGCCGCAGTCTGCTGGACACCAGCCGTGCCGCCGCCGGCGTGCTCCAGGCCACGACGGCGGATCTGGCCTATGAGGCGGCCCTGCGGATCTGGCCGCGGCCGCACCAGGTCGTCATTGGCGCCGATCCGGAACCACCATTGCCGCTGCCCGGCCACACCCGTCCCTTCGCCGACCGTATGCGCCTGCAGGACATGACCTGGTACCTGCCGGACGATATTCTGGCCAAAGTGGACCGGGCCAGCATGTCCTATGGGTTGGAGGTGCGGGTCCCCCTGCTGGACCGCGCCGTCGTTGAGCTGTGCCTGCGTCTCCCCCCCGGGCTGGTGGACCCGGCACGCCCCAAGCATCTGCTGCGGCAGGTGCGGCAACGTCTGCTGCCGGCCGACCTCGTCCAGGCGCCTCCTCCCCTGCCGGGGGGCAAGAGTGGATTCAGCCCACCCGTCGGCATGTGGCTGCGCGGCCCGCTGCGAAGCTGGGCCGAGGACCTGCTGACCGGACAGGGGCTGTCAGCCGACGGACTGTTCCATCCCGCCCCGGTTCGCCGCGCTCTGGCCGAACATCTCGGTGGCCGGCAGGACCATGCCCAGCGGCTGTGGACCATTCTGATGGCCACCGCCTGGCTGCATCAATGGCGGGCGTAGGCCTGAATAATCAAGGGTGTGGCACAAACCCTGCTCCAGCACAGTCGAAGCCTGGACGCCGAGAAGACGGATGGCCCGCCGCGGATCACCCAGGGAACGGGCGATATCCCCCGCCCGGGCAGGACCGTGCTGGATCGGGCTGTCCGATCCGGTCAGGCGCCGCAGAAGCGTGGCCAGTTCAAGAATGCTGGTGGGACGGCCGGTGCAGACGGTGAAAATCTCGGCCACCGCCGCCCGGTGTCCGTGCAGACGTCCCATGGCGGCCAGCAGATGGGCCACAGCGTCACCGACATAGACGAAATCACGCAGGGCGCTGCCATCGCCATTGATGCGGAGCGGCTGCCCCTGGCGGGCACGGTCGGCGAAAATGGCGATGACGCCGGTGTAGGGCGAGCGTGGGTCCTGGCCGGGGCCATAGATGTTGAAGAAGCGCAGCCCGGCCGTGGGGACGTTGTGGATCAGGGCGGCGACCCGCCCGTGATACTCACAGCCCAACTTATCGGCGCCATAGGCCGACAACGGCCCCGTCTGCGACTCTTCGGACAGGGGCAGCACCGGATTGTCGCCATAGACGGCGGCCGAGGACGCATAGACCACCGGAACGCGTCCGGCCTTCGCCGCCGCATCGAACACGGTGATGCTGCCGGTCAGATTGGTACGATGGCAGCCCAGCCAGTCCTGATGGCCGCGTTCGACCGAGGCCACGGCGGCCAGATGGAAACACCCATCCATTCCCAGCATCGCCTGCCGTACCACCGCCCTGTCGGCCACATCGCCAAGAATGAGATCGGCACCCGGAGACACCGCGGGAGCCGACCCGGTGGAAAGATCATCGAGAACACGGACATGATGGCCACGCTCCAGCAGCGCCGCCACCAGATGGGAGCCGATGAAGCCGGCGCCCCCCGTCACCAGGAAGGAAGACATGCGGCACCTCAGGCCTTGGGCTGGGGCAAGCGGTGGCGCTCCGGCCGCTGCTGCACCGCCTCGACCGCCACGCCGGCCAGGAACCGCGGCACCACATGCAGATAGCGCGGCCCCAGCCGCCGCGGTTCGCAGGCCATACGATAGGCCCATTCCAGACCCGACCGCCGGACCCATCCGGGTGCCTCAGTGCGACGGCCGGTCAGGAAATCGAAGGCCGCCCCGACACCGAGTTGGACATTGGCGGCCAGTCGGTCGCGATGGGCGTCCATCCACAATTCCTGCTTGGGCGTACTCAACCCCACCCAGACGATATCCGCCCTGGCAGCGTTGATGGTCCGTATGATCCGCTCATCCTCCTGCACGGTCAGGTTACGATACGGTGGCGACAGGACGCCGGCGACCTGAAGACCGGGATATGCCGCCCCCAACCGTCCAGCCAGTTCCTCCGCCACACCCGGGGCGCCGCCATAGAAGAAATGGCGGTAGCCGTATCGGATCGAATCAGCGCAGAGCCGGCGCATGAGATCGCACCCCCGCACCTGCGCAACGTGCCTGTAGCCACGCCAGCGCAGCAATGCCGCCACGGGCCAACCATCGGGCACCACCAGCCCGGCCCGGGCGTGCAGGTCACGCAGCCACGGTTCATCCAGCCCCCGCACAATGCCGTGGGCATCGCGCACGCAGACGAAGTGGTGCTGTCCATCGCGCAGCCAGCCATGGATGACGTGGATGGCCCGATCCAGGTCCACCGCGCTGACGGCGGTGCCCAGGACTGACGTATTGATCACCGTCGCCGACATCGCACCACCATCACTTTTGGTTGCCCAACACAGCAATCTATACGCTTAAAACGGGATCTGTGCTATTGAGATTGTGTTTTGCTAAAATTTTAACGCTTTGGTGGTAACGATGAGGCTGCAATTCCTGGCGCCCCTTCCGCCGCCGGTCCATGGCGTGACCCAGGTCACGCTGCAGGCCTGGACCCATCTGCGGGACCGTCCGGGTCTGGCCGTGCTTGCGGTCGATATCGGACAGTCCGGCAATCTGACCGACCTGGGGCGGAACAGGCTGCGCAAGGCTTTGCAGCTGATTCGCAGCGCAGCCCGCCTGCTGGTGGCGCGGTGCCGGCGCGGCCCTGCCGACCTCAGCTACACGACCCTGTCGCCTTTCGGGTCTGCCCGGTTCCGCGACGGGGCCATCATCCTGCTCGGACGGCTGACGGCGCAGCGCTGTCTGGTGCATCTGCATGCAGAGGGGCTGGAGGCGATCCTGTCCGGACGCGCGGCCGGCGACCGGCTGCTGCGTATCTGCCTGCGGGGAACAGAGCTTCTGACCAGCGCCAGCCACAGCGCGCGGCGTGCCCGGGGGTCCGGCCGATTCGCCCGGATCTGGCCGGTTCCCAACCCGGCGCCCGATCCTGGACCGCCACCGGACCGATCCCCCGGCCCGCTGCGTATCCTGCATCTGGCCAACCTCATCCCCGGCAAAGGCGTGCAGGAGGTGATCGCCGCCCTGGCGCAACTGGCCGCGGCCGGCATCCCCTTCGAGGCCAAGCTGGTGGGCGCTCCGACAGCGGCCCTGACCCTGGATCGGGTGCGCGGGGCCGTGCGGCAGGCCGGGCTGGAGCAGACCGTCGCGGTGACAGGTCCCCTTTACGGCGCAGACAAGGAGCGGGCCATCGGCTGGGCCGACATCCTGGCCTATCCCAGCCGCCACGACCATACGCCGCTGGTGGTGATCGAGGCCATGGCGGCCGGAACGGTTCCCATCGTCTATGCCACCGGCGCTGTGGCGGATCTGCTGGGGCCGGCGCTTCAGGACAATGTCATTGCCGCCGGGTCACCACCGGACACCATCTCCCGCCAACTGGCGGCGCGGATCGCCTTTTATGCCGCCGCGCCGGACCGCCTGCGGACCGACCGGCTGGCCGCACGGCAGCGCTACTGCACCAACTATACACCCGGTCACTTCCATGCGGCCCTGG
Organism: Oleisolibacter albus; assembly: GCF_003336875.1. GTDB lineage: Bacteria > Pseudomonadota > Alphaproteobacteria > Azospirillales > Azospirillaceae > Niveispirillum > Niveispirillum album. The sequence goes on along the minus strand of NZ_QGNJ01000021.1, from coordinate 38,639 downwards.
ATCGGGCCGTGAACGGCCCCCGTCTGCCCGATACGGCCCCGGTGCCCTCATTTGATCGCAGCAAGATCGCAGGACGGTAGTCCCCTCGACAGCGACAGGAGTCCGGCCGTGGCCACCCGTCTCGCCAGCGTCAGCTGATGATCATGACCGCCGGTCCTTACTCGGCCATGGCTCTCCAGGCGGAGGCCGGGGTGATCCGTCTCTGAGGTTTCATCGCAATGAGCGACCACCCGTTGCAGATCAATGGCTCAAACAAACCGCGGAAAATGACGACATTCACACGCGATAAAATCATCAGAATCTGGATATCACGTCCCAGCATCAGTCCCGTCTTCGTCTCCAGAGGTGCTGCATTTTCATTGGCCGATCAGGCCATACAGGGACTGGCCACGTTCACATTCACTGCACTTCTGACACGGACGCTCGGCGTCACCGAGTTCGGGCGATTCAGCTTGGTCTGGGTTCTGGCCTTTCTGGCAGAGGGATGCGTCTCGGCGCTCATCTCCGATCCGATGCCGATGGTTCACGCGAGATGCAGCAGATTCAAACGCCCTGAGCTGCTCACTTCGGGACTTTTCATCAGCTTCATTGCCTCAAGCGCCCTTTCAATACTAATTATTTTTTTCGGATACATGTCATGTATTGAAGATATATTCATGGTGATGTGCTTGGCCATTGCAAACATAACGTGGCGCATGCACATGCAGACACGGCGAAACTTCTATCTGCACGGATCTATCGGGAGGTCACTTCCCGGCTCCACCGCCTACCTTCTCCTCTTGCTGATTGGGGCGGCATTGTCTGCCCATGGTGGACACGCCGAAGGAGCCGTCTTGCTGTGGAGTGTGGCAAGCACAGCCGCAATTCTTGTGAATATCTGGCTTCACCCCACCCCGCTGGTGCGTCCGTCACGGCGCCTCCTGGTCTGGATGTGCCCACTCCTTTGGCGGGCCGGGCGCTGGCTCGTCGGCACAAGCGTGGCGTTCTGGATCGGAAATCAAGGCGTGATCGCGTATACCGCCTCTCTGGTCAGCCTGCATGACGCGGGAACCTTGCGCGCCATGCAGAACCTATTCATGCCGTTCACGCAAATCATGTCGGCGCTTTACACCGCAATGATTCCACGAGTGACAATGAAAATCCACAAGACCCGCCAAAATTCCGCCCGCAATTACAGCGCAATTGGCGGAATTTTATTCACAATAGCCGCTATTATGTACGGAATTTTCCTTTATTCATCAACGGATTTACTGATCATGTTTTTGTATGGGGATCAATCTCTCATTAAGTCCACGTCACTTCTGCTGCCTCTCTTCCTCATCGCCGCAACCGATGCCTGCCGGCAGGGGTTAGGCTTCGGTCTGCTTGCCACGGGAAGAACGCAACCGGTGTTCTGGAGCCGAATTGCCGGACTGGTCGTCCTGGGATTGGGGCTGCTGCTGCTGCCCCCGAGCGCAATGTCGATCGCCTGGGCCATGGCACTCGCAGGGATCGCGGTGACGCCCGGCATCGGGTGGGCGGCGTTGCGCACGCGTCAGGGACTATGACCTGCCGCGCCGACAAGGGACTGATAGAGATGCGCCACCTGGGCGGCCCGGGCCGGATAGCTGAGTTCCTGTGCCCGGGCGCGGGCGCCGTCGGCGAGTTTCTCGCGCGTCTCCGGCGACCGCCACAACGCCTGGATGGCTACCGCGAAGCGGGATGCCGCGGTAGAGGCCGGTGTCGTGGGAATGGCAATTCCGCAATCCGGTGTGATGCTGTCATGCATCCCGCAACAGTCAAAGCAGACAACCGGAAGCCCCAGACTCAGCGCCTCCATCACGACGGTTGCCGATCCTTCCAGCAGGCTGGGGAAAAGGAAGATGTCGGCATCTTTCATGATCTCGATCGCCTCGGCACGCGGCCGCCACCCATGCCAGACAATCCGCTCCGTGATCCCCAACCCGTCGGCCAGCCCCCGCAGATGGGGGGTTTCCGGCCCCTCGCCCAACAGATGCAATGTCCACGGGACATCCGGCCCCAGCAGGGCGAGGGCATGCAAGCCCACGGGAAGCGATTTCCGCGCGATATGCAGACCGCTGCTGACCAATGTCAGACTGTTTCCGGCAATCCGGCGGGGGCGGTCCGGCATGGGACCACACGCGGCATCGCCGGTGACCAGTGGCTTGAGTCCATAGCAACGGCGCATCATTTCCGCATCCGCCGACGTCGCCGCCAGAACCACAGCCGCCGTCCGCAAGGCTCGCGCAACCCGTCGGTCCAACCGCATGGTGAGGGTGTTCACGATGCTCCGCGCCGACTGGCGCAGGCGCTCGGCGGGCCGCAGAACCGGCATGTATGACCACGGATAATTAAGAAAGCCGCCCACAGGGCCGATGACAAAAGGACGATCAAGAAGCCAGAGGTAACCAGGTTCCCGATAGCCTGTCATGTTGAGATGGTGGACGATATCGATCTGGTTATCCGCAACAATCTTCTGCGCGTGCAAGAATGCCATCCATTGCCAGCGCCGATATGCCCGATAATATCTGAACGGAGAGGCGCCGATCCGGGCGCGGTCCGGATCATCGGCAGGGGGCAGGAATGCCGGCAGGTAATGGATTGTCGCCGATGGATGCAGTCCGAGGCCCTGCGCGCGAAGGCGGTCTATACGCTCTTTGTTGCCATTGTCATGCTGCGTGAGGATGTGCAGATCGGCATGCTCCGACAAGGCGCACGCCCAGTTCCAGCCCATCCCCGGCTCCGACCCGCGGCTTGGATCAAAGGCGACAGCCGAGAGCAGAACCCGGGGACGGCTGGGCATCATGACCCGTGCTGACGAATGATGGCCGCGCTTCCAGCCCCATTGAGCAAGGCCACCCCCATCATCAGCCCGAAGAATACGACGGGGATATCGGTGACCATCAGACAGAGCAGGCCAATGCCGGCAAGGACGGCCGCACGGTTAAGCGGGCTGCCGCTGTTCAGAGCGTGGCGATAGTTCCGGCGCAGGATGAGCAGGAGCGGCAAAACAAACAGAACCAGGCCAATCAGCCCGAAATCATAGAGCAGACGAAGATAATCATTATGGGCATGGGCAATGGCGTAGAACTTTATGGTCTCCATGCCGGATGAACCGGCACCATGCCCGATCCAGGGAGAGGTCTGCACCTTGGCGAACAGATGGTCCCACAGCACCATGCGCCCGCTGGTGTTGAGTGTGAGGCCGCCGACCTGGACGGCGGCATCCCCTTCCATCATACGGCTGCGCAAAGCGGGAATGGCATCGATCAGCCAAAGGAACAGTCCACCCAGACCGCCGAGACTGCCCAGCAGAAGCAGCCGGCCGGCCCAAGTGCCCCGGTGCAGGCTGGACAGAGTGACAAGCAACAGTGCGGTCAGCAGCGCCATGCGCGACAACGATGCGCCAATGGCCACCAGCAGCAGCAGAAGCCGCATCGCGCCGTGGGGCGACGTCCAGGGGGTGGCCGCCACGCTGACCGCTACGCCCAGGATCAGGATCATCGCCGTGCTGCGCGGCGCGAACACCAGATCGTGTCCAGGCCCCAACACGAGGGCCAGGACCAGATAGGTGGCGGCCAACAGCTGGGACAGCCGCAGGATCAGCCGCATCAGCCGCAGTGGAAAGCCAGGGTCCAGCAGGCTGAGCGCGGCCGAGGCATGGAGCGCGCCGATGAAGGCGGTATAGGTCACCAGATTCTGCACCCCGGATATCGGCAGGCCGGACACCAGGGATACGGTCACCGCCAGCAGCAGAAATCCGGACTGCATGCCGGCAGGAATCATGAGATGCCGGGGCAACCGGACGGCACTGAGGCAGTGGATCAGAATCAGGACGGCAAACAGTGCAGAAATTGCCCCCGCCAGGGACAGGCCGCCGGCCAGTGGAATTTTGTTGAAGAAGTCCGTGACAAAGCCGAAGGCACAGGCCGCAAGCAGCAGGGACGATGCCCCGCCGCCCACCCGCGGCAGCCGGGCCGTGACCAGGGTCATGGCAGCCCCCCCTGCAGCATGGCTGCCCTCCCGGACGATATGCCGGCCAATACCGCCGCCATATGGTCGGCCATGGCGTCCGGCGTGACCGCAGCGATCCGGGCCTGCGCGGCGGCCCGGATCACATCCAGCTCGGCCGGGGATGCCGCCATCAACCGGTCCAGGGCCGCAGCCAGACTGCCAGGCACCTCCGGATCGAAGATGAAGCCGGTGCGCCCGTCCTCGATCAACTCCTCCACGGCCTGTGCGTGCCGGCTGCCCAGAACCACCACGCCGGCCGCCATGGCCTCATTCACCACCAGACCCCATTCCTCATAGAGAGAGGGAAGGAGCAGAACGCCCGCTTTTGCGTAAAGGGCCGGCATGGCCGCGTAGGGGATGGGATCGGCGAGATGCGCCGTGACATTGGCCGGAAGCCGGGCCATCGCCTCCAGAACATCGGAACGCTGCCGGCCCCTGCCGATGATCTGCAGACGGATGCCGGCCACCGGCCGCTGCTCGGCCCAGCCGCGAAGCTGATCGAGGGCCGGAAGCAACCCTTTCCAAGCCTCAAGATTGCCGATGAAAACCAGATCGTGGGCCGTCTCCGGCGGTCGAAAGGGCGGCTGCCGGAACAGGGAAACAGGAACGGCTTGACCGATCGGATGGATGCGCTGCGCCGGACAGCCAAGCCGTTGCAGGTAGCGCCGGCCTGACTGGCCGTTGGTGAGAACGGCGTCTGCCCCCCATAGCAGCAGCCGGCGCAGCCTGGTGCGCAGACGTCCGGCCTTGGTTTCCGTCCGGTCCGACAGGGTGGCCCAGATGACCAGCCGGCTGCGCGGCACCAGCCGCCGGTAGAGCCAGGCCATCAGCGTGCGCAGGCCCATCTCACCGGTTATGACGATGTCGGGCCGGAGGCGGACCAGCTGGATCAAGGTGTCATAAGGCAGGTGCAGTTCGGTGTGAATGACGGTCCCGTCGGGATGCGTCAGTTTCATGGTCCGTGACAGGCTGGCCTGGAGGCGGACATCCAACCCGTCCCAATCCGGCTGCCAGTGCCGGTCCCGCTCCATGGTCGTGGAGATGAGGATGCGCAGGGCCGACAGGTGTGCCTGGAGCCTGCGCAGCACCGGCACGCGGTAGGGCGGCACGAAATTGACCAGCAGCGCCACGCGCCGGCGATGCAGCTCACCATCGGCGCCTCCCCTGGAAACCGTCATTGCACCAGGACCTTTCGCACATGGTACCAGCAGGGCTTCAGGTCATAGATGCGCAATGCCCAGGGAATCCGGTTCATCCGCCGGCCCGTTGCCAGGGCAGCGCGATAATCCCGGAAATAATCAGGGAATCTCCGCCGTTTGAAGCTGCTGTGGGGTGACAGGCGGACATGGACCAGCGGCTCGTCAACATAGACAAACCGCCCCTGGCCCAGCAGACGGAAATAGAAGTCGAAATCGATACAGGAACCGAGATCCTCGTTATAGCCACCGGCCGCAGCCCAAGCCGACTTGCGGAACAGCAATGTGGAATGGGCGACCCGGTTGCCGCGGTAGAAATCCGCAGCGGCAAACTCGATGATGCGGCCGCCGGGGTCCGGCGGGACCAGGGGCACCGGCATGTCCCCATGCTCGGCCACTGTCACAAAGGCGGTCCCGACAGCGACGGATCCTGGAGAGTCCGTCAGCGCCGCCACCTGCCGCCGCAGCCGGTGCGGCAAGCTGATATCATCGGCGTCGTTGATCGCGATCAGCGGTCCCGCCGCCGCATCCACCCCCAGATTGAGCGCCCGCGCCCGACCGATACGACCGGGTGTCAGCAACCTTATGCGCGGCCCGGCGGCGGCCCGGCGGCGCACGAGATCGACGGTCCCGTCCCTGGACCCGTCATCGACAATGACGCATTCGAGACTGTCCCAATCCAGGAGGGCAATGGCGTCCAGCATGCGGCCGATATGAGCGGCTGCATTGTAGGTGGTGGTGACGATGGACACCCGCGCACTCATCTCATTCCCTCTCATCCCCGCCAAGCCCGCCTGTACCGACGCCGGATTGGCGTCACAGCCGTCTGGACCGGGTTCCGCATGCCGGGTCCCGCCCGGAAACGCCGCCATGGAAAACCATCATTCCGTGCAATTTTCATAAAAAAACCAACTTCTGATAACAGGCAGCACCACGGCCGGCAACGAGGAATTTCGAGGAAATTCCAGGAAAAACCTCCTGTGGTTGCGGCCGCTGCCGCTATCCTGCCGGACAGGAAAGTGCTAGGGACAACCCGTGCAGCGTCCGGGCCGCGGCCCGGATCGGCGGACACAGCCAGTGGGATCGGGAGCAATGACGAAAACGGCGTTGGTCACAGGCATTACGGGGCAAGACGGCGCCTATCTGGCGGAACTCCTGCTGTCGAAGGGCTATCGGGTCCATGGGGTCAAGCGGCGTTCCTCCTCGATCAATACGGCCCGCATCGACCATCTGTACGAAGATCCCCACACCGGCAGCGAAAAGTCCCGCCGTTTCCAGCTGCATTACGGCGACCTGACCGATGCGACGAACCTGATCCGCCTGGTGCAGCAGGTGCAGCCGGACGAGATCTACAATCTGGCGGCCCAGAGCCATGTTCAGGTCAGTTTCGAGACGCCGGAATACACGGCCAATGCCGACGGTCTGGGGACGCTGCGGCTGCTGGAGGCGATCCGCATCCTGGGGCTGGAGCGGCGCACCCGCTTCTACCAGGCCAGCACCTCGGAGCTGTACGGGCTGGTGCAGGAGACGCCGCAGCGCGAGACCACGCCCTTCTATCCCCGCAGCCCCTATGCCGCGGCCAAGCTCTATGCCTACTGGATCACGGTGAATTACCGCGAGGCCTATGGCATGCATGCCTCCAACGGCATCCTGTTCAACCATGAAAGCCCGATCCGCGGCGAGACCTTCGTCACCCGCAAGATCACCCGCGCCGTCGCCGCCATCGCCCTGGGCCTGCAGGACTGCCTCTATCTCGGCAATCTCGACGCCAGGCGCGACTGGGGCCATGCCCGCGACTATGTCGAGGGCATGTGGCGCATGCTGCAGCAGGATCAGCCCGGCGACTATGTGCTGGCCACCGGCGAGACGCATACCGTCCGCGACTTCGTCGAACGCGCCCTTGCGCGTGTGGGCATCAGCCTTGTCTGGAAGGGCCAGGGTGTGGACGAACACGGCGTTGATGTCGCCAGCGGACGCGTGGTTGTCCGGATCGATCCGCGCTATTTCCGCCCGACCGAGGTCGATCTGCTGCTGGGTGATCCCTCCAAGGCGCGGACGGTGCTGGGCTGGCAGCACTCGACCCCCTTTGCTAAACTGGTCGAAGAAATGGTCGATGCGGATATCGCGCTGCTGAAGCAAGGCGCATCGACGCTGGGGGCCATGGATGACTGAACCGATGTATTCGTTGGCCGGCAAGCGGGTTTTTGTCGCCGGACATAAGGGCATGGTCGGCAGTGCCGTGGTCCGCCGCCTGCAGCAGGCCCCCTGCACCATCCTGACCGCCGATCGCCGGACGCTGGACCTGCGGGATCAGGCGGCAGTGACCGCCTGGATGGCGGACAACCGGCCGCAGGCGGTGGTGCTCGCGGCGGCCAAGGTCGGCGGCATCCTGGCCAATGACCGGCTCCCCGCCGACTTCCTCTATGACAACCTGATGATCGAGGCCAACCTGATCCAGGCGGCCCATCAGGTCGGCGTGGAGAAACTGCTGTTCCTGGGCTCGTCCTGCATCTATCCGAAGCTGGCGCCGCAACCGCTGACCGAGGACAGCCTGCTGACCGGACCGCTGGAACCGACCAACGAATGGTATGCGGTGGCCAAAATCGCCGGCATCAAACTGTGTCAGGCCTTCCGGCGCCAACATGGCTGTGACTTCATCTCGGCCATGCCGACCAACCTCTATGGCCCCGGCGACAATTTCGACCTGACGGCCAGCCATGTGCTGCCGGCGCTGATGCGCAAGATCCATGAGGCCAAACTCAGCGGCGCCGACAGTGTCGAACTCTGGGGCAGCGGCCGGCCGATGCGGGAGTTCCTGCATGTGGACGATCTGGCCGATGCGCTGGTGTTCCTGCTTGAGCACTATTCCGGCGAGACGCATGTCAATGTCGGCACCGGCCAGGATCTCAGCATCCTGGCCCTGGCCGAGCTGATGGCCGGGATCATCGGGTTCGAGGGGCGCTTCATCTTCGACACCAGCAAGCCCGACGGCACACCACGCAAGCTGATGGATGTCCGCCGCCTGACGGACCTGGGCTGGACCGCCCGCATCGGGATCGAGGACGGTATCCGCGACACCTATCGCTGGTTCCTGGAGCAGGAACGGTCCGAGCTGCGCGGCCTGTGACAGGCGCTTCCCCGCCACCGAGGCGGCGGGGATTCCGATTCAGAATCCGGCAGACGGACCGGACTTCGGGATCATGAAGCGCAGATCCCAGGCCGCCGGATCGAAGGGGCGGCGGGTTTCCGCATAGGCGGGATAGCCGCCAACCTGCCGTTCACTGTCGATAAAGCCGCCACGGCCTTCGATCACATCGGCAACGATCCGGGCATCGATCGGGTCCCGGTCCCAGGGCCGGGCGCCGGCTTCGGCGATGACGCGATCCTGAACCGCCGCGGCGGGCAATACCGCCAGCCCTGCCGGCCAGACAGGGGGCTGGTCCAGCGCCGACGCCGTGAGCGGCGCCGTGGTATAGCGTCCGACCTCCGGCAACGGCTGGCCGCGCCAATCGACCCGGATATTGTCGCGCAGATGATAATCCAGGTCGCCGGAGCCGCCGATCATCAGCAAGGGCAGCTCGGCCGGGGTATCCGGTCCCCCGCGCAGCACATTGCCCACCACCGACATCTGTCCACGCTGATAGGCATGGTCGCCCCATTCCTGGGCGATCAGGTTATAATGGATGGCCTTCGGCCCCGGATTGTAGATCAGGTTGTTGACGATGGCGCCGCGGACACCCCCCTTGAACAGGGGGCTGCGCTCCCGGTTGTGAGCGTACAGATTGCCCACGATCAGAATATCGGTGACGTTGTCGTGGATCAGCGAGCCCTTTGAATGCTCCCCCTTGGCATGGGTGGCATTGGCCAATCCCTCCGCCACCAGATTGTTGCTGAAGGTGATGCGGTGCGAGGTATTGCGGCGCCATTCGTCCGGTCCATCGCCCTTGAACCGGGGACCGGAGGCGGACAGGTTCTCATCCGTGGCCCAGGTCAGCGAGCAATGGTCGACGATGACATTGTACGCCCCGCCCACCGTCGAGATGGCGTCGATGTCCAGACCGCTGTGCTTGGCCGCCCCGGCTTCGCCGGGACGGACACGGATATGGCGGACCACGACATTATGGGTCGCGATCTGCAGGCCGCCGCGGATGAAGGTGATGCCCGGCGCCGGCGCCGTCTGCCCGGTGATGGTGACAAAGGGCTCGGTCAGCTTGATCTCCCGGCCCCCGAGATCGATGACTCCGCCCACCTCGAACACGATGATCCGTGGCCCCTTGGTCTCCAGGGCCTCCAGGAAAGATCCCGGCCCCTCGGCCGCCAGGCTGGTCACGCGGATGATCTGGCCGCCCCGCCCCCCCGCTGTGTCCGCGGCCCAGCCGAGGGCGCCGGGAAAGGCGGGCAGGCCCGCCGCCCGGGCACCGGTCGCTGCGGGACTGCCAGCGCTGGCCTGGGAGAGCGAACTGCAGGCCGCCAACGGCAACAGAGCCACGGCGGCAAGAAGAGCACGTCGGTCCACCATCATCCTCCCCCGAGTTTTTGCGGCAGGCCGCTCGGTCACGCGCAGATGTCGTGGCAAGACAGCCATTCTTGAAAATGACACCGGTTTCCTATAGTAGAGGCCAGGAGAAAGCGTCAAGACCCGTTTCACAAGAGCGGCAGGGCTGCTCGGCATTCCGCCGGTCATCCGGAGGACGCAGCACCGCTTCCGGGAGAAGAACCAGATGCCCCTGGATATCGAGCATATCGCCTCATCGTTCGTCGCCGCCCGCCAGGCCGGACGCGCATTGGCTGCCTATCCCGGCGGTCAGGTCCCGGAGACGCTGGATGCGGGGTATGCCTGCCAGGACCGTGCCCTGGCCCTCTGGCCCGACCACGTCGCCGGATGGAAGGTCGGGCTGGTGCCTCCGGCCTTGCGCCCCCGGCTGGGGGCCGAGCGGCTGGCCGGCCCGATCTTCCAACAGGCCGTGCAGATGGCACCGACGGATGGTCCTGTATCATTTCCGGTGTATCCGGACGGCTTCGCCGCCGTCGAGGCGGAATTCGTCATCAAACTGGCCCGTGATGTTCCACCGGGACCGGCGCCGACGCTGGAGGAGGCCGGATCGCTGGTCGCCGCCCTCCATATCGGAATCGAGCCGGCAGGCAGCCCGCTGGCCAGCATCAACGATCTGGGGCCGACGGTCGTGGTCAGCGATTTCGGCAACAACAACGGGCTGATCATCGGCCCGGACATTCCGGACTGGCATCGACAGCGGCCGGACGATCTGTACGTCGAAACCATGGTGGACGATGTGGTCGTCGGCCGGGGAACCGCGGCCTCCATCCCTGGAGGTCCATTGGCGGCACTGGTCTTCCTCATCGGGTTGATGGGACGCCGGGGCCTCTCCCTGTCGGCAGGAAGCTGGGTCTCGACGGGGGCCGCCACCGGCATCCATCGCGTGGACGCCGGCGCCCGGGCGCAGGTCTGCCTGGCCGGGGCCACACCCATCCGGGCCATGGCGGTCGCTGCGGCCTGATGCAAAAGCCCGGACGCAGGCGCCCGGGCCTCCCGTATCAGCCGGAAGGGCAACCTGCCGTCACAGGCTGCCACGCAGGCTCAACAGGACCTGATTGCGGGTATAGTCCTGGCCGGTCACATTCACCGAGCGGTCCGTCAGGGTGTAGCTGACACCGAGCCGCAACGAGCGGTTCAGCAGATAATCTGCCTTGGCACCTGCGGTCCACATTTTCTCCAGCCGGTCGAGGCCACGATAGTCGTTTTCCGTGTACCCGATGCGCCCCCCGATCAGCACATTGCGCCGCAATTCATGATCGATCTGAAGAGAGGCTCCGTTGGAAATATAGCCCGATGCACCAGCAAGGGTCGATTCATTGAGATCATTGATGAGAGAGAGCTGGACCGAGGTCAGACCGCTGGGATTCCACAACAGCGAGCCGCCATAGCTGAAGCCGGATTGCGAGGAAAAGCCGGGAGAGTCATAGGTCTGCGACCGGTAGCCGGCATAGATCTCACCCGTCGTGATGCCGCCAAAATCAAAAGCAAAACCTGTATCGAGACGGTATCCGTCTGAATCGCGATTGCCGCTGTCGTAGTCACGCCAGTTGAGATTGCCCTGGATGAACGTGTTGACGTCCGGCATGAACTCGTAGCCGAGCCGGACAGATCCGGCATATTCGGTGCGGTCACGGAAATCCTGGTCGATGATCGTGGCACCTGCGCCGGGCGTATCGTCATAATTGTAATAGGTCATGGTGCCGAGAGCCCGCAAGGTGATGCGGGTTTCGGTACGGTTCAGCCCCAGGGCGCTGTAGACCATGTCATATTCGGTCGGCTCCCGCCCGCCGGCGTCGCTCGGCGTGCCGCGCTCGTCATGCGCACGGCGATAGTCGCTCGTTGCTGTCGCGGACCAGCCCTGCGCGATATCGAGGCGTCCCTCCAGACCGGCTTGATAATCGTCGTAATCTTCCGCCGTGAAGTCATGATGGCGGCCCAATTCGGCGGCCGCATGGAACTCCATATAATGGACATTCCAGTCCGAGCGGATCAGCAGCTTCGGCGCGATGATGAAGATATAGTCGTCGTCTTTCCTGCTTTCCTGGGCATAGATATTGTCGTCATAGCTCGCCTCCACGGCGATTGATGGAAGGACCAGAAACCCCCCGGCGCGCAGCCCCACGGGATCGTAGTCGCTACGCGGACGATCCGCGACCGGTTGGCCGCGCATGTCCTGTGCCACGGCCCCGGAGATGCCAACGAACAAGGCGATTGCCGCAGCGAGCGTCTTCCGCATGATCCTTCCTTCCGGTACAGACAGCCAGAGGGCGAACATCCTTCCAGCCCTCACCGATCAGGTGCCGAACGGGCTCGGAGAAATAAACGCAAAAGTAGATAAATCATTTGCGTCAATCAATCAAGGCGCATGTCGCTGCGGCGCGACAGCCGGCATCGGATCAACAACCTGGACGCGATCTCCGAAACAGGGGACACGCTACACGGAAGCCGGAATTCAATACTCCGTGCAGAAAACGGGAATATTTCTGTAATATCCTCAGGATTCCTTGGCCGCCCCCAGAAGCGCCGCGTTGCGTGCGTTGACGGTGATAAGATCCCAGTTCTCCGCGGCGAGAGCACTGGCCGGTGCGATCCAGGACCCGCCCACGGCGGCCACACTCTTCAAGGCAAGGTAGGCGGACGCCTTGCTCTGGTCTATCCCGCCGGTCGGACAGAACTGTACCGATGGCAGCGGTCCGGCGATCGCTTTCAGCAACCCGACGCCGCCACACTGCTCGGCAGGGAACAGCTTGAGGATCTGGAACCCATCCTCGATGCGCGCGAGGATCTCACTGACGGTCTGCACCCCCGGAATGACCGGGACACCGGCACCACGCAATGCCGGAACCAGGGAGACCGGCGTCCCCGGCGTGACGATGAAATCGGCGCCGGCGGTGACCGCGCTGTCGACATCCCCGGGGGTCAGCACGGTACCGGCGCCAACCGTCAGCGCAGGGACCCGCTTCATACGTCGAATCACCTCCAGCGCCGCCGGCGTGCGCAAGGTGACTTCCACCACCGTCAGCCCACCTTCCGCCAAAGCCGTGGCCAGCGGTTCGGCATGCTCGACCCGGTCGACGACCAGGACCGGGATGACGGGTGAGCGGCGCAGGTGATCGGAAAAGCAGGTCATGGATGGACATCCTTCGCCAGGACATGGGCGGAAGAACCGGACAAGGGGCTGCCCACCGGGACAGCGGGGCCTTGTCCGGCAAAGTGGATCGGAAGACAGGGAAATACCCCTGGGATGGTCAGTATGTGTACTGGAAGCCCAAATAGAATTGCCGACCTGTATGGTGATAGACATAGACACGGTCACCGGCCGTATCCACATACTGATCGTTGAACTCGTCGGTCAGATTCAGGGCTTCCAGCGTCACCTTCAGCTGTTCGGTGATCCTGTAGGAGGTGGACATGTCGATGCTCAACGTGCCCTTGGTTCCCTCCACATCATTATTATTCTGGCCGGGCACGCGGGTCAGATAATCGTCGCGGTAGGCGGCGGAGACACGGGCACTGAAGGCATCATCCTCGTAATAAAGGGTGGCGTTGTAGGCATGCTTGGACAGGCCGGTCAGGGTCTGGGTCACCGTGGCCGTGCTGCTGCTGCCGCGCAGATAATCGATCTCAGAATCCACATAGGTGTAGTTCAGAATCGTGCCGAAGTTGGAGAAGGGCTCGGGCAGGAAAGAGAAGGGTGTCTGGAAACTGATCTCCACGCCTTTCAGCGGACCACCTTCGGTGTTCACGGGGCGGGTGAAGACGAAATCCTCACTGCCGGTCAGACCGGTCCCGTCCAGCAGGCTGAGCGGCAGGCCCGATGTGGTGAAGGGACGGGATTCCGACAGGCTCTGCACGAAGGTATCGATATCCTTGTAGAACAGGCCGATGGACAGCAGCGATTCCTTGGCGAAATACCATTCGAAGCCCAGATCGTAGGTGGTTGCCCGGAACGGCTCGATCTCGGGATTGCCGGAGGTGACGGAGCGCTGCGCCCCGCTGATGTTGACACTGCCGCCGGGCGTGACGCTGCCAAGGCCGGGGCGGGCCATGACCTTGGCCCAGCCGGCACGGACCAGGATATCGTCGGTCACGTCCAGCACCAGATTGACCGACGGCAGCCAGTCATCGTAGCTGCGGTCCGCCGTCACCTGGACGGGCGTGCTGCCGACGAACTGATAGCCGGTCGACGTCTGCTTGGTCTTGACGTAGCGGACACCGGCATTGCCATGGAACGGGCGGCCGAACAGCTCCAGTTCGAAATTGCCCTGGACATAGGCTCCCTGGTCCTCCTCCTCGACACTGCGGGTATCGCCCAGGGCCGAGGAGTTCTGCACCAGCGCGAAGGTGCCGGTGTTGCTGTAGATCCCAAGGAGGCGGTTGAAGGCGTCGATGTCCGGGATGACCCACCGGGTCGGCGTGCCGCCAGGCACATCCAGGTTCTTGCCGAAACCATCCACCAGCGTGGTCAGGTCGGCCAGAGTGGTTCCGGCCGGCAGTCCGGGCACCGTGGTTTCCGACTGGCGGCGCAGGGCGCGGCTGTCGAATTTGTACGTCTTCCAACTGAGACCGGACGACAGGGTGAACATCTCGTTCACCTCATAATCGGCGTCCAGGGTCCCCGTCTTGACCGTGTTCTCCACCCATTGCGGACGCAGACGGATCTCCGAGCCCGAACCGAAGGTATAATTGGCCGGATTCGTGACATCGTAGCCGTAGGACAGCTGTGGCAGCCGGTCGTCACCGCGATAGTCCCAGCTGTAATTGTCGGAATTCAGCCGGTCGATGGTGACGGTGGTCTGGATCGGGTTGGAATAGTCCGACTTGGCATAACCGGCCAGGGCGCGGACCTTGAAGCTGTCGGAGAATTCGTGCTCGCCGCTGAGCACATATTGCGTGTACTCGGTCGTCATCTCGTCATAGCGGGACTCCGAGCGGATATCGACGTCGTCAAAGACGCCATAGACCAGATTGTTGCGGCTGTCCCGCTCGCCCGCCTTGACGATGGTCTGCGGCTTGCCGCCCTGGGAGGCGGGCCGGCTGAAGGAGATGGCCTCCAGGAAGTCCTCCTGACGGGTGGAGTCCATCTTCGCGTACATGACATCGAGATTGAACAGCGTGCGTTCCGCCGGCTGCCATTGCAGCGCCCCGGTCAGCCCCAGACGTTCCTGTTCATGGGTCAGCCGGCCATAACGCGGCAGGCGCGGATGGAAGGCGGAGCGCAGGTCCGTCGTGCTGATACCGGTCGGGCTGGAGGCGGCATTGAAACCACCATTGCTGGTCCCGTTGTCCCAGCGGCCCGTGCTGTGGCCCTCCTCCAGGATACGACGCTTGGTATAGGCGGCGGAGAACAGGGCACCGAAGGTCCCATCGGCCCAGGTGTTGCTGACCAGCACGGCTCCGCGCGGATCAACCTTCTCCGACAGATCATTGTAGCCCCCCTGGCCGGAGACCACGAAGGTCATGTCGTCATAGTCGAACGGCCGCGCCGCCTGCAGGTCCACCGTGGCCCCCAGCGAGCCTTCCTCGACCTCGGCCGATGCTGTCTTGCGCACGGTGATGCTGTTGAACAGCTCGGACGCGAAGACATTGAAGTCGAAACCGCGGCCCCGGTTGGTGCCGCCCGAGGAGTCGGTGCCGCCGGTGGTGGTCAATGCCTCCATGCCGTTGATGCGGACGCGGGTGAAATCGGAGCTGAGACCGCGCACCGAGATCTGGCGGCCCTCACCGGCATCGCGGGCAATGGTGACGCCCGGCACGCGCTGGATGGACTCCGCCAGATTGTTGTCGGGGAAATCAGCGATATCCTCGGCCTTGATGACATCGACCACATCGGCGGAATTGCGCTTGGCATCGATCGCGGCGTTGAGGCTGCCACGGAAACCGGTGACAACCACCTCTTCCAGGCTGCCACTGGCGTCGGCAACCTGTGCCTGTGCCGCGGGTCCCAGAGCCACAACCGCCAGGGCCGCCACGGACACACCCGCCATCAGCTCCGGCACGCGGAGCGCTCCCTTCTTGAACAGCATGTTCCTCCCCACTCTCTTATCTGTCCCTCTGCGCTCCACCATCACGCCAGCCCGTTTGCACAGGGCCGGGGGCGCAGAGGATTATTCGCACCGGGCTGCCGCCGGATTTTTGACACCGGTAGCAGCACAAGTTAGACCTTATAATGACACCGGTGACAATAGGCTTTTTCGCCGGTGGAACGGGCAGGGTCCCCCCTCAGGAGACGCGCAACGGGACTGGTGGCCGTCAGCGCGCCAGCCAGCCGCCATCGACCGGAATCACGGCGCCATGCACATAATCCGCGGCGGGTGAGGCCAGGAACACAGCCGCCCCGCCGAGGTCGGACGGCTGCCCCCAGCGCCCGGCCGGAATCCGGGCCAGGATGTCCCGGTTGCGCTGCTCGTCGCGGCGCAGCGCCTCGGTGTTGTTGGTCTCGAAATAGCCGGGGGCAATGGCGTTCACATTGATGCCCTTGGCTGCCCACTCATTGGCCAGCAGCTTGGTCAGTCCGGCGATGCCGCTTTTGCTGGCCGTGTAGGAGGCCACGCGGATGCCTCCCTGGAAGGACAACATGGAAGCGATGTTGATGATCTTGCCCCCCTGCCCCTGGGCCAGCATCCGGGCGGCGGCGGCCTGGGCCAGGAAGAAGGGCGTCTTCAGATTGACGTCCATCACCAGATCCCAATCCGCTTCCGAGAAATCCAGCGCTTCGGCCCGGCGGATGGTACCGGCATTGTTGACCAGGATGTCCAGGCGGCCGGCCGCCGCGACCACGTCGGCCACCACCTGCCGGACGGGTGCGCCAGGACCGAGATCAGCACGGACCACATGAAAGGCCGCCCCTGCGCGGCGGACCAGATCACCGGTCGCAGCCGGATCGCTGCGCCCCACGGCAACGATGACCGCGCCCGCCTCCGCCAACGCCAATGCCAAGCCCTGCCCCAACCCCGTGTTGGCACCGGTGACAACGGCGACCTTGCCCTCCAGGCTGAATGGATTGCCCATATCCGTTCCCCCTCAGCGCAACTGGCAGATGTCCAGGATCGTCATGTCGGTATAGTCCTGGTTCTCGCCGCCCATGGCCCAGATGAAGGCATAGTTGCTGGTGCCCGAGCCCATATGGATCGACCAGGGCGGGGAGATCACGGCTTCCTCGTTGGCGACGACGATATGGCGCGCGGCTTCGGGCTCGCCCATGAAGTGGAACACCCGCTGATCCGGCTTGAGGCCGAAATAGAGATAGACCTCCGAGCGCCGGTCATGCAGATGCGGCGGCATGGTGTTCCAGACGCTGCCCGGCTTCAGAATGGTCAGACCCAGCAGCAACTGGGCCGATTTGCAGACACCGGGAATGATGTACTGGTAGATGGTGCGCGCGTTGGAGGTCTCCAGCGATCCGCGCTCCAGCGGCACCGCCTGGTCGATGGAGATCTTCACCGTCTCGAAACGGGCATGGGCCGGCGTGCTGACCAGATAGAAGCGGGCCGGCTCCGCGCCCGTGCTTTCGAACAGGACCGTTTCCGTGCCCATGGGAACATACAGGCCATCGCGGGGCGCCAGATCGTGGACAGTGCCGTCCACCGTCACCCGGCCGGGCCCGCCCACATTGACGATGCCCAGTTCACGCCGCTCCAGGAACGGCTTGCCGGCGGCCGAGGCCGGCTCGGCCTGCTGCGGCAGGGCCACGGGGGTGCCGGCGACCGGCGCGGCACCACCGATCACCATGCGCTCATTGTGGGAATAGGTCAGGCTCACCGTGCCCGGCACGAACAGGCCGGAAACAAGGTAGCGGTCGCGCAGATCGTCGTTGCTGGCCCCCGTCATCATCACGGGGTGCGTGGCCTGATAGGTTTTCTTGAACATGCTTCCTCCCCAGTCAGAATGTCCGACCGGCCATGACGGCCGGTCTAGAGCTTGTAGGCCCGCTTGGGCAGCCCGTAGGCCAGATCCACGGCGATGCCGGCGGCGGCGTCCTCGTCCAGCCTGTGCTCGGCAACCAGCCGTGCCAGAAAGGCGCAATCCACCCGCCGGGCCACGTCATGCCGGGCCGGGATCGACAGGAAGGCGCGGGTGTCGTCGTTGAATCCGACCGTGTTGTAGAAGCCGGCGGTTTCCGTCGTCGCCTCCCGGAAGCGCAGCATGCCGTCCGGGCTGTCGAAGAACCACCAGGCCGGCCCCAGCTTCAGACAGGGATAGTGGCCGGCCAGCGGGGCCAGTTCGCGCGAATAGCTGGTCTCGTCCAGCGTGAACAGGATCAGCGACAGGCGCGGGTCATTGCCGAACCGGTCCAGCAGCGGCTTCAAGGCCTGGACATAATTGGTGGCCTGGGGAATGTCGGCCCCCTTGTCGCGGCCGAAACGCTCGAAGATCTGCTGATTGTGGTTGCGTACGGCCCCGGGGTGGATCTGCATGACCAGCCCGTCCTCCAGGCTCATCCGCGCCATCTCGGTCAGCATCTGGGCCCGGAACAGCTCGGCCTCGGCCGGTGTGGCCCGGCCGGCCACCACGGTGGCGAACAGCCGCTCGGCCTCGGCGGCCGGCAGGTCGGCCGTGGCGGCCGTGGGATGGCCATGGTCGGTGGAGGTGGCCCCGGCGGCAGCAAAGTCGGCGCGGCGCTTGCGGTGGGCGGCCAGATAGCCCGACCAGCGATACACATCCTCACCGGTCAAGGCCGCGAAGGCCTCCAGCGCGCCAGGAAACTGCTCATGCTCCGGGTCCACCACCGCGTCGGGGCGATAGGCGGTGATGACCCGCCCACGCAGACCGCTGGCCCGGATGGTGGCGTGGTGCGCCAGCGTGTCCACCGGGGATTCGGTGGTGGCCAGCACCTCGATGTTGAAGCGCTCGAACAGGGCGCGCGGCCGGAACTCCGGTCGTTGCAGACTGTCGGTGATGGTGTCGAAATAGAGATCGGCCGTCTCCTCCTCCAGCCGGACCGTAAGGCCGAAGACGGTAGAGAAGACATGGTTCAGCCACAGGGCCGACGGCGTGGCATGGAACAGATGCATGTGCCGGGCAAACAGCCGCCAAGCCTCCCGCGGGTCCGTCGCCGGACGCCCCTGACGGGAGGGCACCCCCAGCGCCTCCATCGGCACGCCCTGGCTGTACAGCATGCGATACAGATAATGATCCGGCACCAGGAACAGGTCGGTGGCATTGGGGAACGGCGCGTTGGCCGCGAACCAGAGCGGATCGGTGTGCCCGTGCGGGCTGATGATCGGCAGCTCCCGCACCTCCGCGTACAGCCGGCGAGCAATGCCGCGGAGCGTCGGCTCCGCCGGGAACAGGCGGTCCTCATGCAATACCAGTTGCTTCGCCATGGGCGTGCGGCCTCTCCCTGCATATGCGTCCCTGCCGCCTTCCCCCTGCGGGTCAGCGGGCGGTCCCGGCTCTGACGGCCGGATGGATGCCGCCAGGGCGACGGGAGCCCCCAATAGGTAACCGGTGTCATTGACGAATTCAACAGGGAACACCGGTGCCATCGGCAATCATGCGGCCGGGTCCGGACAGGTGAGGGTCAGGTCAGGTGGCGGGCGCCGCCGAGCTTTCGCGCACCAGCAGATGGGGCACCACTTCGCTGGCACCGATCGGGGCGGCATCGCCGGCTGCGATGCGGGCGATCAGCTTTTCCGCCGCCATCCGGCCCATATCGCGGATGGGGGAGCGCACGGTGCTGAGCGTCGGACACATGCGCGATGCCAGCGCGCTGTCGTCGAAACCGATCACGGTCAGGTCGCGGGGAATGACCAGCCCGCGCCGGTAGG
The DNA here is from genome assembly GCF_003336875.1 of Oleisolibacter albus. Classification (GTDB taxonomy): domain Bacteria; phylum Pseudomonadota; class Alphaproteobacteria; order Azospirillales; family Azospirillaceae; genus Niveispirillum; species Niveispirillum album. The sequence goes on along the minus strand of NZ_QGNJ01000021.1, from coordinate 19,104 downwards.
CCGCCTTGTAGACACCGGCCGCCATCTCGTCATTGCTGGCGAATATGGCGGTTGGCCGATCCGGCCGTCCCAGCAGGGTCTCCGCCGCGGCATCACCGGACTCGAAGGTGTAGGCGCCCTCCACCACCCGCTCCGGCGGCAGGGTGATGCCGTGGGCGGCCAGACGGTCGATGAAGCCGCGGGCACGTTCATGGGCCGAGCGGTAGAAGGACGGGCCGGTGATGAAGCCGATGGCGCGATGGCCCAGATCCACCAGATGGTCCGCCACCTCGCCCGCCGCCTTCCAGTCATGATAGACGACGGTGTTGGCAGGCTGGTCCAGGGGCGCAGCCACGATGCGGACCACCCGGCAGCCGGCCTCGGCCAGCGTCTCGGCCAGGGCATTGTTCTCCGACACCGGCGGCAGCAGCACCACCCCGTCCAGCTTCTGCCGTTCGACGAATCGCTTCACATCGGCGGCGAAGCGGGGATTGCTGCGGTCGCAGGGATGCACCACCAGCTCGTAGCCCGCCTTGCGGCTGGCCTCCAGCACACCGTTCTGGATATTGACGATATATTGGGCATTGGGGTTGTCATAAACCAGCCCCAGCAGGAAAGAGCGCTGGGACGCCAGTCCGCGGGCCTGGGGATCGGGGGCATAGCCGATCTGGCGGATGATGGCGTCGATCTTCTCCCGCGTGTCGTCCTTGACGAAGGGCGACTGGTTGATCACCCGCGACACCGTCTTTTTCGACACCTCGGCCAGGCGGGCCACATCATTGATGGTCGGCTTGCGCTTCAGGGTCCAGGTCAGGGGGGCGGCGGCATCCGTGGCCGGCTGCACACCCTGTTTCGTCTTCTTCGTCTTGGACTCGACCATGCCTTGCGACTTCCCTGCGTTCCGGCCCATCCTGATCCAGCCGTGCGGGCCGGGTCCAGAGGTACAGCAAAGGCCCAGGCTCTGTCATGGCCCATCGGTTGTGGTCAGCAGGTCGAAATAACGCCGCAGCATGCGGTCGAGCCCGTATCCGGCCTTGGATCCGGTTGGCCGGTCCAGACGCCGCCGCAGACCGCCGTCGCGCAACAGGGCCGCCGGCGCCACCTTTCCGGCGTTGAAGCCGATATCGTGCCCGATGCGGCAATGGCACGGTCCGGATAGGCACGGACTCTTGCCCTTGGCGCGTTGCCTGGGCCAGCATGGGTCAACCATCCCGCTGTTTCCGGTGCCCCGATGAACCATCGCCAAATCCTGGATCGTGCCCTGGTCGGGCTGCCAGCGGCCAAGGCCGCCTATCTGCTGCGGGTGGCGGACATGGTGGAGCAGCGCGAGGGGCTGGAGGATCGGCGGCACCTGCTCTATCCCGTTCTGGCCGCCGCCGTGAGCGGAATCGAGACGGTGCTGGAACCGCAGGAGGTGGCCGATACGGTGGTCGATCTGGTGATGCACCATGGCGAGGGCATTGCCGCCACGCTCTATGCGCCGGCCTATCTGCGCCAGGGGTTGGCAGCCATGGCGCCCTGGGCCGAGCGGCTGCAGGCGGAACTGGCGGTCCGCATCTTCGACCGCATGGCCAGCGGCCAGCTGCGGATCGACGAACCCAAGGTCTGGCGCTTCCGCACCGACACGCAGGACGGCCCGGCCTTTCCCTTCGCCGACGAGGACGGGGACTGACCATCCGGCCCGCACCGGCCCGGCCGTGACACCGGCGCGATTGATCGCGGCACCCTGACTGCGCCGCCGCCCGCCGCGCGGATGGAGGGGATGACGGCCCCTTGCCGATATCCCGGATGGAAGACCAACGGCCGGCATCGGCCGACCGCACCACCCGACCATGCCCTTGGCACTGCAAAATTCAGAAGCCGACGACGGGCCGCGCTGCCAAACCCTTGAAATACGCAAGAAAATCCCACCATGATGGGGATGATGTCGACCACAGCCCGCATTCTCATCATCGAGCCGTCTGCCGCACTGGCCCAGGGCTTTGCCCTGGCGCTGAAGCGGGACAACCATATCCTGGATCTGGTGGACAGCGTCACCGCCGGGCGGCAAAGGCTGGCGCGGGAAGGGACCCAGCTGATCCTGCTGGACCTGGACGCCGGGGGTGTGGACACGGTGCCGCTGCTGAAAACGGTGGCCCGGGGCGCGCCGGTCATCGTCCTGACCGGACAAGGGTCGGTGCAGTTGGCCGTCGATGCCATGCGGGCCGGGGCGGCCGACGTGCTGCTGCTGCCCGCCGGTGCCGACCGGCTGCGCGCGGCGGTGACAGCGGCCCTGGCACGGACAGGGACGCAACCCGATGCGGCGCCGCAACCACTGCAGCCGGCCCCGCCCTCCGCGGACACCCACCCGCCAGCCGCCGACAGCGGCGGTCCGGCTTTCGCCGGTTTCATCGGTGAATCCCCGCCGATGCGTGCGGCCTACAAGCTGATCGAGGCGGCAGCGCCCTCGAAGGCCACGGTCTTCGTCACGGGGGAGAGCGGCACCGGCAAGGAGGTCTGTGCCGAGGCCATCCATCAGAAAAGCCCGCGGAGCGGCGGCCCCTTCATCGCCATCAACTGCGCCGCCATCCCGAAGGATCTGATGGAGTCGGAGATCTTCGGCCATGTGCGCGGCGCCTTCACCGGGGCGGCCACGGAGCATGCCGGCGCCGCCCTGCAGGCCGACGGGGGCACCCTGTTCCTGGACGAGATCTGCGAGATGGATCTGGCATTGCAGGCCAAGCTGCTGCGCTTCCTGCAGACAGGCATGGTGCGCAAGGTGGGGTCGGAGAAGCTGGAACCGGTGGATGTGCGCATCGTCTGCGCCACCAACCGCGATCCCTATGCCGAGGTCCAGGCCGGGCGCTTCCGCGAGGACCTGTTCTACCGGCTTCAGGTCATCTCCATCGAACTGCCGCCGCTGCGCGAGCGCGGCGACGATGTGCTGTTGATCGCCCGGCACATGCTGGCCCGCTTCAGCCGGGAGGAGGGCAAGTCCTTCCGCGGCTTCAGCCCAGAGGCGGAGCGCATCCTGCGCGACTATGCCTGGCCCGGCAATGTGCGGCAGCTGTTGAATGTGGTGCGCAATGTGGTGGTGCTGAATGACGGCGAGGAGATCCGGCCCTTTATGCTGCCGCCGCCCCTGAACCGGCCGGCCATGCTGGTTCCCCCCCTGCTGAACGATCCGCGTTTCGCCGCCATGGCCGGGCCGCTTCTGGCCGGTATGCGCGGCGGTGTGCTCCCGGCCGCGCTGTCGCCCGCCCCGACGCTGCCGGGGACCGCCCTTCCCCCCATTCCCGACATGCCGCCGCCCCTCCAGGCGCCCCCCCAGGCGCCCCCGGTGACGCAGACCGCACCGGACCCCGCACGGTCCAGCCCCGATGACAGCGCACCCGCGCTGGCCCGGGACGATGGCGAACGGCGTATCCGGCCGCTATGGATGATCGAGGAGGAGGCCATCGAGGACGCCATCCGCATCTGCCAGGGAAACATCACCCGCGCCGCCGCCCTGCTTGAGATCAATCCCTGCACCATCTACCGGCGGCGCCAGAAAAAGCGCGCGCCGGCAGGCCACTGAGGACGCCCCCGATGATCACCGAGATCCGGCATATCATCTTCTCCAATGACGAGTTGCGGGCGGTCTTCCAGACGGTGCCGCCCGACGGGTTCGACCCGGGCCGCCGCATCGTGGAGGTGCAGGTGCTGGAAGGCCCGCCGCCGTCGATCCGGCTGGTCAGCCAGTCCACAGCCGGGGTCAGCGGTGCGCTGGAGGTGGAAAGCTATCAGCTGGCCCGGCTTATCGTCGCCTATTGCCGGGTCAAGAAGATCCCCTTGCCCAAGGATGCGCTGAAGACCCTGCACGCCCAGGGCGACGCCCTGTGCTTCTCCATCATGAGTACGCTGGACTGACCCCTTCCGGGGGAATGGCCCCCTGACCGCGCGGGGCTTAGGATGGCGGCACCGAACCGACCGTGCCACCGGGGCCGCCCCTGCAGATCCTTGCGCTGACCCGTTACGACCGGATGGGTGCCAGCAGCCGCCTGCGTCTGCTGGATCTGATCCCGGATCTGGCCGCAGCGGGCATCGCGGTCACCGCTTGCCCCTTCTTCGATGACGCCTATCTGCGCCGGCTCTATGCCGGCCAGGCAAGCAGTCCCCTGCGGCTCGCCGGCTATTACGCCGCGCGGCTGCGCACGCTGCTGCGGGTCGGGCAGACGACGCCAGGATGGCCGGGCTCGCCGGACCTGATCTGGATCGAGAAGGAGATGCTGCCCTATCTGCCGCTGGCGCTGGAGCGCCGGCTGCTGCGCCGCCGCCCCTATCTGCTGGATTTCGACGATGCCTGGCACACGCGCTATGCCGGCCATGCCAGCCCCCTGGTTCGCCGGATCCTGGCGGACAAGCTGGAGCGGCTGGCAGCCGGGGCGGCCGCGGTCACGGTCGGCAATGACTGGCTCGGCCAGTGGGCCGCATCCGCCGGAGCCCGCCTGGTGGTGAAGCTGCCGACGCCGGTGGACCTGCGCCGCTATCCCGACCACCCCGCGCCGCCTGTGTCGGCGGCGGCTGAATTCCGGCTGGGCTGGGTGGGAACGCCCGCCTCGGCCCGCTATCTGGCCGCCCTGGCCGCCCCCCTGCGCCGGTTGGCGGGGGAGCAGGCGTTGACGCTGGTCACCATCGCCGCCCACCCGGCCGGACTTCCCGGCGTACCGGAGGAATTCCATCCCTGGGCGGAAAGCAGCGAAGGTCCTCTGCTTTCCGGGGTGCATGCCGTGCTGATGCCGGTGCCCGACGCCCCGTTCGAGCGCGGCAAGTCCGGTTACAAGATCATCCAGGCCATGGCCGCCGGACGACCGGTGGTGGCCTCCCCGGTGGGTGAGAACCGCGTCCTTCTGGCGGATGGCGGCTGCGGGCTGCTGGCCGAGGGGCCGGATGCCTGGGTGACGGCCCTGCGCCGGCTGCGCGACGATGCCGGGCTGCGGCTGCGGCTGGGACAGGAGGGGCGGCAGCGGGCGGCTTCCCTGTTCGACCGCCCGCGGGTGGCCACGGCCCTGGCCGGCGTCATCAGGCAGGCCGTGGCATCGGCTCCACGGTCCGACAATCACCGGCCGGTGGCCGACTGACGCTCAGGTCACCGGCTGCGCCGCCAGGATGCCCGCCACCAGCTCATCGAGATTGCCGCCCCGGAACAGATAGCCGGGGATGCCGGCCGCCGCCGCGGCCTGCACATCCGTGTCCTTGTCGCCGATCATGAAGCTGCGGCCCATATCGACCGGCCAATGCCGGGCCAGATCGAACAGCATGCCCGGCTCCGGCTTGCGCCAGTCGGAGGCACAGCGATAGGCCGGCAACGGCGCCTCGGGATGATAGGGGCAATAGCGCGCATCGTCGATCCGGGCGCCCATGGACGCCAGTTCGGTCTGCATCCAGCGATGCAGATGCTCCACCGTCGCCTCGTCATAATGGCCGCGGCCGATACCGGACTGGTTGGTGACGATGAAGACCCAGAATCCGGCCTGGTTCAGCCGGCGGACCGCCTGCGGCGCCCCGTCGACCCAGACCACCTGGTCCGGCCGATGGACGAAATTGAAATCGACATTCAACACGCCGTCCCGGTCCAGGAAGGCGGCAGGCTTGGCGGCAACGGGGCTCATGCGAAGGCGTTCTCCACCAGTTCGCACAGCAGATGCCCGACGGCGATGTGCATTTCCTGGATACGGGGGGTATGGGCGGACGGGACGCAGAGGCACAGGTCGCAGGCATCGCGCAGGGCGCCACCGCCCTGCCCGGTCAGTCCGATGACGCCGATGCCCATCTCCCGGGCGGCCTTGACCGCCTCCAGCACGTTCGGGCTGTTGCCGGACGTGGTGATGGCCACCAGCAGGTCGCCGGACCGTCCCAGCCCCCGCAGCTGGCGGGCGAAGACATCCACGAAACCGAAATCATTGCCGATGGCCGTCAGCGCCGAGCTGTCGGTCGTCAGCGCCAGGGCCGGCAACGCCGGCCGGTTGCGCAGATAGCGCCCCAGCAGTTCGGTGGCCAGATGCTGGGCATCGGCGGCCGAGCCGCCATTGCCGCAGAACATCACCTTTCCGCCGGCGCGGATGCTGGCGATCATGCGTTCGGCCGCAGCAGCCACCTGCGGCGCCATGCCGGCCAGGGCAGTGAAATTGGCCGCGCTGTCGAGAAAGCTGCGGCGGATCAGCTCTTCGCCGTCATGAGCCATGGTCGGGATCTGCTCCGGCTGGGGGTAGAGGCGTTATCTAGCCTGCCGCCAGCACGGAGACAATGCGGCGCACCGTCAGGCCGGGATTGCAACGGACGCCAGAGATGCCACGGCCCGGTCAGCCAGGGCCAGGGATGCCGTCAGCCCCGGGGATTCAATTCCGTAGAGATTGACCAGACCAGGCACGCCATGCTCCGCCGGCCCCTGGATCATGAAGTCGCTATCGGCTGTTCCAGGCCCCACCAGCTTCGGCCGGATGCCGGCATAGCCTGGAACCAGGGCGTCATCGGGCAGATCCGGCCAGTACCGCCGAACGGCGGCATAAAACCGCTCCGCCCGGGCAGGGTCGACATCGTAGCCGACCTGCTCGACCCATTCCACGTCCGGCCCGAATCGGGCCTGCCCTCCCAGGTCGATGGTGACATGCACACCCAGGCCACCCGGCTCGGGGATCGGATAGATCAGGCGGGAAAAGGGCGACCGGCCGGACAGGGCGTAGTAATTGCCCTTGGCCAGGTACAGGCCCGGAACGCTGTCGGGCGGAACACCGCGGATCAGCCGGGCCACGGCCTGCGCACCCAGGCCGGCTGCATTGACCACGGTCCGGGCCAGGATGGCGCAGGGCGAGGCCCCGCCCACCTCCAGGACCAGCCCGTCCCGGGTGACGCTGCCGCCGACCAGCGGGCTTTCATAGGCGATGGCGCCACCTGCGGCTTCGACATCGCCAAGATAGGACAGCATCAGGGCATGGCTGTCGATGATCCCGGTCGACGGCGACCACAGGGCCGCGACACAGCGGATGGCCGGCTCCATGGCCTGCACCGCGGCAGGATCAAGTGGCACCAGATCCGTGACGCCATTGGCAAGAGCCTTGGCCTGCAAGGCCGCCAGCCTGTCCATCTGGCTGGAATCGGTGGCAACGATGAGCTTGCCGCAGCGCCGGTGCGGCAGACCGCGCGTGTGGCAATAGGCATAGAGCGCATCCCGGCCGGTAACACACAGCCCCGCCTTCAGCGACCCGGTGGGATAATAGAGGCCGGCATGGATGACCTCGCTGTTGCGCGAACTGGTGCCGCTGCCGAAGCTGCGCTCGGCTTCCAGGATCACCACCTCATGCCCGGCCAGGGCCAGGGCACGCGCAACCGCAAGACCGACGACTCCAGCCCCGATCACCACCGAATCGACCCGATCCATCACGGACCCCGCGCAAGGTCAAAGATGAGGCCCAGCTAAGGCCTTCGGACCCTTGAAAACAAGGGGGCAGGATGAGAAATCGCCTGCGGCGAATGTGGAGCCCCTTCACGGAAGGGTAAGAAATGCAAGTCGTTCATGAGCAGGAGATACATAAAATAAACAAATAGAAATATAAATAAGGATGAAAGTAGCCAAAATTAAATTCATCAGCAATTCCGCTCAATCATTGGACACCATCCTGCAACCGCCGAACCATAGTGGATTAGCCGCGCCGGCATGGTCAGCGCAAGCACAGAATGTGCTATTGGAACCGTAAACGCTCGTCGTCACCGCCCGCAACTGGCATGATCTTGAGAAACCTACTCCCACCACGCTTCGTTCCGGGTCCATGCCGATCTTCGTGACCGGAGCCAATGGCTTCATCGGACAAAGGGTCGTCTCCCATCCCACGGCGCAGGCAATCGGCGTCCGTGCCGGCGTCCGTGCGGCGGCGAGGGAGGGGGGCACGCCCCTGGTCGCCGCACCGGCCTCAAATCAATATCCCGGCTGGGAATTGCGACTCGATGCACTGCCCTGGCGGGATCTGTGCGGATGCGAAGCGGTGATCCATTGCGCTGCCCTCGCCCACAGCAGCGGCCATACCCCCCGCGATTACGAGGAGATCAACCTCCAGGGTTCGATCCGTGTCGCCGAAGCGGCAATCCGGGCCGGGGTCAAGCGGCTGGTCTTCGTCAGCAGCGCCAAGGTCTTCGGCGATCACAGCGGCCCCTCTCCTTTCGGCCCACAATCGGTGCCGGCCCCCAACGGTCCCTATGCCCAGTCGAAGTTCCTGGCAGAGCAGGCCCTACAGGCGCTGGCGGCGAGGACGGGACTGGACCTGGTGATTGTGCGCCCACCACTGGTCCACGGTCCCGGCGTGTGCGCCAATCTGTTGCGCCTGCTGCGGCTGGTCGAGCGGGGAATGCCCCTGCCGCTTGCCGGCGTGCGCAGCCGGCGCAGTCTGGTCGGTGTCGCCAATCTGGCCGATCTGCTGCTGCGGGCGGCTCTCCACCCCAGGGCGCCCGGACAGATCCTGACCGTGTCCGATGGCGAAGACCCGACGGTGCCGGCCCTGGTCCGGATGCTGGGGCAGGCCCTGGAGCGGCCGGCGCGCCTGTTCGCCGTGCCGGAGCCGCTGCTGGGGGGTATCCGCCGGCTGGCCCAGCCCAGGCTCGACCTTGGTCCGCTGCTGGACCCGTTGCAGGTGGATATCGGCGCAACCAGGGCCCTGCTGGACTGGCAGCCGCCGGTCCCGCTGGAGCAGGGGCTGGACGAGATGGCCCGCTGGTACCGCCGGTCGGTCAGGCCCTGAGCAGGCCGGCGATGATGGCAGCCGCATCCTCTCCGCCGGTCGGATGCGGCGGCGGCGGCACCGGCCGCTCCAGCAGAGCGGTGATGGCCAGATCCAGGGCCGGGGTGTTCAGCACAGCGGGCGGCAAGGCCTCCGTCACCCCGTGCCGCTCGGCCCAGGCGACCATGCCCGCTGTCTCCGGCCAGTCCGGCCGCTCCAGAGAGAGCAGCCGCGTGCCGTTGCAGACGGACTCGACGAACATGCCGTAGCCGGGCTTGGTCAGCACAAGGTCGCTGCTGCGGACCAGGTCGGGAAAGGACAGGCCGAGACTGTCGGCATGCAGGATGTCCGGCCGACCCGGCGCCGCCAGGGCCGGATCGCTGACCAGCCAGAGCACCGCTTCCATCATGGGAACACGCTGCAACGGCCCTTGTCCGGGCCAGCCGCCGAAGGAAACAAGGATGATGTGGCGGCAGCGCGGACGACCGGCCAGCAATGCCGCCCGCCGGTCGACCCCCAGCCGCGCCACCGGGCCGGCGCTGCGGCAATTCGGGAAATCGGCCATGGGCAGGGCCGGATCCAGGCGGATGAAGGCGGCCGCACCGGCATAGGCGGCCCGCATCGGCTCAAGCAGGGGAGCGGCTTCGGGCGGAAAATAGGCGCGGGCGATGTCGTACCAGTCCAGCGAACTGACGGCCACGGCCGGAATGCCCCGGGCCTGGGCCGCGGCCAGCCCCACATGGCCCGCATTGGCCACCAGGAGATCGGGGCGCAGATCCGCGAGGCGTGCCCCTTCCTGCCGCACCAGCCCGTGCCAATCGCGGTGCAGGTCGCGGTAATAGGCGAGACTGCGGTCCACATCGACATCGTTCGGCCCCAGCATGGCCATGCCCAGTTCCGGCGGCGGATCGGCGCGGTCCCAGGGCGGCGGGATGAAGCGGGACACCACCTCCGCCCCATGGGCGCAGCGCAGGGTCAGGCGCAGATCGGGATACCGGCGGCGCAACGCCGCCACCACCCCGGCGCTCTGGGCCAGATGGCCGAATCCGTGCGGACTGATATCGTAAACCAGATGCGGCCCTGCCACTGCCATCGGTATGTGCTCCGATCCCCTGGACCGGCGCCACTATGGAGAGGGGCGGATATCGGCAGCAAGAGACCAGAGCGGCCGTCTGCCCCGCACTTCCGGCAGGCTAGATGATCCAGACGAGAAACCCGATCAGCAGCCAGCTCGCCAGACATAGGCCGAGGATCACACGCAGCCGGACCGCCAGCGGCGCCCGTTGGACGGCCACCTCCGTCCGTCGTGGGACTTGGCGTGTAAAGGACGTGCTGCGTTCCATCCGGCCCCTCCCTGCCTGCGTTCCGGGACAACACCAGATGGAGGACAGCGGATCTCAGCGGACGGCGGATCAATGGGTCGGGCCGCCCTGCTTCCGCGGGAGCCTGTTCCCCCGACCGGCGATCCTGACAGGAGGAGAGCGGGAGGCGCAGGCTGGATTATGCCCCGGCTCTGATGTAAGGCGATGCCATCGGGAGCAAGGGGGATGTCGATGCCAACGCTGGTGACCGGGGCTGCGGGCTTCATCGGCTATCATGTGTGCGAGGCGCTGCTGGCGCGCGGTGACACGGTCATCGGCCTGGACGAGGTCAACGCCTATTATGACGTGGCGCTGAAGGAGGCGCGTCTGGCCCGTCTGGAGGACCGGCCCGGCTTCCGCTTCGTGCGCGCCAGCGTGGCCGATGCCGGTAGCATCACCGCGCTGGTCCAGGCCCATCCCGATATTGACGGGATCGTGCATCTGGCCGCCCAGGCCGGGGTGCGCTATTCGCTGGAAAACCCCACCGCCTATGTCACCGCCAACATCATGGGACAGGTGGTCCTGTTCGAGGCGGCGCGCCGGCTGCCGCGGCTGCGCCATCTGGTCTATGCCAGCTCCTCCTCTGTCTATGGCGCCAATACCAAGCTGCCCTTCGCCGTGGCGGACCGGGTCGACCATCCCGTGTCGCTCTATGCCGCCAGCAAGCGCTCGGGCGAGCTGATCGCCCGCACCTACAGCCATCTTTACGGGCTGCCGGCGACCGGACTGCGCTTCTTCACCGTTTATGGTCCCTGGGGGCGGCCCGATATGGCGCCGGTCCTGTTCGCCAACGCCATCTGCCGCGGCGAGCCGATCAAGGTGTTCAACGAGGGGCGGATGCGGCGCGATTTCACCTATATCGACGATATCGTGACCGGAGTCGTCGCGGCGTTGGATCGTCCGGCCACGGTGGGCCAGGACAGCGTGCCCCATGCGCTCTACAATCTCGGCAACAGCCGCAGCGAACAGCTGCTGGACTTCATCGCCGCGCTGGAGACAGCGCTTGGCCGTGCGGCCGTGCTGGACCTGCAACCGATGCAGCCCGGCGATGTGGAGGCGACCTATGCCGATATCGGGGAAAGCCGGGACGCCCTGGGCTATGATCCGCGCACGCCGATGAGCGAGGGCATTCCCCGCTTTGCCGCCTGGTTCCGCGACTATTACCGGCTGTGATGCCGTCACCCCAGGCGCCAACGGATACGGGTCCTGGCGAAGGGACACAGCGCCCGTCGCTGGACATCGTCATCGTCAATTTCCGCTCCACGCCCCTGGTGCTGCGCTGCCTGCAGTCCATCGCCCGCCACCCGCCGGCCGGAGTGACCCTGACCGCCATCCGGATCGAGGACAATTCACCGGCGGAGTCCGACTGGTCCGGCCTGTCGGACCTGACCCTGCCGGTGATCCTGTCCGGCAGCGGCGGCAATGCGGGTTTCGGCCAGGCCTGCAACCGGGCGGCGGCGGCGTCCGTCGCCGATCTGCTGCTGTTCCTGAACCCGGATACCGAGATCCTGGCCGGGACCCTGGACCGGGCCGCGGCGGCGCTGCTGGCGCCGGTGGCCCCCCGGCGCGGGGCCGTCGGCGTGCAGTTGCTGGACGCGGCCGGGCGGGTGCAGCGGACCTGCAGCGTCTTCCCCACCCCGTCCATGATGCTGGCCCAGGCGCTGGGACTGCACCGCCTGGGGCTGCGTGCGGCCCAGCCCTTCATGGCCGACTGGGACCATGGTGACAGCCGGCCGGTGGATCAGGTCATGGGCGCCTTCCTGCTGATGCGGCGGCGGGATTTTCAGACCATCGGCGGCTTCGACCGCCGCTACTTCCTGTATTACGAGGATCTGGACCTGTGCCGCCGGCTGCGGGCCGCCGGCCTGACCGTCCAGTTCCTGGCCACGGCGCAGGCGCTGCATCTGGGCGGCGGCAGCAGCCGCACCGCCGTCGACCTGCGGCTGACCCAGTGGCTGCGCAGCCGGGTCCTGTATTGCCGGCGCTGGTTCGGCCTGCCGGCCGCCCTGGCCGTGCTGCTGCTGTCGGCCGTGGCCGAACCGCCGCTGCGCCTGGGGCAGGCGCTGGCTACCGGCGATGATGTGGCCGCCGTGCTGCGCGGCATCGCCGGCTATTGGCGCGGCCTGCCGGCGCTCACCGCCCGGATTCTTCGCCGGACAGAAGCACCTTCCCCGGATTCATGATCCCGGCCGGGTCGAACAGCGCCTTCAGCCGGTGCATCAGATCCAGCTCGACCGGGTCCTTCAGGGCGGCCATCTCCTCGCGCTTGCGGTTGCCGATGCCGTGTTCGGCACTGATGGAGCCGCCAAGCTCCACCACGGTGGCATGGACGATGGCGGTGATCTCCTTGGAGCGGGCCAGATAGTCCGGGCCGGCCATGTCCGCCGGCCGCGCCACGTTGAAATGGATGTTGCCGTCGGCCACATGGCCGAACGGATAGGGCCGGATCCCCGGCATGAACGCGGCCAGACGCTGCTGGCCCCGCTCGATCAGGGCCGGGACCTGGGCGACCGGCACCGACACGTCGTGATGCACGGCGCCGCCCACGGCGCGGCCGATCTCCGGCAGACCCTCGCGGATGCGCCAGAGCCGGACCCGCTGCTCCTCCGTCTCGGCGAAGACGGCATCCTGGACCAGGTCCTGTTCCAGCGCGTCGGCCAGAGCCGTCTCGGTCGCCTCGCGCAGACCGCTGCCGGCGCGCCCACCCGTCATTTCCAGCAGCACATACCAGGGCGACGGGGCCGACAGGGGATCGAAGTCCCGCCCCAGAAGCTGGCGGGCCCCGTCGATGGCGAAACGCGGCATCAGCTCGAACGCCGTCAGCGCATCGCTGCTGGCGGCGCGGATGGTGGACAGCAGCTGCACCGCGGCCCCCGGATCGGCCACGGCGATCAGCGCCGTCTCCACCTGCCGCGGCCGCGGGAACAGCTTCAGCGTGGCGGCGGTGATGATGCCCAGCGTTCCCTCCGCCCCCAGGAACAGATGCTTGAGGTCGTAGCCGGTATTGTCCTTGCGCAGGCGGCGCAGGCCGTTCCAGATGCGCCCGTCGGGCAGCACCACCTCCAGCCCCAGCACCAGATCGCGGGCATTGCCGTAGCGGATGGTCAGGATGCCGCCGGCATTGGTGGCAAGATTGCCGCCAATGGTGCAGGTCCCCTCCGCCCCCAGGCTCAAGGGAAAGATCCGGTCCACCGCCTCGGCCGCCGCCTGGACATTGGCCAGGATGCAGCCCGCCTCCACCGTCACGCTATGGTCCAGCGGATCGATGTCGCGGATGCGGTCGAGACGGCCGAGATTGAGCAGACAGGCCGGCCGGCTGCGCCGGACCACCGTGCCGCCGACAACCCCCGTATTGCCGCCCTGCGGCACCAGCGGCATACCCGCCGCGGCACAGAGCCGGACCACGGCCGCCACCTGGTCGGTGGAGGCGGGGCGCAGCACGGCCACGGGATGGCTGTCCTCGATATGCCGCCAGTCGAAGGCGTAGGGGGCCATGTCCTCCCCGGTCAGCACACCGGTCGGACCGAGCAGGGCGGCGAGTTGGTCGAGCAGAGCGGACATTGGATAAAGCTCCCACGACGGCCGGTCAGGCCGCGTCCATAGCGGCGGCGGCGAAGGCCGTGCGCAGACGGTCACACAGAGCCGCGGCGGCGGCGGCATCATAGGGCTTGCCAAAGCTACGCCCCCAGACGGGACCGGGCCAGGCCGGATCGGTGGCCCAGCGCGCCAGCACATGCACATGCAGCTGGGACACCACATTGCCCAGGGCGCCGACATTGATCTTGTCGGGCGCATACAGGGTCCGCAGCACCAGCGAGGTCCTGGCGATTTCCTGCATCAGCAGCGTCTGCTCGGCCGCCGGAAGGTCGATGATCTCCCGCAGTCCCGGACGGTCCGGAACCAGGATCAGCCAGGGCAGCGCGTCATTGTTCATCAGCAGGACCTGACACAGTTCCAGGCGGCACACCGCGACGGTGTCGGCGGCAAGACGCGGGTCGAGATCAGCCATCGGATATGCTCCTTTCCCGCCGCCGGGCGCGGCAGGGCGCAATCCTAGGCGCCCGACGAAGGACAGGACAAGCCCAGTAGTTCTCCTCCATCCGCTGTGCTAGGTCTTTGACAGCCATTCCACAGGAATCAGGTAATCGCAGATGGACGTGCGGACGACAAAGCTGAACGGGGTGCTGATCATCACGCCGAAGCGGTTTGGCGACGCCCGGGGCTGGTTCAGCGAAACCTACCAGCAGTCCCGCTACCGGGACGCCGGCGTGCCGGTCAGCTTCGTGCAGGACAATATGTCCCTGTCCCGCGACATCCATACCGTGCGCGGTCTGCATTTCCAGCGCCCCCCCTTCGTCCAGGCCAAGCTGGTGCAGGCCGTGCGCGGCCGCCTGCTGGATGTGGCCGTCGATCTGCGCCCGGGCTCGCCGACCTACGGGCAGCATGTGGCCGTCGAACTGGACGCGGAGTCCGGCCGGCAGCTGTTCATTCCTGGCGGCTTCGCCCACGGCTTCTGCACGCTGGAGCCGGACACGCAGGTTCTCTACAAATGCTCCGCCCCCTATGCCCCGGCCGCCGATGGTGGTGTGCTCTGGCACGATCCCGATCTGGCCATCGACTGGCCCGTCGGTCCGGACCGGGCCGTGGTGTCCGACAAGGACCGTGGACTGCCGCGGTTGACCGATCTGGGCCTGATCGACTGGCAGGACGGACCGCACTGAGATGCCACGCCTGTTCCTCACCGGCGCCACCGGCCAGGTCGGATCGGCCCTGGCGGCGCAAGCGCGGTCCGCGGGCTGGGATGTCACCGCCCCCGGCCGGGCCGACCTGAATCTGGAATCGGCACGGACCGGAGAAGGCTTGGCGCCCCTGCTGTCCGGCCATGATCTGCTGGTCAATGCGGCGGCCTTCACCAAGGTCGACCTGGCCGAAAGCCAGCCGGACGCAGCCTTCGCCGCCAATCGGGATGGTCCCGCCGCCCTGGCGTCGGCCGCCCATGCACTGGGGATACCGCTCCTCCATATCTCGACCGACTATGTCTTCGACGGCACGGCGGACAGGCCCTATCGCGAGGAGGACACGGTCTGCCCTCTGGGCGTCTATGGTGCCAGCAAGGGGGCCGGGGAGCAGGCGGTCCGGGCAGCGGCCCCCCGCCATGTCATCCTGCGCACCGCCTGGGTCTTTTCGGCCCATGGCCAGAATTTTCTCAAGACCATGCTGAAACTGGGCGCGGAACGGCCGGAACTCCGCGTCGTCGCCGACCAGCAGGGCGGCCCCACCCCCGCCGACGACATTGCCGCCTGCCTGCTGCGGATGGGAACCGTCCTGCTGCGGGACCAGCCGGCCACCACCGATCCGCGCTGGGGCACGTTTCACTTCGCCGGCAGCCCGTCGACGAGCTGGCATGGATTCGCCGCCGAGATCTTCCGGCAGGCGGCGGCGGACGGGCGGCGGGTGCCGCTGCTGACGCCGATCCGCACCGTCGACTATCCCACGCCGGCCCGGCGGCCGGCCTGGTCGGTGCTGGATTGTGCCAAGATCGAGCGCCTCTATGGCATCCCGGCGCCGGACTGGCATGCCGGCATCGCCCGTGCCCTGGAGCATCTGCCGGCATAGACGCCCTGGATGGCCCGCCGGTAAATGTCACAACGCGCAGAAGGGGCAGTCACAGTCGCGCAACAGGTTTTGTTAACCATCGTCCGTTGGGATGGGCCTGCAACGGGCGGGGCCGTTTTCCGAGGTCCCGTCCGCTTCCAGCCGGCACCGGTTTCCGTGTGCGGCGCCACGGAAAGGCAGGACGATGCAACCGACCCGGAAGACCGAACTGAAGCAAGCCATCCAGCGCTGCGGAACCGGTTTCTTCGCCGCGGCCGTGTTCAGCTTCTTCATCAACATGCTGATGCTGGCCTCCCCGCTCTACATGCTCCAGGTCTATGACCGGGTGCTGGGCGCCCGCAGCGAGGCCACGCTGCTGATGCTGACGCTGGTGCTGACGGCCATGCTGGCCGTCCATGGCATTCTGGAATTCCTCCGCTCCAAGATCCTGGTGCGCGTCAGCAACCGGCTTGACGCCGCCCTGTCCCCCCGGCTGTTCGATGCGGTCTACGAGCGGTCGCTGCGCCTGCCGAAATCCAACCGGACCCAGCCGCTGAACGATCTGCTGACCCTGCGCCAGTTCCTGACCGGGCATGGGCTGTTCGCCTTTTTCGATGCGCCGTGGACACCGCTGTTCATCGGCGTGATCTTCCTGTTCCATCCCATCCTGGGGGCCATCGCCACCGTTGGCGCCATCATCCTGTTCGCCCTGGCCATCGCCACCGAGGCCCTGACGCGCAAGCCGCTGAACCAGGCCAATGTCGAGCAGATCCAGGCCAGCCAGTACGCCGAAGCCAATCTGCGCAATGCCGAGGTGGTGGAGGCCATGGGCATGCTGCCGGGCATCCGCCAACGCTGGCTGGACCGCCATGCCCGCATGCTGCAGCACCAGTCGCTAGCCAGCGACCGCGCCGGCGCCGTGTCGTCGCTGACGAAATTTGTCCGGCTGCTGGTGCAGAACCTCATGCTCGGCGCCGGCGCCTATCTGGCCATCCATCATGAACTGACGCCGGGCTACATGATCGCCGGCACCATCGTGCTGGGCCGGGCCCTGGCCCCGGTGGAGATGGCCATCGGCAGCTGGAAGCTGCTGCTGGGGGCGCGCCAGGCCCATCGCCGGCTGGAGGACCTGTTCGCCAAGGTGCCGCCGCAGCTGCCGCCCATGCCGCTGCCGGCCCCGACGGGCGATCTGGGGGTGGAAAGTCTGGTGGCGGTGCCGCCGGGCGCCGAAGTCCCGACCCTGCGCGGGGTCAGCTTCACCGTGCGTGCCGGAGAGTCCGTGGGCATCATCGGTCCCAGCGCCGCCGGCAAGTCCACGCTGGTCCGCGCCATCGTCGGCATCTGGCCCGCCTATGCCGGCAAGGTCCGGCTGGACGGCGCCGATATCAACCGGTGGGACCGGACCCGCCTGGGTCCCCATATCGGCTATCTGCCCCAGGATGTGGAGCTGTTCGCCGGCAGCGTGGCGGAGAACATCGCCCGTTTCGGCGCCGTGGATGCCGACGCCGTGGTCGAGGCGGCGCGGCAGGCCGGCGTGCATGAGATGATCCTGCACCTTCCCGCCGGCTATGACACCCAGATCGGCGAGGGCGGCTGCGTGCTGTCGGCCGGCCAACGTCAACGGGTCGCCCTGGCCCGCGCCCTGTACGGCAAGCCTGTGCTGGTGGTGCTGGACGAACCCAACTCCAACCTGGACGACGAGGGCGAGACGGCCCTGGTCCGGGCCATGGCCCATCTGCGCCAGCGGGGGGCCACGGTGCTGATCGTGGCACACCGGCCCAGCGTGCTGGTCGGGGTCGATCATATCCTGGTGCTGCGCGACGGCCAGGTGCAGGCCTTCGGGCCGCGGCAGGAGATCTTCGCCCGCTACACCCGTCCGGCTCAGGCCGTCTCCAATCCCCACCAGGGGGCCGCGGCGGTCGCCGCCGGTGCCCGCCCGCAACTGCAGCCGGGAGCGGCTTCCTGATGACGACGACCATGGAGCATCCGGCCACGAAGGGGCCGGGCATCGATACTTCCTTCCGCAGCAGCATCCTGGCCGGCGCGGCGGTGCTGGGCGTCGCCTTTGGCGGCTTCGGTCTCTGGGCGGCGCTGGCCCCCCTGTCCAGCGCCGCCATCGCCCCCGGCGTCGTCGCCGTCAGTTCCAGCAACAAGCAGATCCAGCATCTGGAAGGCGGCATCATCGCCGCTATCCGTGTGCGGGACGGCGAGCGTGTGGCGGCCGGCGATGTGCTGATCGACCTGGATCCCACCCGCGCCCGCAGCCAGGTGGAGATCGTGCGCGGACAGTTGGATGCGGCGCTGGCCCAGCAGGCCCGGCTGCAGACCGAGCGCGATGGCGGCACCGAGATCGGCTTCCCGCCCGACCTGCTGGCCCGGCAGCAGACACCGGACATCGCCGCTCTGATCAACGGCCAGAACGCCCAGTTCGAGGCACGGCGGCTGAGCCGGGAGGGCCAGGTGACCATCCTGGGCCAGCGCAAGGCCCAGGCGGAGGAACAGATCCGCGGGCTGGAGGCGCAGCAGAAATCCCAGGAACGGCAGATCGCCCTGATCGAGGACGAGCTGAAGGGGCTGCGCGAGCTGAACAGCAAGGGCTATGCGCCCCGGACCCGCATCCTGGCCCTGGAACGGGAAGCGTCCCGCCTTCTGGGTGAACGGGGGCAGCTGGTGGGAGAGATCGCCAAGACCCGGCAGCTGATCGCCGAGACAGAGTTGCAGGTGGTCCAGGTCCGCAAGACCTTCCAGGAGGACGTGGCCAACCAGCTGCGCGACGTTCAGACCCAGGTCTATGATCTGCGCGAACGGCTGCGGGCGGCGGGGGATGTGCTGGAGCGGACCACGGTGCGGGCGCCCACTGCCGGGACCGTGGCGCAGTTGCAGGTTCACACGGTCGGCGGCGTGGTCCCGCCGGGACAGACCATGCTTCAGGTCGTGCCGGACCAGGATGAACTGGTGGTGGAGGCTCAGATGCAGGTGACGGACGTGGACAATGTCCGCATCGGCATGCCAGCCGACGTGCATTTCAGCGCCTTCAAACAGGCGGTGACACCGGTCCTTGAGGGCACGGTCAGCTACATCTCACCGGACCGGATCGTCGATCCGCGGACCGGCGCCCCCTATTACAGTGTCCGCATCACCGTCAGCGATGTGGAGCGCAGTCGGCTGGGCACGCTGACCCTGATGCCCGGCATGCCGGCGGAGGCCTACATCAAGACCGGCGAACGCACCGCCTTGCACTATCTGGTCCAGCCGCTGACCCAGGTCATCGACCGCTCATTCAAGGAACAGTGAACGGGGCCGCCGCGGCCCTCGCGAGGGTGTCAGATCTTTTGTGTAAATGAGCGGCCCCGTGGGATCCTGTTTCACAAGGAGACCACGGAATGCCAATTGACGACGAGATCATAGAAAAGCTGCTGGCTGGCTACGAGAAGCCGGAAGAC
>NZ_QGNJ01000020.1 GCF_003336875.1 Oleisolibacter albus | reverse complement strand
TCTCCGGCCTCAACCCGCGCCAACGCAGCCAACTTCTCCTCTAAACTACGTCGCTTGCCCATCAGCCCTCTCCTCTCAAGAGAACTGTAGCTTTTCCAGATGTCCCAGTTTAGGGGGGCAGTCCAAGCCGACGCAAAGGCGACAAACGCGACCTTAAGGTGACGTCGGCGACCATCGATGTTACCTGTCAGTGCCTTGAGATTCAAAGGATTTTTGTCCTTAAAGTGACAAAGGTGACGGCAGCGGCGGTCTGGCCGATCTGTCGCGTTAATGCCCGTATATTCATGATGTTCAAGAGCCATTCCCCCGTCCGGGGCTGGCATCAGAGGAGCATGAAATAGGATATTTGTCCATGGCAACGGCGGCGACCGTCATCGGTCGCCGCCAGTATGGGCCGCGCCGCCGCGATCCTCCCGCTGCTGGCCCCGATCGGGCACTGTCCTTTGCACCGGGCCGCCGCCTCGGGTAGGCTCCGCCCATGCTGCCTGCCTTTCTCAAAGCCCGCATCCGACCTGCCCGCCAGAAGCCCGTGGCCGGTGTCCGGGCCCTTGCCCTGGCCGAGGTGCCGGTCCCGCTGGAGGTCCGCTCCTCCCCGCGTGCCCGCCGCCTGAGCCTGCGCGTGGATGCGGTGCGGGATCTGGTGCAGGTGGTGGTGCCCGCGGGTGTCGGCGATGCCGAGGTCGCCCGCTTCGTCGGCCGGCATCTGGACTGGGTCCACCGGCGTCTGGCCGCGATCCCGCCGCGCCTGGCCTTCGCCGACGGGGCGCGGCTGCCGATCCTGGGGGTGGAGCATGTCATCCGGCACAGCCCCGGCAGCCGCTCGGTCCGGCTGGCCGCGGGACCGGCGGGGCCGGAAATCCAGGTCGGGGGCGAGGCGGCCTTTGTCGCGGGGCGTGTCGGCACCTTCCTGAAGGCCGAGGCCAAGCGGCGTCTGGCCGCAGCGGCCCGGGACAAGGCGGCGCGTCTGGGCCTGCGGGTGGCGGCCGTGACCGTGCGCGACACGCGCTCGCGCTGGGGCAGCTGCACCGCGTCCGGACGGCTGTCCTTCTGCTGGCGGCTGCTGCTGGCCCCGGAGCCCGTCTTCGATTATGTCGTGGCGCACGAGGTGGCCCATCTCAGGGAGATGAACCACTCGCCCCGCTTCTGGGCCGTGTGCGCCAGCCTGACCGCCGATATCGACGGGCCGCGCCTGTGGCTGAAGGCCAACGGCGCCCGCCTGCACCGCTACGGCTGATCCCCTTTTGCCGATGGGCGTCCGCTCCAGTCCCGGTCGGGTGAGGGCGCCGCGGGGCCACGGCCACAGGCGGAAAGGCTCTGCGGTGGAGACGGCTGGTCGAAGCGCAGGCCAAGGACCAGCAGGGCGCCGATGGCATTCAGCAGGATGACGGCCAACCAGACGGCACCCGGCCAGTGCGGCCGCGCCAGGACATAGGCCCCCGAGAACCCCGGCGGCGCCAGGATCGAGGCCAGGCTGACCGCGGAGGCCAGCACGCCCTGGACCTGCCCCTGCCGCGCAGCGTCCACCTGGCGGGTCGCCAGCGCCAGCAGGGCCGGTGTCCCGATACCGCCCAGCGAGAACAGGGGCATGATGGCGAAGACCAGCCAGCCCTGCCGGGCGACGGCCATGACCATCAGCGCGGCGCATTGGCAGGCCATGCCGGTCAGGACGGCCCCGCGCTCACCCAGGATCCTGACGGCGGGACCGGGCAGGAACGTCTGGGCCAGCGTCTGGCAAAGGCCGAAGGTCCCAAGGGAAAGGCCGATCCACAGCCCGGTCCAGTGGAACGTGTCGCCACCCCACAAGGCCCAGCAGATGCCGTAGGCCTCGCCGCCGGCGCTGAACAGGAAGAAGACGGCGATGAGCGGTGACAGGGTTCTGACCGACATGGCCCAGCGCAGGGGCCGCAGCGGGTTCAGGTCGGCGGGGGCGAGCGTCCGCCGGGTCCGAGAACGGTGGGTCTCCGGCAGGGCGAGCAGGGCCAGCAGCAGGGTGCCGCCATTCAGCAGGGCCGCCATCAGAAAGGGAAGCCGCAGCCACTGGTCGCCGAGCAGGCCACCGAGAACCGGGCCGACGATGAAGCCGGTCCCGAACATGGCATTGAGCAGGCCGAAGCGGCGGGCGCGCTGACCGGGCGGCGTCAGATCGGTGATATAGGCGGCGGCCACCGGGCCATTGGCGCCGGTCAGGCCGGCGACGGCGCGGCCGAGCACCAGCATCCACAGGCTGGAGGCAGAGGCCAGCAGCAGATAGCCGGCAACGGCGCCCGCCAGTGACAGCAGCAGGACCGGCCGGCGGCCGAACCTGTCACTCGCGGCGCCAAGCACGGGGGCGAAGGTGAACTGCATCACCGCGTAGAGAGCCCCCATCATGCCGATCAGGGGGGCGATGTCCGGCGCCCGGGCGACGTCCTGAAGCAGGGCGGGCAGGATCGGGAAGATGAGGCCGATGCCCATGGCATCGAGCATGATGGTTGTAAAGATGACGGCGAGGGGCCTGTTCATGATGGCGCGCTCCGATCACCACGGGCAGGCCGTGCCGCTACGCGACGGTCGGCATGTGGTGGGCCTGACCAGGGTCAGGCGGGTTCAGGGGAGCCGCTGGCCAGCCCGGGCTTTGCAGCGCAGGGGCGGATGTGCTTGACCGCCGCTTGGCACCGCCGCGCGGCGGGCCGATGAGGGCGGTCGCTTTTCGCGACGCCGGCACTGTAATCGCCGTGTCCGACTGCCGCAAGCCTCCTCCCGCGCCCGGACCTCACATCTCCGGTCGGGCCGGTGGCACTGCGGTCCTGCGCGGCCGGTCGGCAAAATGAAAGCGGCGCGGACCGATGATCCGCGCCGCTTTCCCCGTATCCGGTCAGGCCGGTGGCCGGAGGCACCCGCCTCTCGGCCACCGGAGGCCGCCGCGATCAGGCGGACTTTTCCAGCGCCTTGACGCCGGGCAGTTCCTTGCCTTCCAGCCATTCCAGGAAGGCGCCGCCGGCGGTGGAGACATAGGAGAAGGACGCGGCCACGCCGGCCTGTTCCAGCGCCGCCACGGTGTCGCCGCCGCCGGCCACCGACAGGACGCGGCCCTGCTTGGTCAGCGCCGCCACCAGCCCGGCCACGGCATTGGTGCCGCTGTCGAACGGCTTGATCTCGAACGCGCCCATGGGGCCGTTCCAGACCACGGTCTTGGCACCCTGGAGCTTCATCGAGACGAACTCGACCGTGGCCGGGCCCACATCCAGCATCATCTCGTCCTCGGCGATCTCGGCCACCGGCACCACGCGGTGCGGGGCCTCGGCCTTGAACTCCTTGGCCATGGCGCCGTCCTTGGGCAGCAGGATCTCGCAGCCCGAGGCCTTGGCCTTCTCCATGATGGCGCGGGCCTGCTCGGCCATGTCCTTCTCGGCCAGGGACTTGCCGATCGGCTGGCCCAGGGCGAACAGGAAGGTGTTGGCCATGCCGCCGCCCAGCACCAGCATGTCGACCTTGGTCACCATGTTCAGCAGCAGGTCGAGCTTGGTGGAGATCTTGGCGCCGCCGACCACGGCGGCCACCGGACGCTCCGGTTGGGCCAGGGCCTTGCCCAGGGCCTCCAGCTCCGCCTGCATCAGCCGGCCAGCGGCGCTGGGCAGCAGATGGGCCACGCCCTCGGTGCTGGAATGGGCGCGGTGGGCGCTGGAGAAGGCGTCATTGACATAGACGTCGGCCAGGGCCGCCATCTGCCGGGCCAGCTCGGCGTCGTTCTTCTCCTCGCCCGCATGGAAGCGGGTGTTTTCCAGCAGCAGCACGCCGCCGGCCTTCAGGGCGGCGACGGCGGCCTGGGCTTTCTCGCCCACGCAATCCTCGGCGAAGGCCACGGGCGCGCCCAGGGACTTCTCCAGCGCCGGCACCACCTGGCGCAGGCTGTTCTTGGTGTCCGGGCCGTTCTTGGGACGGCCGAAATGGGACATGACCACGACCTTGGCACCCTTGGCCGCGATCTCCTTCAGGGTCGGAACCAGGCGGTCGATGCGGGTGGTGTCCGTAACCTGTCCATCCTGGACCGGCACATTGAGGTCAGCGCGCACCAGCACGGTCTTGCCGGTGACGTCCAGGGTATCAAGCGTCTTGAAGCGCATGGTGGTTTCCCCCGCGATTGGGCTCAGGCCCGGCGGCCGCACCGCCGGTCGGTTGCGGAGGGAAGCATAGGCCGTGTTCCGTTTCAACCGCCAGCCCGTCGCGCCCCTGCCGGTTCATCCCTGTTTGATACCCCGCTTCGGGGGTAGGCGGACGGGGCGGCCTTGACCGCAGCCCCTCCCAACCCACCCTGATAGGAGAGAGAAACCGTGGGGCGGAGAGGCGGAACTATGGGCGTGCAGCAGGTGTTCTACAGCGTGACACAGGCCGCACGGGTGGGCTGGTATCTCGGCCAATACCTAGTCGCCGGGCGGCTTTCAGGGCCAGAACCGCTGCCGCTGCCCGCCGGGTCCGCCCCGCCGCCCGACCGTGGCGCCATCCTGGCCGATCTGCGGACGCTGCTGCGCCGCGACTGGTCCAACATCGCCGCCGGCCTCTACCGCCTGCCCCCGGATCTGGTGCGTGATCCACGCCGGCTGCTGCACGATGCCGCACGGTTTTTCCGTGATGTGCCGGCAGTCGCCCGCCGGCGCCGGCAGGGCGGCGGGCAGGAAATGTCCGGCGATCCCGGCAGCCGGGCCTTGCCACGCTATTACCGGCAGAACTTCCACTACCAGACCGGGGGCTATCTCTCGGCGGAGTCGGCCCGGCTCTACGATCATCAGGTGGAGGTGCTGTTCGCCGGTGGCGCCGACGCCATGCGCCGGCAGGCGCTGGTGCCCATCGCCCGCCATCTGGCCGGCCGCTCGGGACAGGGCTTGCGGCTTCTCGATGTGGGCAGCGGCACCGGCCGGTTCCTGACCTTCGTGCTGGACAACTGGCCACGCATGCACTGTACCGCGCTGGACCTCAGCATCCCTTATCTGGCCCGGGCGCGGGCGGCTCTGGCCCCCTGGTCCCGCGCCGCGGCGGTCCTGGCCCCGGCGGAGCGGCTGCCCTTCGCCGATGCCAGCCAGGACATCGTCACCTCGGTCTTCCTGTTCCATGAACTGCCGGCGGCGGTGCGCGCCCGGGCGGCGGCCGAGATGGCGCGGGTGCTGAAGCCCGGCGGGCTGCTGGTGCTGCTGGACAGCCTGCAACTGGGCGACCGGCCGGATTTCGATCCGTTGCTGCACCTGTTCCCGGTGGCCTTCCACGAGCCCTATTATGCCGACTATGTGCAGGCCGACATCGCCGCCCTGTTCAGCGGCCACGGGTTGCGGCCGCAGGCACCGGAGCGGGCCTTCCTGGCCAAGGTCATGGCCTTCGACAGGCCGGCCGTCGGGACGGATGGGGCATGACCCCGCCCGAAAAAGGCGGTACGCTGCGATAGACAGTCGCGAACCGCGTGTTCCATCTTGCAGACACTTGTCGGACCGGCCGATCATCGCCGCGTCCGGCCTCCGCTACGGGACGACACAGGCTCCATGTCCGCACAGGAAATCGAACTGAAGCTCCGGGTCGCCCCGGACGACATGCCCCGCCTGCGCGCGGCCAAGCGGCTGGCCGATTCCGCCGGCAAGGCCGGCAGCAAGACGCTGGACAGCACCTATTTCGACACCGATGATCTGCGGTTGCAGGGCCAGGGCCTGTCCCTGCGCGTGCGCAAGCAGGGCCGCAGCTTCGTCCAGACCCTGAAATCGGCCCCCACCGGCCAGGGCGGTGCCCTGCGGCGGGGCGAATGGGAAACGGCGGTTTCCGGCGACCAGCCCGACCTGTCGGCGCTGCCGGACCCGTCGGTGCTGCTGGATGCGGTGGGGCCGCTGGAGGCCGCGGAGCTGCGCCCGGTCTTCTCCACCCATGTGCGCCGCAGCGTGCGGCTGCTGACCCCGGCCGACGGGGTGGAGGTGGAGGTCGCCATCGACGAGGGCGAAATCCGCACACCGTCGGGCCGGACCCTGCCGCTCAGTGAACTGGAACTGGAGCTGAAGGCGGGGACCGATACCGCGCCGCTCTATGCCCTGGCCCTGGCCCTGAACGAGACGGTGCCGCTGCGGGTGGAGACGCGGACGAAATCCGAGCGCGGCTATGATCTGGCTGCCGGGCTGGGCGCGCGCTGGTCAAAGGCGTCGCGCCTGGAGCTGTCGCCCGAGATCACGGTGGAGCAGGCCCTGGCCGGGATCGTGCGCCACTGCATCGGCCATATGGTGGCCAACGAGGCGGTGGCGCTTGAGGGGGTGGACTCCGAAGGGGTCCACCAGATGCGGGTGGCGCTGCGCCGCCTGCGCTCGGCCCTGTCGCTGTTCAAGCCGTTCCTGCCGGCGGAGCAGCTGGAGCGGCTGGTGACGGAGGTGAAATGGCTGGCCGGCAGCCTGGGGGCCGCCCGCGACTGGGACGTGTTCCTTGAGGAACTGCTGGTGCCGGTGCTGCAGGCCTTTCCGGGCGATGCCGGTCTGGCGGCGCTGGAGGAGGCGGCCGGGGAGTGCCGCCGCCGCGGCTATGCCGGTGTCCGGGCCGCCGTGGATTCGCCGCGCTACACGGCGCTGCTGCTGACGCTGGGCGCCTGGGTCGACGGGCGCGGCTGGCGCGACCAGCCGGTCAGCGAACGCTCCGCCATGCTGCTGCAGCCGGTCCTGGACATGGCCGACCGCATGCTGGCCAAGCGGCATCGCCAGGCCCGCCGGCGCGGCCGCGGTTTCGCCCGGCTGGCCGCCGCCGAGCGGCACCAGCTGCGCATCGCGCTGAAGAAGCTGCGCTACGCCGCCGAGTTCTTCCGCAGCCTCTATGACCCCAAGCCGGTGCGCCGCTATCTCGATGATCTGGCCGCCCTGCAGGATACGCTGGGCCATCTCCAGGATGTGGCCACCGTGACCAAGCTGGTGGGGCAGGTGGAGGCGGAGCTGGGCGATGCCGCGCCCGCGGGCTGGCAGCGCGGCGCCGGCATGGTCATCGGCTGGCACGGGCATGGGTTGCAGGCGCGCGAGCCACAGATCGTGCGCGACTGGGAAGCCTTCGCCGATACCAAGCCCTTCTGGACGTCCGGCAAGCCCGACCCGGACACGGTGGCGCCCTGACCCCGCTGTTTCCCGCCCCGCTGTTTCCCACCCCGCCTGACGCGTCCGCCATCGCAGTGAGTTGCCCCATGTTCTCGGTTCTGGTCTCCAACATCAAAGGCGGCGTCGGCAAGACGACCATCGCCACCCATCTGGCCGCCGCCTTCGCCACCGCCGGTCAGCGCACGGTGCTGGCCGAGGTCGACCGGCAGAAATCCTCGCTGGGCTGGCTGGCCCGGCGGCCGCCCGCCGCCGCCGGCATCCAGGGGCTGGACTGGAGCAAGGAGATCGGGGACATCCCCAAGGGCGTGGAGCGGCTGGTCATCGACGCGCCCGCCGCCATGCGCCAGAAGGATGTGGAGACGCTGCTGCGCGAGGCGGACATGGTGGTGCTGCCCGTGCTGCCCGGCGCCTTCGACGAGGCGGCGACCGAACGTTTCCTGAAGAAGCTGGACGAGCTGAAGGCCATCCGCAAGAACCGCATCCCCGTGGCCGTGGTCGGCAACCGGCTGCGCCCGCGCACCAAGGCGGCGGACCGGCTGGACGATTTCCTGTCCGGTGTCGGGCACCGGGTGGTGACGCGCCTGCGCGACAGCCAGCTCTATCCCGATCTGGCCGCCCAGGGCCTGACGCTGTTCGACCTGACCACCAAGCGCGCGGCCGATGTCCGGGCTGACTGGGAGCCGCTGCTGGCCTTCATGGCGGCGCCGGCGGGTTGAGCGGGGGCGCGCCGCCGGTTTCACCCCAGGCCGGGCGGGTCCAGCGCGGCGTAGAGGTCGCCGCCCGGGTCATCCTCGGGGCGGCGGCGCAGCCATTCCGCCATTTCCGCCGGCGATAGCCAGACCCCGTGCATCCAGCGGAAATTTTCGCCCCGGCTGGCGTTGAAGCGGTAGGGGCCGAGGGCCGCCAGCTTCCACAGGCAGTCGCGGGCCTGCCCCAGCGTTTCCGGCAGATATTCCAGGGAGAGGGCCGGTACAGGCCGTGTCATCCCGTCGAGGATTTCGCTCTCGAAGCCCTCGGCATCGATCTTCACGAAATCCGGCATACCGTGGCTGTCGATCAGCAGGTCGATGGTGGTGACGGCGACCTGGATCTCCGTCTCCCAGTGCTCGCCGGGGAACCGGGGCGAGGCCGCGACCCGGCTCTTCCACACCGGCGACAGGGTGGACAGGGTGGGATTGCGCCGGTTGAGGTGCAGCTGCGCCCGGCCGGCGACACGGCCGACCGCCGCCTGATGCAGGGTGACCTGCCGGTCCAGCCCGTGCAGCAGGCGCAGCGTGCGGTACAGCAGCGGTTGCGGCTCCAGCGCCACCACCTGCGCCCCCAGGGCGCGGAAACAGGCGATGCGGTCGCCCACATGGGCGCCGATGTCGAAACACAGGCTGCCCGGCTGGACCAGCCCGGCATAGAAGCGCCGCATCCGCGCCGCCCGCAGCGGGTGGCCGCGATAGATCAGCAGCGAACGGATCAGCCCGGACAGGCCGGCCAGCGACATCGGACACTCCGCGATACGGCACCACCGAGAAGAACAGACGGCCGGGACTGCGGGTTGCACAATCCCGGACCTTCTGCCCGGTCATGATGATACCGGTGGCAGAGTCTTCGTCCAGATGAGGGAAGATAACCTTGTGGATACACGCCCGGGCTGCGGGGGCGGGCAGCCCCCGGACCCTGTGGCGCCCGGTTCCTACAGCAGTTCGGCGATCTGCACCGCGTTCAGCGCCGCGCCCTTCAGCAGCTGGTCGCCGGCCACGAACAGGCAGACACTGCGTCCCGACGGGTCCGACAGATCGGCGCGGATGCGCCCGGCCAGGATGTCGCCCTGGCCGCTGGCGTCGATGGGCATGGGGAAGTAGTTGCGGACGGGATCGTCCACCACCCGCACCCCCGGCGCCGTCTCCAGGATGGCCCGCACCTCGGCCGGGGTGATGGGGCGCTCGCATTCCACCGTCAGGGCTTCGGAATGGGCGCGCAGCACCGGCACGCGCACGCAGGTGGCGGCCACACGGATGGCGGGATCGGCGAAGATCTTCCGCGTCTCCTTCACCAGCTTCAGCTCTTCCTCGTTGTAGCCGGTTTCCGGGTCGATCCTGGCATTGTGGCTGAACAGGTTGAAGGCGTAGGGGTGCGGCAGCACCGACGGCGTGAAGGGCCGCCTGTCCAGATAGGCGCGCGTGCCTTCCTCCAGTTCCTCCATGGCGGCGGCGCCGGCACCGGAAGCGGCCTGATAGGTGGAGACGATCAGCCGGGTGATGCGGTTCTGCCGGTGGATCGGCCACAGCGGCGTGATGGCGATGATGGTGGAGCAGTTGGGGTTGGCGATGATGCCCTTATGCTGCTTCACCGCGTCGGGATTGATCTCGGGGATCACCAGCGGCGTGTCCGGGTCCATGCGGAAGGCGCTGGAATTGTCGATCATGACGGCGCCGGCCGCGACGCAGGCATCGGCATAGGCCTTGGAAATGCTGCCGCCGGCGCTGAACAGGGCGATGTCGACGCCGCGGAAGCTCTCCTCGGTCAGCTCCTCCACCGCGATCTCCTGGCCGCGGAAGCGCATGGTCTTGCCTTTCGAGCGGGCGGAGGCCAGCAGACGCAGCTGTTTCAGGGGGAAATTGCGCTCCTCCAGGCAGCGGATCAGCTCCACACCCACGGCGCCGGTGGCGCCGACGATGGCAACGACGGGAAGGGACATCGGCACGGACTCCTGAACAGCCGGATCGTTCGAGGTGCCCACCATGGCCGAGGCGTTCCAGGGGCGCCATCGCCAAAAACGAGACGGTTCCATGCGGAAAATCGGGCAGACATGGAACGGAAATTCCGATTTTTGCCGTATTGACCCGCAGAAACAGAAGTCCTGGGTCAGGCCGGCGGCATCAGCAGCAGCATCAGGGTCAGCGCCACCAGCACCAGGGCCGTCAGCAGACGGCGCAGCGGCAGATACCAGCGGGGGGCCGTTCCGGCGGCCGCGGCCCGCATGTCGCCGGCCAGCATCAGGATGAAGC
Organism: Oleisolibacter albus; assembly: GCF_003336875.1. Lineage (GTDB taxonomy): Bacteria > Pseudomonadota > Alphaproteobacteria > Azospirillales > Azospirillaceae > Niveispirillum > Niveispirillum album. The sequence goes on along the minus strand of NZ_QGNJ01000020.1, from coordinate 56,764 downwards.
CGATGGTCAGCAGACCCAGGCCGGCGCCAGGGCGCGGCAGCAGAAGGGCGGCCCAGCCGATCAGGCTGGGCAGCACGCTCCAGCCCAGCCGCGTCCAGCTCATGCTGGCCGGCGCCGCATCGGTGGCAGGGACGGCGGCGACACCGGCGCCGGTCATGGCCAGCCCCCAATGCACACCGCCGAGGAAACTGAGGATGACGGCGCCATAGCCCATCTGCGCCTGCACGGCGATGGGGGCCAGCCCGCCGGGCACCAGCACGGCGGCGGCGAGGCAGCCATAGAAGGGGATCAGCCCGGCCAGACCCAGCCACAGGGCGGGAGCGGGAACACCAGGAGCGGGGCGGACCGGCATGGGAACCTCGCAGGCGGGAGAGCGTCAGCGCGCCGGCTGCGCCGGGTCATGGTCGATGACGGGACCGGCCGCCACCTCGTCGGCGCTGGTCGGCCCGCTGCGATGGGCGGAAAGCCAGGCGCGGGCCCGGGCATGATGATCCGGCGTCAGCGCGCCGCGCACCGTGCGCAGGGCCAGCATCAGCACGGCGGCGTCGTCAGTATAGCCCAGCAGGGCGACGAAATCGGGCACGGCATCGACCGGCGTGATGAAATAGGCCAGGGCCCCCAGCAGCACGGCCTTGGACTTCATCGGGGTGGCCGGATCGGTGGCGGCATAGAAGGCGGCCAGGGCCGGTTCGACGAAGGGCACCCGGGCCAGAGTGTCGCGCAGCTTGGTCCAGAACCGGGACAGCACCAGCCGCCGGTCGCGCTCCGCCTTCAGCGGATCGACGCGCAGCGCCGCCGCCGCCGCCGCGGTGCCGGCGGCGCCCGCGGCCTCGGCCGCTGCGTCGGATGGTCCGTCCGATCCGGCTGTCCGCTTGCTCTGCTGTCCGGGGCTGCTGTCCATGCGCGTCATGACCTTCGATATGGGATTGCGGGCCGGACTGGCAAGACCATGCCCGGCGGGACAGATCCCGGGTGAAACCGGGGCGCCAGGGCGGTGATGCGCACAGCCGCCGTCTCTGCTATCAACCGCCGGAACGGGCGGACGGCGGGCAGAAAAGCCGGGGTCCGGCGCAACGATACGGGAAGAAACGACCATGGATGTGACGGGATCGGCCGCTCTGGTCAGCGGCGGCGGCTCCGGCCTGGGTGAGGCGACGGCACGGGCGCTGGCGGCGGCCGGCGCCAGGGTGGCGCTTCTGGATGTCAATCACGAGGCGGCGCAGCGCGTGGCGGCGGAGATCGGCGGTCTGGCCCTGGCCTGCGATGTCACCGCGGCCGACAGCGTGCAACAGGCCATCGCGGCGGCACGCAGCGCCCATGGGGCCGCGCGCATCGTGGTGAACTGCGCCGGCATCGCGCCGCCGGCCAAGGTGCTGGGGCGCGACGGCCCGCACAGCCTGGACCTGTTCCGCACGGTCATCGACGTCAATCTGGTCGGCAGCTTCAACCTGCTGCGGCTGGCCGCCGACGCCATGGCCACGCTGGACCCGGTGACCGCCGATGGGGAGCGGGGCGTCATCATCAACACCGCGTCCGTCGCCGCCTTCGACGGGCAGATCGGCCAGGCGGCCTATGCCGCCTCCAAGGGGGCGGTCCATGCCATGACCCTGCCGGTGGCGCGGGAACTGGCCCGCTCCGGCATCCGGGTCTGCACCATCGCGCCGGGTCTGTTCCTGACGCCGATGATGCTGGGCCTGCCGCAGGAGGCGCAGGACAGCCTGGGCAAACAGGTGCCGTTCCCCTCCCGCCTGGGCCGGCCGCAGGAATATGCGGCCCTGGCCCTGCACATCATCGCCAACAGCATGCTGAACGGCGAGACCATCCGGCTGGACGGCGCCATCCGCATGGCCCCGAAATGAGCCTGGCCGCGGTCTGACACCAGGACGGCCCGCCTCAGGGCGGGCTGTCGAGCCCGAACAGCAGGCTGAGGCTGCCGGCCGGGGTTCCGGCCGGCAGGTCCAGGGTGCGGCAGTCCGGCTTCATCGGTGCGGCCAGGGCGCTTTCCACGAAGCCGCGATAGGTGGCGTCGGCCATGTCGCCATTGCCATCGGAAAAGGCGGTGCCGATGACCTTGCCGGCATCATCGAAATAGACGGCGATCTCCGCCCGCAGCGACGGGCCGCCACGGGGCAGCGGCGGCGGCACCCAGCATTCCATGATGCGGCTGCGCACGCGCGGGTCGGCGGCGCCGGACAGACCCTCCACCTTGGCCCAGGCCACCGGCGGAGCCGGCGCGTCGGTGATGGACGGCTCACCCTGCTGCTCGCTGGGCGGCACCGGCTGCTGCTGTTCCGCAGGCGGCTTGGGCGCGGGTTTCTGCACCGGCTTGCGCGGCGGCGACATCACCACCTTGGGCGTCAGCACATCCACACGCAGCCGGGCCAGGCCGGCGAAGCGGCCGTGGGGGTAGGCGTCGAGATAGGCCTGGTATTCCGCGGGGTTGCGGCTTTCCTTGATGCTGTCCCAGAACAGCAGTTCCGGGTCGGGTGCCGCCGGCGGCGGGGTCGCGGTGCAGGCGGCAAGCCCCAACAGCCCCAGCAGCAACAGGTGACGGCCAAGCTTCAGCACGGTTTCTCCCCACGTCCCGATCCCCGACCCTGCCAAAGGGGGCGGGGCCGGGCAATCCGGTCTCCAGAGTGGCACCACCATAAGCGGGCGGTGCGGACCTGCAAGGGAAGATCGGAAGCGGCGGCGGGACGCAGCCTTGCGCTTCGCCGACGGTCAAAAAGAAACGGGCCCACCCCGAAAGGCGGACCCGTTCCCGTCAGACGTCTATCGGTCCGGTTGCCGGGCCGATCAGAAGCCCAGTTCCTTCAGCAGGTTGTCGGCGCCATAGACCTTGTCCAGCGCTTCGCGCATGCCGCGGACATCGACCATCACGGCCCGGTTGCGCTTGGGCTCGTAGCCGTAGTCGCCGGACAGGCTGTGGATGTTGCCGTCGAACAGCAGGCCCACCACCTCGGCCTTGGCGTTGATCCCCGGCGAACCGGAGTTGCCGCCGATGATGTCATTGGTGGTGGAGGTGTTGTACGGGGTCTTCAGGTCGATCTTCGACTTGGCGTCCATCCAGCGCTTGGGCAGGGCGAACGGGTCGGAACCAGTCTCCCGCTCGAACAGGCCGGCATAGGTGGTGAAGGGCTGCACCTGGTGGCCGTCGATCTCCTCCCAGCCCTTCACCACGCCATAGGACAGGCGCAGCGAGAAGGTGGCGTCGGGATAGATGCTGTCGCCATAGATGGCGAAGCGGGCCTGGGCGATGCGGGCCTGGGCCTTCTCGACCACGGCCTCGACCTCTTCCTCCATGGCCTTGCGCGTGGCGCGGGCCTCGGTGTCGATGGCAGCCATCAGCTTGATCATGGGATCGGTGCTGGCCTGCACCGCCGTGGCGCCGCCCTCGAACAGGGCCAGACGCACGGCCGGATCACCCAGCTTGCTGCCCTTGACCAGCTCGACCGCCAGCTCTTCCGGCGACTTCTTGCCCAGCACGGTCTTGACCAGGGCGTCGTCCGGGCCGAACTGCTCGCGCAGCTTGCTGAGCGAGAAGGCCAGGGTGGCGATGTCCAGCTCGGTATGGACCGGGGCCGGGTTGGCCAGCGCCTGCTTCAGCGCCGGCAGGCGGGCCTCGCCATATTCGCGCAGACGCTCGGCGTTGGGCTTGGACTGCTCGGCGGTGGCGCGCACCAGCTGGCGGGCGAAGCTGGCCAGCTCGCTGTTGAAGCCGCGCATGCGCTCCAGCATCAGATAGCGCGGATACAGCTGCACCGACCGCTTCTGCGCCGCCTCGATCTGGTCATAGGCGTCGCCGACCAGGACACGCAGCTTCTGGTCCTGGTTGATGCGCTGGCGCAGCTCATCTTCCTGGGCCTGCTTCTTGCCGAAGAATTCGGCGTCGGTCAGGGCCTGGTGGCGGCCCTTGAAGACCTTGAAGCTGTTCTCCACGCCCTGAAGGCTCTCCAGGGCCATGCTGGCGCGCTCGGGATTCTCACGCCCGAACTCGATCAGGCGGCCGCGCAGCTCCGACAGGTAGATCAGGGTCGACGGCAGGGCGGTGTCGCGCACCGTCTTCAGCTGGGCGATGGTGGCCAGACGGCTGGTCGAGCCGGGGTGGCCGGTCACGAACACGGCATCGCCGGCCTTGGTGCCATCCTTCGACCATTTGAAGAAGTCGGGGCTGGAGATCGGCTTGCCGTCGGCGCCGTACACGCGCATCAGCGACATGTCCAGGCTGTAGCGCGGGAAGTTGAAATTGTCCGGGTCGCCGCCGAAGGCGCCGAGGCTGTGCTCCGGCGCGAAGGCCAGACGGACATCCTGATAACGCTTGTACCGGTACAGATGGTACTTGCCGCCCTGGTACAGGGTGACCACGTCGCAACGCACGCCGGTATCGCCGGCGGAGCACTGCTTCTCCACATCGGCCAGCGCGGCACGGCGGGCATCGGCGAAGGCCTGGCCGGTCTTGCCCTCGGTGGCCTTGCGCACGGCATCGGTCACGTCGGTGATGGAGACCAGCTGGTTGATCTCGACGCCGGCGCAGCGCTTCTCCTCACCCGTGGTCTTGGCCAGGAAGCCGTTGGCCTGGATGTCGTTCTCGGGCGTGCTCAGCTCGGCGATGCAGGTCGCGGCGCAGTGGTGATTGGTCATCACCAAGCCATTGGGCGAAACGAAACTGCCGGAGCAGCCGCCAGCCAAGCGCACGGAGCTGAGCTGGACCTTCTTCACCCAGTCGGAGTCGGGACGGAAGCCGGTGGTCTTCTGGATGGCGTCCACCGGCAGATTGTCGAGCGTCCACATGCCTTCGTCGGCATGGGCGGCACTGGCCGCCATCAGCGCGAGCCCGGCGCTGGCGGCGAGAATGGCGGTCTTGAAACGTTGCACGGACATGTCGGGCGTTTCCCCAAGCTCAAAAGAGTTGGGGCACCATGCGTCCGCTTGTTGTTCCGGTCAACGGTCCTGCACGGGCCGGTGCCATCGGGCGGCCGGGGCCGTGGGCCCAACCCTCCGAATCCCGGTTGTAATAACCATGAGAAAAGCCAACCATTGGCATTGGAACCGGCCCTGAACCTTGGCATCATCCTATCGTGCCGAGCCAGGACATCGCCCATGCCGTCCGAGAGCGACCCCACCGCCGTTCCGTCCGGGTCTCCCGACCGGGCCGCCCGCCCGCTGGCCACTTGGCTGGTGCTGGCGCTGGGGCTGCTGATCGCCATCTCGACCATGGCCACAAGTCTGGTGCTGGGGCAGATGGCCCGCCGACAGGCCGGTGCCGAGGCCGCCGCCCGATTGTCCGAAGCTGCGGCGCAGATGCGCGACCGGCTGGACCAGGGCATGTTCGAGCGCTGGCGTGACATCCAGGTGGCGGCGGCACTGGACATGCTGTCGCTGCCCGATGATGCCCTGGCCGGCCGGCGCCGGGCGCTGCTGGACCGGTTGCAGACCACCTATCCCGCCTATGCCTGGATCGGCTTCACCGATGCGGCCGGGACGGTGGTCGCCGCTGCCGGCGGCCTGCTGGAAGGTCAGTCGGTGGCGGCCCGCCCCTGGTTCAAGGGCGCGCTCCAGGGTCCGTTCGTCGGTGATGTGCATGATGCCAAGCTGCTGCAGAAGCTGCTGGCGCCGCCGGGGGCGGACCCCTTGCGCTTCGTCGATGTGGCGGTTCCCCTGCAGGCGCCCGATGGGCGCCTGCAGGGGGTGCTGGGGGCACATCTGAGCTGGGATTGGGCGCGGGAGGTGGAGGCCTCGGTGCTGGCCCCGACCCAGCGGGCGGCGGGGGTGGAACTGCTGGTCCTCTCCGCCGGAGGCTCGGTGCTGCTGGGACCGGCCGGAACGCCCGGTCTGGAGATCCCCCTGCGCGACGGCCGGCCGGATCTGGCCGCGGCGCCCTGGACGGCCAGCCACCTGTCGGCCAGTGCCACCACCCTCGGCTACAAGGATTATCCCGGCCTGGGCTGGTGGGTCGTCAGCCGTCAGCCGGTCAGTTTGGCCCTGGCGCCGGTGGCCGCCCTCCACCGGTCGCTGCTTCTGGCCGGGCTGGTCATCACCGGGCTGGCCGTGGTGGCCGGGCTGGCCTCGGCCAGGATCATCGCCCGGCCGCTGGAACTGCTGGCCCGGGCCGCGGGGCAGCTCCGCCATGGCGGGGTGTTGCCGCCGGTCCGGGGCTATGCCGAGGTCCGGACCCTGGCCACGGCCCTGGGTGAGGCCTTCACCGCCGAGCGCGCGGCGGCGGATGCCCTGCGGGAGGCCAATGCCGCGCTGGAGCAGCGGGTGGCGGACCGCACGGCCGCACTGGAAGCCGCCAACGCCACCCTGCGCCAGAGCCAGCAGCGGCTGGAGGGGCAGGCGGCCGATCTGGCGGTTCTGGCCGATGACCGTGACCGGGCGCGGGCCGCCGCCGAGACGGCCAACGAGGCGAAATCGCTGTTCCTGGCCAGCATGAGCCACGAGGTGCGCACGCCCATGCACGGTGTCCTGGGCATGGCCGAACTGCTGCTGGACAGTGCATTGCCGGCGGAGCAGCGCCAGCGGGTGGAGACCATCCGGCAGAGCGCCGAGGCGCTGCTGGCCGTGGTCGATGACATCCTCGACATCTCCAAGCTGGAGGCCGGCAGGGTCGAGCTGGAGAACATCGATTTCGACCTGGAGCGGCTGGTCCAGGGTGCCCTCGCCATGCTGGATCACCGCGCCCGGTGCAAGGGGCTGGCTCTGGCCGCCACGATCGATCCGGCCCTGGCCGTCATCCGTCACGGCGATCCCACCCGTCTGCGGCAGGTCCTGCTGAACCTGCTCTCCAACGCCGTGAAATTCACGGAGCGGGGATCGGTCGGCCTGTCGGTCACACCGGAGGTGACGATGGTGAACGGACTGTGTTTCGCCGTGCGGGACACCGGCCCCGGCATCGATGCGCAGGGGCTTGCCCGTCTGTTCAGACCCTACGCCCAGGCCGAGCGCGACGTGTGCCGCCGCTTCGGCGGGACCGGCCTGGGTCTGGCCATCAGTCGCAGGCTGGTCGGCCTCATGGGCGGAACCCTGGCGGTGGACAGTGCCGTCGGCGCCGGCACCTGCTTCCACTTCACCGTCCCGCTGCCGCCGGGTGAGACCGCGGCCGGCGGTGCGCCGAAGGCGGAGGTTCCCGTCGGCCACCAGGGGCTGGTGCTGCTGATCGAGGACAATCCGGCCAACCAGGAGATCGCCCGCATCATGCTGGAACGGGCCGGTCTGCGGGTCCGGGTCGCCGACTGCGGGGAGGTGGCGCTCGATCTGTTCCGCCAGGGGGGCGTCGATCTGGTGTTGAGCGATGTGCAGCTGCCGGGCATTGACGGGCTGGAGGCCACCCGGCTGATGCGTGCCCATGAGGCGGCGGCGGGCTGGGCGCGGACGCCGATCCTGGCCCTGTCGGCCGATGCCATGGCCGGCGCCCGCGAGGCCTATCTGGCGGCGGGCATGGACGACATGGTGTCGAAGCCGTTCCGCCGCGGCGAGTTGCTGGGCGCCGTGGCGCGCTGGCTGCCGGCGCACGCGGTGCCCTATCCCGTGGGGACCGCGGCCGACACATCCCGGCCGGGCTGGACGCGGACCGCGGAGGATCTCGATCGGCAGGCCGGGTAGCAGGCGCCCGGGTCAGCTGTTGGCCGGACGGCGGCGCATGAAGGCATCCAGGCCGGTGCCCATCTCGTCCAGCAGCCCGGCAACCAGCGGATCGGCCTTGGCCACGGCCCAGACGGCCGCCATGCGGGGATGGCCGGCGAAGGCGTCGATGCTGCCGAAGACCGGCAGGAACCGCTCCAGATAGAAGCAGGTGGGGACCAGGGTGCAGTCCGCCAGCGTCAGCTGCGGCCCGGCGGCCCAAGGGCCGACCAGCAGGAATTCCAGACCGTCCAGCCCCTTGCGGATGTCAGCCATATTGCGGTCCACCAGCGGCTGGTCGCGGGTGACCGGGTTCATCTGTCCCAGCAGGCCCAGCAGGCCGGGCAGCACATAGAGGTCGAGGGCGCGGCTGATGGTGCGGGCACGGGCGCGGGCCAGCGCATCGCCGGGGAGGATGCTCTTCTCCGGGAAGCGCTCGTCCAGATATTCGCAGATGATCTCGGATTCGATGACATGGCCGCCATCGGCATCCAGGGCCGGCATTTTGCCATAGGGGTTGATGGCCAGATACGCCGGCGACTTCAGGCTGCCGCCGGGCGCATCGGCCAGAGGGATCTTCAGGCCCTTGTAGCGGATGGCCAGCAGGACGCGGGCGACATAGGGGCTAACAGGCGATCCGTACAGCGTCATCGGTCCGTCTCCGGTCGGCGGTCGCACCACCGTGGGTGCGGTGCAACAGCCCATCCTAGCGCCATCCGGCCGCGCGATGAAGCGCCAGTAAGGCACTAAGCGTTTGGTATAGCATGCGTTTGATGGCCGGAGCGACCCTGCGCCGGCCGACTGCACTCTACCTGCTGTGACCGGCGTAGGGTAGCATTTCCATGGGGGCGGTGCAGCAGGGCCACGTGCGTCCGGGGGCGATCACGCCGGCTTGAACGTGTCCCGATGCTGTTCGCGCAGCAGGGCTTTCTGCACCTTGCCCATCTGGTTGCGCGGCAGCTCATCCACGAACCAGACCCGCTTGGGCACCTTGAAATTGGCCAGTTCCCCCTTGACCTGGGCGATGATGCCGTCCTCGCTCACGTCCGGGCGGCCCGGCTTGCGCTGTACCACGGCCGCCACCGCCTCGCCGAAATCCGGGTGCGGCAGACCGATGACGGCGCTTTCGACCACGCCGTCGATGGCATCGATCACCGTCTCGATCTCCTTGGGATAGACATTGTACCCGCCGCAGATCACCAGATCCTTGGCCCGGCCGACGATATGCACATAACCGCGGGCATCGACCTTGCCCACATCGCCGGTGATGAAGAAGCCGTCGGGCCGCATGTCCTCCGCCGTCTTCTCCGGCTTCCGCCAATAGCCCTTGAACAGGTTGGGGCCGCGGAACTCGATGACGCCGATCTCCTCCGGACCCAGGATCCGGCCCTGCTCGTCGGCCACGCGCAGCTCGACGCCCGGCAGCGGGAAGCCCACGGTGCCGGGGATGCGTTCGCCGGCATAGGGGTTGCTGGTGATCATTCCGGCCTCGGTCATGCCGTAGCGCTCCAGGATGGCGTGGCCGGTGCGGGCGGCGAAGTCCTTGTGGGTGTCGGCCAGCAGCGGGGCGGAGCCGCTGATGAACAGCCGCATATGGGCGGCAAGGTCGCGGGTGAAGCGCGGGTCGGCCAGCAGCCGTGTGTAGAAGGTGGGGACCCCCATCATCACCGTGGCCCGCGGCAGCAGCCGGATCACCGTGTCCACGTCGAATTTCGGGCAGAACAGCATGGAGCTGCCATTCAGCAGCGTGGTGTTGGTGGCCACGAACAGTCCGTGCACATGGAAGATGGGCAGGGCATGCAGCAGCACGTCGCCGGGCCGGAAACCCCAGAGATCGTGCAGGATCAGGGCATTGGAGGCGAGATTGCCATGGCTGGTCATGGCACCCTTGGACCGCCCGGTGGTGCCGGAGGTGTAGAGGATGGCCGCCAGTTCCTCCCGCTGCATGGGCACCGTCTCGAACCCGTCCGGCTGGCCGGCGGCCAGCTCCGGCAGGGTGCCGGTGCCGCGCATGCCCAGGGTCAGCAGATGCGGAACCCTGCAGCGGGTGGCCAGCTCCCGCATCTCCGCCGCGTTCTCGGGCCGGCAGACGAAGAGGGTGGGCTCGGCATCCTCCAGGAAATAGCCGATCTCGCCACGCTGATAGGCGGTGTTCAGCGGCAGGTAGATGGCGCCGGCGCGCAGCACGGCCAGATAAAGGAACAGGTTCTCCGGCGATTTCTCCACCTGCACGGCCACCCGGTCGCCCTTGCGCACGCCGAGGCCGGCCAGGGCGCGGGCATAGCGGGCGCTGACGGCCTCCAGATCGGTATAGGACCAGACCTGCCCCTCATCCGTCTCCAGGAACGGCCGGCTGCGGTCGGCGGGAAACCGGCTTTCGAACAGGTGATAGAGATTCTCGCTGGCGGGCAGGGGGGCCATGGAACTGTTCCTCCGGAAGCTGCGGTCTTGCGACACGTCTTGGTTTGTGGCGGCCTGCGTCGGCTGTGTCCGGGCGCCGCCGATTGCACGGCCATGACCATAGCCGGTCCTGTCGGCGCCTGCCAACTCGTCCGGATCGCCGGTCCCCGGCACGCCGCGCCCGGCCCGATCGATTGGGACTTGACCGGCGGCGGGGGAGGCGGGCTAGTGGAACCATTCCCCCCCGACCGGCGCGCCCATGCCCCCGATCCTGTCCCGCCCGATCCTGCCATCCCTGCTGTTCTGCCTGCCCGCCGTGCCGGCCTGGGCCGCCGATCTGCCGGGCAGCTTCGCTGCCGGCCTGACCGGGCCGCTGGTGCAGCTGGTGCATCTGCTGGGATTGCTGGCCCTGGGCCTGTGGGCCAGCCGGCAGGGCGAGGCCGGACGTCAGGTGGCCGTGGCCCTGGCCGCCGGCCTGCTGTTCGCCCTGCTGCAACAGGGCGGGGTGCGGCTGCCCTATGTGCGCCTGGTGCTGGAAGGCACGCTGGTCGTCTTCGGCGGCATGACGGCCCTGGCCATGACCCTGCCGGCAGTGCTGGGGCTGGTGCTGGCCGCCATCGGCGGTGCCGTGCATGGCTGGATGCTGGCGGCCTGGGCCGGGGTGCCGAGCCGCCCGCTGCTGTTCTGGCCCGGCCTGCTGGCCGGGGGCGCCCTGCTGCTCAGCGCCGGGATCGGGGCCGGCGCCCTGATCCAGGGGCTGGCCTCCGACCGTGCCGCCCGGCTGTCGGCCGCTTTCATCGCCCTGGTCGGGCTGCTGATGCTGGCCGGCCTTGTTTAGGCCGGCAGTGCGCGACATTTCGGTCACAGATCTGTTCAATCCTCATCGCGGTCCCGTTATCCGGCGCATTCCCGCGGCCGTTCCGCCCCCGTTCCGGTTGCGTGGGACCCCGGCCCGAAGCAGCATGGAAGCCCGAGGATCATGAGCGATCGAGCGCGCCCCGCCGTGCAGATCTGTCCGCCCCTGCCGTCATTGCCGCAGACGCGGCGTGACCTGTTGCGCATCGGCATCGGTGCCGCCCTCGCTCTGCCGCTGATGCGCGCGCCGCGTGTGTCGGCCCAGCCCATCCGCTATTTCCAGATCGGAACCGGTACGACCGGAGGAACCTATTTCCTCATCGGCGGCATCCTGGCCAACGCCATCAGCAGCCCGCCGGGGGCCTTGCCCTGCGACCGTGGCGGCAGCTGCGGGGTGCCGGGGCTGATCGGTGTGGCCCAGTCCACCCCCGGCGCGGTGGAGAATATCCGCCTGATGCGGGCGGGACGCCTGGAATCGAGTCTGGTCCAGGCCGATACGGCCTATGCCGCCTTCCGCGGCGAGGCTCCGTTCGACAAGGACGGGGCCTTCGCCGACCTGCGGGCCATCGCCAACCTCTATACCGAGACCATCCATCTGGTGGTGCTGGGCGATTCCGGCATTGCCCGTGTCCGCGATCTCAAAGGGAAGCGCGTGGCGCTGGGCGAGCAGGGATCGGGAACCCTGGTGACGGCCCGTGCCCTGCTGGCGGCCTATGGCCTGTCGGAAAAGACGGTGAAGCCCGCCTATCTCAGCCCTGGGGCCGCGGGCGACCGGCTGGTGGCCGGCGATATCGACGCGTTCTTCATCGTCGGCGGCTATCCGCTGCCGGCGGTGGCCGATCTGGCCCGGCGGCTGCCGATCCGCCTGCTGGGGTTCGCCGATGACGAGGCCGACCGGCTGCGCAAGCGGCTGCCGCTATTCAGCCGCAGCCTGATCGAGGCCGATACCTATACCGGCGTCGCCGCCGTACAGAGTCTGGGCATCGGCGCGCAATGGATGGTCCGCGCCAGCATTCCCGCCGATCTGGTGCGGGGGATCACCCGGACCCTGTGGCACCCGACCAGCCAGCTGCTGCTGCAGCAGGGGCATCCCCGCGGCACCAGCATCCGCATCGGCAATGCCCTCCAGGGGCTGGCCGTGCCGCTGCATCCGGGGGCGGAGGCCTATTACCGCGAGGCCGGGCTGCTGACCGGCCGCGATGGCGAGGCGTCGGCACAGACGGCGCGCACGGTGCAGCCCTGACCGGTGTCACAGGCTGAGATAATCGATGGTCCAGGGTTCGGCCTCGGCCGCTGCCCTCCATGCCTGGACCGCCGGCAGGGTCAGCACCGCGTCCACATAGCGGCGCGTCTCCGGGGCCAGGTCCACGCCCCAGCCGTCCAGCCGGGCACAGACCGGGGCATACATGCAATCGGCGATGCCGAAGGTTCCGAACAGGAAGGGGCCGCCGGCCCCGAAACGCTGGCGGCAATCGGCCCACAGGGCCTCGACGCGGGCGATGTCGGCCGCTGCCGCGGCGACGCGGTCGGGCGCCCGGTGCCGCTGCTTGAGATCCATGAACAGATTGCGGCGCAGATCCTGGAAGCCGGCATGCATCTCGGCCGACACCGACCGGGCCACGGCGCGGGCGGCCGCATCGGCGGGCCAGAGTCCGGCCGCCGGCGCCAGTTCTGCCACATATTCGCAGATGGCGAGGCTGTCCCAGACCACCAGGTCGCCGTGATGCAGCACCGGCAGCTTGCCCGCGGGATTGTGGGCCAGGATGGCGGCCTTGGTGGCGTCCTGGCGCAGCGGCACCACCACCTCCTGAAACGGAATGCCGGCCTGTTTCAGCGCCAGCCACGGGCGCAGCGACCAGGAGGAATAGGCTTTGTTGCCGATGACGAGGGTGCAATCCGGCATGGCGGTGGTCCGGCTGACGGGGGCAGGGGCGTGAAGATTAGGACTGGCATCGCAAACGCGGAAGTGCCATTTCGTCCTTTATCGCCGCCGCCGCCGCTGGCGGCCTGCGTCGTCTTTCCCCGGGGCCGGTCCCCGGGGTGACTCCCCCCGGGCCTCTCCCGTGGCCCGCTGCGTGGCCCTGTTGCGAAGGATTCCGCCCGTGCTGCCCTGTTTCCGTGCCGAACCCGCCGAGGATACCGTTTCGATCACGCCGCTGCACAAGGCGGATCTGGAGCAATGGCTGGAGGAGGCGCCGCCGCCGGCGGCGGCCTGGGTGCGCAGCATCGGCTTCACCGCCGCGCCGGGCGCGACGGCCCTGATCCCCGGGACCGACGGCCGGATCGGCCGTGTGCTGGCCGGCGTCGGCGACCGTCTGGATCTCTGGTCCTTTGCCGGACTGCCCGGCACGCTCCCGGCCGGCAGCTATCGTATCGATGCCGAACTGGACGGTCCGGCCGCCACCGCGGCGGCCACCGGCTGGGCTTTGGCCTGCTACCAGTTCAGCCGCTACAAGGCCGCGACCAAGAGCTTTGCGGCGCTGGTGCCGCCGGCTGCCGCCGATCTGGCGGCGGTGGAGCGCACGGTGACCGCGGCCTATCTGGTGCGCGATCTGGTCAATACGCCCTGCGAGGATATGGGGCCGCCGGAACTGGCCGCCGCCGCCGCTGCCCTGGCCGAGGAGTTCGGGGCCGAGATCACGGTCACGGTCGGCGACGATCTGCTGACGCAGAACTATCCCATGGTCCATGCGGTCGGCCGGGCCGCGGCCCGTGCCCCCCGTCTGATCGATCTGCGCTGGGGTGACGCCGGCCATCCGCTGGTCTGTCTGGTGGGTAAGGGCGTCTGCTTCGACAGCGGCGGGCTGGACATCAAGTCGAGCGCCACCATGCTGATGATGAAGAAGGACATGGGCGGCGGCGCCCATGCCCTGGGTCTGGCCCGCATGATCATGATGGCCAGGCTGCCGGTCCGCCTGCGCGTGCTGGTGCCCGCAGTGGAAAACGCCGTCTCCGGCAACGCTTTCCGCCCATGGGACGTGCTGCCGACCCGCAAGGGGCTGACGGTGGAGATCGGCAACACCGATGCCGAAGGCCGCCTGATCCTGTGCGATGCCCTGGCCGACGCCGATACCAACACGCCGGCCCTGCTGCTGGATTTCGCCACCCTGACCGGCGCCGCCCGTGTGGCCCTGGGGCCGGAACTGCCGGCCCTGTTCAGCAATGACGAGACCCTGGCCGCCGATATCCTGGCCGCGGCCAAGGACGCCGACGACCCGCTGTGGCGGCTGCCGCTGTGGCCGGGCTACCGCTCCATGCTGGACAGCAAGGTGGCCGACCTCAACAACGCCCCGGCCGGCGGCTTTGCCGGTGCCGTCACCGCGGCGCTGTTCCTGGAGCAGTTCGTCTCGAAGACCACCCCCTGGGCGCATGTGGACCTGTATGCCTGGAATCCCAGCAGCAAGCCGGGCCGGCCGGAGGGCGGCGAGGCTATGACCCTGCGCGCCTTCTTCACCCTGATCGCGCGGCGTTTCCCGGCCCGCTGAAGCCGGACCCGGACGGGCTGCCCGCTGCGGCTACCCCGTCCGGGTCCGCCCTTGCCCCCAAGGTGGAAGTCCGGCACACTCCGTTCCGTGTCCGGTGCCATTCCGCCGGACGGCAGGGGCGGGGGGGCGGCATGTCGCGGAACCTGGAAGCGCTGCAACTCTGGCGGGGTGCGCTGGTGGCCAGCGTGCGCAAGGACGGGCCCGATCTCTCGGCCCGGCAACTGGCCCTGCTGCTGAGCGTCTACCTGACTCCGCCGCCGCACACCGTGCGCGGATTGGCCGCCACGCTGAATGTTTCGAAGCCGGCCATCACGCGGGCGCTGGACCGGCTGGGCCGCCTCGGCTACATCAAGCGCAAGCGCGACCAGACGGACCGCCGGAACGTCCTGGTGCAGCGTACCGTTAAGGGTTCGGTGTTCCTGACGGAGTTCGGCCAGTTGGTCATCGAGGCCGGTCGGCAGGCTGATGACGCCCCGCCCGCCCTCGATGCCGTGCCGGCCGCCGCCGCGATTGCCAGCCCGCCCCGACCGGAGCCCGTGGCACCCATCCCATGACCAGCGCCCCCCCTTTGGACCCCCGTGTCCATGCCTACCGGCCCGATCTGGCCGCCTCGTCCCTGCGTGGCCGCGTCGAGGCCGCCCGCTTCGTCGATGGCGTGCCCTGCCAGATCAATGCCGGGTTCGTTTCCATGAAGGAACAACCGAGCATCCATGCCCGTCAGTCCACGGAACTGCTGTTCGGTGAGACCGTGACCGTGTTCGAGGAGCGCGACGGCTGGGTCTGGTGCCAGAATGCCACCGACGGCTATGTCGGCTGGCTGCGGCTGGAAGGGCTGGATACCGATGTCCTGGCGCCGACCCACCGCATCGGCGCTTTGCGCAGTTTCCTCTATGCCGAACCCGACCTGAAGACCCCGTTCGTCGATATCCTGTCCCTGGGGGCCCTGGTCCCGGTGACCGGAGAGCAGGGGGCCTGGTGTCAGGTCGCTGGCGGCGGCTGGGTTTATGGCCGCCACCTGCTGCCGCTGGGGACGGCGCCGGCCGATCCGGTGGAGACGGCGGAGCGCTTCCTCGGCACGCCCTATCTCTGGGGTGGCCGGACCAGCATCGGCATCGATTGTTCCGGACTGGTACAGATGGCGCTGGCGGCGGCCGGCCGAGCCTGCCCGCGGGACAGCGATCAGCAGCAGGCGGCGGTGGGCACGCTGGTGTCGGCCGATGGGCGCGACCATGCCTTCCGGCGCGGCGACATCGTCTTCTTCCCCGGCCATGTGGGCATCATGGCCGATGGCACCGATCTGATCCACGCCAATGCCTTCCATATGGCGGTGGTGCGCGAGCCGCTGTCGGCCGTGCTGGACCGGGCGGACAAGGGGATTTCCGCCGTCCGGCGTCTGTGAGCGGCCCCATTCCCCGAGAGAGGCGCGCGTTGAAACAGCCGGCCCCGCAAGGGACCGGCCGTTTTCGGTTCAGGGCCGCGCCATACGAAAACCCCCGCCGGATCTCTCCGGCGGGGGTTCCCAGGCAGCCGTGACTGTCGTCTGGCTTAGAACTGGAACTGGGCGCGCAGGGTCAGCGCATCCAAGTTCACGTCCGTGCCGGTCGGACGGTCGACCTTGATGAAGTTGTAGTTCAGCATGAAGCGGAAGGCCGCATTCGGGTACCAGTTCAGGCCCAGCGTGACGATGTCCTGCTTGCCTTCGGTCGCCACGTTGATCTTGCTGCTGGTCAGATCGGCCGTGGAGTAGCGGGCGGCGATTTCCCAGGCGCCGACGCCGTAACCGCCCGAGGTCTTGAACGGCCACTGGATGCGCGGCGCGCCGAAGGCACCGCTGGCGACGCTGTAGGGGCGGCGCTCGCCGGTCAGGAACCAGCCGGCCGCGACGTACCAGCTGTCGAAGCTGAGGTCGCTCAGGCCGCCGCGGCGGCTGAAGTCGTACTGGAAGTACTCGGCCATGGTCCAGAACGACTTGTAGGTCGCGCCGAACTCACCACCATAGACCGTGAAGTCCTCGGTGTTGATGTTGCCGGTGTTGACCAGCACGGTGCCGCCGCCGATGCGGGTTTCCGGCCGCTCGGACAGGCTGTAGTTGCGCGGAGAACCGGCGCCGGCGGTCTGGCCCGGCTCGTACATGTAGCCGGCCGAGGTGCCCAGATGCACGTCGTAGTCGTTGCCGGTCGCAGCCAGAACGCTGGCGCGGCCGATGACGGAGGCCTGATCGTCACGGGCGGCGGTGCCGATGGTGTCGCCGGTCAGATAGACGGAGACGCGGTAGCGGTCGCCCCAATGGCGGAAGCCGGCGGCCAGACGGCTTTCATTGGCGACGTTGGCCACGGCCAGGTTGTTGGTCTGGCTGCGCTCGATGAAGGGGATGTCGTTGGAGGAGACGCTGTCCATCAGGGTGAAGGACGGCTGCATCGCGCCGAAGTCGATGCTCCAGTTCTTGAAGCCGGTGTAGCTGAAGTTGGCGGCCTGCAGACGGGCCGAGGGGTTGGTCCGGCCGGAGAAGTCGGTGTTGACCTCGAAGCCCCAATCCTTGAACACGGTGCCGGTCAGGCCCAGGAAGGCGCGGCGGAAGTTGAAGCCGTCCGGCAGATCCTCGGTCACGCCCTTGTCGGCGAACCAGTAGCCGTAATCCAGGTGGACGCGGCTGCGCAGGGCGACGTCGAAAGCCTTGTCGGCGGAGGTGAAGCGCGGGCGGCCGTTGGCGACGCTGAGGACGGCCTGGTCGGACACCTTCTTGTCCACGGCCTTGATGTCCTTGCCCACCGTCTCCTTCAGCGTGTCGAGCTGGCTCTGCAGCGCCTGGATCTGGCGGTTCAGGGCGTCGATCTGGGCAGAGGTGGCGACCGGCGCGGAGGCCGGGGCCGGCGAGGTGGCCGGGCGGGCCGACTGCGCAAAGGCCGGCGCGGACGCGATGGCGGTGATCCCAAGGACGGTGCCGACGAGCAACGTGCTCTTGAACGACATTGTTGTTCTCCGTTGGCTGGCTTTATGACGCCGATAAGCCCGCAACCCCTGCCACTGTGCAGATCCACATGGCTTGAGCGGCGTTCCAGGCCCGGAGCACGGGGTAACAAATCAATGTGACGGTTAAGGTGATGTTTTGTTTCAAACAGATGACAAGCTAGATCTGTGCCGGATCGGCAACACTTTCACTCGCCTTGTCGGCGTCCGGCGGACCTATGACCTGGTTCGGAGAACGAATATTCCACGATCACTGAAAGAATCGGGAATTCGGATACCGCCAATACAGATGAGATCCCGTCTTCGCTGACGGCACTCCCGTTCGGACGCGCACGGGTCCCCCCCCCAGCCGGCGCCTCAGTTCAGGCGACGCCGGCTTGGGGCAGAGGGGACCGGGGGCTTAGTCGGCGCGGAGCAGGTCCAGAACAGCCGCATGCAGGTGCGGGTCGCCGGCCACCGCCACGGTGCCGTCGGTGCCCAGGCGCAGCGGCTGGCCCTGCCAGTCGGTGATCACGCCGCCGGCCCCGGTGATGACCGGCACCAGCGCGGCCCAGTCATAAGGCTGCAAGCTCGCCTCGACCATCACATCCAGGAAGCCGGCGGCCAGAAGACCGAAGGCATAGGCGTCGCCACCCCAGACCGTGTAGCGGCTGGCAGCCTGGACCCGGGCAAAGCCCGGCTGGGGGAAAGGCATGGTGGCCCCCATGGTCGCCACCGACAGGCTGGGGCAGGTGCGGGTGCGGATGGGCTGCCCGTTCAGGGTCGTCGGCTGCCCGTCCACCCCGACCCAGCGGTCGCCGGTGATGGCCTGGTCGATGACGCCCAGCACCGGAACGCCGTGATGCAGCAGTCCGATCAGGGTGGTGAACAGCGGGCGTCCGCTGATGAAGGATTTGGTGCCGTCGATGGGGTCGATGACCCAGACCCATTCCTTGTCGAGTCCGTGGCTGCCCTGCTCTTCCCCCAGGATGCCGTCCTGCGGCCGCTCGGCGGTCAGGATGGCGCGGATGGCCGCTTCCACCCCACGGTCCGCCGCGGTGACCGGGGATTCGTCCGCCTTCACATCAATCGCGATCGGGGTACGGTAGTGGCGGCGCACGACGGCACCGGCGGCATCGGCCAGACGAATCGCCAAAGCGCAGGCGGCGGTGGGGACGGGGGCAGTCGACATCGGCGGATCGTCTTCGCTCAGGCTGTTGCTCTGCGCTGCTTATAACGCCCGGCCGGCGGGACCGGTAGTCTGCAAAGCACAGTCATTATCGGTCACGAAACGAAACAGGGGCCGCCCCTGGGGGCCGCCCCTGCATTTACGATCTGTCCACTGGGACGATCCGGCGCGGGCCGGACGGTCAGGGCAGCGGCGCCGGGCTGTCCGACAGCGAGCGCAGATAGGCGATGAGGTTGGCGCGCTCCTCCGCCTTCTTCAGGCCGGCGAAGTTCATCTTGGTACCCGGAATGGCGGCCTTCGGGTTCGCCAGGAACAGGTTCAGCGCCTCATAGTCCCAGGTCTTGTCATGCAGGCCCTTCATGGCGTCGGAATAGGCGAAGCCATCCATATGGGCGTGCGGACCATTGACCACGTTCCACAGATTCGGCCCCACCTTGGCGGCGCCACCCTTCTCGAAGCTGTGGCAGGCGGCGCAGGCCTTGGACAGCTTCTGGCCCGCGGCCGGATCGGCCGCCGCCAGCAGCGGGGTCACCGGATCGGGAGCAGCCGGAGCCGCGGCAGCCTGGGACGCGGCCGGTGCCGCTTCCTGCACATCAACCTTGTAGGCCGTCTCCGTCGGGAAATGCGGCGCGACGAGCTGCTTGGACAGGAACCCGGCCGCCATGGCGAGCAGCATCGCCGCCAGGATGGCCATGAGAATCTTGTTGAAAAGGCTGCCAGCCATAGATCCTAACCCTTTATCCCCGGATAAGCGCGGGCACAATAACGTCATCGCGGCGAGACGTCTATGGCTCGCCGTGAAAGCTGTTCAGCGAACTAAGTAGCGCAGGGACAGGGGGTCGCACATACGGTTTCAGCCTTGACCGCGGGGACCAAATGTCGCACGGACGAGGACATCATGACCGCACCGCGCACTCCCCTGATCGTCATCCCGGCGCGCCTGGCTTCCACGCGCCTCCCCAACAAGCCGCTGGCCGACATCCATGGTCTGCCCATGATCGTGCATGTCTGGAAACGGGCCATGGAGGCCGGCATCGGCCCCGTGGTCGTGGCCGCGGCCGAGCCGGCCATCGTCGATGCCGTCACGGCGGCCGGCGGCACGGCCGTGCTGACCGATCCCGACCATCCCAGCGGCTCCGACCGCATCTGGGAGGCGGTGTCCCGGCTCGATCCCGATGGCCGGCACGACGCCATCGTCAATGTGCAGGGCGACCTGCCGACGGTGGAGCCGGACACCATCCGCGCCGTGTTCGAGCCGTTGGGCCGACCCGGCGTCGACATCGCCACCCTGGCCGTCGCCATCACCGACGAGGCCGAACGCGGCAACCCCAATGTGGTCAAGGCCGTGATCGAACTGCCGCCGGGCCAGCGCATCGGCCGCGCCCTCTATTTCACGCGGACGACGGCGCCGTGGGGGGCGGGGGACCATTTCCACCATATCGGTCTCTACGCCTATCGCCGCGCCGCGCTGGAACGCTTCGTCGCCCTGCCGCCGGCGGAACTGGAAAAGCGGGAGAAGCTGGAACAGCTGCGGGCGCTGGCCAATGGCATGACCATTTCCGTCGCCGTGGTCGATGCCGTGCCGCTGGGGGTGGACACGGCCGAGGATCTGGACCGTGCCCGCCGGCTGCTGGCCCCGCGCTGACAATCAGGGAAGATACCCATGCCCGCCAATACCATCGCCTATCAGGGCGCGCCCGGCGCCAATTCGGATCTGGCCTGCCGCAGCGTCTTCCCGGCGATGACCCCGCTGCCCTGCCACAGCTTCGAGGATGCCTTCGCCGCCGTGCACGAAGGGCGGGCGCGTCTGGCCATGATCCCGGTGGAGAATTCCGTGGCCGGCCGGGTGGCGGATATCCACCAGCTGCTGCCCAAGGGCGGGCTGCACATCATCGGCGAGCATTTCCAGCGCGTGGTGCATTGCCTGCTGGCGCCGCAGGGCGCGACGCTGGAGGGGCTGCGCTCGGTCCACAGCCATATCCAGGCCCTGTCGCAATGCCGCGGCTATCTGCGTGCCCGCGGGCTGGTGCCGGTGACCCATGCCGACACGGCCGGCGCCGCCGCCGACGTGGCCAAATGGAACGACCCGGCCCAGGGGGCCATCGCCTCCGATCTGGCCGCGGAGATCTACGGCCTGCAGGTGCTGGCGCGCGGCATCGAGGATGCCCAGCACAACACCACGCGTTTCCTGGTCCTGGCACGGGACGCGCAGATGCCGCCGGCGGGGCAGGGGACGACGGTGACCAGCTTCGTCTTCCGCGTCCGCAGCGTGCCGGCCGCGCTGTACAAGGCGCTGGGCGGCTTTGCCACCAACGGCGTCAACATCACCAAGCTGGAAAGCTACATGGTCGATGGCCGCTTCACCGCGGCCCAGTTCTATGTCGATGTGGAGGGCCACCCCGACGACCGCTCGCTGCAGCTGGCTCTGGAGGAACTGCGCTTCTTCGCCCGCGAGGTGACGATCCTGGGCGTCTATCCGGCCCATCCGTTCCGCCGCGAGGCCAGCCAGCAGGCGGGGGCAGAATGACCGGGTCCGACCGCCACACCATCCGGGCCGCTGGCGGCGTTTCCGCCAGCATCAAGGCCCAGGGTGCCGAGCTGTGTTCCCTGCGGACCGCGGCGGGGGAGGAGGTGCTGTGGCAGGCGGGGCCGGCCTGGCCCAAGCATGCGCCGGTGCTGTTCCCTATCGTCGGCCGACTGGCCGACGACCGGCTGCGCCAGGCCGGACAGGATTACCGGCTGTCCAAACATGGGTTCGCCCGCGACCGCCGGTTCCGCTGGCTGTCCCGGGAGGACGCGGCCTGCGCCCTGGTGCTGGAGGATGATGCCGAAACCCGCGCCGTCTTCCCCTTCGCCTTCCGCCTGGAGATCCACTGGCAGGTGTCGGGCGACACGCTGAGCACCCGCTACCACATCGCCAATCCGGGGGCCGTGCCGCTGTTCTGCGCGCTGGGTGCCCACCCGGCCTTCCGTTGGCCGCTGCGCGACGGGGTGGCCAAGACCGATCACAGCATCACCTTCGGCGCCGATGAGCCGGGCGCCCTGCGCCGGGTGCAGCCGGACGGGCTGATCGGGCCGACACCCAAGCCGTCGCCGCTGCGCGGCCGGGTTCTTGCCCTGGACCCGGCCCTGTTCGCCGATGATGCCCTGGTCTGGGACCCGGTGGCCAGCCGGTCGCTGCGCTACAGCGCGCCGGGCTGCCCTGTCGTGGAGATGTCGTGGGAGGGGTTCCCGCAGCTTGGCATCTGGAGCAAGCCGGCGGACTTCGTCTGTCTGGAGCCCTGGCACGGCACCGCCGACCCGGCCGGATTCACGGGCGCGTTCCGCGACAAGCCGGGGCTGATGCGGATTGAGCCCGGTGCGGGGCGGGATCTCAGCATCCGTGTGCAGGCCGCATAGGACCGGCGCCCGGCATTCCTGCGGGCCGGGCGCCGCCGTGCCCTCAGCCCGTGATCACGCCGCAGGCGATGCGTCCGCCGCCACCGCCCAGCGGCTGGGGCTGGTCGGCGTAATTGTCGCCGTCGGCATGGATCATCAACGCCCGGCCGGCCACATCCTTCACCGTCAGCCGATGGGCGACCACGGGGTTCGTCGCCGTCCCGTCCGCGGCCACAGTCAGGGCCGGCAGGTCACCGGCATGGCCGTTCCCATGCGGGCCTTCATGTTTGCCGCTGCCGGCAGGGTCGTAATGGCCGCCGGCGGCAAAGCCGGCTGCCGGCTTGCCGTTATTGTCGGCGGGGCCGCAGGCCGGATTGACATGGACATGGAACCCGCGCTCGCCCGCCGGCAGGCTCCGCAGGTTCGGAGTCAGACGCAGCCCGTCCGCCGTATCCTCCAGGGTGACGGTTCCGATCTCGGCCCCGACCCCCTCCGCCGTTATGGCGTTCATGGTGACGCTGGCCGGAGCCGCACGGGCCGCCGCCAGGGGAACAGTCAAGGCAAGAACCAGCCCGGTCAGGCGCAGCATGGACATTGATCCTTCCGTACAGAATGACAGGCCCGGCCATGCCGGGCCGGCCGAGACTCGCACGGAAGGATGGAGCAGTCAGGGGAACATCGGGGGGCGGGCCTCCCCCATTGCGCCTACGCCTCCGCAGCCGCCGCTCAGCCGCGCTTCCCGAACTCGAACAGGCCGCAGGCGAAGTCCGCGCCCGCCACATCGTCGGGACGGGCCTGTTCCCGCAGCACGCCCGCATCATCAATGGCGGCGAAGGCGCGCAGCTCCAGGGTCGGGAACGAGTCCAGCACGGTGCGCGGGGCGAAGACCCGATGGGCGTTGAACTCCACCCGCTGGCGCCCCACCGGCACCGAGAAATAGAGCCGGCCGCCGGGGGCCAGGACACGGGCCAGCGCGTCCATGAACTTGAAACAGGCCTGCGGGTCCACGGGGTCGCCATACCGCCCCAGCCCGAAATGCTCGGCCGCATGCAGGCTCGACAGGGACTCGACCGAATTGTCGGCGAAGGTCCCCAGGCGCGTGGCGTCGTCCTGGGTGAAGCTGAGGCCGCTGACGGTGCTGGGCAGCGGACGGATGTCCACCAGCTCGACCGGCATGAACACCAGCAGATGGGCGACGAACCCGTCGATGCGGGAGCCGATGTCCACATGGCGCTGCGGCCGCGCCGCAAAGATGCGCCGCGCCATCCACAGATCCTGGAGGAAATAATGGCCGCCGGTGCTGCCGGCCTTCTTCGACCAGTCGGACAGGATGGGATAGGCATCGGCGAGGCTGGCCGGGAAGGGGCCGCCTTCGGCGCCTTTGGCATAGCGGGCGTAATCGCCCCAGAAGCGGGCCCATTTGCCCGGGGACCGCAGCAGCTTGACCTTTTTCATCGGCGATGGGTGCCCGCAGTTTCGACGGTGCCGATAGGCGGGATGGTTCCCGCCTTTGTCCAGAAAATTCTCCGCCCGTCAGCGGCCGAAGGCCGGCTCATGCAGCCAGGCCTCGATCAGGCGGCGGGAAATGCTGTCACGCGGCGGCAGGCGGAAGCTGTCGGAGGGCTGGTGCGACAGCAGGAAGTCTCGCGTCACCCAGCGCACATCCTCCAACTCGTCGAGATCGGTGGCCAGATCGGTGGCGATGTCGCTGGACAGGGCGCGGGCATGGAAGCCCAGCATCAGCGACGCGGGGAAGGGCCAGGGCTGGCTGGAATGGTAGCGCACATCGCCCACATGCACGCCGGCCTCCTCCAGGCATTCGCGCATCACCGCTTCCTCCAGGCTTTCGCCGGCCTCGACGAAGCCCGCCAGCGTCGAATACATGCCGGGGGGAAAGCGCGACTGCCGGCCCATGAGGCAGCGGTCATCCTCATGCACCAGCATGATGACCGCCGGGTCCGTGCGTGGGAAATGGCTGGCCCCGCAGGCCGGATTGGTGCAGCGGCGGGCATGGCCGGCCTCGATGACGGCGGTGGCATGGCCGCAGACGCCACAGAAGCGGTGCCGGTCATGCCACAGCATCAGGGCACGGGTATAGGCGAAGACCCCGGCGGTTTCCGCCGGCAGCACCGGCGTCAGGCCGCGCAGATCGACGAAGCTGCCCAGGGCGGCAAGCTCGGCATGCCGGGCCGGGTCCTCGGCCAGGGGCGAAAGGTCCACGGCGAAGACGGGCACCTCCCCGTCCAGCCCCAGGAAGATGGGATCGAGTGCCAGACCCTGGCGCCACCAATCCGCCGCGGGATCCAGCCAGACAGGGGTGGCGGCCTCCGGCGGGCCGGCCATCAGATGCTTGCCGCGCCAGTACGGGACCAGCCGTGCGGCGGGCAGCGCCGCCTGCAGCCAGGATTGGTCCTTGCGCCGGTGCGCCGCCCGGTCGAGGCCGCTTCCGGCATAGAAATTCAGCATCGTCATGATGGCCCAGCATTGCCACGGGCGCCGGCCCGGCGCCAGCACCGTCTTGTGCCGGGACATGTTTGCCGCGACCGGTCCGGCGGTCCCGATGCGTCTATCCCCGCCGCTTTTCCCCTTGCCCTTGGCGCCCGCGCCTGCCATATGGGGGTCGGGAGGTTGGCGGCGGACGGTCCCCTCGCCAACCCGGTCAGGTCCGGAAGGAAGCAGCCGCAACGAGTTTCGGCCCGGGTCGTACGTCCAGCCTCCCACCCCGATCAAACGCGATGGCGCGTCAGGCCCTCCTCCGGTGCCGGCGCGACCCGCACCGGCCCGCCTCCTGCGGGCTTTTTGCGCGCACGGCCCGGCGCGGCGAGCATCGTCCCCCAGGCGGACAAGCCTAGCGACAATCCGCCCGGCGGACACTAGACTGGCGCGCGGACGCCGCCCGGCGCCGTTCCGTTGTTCCGAAAGCCCCCGTGCCGCC
Organism: Oleisolibacter albus; assembly: GCF_003336875.1. Taxonomy (GTDB): domain Bacteria; phylum Pseudomonadota; class Alphaproteobacteria; order Azospirillales; family Azospirillaceae; genus Niveispirillum; species Niveispirillum album. Next base: position 31,956 of record NZ_QGNJ01000020.1, on the reverse strand, counting down.
CGTGACCGATCCCACGTTTGCCCCGGAAACCGCCGCCGCCGCTCCTGCCGGCGGGGACGCCTATCGCGTGCTGGCGCGCAAGTACCGGCCGCAGAATTTCGACGAGCTGGTGGGGCAGGACGCGCTGGTCCGCACCCTGCGCAACGCCATCCAGTCCGGGCGCATCCATCAGGCCTATATGCTGACCGGGGTGCGCGGCGTGGGCAAGACCACCACGGCCCGCATCATCGCCCGGGCGCTGAACTGCGTCGGGCCGGACGGCAAGGGCGGGCCGACCATCACGCCCTGCGGTGTCTGCGACCAGTGCGTCTCCATCGCCGCCGACCGCAACATCGACGTCATCGAGATGGACGCCGCCAGCAACACCGGCGTCGACGACATGCGGGAGATCATCAACATCGCCCGCACGGCCCCGGCGGCGGCGCGCTTCAAGCTGTTCATCATCGACGAGGTCCACATGCTGTCGAAGAGCGCGTTCAACGCGCTCCTGAAGACGCTGGAGGAACCGCCGCCCTATGTGAAGTTCGTCTTCGCCACCACCGAGATCCGCAAGGTGCCGATCACGGTGCTGTCGCGCTGCCAGAAGTTCGATCTGCGCCGCGTGGACATGGGCACGCTGGTGGCGCATTTCACCCGCATCGCCGGGCTGGAAGCGGTCCCGGCCGAGGCCGAGGCCATCGCCCTGATCGCCCGTGCTGCCGACGGCTCGGTGCGCGACGGGCTGTCGCTGCTGGACCAGGCCATCGCGCTCGGCAGCGGTGCGGTCACGGCGACCCAGGTGCGCGACATGCTGGGGCTGGCCGACCGCACCCGCGTCATCGACCTGTTCGAGTCCACGCTGGGCGGCCGGCCGGCCGACGCGATGGACATCCTGGACGATCTGCACAAGCGCGGTGCCGATCCGGTGGTCATCATCCAGGATCTGCTGGACCTGACGCATTTCCTGACCCGGGCCCGCGTGGTGCCGGGCATGGCCGAGGATCTGTCCATTCCGGAGTCGGAACGAACCCGCGGCGTGGCCCTGGCCCAGTCGCTGGGCATGCCGGCCCTGGCCCGGGCCTGGCAGATCCTGCTGAAGGGGTTGGGCGAGGTGCAGCATGCGCCGGTGCCGATGCAGGCGCTGGAAATGGTGCTGATCCGGCTGTCCTATGCCGCCGACCTGCCCAGCCCGGGTGATCTCATCAAGAAGATCCAGGAGGCCGGCGGCGTCGAAGCCGCGGCCCGCGCCATGCTGGCGCCGCCCGGTGGCGGTGGCGGTGGCGGTGGCGGTGGGGGCAGCGCCATGGCGCTGGCCGCCGCGCCGCCCATGGCGGTGATGAGCGGTGGCCGGGCCCAGGCCATCGCCCGCCCGCTGGAGCAGCCCCAGGCTGACGCCGTTGCCGAGGCCCCGCCGGATCTGGCCGACCCCCAGACCTTCCGCGCCGTGGCGGATCTGTTCCTGGAACGCCGGGAAGGCGTGCTGGGCGCGGTGTTGAAGGCCAGTGTCCATCTGGTTCGTTTTGAACCCGGATTGATCGAGCTGCGCCCGGAACCCATGGCGCCGGCCAATCTGGCCGGCCGTGTCGGCCAACTGCTGACGGAATGGACGGGGCGGCGCTGGGTTGTCTCCGTATCCGGTGCGCCGGGTGAGCCGACGCTGGCCGAGCAGGAGCGCGCCGCCGAGGCGGAGGCCAAGGCCAGCGCCGCGGCGCATCCGCTGGTGCAGGCGGTGCTGGCCGCCTTTCCCGGCGCCCGGATCGAGGCGGTGCGCGACCTGACGACGGCCATGCCGGCGCCGGCCGCACCGGGGCCGGAGATGGCCGCCGATGCGTTTGGAGATGACGGCGGCGGCGAGGACGGCTATTTCGATGCACCGCCGCCCGCGGACGAACGTGACTATGACGGATACGACGGAGATTTCTGAGCCATGAAGAACCTCGGCCAGATGATGAAGCAGGCCCAGCAGATGCAGGCCAAGATGCAGGAGATGCAGGCCAAGCTGGCCGAGCACGAGGCCACGGGCGTCTCTGGCGCCGGCATGGTCAGCATCACGCTGAACGGCAAGGGCGACATGCGCGCCATCAAGATCGACCCCAAGGCCGTCGATCCGGAGGATGTGGAGGTGCTGGAGGATCTGATCCTCGCCGCCTTCAACGATGCCAAGGCCAAGGTCGAGGCGCACATGGCGCAGGAGACACAGAAGCTCATGGGCGGGCTGAACCTGCCGCCGGGCTTCAAGATGCCGTTCTGAGCATCCGCGGTGGAGCGGGGAGCGGCCGACATGACCGGTCCCCGACCGCCCTTATCCCTGCGCCGGTCCGGTGGGCGGGGTGACGGAATTTGCTGGAACAAAGCGAAAACTCGGCCATAGTGTCCGGACCATGATCGGACCCGAAATCGACCGCCTGATCCAGCTGCTGGCCAAGCTGCCCGGCCTTGGACCGCGCTCGGCGCGGCGTGCCGCGCTGCAGCTGATCAAGAAACGCGACACGCTGATGGAGCCGCTGGCCGATGCGCTGGCGGCTGCTGCGGCCAGCATCCGCACCTGTTCCGTCTGCGGCAATATCGACAGCGCCGATCCCTGCCATATCTGCCGGGATGGCGCCCGCGACCGCTCCGCCCTGTGCGTGGTGGAGGAGGTGGGCGATCTCTGGGCGCTGGAGCGGACCGGGGCCTTCCGCGGCCAGTACCATGTGCTGGGCGGCACGCTGTCGGCGCTGGACGGGGTCGGGCCGGACGATCTGTCCATCCCCGGGCTGCTGGAACGGGCCAGCCGGCCGGAGGTGCGGGAGGTGATCCTGGCCCTCAACGCCACCGTGGGCGGGCAGACCACGGCCCATTACCTGTTCGACCGTCTCGCCGGCTGTGACGTGCAGGTGTCGCGGCTGGCCCATGGCGTGCCTGTGGGCGGTGAACTGGACTATCTCGACGATGGCACCCTGACGGCGGCGTTACGGGCGCGGCGGGTGCTGTAGCCCGTCCCGGCCGACGGCCGCGAACCGCGCCGGCGCCATGATCGGGACGAGATTGCCGAGGAATTCCTCGGTGCAGCGGCGCCAGCTGAAGCCCAGGGCGAAGGCGCGGCAGCGGTCACGCGGGATGGACAGGGCGCGCAGGGCCGCCGCCCGCAGATCCTCGTCCAGCACGCCCACGGGATGGTCGCCGATGACGTCGCGCGGCCCCGGCACCGGATAGGCTGCCACCGGCGTGCCGCAGGCCAGACTCTCCAGCGTCACCAGCCCCAGCGTCTCGAAACGCGAGGGGAAGACGAACACATCGGCGGCGGCGAAATACCGGGTCAGGTCCGCTCCGCTGCGCCAGCCCGGGAAATGCACATCGGGGTGGCGGGCCTGATAGGCGGCGCGCTGCGGGCCGTCGCCGACCACCACCTTGCTGCCCGGCAGGTCCAGCGTCAGGAACGCTTCCAGGTTCTTTTCCGTGGAGACCCGGCCGACATTGAGAAAGACCGGCCGCGGCAAGCCCAGGACATCCCGGTCTGCCGCCTGTCGCGGCGGCTGGAACAGCTCGGTGTCCACGGCGCGGCCCCAGCGCCGGATGCGGCGGAAGCCGCGTCCGGCCAGTTCGTGCTCCAGCGTGGCCGTCTGCACCATGAAGCCGGCCCCGGCATTGTGGAACCAGCGCTGGAACGCGAAGGGAAGGGCGGGCGGCAGCCGGAGCTTGGCCGCGAAATAGTCGCCGAAGCGTGTATGGAAGCTGGTGGTGAAGGGCCAGCCCCGGCGCAGGCAGTGGCGCCGCGCCGCCAGCCCGATCGGCCCCTCCACCGGGATATGCACGGCGTCCGGCGCGAACTCATCCATCAGCCGGGCCAAGAGCCGGCCCGGCGCCAGCGCCAGCCGCACCTGGGGATAGCCCGGCGCCGGCAGGGTGCGGAAGCGGTCCGGACCGATGACCCGCACGGTATGCCCCAGCGCCTCGGCCTGCTCGACGGTGGTGCTCAGCGTCCGCACCACCCCGTTGATCTGGGGGAACCAGGCATCCGTGGCAAGAATAATCCGCATCGTCTTCCAGTCTGCTGGTGGTAATACCTGTGTGTATCTGAGAGTTTATGACAGATCATTGGTCTTATTGCAGTCCAATCCCAATTCCTGTCTAGTTGATATCACGCGGCCGATGATGATCGGGACAGAAAAGCGGGGATGGTGGTATGCGGGTTCTGGTTCTGGGTGGGGATGGATTCTGCGGCTGGCCGACAAGCCTGCACCTGTCCGCCCGGGGCCATGATGTGATCATCATCGATAATTTCGCCCGCCGGGCCGCCGATCTGGAGCTGGGGGCGGAAAGCCTGACCCCGATCCGGTCCCTGCCCGAGCGGGTGGAGGCCTGGCGCCAATGCGCCGGCCGCCGGATCCCCACGCTGGAACTGGATGTGGCCCGGGATTACGACGGGCTGGAGGCCGCCTTCCGCCGACTGGCCCCGGACGCCATCATCCATTTCGCCGAGCAGCGGGCGGCGCCCTATTCCATGAAGTCGCCGCGGCACAAGCGCTACACCGTGGACAACAATGTCAATGCCAGCCATGCCGTGCTCTGCGCCATGGTGGAGGCCTGTCCGGACGCGCATCTGGTGCATCTCGGCACCATGGGGGTCTATGGCTACGGCAAGGCCCGCGGCCTGCGCATCCCCGAGGGTTATGTCGAGGCCACGCTGCACAGCGGACAGGCGGCGGCACGGGTGGAGATGCTGTACCCGGCCGATCCCGGCAGCATCTATCACATGACCAAGTGCCTGGATCAGCTGCTGTTCGCCTATTACGCCAAGAATGACGGGCTGCGCATCACCGACCTGCATCAGGGCATCGTCTGGGGCACCAGCACGCCGGAAACCGACCTGGACGAGCGGCTGATCAACAGGTTCGACTATGATGGCGATTACGGCACCGTGCTGAACCGGTTCCTGATGCAGGCCGCCATCGGCCATCCGCTGACGGTGCATGGCGTCGGCGGGCAGACCCGCGCCTTCATCCATATCCGCGACACCGTCCGCTGCATCGAGCTGGCGGCGCTGACCCCACCCGGACGGGGTCAGCGCGTGCGCATCCTGAACCAGATGACCGAGTGCCACCGGGTGCGGGATCTGGCGGCCCTGGTCTCGACCATGACCGGCGTGCCGGTGCAGGCGCGGGACAATCCGCGCCGCGAAGCGGCGGAGAATGACCTGGATGTGGAGAATGCCGGGCTGCTGGGCCTGGGGCTGGCCCCGACGCGGCTGAGCGACGGGCTGATGCACGAGGTCATGGCCGTGGCCCGGCGCTACGCCCATCGCTGCAATCTGGAGCGCATCCTCTGCACCAGCCGCTGGACCCGCACGCCCCGGGAGCACCCGGCGCCGGGTGGCCGCCGCGCGGCCGCGGCGGAATAGGAGCGGCCCGACCGGCGTCCATGTATGATCCGCCGGCCCGCTGATCCTGGGCGGGCCGTCACCGTTCCGTGCTGCATGCCGACCCCGCCCGCCTTCCTCGACCGCCTTATCCTCCGCGCCCGCAAGGAGATGTGGCTGCATCTGGCCCTGCTGCTGCTGGCGGCCAGCGGGCTGGCCCTGTCGCTGCTGGCCGACGCGGTCCTCGACGGGGCGACACAGCATCTGGACCGGGCGCTGATGCTGGCGCTGCGCGACCCCGCCGATCCAGCACTGCCCATCGGTCCGCATTGGCTGGCGCTGGCGGCACGGGACATCACCGCCCTGGGCGGCTATCCCGTCCTGACCGTGCTGACGCTGGCCGCTCTGGGCTTCCTGCTGATGCTGGGTAAGCGGCGGACCTCGCTGCTGCTGCTGGTCTCGGTCGGTGGCGGCGCCCTGCTCAGCACGCTGCTGAAGCACGGCTATGCCCGGCCGCGGCCGGATCTGGTGCCCCATGCGGTGGAGACCTTCACCGCCAGCTTTCCCAGCGGCCACGCCATGCTGTCGGCCGCCACCTATCTGACGCTGGGGGCGCTGCTGGCCCGGGTGCAGCCGCGGCGGCGGGTGAAGCGCTATCTCCTCGGCGTGGCGGTGTTGTTGACATTGCTGATCGGCAGCAGCCGCGTGTTCCTGGGCGTGCATTGGCCGACCGATGTGCTGGCCGGCTGGGGCGCGGGGGCGGCCTGGGCCATGATCTGCTGGATGCTGGCGCTGTGGCTGCAACGGCGCGGAGAGATCGAGCCGACGACGACGGATACCCCCGATGCCGAACCGGGCTGAGCCGCGGCGGCGATGCCGGGGACCCTTGGCTGGTCATTGGAATCATCCGATGGCCGATCCTCCGGCTGTGCCGGCCCCAGCCCCGCGGCGGTAATTCCGGCGCGACGGCCGGTCCCGTCTGCATCCCGATGCGCCGCCGGCTCGCCGAACGCCCTGCTGCCCGATCCTGGCCGGCTTTCTAGAAGCTGTCAGGAGTGTTGCCAGGGAAGGATCATGCATGACGCTGTTCGCGCGAACAGCCCCGACGGAACGGGTGGTGGCCGCCACGGAACCCGATGTTCCGGGGCAAACGGCTGCCGCCGCGCGGCCGCATCTGCTCTTCCTCGTCACCGAGGACTGGTATTTCTGTTCGCACCGTCTGCCGGTGGCACGGGCCGCTCGGGATGCCGGGTTCGCCGTGTCGGTGGCGACACGGGTCGGGGTGCATGGCGCCTGGATCGAGGCGGAGGGATTCCGGCTCATTCCCCTGGACTGGTCGCGGGCCAGCCGCAGCCCCTGGCGGCTGGCGGCCGAACTGTGGCGGATCGCGCGCCTGTACCGGCGCGAGCGCCCGGATCTGGTGCATCATGTCGCCATCAAGCCGGCGGTCCTCGGCGCCCTGGCGGCCATGCTGGCCGGCCGGCCGGCGGTGCTGACCACCTTGGCCGGGCGTGGAGCGGCCCTGTCGGGCACCGGGCTGCCGGCCCGGCTGGCCGGTGCGGGTCTGCGTGGCCTGCTGCGCTGGCTGGCCGCGCGGCGGCGGGCCATGGTGGCGGTGCAGAATGCCAAGGATGGTGACTGGCTGGCCGCCGGCCCCGGTGTTCCGCGGATCTGCCTGATTCCCGGATCGGGCGTCGATCTTCAGCATTACCGGCCCCTGGCCGAGCCGTCCGGCCCGGTCACCGTGGCCCAGGTGTCGCGCATGCTGACCCTGAAAGGGGTGGAGGATCTGGTCGAGGCCGTGCGCCGCCTGCGGGCGGACGGACTGGACCTGCATCTGCTGCTGGCCGGACCGCCGGACCCGACCAATCCCGCCGGCATCGCGCCCACGCGGCTGCGCGCCTGGTCGGCCGAACCGGGCATCGGCTGGCTGGGGCCGGTGGAGGATGTGCGGACGGTCTGGGCCCGCGCCCATATCGCCGTGCTGGCCAGCCGGGGCGGCGAGGGCGTGCCGAAATCACTGCTGGAGGCGGCGGCCTGCGGCCGGGCCATCGTCGCCACCGATGTGGCGGGTATCCGCGATGTGGCCCGCTCCGGCGTCAATGCGCTGCTGGCGCCGCCCGGTGATCCGGCGGCCCTGGCGGCGGCTCTGCGGTCGGTGGCGACCGATGCGGCCCTGCGCCGGAGCCTGGCCCAGGAAAGCCGCGCCGTGGTCTGCGCCGCCTTCGGCGAGGCGGAGGTGGCGGCGCGGACGCTGGAACTCTACCACCAGCTGCTCGACACCACCGGCTCGACAGCAGGTGCAGATCGGGCGGTCCGCCGACGGCCCCCGCGGCGGACGGAGGCTCAGCGCAGCGGGGGGATCTGAGTGTCGGGCACATCCTCCGGCCCGCCATCCTCGGCCGCGCCGGTGCCGAGAATGCTGCCGACCCCAAGGATCAGATCCTCATAGGACATGATATCGCGGGCGATCTGCAGGGCGGGGTAGAAATCGTCGGCGCCGACAAGGCGCTCCAACTCGTCCAGCTTCTGGCGGATCGGTGCGCTGGTGGTGGCTTCGCGGAAATCTCCCACGCACTGACGCAGGAAAGTCAGCATGCCGGGCCGTTCCTCGGCCGTGGCGAGATAGGTGTTCTGCACGGCGAAATAGATGCGCTTGGCCGGGCTGGTGGCTTGGTCCGGGCGCATGATCTGCCGGTCGAGCATGAACTTGGCATGGTTCATCAGCAGCAGCGTCGTCGGTTCCACCGCTTTCAACAGGGCGCCGTTGATCACCAGATGTTCGTCCGCCTTAAGCCGGATCTTCAAAGGCATGGGCTGGGTCCTGCGCTGCGGTGGCCATCGTGCGGGTCTGCCATCGCCCGGTCGGCGACGGAAGACGAGGGGCAAGCCTGAACTTTACGCCGGGCCAGGGGGGCTTTGCACGCGCGAACTGTGTGGCCGGCCCGATGCGGCGCAACGGCTTCCGGTCGTGTGCTGTTGCAGCGGGAGCACGGCACACGGAGAGGACCATGACAGCGGAAAACCGACCGGGGGACCGGCCCACCCGTTCAACACCCGGGGACGTCGCCCCCGGCAGCGATGCGCCGGCGGGGACGCCCGGCACGGGCGAAGACATCTGCCCGGTCTGCAAGGGATCGGGCCGCACGACATCGGGCAGCACGACCTCGGGCCGCTGCCCCACCTGCGATGGCAGCGGCCGCATCATCGAGGGGATCGGCGGAGGCTGACGGCGCAGACATGCGCATCCGCCGCGACCCCGGTGGACCGCGGCGGATGGCGAACGCTCACCGGCCCATCGATCGTCGTGCCGACGGCCGATGGGCTGGCCGGGATATCAGAGGGCGCGCGCCTTGAAGTCCTTCAGCGCGGCGTTGTACTGGCCGGCGACCTTCTCGATCATGGAGGAGGCCTCGTTGTACTTGTCGGCGCCGCGGCCGCCCTTCTTCACGTCGATCTCCAGGCAGGAGAGATATTCCTGGCCGGCGGCAACGAAGCTCTTCACCTCGGCCTGGGCCTTGGCCATGGCGTCCTTATCGACAGTCTTGCCGTCGGGAATGGTCGGCGGCGTGACGGACAGCTGGCAGTCGGCGGCATGGGCCGCCGTGGTGAAGGTCAGGGCGGAAACGGCCAGCAGGCCGGCCAGGCAGAAGCTACGCATGATGTCTTGTCTCCCCTCATCCGTGCGCCGCATCCGGCCCCGACAGACGTCCGGAAATCGGGGACTCCGGTAAGGGAGCCGCTGCCACATCTCCGGGTCCGGCCTTGCTGGTCACGGGCACGATCCGGGGCGCCTTGTCTCATGGGTTATTGCCCGAAAGAAAGTATAAAGTGACGCAGGGGATGATGCATTTTGGCATGACCCCTGTGCGGCAATTGCTGATCTGCGGCAATATGAAATTTTATTTAAAATGCAATCTACATCCCTTGCTGCGTGGGTCTTTTCAATCCGGTCCCTCTTCGCGCCTCCTTCCGTAAATTCCTTCCGCTCTCCTCCGGTTTTGGGACTATTCTTGTCGCCGCACGGCGGAAGCCGGGTATGCGGTGGGAGGCATGGTGATGCGGGGCGTTGGTGCCGGAATGTGGGGCTTTGTGCTGCTTGCGGCCGGTTGTACGGCGGATCTGCCGCAGGTGACCCCGCACCAGCGCGCCTTTGCCGCCCTGTCAGCCACGGACTGGGTCATGGCCGAACAGCTGTACGGCGATATCCTGCGCACGGCGCCGGACGATCCGTTCGCGCTCTATAATCTCGGCGTCGTCTATCTCAGGACGCAGCGGTCACAGCTGGCTCGACCGCTGTTCCAGCGGGTCATCGATCTCAATCCCCCCGACATTGTCGTGCAGACCACCAATGGTTCCGGCAAGGGCTCGACCCTGGTGGATCTCGCCCGTCTCAATCTCAGGACGATCGACGCTCCTTGAGCGGGCGGATCTTTGCTGCGGCCTTCGCCCGGACCGGCCCCCGTCACTCGGCGGCGATGGCCAGCCCGGAGTCGATATCGTCATGGCCGGCGCAGGCGGGGGCATGGTCGGCGATCATGGAGCGGACCATCGGAAAGCAGCGGCCGCATTGCGGCTTCTTGCCGGCCGCCTTGAACACACCGCCGACACTGGCAGCACCCTCGTCGACTTTCTTGCGGACGGTACGGCACGTAATGGCATTGCAGACACAGACGTACATGCAGGCTTCCATCCGGCGGCAGGACGATGCTGCATCTTCATACTGCAAGTCACTCGCATCTGCAAAGGCAGGAATGTCGCGGGACGAGACATTTTCGGGGCAGCGGGACCGCCCATGAAAAACCCCCGCCGGATTACGCCGGCGGGGGCTGCCGCTGCGAACGATCTCGCGGAGCGGCTTAGAAGGTGAACTGGGCGCGCAGGGTCAGCGCGTCCGCATCGACGTCGCTGGCGGTCGAGCCGGCCGGACGATCGATCTTGATGAAGTTGTAGTTCAGCATGAAGCGGAAGGCGTTGTTCAGGTACCAGTTGACGCCCACGGTGACGATGTCCTGCTCGCCCTCGGTCGTCGCGACAAACTTGCTGCTGGTCAGGTCAGCCGTGGAGTAGCGGGCAACCAGTTCCCAGGCGCCGGTGCCGCCGCCATTGGCGACCTTGAACGGCGAGTTGATCTTCGGCGCGCCGAAATTGCCGCCGGCCACGCTGTAGGGGCGGCGCTCGCCGGTCAGGAACCAGCCGCCGGCCACGTACCAGCTGTTGAAGCTGACATCGCTGAGGTTGTTGCGGCGGCCGAACTCATACTCGTAATATTCGGCCATGGCCCAGAACGACTTGAAGGTCGCGCCGAACTCACCACCATAGACCGTGAAGTCCTCGGTGTTGATGTCGCCGGTGCCGAAGGCCCACTGGCCGTTGGCGGTGCCGAGGGAAATGCCGCCGATGCGGGTTTCCGGCCGGTCGGACAGGCTGTAGTTGCGGGCGGAGTTGCCTGCGGTCTGGCCCGGGGTGATCAGATAGCCGGCGGAGGTGCCGACATGCACATCATAGTCGGCGCCGGTGGCGGCCAGGACCGAGGCGCGGCCGATGATGGCAGTCTGGTCGTCACGCGGGCCGCTGTTGCTGATCTGGTCGCCGGTGACATAGGCGGAGATGCGGTAGCGGTCGCCCCAATGGCGGAAGCCGGCCGACAGACGGCTCTCGTTGGCCACGTTCATGACGGCCAGGTTGGTGGTCTGGCTGCGCTCGATGAAGGGGATCTCGTTGGAGCCGATGCTGTCCATCAGGGTCAGCGACGGCTGCATGGCGCCGAAATCGATGCTCCAGTTCTTGAAGCCGGCATAGCTGAAGCTGGCCTGCTGCAGGCGGGCGTTGGAAGCGCGGTTGGCGCCGCTGGTGGCGAAGTCGGTGTTGACGTCGAAGACCCAGTCGTTGAACACCTTGCCGCCGATGCCCAGGAAGGCGCGGCGGAAGTTGAAGCCGTCCGGCAGGTCGGTCGTGCCCTTGTCGCCGAACCAGTAGCCATAATCCAGGTGGATGCGGCCGCGCAGGGACACGTCGAAGGCCTTGTCGGGCGAGACGAAGCGCGGACGGCCATTGTCGACGGTGACGGTGGCCTGGCTGGACACCTTCTTGTCAACGGCCTGGATGTCCTTGCCGACCGTCTCCTTCAGCGTGTCGAGCTGGCTCTGCAGGGCCTGGATCTGACGGTTCAGGGCATCGATCTGTGCCGCGGTGGCGGCCGGGGCGCTCTGGGCGGCGGCAAGGCCGGGGACCAGGATGGCCGCACCCAGGATGGTGCCGGCCAGCAGCGTGTTCTTCGCCATAGTGGAATACCTCCTCGGGCCGTTTTGGTGCCTGTTGCCGATGATGATGGCCGCCCTTGTGCCCACGGGGCGGCCATCCGGCTCTCTTCATCTCTGCCTTGGCAGGCCATTGACCTGCTGCCGGACCTTCCCGCTTCTCCTGGGGCGATGCACCGGTCCGGCAGAGCGTGCTCTCGCATCCGTTCTGCCAGCCTTTGCCGGGCAACCCGACCTCTCGGCCGCGTTATCCGGAGCCGGTGCAGCGTCCCGGCGGGCTTTAAGCCTGGGGATAATGACAGTTTTGTTGCACCATCCAAGCATCGGAAATGCCCCGGCGTGTCTTTGCACTCTTCATGTTGCTTCAGCGCAACAGAGGGTGTGGCAATACTTGCCGCGCCGGGCGCCGCTGAGATTTGGCGACAGAAATGCTTTGCATGTAAGTCGTTTTCGTCCTGTCCCGCCGCGGGAGGGGAAATGCCGTTGCTTTTAGATTTTTGCGGAAATTGCACAATAATTCAGATAATTTATCGACCATAAGTTTCTGGCAGGGGAGTGCTGCCGGAGCGCGACCGGTGGGGGCCTGTGCTTTCATCGCCGGCAGACGGGGGAAACGTGCCGAGATCTTCTGGATTGTCATCGGTCGCCGCGCTGCTGCCATGGTCGACACCCGCGGGTATGGTGTCCCTGGCCCGGTTTCCGGGTGGGGCGAGGGGGCGGGGCAGGTCGGGGGACCCATGCGTCTGTTGCTGATGGCCATTGCCCTGCTCTGCCTGCCCCCGGTCGGCGTGGTTGCCGCCCCTGTGGACATGACCGTGATGTTTCCGGACATGGAGCCGTTCCTGATGGCCGGGGAGCAGCCGGGGACCGCGACAGGCCCCGTGGCCGACCGCATCGGCCAGCTGGCGCGGGATGCGGAGATTCACATCACCTGGACCGGCCCGAAGCCGCGCAGCCGGATTCTCGCGGAAATGGCGGCCGGCCATCCCGTCTGCTATCCCAACATCCGGCTGACGCCGGACCGGCAGGCGCAATACAAGTTCACCGACCCGCTGTTCCTGCCGCCGCGCTGGATGGTGCTGGCCCGCCGGCAACTGGAAATCGGTCGCTATGCCAGTCTTGAAGCCCTGCTGGCCGATCCGTCCCCGATCATGGGGCGCTTGCTGGGAGCCAGCATGGGAGCGGAACTGGACGCCATGCTGATGGCGGCATCGGCCGCATCGCTGCCGGTGCGGGGCTCCCCCTCGGACCTGCTGACGCTGCTGGCGGCGGGCCGCATCGATTACATGATCGTTGATGCCGACGCGCTGGACATCGTCGCCCGCCGTGCCGGGATCGAGGTGGCGTCCTTTGATCTGGTGTCGTTCCCGGACCTGCCCTCGCCCGAGCCGGGGCGGATCATGTGTGCCCGGTCCGTTCCGGATGAGATCATCCTGCGCCTGAACCGTGCCCTCGCCGACCGGCCGCCGCCCAGGTCAGAGTGATCTGCCGGAAAGAAATGCCAGGTTAACGGGAAATTCCGGCCGGCCGGCCTGTCAAATCTGCCGACGGGCCACGGCACCTCCGGGGCGGAGGTTGCGCTGATTCATTGAAAAACAAGACATTAAGGCTCGTGCCGCGTGTGGCATGGGACTTGCCTTCCATCCCGGCTGCGGACGACCGGTCCGCAACGACCATGCCCGGATCGTGCCGGGCATGCTGACAGGAGGCTTGGGACCATGACCCATCTGAAGAAGATCACGCTTGCGGCCCTGTTCATCGCCGCCATCGGCGCCGTCGGTGTCCAGATCACCGGCATCGGCAGCGAGCCGGAGACGGTTGCCGGCGGCTGCCGCAGTTGCTGGCCGGACTGAGCGGTGAAGCCGGCGGGGCGGACCCGGACGGGACCGCCCCCGACGGCCCCGTCAGGTCTGGTCGCCGATCTGTTCCTGCAGGTAATTCTGGATGCCGACCTTGCCGATGAGATCCAGCTGCGTCTCGATCCAGTCGATATGCTCCTCGGTATCTTCCAGAATGCGGCGGAAGATCTCCTTGGTCTGGTAATCGCGCACCTGCTCGCAATGCTGCATGGCTTCCAGCAGCAGGTCGCGCCCGCGCTGCTCCACCGTCAGGTCACCACGGAACATCTCCGGCACGTCCTCGCCGATCAGCAGCTTATGCAGATCCTGGAGATTCGGCAGCCCTTCCAGGAACAGGATGCGCTCGATCAGCCAGTCGGAATGGCGCATCTCCCCGATCGATTCCTCGTAGACCTTCTTGCCCAGGCGGTTGAGCCCCCAGTTCTTCAGCATGCGGGCATGCAGGAAATACTGGTTCACCGCGGTCAGTTCATTGGTCAGCACGGTGTTGAGGAAGCGGAGGACGGTGGGATCACCCTGCATAAGTCGGATTCCTGTTTTTGGATCATACGGTCGTCACAGGTGCGCGACCGGCGTGCCGGGACCGATTCGGCCATGTCGCGCAGAGCCGATCATGGCATGTTTCACCGCGACTGTCGCCTCCAACCATTCGGCGGCCGCTTCATCGGCCGCCGGGCGCCGTGGCCATGCGACCATCGCCACCGACCCCCCGTCTTGTCACGCCCGGCTCATCGGCCCTGGGCTACAAGCAGCGGGAGGACGGCGCGGCGCCGGGTCCGACCGGGGCGGGACTGCCGGTGGCGTGGAGGAATCATGTATATCGTAACCTTGCTGGTGGCGCTGATGATCGGCCTGCCCGTCGCCGCCGGGCTGTTCTGGCTGGCCTGGAGCGCCCTGACCGACTGACACCATCCGTGGCGAGCAGTCCCAGATCACGCGGCATTTCCTTGCGGCAGGATTATCGCTAAAATACTGTGAAAAAGGACTAGTACCTTTGAGGGGGGATGCCATGCCGCGTGATATCGGAGCCCTGTCGCCGGGGGATTGGATCGAAGAGAAGCACCCGCCCCGGCGGCGGTTGCAGGTCATGGCCATTCACAGCAGGGTGGGCCATCCCACCCCCAATGTGGAACTGGCCGTGGATGGCAATCCCGTGGACCGGCTGAGCCTGTCGCTGTACGCCGTCAATGATCAGGCCCGGTTCCGCAAGATGCCGTCGTGACCGCGCGTCCGGAAGCGACGATCCCAGGCGTCGTGACGCCGGGGCCGTGACATCCTGGTGACCGGCGCCGCCGGGATCGGGTTTGCGGCCAGGTCGGAGCCCGGCCCGCCGCGCATGCGCAGGATGGGTGGCGCCGGGTCCGGTCGGCGCGCGGCAGGGCCGGGTTGATGCAGGTCATGGCCGCTTCCGTCAGGCTCGACGATGGTGTCCCCGCCAACCAATGTGGGGACCGATCATGGCCTACCGGGATATCCTCGTCCACCTGAAGCCCGGCCATCCCGGCGACGCCCATCTGCACGCGGCCGTCAGCCTGGCGGCCTTGCATGGGGCCCGGCTCACCGCCTTGATGACCTTCCGGGATCTGGCTGTTCTCAAGCTGCTGTACAGCGAGTCCTCGCCGATCGTGCAGGAGCGGGCGGCCGAGGTGGAGCGGCAGGTCGCGGATGTGCGCCGCCAAGTCGAAGACCTCGCCCGGCAGCAGGATGTGCGCCTCCGCTTCGAGATGGCCGAGGGGGACCCGGCCGAGCTGGTGGAGGTGGCTGGCCGCTTCCATGACCTCATCGTTGTCGAGCAGTCGCCGCCGGAGCGGGAGGAGACCGGGCCGGATGTCTGCGAGCATGCGGCCATGGTGTCGGGCCGCCCGGTGCTGGTGGTGCCGCCGCAGGGGAATTTCAGCCGGATCGGCCGCCATGTCCTGGTCGGCTGGAACGCCTCGCGGGAGGCGGCACTGGCGCTTCAGCATGCCCGCCCGTTCCTGGACGGAGCCGAGCGCATCACCGTGCTGTCCGGCCCGGCCCGTGAACAGCGTCCCACCATCACCCGCCTGCCGCCGGTCGATATCCAGGACCATCTCCGGCATTTCTGCCCGGAGGTGGCGCTCATCCCCTCGGCGGCCGTGGATGCGCAGGCCGGCGCCGGTATCCTCGCCGCGGCTGCCCACGCCGGCGCCGATCTCGTGGTCATGGGGGCCTATGGCCGTTCGCGGCTGCGGGAATGGCTGATGGGGGGCGCCACGCACCATGTGCTGCGCCATGCCCGGTTGCCGGTCCTGGTGGCCCACTGAGCGGCGGGTCAGCCCCGCCGGCCCGCCGCCAACAGACGCACGCCGACACGCCAGAGATACAGGCCGGCGATGGCGATGATCACGGCCTTGGAAATGGGGTCCACATAGGCCTCGACCCGGCTGTACTGGGATTCCAGCGCATAGCCGGCGCCTGTCAGCACCGCGGTCCAGGCCAGCGACCCCAGCGTGGTCAGGAGCAGAAACGGCAACAGCGGCATATGGGTGAGACCGGCCGGCACCGAGATCAGGGTGCGGATGGCCGGCACCAGCCGGCCGGCCAGAACGGCGGTGCCGCCATAGCGCCGGAACCAGTCATAGGCCCGGTCGACATCGGGCGGGTCGATGGTCAGGAGGAAGCCGTAGCGCCCGGCCAGCCCGGCCAGCCGCGCGCGGCCCAGCAGACGGCCGGCATAATACCAGGGCAGGGCGCCGAGGACGGAGCCGGCGGTACCCGTCAGCACCACCAGGAGCGGGTCCATCTTGCCCTGGGCGGCCAGGAAGCCGGCCAGGGGCATGATCAGTTCCGACGGGATCGGCGGAAACAGGTTTTCCAGAAACATCAGCGCCAGCAGGCCCAGATAGCCGGCCTGTTCCACCACCGACAGCACCCAATCGAACATGCGGTCCCGATCCCTCCTGCGTGGTCCGGTCGCGCGCCGCGGCGGGCGTCCGGATCGGCAGGAGATGGGGTGGTCCCGGCCCGGCGCAAGGGGGCGGGACGGAGGTAACACCGTCGTTGCGATGCTGAAACGTCCTTGTCAAGAACCATCAGCCATCCAGAGCTGCGGAGCCGCCCCGCCTGTGACATTCCGCATCGCGTATCCCAGCAGCCGCAATCTGGTCTATAGTGGTGGCCCGAAGTATTGGATGCGAGCCTGCGGCGCCAAGCAAGCGCGCCCGGGCCGATGTTCCTGAGGAGTACGATCCATGGCCCTGTCGAGGCGCACCGTTGAGGCTCCCAAGCCGGGGGACTGGCTGGAGGAAGTCAAGCTTCCGAAGCGCCGGCTTCTTGTCCATGCCGTTCACCAGCGGCCGTCCCACCCCGCGCATGTGGAATTCCTGGTCGAAGGCCGTGCCAGCGACCGTCTCTCCCTGGCGCTGGAGGTGGTCATGGACCCGGAGCGGTTCCGCAAGATCGCCAGCAGCCAGGACGCGGCCTGACCGCGCCTGCCCGGCCTGAGACAGCAAGGACCACGCAAAACGCCCGTCGGAGATCCGGCGGGCGTTTTCAATTCGTCGTGCGATCAGCGTCGTCGTGCGATCAGCGCCGGGCCGCGAACCAGGCCGCCGCGGCCTGGATGGCGGCCTCGGGCGTGGGGTGGACCGGGCCGATGGCCGGATCGACCAGCATGAGGTTGACCGGCAGGTCGAACTCTTCCACGGCCATGCCCTCGGCATCGCGCCAGTCCCTGCCGTCATGGGCCAGCGGCAGACGGCTCTGCGTCCGCTGCAGCAGCGGGCGCAGGTCGCTGGCATAGGCGAAGACCGGATGCCCCAGGGCGGTGGCGAATCCCATCTCGTAGGCCGTGCCATCGTCGGATGACGGGCCGCGGAAGGGGGAGACGTTGGCGATGACCCCGTCGGTGCCGCGGATCAGGTCCAGATTGGCCTGACGGATACGGGCGGCGAAGGCCAGCCGGCTTTCCTCGGGACCGGGAACCAGGGCGGCATCCTGCGGGAAGACCCCTTCCAGCCCATGGCGGGTGCAGAGCGCCTTCAACGCCGCGGCGGCCGCGGCCGGATCGGGGAGAAAGACCTCCGGGCCGGCCAGATAGAGACGGGGACGGGTCGTCATTTACTTGCTTCCCTTGGGGCTGAGATCGACGGCGAAGCGGACGAAGCCGTTCTCGCCGGGGCCGAGTTCGCGCAGGCGGGGCTGCTCCTTGACCAGATCCCGCGCCGCCGGTGCCGTGTCATAGACGATGGTCACGGGCGCCGCCACCGGTTCCAGGCTCCAGGTCCCGTCGGTCTTCGGTTCGATCACGCCCTTGCTGCGGATATAGTCGATGATGATCTGCTGCACCGTGTCCGGCGACTGGTAGACGACGTTGCTGCCGTCCAGGCCGGGAAAGTCGCCGCCGCCATTGGCCCGGTAATTGTTGGTGGCGACCAGGAACATCTGGTCGTCGCGCACCGGCTGGCCCTGATAGCGCAGATCGACGATGCGGTGGGCGTCGGCATTGACCAGCTTGCCGGCGCGGTCGAACCGCTCCGGCCGGGTCAGGTCGATGCGGTAGGTGACGCCGTCGATGATGTCGAAGTTGAAGCTGGGCACCTGGGGGTTGGCCAGCGGCTGCGGCGCCGTCGATTTCGGGTCGATCACCGCCAGGGCGCGGCTCGACATCTCCAGCCAGTCGCGGACCTGGGCGCCGCTGATGCGGACCACGGCCAGCTGGTTGGGATAGACATAGAGGTCGGCCACATTCTTGATGGCGATCTGACCGGCCGGGATGTCGGTGTAATAATCCGGGCCGGGCCGGCCGCCGGCCTTGAAGGGCGCAGCGGCGGACAGGATGGGCAGGCCGGCATTTTCCGTGCCCTGCACGGCGCGGGCCGTATAGTCGCGCTGGGCCTTGGCCACCAGGTCCACGGCGGCGCTGTCGCCGAGATAGGCGAAATAGCTGTGGAAGCGGCCGGAGGTGCGGCCCA
This sequence comes from Oleisolibacter albus, assembly GCF_003336875.1. GTDB lineage: Bacteria > Pseudomonadota > Alphaproteobacteria > Azospirillales > Azospirillaceae > Niveispirillum > Niveispirillum album. The sequence goes on along the minus strand of NZ_QGNJ01000020.1, from coordinate 13,586 downwards.
CCGCCTGGCGCACGAAGCGCAGCGTGCCCTCATGGTCACCGGTCAGCAGGGCCGTCAGGTCGCCATCGGGTTCGGTCAGGGACACCGGCTTGCCGTTCTTGCGGGTCTGGATGGCCTCGGTGCGGCCGCGCCCGTCGACCACATGCCAGCCCTGGGGACCCTTCTCCAGCGTCAGCTCCAGGACGCCCAGATTGCTGCCGAAGCTGCCGGCCATGACCAGCGGCTTGCCGTTGATGGTCCCCTTGTCCATGTCGGCGCCGGGGAAGCCCTTATAGTCGGGACCGGGGAACACGCGGTGGGCGTGGCCGGTGACCACGGCGTCGATTCCGTCCAGCGCGGTCAGGTAGTTGCAGGCATTTTCCTCGCCGCCCTGGCGCGGGGCCGCCGTCAACCCGCCATGGCAGAGCGCCACCACCACATCGGCCCCCTTGGCCTTGATCTCCGGCAGCCAGCGCCTGGCGCTGTCGACGATGTCGCGCGTGGTGACCCGGCCGTCCAGCTTGTCCTTGTCCCAGGTCATGATCTGCGGCGTCAGCACGCCCAGCAGGCCGATGCGGAGGGTCTGCGCCGTGCCGGCGCTGTCCGTCATCGTCCGTTCCAGGATGGTGTAGGGCGCGAACAGCGTCTGGTCGTTGCCGGCGTCGGAATCGCCATCGACCTTGAACACATTGCCGGCCAGAACCGGGAACCTGGCGCCGGCATAGGCCTGGGCCTGGAAATCCAGGCCAAAATTGAATTCGTGATTGCCCAGCACCGCGGCGTCGTAGCCCAGCAGGTTCAGCGCGGCGATGGCCGGATGCGGGCGGTCCTTGCCCAGGCCGCGCTCCCGCGCCACCCAGTCGCCCATGGGCGTGCCCTGGATCAGGTCGCCATTGTCCACCAGCAGCGTGTTGGGCTGGGCCTGCCGCGCCGCCCGGATCAGCGGGGCCACGCGCACCAGGCCGACGGCCGCATCGGGCCGGTCGGCATAATAATCGTAATCCCGCAGATACATGTGCAGATCGGTGGTGGACAGCACCTGCAGCGTCAGCCGCTCCGCCGCCTGGGCGGGCAGGGCGCCGCCGCCGAACAGAGTCGCGGCCAGAAGGGCGTGGCGGATGGCGGGGCAACGAATCACGGGACGGCCTCACGGACAGGACGGGACGGATGAGTCTCGGCGGATACGGCGGGGTGATTCCCCGGTGCCGCCGCCGCGGACGGAAAACTGCCGAATAGGGCTGCGCTGCGGTGCAGCAGGTGTGGCGCATTTGCTACGGCCCGGAGGATATAGCCGAAAGGAACAGCCAACGCCTAGTGCCCAGGGACGATGTAACATAAGCGTCATAAATCCTTTACACGACCGACATAGGTCTCTGCTTCTTTCCGCGCCATTCGACCGGCTATTGGGGGCCACGTATGACCATGCTTGCTACTTCGACCCGCGGCGATCTGCGCCGATATCGCAACCTGCTGAAGCTCGGCACCGGCGCTGTCGCCATGGTCGCCGCCAGCTGGGCGGCGCCGGCCCTGGCGCAGTCCACCGCGTCGCAGCTGGAAGAAATCATCGTCACCGGCACGCGGGAACAGGCTTCTGTCGGCGGTCTGATCCGCGCCGAGCAGGCCGCTAAGGCCCGTTCGACCATCACGCAGGAGTACATCTCCTCTCAGATGGCGGGCCAGTCGGTTCTGGACACCATCAACCTGCTTCCCGGCGTGAATTTCACGAACTCCGATCCCTACGGCAACAGCGGCGGCAATATCCGCATGCGCGGCTTTGACGGCAACCGCGTGTCCCTGCAGTTCGACGGTATTCCGCTGAACGATACTGGCAACTACGCTGTTTATACGAACCAGCAGCTGGACTCGGAGGTCATTGACCGCGTCAATGTCAATCTGGGCAGCACCGACGTCGATAGCCCGACCGGTTCTGCCACCGGCGGCACAATCAACTATGTAACGCGCCTGCCGTCCGATACGCCGGATGCCACGGGCTCGGTTGCCATTGGCTCCTTCGCCTATCGTCGCGTCTTCGCCTCCGCGGATACCGGCGAGCTGGGTCCCTACAAGACAAAATCCTTCATTGCTGCGTCTTATACCGACTACAACAAGTTCAAGGGGCCGGGCGAGCTTGAAAAGAAGCAGGTCAATGGCCGAATCTACCAGCCGCTGAAAGGCGACGATTTCGTCAGCCTGGCTTTCCATTACAACGAAAATCGCAACACGTTCTATCGTAATATTAGTCGTGCTCAGTTCAATCAGGGTATTGAAGATTACGATTATAATCCGAAATACATTACGCCCACGGTGACTCCCGGAACTGTTGACGTGGATGCTGGGGCCAATGGCGATTACTACGAGTTCAATACTAATCCGTCGAACACGGGTAACATCCGTGCCCAGTCGAAGTTCTCGCTGTCCGACAGCGTGACCCTGACCTTCGATCCGTACATCCAGTACACGTTGGCCAATGGCGGCGGCACCAGCGTCATTTATGAAAATGACTGGCGTCTGATTGGTGGGGCCAATGGCACTGCTATTGCCAAGGGTGTCGATCTGAATGGCGACTGCACCGGCGTCATCGGCGGCATCATTCCGCTGGGCAGCAGCTGTGAAATCGATCAGGTTCGCCTGTATCGCCCGAACAACACCAACACCTGGCGCCCGGGGCTGACCTCCTCCGTCCTGTGGGAGATCAACGACAATCACCGCCTGCGCTTCGGTTACACGCTTGATTACGGTCGTCACCGCCAGACCGGCGAGTACACCTACATCAGCGCCGACGGGCAGCCGAACAACCTGTTCGGTGGCAAGGAAGGAACCCAGGTCATCGGTGCCAACGGTTTGGCCATGCGTGGCCGTGACCGTTACTCCGTCGCTGAGTTGAACCAGCTCTCAGCCGAATATACCGGCAAGTTCCTGGACGAGCGGCTGCGCCTGACCGCCGGCGTGCGCGCACCGTTCTTCAAGCGTGAGTTGAACCAGTTCTGCTATACGGTTCAGACTCTGGGCACCAGCAACTCGCCTTTCCGCACGAACTCGGGCGATCTGAACAGCAACCAGTACTGCGCGGCCTCGGTGCCGACCACCGCGTCGGGCATCATCCTGCAGCCCTACAGCGCGACCAAGAAGTACGACGACGTGCTTCCGAATCTGAGCGTCGCCTTCAAGCCGGCGGAAGACCACCTGGTCTATGCCAGCTACGCCGAGGGCATCTCGCTGCCGCGTACGGACAGCTTGTACGGGCTGAGCCTGCCGGATGCTGATCCTGAGACGACCAAGACTGTGGATGTCGGTTACCGGTACCAGTCCGGCATCGTCATCGGCTCGGTGTCGGCCTATTACACCCGCTACTATGACCGGATTAAGTCCTCTTATGATGAGGATCTGCGGCTCAGCCTCGACCGCAACATCGGTCGTGAAGACATGATGGGCGTCGATGCCGAAGTCGGTGTCGAGCCGATCGATAACCTGACCCTCTACCTCTCGACCTCCTACATCGACACTGAGGTGAAGGAGAATATTGATACCGGTGCCGGCACGGTTGCTCTGACGAAGGGCAAGGAAGAATCTGAGACGCCGAAATGGACGGTGTCCACCCGTGCCCAGTACAAGCTGTACGATTTCACCTTTGGCGCGCAGATGAAGTATGTCGGCAAGCGCTGGACCAACGACGTGAATACGGAATACACCCCGTCCTACACTGTTGTGGATCTGGATCTGCGCTACGATCTGGACTCGGTGCTAGGAACCGAGGGTTCGTCCTTCCAGATCAACGTCAAGAACGTTTTCGACCGCTTCTATATGAACAACATCAGCACGGCCATCAGCGGGACCCGGACCGCCAGTGTCGGTGCCCCGCGGACTGTTCAGGGCTCCCTGCGTCTGAGCTTCTGATCGCCTGCGAGAAGTTGATCGGAAGGGGAATTTCCCCTTCCGTCCTGAAAGGCGGCAGGTTCAGGAGAAAACATCTGAACCTGCCGGAGCAGGTCACTATGCGGTTACAGAAAGGGCGGCCACAACGGCCGCCCTTTTCCTGTTTGGTGCTATCTCCGCTGTGCGCCGGTGAACTGATCCTGCATCTTGAAGAGGCCGGTAATGGTGCAGCGCTGTCCGTTCAGGAAGATGGCATCCATGGGGCAGACCGTTCCGGCGGTGCTGCCCAGGGCCAGGGTGGTGACGTCGTCGAGATCGGCGTCGCACAGGCCGCCCAGTTCGGCCCGGTACCAGCCATCGTCGGTCTGCAGCAGCAGATGCTGACGGTCCACCCGTTTCCAATTGCGGAGTCCGCTGCTCCAGGTGCAGGCGGTGCCGGCGCCGCTGGTCGCATCACCGGCGGTGACGCTGGTGACGGCCGTGCCCGCAGGACCGGCGTCCGGGCTGCTGTCGGCTGCGCAACCGGCCAGCAGCAGCGGCAGAATGATGTACAGATGGCGCGTCATGTCTCACCTCGTCGGGACCGGCGGATGACGAGCCTATCATCCGGGCGGCGGTAGGGGCGGCGCGGATATGCCCCGAGCGATGTGCCGGGGCAGGCTCGTAACGGCGCTCCGCGCCGGTGGCGCCCGAACGGGGCAGCCCCGGGCGGCGAGCGTTTGGCGCGCACGCATAGTCTTTTCACCCAGCGGCCACACTGTTTCTGTCGTATAATCTTTAATTGAGGGTCGAGACGCTCGGCCTATGCAAAAACCTATGCTAAAGGTATAAGCCTTATTCCTGTCCTTCCCCCTCCCGGCCAGCCCAGGTGCCCTGTTGCGCACGAAGCAGATCCTCCTCGCCCTCACCTCCCTTCTCGGCACGGGCGTGAGCCCGCTGGCGCTGGCCCAGGATGCCGGGCAGATCCTGCGCGATGTCGAGCGCAACATCCCGAAGACAGCTCCTCCCACCCCGTCGGTGCCCGATCTGGCACCGGCCGCGCCCGATGACGGCTTTCTGAAAGAGGGGCAGACGGTACGGGTCGCCGGCTTCCGGATTCTGTCCACCCTGATCGCCGAAAAGGAGTTGCAGGACCAGGTTGCGGAGTATGTGGGGCGCGACTGCACCCTGGGTGACCTCAAGGAGGCGGCGGCCAAGATCAGCCGTTATTACGCCAAGCGCGACCTGCTGGCCCGTGCCGTCCTGCCGCGGCAGAACCTGGCGGGCGGGATCGTCACCATCCAGGTGCTGGAAGCCCGCATGGGGCGGGTGAAGATCGATCCCAGCAGCGACACCCGGCTGGACCCTGCGCGGGCGGCGGATTTCATCCATGCCCAGAATCCGGCCGGCGACCCCTTGCGCCCCGGGGCCGTGGCCACTGGCGTTTCCAATCTGGGGATCATCCCTGGCATGCAGGCCGTCGGCATCCTCGATGCCGGTGAGGAAGAGGGGACGACCGATGTCATCCTCAAGCTGCGTGAGCCGCCGCTGCTGACCGGCACCGTCATCCTCGACAACAATTCCGCCCATGACATCGGCCGCGTGCGTGGCCTGGGCATGCTGACCATGAGCAATCCCAACGGCTTCGGCGAACAGGCCACCGTGGTCGGCCAGGTCACCCGGGCCTCCCGGTATGGTCAGGTTTCGGCCGGTGCGCCGGTGCTGGACGGCGAGTTGTGGCTGGAGGGGATGGGGGCGGCGCTGACCTATGACATCCCGGCGGATGTCAATGTCAGCAAACCTTCGGGCACGGCCCAGACGGCCGGACTGGTGGCGCGCTGGCTGGCGCTCCAATCCTCGGCGGAGCCGCTCAGCCTGTCGCTGGGCGTCGAACATAAATGGACCAGGGACAAGGTGGCCGGGGTGCAGACGGCCCGGAACCGTCTGGCCTCCGTGACCCTGTCCGCCCACCATGTCCTGCGGGACCAGTGGCAGGGCGGCGGCGTGTTCATGCTGGACGCGGCCGTCGAAGCCGGCACTGTCGACCTGTCCGGCGATGCCGGCAACAAGGCCCTGGACAAGGCCACCGCCGACACCCATGGCCGTTACGGCAAGATGACCTTGTCGATCGCGCGGCGGCAATCCCTGTGGGAGGGCGGCGATGCGCTGGTTGCGTTGTCGGGCCAGGTCTCCAGCAAGAACCTCAACAGTTCCGAGCAGTTCTCCCTGGGCGGGATGAACGGCACGCGGGGCTATCCGGTCAATGCAGGCAGCGGTGATCAGGGCGTCATGCTGACCATCGAGGTCGGGCATCAGCTGCAGGACGATCTGCGCCTGGCCGCCTTCTGGGATGGCGGCCTGATCGAACAGCACAAGGAACTCTGGGAGGGCTGGCAGGGGCTAGAATCCCCGCACAACTCCTATGTGCAGCAGGATGTGGGCGCCAGCGTGCAGTGGCGTCCGCTGGACAGGATCCAGGTCAATACCACGGTTGCCAGGCGGATCGGTCCGGATGCCGGGCGCGGCATGGATCTGCGGGCGGCCAATGAACGGCGGGCTGAATTGCGCGCCTGGATGCAATTGATTCTTTCGGTGTAAGGCAGGTGTGACGATGGCTGGCCAGACCCCTCGCAAGGTTTCCGTCTTCCGCGCCCATCTGCTGGGCTGCACGGCTGTTCTCTCGGTGCTTCAGGCCCTGACCGGTGCGGCCTGGGCCCAGTCGTCCCAGGCTCCCGGCGCCCTGCCCACGGGCGGACAGGTGCAGGCGGGGACGGCCAGCATCGCCACGGCCGGCACGGCCATGACCGTCACCCAGACGACGGACAAGGCCATCATCTCCTGGGACCGGTTCAACGTCGGATCGGCGGCCAGCGTCACCTTCCATCAGCCCGGCACCGGGTCGATGACCCTGAACCGCGTGCGCGGTGGCGAGACATCGATGATCGATGGTGCCCTGCGTGCCACCGGCACGGTGATCCTGGTCAATCCCAATGGGGTTGTCTTCGGCGGCGGCAGCACGGTGGATGTGGGCGGGCTGATCGCCTCGACCCTGGATATCGCCGACGAGGACTTCGAGAAGGGCACCCTCTCCTTCACGCGCGGTTCGTCGGACGGATCGATCGTCAATCTGGGCCGTGTCACGGCGCGTGACGGCTCCATCGCCCTGCTGGCGCCGAAGATCACCAACCTGGGCTATGTCCGGGCCGAACTGGGCTCGGTCGTTCTGGCGGCGGGCGAAACCGTGGTTCTGCGCCCCGAGGGTGGCGCTCCGCTGAAGGTGGATGCCTCCCTGGTCCGGGCCGAGATCGAAGCCGGAGGCATCATCCAGTCCGGTGGTGGGTCCGTCTACCTGTCGGCCCAGGCCCTGAACCGGGTCAATGCCGGCGTCATCAAGGCCACCGGCGTGATTGAGGCCGACAGCCTGACCGACAAGGGCGGGACCCTGGTCCTGGATGCCAGCGGCCCCATCACCCTGGAAGGGGCGCTGTTCAGCGCCAAGGGGACCAAGGGCGGTGGCACGGTGCTGGTCGGCGACGCCCAGACCGCGTCCGTCACCATGGATGCCCGCAGCCGCATCGATGCGTCGGCCACCGACAGCGGCAAGGGCGGCACGGTCATCGTCAACAGCCGGGATACCGCGGCGCACGGCACTCTGCTGGCCCGCGGCGGCAAACTGTGGGGCGATGGCGGCTTTGTCGAGACCTCGGGCCACAATCTGGCCTTCGATGGGGTCCGGGTCGATGTGGGGGCCGACAAGGGCAAGGCCGGCAACTGGCTGCTGGACCCCTATGACCTGACGGTGAACGCCGCCTATGCCAGCGCCATCCAGGCCGCCCTGGCCTCGGGCAATGTCACGCTGCAGACCACCAATACCGCCGTCAACACCACCGGCGTGGCGGCGGGCGGCGGCACCAATGCCAGCGGCAATGGCGATATCTTCGTCAATTCCGGCATCACCTGGAGTTCGGCCAATTCCCTGACGCTGGATGCCTATCGCGGTGTCACCGTCAATGCCGCCATGTCCGGCAGCAGCCTGTCGGTTGTCACCAATAATGGTGGTACTGGCGGGCGCTTTGCCGCCAACGCCCCGGTGGACCTGACCACTGGGCTGAACATCAACGGCACCGCCTATACGATGATCACATCGTCGGCGCAGTTGGCAGCCATCAGTGCGACGGGTTCCTATGCCCTGGCCAGTAACCTGACGCTGACCGGCGCCTGGACGCCCATCGGGTTTAACAGCACCGGCGCCAATGCCACCCCGTCGTTTGTCTTCGGCGGTACGCTGGACGGGCTGGGCCATACGATCAGCGGGCTGACCCTGAGCCAGGCCGGGTGGTCCAACATCGGGCTGTTCAGCACCGTCGGCAGTACCGGTTCACTGGCCAATCTGGTGCTGACCAACGCCACCATCAGTGGCGGTGTGCCGACGTCGGCCACGACGGCCTGGGGTTTCCTGTCCGGGCGGATGTCCGGCACCGTTTTCAACAGCTCCGTCACTGGCACCATCACGGGTTCCCGCCTCACGGGCCTGGGGGGGCTGGTGGGCGTGCTGAATGCCGGCACCATCCTGAACAGCAACGCCACGATCACAACGGCAAATGGCACGGGCATAACAGCCATGGGTGGCCTGGCCGGGCAGGCCACGGCCAATTCCTATATCAGCGACAGTTACGCCAATATCAACTTCATCCTTGGCGTGTCGAATGTGCGCATCGGCGGGGTGGCGGGCGACGCGACGGGGCTGACCGTACTCAATTCCTACGCCACCGGTACGATCACGGCCACCACCAGCACCGCCAGTTTGACGCAGTATATTGGCGGGCTGGTCGGGATCAATCTCAACGGCACGATCGCCAACGCCCATGCGGCGGTCAATATCGGGCTCCAGAATGCGTCGACCCGCATTGGCGGCCTGGTCGGCAGCAGTTCAGGTCTTATCACCAACTCTTATGCGACGGGGAATATCACCCTTGGCGGCACGGGCAACCAGTATGTTGGTGGTCTGGTTGGCGTCAATTCCCAGACAACCGCCACCGTTGTCAGTGCCCGGGTTTTCAACAGCTATGCGACCGGCGATATTGCGGTTGGCAACGCGGCGGCAATTAATGCCTCTGCGCAATATATCGGCGGGCTTGTCGGGCATATGCAGAGTGGCGTTGTCAGCGGCAGCTTTGCCTCTGGCACCGTTTCGGTTGGTCGTTCCGCCACCTATGTCGGCGGGCTGGTCGGATCGGCAGAGGCCTTCAATCTGACCTCATCGTCGGTGCTGGGCAGCTTTGCCACCGGGCGGGTTATTGGAGGCTCCGTCGCCAGCAATGTTGGTGGGCTGGTCGGCCGTGTCTTTGGCAGCATCGTCACCGGGGCCTATTCAACCGGCAGTGTGACGGCCGGGGTCGGGTCCACCGCTGTCGGCGGCCTGATCGGGCAGGTCGCCACGAGTGGTACGGTTTTGGCTACGGTTGCCAATGTCTGGTCCAGCAGCCCGGTTACGGCGGCCACCGGCGTTTCCGTGGGCGGCCTGGTCGGCCTCATCGCCAGCAGTACGGTGCTTAATAGTTATTGGGATACCAGCAGCACGGGCCAGTTGAATGCCTATGGCACCAGTTCTGGCGGCAGCTTCTCTGCGACCGGGGTCAGCGGCACGGCGGCCTTTTCCTCCGCTACCTACAGCAATTTTGATTTCACCAGCATCTGGTATCAGATCGAGGGTGCAACGCGGCCCTTCCTGCGGGCGCAGAATTGGACCACCATTGTCAATGCCCACCAGTTGCAGGCCATCGCTGTCAACCCGTCGGGCACATATGTCCTTGGTGCGAACATCACTATGGCGGAGCTGGCCAGTGCCAATAGCCTGTGGAACACAGCCACGGGTTTCGTCCCCCTGGCCTTTTCCGGCACGCTGGATGGCCGGGGCTACAGTGTCAGCGGCCTGACCATCAACCAGACGGCGTCGGGCAGCCTGGGCCTGTTCAGCACCATCGGTGTCAGCGGTTCGGTGTCCAACCTGACCCTGACCGGGGCGTCGGTCACCGGCGGGGGGAATTATCTGGGCCTGCTGGCCGCGGTCAACCTGGGTACGGTCAGCGGAGTGGCGGCCAGCGGCCTTATCACCGCCCTGGGCAGCAGCATCAGCTACGTTGGCGGTCTGGTCGGCAGCAACGAGGGCACCGTCAGCGCCAGTTCGGCCACCGCCACCATCACCGCCGGCAATATGCTCAGCTTTGCCGGCCTGCTGGCCGGGCAGAACAGCGGCACCGGCCGCATTCTGAACAGCAGCGCCACGGGCAGCATCCTGGCGGGTGCCAACGCCTCTGCTGTGGGCGGCCTGATCGGTCGCAATGCCGGTGAGGTATATGGCGGCACGGCGCTGGCCAATATCCTGCTGGGTGACGATGCCTCCGACATCGGTGGGTTGATCGGTTCCAACAGCGGCAGCGTCACCGCCAGCGATGCCAGCGGCACCGTGCAGGCGGGCCAATTCGCCGTGCAGGTCGCTGGCTTGGTTGGCTTCAACAACGGCACCGTCAGCACCTCTTACGCCACCGGTACGGTCAGCGTCGGTTCGGCCGCAGAGGTGGTGGGCGGACTGGTGGGCCGCAATAACGGCATTGTCACCAACTCCTATGCCAGCGCCACGGTGCGGGCCGGCAATGATGCTCAGAATGTCGCCGGGCTGGTTGGCTTTAATACGGGCACTGTCATCAACGCCTATGCGCTGGGGGGCGTGTCGGTCAACCGCACCGGCATTAATGTGGCCGGACTCGTCGGCAGAAATACCGGCACCATCGCCAATGCCTATGCCACCGGCAGTGTGGTGGCGGGAACCGGTTCCGAGAATGTGGTCGGGTTGGTGGGGCTTAACAGCAACGTCATCATCAGCGCCTATTGGGACCGCACAACGACGGGTCTTAACCTGGGTGTGGGCAGCGGCAGTTCCACTGGCGTCACCGGTTTCACCAGTGGCGATGCCTATAGCAGCGCCACCTATGGCAATTTCGATTTCAGCAACACCTGGTACCTGCTGGAAGGCTACACACGCCCCATCCTGCGCGCGGAATACAGCACCAGCATCTCCAATGCGCACCAGTTGCAGCTGGTCAACCTGAACCTGTCGGCCAGCTACACGCTGTCCCGCGACATCAATATGGGGGAGGTGCGCAACGCATCGGGCGTGTGGAACACGGCCACGGGTTTCCTGCCCATCGGGTTCAGCGGCAGCGGCAGCAATGCCGCGCCTGACAGTTTCACCGGCACGCTGGATGGCCAGGGCCACGCCATCAACAACCTCTATATCAACAATGCCGGCATCAGCAACGTCGCCCTGTTCGCCTCGGTGGGCAGTGCTGGCGTGCTGACCAGTGTCGGCATCTATGAAGGCACGGTCGTGGGTGGGGGCGGCAATGTCGCCCTGTTGGCCGCGACCAATGCCGGCACCCTCCTCAGCGCCTATGCCACGGGTACGCTGACCGCCGGCAGCGGCGCCCAACATGTGGGCGGGCTGGTCGGTGCCAACAGCGGCACCGTCAGCGTCGCCTATGCCACCGCCGGCGTTACGGCGGGGGCCGGCGCCACGGCTGTCGGTGGCTTGGTCGGCTATAATACCGGCCTGATCACCACCGTCTTTGCCAGCGGCGGGGTGACCGCCGGTGCGGGTGCCGGGATGGTGGGCGCCTTTGCCGGTAGCAATGACGGCACCATCGCCACTGTCTATTGGGACAGCAGCACCAGCGGCCAGACGGTAGGGGCCGGCGGCGGTACCGGCAGCTTCACCGGCACCGATGTCAGCGGGACGGCCGCCTATGCCACGGCCACCTATAGCGGGTTGGACCTGGTCAATACCTGGTACATGGTCAACGGCTATACGCGGCCCATGCTGCGGATGGAATATTCCAAGACCGTCAGCAATGCCCACCAGTTGCAGCTGATCAATCTGGATACGACGGCGCAGTACCAGATCATCGCCGACATCACGATGAACGAACTGACGCGGCCCGGCGGCCTTTGGTCCTCCAAGGGCTGGGTGCCGATCGGGTTTAATACGGCGAACTCCAACAGTGCGCCGACCTTCTTCAATGGGGCGCTCAATGGCTGGGGCCGCACGATTTCCGGCCTGACCATTGCCAATGCCGACTACAATAATGCGGGTCTGATTTCCTATATCGGGACCACCGGTGTGGTTTCCAGCCTCACCCTCAGCAATGTTTCCATAACCAGTTCTGGTTCTAATCAGAATATCGGGATGCTGGCCGGTAATAATGCGGGCACGGTGGGGAATGTCTTCGCGTCCGGTACGTTTGATCTTGGGTCTAACAATAGTGCCGTCGGTGGTCTTTTCGGTATGAACAGTGGCCGCGTTTTCAACAGCGCCGCCAATGTCACCCTGCGGGCCGGACAGAACGCAACCAATGTCGGTGCGTTGATTGGTCAGAATATCGGCTCGCTCTCCAACGTTTATGCCACCGGCTCTATTGTCGTCGATCTCTATTCCTCGAACGTTGGTGGGCTGGTTGGTTCCAATAGCGGTGGAACCATTGTCAAGGCTTACAGCACGGCCAGCATCGTCGCAGCACCGAATGCCAACTCCGTTGGCGGTCTGGCTGGCTATAATACCGGGGTGATTTCCGCAACCTATGCGGCCAACAGCATCACCGCGCTGGCGGGCACAGGCGTGGCCGGTCTGGTGGGGGGCGGCAGCGGGAGCGGCACGGTCATTGACAGTTTCTGGGATGTCACCAAATCCGGCCTGACCGTGGGCGTCAGCAATAGCAATACATCGGGAACGGTCGCGGGACTTTCCACAGCCGAATGGTTCAGCAATGGCCCGATTGTCCAATCTGTCTTCAGCGCTAACGACTGGGTCCAGGGCTATCCCTATCCGATACTGAAGGCGCTGCCCTATATCACCCTGACCGGATCGGGGACGGGCGTCTATGGCCAGGGGGCCGGATCCGTCAGCGTGACCGGCGCCTTCGACCAGAACGGCAACAGCATCACCAGCGGCCTGTCCACCGTCGGGCTGACCTGGGCACCCGCCAGTGCCAATACGCCAGTGGGGACCGCCCTGTTGGGGGGCAGCGGCGCCAGCTATGCCGATGGGCTGTTCCAGTTCGTCTATGGCGGCACGCTGACGATCACGCCCGCCCCGCTGACCATCACGGCCAGCGGCGCCACCAAGACCTACGGCAGCAGCATCAGCGTGACCGGCTACACCGCCAGCGGTCTGGTCAGCGGTGACAGCATCACCGGGCTGACCCTGCTAGCCAGCGGCGGCACGGGGACAGCGGCCGGTGTCGGCAGCTATACGATCATCGCGTCGGATGCCACGGGCTCGGGCCTGTCGAACTACAGCATCACCTATGTCGACGGCACGCTGACGGTCAATCCGGCGGCGCTGACCATCAGCGTGGGCAATGCCACGAAGACCTACGGCGCCAGCGCCAGCCTCAGCGGCTACAGCGCCAGCGGTCTGGTCAATGGCGATACGGTCACGTCCATCAGCCTCAGCAGCAGCGGGTCGGGCACGGCGGCCGGCGTCGGCAGCTACAGCATCGTCGGCAGCGCGGCCACAGGCTCGGGCCTGTCGAACTACAGCATCACCTATGTCGACGGCACGCTGACGGTCAATCCGGCGGCGCTGACCATCAGCGTGGGCAATGCCAGCAAGACCTACGGCGCCAGCGCCAGCCTCAGCGGCTACAGCGCCAGCGGGCTGGTCAATGGCGACAGCATCAGCGGCCTGTCGCTGGTCAGCA
>NZ_QGNJ01000002.1 GCF_003336875.1 Oleisolibacter albus | reverse complement strand
GCCGGTGGGCATCGGCACGGTTCACCGCTTTTTCCAGCGCCACGGTCTCACACGCAAAAAAAGACCGGGCACGCGGTCGAGCAGGACCGGCCGGACATCCTGAGGCAGCGGCTGGCCTGGTTCGAGGCCCAGCCCGATCTCGATCCCGAGCGGCTGATCTTTATCGACGAGACCTGGGCCTCGACGGCCATGGCACGCACCCATGGCCGGGCGCTGCGGGGGGAGCGGCTGCGCATGGGCGTGCCGTTCGGCCACTGGAAGACCACGACCTTCGTCGCCGGTCTGCGGCTGTCCGGCCTCGTCGCGCCGATGGTGCTCGACGGGCCAATCAACCGGCGATCCTTCGAGGCTTATGTCGATCAGGTCCTCGTCCCAGAGCTGCGGCCCGGCGCCGTCGTGATCATGGACAACCTTGCCAGCCACAAGTCCCCGGCCGTCCGTGCCGCCATCGAAGCGGCGGGCGCAGAACTACGGTTCCTGCCACCCTACAGCCCCGACTTCAACCCGATCGAGAACGCCTTCTCCAAGCTGAAGGCGCTGCTGCGCAAGGCCGCCGAACGCACCGTCGACGGCCTCTGGAACGCCATCGGCACCCTCATCGACCGCTTCACGCCAGCCGAATGCGCAAACTTCTTCACCGCAGCAGGCTATGAGCCAGAGTGAGCGGAAACCGCTCTAAAGCCCGACACCTTTCCAGTCGGCGCTGTGGTACTGCTGCGGGTCTCCGCCCGCGGACCCTGACACGCCTCCGTGGGCGGCCGATGCTGCCCCCGCAGCCCTTGATGGGAGAGGGGGCCATGCCTGACGCCATCCTGCACCGGTCCGCCCTGTCCACACCGCTGGGCCGGCTCTGGCTGTTGGCCGACACGGACGGCCATCTGCAGGCGGTAGAGTGGGACGATCATCCCGAGCGATTGGACCGGTTCCTGCGCCAGCGCCATCGCGGGCGGGCGATCCTGCGGGATGCCCCCCTGCCCGCGCTGGACGCGGCCTTCACCGCCTATTTCGCCGGTGCTGTGAGGGCGCTGGACCGGCTGCCGCTCGCCATCGGCGGCACACCGTTCCAGCAGCGCGTCTGGACCGGCCTGCGCCGCATCCCGGCCGGCGAGACCCGCAGCTATGCCGCCCTGGCCCAGGCCATCGGCTGCCCCGCCGCCGTGCGCGCCGTGGGGCTGGCCAATGGCAGCAACCCGCTGGGGCTGGTGGTCCCCTGCCACCGTGTCATCGGCAGCGGCGGCAACCTGACCGGCTATGGCGGCGGGCTGGAACGCAAACGCTGGCTGCTGGCCCACGAGGCCGGCCATGCCGCGCTCCCAGAGCAGCCTGCCCGACTGCTCTGACACGCCACAAAGAAAACCCCCGCGCCGATGGTCCGGCGCGGGGGTTACAGGATCGTCGCTCCCGGTGCGGCATCCGTCGGGCGGAATGCGGCGTCGGGAACAGGTCGCCGGGATCAGCCCGCGGCGGAGACCTTCTTGGTCACCTCGACCAGGGTCTTCACCGCCTCGACCGACTTGTCGAAATTGGCCTTCTCGTCGGCGGAGAGGTCGATCTCGATGATCTTCTCCACGCCCTTGGCGCCGATGATGGTCGGCACGCCGATATAGAGGCCGTCCACGCCGTACTGGCCGGTCAGCTTGGCGGCCACCGGCAGAACGCGCTTCTTGTCCTTCAGATAGCTTTCGGCCATGGCGATGGCCGACGCTGCCGGGGCGTAGAAGGCGGAGCCGGTCTTGAGCAGACCGACGATCTCCGCACCGCCGTCACGGGTGCGCTGCACGATCTTGTCCAGCTTCTCCTGGCTGGTCCAGCCCATCTTCACCAGGTCGGGCAGCGGGATGCCGGCCACGGTGGAGTAACGGACCGACGGCACCATGGTGTCGCCATGACCGCCCAGAACGAAGGCGGTGACGTCCTCGACCGACACGCCGAATTCTTCGGCCAGGAACCAGCGGAAGCGGGCGCTGTCCAGCACGCCGGCCATGCCGACCACCTTCTCCGCCGGCAGGCCGGAGACCTCCTGGAACAGACCGACCATGGCGTCCAGCGGGTTGGTGATGACGATGACGAAGGCGTTGGGGGCGTGCTCTTTGACACCGGCGGCCACGGCCTTGATGACCTTGGCATTGATGCCGACCAGATCGTCACGGCTCATGCCCGGCTTGCGCGGCACACCGGCGGTGATGATCACCACGTCGGCGCCGGCGATGTCGGCATAGTTGCTGGTGCCGCTGTAACCCGCGTCGAAGCCCTGGACCGGCGACAGCTCGGCAATGTCGAGCGCCTTGCCCTTGGCCACACCCTCGAAGTCCGGAATGTCGAGCAGGATGACGTCACCCAGCTCCTTCTGGCCGGCCAGCAGGGCGAGCGTGCCGCCGATCTGGCCAGCGCCGACCAGTGCGATCTTCTTGCGTGCCATGGGAATGCTTCCTCGGGTTGTTTGGTAACGGAATTTCATTATGAGCGGCCGTACCGTCCCAGTCTTGCGGCGGCGCGGAATCCGACCGTGGCTGCTCTAGCCTGAATCGGCCGGTGGGGCAAGTCGTCACAGGCACATGGCGGCCACGGACCATTCAGAGGGGCATTTGACAGGAATAGGAACCAATACCCGCCCGCTTGGTTCTGGAAGGAGCGAAAGCCGCCGGATGGCGGCCTTTCCCGGCTCGACCGCAGGTGATGCCATGGCCCGTACCGCCTTTGCCCCAGCCCTTGCCACCCTGCTGCTGTGCAGCGCGGTGGTCCCGTCAGCGGCCCAGGACCCGTTGAGCCGCCCCGGCGATGCGCCGCGGGCTGCCACCAGCGCGGCCGACCCGTGTGAAGTCTATTACAATGTACTGACACTGCGCATCGACCCCGGCCAGTCCGGCATCCCGGCCCTGGTGCGCCCCTTCACCGATGTGGGCGAATGGCCGGAGGAGCAACTGGATCTGTACCAGCGCTGCCGGCCGATGCTGGAGGCGCCGCCGGCCCTGGTCACCTGGACCGGCGCCGGTCCGGGATTGAAGCCGCTAGGCGAGCGCATGGGCAGCGAGGCCATGGTCGAGCGTCAGCCTGAACGGCCGGGCCTGCCCAATTCCACCGCGCCCGACTCCGGTCGTCCACAATCGGAGACCCTGCCGGGTAGCCCGCTGAGCCGTCCGGCGACGGATGTACCCTATGGTGGCGACGGCGGCTGACGCCGTTAACCAATGCCGAACAGGTCAAGCTGCCAGCGCAGCTCCTCCTCGGTCAGGGGGTAGTCGGTGCCGTGCCGGGCGTTCAGCATGCGGGCATGGGGCACGCCGGCCTTGGCCTGGAGCTGGCGGGCGCAGCGCATGGACAGGCCGGCCTTCCAGGCCAGCGCCGTGATGGTCTTGCCGCCCTGGCTGTCCAGGATGCGCTGGACCAGATCGGGCGGAATGGCGGCCAGCAGCCCCAGCGCCGTCCGGACAAAGGCCCAGTCGCCCCAGGACAGGGCATCGCGCACCGCATCCTCGTCCAGCCGGCCCTCGGTGAACAGGCGCCGCGCCTTGTCCTCCGGTGGTTCCTTCTTGGCATAGTCGCGGGCCCAGTCGATGCGGCGGCGCACCACGTCGGTGACCGCGGCACGGCTTTCACGGTCGAAGCCCTGGCTGGCCAGCTCGGTCTGCACCCCATCCTCGATCACCGCCGTCAATCGGGCCGCCAGCTGCGGCGGCAGACCACCCGGTGGCAGCGGCGGGACCGCCTGCACCGGCAGGCCCGGCGGCTGATCGCCGGCGGCCTCTTGAGGTCCGCCCTGGGCCAGCACGGCCTCGGTCACCGCCGGCCCCACATGCGGGCGGCGGGCGATGGCCTCCAGCACCCAGGGCACGGGCTGGGCCGCGATGATGGCCAGCAGATCCTCGTCCGACAGGGTGGCGCAGGTGCGCAGCACCGGTTCCGCCACCTCGCGCGCCACGTCGCGCGCCAGCTGCGCCACCAGCCGGGGGGGCGGCAACTCGATCTCGGCCAAGGCGCTGGCCACGGCGGCGCGCACGCGCGTCACCTGATCCACGGCCAGCACCTCCAGCGCCTGCATGGCAATGTCACGCAGGGCCCGCTGCTCGTCGGCGTTGAGATGCGGCAGGGCCCGCGCCAGCTTGGTGGCCAGCAGCCGGCGCACATCGGCGTCGCGGTCACGGGCCATGCGGGGCGCCACCTGTAGCGGCGTGGCGGTGTTGGCCGCCACTGCCCGCCGCACGCGGACATCGGCATCCTCCGACAGAAAGAACAGCAGCTCAGGCCGCATGTCGGTGCGCGCCGCCAGTTCCGCCCGCACGGCACCGTCCGGATGCACGGCCAGAGCCTTCGCCTGATCATAATTCAGGTCGGCCGGCACCTGCGCAGAGGGGTGGCGGTGGTTCACGCGGATGGACCTCGGACGGTGACGTGGATGCTGGATCGACTTCCGGCACGATTGTCCCTTCTGCTCCGTCCGGGATCAAGCCCCAGCCCTCCGGGTCCCCCCAGCCAAGAAGAGGGTGTCCGACTGGGCAGTATCTATGTCGAAAGGCAGAGGCAACGTACCCCTCCATGGAGACAGCAGGGGCGGGGCGGAGAGGCCCCGTATCCCGGAATTGCGGCTTCTGCCCTGCAGCAGATGCAGCCGCAGACCGGCCCCGCCACTCTTGCTCTGTCATGCGGCGACCGCTAGGTAGGCTGCATGCTCCGCGCCGTCGCGGCGCCGCAGCATGAACCGTCGCAGGAACCGTCCATGACCGAAGGCCCGCTTTCCGTCTATCGCGCCCGGCGCGGCACCGGCGCGCTGAAGGCCGACCCGGCCCAGGAGCTGGCCGCCGAGAAGCTGCAGAGCCTGTGGCATGCGCTGCGCGACTACCGCCCGGCCACGGGGCCGACCGGCTGGCGCGCGCGGCTGGGTCTGGCCCGCCGGCCCGACCCGGCGCCACAGGGCCTGTACATCTATGGCGATGTGGGCCGCGGCAAATCCATGCTGATGGACCTGTTCTTCGAGACGGCCCCGGTGGAGCGCAAGCGGCGGGTGCATTTCCATGCCTTCATGCAGGAAGTGCATCAGCGCCTGCACGCCATGCGCACCGGCGGCAGCGTCAAGCACGGGGAGGAGCTGCCGGAGCTGGCGCGCGAACTGGCCGGAGATGCCTGGCTGCTGTGCTTCGACGAGTTCCACGTCACCGAGATCGTGGATGCCATGATCCTGGGCCGGCTGTTCACCGCCCTGTTCGAGCAGGGCGTGGTGGTGGTGGCCACCAGCAACTGGGCTCCGGACGATCTGTACAAGGACGGGCTGAACCGTCAGCTGTTCCTGCCCTTCATCGCCCTGCTGAAGGAGCGGCTGGACGTGCTGCACCTGGCGTCGGCCCGCGACTACCGGCTGGCCCGGTTGATGGGAAGCAAGGTCTATCACTACCCGCTGGGGCCGCGGACCAGCGCCGCGATGGAACAGTCCTTTGCCGGGATGACCGAGGGGGCGGAGGTCCGGTCCTGCCGCTTGACCGTGCATGGCCGCAGCCTGGAGATCCCGCGCGAGGGACGCAATGTGGGCTGGTTCCACTTCGCCGACCTCTGCGCCAAGCCGCTGGGACCGGGCGATTACCTGGCCATCGCCACCCATTGCACCACCGTATTCATCGACGGCGTGCCGGCGCTCCGTGCCGACCAGCGCAATGAAGCCAAGCGCTTCATGACTCTGATCGATGCGCTCTATGAGCACAAGGTCAAGACCGTCATCGCCGCCGAGACGGCGCCCGAACGCATCTATGCCGAGGGCCAGCATGCCTTCGAGTTCCAGCGTACCATCAGCCGGCTGATGGAGATGCAGTCGGTGGAATATCTGGGGGCCGAGCATCTGACCTGACGGCAAGGCGGCTCCGACCGGACGGCATGCCGGGAAAGCACTGGCCAGCCGTACATCCTCATGGAACGATTCCCCCCGGGAACCGCTCCGCCAACCGGCATGAGGACGGCGCCGTGACTGCGATCAAAAGAACTTTCTGGGGGCTTCTGGCCCTGCTGAGCCTGCTGTGGCTGGCCGCCGAACCACAGCTGTTCCGGACCGCCGGCTTCTTCCCCGCGCGCCAACTGGCGGTGCAGTACAGCGGCCTGATCGCCATCGGCTGCATGAGTGTCGCCATGATCCTGGCGCTGCGTCCGCGCCGGCCCGAACCCTGGCTGGGCGGGCTGGACAAGATGTACCGGCTGCACAAATGGCTGGGCATCGGCGCGCTTGTGGTGGCGCTGGTCCATTGGCTGTGGGCCAAGGGGCCGAAATGGGCGGTGGGCTGGGGCTGGCTGGAGCGGCCGCAGCGCGGCCCGCGCCCGGTCGCAGAGACGGCGCTTGAACAGGCTCTGCAGAATCTGCGCGGCACCGCGGAGGCAGTGGGGGAATGGGCCTTCTATGCCGTCGTCCTGCTGATCCTGATGGCGCTGGTGAAACGCTTCCCCTATCGCCGCTTCTTCCAGACACACCGGCTGCTGGCCGTGACCTATCTGGTGCTGGTGTTCCACGCTGTCGTGCTGACCAAGACCGAGTACTGGCTTTCGCCCGTGGGCGCGGTCCTGGCGCCGCTGCTGGCCCTGGGCTCCTGGTCGGCCGTGACCGTGTTGCTGCGCCGTGTCGGCGCCGACCGCCGCGTGCAGGGCCGGATCACCCGCCTCCACCCTTATCCCGGCACCCATATGCTGGAGGTGGAGGTCGAGCTGCCCGGCGGCGCCATGGGACACTGGCCGGGCCACCGGGCCGGGCAGTTCGCCTTCGTGACACTGGACGCGGCCGAAGGGGCGCATCCCTATACCATCGCCTCCGCCTGGCCTGGGTCGGACCGGCGCATCAGTTTCATCATCAAGGCCCTGGGCGACCATACCAGCCGGCTGCCGGCCCTGCTGCGTGTCGGCCGGACGGTGACGATCGAGGGGCCTTATGGCTGCTTCACCTTCGACGACGTGGCCGACGACGGGGCCAACGACACGGCCAATGACCGGGCCGACGACGCGGCCGGCGACCATACCCCGCACCAGATCTGGATCGGTGGCGGCGTCGGCGTCACTCCCTTCATCGCCCGCATGAAGGAACTGACCACCCGGCCGGAGTCCCCCCAGCGAACGATCGACTTCTTCCATGCCACCCGCGACCACGACCCGGACTTCCTGGCCCAGCTCCAGACGGCGGCCGATGCGGCCCGCATCCGGCTGCATGTGCTTGTGGATGGACGCGACGGCCGCCTGACTGGCGACCGTATCCGCCGGGCCGTGTCGTCCTGGCGGGATTCCAGCCTGTGGTTCTGCGGGCCGGCCGGGCTTGGTCAGGCGCTGAGGCAGGATTTCGCCGCCCAGGGGCTGGCGGTGGAGCGGCGCTTCCACCAGGAACTGTTCGCCATGCGCTGACAGTTGGCGCATCCGCGCCGGTCGGGAGGCGCGGCGTTGCCCCTCCCGACCGGGGTCGCCTTAATCGCCCGCATCGGCCCCCGCGCCGGCTCCCGTCCCCACCGGCCGGCGTGGCGCGTCGGGGTTGCGGAACAGCCAGCGCAGCAGATGGGCCAGACGGTGCCAGAGATGGAGGACGCCGTAACGGGCATCCTCCACCGCCAGCAACAGGGCTGGCATCAGCAGCAGCACCAGCAGCGTGGCCGTGCCGATGCCGAAGACGAAGGTGATGGCCATGGGGACCAGGAATTGGGCCTGAAGCTGGGTTTCCAGCATCAGCGGCAGCAGGCCGAAGATGGTGGTCAGCGAGGTCAGTGCCACCTGCCGCAGCCGTTCGGCCGCCCCATGGACCACGGCGCTGTGCAACGGCTCCCCGGCGGCATGGCGGTCGTCGATGCTGGTGACCACCTGGATGCTGTCATTCACCAGGATGCCCGACATGCCCATGATGCTGATGTAGCTCCACATGGTCATGTCCGCCCCCATCAGCCAGTGCCCGAACACGGCACCGGCGATGCTGAAGGGGATGATGGCCATGACCGCCGCGGGCCGGGCGAAGCTGCCCATGATCCAGGCCAGCACCAGATAGATGGCGATCAGGGCGACGAAGATGCCGGTCTGGAAGTCGGCCCAGAACTCCGCCTCCTGACGCGACCCGTCGTCCATGTTCCGGCTGATGCCGTATTTCTCCAGGATGCGCGGCAGGTGCTCCTTCTCGATGACCTGGCGCACCTCGCCGGGGTTGGAGACATGGGGATCGATCTCGGCGAAGACCGACAGCACCCGCTGACCTTCGGCGCGCAGGATGCGGGCCAGCCCAGGCCGTTCATGCAGATCCACCACCTCGCCCAGCTGCACCTCCATCCCGGTGGGGCTGCGCAGCAGGAAACGGCGCAGGCCTTCCTCGGACTGGTCGGCTTCCGGCAGGCGCACGCGGAGGGTCACCTCCTCATCGCCGCGGGCGAAGCGCTTGGCGATGGCCCCGTCCAGGGCATGGCGCAGCTGCCGGCCCACCATCTCGGTGGTGAAGCCCAGCGCCTCGCCGCGCGGCGTCACGGTCAGCACCAGTTCCGGCTTGCCGGTCGGCATGTTGTCACGGATGCCGCTGACCCCGCCGAAGCCGGCCAGCACCGCCTGCAGTTCCTCCGACGCCCGCTTCAGCACATAGGGATCGTTGTGGACCAGACGGAAGCCGATGCCGTTGCCGCCGAACCCGGTCTCGTCCTGATTGAACAGGATCTGGTCGATGCCGGGCAGCAGCCTCACCTCGGCCTCCCAGGCCTTGAGGATGGACGGCAGCCGGTCGGCGCGGGCGTCGGCCGGGCTGACCTCCACCCGCATGGCGCCGACATAGTCGCCCACCTGCTCCGGCAGATTGTTGCCAGCCGTGGCACCCAACTGGCCCAACGCCATATGGACCAGTTCACCCCGCCGGTAACCCAGGGCCGCCTCCACGCGGGAGAGCGCAGCCTCGGCCTCGTCCAGCTGTTTGGCCACCGTCTCCCGCGGGGTGCCGGGGGTAAACATGACGTTCATGGTCAGCCATTGGCCCTCGGGCGTCGGCGAGAAGCTGAACAGCACGCGCCCGCCCATCTGCAGGCCGATGGCCAGCATCAGGGCCGCGACAGCAGCGGCGATGGTGGCATAGCGGTTCTCCGTGGCCCAGCGGATGGCGTTGGTGAAGCGGCCGTCGCGGAAGGCCAGGAAATGCCGCTCGAACCACAGGCGCGCGGCAGAGGATCTGCCATTGTCCCGCTCCAGCCCATGGCGGATGTGGGACGGCAGGGTCAGGAAGCAGCCCACGGTGCTGGCCAGGATCACGGCGATGGCGATCATGGGCAGCGGCTCGACGAAATCGCCGGTCGTGCCCCGCATCAGCAGCATCGGCGCAAAGGCGGCCACGGTGGTGACGGCGGCGGCGACGATGGGCCAGAACATGCGGCGGGCGGCATATTCCACCGATCGCTGCGGGTCCCAGCCCCGCTCATGGTAGGTCTGGGCCTGCTCGGCCACGACGATGGCATCGTCGCAGATGATGCCGGTCATCATGATGAGGGCGAACAGGCTCATCATGTTGATGCTCTGGTCCAGCATCAGCATCAGGGCGAAGGTGACCGCCAGGGACACCATCACGTCCACCCCGATCCACAGCGTGATCCAGGGCCGCAGGAAGATGTAGAGCACGGCCAGCACCAGCACCATGCCCCAGACCGCATTGTCGGCCAGCATGGCAATGCGATCCTCCAGCGCGTCGGCATTACGGTCGAACACCTCCACCGTCAGACCCGGCGGCAGCTGGCTGCGCAGCTCGGCCAGATAGGCGTCCACCTGGCCGGTGATGGCGATGAGATCGCCGTTCTTGGCCTTCTGCAGGCTGAGCTTGATGGCGGGATTGCCGTTGCGGCGGCCGCTGACCGAGCCTTCCTCATAGGTTTCGCGGACACTGGCGACCTGCCCCAGGGTCAGGCGCTTGCCCTCCCCGTCCACGCGCAGGGTCAGGCCGGCCACGCCGTCGGCGTCCTGCTGCTGCCCCAGGGAGCGCACCTGCTTCTCGATGCCGCCAGCCAGACTGCCCGAGGGCACATCGCTGGAGGCCTGGCCGAGACGGGTGGCGATGTCGCCCAGCGACAGATCCAGCTGATCCAGGGTGGCAGCCGGCACCTCCACCCAGATTTCGCTGTCGCGCATCCCCAGCATGTCGATGCGATCGACACCGCGGTTCAACAGCTGGTCGCGGATGCGCTTGGCCTGGGCACGCAGGGCCGGCTCCGGCATGGGGCCGGAGATGACCAGCTCCATGATCTCGTCATAGACATCGATGCGGTGGATCTGCGGCTCCTCCGACCCCTGCGGCAGGGTGGTGATGGAGGCGACGGCGCTTTCCACCTCCGACAGGGCCTTGGCCATGTCGGTGCCGTTCTTGTAGTTGACGAACAGCTCGGCGATGCCTTCGCGCGAACGGCCGGTGACGTCATCGACGCCGTCCAGGAAACGGACCTCGCGCTCCAGCGCCTCGACGATGCCACGGTCCACGTCGTCGGCGCTGGCGCCGGGCCAGGGCACGACGACAGTGATGCCCGGCACCTCGAAATCCGGGTCGATCTGGCGGTCCAGGGCGTTCATGCCCCACAGGCCGCTGACCAGCATCAGCAGCATCAGGATGTTGGCCGCCACCTTGTGGCGGACGAAGGTGCGGATCAGACCGGCGGGGTTCATGGACGGACCTCCCCCGCGACGGCTTTCTCCGGTGCAGCCCCACGCAGGGCCACCTTGATGCCCGGCGCGATCTCCTGGAAGCGGGTGGTGACCACCCGGTCTCCGGCGGCAAGCCCGTCGGCCACATAGACGCTGTCAGCGCTGCTGGCAGCCACCGTCACCGGGCGGGCCTCCAGCCGGTCGCCGGCACCGACCACATAGACCCGGCCCCCCTCATGCAGCGCCGTTACCGGCAGCCGCACCACCGCGGCATAGGCGCGGTCGGGGATTTCCACCTGGACGAAGGCGCCCGGCCGTAGCGGCTGGTCGAGCACGCTGCCCTCGAGCCGCACGAACAGGGTGACACCGCCGCTGGCGGTGTCCAGCCGGTCCACCACCCGCTCCACCCGGGCAGGATAGACCAGCGGCGTGCTACCCAGGGTCCAGACCACCCGGGCCGGGCGGCCGATGACCCCGCGACCGTCACTGCTTTCGGCCGCCAGACGGCCATAGGCTTCGGTGGACAGGGTCACCTGCGCCTCCAGACCCTCGGCCCCGGACAGTTCGGCCACCCGGTCGGCGGGGGACAGGCGCATGCCCTGCTCCGCCCCGACCCGGCCGACAAATCCGTCAAACGGCGCCACTAGGCGCGTGCGGGCCAGATCGGCCTCGGCCCGGCCCAACTGCGCCTCCAGCCGTTGCACTGCGGCCTCCTGCTGACGCACGCGGGCCTCGCCGGCGGCAACATCGTTCTGGGCGGCGGTGAAGGACTGGCGTTCCTGGGCCATGGCCACCTGGGCCTGTTCCAGCCGCGGGGCGGCGATTGTGCCCTTCTCGAACAGCTGCTGGCTGCGGGTCAGGTCGCGTTCGCGCAGATCCAACTGCTGGCGGGCGAATTGCAGCTTGGCCTTTTCTGCGGCGCTGGTGGCGCGCAGCTCGTCCAGGCGGGCACGGGCTTCCGCCAGCCCGGCGCGCGTCTCTGCCAGGGCCAGTTCGTAATCCAGTGGCTCCACCTGCAACAGAAGATCACCGGCCCGGACCACGCCGCCATTGCGCAGGGCCGGCGACACCGCCACCACCGTTCCCCCGACCAGAGCGCGCAGTTCCACCGTCCGGCCCGGCTGCATGGTGCCCAGCAGGCTGATCTGTGGCTGGTGCGTGGCGGCGGCGGCTGGAATGGCATCCACGCTCCACACCCGTTCCGGCCGCGCCTCCCGCGGGACCTCGGGCTTGCTGGCCACTAGCACGGCCAGACCGCTGATGCCGGCCAGGAGAATACCCAGTGCCACCAGACCGCGACGCCAGCGGCGCAGCCGCGCCCGCAGCCCGGCCCGATCCGGCAGGCGCAGGCGCCGCGGCCGGACCGGCGGCACCTCCACAACCGGCTCACCCCGTCCCAGGGCCGATTCCATCACATCCATGACACCCCCCACAGCAGCCTTATCGGCTTGTTTCCCCGGGAAGGCGCCGCGGCGCCTCCACTCTCGGCGAGCCGATAAGCAGGCGGCGTGCCAGACCGCGGAGACGGCGGCAGAATGGCAGATTTCCTGGATGGTCCGGGCCGCGCCATCGGATGCTGGTCGCGCGCCATGTGGTCGTTTCCACCACTCGATAGTGGATAAGGCAATGACAGTTGCCGATCCCGCCACCCGCACCTGATTTCCCTGCAAGGCTGCCTGTCCACCGCCGGACGGTGGGCCGGCCCGGATGGGCGTGCTAGAACACAGGGGCTCATCCCGCCCGTTTGGATTCCATCGTCATGGACATGTCGTTCCTCAACGCCCTGTGGCAGGTCGTCTTCATCGACGTCGTGCTGGCGGGGGACAATGCCATCGTCGTCGGCATGGCGGCGGCGGGCGTCGCCAAGGACAAGCGGCGCACGGTCATCTTCTGGGGCATCTGCGCCGCCGTGGTGCTGCGGATCCTGTTCGCGCTGGCGGCCACCAAGCTGTTGAGCATCGTCGGGCTGATGCTGGCCGGCGGTATCCTGCTGCTCTGGGTCTGCTGGAAGCTGTGGCGGGAGATCCGTTCCCAAAGCGAGGAGGAGACCGGCGCCGAGGTGGTGGCCGAGGCCGTGGACGAGAGCGAGGACAATCCACGGGCCGAGGCGCTGCCGGCCGCCGGCAGCAAGCCGGTTGGGCAGGCCATCCGCCAGATCGTGCTGGCCGACCTGTCCATGTCGCTGGACAATGTGCTGGCTGTGGCCGGCGCCGCCACCGAGCATCCCGAGGTGCTGGTGTTGGGTCTGGCCCTGTCGGTCGCCTTCATGGGCGCCGCCGCCACGTTGATCGCGCGGCTGCTGGGCCGTTACCACTGGATCGCCTATCTGGGGCTGGCCGTCATCGCCTATGTGGCGGTGAGGATGATCATCGAAGGCGGGTTGGACGTGGCCCACGCCATGGGCGCCACGCTCTGACCCGAAAAGACAGGCGGGGGATCGCTCCCCCACCTGCCGCATCCGGCACGGCCTGCCTTAACCGTCCGCCTTATTCGGCGGTGGACACCAGATCGCCCTTCGGCTCGCGGGCCGTCTTCCACAGGGAGTAGAGGACGCCGCCCGAGAGCAGGGCAAAGGTGACGCCCAGCGAGACGGCGGGGTCCAGCTTGCCGTAGAGCTGGTTCCAGAAGATTTTGCCGCCGATGAACACCAGTACCAGGGCCAGCGCATACTTCAGGTAATGGAAGCGGTGGACCATAGCCGCCAGCGCGAAGTAGAGGGCGCGCAGGCCAAGGATGGCAAAAATATTGCTGGTATAGACGATATAGGGGTCGGTGGTGATGGCGAAGATGGCGGGTACGCTGTCCACCGCGAAGACGATGTCGGCGAACTCGACCATCAGCAGGGCCAGAAACAGGGGCGTGGCCCAGCGCACTATACGGCCCGTCTTCGGATCCGGCTTCTTCACGAAGAAGTCGTGGCCGTGCATCTCGTCGGTGACGCGCATGTGCCTCTTCAGGAAGCGCAGCACGGGATTGTCACCGATGTCCTTATCCTCACCGCCCTGCATGAACAGCATCTTCACGCCGGTGATCAGCAGGAAGGCACCGAAGATATAGAGCACCCAATCGAATTCGGTCACCAGGGCCGCCCCAAGGCCGATCATGATGCCGCGCAGCACGATGACGCCCAGGATGCCCCAGAACAGCACGCGGTGCTGGTACAGGCGGGGCACGGCGAAATAGGAGAAGATCAGCGAGATGACGAAGACGTTGTCCAGCGCCAGTGCCTTTTCCAGGGCGAAGCCTGTGAAGTACTGGATGCCGGGGTCCGGCCCCAGGCTCCACCACACCCAGCCGCCGAAAGCCGCGGCAATGGCGATGTAGAAGGCCGAGAGCCACAGGCTCTCCTTCACCTCGATGACATGGTCCTTCTTGTTGAGCACACCCAGGTCAAAGACCAGCAGTGCCACGACGATGCCCATGAAGAGCATCCACATCCAGACGGCCTTCCCCAGGAAGTCGTCGGAGAGGAACGCCAAAACGGTTTCCATTACTGTGCCCGTTTCCTGTGCCTGCGTCGGCAGATGTAGGAAAATGTCCGACATCACAGCCGACGCCTCGGCTGCCAGAGGGGCCCGGACTGCCGCAGATGTAGGGCACAGTCCGCCGGGTTCAAGATCCCCGCCGCGAAAGGTCGACAGCGGCCAGCCGGATCAGCGCAGCAGCGCCTGCGCCAGCGTCGCCAGGGCCAGGGACAGCAGGCAGCCGTCCAAGGCCCCGGGAAACAGAGCGCCAGCCGGCACCGATGCCAGATCGCCCCCATCAGCCGGCTCGGTCGCAAGGAATGGGCGCAGCGGCCCCGACTCCACCAGCCACCGGCCGAACTGCGCCGCCCCGGTGCCGAGATAGCAGAGCTTGACCAGACCCAGGGTGAAGGCGCTCCAGCCCAGGCCGCCGGTGGCGGCGGGCAGGGTCAGGACCAGCGAGGTGCCCAGGGCTAGCCCGGCCAGGGCCGGCAGCAAGACCAGGGCGGCCAGGGTCCCGGCCTCGACGCGTTCGGCAGCGGCGAAAAGACTGTGCGGAGACGGGCTGGCGGGCATGGGGCGGGAACCATCGGCTGCGGGCGGGATCGCGCCTCAGCCTGCCAAGCCAGCGGTTAATAGCCGGTCAATGCGCGGCGGCAAAAAGGGGGAAGGCCGGCCCGCGATCAGGGGCCGGCCGCGCGGATCAGACCAGCTTCTGTTCCGGCACGCCCCAATGGTGGCAGGCCACGCGATGGCCCGGCGCCTTTTCCTCCAGCACCGGCACCGTTTCGGCGCAGACCCCGGTGGCGCGGGGGCAGCGGGTGCGGAAGACGCAGCCCGAGGGCGGGTTCATCGGGCTGGGCAGGTCGCCGCCCAGTACGATGCGCTGCTTGTTCTTCTCCAGGTCCGGGTCGGGGATCGGCACGGCGGAGATCAGCGCCTGGGTGTAGGGATGCAGCGGCTGGGCATAGATGGAGTCGCGGTCGGCGATCTCCATGACCTTGCCCAGATACAGAACCATGACCCGGTGGCTGACATGGCGCACGATGGACAGATCGTGGCTGATGAACAGCAGGCTCAGTCCCAGATCCTGCTGCAATTCCATCAGCAGGTTGATGATCTGGGCCTGGATCGACACGTCCAGAGCCGACACCGGCTCGTCGCAGACCACCATCTTCGGGTTCAGGATCATGGCACGGGCGATGCCGATGCGCTGGCACTGCCCGCCGCTGAACTCGTGGGGATAGCGGTTGATCATCTGCGGCAGCAGACCGACCTTGGCCATCATGTCCCGGACCTTGGCCTTTCGCTCCGCCGTCGACAGCTTCGGGAAGAACACGGTCAGCGGCTCGCCGATGATGTCGCCCACGGTCATGCGCGGGTTCAGGCTGGCCAGCGGATCCTGGAACACGATCTGCATGTGCTGGCGCTGGGCACGCAACTGCTCGCCCGCCATGGACGACACCTCGTTGCCCAGAAACACCACCTTGCCGTCGGTCGGCTTGATCAGCTGCAGCAGGGCCCGCCCCAGGGTGGACTTGCCGCAGCCGGACTCGCCGACGATGCCCAGAGTCTCGCCTTCTTTCAGGCTGAAGGACACGCCGTCCACAGCCTTCAGCGGCGTGTATTCACCGAACAGGATGCCGCCGGTGCGGATGGGGAAATGGACCTTCAGGTCCTCGACGCGCAGAAGCTCGGCAGTCATCTCAGGCAGTCCTCGCATCACCGGTGGCGGTGTGGGGAATCACAGGCGGCAGCTCCCCGGCCGGGATCGCGGCCCGGTTCGGGTCGTCCACGGGCACGTCCAGGCTGGCCAGGTGGCAGGCCTTGAACTGGCCGGGGCCGGCCTGCTGCAGCAGGGGCAGTTCGTCGATGCAGCGTTGATGCACGAAGGTGCAGCGCTCCTGGAACGGGCAGCCGGCCGGCAGTCGCTGCAGGTTGGGCGGCTGGCCGGGGATGGCATAGAGCGTCTCCTGCCGGTCCTCGGTCAGGCGCGGCATGGAGGACAACAGGCCCCGGGTATAGGGATGCTGCGGATTGTAGAAGATCTGGCGCACATCGCCGGTTTCCATGAACCGGCCGCCATACATGACCTGCACCTTGTCGCAGAGGCCGGCCACAGTGCCGAGATCATGGGTGATCAGCACGATGGCGGCCTTGGTGGCGCGTTTGAGATCGGCCATCAGGTCCAGGATCTGGGCCTGCACCGTCACGTCCAGGGCGGTGGTCGGCTCGTCGGCGATCAGCATGTCCGGCTCGCACAGCAGGGCCATGGCAATCATGATGCGCTGGCGCATGCCGCCCGACAGCTCGTGCGGATACTGGGTCAGGCGACGGGCGGCCTCGGGAATGCGGACCAGGTTCAGCATGTCCAGGGCGCGGATGCGGGCGTCGGCCTCGCTCATGCCCTGATGCTCGATCAGCACCTCGGTCATCTGCCGCCCGATGCGCAGATGCGGCGTCAGCGAGGTCATGCTGTCCTGGAAGATCATGGCCAGCTTATTGCCACGGATCTTGTTGAGATCGCGCACCGGCATGCCGACCAGTTCGGTACCGCGGTACTTGGCCGAGCCCAACGCCCGGCCGTTCTTGGCCAGCAGCCCCATGACGGCCATGAACAGCTGGCTCTTGCCGGAACCGGACTCACCGACGATGCCGACGCATTCGGACTCGTTGACGTCGAAGGACACGCCGTTGACGGCGCTCACCTCACCATCGGGCGTGGAAAAGCGGACCTGGAGGTCGCGGACTTCAAGAACAGCGGTCATCAGCGCAGGTCCCCTTACCGGTCCTTCGGGTCCAGCGCGTCGCGCAGGCCGTCACCGATGAAGTTGAAGCAGAACAGGGTCACGGCCAGGAACACGGCCGGGAAGATCAGCATATGGGGGGCGTTCTCCATCTGCGCAGCCCCCTCGGAGATCAGCACACCCCAGCTGGTCATGGGTTCCTGCACGCCCAGGCCCAGGAAGGACAGGAAGCTTTCCACCAGGATCACCACCGGCACCATCAGGGTAACGAACACGATCACCGGCCCGATTACGTTGGGGATGATGTGGCGGCGGATGATGTTGGGGGTGGAGACACCGGAGGCGCGCGCCGCCTCGATGTATTCCTTGCGCTTCACCGACAGGGTCTGGCCACGCACGATGCGCGCCATGGTCAGCCATTCCACGCAGCCGATGGCGATGAAGACCAGCACGATGTGCCGGCCGAACACCACCACCAGGATGATGATGAAGAACATCAGCGGCATGGAGTAGAGCACGTCCACCAGCCGCATCATCAGGCTGTCGATGCGGCCGCCGAAATAGCCGGCGATGGAGCCATAGGTGACGCCGATCACCAGCGCCACCAGCGTGGTGACGATGCCGACCATCAGCGAGACGCGGGCGCCGTAGAGCGTGCGGATGAACAGGTCGCGGCCATTGGCGTCGGTGCCGAACCAGTGGCTGTTCTCCAGCATGGGCCCGACGCCGATATAGTCCCAATAGACCTCGTCATAGGCATGGGGGCTCAGCACATCGGCGAAGATGGCCATGAGGGCGATGATGCCCAGCACGATCATGCTGGCCACAGCCATCTTGTTGGCGAACAGTCGGCGCCGGGCATCCTGCCACAGCGACCGGCCCTGCACCTCCTCGGCGGCCTTCTCGATCAGCGCGGACCGTTGGGCCGCTCCGGTCATGTCCTTGACCATGGTCTCGTTCTTCCCGTCATCAATCCCGGCGCGGGGCCCCTCCCTGAAGGGGTGCGGTTCTTCTTCGTAAACCGGGTGGGCACTGGCCGAACTCCGGTCCGGCCCCCGCCCACCCTGCACTCGTGCTGTCGGGGGTCACACCATCGCGCCCCCCGACCCACCTTACACCAGCCGCCGTTACCAGCCGCAGCTCTTGCCTTCGTTCTGCTTGTCCAGCCAATCCTTCAGCGGCGCGAAATAGGCCAGCATGGCGCCGGCATCCATCTTGTCGCTGCCGGTGAAGGTCTTCAGCGCCTCCGGCCAGGGCTTGCTCGCCCCCATCTCCAGCATGGCGTTGAAGCGCTTGCCCACCTCGGTGTTGCCGGCAATGGAGCAGCGGTGCAGCGGCCCGGTATAGCCGGCCTGCTGGCAGGCGGCCTGATGGAACTGGAACTGCAGGATGCGAGCGAGGAAGTAGCGCACATAGGGCACGCTGGTGGCCACATGGTTCTTGGCGCCGGGGTCGAAATCGGCCTCGGTCCGCTCCACCGGGGCGGCCACGCCCTGGTATTTCACCCGCAGATCCCACCAGGCCTTGTTGTAATCCTCCGGCTTGGTCTTGCCGCTGAACACGTCCCAGCGCCACTTGTCGATCAGCAGGCCAAAGGGCATGAAGGCGACCTTGTCCATCGCCTGTTGCAGCAGCAGCCCGATATCGCCGTCGGTGGAGGGTTCCTTGTCCAGCAGGCCCAGCTTCACCAGATAGCCCGGCGTCACCGAGAGCGCGATGAAGTCGCCGATGGCCTCGTGGAAGCCGTCATTGGCGCCGTTGCGGAACAGCGTCGACTGGGCCTTGTAGGCGCGCTGGTAGATGTTGTGGCCCATCTCGTGATGGATGGTCTGGAAATCGTCGCCATTGACCCGCATGCACATCTTGATGCGGATGTCGTCCTTGTCGTCAATGTCCCAGGCCGAGGCGTGGCAGACCACCTCGCGGTCCTTGGGCCGCGTCAGCATCGAGCGGTCCCAGAAGGTCTGCGGCATGGAGGCGAAGCCCAGGCCGGTGAAGAAGCCTTCCGCCGACTTCGTCATCTTGATCGGATCGTAGCCGGCCTTGGTCAGCAGCGCCGTCACATCGACATTCCGGGTCGCCTGCTTGGGCGCCACGATGTCATAGATGTTGCCCCATTCCTGCGCCCACATGTTGCCCAGCAGATGCGCCGGGATGGGCTTGTCCTGGGGCACCACGTCGGTGCCGTACTTCTCGCCCAGCTTGGTGCGGGCATAGCAGTGCAAGGCGGTGTAGAGCGGCTTCACCTGCTCCCACAGCCGGTCGGTCTCCGCCTCGAATTCCTCGGGCTTCATGTCGTAACCCGAGCGCCAGAGGGCACCGGTGTCCGTCAGCCCCAGCTCCTTGGCACCGATATTGGCGATTTCCGCCTCGCGCTGGTAGAGCGGGCGCATGGGCTGCGCCACCGTATGCCAGCCCGTCCACAGCCGCCGCAGTTCCTTCTCGTCACGCGAGCTGCGGAAGATGTCGTCGATCTCGTCCAGCGTCTTGCAATCGCTGCCGTCGTCGCGGCAGACCTTGCCCGTGGCGTAAAGCTCGCCCAGCTTGGCGTCCAGCTCGGCCAGCTCCTTGTTCAGGGCGGCATCGGCCGGGGAGGGCAGCGCCGTCTCATTGCGCAGCAGCGACAGCTTGCGCGCCACATCGGCCGGCAGGTCCAGCCCGACGAACTGCTTGCTCTCCGCGGTCAGCTTGGCAACCAGGGCGCTGTAGGCGGCTCCGGCTTCCGACGACAGCTTCAGCGTATCGGGGGTGATGTAGGTGTTCATCACCCAGGCCAGCCGGCCGGAATGCTCGCGCGCCTCCGCCAATTGCGCCTCGGCCCGCTCGACGAAGCGCACGGCATCCTCGACCGTGGCACCCTTCTGCTGGGCGCTGGCAGGCGGCGGCGCGGCAGCCGCCTTGTCGGCGGAAGCGGGCTGGTCACAGGCGGCCAGCAGCAGCAGGGCACCGGCGGCGACACCGGCGCGGTGCAGACGGGTCAGGCGGGAAATCGACATGCGCGTCACGTCCTCACACTCACGGGCTCCTGAGCCCACACGAAGGGACAGCCGCGCCCGCGCCGTCCGGCCCGGGCGCGGCATGCCGGCAATCGGCTCAGTCGTAGCGGACCCGGGGGTCCAGCAGGCCGTAGACCAGATCCACCAGCAGATTCATCAGCACGATCAGGGTGCCGTAGGTGATGACAGTGCCCATCACCAGCGTGTAATCACGGTTGATGGCGCCCTGAACGAAGTAGCGGCCGATGCCGGGCAGACCGAAGATCTGCTCGATCACAACCGACCCCGTGACCAGACCGGCGATGGCCGGGCCGAGATAGGACACCACCGGCAGCAAGGCGGCGCGCAGCGTGTGGCGCCAGATGATCAGCCGTTCCGGCAGACCCTTGGCATGGGCCGTGCGCACGAAGTTGGAACGCAGCACCTCCACCATGCCGCCGCGGGTCAGGCGACTGATGATGGCGATCTGCGGCAGGGCCAGCGCCACCACCGGAAGCACCAGATTGCGCATGCCGCCGTCCCCCAGCCCGGCCACCGGCAGCAGGCCGAGATAGATGCCGAAGATCAGCGTCAGCAGCGGCGCCATCACGAAGTTCGGGATGGTGATGCCGATCATGGCGAAGCCCATGATGGAATAGTCGGTCCTGGTGTTCTGGCGCATGGCCGCCAGGATACCCAGCGTGCAGCCCACCAGGACGGCCAGCAGGATGGCCGTCAGGCCCAGGCGCATGGAGACGGGGAAGCCGGTACCGATCAGTTCGCTGACCCCGAAATCCTTGTAGGTGAAGCTGGGACCGAAATTGCCCTGCAGCGCGTTGCCCAGATAGATCACGAACTGCTGCCACACGGGCTTGTCCAGATTGTAAGCCGCCTTCAGGTTGGCCTCGATCTCCGGCGGCAGCACACGCTCGCTGTCGAAGGGGCCGCCCGGCGCGGCATGCATCAGGAAGAAGGACAGGGCGACGATCACCAGCAATGTCGGGATCGCTTCCAGCAAGCGCCGGACTGCATACGACAGCATGTCTCTGAAACCCTCCTCACGCCATCGCAGGCTATGGGACTGCCATGCGCCAAACGCATTTCGCGTGGCCGGAATGACGTTTCTGTGAAAAATCCCGGCCTGTCAACCGCACCCCGGCAAAAGAGATATAATTGCTAAAAAATCCAGAAATTGGTTTCAACCGGGCGCTTTTGTCCACCCATTACGCAATCCTCTTAGCCAAGAGGCGGGCTTTCCGCCGGAGCGGACGCAGGCCGGCACACTGGCCGTCCTTGGCTGCACCGGGGCTACCCCCGACCGGCGGCACCCTATGCGGGAGTATAGGGTGAGGGGCGCAACGGGCAGCCATCTGCGGGTGTACACTCGAACAGCGGTGCCCGGCAGGGCGCATGCCCGGCCGGACAACCGGCGTCTGGTTATCTTCCTCCACCCGCCCCGGCCCGCCAAATGGTTGGCAGGGGGTGCGACAACATTCCCTTACCGCATTTGATAAGCGCCGGAAAACGCGCTAAACCAGCCGCGCGAAATATACCAGGGCCGCGCCTGTTTCGGACGCTGGAGCCGAGACCCACGCGCGCCGCTGGAGGCAATGACGGCCCCGATGGAGGAGTCCCCCCGTGTCGACGATCACCGGTCACGACAGCCTGAAAGCCCGCCGCACCCTGACGGTCGGCGGCAAGAGCTACGATTATTTCAGCATTCCCGAGGCTGAGAAGGCCGGCCTGGGCGACCTGTCCCGCCTGCCCTACTCCATGAAGGTTCTGCTGGAGAACCTGCTGCGCTGGGAAGACGGGCGCACCGTGACCGTGGACGACGTCAAGGCCGTCGCCCAGTGGCTGGTGGACAAGAAGAGCGACCGCGAGATCGCCTACCGCCCCGCCCGCGTGCTGATGCAGGACTTCACCGGCGTGCCGGCGGTCTGCGATCTGGCCGCCATGCGCGAGGCCATGGCCAGCCTGGGCAGCGATCCGCAGAAGATCAACCCGCTGACCCCGGTCGATCTGGTCATCGACCACTCCGTCATGGTCGACGCCTT
The DNA here is from genome assembly GCF_003336875.1 of Oleisolibacter albus. Taxonomy (GTDB): domain Bacteria; phylum Pseudomonadota; class Alphaproteobacteria; order Azospirillales; family Azospirillaceae; genus Niveispirillum; species Niveispirillum album. The sequence continues at coordinate 424,843 of NZ_QGNJ01000002.1, read as the reverse complement.
CGGCACGCCCAAGGCCTTCGACGAGAATGTGGAGCTGGAGTTCCAGCGCAATGGTGAGCGCTACGCCTTCCTGCGCTGGGGCCAGAAGGCCTTCAACAATTTCCGCGTGGTGCCGCCGGGCACCGGCATCTGCCACCAGGTGAACCTGGAATATCTGGCCCAGACCGTGTGGACCGACACGGACCAGAGCGGCAAGACCGTGGCCTATCCGGACACGCTGGTGGGCACCGACAGCCACACCACCATGGTCAACGGCATGGCCGTGCTGGGCTGGGGCGTCGGCGGCATCGAGGCCGAGGCGGCCATGCTGGGCCAGCCCATCTCCATGCTGATCCCGGAAGTCGTCGGCTTCAGGCTGACGGGCAAGCTGAAGGAAGGCGCCACCGCCACCGATCTGGTGCTGACCGTCACCCAGATGCTGCGCAAGAAGAAGGTGGTGGGCAAGTTCGTCGAGTTCTACGGCCCCGGCCTGGATGCGCTGTCGCTGGCCGATCGCGCCACCATCGCCAACATGGCCCCGGAATATGGCGCCACCTGCGGTATCTTCCCGGTCGACGCCGAGACCATCCGCTTTCTGAGCTTCACCGGCCGTGAGCCCGAGCGCGTGGCCCTGGTTGAGGCCTATGCCAAGGCCCAGGGCATGTGGCGCGATGCCGGTACGCCGGATCCGGTGTTCACCGACACGCTGGAACTGGACCTGTCCACCGTCGAGTCGTCGCTGGCCGGCCCCAAGCGCCCGCAGGACCGCGTGCAGCTGTCCAACGCGGCCACAGAGTTCGGCGAGTTCCTGACCACCGACATCGCTGGGCGGCCCGCCAGCCAGCCGGTGGCGGTGAAGGGCAGCGACTACAGCGTCGATCACGGCCACGTGGTCATCGCCGCCATCACCTCCTGCACCAACACCTCCAACCCCTCTGTGCTGGTGGCCGCCGGCCTGCTGGCCAAGAAGGCGGTGGAGAAGGGCCTGACCCGGAAGCCCTGGGTCAAGACCTCGCTGGCCCCCGGCTCCCAGGTGGTGACCGACTATCTGGAGGCCGCCGGTCTGCAGACCTATCTCGATCAGGTCGGCTTCAATCTGGTCGGCTATGGCTGCACCACCTGCATCGGCAATTCCGGCCCGCTGCCGGACCCGATCGCCGCGGCCGTGGACGAGGGCAAGCTGACCGTGGCCTCGGTGCTGTCTGGCAACCGCAACTTTGAGGGTCGCGTCAACCCGCAGGTTCGCGCCAATTATCTGGCCTCGCCACCGCTGGTGGTGGCCTATGCCCTGGCCGGCTCCATGCACATGGACCTGACCCGCGAGCCGATCGGCACCGGCAAGGACGGCCAGCCGGTCTATCTCAAGGACATTTGGCCGAGCAGCGCCGAGATCGAGGCGACCATCGCCAAGTATCTGACGCCGGAGATGTTCCGCAGCCGCTACAGCAACGTGTTCCAGGGTCCGGAGCAGTGGCGGCAGATCGAAACGGCCGAGGGCCAGACCTACAAGTGGGTCGAGGGCTCCACCTATGTGAAGCTGCCGCCGCTGTTCGAGGGCATGACCATGACCCCGGCCCCGGTGTCGGATGTCAAGGGCGCCCGCCCGCTGGCCATTCTGGGCGACAGCATCACCACCGACCACATCAGCCCGGCCGGCAATATCAAGAAGGCGGGTCCCGCCGGCGAGTATCTGCTGGGCTACCAGGTGCGCCCGGAGGACTTCAACAGCTACGGCGCCCGCCGCGGTAACCACGAAGTCATGATGCGCGGCACCTTCGCCAACATCCGCATCAAGAACGAGATGGTGCCGGGCGTTGAGGGCGGCGTGACCAAGTATGTGCCCACGGGCGAGGTCATGCCAATCTACACCGCCGCCATGAAGTACGCCGAGGACAACACGCCCTTGGTGGTGTTCGCCGGCGCCGAGTACGGCACCGGCTCGTCCCGCGACTGGGCGGCCAAGGGCACCCGCCTGCTGGGCGTGCGCGCTGTCATCGCCGAGAGCTTCGAGCGTATCCACCGCTCGAACCTGGTGGGCATGGGCGTGCTGCCCCTGCAGTACCCGGCCGGCGTGACCCGCCAGACCCTGAAGCTGGATGGCAGCGAACTGATCGACATCGAGGGCGTGGAAGCCGGCCTGAAGCCGCGCATGACGCTGAAGATGACCATCACCCGCGCCAACGGGGCCGTGGAGACGGTGGACCTGCTCTGCCGCATCGATACGCTGGACGAGGTGGACTACTATAAGCACGGCGGCATTCTGCAGTACGTGCTGCGCAGCCTGGCGGCCTGATCGGCCGTCCGCGCCTGCGGACTGAAAGCAAGGCCGGCGGGGCAACCCGCCGGCCTTTTCTTTGCCGCCCGTCTTCTCCCCGCCGAGGCCGCCGGCTAAGCTGCCCTCAAACCAGGACGAAGGGCGAGGCGGGGATGCGGACGGAAACAGGGCGGCGGCACCTGCTGCTGGGTGGCGGCGCGGCGCTGGGACTGGGATTGCTGGGCGGCTGTGCCGGAGGGCCTCCGCCGGCCGCCACGCCCGCCGGGCCGGCACTGAACCTGCTGCCGCCGCGCCTCAGCCCAGACCGTATCACCCACATCACCGTCTGTTCCCGCCCCTTCCGCGCCGCCGGGCCGCGCATCGAGCGGGAGCGCATCGGCTCGAAGGATGTCATCCACCAGTACGGCCATGGTGGCAGCGGCTGGTCGCTGTCCTGGGGCTCCGCTCAACAGGCACTGGCTCTGGTGCAGAGCACCGGGACCCGTGACGTGGCCGTCATCGGCTGCGGCGCCATCGGCTTGACCACCGCCCTGGTGTTGCAGCGGGCCGGGCTGCAGGTCAGCATCTATGCTCGCGACCTGCCGCCGGAGACGCCGTCGTCCTACGCCAGCGGTGTGTGGTCGCCGGACAGCCGCATCTGTCTGGCGCAGAATGCCACCCCCGATTTCAAGGCCCGGTGGGAGCGCATGTGCCGCGACTCCTTCCGCAGCTACCAGACGCTGCTGGGCCTGCCGGGATCACCGGTGGAATGGATCGACAGCTATTATGTGCCGGCAGACCGGCCGGAGCCACCGCCTGATCCCCGCCCGGCCTTTGCCGAGCTGCGGCGGGACCTCGTGCCCGACCTGTCGCTGCGCGGCCAGAGCTACGGCCCCGGCCAGCATCCGTTCGGCACACGGACGGTGCGGCGCAGCACCTTCATGATGTTCAACATCGGCCCCTACAGCCGGCTGCTGATAGCGGACTTCCTGGCTGGCGGCGGGCGCATCGCGGTGCAGACCTTCCACAGCCCGGCGGACTTCGCCGCCCTGCCCCAACCGACCCTGGTCAACTGCACCGGCTACGGTGCTCGCGCCCTGATGCGCGACAGCTCGGTCATCCCCGTGCGCGGGCAGCTGGCCCGGCTGGTGCCGCAGCCGGAGATCACCTACGGACTGTTCCACGACCAGGTGTCCTTCGTGCCCCGGCGCGATGGCCTTGTGGTGCAACAGGTAGGGCCGAACGACTATTACGGCTTCGACGATTCCTCCACCATCCCGGACCGGGCCGAGGCCGAACAGGCGGTGCGCACCCTGGCCGGCCTGTTCGCCGCTGTTTGATCCCTGTCGGCGCACCAAAGAAAAGGAGCCGCTGCGGCTGCAGCGGCCCCTCTCCCCAAAGGCGCTTCCGTCCAGCTTAGAAGCTGGCGCGGATGCCGGTATAGAAGAACCGGCCGGTGACGTCGTAGACGTCGGCAGCGGTCTCCGTGCCGGTGACGTTGACTGCATAGGTACCGCCGATGATCGGCGGATTGCGGTCCAGCAGGTTGTTGACGCCGACATACAGCTGATACTTCTCGGCCAGGGTATAGCTGACCTGGACGTCGTGATAGGCAATCGCCGGGATGCGGTTGTCCTTGAACTCCTTGGTGTTGTCCATGTTGGCCGCACCGATGTAGCGGACCAGCCAGCTGGCGCTCAGCGGACCCTGGTTGTAGGTGGTCCTCAGATTGGCCTTGTAGCGAGAGTACCCGACCTGGCCCGCATCGTCGATCGGCGTGGCACCGGCGAAAGCGGTCGAGGTGTTCTTATCGAGGTAGGTGCCGACCAGGTTGAAATGCAGGGTGGAGTCGTCCAGGGTCGGGCTGAAATCACCCAGTTCCAGAGTGTAGTCCACCTGCACGTCGATACCGGCGGCCTTCTGGGTCGCCACATTCATCTGACGGGCGTCCAGGCCGGTGATCAGGCCGGTGACCGGATCACGCTGCACCAGGCTGCAGAACAGGTTGTTCGCTCCCTGAGCTTGGTCCACGCACTGTTCAACCGCGGTCTGTCGATCAATGCCCTGGATGGCGTCCTTGATCTTGATGTCCCAGTAATCGACGGTGACCGCCAGACCATGGACGAAGGTCGGCGTGAACACGGCGCCGATGGTCCAGGTGTCGGCCTTTTCCGCATCCAGGTTCGGATTGCCCGAATTGAAGCCCGGAATGGAGATCAGATCTTTGTCCCCCGGCTTGAAGCCGCCGGCGGCGATGGCTTCACGAACGCCCGGAGTCGCGGCGCAGTTGGCGGCACGAGTGGCGTTCGCATTGCGGGTATCGTCGGCGCAGGGATCAGAAACCGACGAGAAGGTCTGCTGGGCCGGGTCGAACAGCTCGGAGATGTTCGGCGCGCGCACCGCGCGGGCATAAGTGGCCCGGAAGCGGACATCGTCGATCGGAGCATATTCGGCACCGCCCTTGTAGCTCCACAGGCTGCCGACCGTGCTGTAGTCGGAGTAGCGGACGGCGGCGTCCACACCGAGATACTTCACGAACTGCATATCCGCGAGCAGCGGCACATTGACTTCGCCGAAACCTTCCCAGACGCGATAGCTGCCCTTTGTATTGGCCGCCTGATTGCCTGAGGACAGGCCCGACAGGGTCAGCGGGTCGAACTCGGTAGAACTGGCTTCCTTGCGCCACTCGCCACCAAAGGCCACACCCACCGGGCCGGCCGGAAGCTCGACGACATCGCCAGTGAAGCTCAGGCTACCGACCTGCTGCTTGATGTCGGCATCATAGTTCGAGCTGGCGCGCACATAGTCCAGAGCGGCTTGGCTGACCTTGCCGGCGCCGAACAGATTGATCGGTGCACATCCCATGGCACGGGCCGCGGCATCGGCGCAGACGATCTGACCGTTGATCGTCGTTGCGTCCAGGGCCTGGGCCATGCGCTGAGTGTTGTAGACACCGGTGCTGGTCTGGGCTTCGGTCACTTTGCCATAGCTGTAGTAGGTATTGTACTTCCAGCTGGTGTCCGGAATCAGATCACCCTCGAAGCCGGTGGCGAAGCGGAAGGTCTGGCGCGTGAAATCAGACCGGCGCAGCCCCAGTTCGCTGAAACGGCGCTCGAACTGCACCGGCTCGTTGGCATCCGGAGCCAGATCCTTGATCGCCTGCGGGATGAACGGATTGGTCCGCGGAACGCTGAGATAAGGCGCCGAGGGGCCAAAGCCGACCTGGGTCTGGTCGCCGACGGTAATCGGCTCCTGCTGGCTGTCGCCCTCAGTCCGGGCATAAGTGCCTTCAAAGAACCAACGGACATTGTCCGTCAGGTCGTAATGGGCGTTGGTGGAGACCAGATAGCGTTCAGTCGGCACCTGGATCAGGCGGTCCTGGTCACGGTTGTAGCCATTGGCCGTGCGATTGAACAGGGTTCCATCCGGATTGTACAGATCGGTAGTTTCACCGGTGGTGCTACCGGGAATGTTGTAATAGAACAGGCCATCCTTGCCATAGTAGCTGTAGGCCGGGCGGGTCAGCTTGCCGGTAGCGCCACGGGTGGTGTCGACGGACGAGAAAGAGCGGTCCTTTGACTTGATCGAATCAGTCTTGTCATAACCAACATTCAGAGCGACGTTGCCACGGCCATTGGCCATGTTAGCGCCGATCAAGCTGTAGGCATGCACATTCTGGCCATCGCCTTCATCAGTGACGCCGTACTGCACCCCAGCCTTGACGCCCTCGAAATTGTCCTTCAGCACGAAGTTGACGACGCCGGCCACGGCCTCGGAGCCATACACGGCCGAAGCGCCACCGGTCACCACATCGATGCGCTCGATCAGGTCACTGGGGATGGAGTTGATATCGACGGCATTGCTGCCGCCGGTACCGCCCACATGGCGGCGGCCATTGACCAGGACCAGGGTGCGCTCGGTGCCCAGGTTGCGCAGGTTGATGAGGTTCAGGCCCGCCGCTGTGGTCGTGAAATTCGAATTGGTGGACGAAACCGAAGGCACGCCGAGCGACGGCAACTGGTTCAGATAGTCGGCTGGATTTGTGGTGCCGCGGGACAGCAACGCCTCGCTGTCGACAACCGTCACCGGGCTGGGGGCGGTCAGGTTCGGACGCGCGATGCGTGAACCGGTCACCACGATCTCTTCCAGGGCGTCCTGAGCCTGAGCGACGGCCGGCAGGGCCAGGCTGACAAGCGCGGCGCCTGCCAGAAGAAGAGCGCGGGAACCCGCGGTGCTACGCGGAGAAGTCATCGTTTCACATTCCCTTCGGTCGAAGTATCCCAATTCCTCGGCCCTGCGGACCGGTGTCCTGACGTCAGAACCGGGCGGGCTGACGGCCGCCTTCCATGGTTCTTGTGATGCAGGAGCTAAGAAATCCAAGCCGAAATCGCTTTCGTCGCAAGAAAAAATTCACGAAACCGGATATTCCTGACCGATAGTGTGGCGACAACGACATATATTTGAATGTAGTTCCGTAAATTGATCAGTTAAGATAACTTTATAATGAATGTTAGTCATATTTTGTTTTTTAATTTCTTTGGTTTGCATCGCGAAACAAATTCCGGAAATATTATAAGATGAACAAATCCACAATATGATTGCCAGCTATATCTGAAATTGACATTCATTACAGACGCAATTCGCACTCTGCCGAATGGCAATGTTCAAAAAAAAGAAATGGCCGCAGTCAAACTGCGGCCATATTTCCGTAAAATCGCGCTTATCGGTGCAATATTTCTTTTCTATTCAGCGCCCGAACGAAGATCCCCCTCCCCCTCGGCGGCAAGCCAGGCGATGATGGCATAGGCGGCCGTGGCCTGGGCCAGGGCCGCCGGATCGATCTTGTCCAGCGTGTCATCGGCCGTGTGGTGGACGTCGAAATAATCGCTGCCATCCTGGGCCAGCGTCAGCACGGGAACGCCGACAGCCCGCATCGGCCCCAGATCCGGGCCGCCATGGGCCTCATTGCCATCCAGGGCGATGCCCAGGGGCAGCAGAGCGGTGGCAAAGGGCTTCGCCTCGGGCCGGCGCGCCTCCGGCAGGCGGGTTTCCAGGCGCCAGACGCGGCCGCCGCCGAAATCGGCCTCGGTCGCCAGCACATGGTTGGGCAATTCCGCCCGGTGGGCCATGGCATAGGCCCGGCCCCCCACCAGCCCGATCTCCTCCGCCGCGAACAGAACCACGCGGATGGTCCGGCGTGGCCGTTGCGGTAGATCGCGGATCAGCGTGGCCGCGGCGGTGACGATCCCGATGCCGGCCCCATCATCGATGGCACCAGTGCCCAGATCCCAGCTGTCGAGATGGGCGCCCAGAAGCACGATCTCCTCCGGCCGCTCACGCCCGCGGATCTCGGCGATGACGGTGCGGCTCTGCCGCTCCGGTCCCGTCGTCGGCGACAGGCGCAGGCGCACCGTCACCGGCTTGCCATGGCGGAGCTGACGTTCCAGCAGGTCGGCATCGGGATTCGACAGGGCTGCCACCGGGATCTGGGGCAAGCCCGCCTCGTAGCGCATCATGCCGGTGTGGGGAAACCGATGAGTGTCGGTGCCGACGGATCGGATCAGCGTGGCCACGGCTCCCCGCTTTGCCGCTTCCGCAGCGGCGCCGCTACGCATGGGCACGACCGCCCCGTAGGCAGACCCATCCTGCGTGCGCCACATTCTCTGGCCGACATAGGCGATCCGCCCCTTCAGCGAGTCCGCCGGGGCGGCGGCCAGCGCCTCCAGCGTGGGAAAGGCCACCACCTCGGCCTCGATCCCCATCGGCGGCGTGGCGACACTGTTGCCCAGGGCGGTGATGGTCAAAGGCTGCGGAAACGGAGTCAGGATCTCCGCCGTGCCCTCGCCCCGCTCCCAGGCGGGGATGGGGACGGGTTCGGTCCAGACCGTGTCGAAGCCCAGGGATTTCAGCTTGGCTTCGGCCCAGGCAACGGCCCGGACATCACCAGGACTGCCGGCCAGACGCGGTCCAACCTCGGTGGTCACGGATTCGACGATCTGGAAGGACAGGCGGCTGTCCAGGGCTGTCGCCCGCAGCAGGGCCGCGGTGGCCATCGCCCTGTCGTCAACCCGGAACGGCTCCGCCACAGCTGTGCCGCCCAGACACAACCAGCCAGCGGCCAGAACCGCCCTCCCCATCCGGACGAACCGCATCCACGCCTCCGCCACCCGCATTGGTGCGCCGACATCATATGTCGGACTGCCCGCGGCAAGGCGGCCAGCCTCCATCGATCTTGCATGGAATAGGGCCGCGGATCCACCTGCCCGAGTCAGGGAGATCAGTCTACCCGCTCAACCCGGATGATTCGTCCGGTCGCATTCACCACCATGGCATAGCCATCCATGATGGCGCGCTTGATCTCAACCCGATCATTCTTCTCGATCCGGCGAGAACCAGCATCCTTGACATACCAGACTTGGCCATTATCCAGGCTGAGGATGTAGCGGCCGGGCTGGAGTTGGCGCACCGTGCGCACCGCCGCCTGAATGGCGTCGACCTGCTGCGCTTCAACTTCACGCCGGCCAGACTCGGTCCGCTCACGGCCGAACTCACGAACCGGGTCGCGCGGAGGTTCCAGTACAGTGGAGACGGTAGCATCCGCAGAGGTGGCCGGCACGGCCGTGCGCAGGGAAGGGGCCGTGCGATCAAAACAGGCAAGACGGGCCTGGTCGTCTCGGATTTCCAGACAAGCCAGCACATCGGCACCACCGGCCTGGGCCGGCCCCCCGGCCAGAGCGGCCCCGGCAACCACCACCAGCATCAGCAGGGACAGGCCGCAATCCCGCATTGGCCCCTCACGCAACCAGTTCGATGGCGTAGTTCTCGATCACCGTGTTGGCCAGCAGCTTGCGGCACATCTCCTCGACCGCGGCCTTGGCCTTGGCCGGATCGGTCTCGCTCAGCTCCAGCTCGATCAGCTTGCCCTGGCGCACATCGCCCACGCCCTGGAAGCCCAGGGTCTGCAGGGCATGGCCGATGGCCTTGCCCTGGGGATCGAGAACGCCATGCTTCAGGGTGACGACGACCTTGGCCTTCATCTTCGAAATCCTTGAGGAGCGGGGCCTTGATGAATGGGGCCTTGCGGAGCAGGGCTTTGCGGGAGGTTACTGCACCAGCTTGGGCGCGGTGTGGTCGCCGGGACCCGCCTCGGGCAGGATGCCCAAGCGCCGGGCCACTTCCTGATAGGCCTCGGCCACATTGCCCAGGTCCTGGCGGAAGCGGTCCTTGTCCAGCTTCTCGTTGGTCTTGCTGTCCCACAGACGACAATTGTCGGGGCTGATCTCGTCGGCCAGAACCAGACGGACCTCCTCGTTCTCCCACAGCCGACCGAACTCCACCTTGAAGTCCACCAGCTTCAAGCCGATGCCCAGGAACAGGCCGGAGAGATAGTCGTTGATGCGCAGGGCCAGCGACAGCATGTCGTCCAGGTCCTGGGGCGTGGCCCAACCGAAGGCGGTGATGTGCTCTTCCGAGACCATCGGATCGCCCAGTTCATCGTGCTTGTAATAGTACTCGACGATGGAGCGGGGCAGCGGCGTGCCTTCGGGGATGCCGAAACGCTTGGTCAGGGACCCGGCAGCGATGTTGCGGACCACCACCTCGATCGGAATGATCTCCACCTCGCGCACCAGCTGCTCGCGCATGTTCAGGCGGCGGACGAAGTGGGTCGGGATCCCGATTTCCCCCAGCTTCGTCATCAGATATTCGCTGATCCGGTTGTTCAGCACGCCCTTGCCGGTGATCGTGCCCTTCTTCTGGGCATTGAACGCGGTGGCGTCGTCCTTGAAATACTGCACGAGCGTGCCAGGCTCGGGACCCTCATACAGGATCTTGGCCTTGCCTTCGTAGATCCGCCGGCGTCGGGTCATGGAGAACGTCCAGAATGTGGTTCGGCAAAAGGGCGAAGGACCCGCGCAGCCAGGCCACGCGGGTCCGAACGGCCCCCGGTATAGCAAGCAACAGCCGGAAGCACAATGGAGCGAGGTCTGCGGGGTGAGTAACCCACTCCCCCTGTACGCATCGGGGATGGCCGCCGGGACGAAATGCGGCACCGGCCTGCCCCGCCGGGAGCAAGTGGTTGAATTCACCATGCGGCTGGTCAAAATCCCCACTAAATGGCAACCCCGCCATTGCCCAGGTGCCATTGCCACGAAAAAGGGCCGTTTCACGTCTTGGCACGGCGGATGCAGAAGGAGAAGGCATCCGCCCCCCTCCATAACGGGAGATGAAAATGACCACCCTGATCGCCACCAGCCCGGCCACTATCCGTCCGCTGCCCACCCGCCGCACCAGCCTGCGCCCTTCCCTGCGCCGGCCCGCATCTGGATCCTTCGGCGAGCGGCTGCTGGCCCGCCTACCCGAGGCCACCGAGCTGGTGGAGACCATGGGCGCGCTCAGCGTCGCTGCCCTGATGATCCTGGTCCTGAACGCCATGCTGTAAGAAGGGCTGGGAAAGCGGCCGTAAGCCGATCAGCCCAGATCCACTCCGGCGAAGGCCGTCCGGTCCGGACGGCCCGGCGCGAAACGAAACACCGGCAGAGCGCCGCCTGCCCTTCCCGCCCGCGCCGCAGACGGCAACGCCAACAGGCTGCTGCACACGGTTTCGAACCCCACTGGCGTCACCACGCACATGGCACCACGGGGACCCGCCTCCTCCCCGTCCCAGATCCGGCTGGCCAGCAGCGTTTCCCAGCCGCGCCAGTCGCCCGCATCGGGATCGGGCACGGCGGCCGCGGCGAACAGCGGCTGGTAGAAACGCTGGCGCGCACTATGCGCCGTGTCATTGAGATCATGGGCCGTCAGCATCGACAGCCCCTCCGGCACCCGGTCCAGCGCCAGACGGTCGCCGCGATGGATCAGCACATAGGCATCCCGGTTGTCCGCCAGCAGCAGGTTGAAAGGCCGGTAGGCCTGGGGGTTCAGGTGCGACAGCGCCTCGGCCGCCTCTGCCGCATCGGCATGGTCCAGCGACTCCAGCACCAGCTCGCCGCGGGACCGTTTGCCCTCGGCCGGCCCCAGCGTGCCGACCCGGTTCAGCACCGCAGCCACCACCCCATGGTCGTTGAGGCCAAGCCAGCTGCCACCCGCCGTCTCGTCCAGCCCAGCCACCAGGTCCGGCCGGTCGGGCCAATGGCGGCCCGGCGGCCGCCAGGGTCGCCCCACCATCTCGTCGCGGTTGGCGCCCAGCAGCAGCGGCCAGTCATGGCCGGGTCGCCGCAGAATCACCACGCTGCACATGGGCTGTTACCCCATCCTATCTCGGGCCGATTGATCCAGATCCTGGGCATCTGCCGGACCTTGTGCGATGCTGTTGGCACATGGCAGGCATCTCGGATGCCCATATATAAGGGGGATGGGCGCCGCTCAAGCCGGACCCCACCTGGTCCGTCGTGACGCGATGCCCGACAGAATGCCGCCGCGCAAGACGGTGCCACCTGGGAGGACCGCAGATGACCACCTTCGACGAACGCGAAAGGGCTTTCGAGGCCAAGTTCAGTGCCGATCAGGACCTGATGTTCCGCATCTATGCCCGCCGGGCCAAGCTGGTGGGACGATGGGCGGCAGAGCAGATGGGTATGGGCGACGAGGAGGCCAAAGCCTACAGCCTGGAACTGGTCACCGTGGACCTGGAGGAGCCAGGCCATGCCGACGTGCTCCGCCGCATCCTCAACGACTTTGCCGCCCGCGGCCTGTCGATCCCGGCACAGCAGGTGGAGCAGGAAATGGCGGTCCTGCTGGATGAGGCCCGACGGCAATTGCTGGACTGAACCGGCATGGACACCCGAGGCCATATCCATCGGTCATGACCGCACGCCGTCGGCCGGGTGCGCGGCCGCGCGGCGGTCGCGGGCGATGTCGAGGAACACCTCCTCCAGCGAATCCCGGCCATAGCGGGCCAGAAGGGCATCGGGCGGCCCGCGGTCGACGATGCGGCCCGCCTTCATCACCAGTACGGAATGGCAGAGTCGCTCGACCTCGGCCATGTTATGACTGGCAAGCAGGATGGTGGCCCCGGTCCGGACCCTGAACCGCTCCAGATAGGTCCTGATCCAGTCGGCCGTGTCCGGGTCCAGGCTGGCCGTCGGCTCGTCCAGCAGCAGCAGCTCCGGTTCGTTCAACAGCGCCTTGGCCAGGGCCACCCGGGTCTTCTGCCCGGCCGACAGCCCTCCCGACAGCCGGTTCAGCAACGGCAGAAGATCCAGTTCCTCCGCCAAGGTGCGGATGCGGCGGCGATAGCCGGTCAGCCCGTAAAGATGGGCGTAGACGGTCAGGTTCTCCTCCACCGTCAACCGATGGGGCAGATCAACATAGGGGCTGGAAAAATTCATGCGCGGCAGAACGCGGTAGCGCTCGCGCAGCATATCGTGCCCCAGCACCTCCACCGTGCCGGAACTGGGCAGCAGCAGCCCCAGCAGGATAGACAGGGTGGTGGTCTTCCCGGCACCATTTCCACCCAGCAGGGCCACGGTCTGGCCCGCCGGCACATCGAAAGAGATATGATCAACCGCAGTCACGCGCCCGAAGCACTTGCTTAAATCGCGGACTCGGATGCTCACAGAAGGGGGTTGCGGCTCGGTCATCTTTTGCAATATGGCCCCAGGGGGTGCGTCTGCCTAGAGAGACTGCCTACCCTTTGCGGCAAAGTCGGGAACGGCGCAGTCCGATACCGCGGGAACAGAAGACTTGTGACGGGCGGCCGAACGGCCGGCGAGCGAGAGGATTATGGGGACGATGAAAGAAGCACCGGTGCTGTCGGAACAGGTCGTCGCCCATAGCGTCAGCGGCGATGACCGGGTCAGCGCCCGTACACTGGTCACCATCCGCTGGATCGCCATTGCCGGCCAGCTGGCAACGCTGCTGACCGTGAAGACGCTGCTGGGCTTCGATCTGTGGCTGGCGCCTGCCATGGCCGCCACCGCCGCCTCCGTCGCCGTCAACCTGTTCGCCTCCCGCAGTCTGGCCCGTCAGCCCTTCCTCAGCGACCGGGATGCCTTCCTGTATCTCGGCTATGACATGGTGCAGCTGGCGTCGCTGCTGGGCCTGACCGGCGGGCTGGAAAATCCCTACGCCGTGCTGATGCTGGCGCCGCTGACGGTGGCCGCCAGCACCCTGGCGCGCGAAGCGGTGACGCTGCTGACCGGACTGGCCATCGTCTGTTTCAGCATCCTGGCCCTGGTGGCCATGCCCCTGCCCTGGCCGGAGGGACCGGCAACGCTGCCCCTGCTCTACCGCATTGGCATCTGGGCGGCCCTGACCCTGGCCGCGGTCTTCATCGCCGGCTATGTCTTCCAGGTGGCCGAGAGCTCGCGGCGCCTGTCCACGGCCCTGTCGGCCAGCCAGCTGACCCTGGCCCGCGCCCAGAAGGCCAGCGCCGTGGGCGCCCTGGCTGCTGCTGCCGCGCATGAGCTGGGCAGCCCGTTGGGCACCATCGCCGTGGTGGCCAAGGAACTGGCTCGCGACATCCCCGCCGACTCCGGCTGGGCCGAGGATGTGGCCCTGCTGCAGAGCCAAGTGGCCCGTTGCCGCGACATCCTGGCCGAGCTGTCGCGTCGGCCGGACGACACCAGCGGCCGCGAACCCGAAGTGCCGCTGACGGCCCTGATCGATACCACGGCCGCCCCCTATCGCCGCGCCGGCATCGACCTGATCATCGAAGCCATCAATGAACCGGAGGACGGCGCACCCAAGGTGCGGGAATTCCCGGAAATGGTGCATGGGCTGGGCAATATCCTGCAGAATGCCATGCAGTTCGCCCGCAAGACCGTGACGGTGACCCTCGACTGGACGCCGCCGGGTGTCACCGTGTCCGTCCAGGATGACGGGCCGGGCTTCCCGCCGGCCCTGCTGCCGCGCCTGGGCGAACCCTATGTCTCCGGCCGCAGTTCCGCGGTGCGCGAGACCCAGGGGAACATGGGGCTGGGCGTCTTCATTGCGCAAACCATGCTTGAACGGTCCGGCGCCATCCTTTCGTATGGTAACGCCAAAAACGGCGGCGCCATCGTCGTCGTCCACTGGAAATCGCCTGGTTTTACCGTATAAAGCTATCCTCCCGATGGAACCGAGCCCGACCGCCACCACCTGCGTGGCCTAACCCAGAATGAGTATGGACATGAGCGACGAATCTCTTCAGTCCCCGGACCAGCCCAAGCTGACTTTCACCGGAGATGCGTCGCGGAGTTTGCTGATCGTCGATGACGATGCCCCCTTCCGGAACCGGCTGGCCCGCGCCCTGGAACGCCGCGGCTTCGATGTGGTGGCCGTGGACAGCGTCAATCTGGGCGTCGAAGTGGCCCATGAATCAGCGCCCCGCTACGCCGTTGTGGATCTTCGTCTGGGCGACGGATCCGGTCTGGACGTGGTGAAGGCTTTGCGCGATGCGCGGCCGGAGTCCCGCATCGTCATGCTGACCGGCTATGGCAACATCGCCACTGCCGTGGCCGCGGTAAAGGCAGGGGCGGTCGATTACCTGCCGAAGCCGGCCGATGCCGACGCCGTTGAATCGGCCCTGCTTGCCGACGGGCCGCTGCCGCCGCCACCGGAAAACCCGATGAGCGCCGACCGCGTCCGGTGGGAGCACATCCAGCGCGTGTTCGAGCAGTGCGAGCGCAATGTCAGCGAAACGGCACGCCGCTTGAAGATGCACCGCCGCACCCTGCAGCGCATCCTGAACAAGCACGCCCCGCGCGGCTGATCACAGCACCAGAGAGGGCCTCCCAAGCCGCAGTCCCGTCCTGCCACAGGGCCGCGGCAGCCCTGGCATTGTCTGGCGATCATGATAAATGGCGTGGCAAGAATGTCCGCTCCGCCCGACCGGGATGCGGCCGACACACTGGCCAAACCTGTTTGATCAGTTCTTGGGCGGAAAATTGCGGGTCCAGAGGTCCAGCAGCCGCGGGTCGGCCTCGGCCCGCTCGGCGCAGGCGACAGCCCGCGGCGCCGCAGCCCGGATCTGCTCACGCCCCGGCTCCCAATGGCTGAGCATGGCGGCGTAGAGATCCAGCAGGCTCATGCGGTCGCCCAGCAGCCAGTCCGTGCCCAATCCCTGCGTTCCCTGCTCAAGGGCCCGCCAGCAGCGCAGTGTGCGCGCCATGGTGGCCTGTTTCAGCCGGGCCTGGGCCTCATCCCCCTCCACCCACTGGTCGGGAAAATCGCCCACCGTGTACATGGGATAGATGGCCGCCGGGAAATAGACCAGCCAGCGCAGAAAGGCGGGGCGCAGCGGCTCGCCCGGGTCCGGGGCCAGCCCGCTGCCGGGGTGCCGTTCCAGCAGCCAGAGCAGCATGGCCACGCTTTCCGTCATCACCGTGCCATCCGGCAGTTCCAGCGTCGGGACCTGAAGCAGCGGGTTGACGGCCCGCAGCCGCTCCCGTTCCGGTCCCTCGGTCCAGGGCTCTACCACCACGAAACGGTAAGGTTCAGCCAGCAGCGTGCAGGCGGCCTCGACAATGACCGAGCCGCAGCCATGGCAGCCATAGAGCGTCAGCATTCCGTATCCTCCCCGCCGTCTGCCGCATCCGGAGAATGGGAACATAAGAAGAACAACCGCGCAAGTCGCCTTGACGGGTAGGCGCTCACCCGGATGGAGCGGATTTCAATCCGGAACCGGAACAACCCCTGCAGAATCAGAAAAATGGCGACCGACACCGAGCCGGTCGCCAGTCGGCGCAAACGGGGGAACCGGCAGGGCGTTCCGTTCACGCAAGATGCGGGACCGCACCGGCACAGCCGGTGTAGCCGCGGTCCCTGGCCGGCAACGGCAGACACCGCGCAAGGCTGGCACCAGAAGTACGCGATCCCCGGTAAACCGAGTGTTTCGGTCTGTAACAGACGGGTAAATTCCGCTGCATCCCCCGCCGGGCAGGCCAAGCTGGGCGCCAACCCGCCCCCTGGCGGGTTGAGACAGGGAGACCGCGATGCCCGACCGGACAAAGCCCATGCCGAAGACGCTGCCCATGGTTCTGCCCGCCCCCACCGATGACAGTGCCGCCCTGGGTGGCGAGCTGCGCCGGTACAAGCGGCTGGCCACGGGTTGCCTGGGGTTGGCGGCGGCCGGCTGGGGAGTCAGCCATGCCGGGCTGCTGCCGCCGGGCGGGGCCGGGCTGCTGCGCGCCGTGGCCGAGGCCGGCCTGGTCGGCGGGCTGGCCGACTGGTTCGCCGTCACCGCCCTGTTCCGGCGGCCGCTGGGGCTGCCGATCCCGCACACGGCGCTGGTGCCGCGCAACCGCGACCGTATCGCCGCGGGCATCGCCACCTATATCGACAAGGAGTTCCTGGAGCCGGCCATGCTGGTGGAGCAGCTGCGCCGCATGGATCTGGCCGGACGCATTGGCCGGCTGCTGGCCGACGACACCAGCCGGGCCAGGGTGGTGGACGTCCTGCTGGGCCTGCTGCCCGCCCTGGTCCGTCCGGAAAAGGAGGCGGCGCTGCGCTCCGCCTTGACCCGCGCCCTGCGCCGCGGGCTGGAGCGGGTGGATCTGCGCTTCGCCCTGGCCCGGGTGCTGCGGGCGCTGCTGGCCTCCGAGGCGCTGGAACTGCTGATCCAGGAGATGGCCGAGCGGGCCATGGGGCTGGTCCAGGCCCGGCGCGGCTGGCTGCAGGACAAGGTGTCCGAGCGGTCGCGCTGGTGGATTCCCAGCGCGGTGGACCGGCGGGTGGCCGGCAACATGGCCGACGCCATCATCGCCCATCTGTGGGACCTGCGCGACCCGGACAGCGATGTGGGCCGCGACCTGCGGGACTGGCTGCGCGACCTGCCGGACGAGATCGAGCGCGGCAGCCCCCTGGGGCAGAAGCTGACGGGCGTCGTCCGCTCGGCACTGGATGAGTCCGCCTTCTCCCAACTGGTCGGTCAGGCCGTGAGCACGCTGCGCCAGATGGCCGAGGAGGATCTGGCCCGGCCCGACGGACGCATCCGCGACGTGGTGGCCGGCGCCGTGCGCTCCCTGGCCGAGCAGCTGGACGATCCCGATGTGCGCGGGCGCATCAATGCCGGGATCGAGGATGCCTTCCTGGGCGCCATCCCGCGCTGGCGCGCCAGCATCCACCGTTTCGTGTCCGGCACCCTGAAGGCCCAGGATCTGGACCAGTTCACGCGCCGCCTGGAACTGCGGGTCGGCCGCGACCTGCAGTTCATCCGCATCAACGGCACCATCCTCGGCGCCCTTATCGGCGGGCTGCTCCACAGCCTGAATCAGGTTCTGGGGCGCTAGACCAGAACTGGGCAGCGCCCGTCACCCCGGCAAACCCAGCACGGCACGGATATGGTGCAGCAGGGCCGTGCGCTTGGCCTCGTCCGGCTCGTCGCGCAGCCGCTCGCCCAGCTGCAGCACGGTCTCGGCATACTGGTTGTGCCAGTCGCTGGCCGGGGCCTTGCCGCCGGGCAGGCGCGGATGCGGCAGGCTGTGGCCCGCCTCCCCCTGCGGCGGCAGGGCAACGACCTCGTCCAGGGCCGGGCGCAGGATGCGGGCATGCTCCAGGCCTGTCGCTGCCAGCCCTTCGCGCAGAGAGGCGCGGGCCTCCTCCTCCCCATGTACCAGGATGACGCCGCGCCCCACCGGCTGACGCGCCTTGATCCAGGCCAGCAGGCCGCCGCGGTCGGCATGGCCGGAATAGGCCTCCAGCGTGCGGATGGCGGCGCTGACCGCCACCTCCTCGCCATGGATGCGCACATGGCGGGCGCCGTCCTGGATGACGCGGCCCAGCGTGCCCGGCGCCTGATAGCCGACGAACAGCACCGTGGCGTTGCGCCGCCACAGATGGTTCTTCAGATGGTGGCGGATACGCCCGGCCTCGCACATGCCGCTGGCGGCCATGATGATGGCGCCGCCGGTGATGCGGTTCAGCCGCTTGCTTTCCTCCGCCTCGACCACGCAATGCAGGTTGGCGCGGCGGAACGGGTGCGGGGTGCCCGGCATGTTGACGGCCGGCAGATGCTTCTCGAACACGCCGGTGATGCGAACGGCCAGCGGGCTGTCCAGGAACACCGGCAGGGCCGGGATGGTGCCCGCATCCATCAGCAGGTCCAGATCGTAGAGCAGTTCCTGGCTGCGCTCCACGGCGAAGCTGGGGATCAGCAGCACGCCGCCGCGCTCCATGGCCTCGCGCACCACGCCGGCCAGTTGCGCCCGGCGCTGCTCTGCATCCACGGGCGCACGGTCGCGGTCGCCATAGGTGGACTCCACGATCAGCCAGTCCGGCCGCTCCGGCCCGTCCGGCCCGTCATGGAAGGGGGTGTCGCCCGGTCCGAGATCGCCGCTGAACAGCAGGCGGGTGGGCGCGCCCCGGTCCTGCACCTCCACCTCGATGCTGGCGCTGCCCAGGATATGGCCGGCGTCCCAGAAGCGGGCACGCACGCCCGGCATGACCTCGACCCAGGTGCCGTAACGCACCGGCTTCAGGCGCTCCAGGCAGGCCTCGGCATCGGCGCGGGTATAGATGGGCTCCACCCCGGCGCGGCCGCGCTGATGGTTGCGGCGGTTCAGCCGCTCCACCTCGTTCTCCTGGATGAAGCCGCTGTCGGGCAGCATGTAGCCCAGCAGGTCGGCGGTGCCGGGCGTGCAGAGCACGCGGCCACGGAAGCCATCCTTGACCAGCCGCGGGATCAGGCCGGAATGGTCGATATGAGCATGGGTCAGCAGCAGGGCCGCAGGTTCGCGCGGCTCGAACGGGAAGGGCCGCCAGTTCAGCTCGCGCACGGTCTTGGCGCCCTGGAACAGGCCGCAATCCACCAGGAAGCAGCCGCGCTCGTGCCGGACCAGGAAGCAGGACCCCGTCACCGTGCCGGCGGCGCCGTGGAAGGCGATGGACAGGCCGCTCATGCCCGCACCGCCCCGGCCACCAGGCCGGACAGCGCGATGGTGTTGGTGACATGCGCCACCCCGTCGCCGGAGACGAAACGCTCGATCCCGGCGGCCTGGAAACGGGCCAGCATCTCCTCCGGGAACAGGGCGTGGATGCCGCAGGCCAGCAGCCGGCCCGCCCCGGCGGCACGGGCGGCGCGCGCCGCCTCCAGCAGCGTCCCGCCGGAGCTGACCACGTCATCGACGATCAGCACCGTGCGGCCGCCGAGATCGGTGCCCGGCGGCAGCGAGCAGGTGACGTCGCGGTCGCCGCGGCGCACCTTGCGCCCGCAGATGCCCCGCACACCGGCGGCGGCGGCCACGGCGGCGATCAGCGGCTCCGCCTCCTCGTCGGGACCGAGCACGACCCAGCCTCCCGCCGCCGCCCCCTGCCCGGCTGCCCATTGCCCCACCAGCGGTGCCGCGGTCAGGGCCACGGCCTCCCGCCCCGGGAACACCTCGGCCAGATCATGGGTACGGTGCAGATGCGGCTCCACCGTGACGATGCGGTCGAACAGGCCGGCCAACCAGCGGCCCAGGATGCGCTGGCTCACCACCTCGCCCGGATTGAACTCGATGTCCTGGCGCATATAGGCGAGATAGGGCGCAACCAGGGTCAGCCGCTCCGCCCCGCGCTCGCGCAGGGCGCCGGCCAGCAGATGCAGTTCCACCAGCTTATCGTTGGGCCGGTCCAGCGCCCGCACGATCACCGCCTGCCGCGGCGATCCCGGCAGGCGGACCAGACTCTCCCCGTCGGGGAAGCGGTGCAGGTCGGCAACGGCCAGCGGCAGCCCCAACTCCTCGGCCAGCCGCCCGGCGAATATCCGTCCCTCCGGGAATCCGACCAACATCTGCGGCACGGTGCCGACTTCCAGCATCATCACACTCCCTGCTGCGGATGGGGGGTCGCCCCCACGGGGGCCAGCCTATACCCATCCTCCTCCCCGGCGAACTCCACGGCGAAGTGGAAATCCGCCTGTGTCTCGGCATGGATGCGGTAGAGGGGTTCCCCCTGCTCCACCGGATCACCCACCTTCTTCACCAGATCGATGCCCGCCCCCTTGTCGAAGGGTGCCCCCGCCAGACGGGCGATACGGGCGATACGGTAGCAGTCGATGGCGGTGACCACCCCATCCTCCACCGCCAGCACCTCCCGCATCAGCCGGCCGGGGGTGCAGACCGTGGGCGGCGGCCCCTGCAACGCCATGATCCGCCGCATCTGCTCGAACGCCGCCCCGCTGTCCAGCAGTTCGCGGGCGCGGGCCAGTCCGGCGCCGCCGCGCAGGGCCGGGTCGAACTCCAGGATCTGGGCGGCCAGCATCAGGGCGCGGTCACGCAGGTCCCGCGGGGCCGACGGTGCGTTCTCCAGCACGGCCATGACGTCGCGCGCCTCCAACACTGGGCCGATGCCGCATCCCACAGGCTGGCTGCCGTCGGTCAGCACCACCTGCAGCGTCAGGCCCAGCGCGCCGCCCACATATTCGAACAGCTTGCGCAGACGCAGCGCGTCGGAACGGGTGCGGATCTTGGCCGTCGGCCCCAAAGGCACATCGATGACCAGATGGGTGGACCCGGCGGCCAGTTTCTTCGACAGGATGCTGGCCACCATCTGTTCGCGCGTGTCGATGTTCAGCGGCCGCTCCACCCCGATCAGCACATCGTCGGCCGGCGACAGGTTGACATGACCGCCCCAGGCCAGGCAGCCCTTCACCGCCCGCACCTGCTCCTTCATCTGATCGACGCCGATATCCACATTGGCCAGCACCTCCATGGTGTCGGCGGTGCCGGCGGGGCTGGTGATGGCCCGGCTGGAGGTCTTGGGGATCGGCAGCCCGTGGGCGGCCACGATGGGCACCACGATCATGCTGGTGCGGTTGCCGGGGATGCCGCCGATGCAATGCTTGTCCACCACGGGACCGGCGGTATCCCAGTCCAGCCGCTCGCCTACCCCGGCCATGGCCCGGGTCAGGCCCAGCACCTCGGCCGTGGTCATGAAGCCGGCGCAGGCCACCAGGAAGGCCGCGATCTCCACCTTGGAGTAGCGGTGGGCGGCGATGTCGGCGACGATGGCGGCCAGATCGGCATCGGACAGCACCTCCCCCTCGATCTTGGCGCGGATGCCGTCGCGGCTCTTCGGCGGCCGGGGATGGTTGAGCCTCACCGGCGCCCCGTCGGGCAGACCCAGCCGGGCCGCGGCCTCCACCGACAGGCCGAGACAGTCCGGCGCCAGCAGCGCCGGGTCCTGCACGATGTTCAGCACGGCATAAAGGCGTTTGCCGTCGGCCCGCACCTCCACCTTGTCGGTGCCGACGAACTCCGCCGCCCGATAGGCGGTGCAGGCCGCGGACAGGAACGCGACATTTTCGGTTGCCGTGCTGATTCCCAGCCGTTTCAGCCGAAGCATCCGGACGATTCCTCACTTGTCTGTGGCGTTCCTTCCCGATTGGATTTATTCGACAGAAGGGGCGCCCTTTTGGTCTGATCTTAACCCTTTTCGGGCGGGATGGGCCAGAGTAAGGCCCGGGGCACGTCATAGATCCGGCCACGGTGCGCCGCCGCACCGGAACGGCGGGGAGGGAAGCAGTTGGAACCGTTGGAGCTTTCCGAGAAGGAATACAGCGCGCTGGAGGAGGCTCTGATGGCATCGGCCCGCGGCCGCGCCTTCCTGCGCCAGCGCGACCGCCAGACCCGGATCGTGGCCCAGGACGACTGGCGCCAGATGCTCCAGACCCTGACCGATCAGGTCAACCGGCTGTCCAGCGCCTCACCGGTCGCGGTCTCCGCCTCCATTCCGCCGGAGATCGCCGGCCAGAACCCGCATCTGCGCATCATGCGGGAAGAGTTGAAGCAGCTTTCCAACTACATCGAACAGACCCGGCAGGAGATCGCCCAGCTGCGCCCGCTGGATGCCGGCGCCAACCGCATCATGGCGGCCACCAACGAGCTGGACGCCATCGTCACCGCCACCGAACGCGCCACGTCCGATATCCTCAACGCCACCGAGCGCATCCAGGCTCTGGTCAGCCGGCTGCCCTCCAGCGATGTCACCAACGACATCGAGGCCCAGACCATCGAGATCATGACCGCCTGCTCGTTCCAGGACATCACGGGACAGCGGACGACCAAGGTGGTGAACACGCTGCGCTATATCGAGCAGCGCGTGAACACCATGATCGAGATCTGGGGCGTGGAGGAGAAGGGCGGTGCCGTCCCGGGTGCCACCCTGACGCCGGAGGGGCTGTTCGCCACCCGGCCCGACGACCATCGTCCGGACAAGCATCTGCTGCACGGCCCGTCGGAAGGCGGCGTTACCCAGGACAATATCGACGCCCTGTTCGACAATATCGGCAGCCCGGCCCCGATGCTGGAGGCCACGCCGGTGGCTCCCCCCGTCATCACGCCACCGGCCGCATCACCGGCCGCCGGTCCCGCACCAATGCCGCCGCCGGCGGTGGCGGCGCCTATCTCCGCCGTGCCGGCAGCGGCGGCCGACGATGATTGGGGTGCCGCCCTGAGCGAAGCCGCTGCGCCTCCCCCACCCCCACCTCCACCCCCACCGCCGCCTCCTCCTCCTCCCCCCCCTCCGCCTCCCCCGCCGAAGCCGGCGCCGGCGAAGCCCGCCCCTACCGCGCCCTCCGGTGGTGGCGGGACCGTGTCCCAAGCCGATATCGACGCCCTGTTCGGATAAGACCCTATGGCGAACGAAGGCCCCGTCGCACCCCGCATCCGCCTGAACCAAACCCAGGTCAACCGCGTCTGCGACCGCCATATGGCCTATCTGGCCGGGCGCTCGGGCGGGGCACGCATGAACCTGCCCTTCTTCGATCTGTCCGGCATCGATTTCAGCCGCCGCAACCTGACCAACGCCAACCTGTCCGGCGCCGTGCTGCGCGGAGCCATCTTCATCAGCGCCACGCTGGATTATGCCGACCTGTTCGGCTGCGACCTGCGCGAGGCGAATCTCACCGATGCCCAGCTGATCCGCACCGACCTGCGGGCGGCCAATCTGCGCGGCGCCCTGCTGCGCGGGGCCCGCATGATGGAATGCGACCTGCGTGACGGTGCCCGCTCCGCCGCCGGACGCACCGATTTCCGGGTACTGGGCATCGAGATCGGCCCGGCCGATCTCAGCGCCACCGTGCTGTCCGGGGCCGATCTGACCCGGGCCCGCCTGTCCGGCAGCCACGCCCAGGGCGCCGATTTCAGCGGCGCCCGCATGTCCTCGGCCCGGCTGGTGCATACCGATCTGCGCGGGGCCAATCTGGCGGGGGCCGACCTGGAAGGCGCCGATCTCAGCGGCAGCGACCTGCGCGGGGCCGACCTGACCAACACCCGCATCGATGACGCCGCCCTGGCCAGCGCCATCCGCAGCGATGCCGACCTGGCCCGCCATGCCGACGACGATGACGATGCCGACGAGGTGGCCGCGGCCCAGACACCGTTCCTGGCCCGGCCCGATGCCGACACTCTGGCCGGGCTGCTGGACCGGCATGCCCGCTGGGTCGGCAGCGGCGGCAAGGACGGGGAACAGCTGGATATCAGCGGGCTGGATCTCGGCGGCCAGGATCTGGCCGGACGGGTGCTGACCCTGATCAAGGCCGTGGGCACCATTCTGCGTGGGGCCGACCTGCGCGGGACCCAGTTGCAGGCGGCCAATCTGGCCGGGGCCGATCTGCGCTCGGCCGATCTGCGGCTGGCCGACCTGCGCGGCGCCATTCTCGACCGGGCCAATCTCATCGATGCCAATTTCGGCAAGGCCAACCTGTCCCCGCTGGTGACCAACCGCGGCAGCCATATCCGCACCTCGCTGGTGCGCGTGCGCGCCGCCGGGGCCGTACTGACCGATGCAGTCCTGACTGGAGCCGACCTGACCCAGGCGGATCTGACCGGGGCTGACCGCCAGGGGGCCGACTTCACCGACGCCCAGATGGAGGGCGTGCGGATCTGACCCGGGGTTCAGCGGCGGAACCAGCCCCCGCTCTCCGCCTCAAGTGTGGCGGCGTCGTGGACCCTGCCAGCCGCCGCGGCCACCGTCAGGGCCCGGAACAGGCGCTGCTGCCCACGGTCCAGCAGCAGGAACTCCGGGTGCCACTGCACCCCGACCAGGAAGGGGCCGTCCGGCACCTCGATGGCCTGGACGATGCCCCAGAGGTCCCGCGCCGCCACCTGCACGCCACGGCCCAGCCGGGCGACCGACTGGTGATGCAGGGCATTGACCCGCAGCGCCGAGGTGCCGAGGATGGCCTGGAGCCGGGTGCGGGGTTCCACCCGCACATCCTTGCGCGGCAGCACGGTGCGCAGGCGCGGCGCCGCCACATAGACGGCATGGATGTCGGTATGCAGCGTGCCGCCGCGATGGACGTTGATCATCTGGCTGCCGCGGCAGATGCCCAGCACCGGCCGGCAGCAGCGTTCGGCCCAGTCCAGGGCGGCCAGTTCCAGCTCGTCCCGGTTGGGGTCGATCTTCACCATCGGCTCGATCTCCGATCCGTAGCGGGCGGGCTCGATGTCGTCGCCCCCCCCCACCACCAGCCCGTCCAGCCGATCGAAGCGCGGCACCTCCTCCGCCGTCAGGCGCACGGCCTCAGCCCCGGCCCGGCGCAGGGCCAGCCGGTTGAACAGCCAGGGGATCCGGCTGCCGCGGGCCGACGCGGTCACGCCGATCAGGGGGCGCTTGCCCATCACTGTCCCCCCTTTCAGGCCGGCGGCAGCCAGCGGCCGACCACGCGGGACCAGTCCTCCAGCACATCGGCGTCCTGGCAGTCGCGCCAAAGCTGGCCCAACTCATCCAGGGCCCAGCGGTCAATGGCCAGCTGCTCCACCCGCACCCAGCGGTTCCAGTCCGGGAGGATCGACCAGCCGGGCACGCCCACCCGGCTGTCGGGCAGACGCCAATGCCAGGTCGGCCGGGGTTTGACATGAGGATTGGCCTTGGATGTATGCAGGAGCTGCGGCAGTAGATGCGTCAGCAGCGGCCACAGATCCAGCTCGCGGTTACGGCTGGGATTGAAGCGGACATAGTCGCGGGCCAGGTCCTCCAGGGAGGGGCGGTATTCCGGGTCCAGCACCAGCCGCACATACTCCGGCGGGAAAGGATGCACGAAGGGGGCGAGGCGACGGGCAAGATCGATCTCCATCTCCTGGCGCAGCCAGGGGGAGAGCAGCAAATAGGCCTTCAGCGTGTCCAGCACATGATCGGGGTCGCGGCGCGCCAGTTCCGGGTTGAAGTGAAGGCCGAAGGCATAGAAGACCTTGCCTTCCGTTCCCTTGGCACCGCAGCGGCGCAAGGCGTCCACCAGCCGGTCCAGCTCCGCCAGCCGCTCCACCGGCAGGGGTGGACAGGCGATCTCATAGGGCAGCACGAGCGCGCCCACTTCCCCCACAGCAGCCCGCAGCTTGGCTTCCAGCATGTCCAGCGGCGTCAGCGTCCCCGCGGGCCGATGCTCGGGATGGGCGAACAGCATGTCCAGCGCCACTATGAAATCGCCCAACGCCGTGTCGCGCACGGCGATGCGATGTTCATGCTCCCGATCGAGCCGGCCGCCGAACAGATCCCGGATCAGCCCGGCCGCCCGGTCCGGGGCAAGACAGGCAAACTCCAGCTCCACACCGCACCGGCGCGGGGCCCCGTCGCGGCGGTCGAGATCCGGCAGGGGCAGGGTGTCGCTTGGCATGGCCGCTCCAACAGGCATTGCGCGGGACAGGGCGCCCCGTCCGGGTCCCCGCTGTCGAGGACAACGGCGCGCGTGCAGGAATGGCGCGGGGAACGGGGTCAGGGTCCGCAACGCAGAAGAGGCACGCCGGTTCCCGCCGGCCGGGCGGCGGGGAACCCCACCGGCCCCGTCCTGTTGGGCTTCCACGTTCCACCGTTATGTGATGCCCATGCAGACGCCCTTGAAGATCGCCTATCACAATATGGAACCGTCAGAAGCGGTGGAAACCGCCATCCGGGAGCGGTTCGACAAGCTGGCCAAACTGTATGACCGGATGACCGCCTGCCGCGTCTCGGTCGAGGCCCTGCACCGGCAGCACCGGACCGGCAATGTCTATGATGTCCATGTCGTCATGGTTCTGCCGGGCCGGGAACTGGCCGTCAGCCGCCAGCCCCAGGAGGCGCAGGAGAAATACGCCAACCCCGATGTCTATACCTCGATCCGCGATGCCTTCGCCGCGGCGGAACGTCAGCTGAAATCCTTCAAGACCCAGCAGCGCGGCGAGGTGAAACGTCACGACATGGATGTACAGGGCCAGATCACGCAGCTGGCAGAGGATCACGGCTTCCTGCTGACCAACACCGGCGGCCTGCTCTATTTCCACCGCAACAGCGTCATCGGGGGCAACTTCGACGACTTCACGCCCGGCACCAAGGTCCACTATGTCGAGGCCATGGGAGATACCGGCCCCACAGCCTCCAAGGTCTGGGTCGATGTGGACGGGGACAGCCGCCGCGATATCAATGATCTCGACCTGGAATCCGGTGGGGAGAGCGGGGCGGAGGCGGTGTCCTGACGCCCGCCGACGGCGGATAAGGAGGCACGGATGGCAGAAACCCCTTGGGCCGGACGCGACGGCTCCCCGCCGGCCGGGCGCGACGGCGATGGCGGGCAGGTCCCCTCTCCCGGCGCCCGGGCGCAGCAGGCCCGCAGCCTCCACGATCATGGCCGCTACAGCGACAAGATCCCGGTCAACGATCCCGCCATGTCGCCGTTGGGCACCGACAGCGAGGCTGCGGGCCAGTCAGTGCCGGAAGGGGCGCAGGAAACCGTGTCACCCACGGCCTCCCCCGAGGCGACGGCGGCGATGGATGCCCCCGCGGCCAACAACCGCCGTCCCGCCGGTCATGCCCGGGGAGAGGTGCCGCGCGGAGCGACCCCCTGGATCTGGGTCCTGGGCAGCCTACTGTTGATCCTGGGCGCCGGACTGGCGGCGCTGGCGGCCCTGGACTGAGGTGGCGCGCGGGACGCACGGGCCCCAAACGAAAAGGCCCATACGAAAAGGGCGGCCCCGCGGGACCGCCCTTCGCCGTCGATACGGGAACGGGATCAGTTCGACGCCTTGCCCGGCTTGTCGATCAGCTGCTGGCGCAGATAGATGCCCTGCAGGGCGGTCACCTCGGCCCGCTGCTTCAAATTGGCGGCAGCGGAATGACCGCCTTCGATATTCTCGAAATAGATCACGGGATGGCCCTGCTCCTCCAGCCGCGCCACGAACTTACGGGCATGGCCGGGATGGACGCGATCGTCCTTGGTCGAGGTGTAGACGAAGGCCTCGGGATAGGTCACGTCCTTGCGGACGTTCTGATAGGGGCTGTACTTCTCGATCCAGGCCCGCTCGGCCGGGATGTCGGGATTGCCGTACTCGCCCATCCAAGAGGCGCCGGCCAGCAGCTTGTGATAGCGCAGCATGTCCAGCAGCGGCACGGCGACGATGGCGGCCCCCAGCAGGTCGGGCCGCTGGGTCATGACGGTGCCGGTCAGCAGCCCGCCGTTGGAGCCGCCCTGAATGCCCAGCCGGGCCGGACGGGTGACCTTGGTCTTGATCAGGTCCTCGGCCACCGCGGCGAAATCGTCGAAGGCGCGCTGACGGTTCTCCTTCAGGGCCGCCTGATGCCAGCGCGGGCCGAACTCACCGCCGCCGCGGATATTGGCCACCACATAGACGCCCCCATCCTGCAGCCAGCTCTTGGCCAGCGGCCCCAGATAGCCGGGGGTCATGGCAATCTCGAACCCGCCATAGCCATAGAGCAGGGTGGGATTATCGCCGGTCAGGGCCATCGACTTGGCGTGGACAATGAAGTACGGGACCTTGGTGCCGTCCTTGCTGGTGGCGAAGCGCTGTTCGGTGGTGAAGGGCGCCGCATCGAAGCGGGCCGGCAGCGACTTGATAGCCTCCGGCTTGGCGCCGCCGGCCATGAGGTACAGCGTGTCCGGAACCAGATAGCTGTTGTAGTTCACCAGCACATCGCGGCTGTAGGCATCGGTGGAGACGATGCTCACGGCACCGTTGGCCGGCATCTCCACGGTCGCCACGCTCCAGCCGCCGCCCTTGGGCGCGGGCTTGGCCTGAAGCAGCTTGCCCACCACATTGTCCAGCACGCCGAGATAGACGGCATCCTGCGCCACGCGGACCTGCTGGATGGCCGCCGTCTCCGACGGGGCATAGACGGTACTGACGGTCTTGACCGCGCCAGCCGCCAGTTCGGCCAACGGCACCGCCACTAGGCTGCCCTTGGTGAAGGTCTTCCCGACCACGCTCCAATCATCGCGCAGGCCGATCAGCAACTGCCCATCCAGCATGCCGTTCAGTTCGATGGCCTGGGGCAGCGGCAGCTTGGTGACCTTGCCGTCCTTGCCCAGCAGCGACCATTCCTCGGTGAAGAAGTCCGGGCCGCGGTTCAACAGCAGCGTGGTGCCCTCGGGCCGATGGATGGCCAGCGGCCGGCCCCAGACGTCGGTCTTGGCCACGTTCAGCACGATGGGCGCCTTGGCCAGATCGGTTCCGCGCTTCCACAGCCGCACCTGACGGGCATAGCCGCTGTCGGTCATGGTGTCCGGGCCGAAATCGGTGGCCACCATCAGCGTGTCGGCATCGGCCCAGTCCACGGTCTGCTTGGATTCCGGCAGTTGGAAGCCGTCCTTGACCCAGGCCTTCTTCTCCACGTCGTACTCGCGCACCACCACGGCGTCCTTGCCGCCGCGCGACAGGTTCACCAGACAGCGGGTCCCGGCCGGAGGCAGGCAGTTGTGGCCCTTGTAGACCCAGTTCTCGTTCTCGGCCTTGGCCAGGGCGTCGATGTCCAGGATGACGTCCCACTGGGTATCGGGCTTGCGGTAGCCATCAACCGTGGTCCGGCGCCAGACGCCGCGCACATTGGTCTGGTCCTGCCAGAAATTATCGACCTTGCCGCCTTCCAGCGATCCGTAGGCGATACGGTCGCGGGCGGTCAGGATCTTCTCGGCATCGGCCCGCAGCGGCTCGAAGCGAGGATCGGTCTTCAACCGGGAAAAGCTGGTCTCGTTGTGCTGCTTGGCCCAGTCGATGGCCTTGGCGCCCTCCACCTCCTCCAGCCAGAGATAGGGGTCGTTCTCCGTCGCCTGGATGGCAGCCGGGGCCTTCGTCTCTGCCATCGCGGGCACTCCCGTCAGGGCGGTTGCGGCCAGGGCCGCCATCACCAGCTTCCGATAGACCATGAACCGTGTTTCCTCTTCCCATTGGGGGGCCGATCGGACCCGCAAGGGGACATGATCTACCATCCCCATCCACGGGGGCGGAAGCCGGCGTAACCGTTCAGAAACAATCCGCCGATGGACCCGGCACGGCGACAGAACTGAACGCCGCCGGCCGATCCTGACCAAAGACCGCGTTCATGACGGGATGTCGGGACAATCGACACCGGCCGGCACATCCATATGCCGGCACCACCTTCGCTTTTCTTCATAGAAAATCAAATATATATTCAGTTAAATCTCTCGCGCCACTTTATTTGAACGTTTTCTATTTGATGCTACATCTCAATTACAAGTGTATTCATGAATTCTCCCAGTCACTCCGACCCTCTTCAGCAAATACACTTTTAGGACGATTTTTTTATTGAAATTCAATTTCAAGTTTTATAAAACCTGGATGCGCACACCCAAAATCAGACGTCTGAGACCGCAATCTGCATGCAGATTTCTCCTGCTAAGAGGAAATCATCATGGCGAGCAACTACAGCGTCCAGATCAATATGAGCCCCAACACGGTGTCTTCGCTGAAGAGCGCCGGATACTCCCTGTATGGCTTCAAGGCAATCAAGACGTCAATCCAAGGCGGCGTTCCCTTGGTCTGGTTTGCCACGAAGAATTATCTGGTCTCCACCAATGTCGGCTGGCAGGAGGATTACCAGGCCTATATCTCCACCACGACGATTGCGCCGAACACGAAGATCGTCTCCAGCAATGCCGCCGGCGTCGATCTCGGAGATACCATGACCGTGGACCCGTCCGGCAATGTGCTGGTGACGACGGACGGCACGCCGGGCGCCATTTCCATCGTCAATGCCAGCTCCGTTCCCTACACCTGCGGCATTTCGCAGGAACAGAACGGCAGCTTCACGCCGATGTGTGCCTTTCCGCTGTTCGGGAACATGCTCGACCAGATGATGCCGGTCGAAAAGGTCCTGTTCATGTTCGCGACCAACCAGGTCGACACCGGTACGGTGATCTACCGGGCCTACAGCCAGGGCCTGACCGTCAACCTGACCGGAACCACCAGCCGGACCGTCTCGTTCGACATCAATACGGGCTGGTCGGCCGATGGCGCGGCCTGGGCCTCCCTGGTCCCGCCGAACGCCGACATGCTGCCGATCCTCATCACCCACTGATAGGCGCGGTCGGCGACCGCCAGCGGCATGGGCGCTCCTTGCCGCTGGCGGATCGGGGGAATCGGGGTGCAAAGCCCCGGGTGTACCGCCGATCCCGACCGGGTGGAGGCGTTGAATGCCCGACCGCACGCTGACCATCGTCATCGACAGTGCAACGCTGACCACCCTGAAAGCCGCCGGCTATACCCTGTACGGGATGGTGGCCGTCAGCAGTTCCAACCAATCCGGCCGGCCGCTGATCGCCCTGAAGACCAAATCCTATCTCACCAGCACATCCGTCACCCTGGAGGCGGCTTGCAGCGTTTACGACTCCACCTCGCCGCTGGCGGCAAACCAGACCGTTACGGTGGCGGTGTCCTGCCCCATCCAGCCCGGCCAGATGGCGACCATCAACACGGATGGCAGCATCAGCCTGTCCACCCTGTCCGGCCTGCCAACCACCATCCTGATCTATAACACCAGCGGAAACGGCCTGACCGTCGGCCTGGGCCGGCCGGTCTGGACAGGGTCACCCACCGCGGCCACGCCCGTGTCCGGCTTCAATGCCGGGGACGGAGAAACCGTCAGCCTGGCCCCCCTCGACCAGCTTTACCTGTTCTTTGCCACCTCGGACTATCGGCTGGGCACGGTGCTGACCACGGCGCTGGGCCAGGGCATTCTGGTCCATCTGGATCAGGCCCCCGCCAATGCCAGCATCAGCTACAGCCAAGCCGGCGGCGGCTGGAGTGCCGGCACGGCCACCTGGGCCGACGTCTATTCCCCCGGAACCGATCTGGTGCAGCTGCTGATCGTCTGGCCAGGCAGCAATGTGCCGAACATGGCCATATTCTACATTCCGGACGAGGGCTGAGAGGCGTCAGCGGGCGTGCCCGCCCCGCAACGGGCATGCCCCGACCCCAGGTCGATCAGTCCGCGAACGCCTCGTCCCAGGTGCCCTTGGTGGCCGCGCGGGAATATTCGGTGGCGCGGTTCTCGAAGAAGTTGGTGTGCTCGATGCCGTTGAGGATGGCATCCATCCAGGGCAGCGGGTTCTTGCCCACATGGTAGACGGCGTCCAGGCCCAGCTGCTCCAGCCGGCGGTCGGCGATATAGCGGATATAGCGCTTCACATCCTCGGCGGTCATCCCCTCGATCGGCCCCATCTCGAAGGCCAGATCGATGAAGGCGTCCTCATGGTGGACGATGGTGGCGCAGGCCTCATGCAGGTCCTGCTTCAGCTGCTCGGTCCAGATCTCCGGGTTCTCGGCCACGAAGGTCTTGAACAGGCGGATGATGGACTGGGTGTGCAGGGTCTCGTCGCGCACCGACCAGGTGACGATCTGGCCCATGCCCTTCAGCTTGTTGTGCCGGGGGAAGTTCATGAGGATGGCGAAGCTGGCAAACAGCTGCAGCCCCTCCGTGAAGGCACCGAACACGGCCAGGGTCTTGGCAATCTCCGTCGGATTGTCGACGGTGAAGCCCTGCATGTAGTCGTACTTGTCCTTCATCTCCTTGTAGCGGAGGAAGGCGGAATACTCGGCCTCGGGCATGCCGATGGTGTCGAGCAGATGGCTGTAGGCCGCGATATGCACCGTCTCCATGGCGGAGAAGGCGGCCAACATCATGCAGACCTCGGTCGGCGTGAACACACGGCTGTAGTGCCGCATGTAGCAGTTGTTCACCTCCACGTCCGCCTGGGTGAAGAAGCGGAAGATCTGGGTGACCAGGTTCTGCTCGGCCGGGGTCAGCTTCTGGCGCCAGTCCTTGACGTCGTCGGCCAACGGCACTTCCTCCGGCAGCCAATGCAGGCGCTGCTGGGTCAACCAGGACTCATAGGCCCAGGGATACCGGAAGGGCTTGTACACCGGATTCGGTGTCATCAAGGCGCAGGCCATGGCACATCACGCTATATCTTGGGGTTGGACGCGGACCTTACCACAACAGGCCGCTGGGGGAAGCCCTTTGGCCTGTGAATCCCGGTGAAAAGATCTGCCACCCCGTCACTCCCCGCGCAAACCCTTCAGCAGTCGCATCTGCCGCTCGACCACCTCGTCCAGGCTCAGGCGTCCGTCGCGATTCGCATCGAACTGGGCAAAACGGCGTTCGGCCTGGGCCCGCATCTCCGCAAGCGAAACGCGGAAATCGGCGTTGGTGTCGGCGGACATCACGGGATCGACGGCGACGCGCGGCTGCACCCCGCGCCGCGCCGACTCGGTTGCCGCAGCCTCCATCTGCTCCGGCCCCACCACCAGATGATCGGGGCGCAGACGCGAACTGGGTTTCGGCGGCGGCGCGCGGTTGGGCGACTCCATCCGCATCTGCGTCAGCTCGAGCGAGGTGATCAGACCGTCGCCATCCCGGTCGAAGGCGGCGAAGCTGCGGTCGGCATCGGCCAGGAACTCGGCCTTATCCAGGAAACCGTCGCCGTTGCTGTCGCTGCGGTGGAACCAGTCCACCAGCGCCTGACGGAATCGATCCGGATCGGCCGTGGGCGGCGCCAGCAACTCGCCCGAAGGGCTGACAGCCTGATAGCGCAGCGGCACCGGGCCGGGCCGGCTGGAGCAGGCGGACAGAAGGCCAAGGCAGATGGACAGGGACAGCAGAGCGGGCAGGCGCATGAAGACATCCGGGCGGCAGGAACAGACCCGGCACAGCACGGCCGCTTGCCCGCCCGCTGTCAAGCCCGGATCGGCGCGGCCTGCACCCCGGGGGCGGGTCGAACCGGGATTGCGACGGTCAGAAGCCGCCGCGCCCACCGCCCCGTCCTCCACCTGGGCCACCTGGGCCACCGCCGGGGCCACCGCCATGACGTCCGCCACCGGGCGCACGCGCCGCCGCCGCTCTGCTCCATGCCTCCACCTCGGCCAGATCGACAGAGCCATCCTGGTTGCCGTCCATCTCCTGCATCCGGCGCAGCACATCCTGCTGCATCTCGATCAGGGTCACGCGGAAATCCAGGTTGCGGTCGGCGGACATCACCGGATCCACCCCGCCCCCCATGCCGCCGCCCATGACCCCGCCGGGCGCATCGCCTGGGCCACGGCCGCGCGGACGGCTGCCGTCGGCCTTCTCACCGTCCCTGTCTCCGGGCGCATCATCGACTGGCGCGCCCTCCGGCAGCGTCCCGTCCGGCGGGGCCGCCGCGACCCGGCGCAGCGCATCCCGTTGCTGGCGGCGCGCCTCTTCCAACTCGCGGGAATTCACCGCACCGTCGCCGTCGGCGTCCAGGGTCTTGAAGAAGCGGGCGGCATCGGCCTGCAACTCCGCCGTATCCAACCGCCCATCACTGTTGGCATCGGCGGCCTTGAACCAGGCGGCCAGGGCCTCGGCCGCCGGGCGGCCCGGCAGCCCCAGACGTTCACCGGCCGGACTGATCGCCATCATCATCGGCCGCGGATGCGGCGGCCCCCGTTCGGGATCGCTGGCACAGGCCGGCAGCAGGGCCAGGCTGGAGAGGGCGGCCACAAGCAGGGGAAGACGCATGATCGGTCCGGACCGGTGAATGTCTGGACCTTACACGCCCACGATCCGACATCCCTGTCGGATGGGATCAGACCAGCCGGCACGGCCAAGCGGATGACCCGGACCTGCTCGGGACAGCCCTGCTGCTACCGCGTCCGGGCCCAGAGACCGGCCATGGTGCACGCCAGATCGTTGGCGATGCCGTCCTGCCGGACCGGACACGCCGAGATCATGCGGGCGACGGCAATATAATTAGAATTCAAATAAAAACTCCCGCCCGGCAAGCCGGACGGGAGTTCAGCGGCACCGGAAAGACGCCCCTACTGGCAGGCGAGGCATTCCTCGTACTTGGCCGGCTCGGCCGGGGCCGGGGCCTTGGCCAGATCCTTGGTCACATCGCTCTCGGCGCGCTGCACCGACAGCGAGCGCAGGTAATAGAGGCTTTTCACGCCCTTCTTCCAGGCCATGAAATGGATCTGGTGCAGGTCGCGCTTATGCACGTCGGCCGGCAGGAAGATGTTCAGCGACTGGGCTTGGCAGATGAAGGGCGTGCGATCGGCCGCGTGCTCGACCAGCCAGCGCTGGTCCAGCTCGAAGGCGGTCTTGAACACGTCCTTCTCGTCCTGGCTGAGGAAATCCAGATGCTGCACCGAACCGCCGTTCAGGGTGATGCTGGACCAGGTGTCCTCGTCATTGCGACCGTAGGTTTCCAGCAGCTTGGCCAGGTACGGGTTGCGCACCGAGCGGCTGCCCGACAGCGTCTTGTGGGTGAAGGCATTGGCCGCCACCGGCTCGATGCCCGGCGAGGCGCCGCCGCAGATGATGGAGATGCTGGCCGTCGGCGCGATGGCGATCTTGTTGGAGAAGCGCTCCATGATGCCGTATTCCGCGGCATCCGGGCAGGCACCCCGCTCATGCGCCAGCTTCACCGAGGCGGCGTCGGCCTGGCGCTTGATGTGGGCGAACATGCGCTTGTTCCACACCTTGGCCATGACACCCTCCAGCGGGATCATCTGGCTCTGCAGGAAGCTGTGATAGCCCATGACACCCAGGCCGACTGAGCGCTCGCGCATGGCCGAGTATTTGGCCCGGGCCATGTCATCTGGCGCCTTCCTGATGAAGTCGGTCATGACATTATCGAGGAAGCGCAGCGTATCCTCAATGAAGGTCGGATGATCCTGCCATTCCAGGAAATATTCCAGGTTCAGCGAGGACAGGCAGCAGACCGCCGTGCGCTGCTGGCCCCAGGGGTCCATGCCGGTGGGCAGCGTGATCTCGCTGCACAGGTTCGACATCTTCACATTCAGGCCGGCCAGCTTGTGATGCTCGGGGATGGCCTTGTTGACGTGGTCGATGAACAGCAGATAGGGCTCGCCCGTCTCCACCCGCGCCGTCAGGATGCGGATCCACAGCTGGCGGGCCGAGATGCGGCGCAGCACCGTGCCGTCCTTGGGGCTGGTCAGCGCCCATTCCTCGTCATTCTCCACGGCGCGCATGAAGGCGTCGGGAATGGCGATGCCATGGTGCAGGTTTAGCGCCTTGCGGTTGGGATCGCCGCCGGTGGGGCGGCGCATCTCGATGAATTCCTCGATCTCGGGATGGGAGACCGGCAGGTAGCAGGCGGCCGAGCCGCGGCGCAGACTGCCCTGGGAGATGGCCAGGGTCAGGCTGTCCATGACACGGATGAAGGGGATGACGCCGGAGGTCTTGCCGTTGCCCTTCACCCTCTCACCGATGGACCGCAGATTGCCCCAGTAGCTGCCGATGCCGCCGCCCTTGGCCGCCAGCCACACATTCTCGTTCCACAGGCCGACGATGCCTTCCAGGCTGTCGCTGGCTTCGTTCAGGAAGCAGGAGATGGGCAGGCCGCGGTCTGTACCGCCGTTGGACAGGACCGGCGTGGCCGGCATGAACCACAGGCGCGAGATATAGTCGTACAGACGCTGGGCATGGGCCTGGTCGTCGGCATAGTAGCTGGCGACGCGCGCGAACAGATCCTGGTAGGACTCGCCGGGCAGCAGATAGCGGTCCTTCAGCGTCTCCTTGCCGAAGTCCGTCAGCAGCTCGTCCCGCGAACGGTCCACAACGACCGCCGGGTGCTTGGCGAACTGCACCTGACCGAACACGTCGCCACCCTGCGGGACCCACTCGTTGACATCACCGTCGCGCATCACTTATCCCCGTAATCCCCAGATCACCCACAGCATGGTCGCTGTGGATAACAATGCGTTGACCCCAAGATGTAGCGGCAACGGTCGGCGATGGTACCAGATGTCGCCCCCCTCACAAGTCCATTTTTTCCGTCCATTGCGTGAGGGAACTGTTGACATCGCGAAGCCGCGGGTTTGCGCCACCACCGCCGGCCGATACGGCCGCCGCCCACAGGGACTGGCGGGAATCGGCCGTCCGCGCGGTCTCCGGCGCGGACCTCATCCCCATCAGGACCAACGGTGCCGCGGGAGGTCCGGCCCGCATTTTCCCTGACGCACCTCTGCCATCACCACAAGATCTGGGGGGCGAGCGATCCGTTGGGGGAGCGGCGCCGACCCTTGCCCGGCGCGCAGCGGACGCGCTATTCCTGAAGGGTGCCCGTCCGGCCGAGGATATCCCCCCATGTTCATCGGATGCTCGAACCTGATCCCCCGGAATCCGCCGGCGCTGCACCAGGGGGTGGCCGTGGCCGATGTGGATGGGGACGGCCAGGACGAGGTGCTGGTGGCCGGCCAGGGCGGCCCGAACCGGTTGCTGAAATGGGACGGGCAGACGCTGGTGGATGTGGCCGATCCGCTGCTGGCCGATGACGGACGCCCGGCCCTGGCCCTGGTCTGTGCCGACCTGGACGGCGATGGCCGCGAGGAGGTCTATGTCCAGAACCAGGGAAATGGTACCGGCCGCAGTCCGGACCGGCTGCTGGCCTGCTTCGGCCGCCGCTGGATCGACCTGCTGGCCCAACCCGACAATTTCGCCCTGGCGGCCGGGCCGGCGGGGCACGGCCTGGCCGTGGTCGACCGCCTTGGCAGCGGCCGCTATGGATTCGTCATCGGCACGCCGGGCCTGCGCCTGCTGGAGCTGAACGCCCGCGGCGCCCTGGCCGATCTGGCCGAGGATGCCGGACTGGATGCCGTCACCGGCGTACAGGCGCTGCTGGCGGCACCGCTGCTGGGGGACGGGCCGGATATCCTGGTGGGCGGCGATGGCGGCCCCACCCTGCTCTACCGCAATCTCGGCTATGGCAGCTTCGAGGAGATCGGCGCCGCCCGCGGCCTGTCCGATCCCGGCACCCAGCCCCGCGGTCTGGCGCTGCTGGACGAGGACGGCCTGTTCAGCGTCGTCGTCGGCACCCATCGCGGCCGCAACCGGCTGTTCCAGCAGCGGCCCGGCGGCGGCTTCGCCGACATCGCCCCGCCGGAGCTGGCCGCCCCCGGCGCCGTGCGCTCGGTCATCGTCGCCGATTTCGACAATGATGGCTGGGAGGAGATCCTGCTGACCGTGCAGGGGGCGCCGAACCGGCTTTTCGCCTGGCGCGACGAGCGCTGGACACTGGTCGATTGCGGCGATGCCGCTGAGCCGTCCGGCATGAACACCGGAGCCGCCGTGGCGGATCTCGATGGCGACGGGCAGCTGGAACTGATCCTGGCCCACGGCGAGCAGGCGGCGCAGCCGCTCAGCCTGTTCATCGCCGAACCGCGGGGCCACCATTGGTTGCGGGTCCGGCCGCTGACCCGCGCCGGCGCTCCGGCCCGTGGCGCCGTGGTCAGGCTGTGGGCCGGCGGACGCCAGCAGATGCGGGCCATCTGCGGCGGCTCCGGCCATTTCAGCCAGATGGAGCCGGTGGCTCATTTCGGCCTGGGATCGCAGCGGACCGTGGAACGGGTGGAGGTGCGCTGGCCCGACGGCTCCGTGCGCCGGCTGGAGCGGCCCGCTGCCGACCAGCTTCTGTCCGTCCCCTATCCCGGCTGAGGCCGACGGGAATGGTCAGGCGGGCCGGGCCGTTTCCGCCGGGGCAATGGCGACGGCATAGATGCGGGCCCAGACCAGGGCCGTCAGCCCGGTGGACAGGGGATAGGTCACCACCCGGATCAGCTGCATCAGCACGGCATAGAGCGGATCGCCCTGGATCATGTAGGCCACGGCCAGCCCGGTGGGCAGCAGTTCCAGCGGCACCGCCGTCAGCAGCACCGCCAGCAGCGGCGCGAAGCCTCCGCGCCAGCCGCACACCCGCCAGGACAACAGCGGGTCGAAACGCCGGTCCAGCGATAGGGCGGTGATGCCCGGCCCCATGCGGGCCAGGATCAGGCCGGCGGACAGCATGACGCCCAGCAGCACCGGCACCTGTGCCGACAGCGGCACTCCGCCATCGGCCACACCCAGCAGCCCAAGGATCAGTGTCAGCAGCAGGGACAGCACCAGGGCCACCATCACCACACTGCCGAAGAACAGGGCCGTCAGCGTGCCGCCCACCCGCCAGATCCGCCGATCGAGCGGCAGATCCCAGAAGCGGGGCCCGTCATCGCCCAGCAGCAGGAACCGTTGCCAGCGCAGGGTCCACAGACCCCAGCCGAAGACCATGGCCACCATGTTCAGCAGCAGGAACAGGCTGCCGCCCTCCGGCCCCGCCGTCAGCTGCACCAGCCCCAGCAGGGCGAAGATCAGGGCCGGCGCCCCGGCGAAACGGACGGCCCGCCGCGGCTCGGCCAGAACCAGGAGATAGGCTGCCAGCGCTTCGCGCCAGGCATCACGGAAACCCATGGCTGTGCTGTTCCCTGCAGAGCGGATGCAAGGGGACACCGTCCCCGCGCATGCAGATAAGGGGTCCGGCCCGTCGGCGCTATAGGCTCGCGCGGGAAATCAGCGTGACCAGGGCGATGGTCCTCCCGCATCGGGGCCGCCGGGACCCGGATCGGTCGGACCACGGGACTCCGGCACCCCATCGAGCACGGGCGCCAGATGGTCGGCATAGAAGCGGCCGACAACGATGCCCAGGGCCGCCAGCAGGAATGGACCGGCCACCATGTCCAGCAGGCCCACCAGCCCCAGCACCTTATCGGTCGCGGACAGCAGGGCGGCGACGGCGCCCACGATTCCACCCAGCAGCGCCACGACAATGGCAAGGGGCAGGACGCCGACGAGCATGGCGAGAACCAGTACCAGCACGCGCCGCCAGCCCATGGCCCGGAGCACCGCCTCCATGCGCACAGGCCGGTCGATGGCGACGGAGACCAGCACGGGGGTCAGCTTCATCCCCATATAGGCCAACGCCAGCAGCGGCAGGGCCACGGCGGCCACCGACTGCTCCGGCAGGCCGGCCAGCTTGATCACCAGCAGAACCAGGAAGACGGCCAGCGCCACGGCCACGCCGACCAATGCCAGGGCCGCGCCGACGGCCAGGGACCAGCCGATGAAGCGCAGCGGCCTTGCATCGAGGGGGATCGACCACCAGGCCGGGCTGTCATCGCCGAGCACGGCCCAGCGGTACCAGCGGATCTGCTGTCCTGCCGACAGCCACAGGAGCACGGCCAGCAGCGCCAGTACCAGCGGCCAGCGCGCCCAGTTGAAGCCGCCCTCCACGGTCACGGGCATGACCAGCTGGACCAGCATCGCCAGCAGCGACGGCAGCAGGCCGAAGCGCAGCACCCGCCGCCAGTCCTGGACCACGATCCCCAGCGCCTGCCGTCCGCGGCGCCAGCCTTCCCCGAACATACCGCCCCCTTCACACCGGCCGGACATGCCGCGCACTATCGCCGCCAACGGGCATATCCGGCAAGATCGTCCCGGCAGGCGTGCCGGAAACGGATCAGAACGCCACCGTCAGCGTCAGGGGAATGGTGATGCGGTCGCCGGCGTCGTTGAGGCGGGCCAAGCCCTGGGCGGCCAGGACGCTGTCATCGTCCCGCGGCTTCCAGTCGTAGAAGACACCCGTCTCCAGCCCGACCACGGCGCCGGAGAAATGGTAGCGCCAGCCGAAGGTCAGGCCGGCGGTGGGGATCCAGCTCTTCTTGTAGAAGCCGGTCTTCAGCACGGCCGGCTGGCCCAGGCCCGTGAACCCGTCCGAGCGCAGTTCGGCGTCGATGCTATCGGTGTAGCGCACGCCGCCGCTGATGCCGACATAGGGGATGAAGGTCGGGCTGACGTCGAAATACTGACGGTAGGTGGCGCGCAGGCTCCAGGCGTCATAGTCATCGAACTTGGCCCGCAGCGGCTGGCCAGCGACGCTGCCCACATCCATGGCGCTGGCATTGGCCCAGCTCCAGCCCAGGGTCAGCGCCAGTTCCGACCGGTCGGTCAGGCCGTAGGCCGCCTCCCCCTCCAGGGTCCAGGTGCGGTCATAGGCATCGGACCAGTCGCGCGAGCGCACGCTGGCGGGGCCGGCGGCGGCGCCCTTGTGGAAGGTGCCGTCCGCCTGGAAGCGGGTGCCGGCGGAGACACCGAAGGACAGGTCGCCGGGGGCCGGGGTCTTCACCGCCTGGGCCTGGGCCGGGACGGCCAGCATCACGGCGGCCCAGGCGCAGGCGGTCCCGGCGGCAAGCAGGGCCGCGCGCGGGGAAAGGGACATCGGATGGGTCATGTCGAACCGGCTCCACATCATCAGAACATCAATTCCAGCCTGCCGATATCGGCCGAAGCTGCCGCCACCGCCAGATCTCGGAAGGGTTACATAGGCCGGGCGTCCGGCGAAAGGCCCTGCCGCCATCGCATTGCAGCCGTGCGGTCAGCCGGGGAGCGGTCTAGGATGCGGTCCCGCCGGCATTCCGTACCGGCAGAGTTGAGATCGTCCTTCGCCGCCGTCCCAGAGGGGGAATTCCATGTCCAAGGCCGAACCCCGGCGCCGCCTGCGGGTGCTGTGCGAGAGCTTCCCCATCCGCGGCACCTTCCGCATCAGCCGCGGGGCCAAGACCGAAGCCCGGGTGGTGGTGGCGGAGATCGACGATGGCGGTGTGGTCGGCCGCGGCGAATGCGTGCCCTATGCCCGTTACGGCGAGTCGGTGGAGCAGGTGGCTGCCGATATCGCCGCCCTGGCCGACGCCGTGGCCGCCGGGCTGGACCGGGCCGGACTTCGGACCGCGCTGCCGCCGGGCGCAGCCCGCAACGCCCTGGACTGCGCCCTGTGGGATCTGGAGGCCAAGCTGACCGGCGTGCCGCTGTGGCAGCTGGCCGACCTGGAGGCGGCGCCGGGGCCGCTGACCACCTGCTTCACCCTCTCCATCGACCGGCCCGAGATCATGGCCGACAGCGCCCGCGCCAACTGCGGCACGCCGCTGCTGAAGCTGAAGTTGGCCGGCGACGGGCTGGACCTGGAGCGGGTGCGGGCCGTGCGCGACAATGCGCCAGCCGCCCGGCTGGTGGTGGACGCCAATGAGGGCTGGAGCCAGGAGGATCTGCGCAGCCTGCCGGCCCGGCTGGCCGATCTGGGGGTGGAGATGATCGAGCAGCCGCTGCCCGCCGGGGCCGACGACGCCCTGCTGGGCCTTGCCAGTCCCCTTCCCTTCGGCGCCGACGAAAGCGCCCACGGGTTGGACAGCCTGGACGGGCTGCGCGGCAAGTACCGGGTCGTCAACATCAAGCTGGACAAGACCGGCGGGCTGACCGAGGCGCTGGCCATGAAGTGCGCAGCCGAGGCGGCGGGGCTGGAGGTCATGGTCGGCTGCATGGTCGCAACCTCGCTGGCCATGGCGCCAGCGGTCTATGTGGCCCAGGGCGCCCGCTATGTGGATCTGGACGGGCCGCTGCTGCTGGCCCGCGACCGGGCCCCCGGACTGCGCTTCCAGGGCACCACCCTGTATCCGCCCGACCCCGCGCTCTGGGGCTGACGGGCGGCGTCACTGCGCCTCGGCCGGGCGGCGCGGCAGCAGCCGGCGGCCCAGCCCGACCAGCCGGCGCGCCAGGACGGCACAGAGCGTTTCCACCCCGCGCAGCAGACCCAGGGCAGGGGCATAGGCGCCGGCGCCGCCCTTTCCTGCGGTGCGGTCGTGACGGATCACGGCCCCGGCCAGCACCGGCAGGAACAAGCCGGCCGCCGCCAGACGCGGTGCCAACCCCCAGCCCTCCGGCAGGGCCGGCAGCAAGGCCAGTGCGCCATTGCCGGCACCGAAGGCGAACAGGGTCCGCCGCCCCAGGGTCGCCATCAGCCCATCAGCGTTGAGGGATCGCCGGCCCAGCAGCAGGGCGCAGAGGCCCAGCAGCAGCATCGCCGCCATGATGCCGAAG
The DNA here is from genome assembly GCF_003336875.1 of Oleisolibacter albus. GTDB lineage: Bacteria > Pseudomonadota > Alphaproteobacteria > Azospirillales > Azospirillaceae > Niveispirillum > Niveispirillum album. The sequence continues at coordinate 382,764 of NZ_QGNJ01000002.1, read as the reverse complement.
CCGAAATAGGCCGGATCATTGCGCCAGCGCAGCTGACGGATGTCGACGATGCCGACGACGAAGCCGGCCCCGCCCAGCCGGTCCAGACCGTCCAGCAGCACGGCCAGGGCCGGCAGCAGCACCACCGTCAGCAACAGCAGCGCCGCAATGGGCTGCTGCTCCCGGCTCAGGGTCAGGGCACGCGCCAACGCCATGCCGGCGGCGATAAAGGTAGCGCCATGCAGGATATTGGGACCGAAACGATCCCCGGCCCCGGCCAGGAAGGCGCCAAAATAATGCAGCGGATAGGGCAACGCCGGCAGATCGGCCAGCAGCGGGTGCAGCGACCAGACCAGCACCACCGGGAGCAGCAGCGCCACCAGTCCCAACCGCTCCCGCAGCAGCAGCAGTGGGACGGCCAGCCCCAGGGCCAGGGCGTAGAATTGTAGAATACTGCCCAGCCGCGTCCCTTCAAGGAACAGGGTCGCCGCGGCGGCCTGCAGCGGCGAGCGCCAACCCACCAAGCCCGCCAGGGCCGCGTCGGCCAGAAACACCGCGTAGCACAGCAAGGCCCGGGTCAGCAGCTTCTGCGCCGCGGCCGCACGGCCACGCTGCCGCAACATGCGCAGATAGACCAGTTCCAGCATCATGCCGAACACCAGGATGAACACCGGCGTGGCTGTCCGCGTCAGCAAGCGCAGGGTGTGGAGGGGCGCCTGCGGCAAGGCCGGCCAGACCTCGAACACCAGGAAGGCATGGGACAGCATGGCCAGGGCGATGGCAACAGCGCGGGCGGCATCGATGAAGGCCCAGCGGGGGATAGGAGACGGCATGGAGCGGCGATCAGGCAGTGGACGAGGCGGGTCTCCACGGGGAATGGATGACTGAAACCTATGTTCCCGGTGCCCCCCAGCGGTCACAGACCCTTCACCATCAATCTGTTGCTGCCCCCCGGTGGCGGAACCGCTGCGGCATGCTGATGCATGGCGTCGTTACACCTTCTGGTCAGGGCTGGGTTTGGGGTTCTGTTCAGCGGTCGTTAACCGGGCAGCGGCACACTGCCCACAGGTAAAGTCGGGATGGCGGGAGGTCGCCTTGGTGGAAGCATTCTGGTTGACGGTCATCGGCTATCTGCTGATCGGCCTGGGCGAATTGATCCCCACGGGCTTCCGGACCAGCGACAGCGGTCGCCGCGCCGACATGGCCGTCTGCATGTTCGCCCTGCGCTACGCCCTGTCCTGGCCGTGGCGCTATGTGCGCGAGATGCGCGAACACTGAACCCGCCGGTCCCGGACCGATCCCGGATGTAGACAGGGGCCCTGCAGGGCCCCTGTTCGATTCCGGCACCGGGTCGGCGGATCGCACCAGATCACAGCCGCGTCAGCCGCTCCGTCAGAAGGGCGAAAAAGCCATCGGCGTCGGCCTTGCGCATGTAAAGCGCATTGCGGGGCCGGCCGGTCTTGTCGAAATAATCGACCACGGTCTGACCGATGGTCAGCGCGCTGCCCGTCTCCACCGCCACATTGACATGCTGGCCCTGGAACAGTTCCGGCCGGATCAGCCAAGCGATGACGCAGGGATCGTGCAGCGGGCCGCCGTCGGTCCCGTACTTCTTCTCGTCATACTGGCGGTAGTAGTCCAGCATCTCATAGGTGGCCTTGGCCACAGGCGTACCGATGGCGGCAATGGCGTCCATGCGCACGCGGCTGGTCAGCACCTGATGGGTGACGTCCAGCGGAAACATCACCACCTCGACGCCTGACTTCAACACCACATCGGCGGCATGGGGATCGACGAAGATGTTGAACTCGGCCACCGGGCTGGAATTCCCGCCCTCGGTCTGGGCGCCCCCCATCAGCACGATGCGCTTCAGCCGCCCGGCCACCCGTGGTTCGCGCATGATGGCGCGGGCCACATTGGTCAGCGGCCCCAGCGGGCACAGGGTCACGGAACCCGGCGGCTCGGCCAGCACCGTGTCGATGATGAAATCCACCGCATGCTCCGGCTGCAGCGGCATGGCCGGTTCTGGCAGGATGGGACCGTTGAGTCCAGTGGGGCCATGCACCTCGGGCGCCGTGTGCAATTCCAGAAACAGCGGCTTGTCACAGCCAGCATAGACCTTGACGTCCGGGCGGCCGGCCAATTCGCAGACCTTGCGGGCATTGACCTCGGTCATGTGCAGCGGCGCGTTGCCGGCCACGGCGGTGATGCCCAGGACCTCGATCTCCTCCGGGCTGGCCAGGGCCAGCAGGATGGCCACGGCGTCGTCCTGGCCGGGATCGGTGTCGATGATGATCTTTTCACGCGGCATGTCGTCTCTCTCCTCGTGCCCCCGGATTACCTGGAAAGGGATTGAGAGGAAAGCGTCAACCGGCTTACATGCCGCTCAAGGCGGGGCTGCGAACGGGACAGGCCGCCTCGACCGACCACAGGAGGGAACCCTGCTGCACCGCGCGTTCAGCCATATCGCCAACGGCGCGCTGATCTACGCCATCTTCTACGGTCTGCTCTGGCTGTTGATGCTGAAGGGCGGACTGCTGCTGCAGGTGGCGCTGCGCTGGGTGGATGGCGTGCCCGATCTGATGGAAGGGGTGCTGCTGCCTTTCCTGATGAGCATCACCGCCGCCTTCCTGGCCCATGCCGGCCTGCGCCTCACCCTGCGGCGGCTGAAGCTGCGCCTGTCCACCGAGGAATCCTCGGCCAGTCTGGTGTTCCTGGGCGTGCTGACGCTGCTGGCCTTCGCCGGTGCCATGGACCGGCTGGTGGATACGCCGGAGCGCCTGCCTTGGACCGCACCGGCCCTGGTCCTGGGCGCCTGGATCGGCGTGCTGCTACGCCGCCGCCTGCGCCTCTGATCCGTCCCGTCTCGCCCCTTGTCCGCCTTTTCCGCGAGTCTCCCATGACCGGCCTGGCCATTTTCGATTTCGACGGCACGCTGGTGGCCGGTGACAGCCTGATCCCCTTCGTCGAGCGGGTGGTGGGCCGTCGGCGGACGCGGCTGGCCTTCGCCCTGGCCATCCGCCACGCCATGGTGCGCGCTGCCCGCGCCCGATCGGGCTTCGACCTGCGCACCGCCATCAAGGCGGACTTCCTGGCCCGCACCCTGGCCGACCTACCGGTGGAGCAGGTAACTGCCGCTGCCGAAGGGTTGGCCGGCTGGCTGCGCTGGCATGGCCCGACGCTCAACGCCCTACGCCGCCATGCCGAAAAGGGTGACCGGGTGGTGGTCGCGACGGGAGCCCTGGCCCTGTACATGCCCACACTGCTGCGCGGGCTGCCGGTGGACGATCTGCTGGCCACCCGCCTGGAGCAGCGGGACGGCATCCTGACCGGAGCCATGGAGGGCGGCAATTGCGTGCGGGACGAGAAGGCCCGGCGTATCGCCGCCTATATGGCGGTACACGGGCCGTTCAGCGGCAGCTGGGGGTATGGCAACCGCCCTTCCGACCTGCCGTTCCTGGCACTGATGCAGCACCCCACGGTGGTGCCGACCGTGCGGCGCTAGGGATAATCGTCGATATTGCAGTGCAGCATGAACATGGCGGCTGTGCGGACATGCCGCGTTGCCTTGGCGCTGGTTTATCGGCAATACAGCCTTAACCCATACCGCCCTATCATATTGCGTCGCAACAGCCACCTGCCGGCAACCGCCATGAACGAGATGTCCCGCCCCACCGCCGAAGCCGCCTGCACCGATGGTCGCTACGCCTTCGTCATCGCCGGCGTCAGCGAGACCACGGCTGACATCGCCCGCCTGATGAAGCGGCAGGGCAGCCAGTTCGTCATCATGGACCGGGACACCCGCCGCGGCCACCAGCTGACGCTGGAGTTGAACACGGGCAATCGCGGCATCGCCGTGTTTCTGCCGGGCGACCCTGCCGACCCCGCCGATCTGGACGAGGCGGTGGAGGAATGCCGCCGCTGCTGGGCGGCACCGGTGATGCTGCTGCGGGCGGCCTGACGGGTCGCCATCAACGGCGCCCCGGCCGGTTTGCGTCAGGCCGGCAACTCGCACCACATTTCCAGCTGATTGAGCGGCAGGCGCTGCCAGCCAAGGCGGGGCAGCACCGGCTCGCCCAGAGTCTCCGGCACGATCTGCGGGATGATCCAGCCCTGGCCGGGGAAGCGTGCGGCCAACCCCTGCAACAGGCGCCGGGCCAGACCGCGCCGCCGCTGTTCCCGTGCCACCACCAGGGCCAGCAGCCCCATCCGGTCGTCGGCCAGTGGACGAACCAGGGCATGGGCCACGCCGTCCAGGCTGAACCCCAGGACCGGCGGCGCGCTGGCGGCCAGGGTTTCCGCCTGCAGCACCCAGGGCAGATCCACCTCCCCCTCCCGGGCCACGGCACGGGCCACACCCAGGGGATCGGCTGATTGCAAGGGCATCGCCGAGTCCACCTCGCCCGGCGCCGGTGTCCAGCCATAGCCATAGAGCCGACGCAGGGGTTTGAAACCCAGGGAACGGTAGAGGGCCAGCGCCGGCGCGTTCTGCTCGAACACCTCCAGCCCTATGCGCCGGTCGCCACGGGCCGCAGCTTCGGCCAGGGCCGCCTGCATCAGGAGACGGCCCAGGCCGCGACCTCGATAGGCAGGAGCCAGGGCCAGGGCGCCGATGCGGCTTGACCAGCCCCGCCGGTCCACCAGAAGCAGGGCCGCCGGCCGCTCCGGCGTGCCATAGAGGCGGCTGGCGAAGGGATCGAGATGTTCGGCACGCTGACGCCGCTCGAAGGCGACGGCATCCATGCGAACCGGCACCAGATAGCCATCGAAACAGGCATTCAGGACGGCGGCAGCTTCGGCAGCGCCACACTCGGCCAGGGTGCGGACGGGAAGATCGGGCGGAATCATGTGTCGTGTCAGTTCTATCGGGCTGGGGTGCCGCCGTGCGGGTCGCTCCGGCGACGGCGGCGCCAAGTCTGCCACTTCCGTTCGCCCCAGACCATGGCCCGGCTGACCGGTCCTTTGAGGAAGGGTAGGTCGATGGCCAGCAGCAGCAGGCCCAACGGCAGCATCCACAAGCCCAGCACGGGCAGGAAGCTGAACACCCCGCCCAGGATGAACAGCAGACCCAGGGGAATGCGCAGCCAGCGCGCATGCGGCCGGCGCAGCCAGTTCAGCCGGTTGCTGACCGGGTCCGGCAGGGCCTGTTCCAACTTGTCGAAGCGGCGGTTCAGCCGGCGGTCTGCCTTGGGGCTCACGGATGCGCTGCTCTCACCTGTGGCGGTCGCGGACGTCCCGCCCTCCCCGTCGCAGATGGCGGGAAGCGCGGCCCGGGTCAAGGCCGAAGACAGACTCTTGCCCGAATGCCCAAAGGAAAACCGCCCGGAGGTTTCCCTCCGGGCGGCAGTCTCCCCGGTCATGGTCCTGCGACCCGACCGGCCGATGCTATTCGTTGCGGTTGCCCAGCAGCGACAGCAGCATCTGGAACAGGTTGATGAAGTTCAGATAGAGCGACAGCGCACCCATGACGGCCAGCTTGCTGTTGGCCTCTTCGCCCCAACCCTCGGCGTACTGCTCCTTGATCGCCTGGGTGTCCCAGGCGGTCAGGCCGGTGAACACCACCACACCGATCACCGAGATGGCGAACTGCAGGGCGCTGGAACCCAGGAAGATGTTCACGATGCCGGCGATGACGATGCCGAACAGGCCCATCACCATGAAGGCGCCCATCTTCGACAGATCGGCCTTGGTGGTGTAGCCGTACAGGCTGGTGGCGGCGAACATGGCGGCGGTGATGAAGAACACCCGCGCGATGCTTTCCCCGGTGAAGACCAGGAACAGGCTCATCATCGACAGGCCCATCAGGCCGCTGAACACCCAGAGGCTGGTCTGGAGACCAGCCGCCGACATGCTTTGCGGGCGGAACCCGAAGAAAATGAAGGCCAGCGGTGCCAGCATCAGCACCCACTTCAGGGGCGTGCCATAGACGAGCTGGATGTTGGCCGGCGAGCTCATCACCCAGGTGGAGCCCAGGAAGGCCACACCGCCGGTGATGGCAAGTGCCAAGCACATGAAGTTGTAGACGCGCCGCATATGGGCGCGAAGGCCTTCGTCGAACGCGGCCTGATCGATCGTCTGGCCGACCGTCGCGAAGCGACCGAAAGGTCCGTTCACCATGGAAGTATGTCCCCGACGTTCCAGTTGGACTGACGCTGATATTGGGAGGCCATCGCTCCGGTTCAATGCCCTTCTCGACCGCTTGCACACATCTTTCCAACGCGGCCTGACGTCCCGTGCTCCAGATCATACCCCTTCGCCCAGGGACCCGCGAGCGGCATCAACCACCCGCGGCAAGGCACGGAGTTGGTCCACAACCGATTCCGCCAGCGACGGCGGCAGGTCCAAGGTCACCTCGGTCAGTCCTTGCATGCCGGAGAGGGCGGTCACGCACCGGCTGTCAGGAAAGCGGTCGAGAATTTGCTGCTCCAGCGCCCTGTCCCGGCCCCCCTGATAGACATAGACAACCTGCATCCCACTCTCCTGCCGCACGCCATACGAATAGGGGGCGGCGCAAAGCTCCTGCCGCCCCCTGCTGTACTCCGGCCTATCATTCCTAATTCGAATCGATCTCCCAGACTGTCGGCCCTTATGGGGTTCCTGTCACCTCCGACGTCCGGGCGGACGAGCCGGTGCCGCCGATGCCGGGACTGCCGGTTTCCATCAGCCGCTTCAGCCGGCTGAGATCGTCCACCATCTGCTGCTGCGGCTCCTCGCCCAGAATGCGGGCAATGGTCCGGCCCAGGGCGCCGCCGGGCGGTTCGTAGCGGATGACGGCCCGGACCTCGGTCCCACGGCCCGCTGGCGCCGGGCGGAACTCCACATGGCCCCAGTTGGGCACGTCGGCCCCCTCCACCGCACGCCAGGCGATGCGGCGGTTCTCCTGGTCGTCCGTCACCTCGGCGTCCCAGCTGACCCGCAGGCCCGCCGGGGCCTTCGCCACCCAATGGGAGTGCCGCTCGTCCATGATGTCGATGCGTTCGATGTGATTCATGAACTGGGACAGATTGGAGAAATCGCGCCAGAAGCGGTAGAGCTCCTCCGGCGAGGTGTTGATGGTCACGGTATGGGAGACAGTGGTGGCATGCCGCTCGGGCCGCAGCCTGTCGCCCAGCCCGACCCAGTCGGCGATGTCCGGCTTTCCCGTGAAGGATTGCTGGATGACCCCCAGCCCGGCCAGGGCCACACCATACCCCAGCCAGCCACCACGCCGCAGGCCCAGGGCCGCCATCAGACCGCCGACCACCAGCGGGGCCATCTGATAAGCACTGCCTGTGCCCAGCCCCCCCGACTCCCGGCCGCTCTGCCGGCCGCCGAAGGCGCGGCCTCCGCCGCCCGCCCCATAATAGCCGCCCGAGCGCCCGCTGCCGCGGTCCGTCCGGCCATGACCGCCGGCGCCGCCGCCATAACTGCCGTCGTCATCTCTGTCGTTTTCGTACCCGTACCCGCGCGGGCTGCCATAATCGGTCATCTGTATCCTCCGTCCTCCGCGGCACCCCCACCGGAAGCGGGGGTCCCCCGACAACAGGCGGGCTTCGGTGGGGTTCCGAGAAAGCAGGGCGACGGAGACAGGCCGGATGGGCAGAGCATGGACGCGACGCGAAGCCACGATGGCTTTGCGATACGGCCACAAAAAACCCGTCCGCCGGGATAAACCGGACGGACGGGCGCTACGGGATCAGGGAAATCAAGCCGCGTTCGACTGTTCGTCACGGGTCAGCAGGGCATACAGCGCATCGGCCGTTTCTGCCCCGCGGAGCTTGTCGCACAGCACCGGGTCCCGCAGCAGGCGCGACACCCGGGCCAGGGCCTTGAGGTGATCCGCCCCCGCCGTCTCCGGCGCCAGCAGAAGGCACATCAGGTCCACCGGCTGCTCATCGATGGCCTCGAAATCCACCGGACGCTCCAGCCGGGCGAACACCGCCAGAACGCCGGGCAGACCGGGGAGCTTGCCATGGGGAATGGCAATGCCCCGGCCCACACCGGTGGTACCCAAGCGCTCCCGCTCCACCAGCACATCGAAGATGGCCCGTTCATGCTGACCGGTCAGCTCGGCGGCCTTCCGCGCCAACTCCTGCAGGGCCTGCTTTTTCGAACCGGCCCGCAGGTTCGGGAGGATGCCATTCGGCGTGATCAGATCATTCATGGAAGCCGACGAGGCGGTGGACGACGAAAGACGAACAGGAAACACGGCGGTCACCGGCAAGGATCAACGCTTGACCGTGCCGGTGGCGCCGGCCGGGTCGACCCAGCCCACATGGCCGTCGGGACGACGATAAACCATGTTGAAGCCGCCATGGGCCCGGTTACGGAACATCAGCGCCGGCAGATCAGCCAGATCCATGCGCATGACCGCCTCGCTGACCGTCAGCGTGTCGATGGCGGTCTCCATCTCCGCAACGACGACGGGCTGATGCCCATCAGCTCCGTTGACCGCCTCGGCATGAACCTCCTCGGCCTCCTCGACTTCATCCAGAACCGGTTCGATGATGTACTTGCGGGCCGGGGTGACCGGCAGTTCGGTCACGCTGGACCGCTGATAGTCCTTCAGGCGGCGCTTGTAGCGGCGCAGGCGCTTGGCCACCCGGTCGGCGGCCTCGTCGAACGCAGGATAGGGTTCCGTTGCCTCCGCATTGGACTGCAGGAGGATGCCGCGCCCCACATGGACCTGGATATCCGCCTTGAAGAGATGGGCGTCCTTCGACAGGATCACCGTCGCCTCGATCGGATTTCCGAAATACTTGCCGACGAGCGACGTCAGGGTGTCCTTGACATGGGTCCGCAACGCATCACCCACATCAAGTTGTTTGCCTTTTACAGTGACCTGCATGACCTGACCTGTTTCTTGTCAGAGCTGTCCGGTTCCTGATCGGATCCGTCTTCCAGGGCCAGCGTCCAGCAGCCGGGAACACCCCTTGGAATGGTCATCCGATCCCGGTCAGCGCTTGGTTTATAACCCGAGGGCCTTTTCCCGGCGGCGCTGGACGGAGGAGGGAATTTTCATACCCTCACGATACTTGGCGACCGTCCGGCGCGCAATGTCGATCCCCTCCGCCCGGAGGATTTCCACCAGCTTGTCGTCGGACAAAGTGTCATCGGGCTTTTCCGCGTCAATCAGCGCCTTGATGCGGAAGCGGACTGCCTCGGCCGAGTGAGCGGCCTGCCCATCCGCACCCTGGATGGCCGAGGTGAAGAAGTATTTCAGCTCGAAAACACCGCGGGGCGTGGCAATGAACTTGTTGGTGGTGACACGGCTGACCGTCGATTCATGCATGCCGATGGCCTCAGCGATGTCGCGCAGGATCAGCGGCTTCAGAAACTGCAGCCCGTGCAGGAAGAATGCCTCCTGCTGGCGCACGATCTCGGTGGCCACCTTGAGGATGGTGTTGGCCCGCTGGTGCAGGCTCTTGACCAGCCAACTGGCCGATTGGAAGCGCTCAGCGATGTAGTCCTTTTCCTGCTTGCTGCGGGCACCGGCGACCACGCGGGCGTGATAGCGCTGATTCAGCAGCACCTTGGGCAGGCTGTCGGAGTTCAGCTCGACAATCCAGCCGCCGCCGTTGGCAGGACGCATATGGATGTCGGGCACCACGGTCTGCGCCGGCTCGAAATCGAAGGCCAGAGCCGGCTTGGGATTGAGTGCCTTGATCTCGGACACCATGTCCGCCAGATCCTCGGCATCCACCTGACAGACCTTCAACAGCTGCGGCAGGTTGCGGGCCGCCAGCAGTGGCAGATTGTCCAGCAGCGCCTGCATACAGGGATCCAGCCGGTCACGTTCGCGCAGCTGGATCGCCAGACACTCCTTCAGCGAACGGGCGAAGATGCCGGACGGGTCGAAACGCTGCATCCGGCCCAGCACCTCCTCCACCCGCTCGGGCAGGCAGCCCAAGCTGTCGGCAATCTCGCCGATATCGCCCAGGAAATAGCCGGCCTCGTCCAGGTGCTCCAGCAGGGTATGGGCCACCAACCGGTCCAGCCGGTCCGGCACATCCATGAGGATCTGTTCCTCCAGATGCCGGCGCAGGTCCGGCCTCTCGCTCAGCGTCGCTTCCAGAGAACTTTCGTCCCCCTCGAAGCTGCCGGAATGCGAGGACCAGGAGCCGAACGCCTCATCACCGCCGCCTGAGAACGCGCCATCCGAAAAACCGTTGTCCGGGTCGGTGGCGCTGGCATTGGTATAGACATTCTCGAAATCGGTATCCAGCGGCGCTTCGGACGCCGGGGTCAGCCGGTCACTGGTTGCCAGATCGACGGTGTCGCGCACGCGGCCATCGGGCGGGGCGACCGGTTCCTGCCGATCGACACCATCGGGCACCGCATCCTTCCAGCGGTCGCCCTCGTCGCGCTCGAGCAGAGGATTTTGCTCGAGCTCGCGCTCCACATAATCGGCCAGCTCCAGATTCGACAGCTGCAACAGCTTGATGGCCTGTTGCAGCTGCGGCGTCATCACCAACGCCTGGGATTGCCGGATATCGAGCCGTTGTTGGAGCGCCATCTCCCCGCCGGATGCACTGTCTTAGAGACTGAACCGTTCCCCAAGATAGACCCGGCGCACGTCCTTGTGCGCCACGATCTCGGAGGGTTCTCCCTCCATCAGTACCACACCGTCGTGGAGAATGTAGGCCCTATCGACGATCTCCAGCGTTTCGCGCACATTGTGGTCGGTGATCAGCACGCCGATGCCGCGCTCTCGCAGATGGCTGACCAGTTCGCGGATGTCGTTGACCGCGATGGGGTCGATGCCGGCGAACGGTTCATCCAACAGGATAAAGTGGGGCTGCGAGGCCAGCGCCCGCGCAATCTCCACGCGGCGGCGCTCGCCGCCGGACAGGGCCAGGGCCGGGGTCCGGCGCAGATGGGTGATGCTGAACTCCGCCAGAAGCTCATCCAGCATCTGCTCGCGCACATCGCGGTCCGGCTCCACCACCTCCAGCACGGCGCGGATGTTGTTTTCCACCGACAGGCCGCGGAAAATGCTGGCCTCCTGCGGCAGATAGCCGATGCCCAGACGGGCACGCCGGTACATGGGCAGGTCGGTGACCGCCAGCCCGTCCAGGGTGATGCTGCCGTAGTCCGGCAGGATCAGGCCGGTGATGATGTAGAAACAGGTGGTCTTGCCAGCACCATTCGGCCCCAGCAGTCCCACGGCCTCGCCGCGCTTCACCGACAGGCTGACGTCGCGCAGCACCGGCCGGCCCTTATAGGCCTTGCCCAGCTTGGTGGCGATCAGGCCGGTATTGTTGGTGACCAGCCGCGGCCCGCTGGCCGCGCCCTCGGCGGGCGGCGTCGGCGCGGGCGGCTGGGGCAGCTCGGGCGTGCGAGGCTTCATGGTTGTTTGGCTCCCTGACTGGTGCCCTGGGCTGGCTGGTTCTGCGTGTTGGACTGCGGAATGAACAGCCCCCGCACGCGGTCATCGCCACCCGGCTTCGCTGCGCCGCCGCCCCCCGGCGCCGTGGACAGCAGGCGGCTGATGCCGGTGTCGAGATTGACCTCGGCCGCCTTGCCGTTGAGCTGGTTCTGCCCGCGCGTGATTTTCACATTGCCGGTCAGAATTGCCAGTTTCTTATTTATGTCATAGGTGCCCCGGTCCCCGCGGGCCACCTCCGACGGTGTCGTCACCACCACATTGCCGTCGGCATCGATACGGGTCATCTCCTGCCCGCCATCGGCCTTGTCCTCCAGCAACCCGACCAGCCGGTCGGCACGGATGCGGTTGTCGTCGCGCACGGCGACAGCATCGCCGCGGGCCACCGCCAAATTCTGCTGACGCCAGAACTCCAGACTGTCCTTGGCCGTGACCACATCCGTTTCCGTCACCAGACGCAGGTCGCCGCCGGTCAGCACGGCCACGCCCCTATCCACGTCATACACGCCGCGGGCACCATAGGCTGTCTGTTCCTTGCCGCGAATCTCCACATTGCCGTCGGCGGCCAGCCGATAGATCTCGTTGCCGCCATTGGCCGTCTCACGGAAATAGGCCGCGAGGGTCTCGGCCTTCAGCGTCATATCGCCCTGGGTCGCGGAGGCGCCACCGCGGGCAATGGCGACCTTTTCCTTTTCGTGAAACTCGAAGCCGCCCTCGGAGACCACGTCGATGGGTTTGTCGCCGCCCAGTTGCAGGCTTGCCGGCTCGGCCACGGCCGGGTGCATCACCGCCCCCGGCAGACTCCAGGCCACCGTCACCAGCAGCCCCGCCATCATCACTCCTGCCATACGACCGGACGTCATCCGGGCCTCCCCGACTCGCCTTGCCCGGTCAGGTGCAGCCGCGCCCTCCCGGTGAATACAACAGTATTGCCATCATCCAGGATACGGAACCCACCGGCATCGACATGCCCCATCGGCCCCTGGCCGCTGACCGGAACATTGCCCCAGACCAGCCCCTTGCCGGTATCCAGCTCCGCCTGGTCGGTGCTGAACTCGTAGCCGCCGTCATGATAGAGAGTCACATTGCCCTCAAGGGACAGGCGGCCGCTGGTCTGGTCGTAGCGGCCACGGTCGGCCTTGAGATTGAGCCAGGTGCCGCCTTTCAGCGTGATCTCCGCCTCCGGACTGCCCAGATCGACCATGGACCCGCCATTACCGGTCTGTTGCACGGTCTGGGCGCGAACCTCGAACGGGCGGGCGGTGGTATCCACCCCGACATAGCGGGCCCCGACCATCTCCAGCGATCCTGCCTCAGGTCCTGCCTTCGATCCGTCGCCACCGGTGAACAGCGGCCAGATCAGGATCAGTCCCAGGGTCGCCGCGGCCAGAGCCGGCAGAGCCACCTTGGCCAGATTGACCAGACGCGTATGGGCGTGGGCATCGCGCAGCCTCTGGTGCGGCCGCATCAGCGCCGCGGCCACGCTTGCATGGCCCTTCGCCGCCCCAGCCTGCGGCGGGGGCGTCCGGTCGGTCTGGCGGCCGTCGGAGTCGGAAGAGGAGGCCATCGGGCTTAATTGTCGTCCAGAGAGGCTGAGGTTCAGGGAGAATGCTGCTCAGGAGCCTGTTCTTCGGGGTCGGAATTTCCAGAACCGGCCTCGACCAACAGATCCGCCTGGAAACTGTATCCGACCGCGGAATCGCCGGTCAAACACACGGACGGAGTTCTCGCCCCTGTCGCGGCGACGATCAGTGACGCCGCGCACAGGACATCGCCAGATCGCCGGCAGGCAGATCAGTGGGCGAAGATGTCGGGCTCGTCCCAGCCACCCAGATCCAGCTTGCCGCGCACGGGCAGAAAATCGAAACAGGCCTGCGCCAGCTCCATCCTGCCCTCGCGGATCAGCATCTCGTCCAGCCTGGCCTTCAGCTCATGCAGATAGAGCACGTCGCTGGCGGCATATTTCAGCTGCTCGGCGGTCAGTTCGGCCGCCCCCCAGTCGCTGGACTGCTGCTGCTTCGACAGTTCCACCCCCAGCAGGTCGCGGCAGAGATCCTTCAGCCCGTGTCGGTCGGTGAAGGTGCGCACCAGCTTGGAGGCGATCTTGGTGCAATAGACAGGCGCGCAGGTGACGCCGAGATAGGCCTGCATCACGGCCACATCGAAGCGGGCGAAGTGGAACAGCTTCAGAGTCTTCGGGTCGGTCAACAGCCGCTTCAGATTAGGGGCCGCGTACTGGCCCTGGCGCAGCTGCACCAGATGGGAACGCCCGTCACCGGCAGAGAGCTGGACCAGACAGAGACGGTCGCGCGCCGGATTCAGGCCCATGGTCTCGGTATCGATGGCCACCACGGGGCCGAGGTCCAGGCCGTCAGGCAGGTCGCCGTCGTGAAGATCGATGGGCATGGCGGGCGGTGCTCCAGGTCACGGGGTGCCGGCCCCGCGCCGGGTCCGGCGGACAGCGGGCCGCGCGAACACGACCCCGGAAAACACATGAGGCCGCCGGGAGACCGGCGGCCCATCATGCATGCCTGACGACGTTGGTGCCCAGGAGAAGACTCGAACTTCCACGCCTTGCGGCACAGGTACCTGAAACCTGCGCGTCTACCAATTCCGCCACCTGGGCGTCGTCCGGCAAGCCGGTACTCCTACACTTTGACAGTCTGGCCCACGCACTTGCGGTGACCTGACTGCATAACCGAACGACGGAGTGGTGCCCAGGAGAAGACTCGAACTTCCACGCCTTGCGGCACAGGTACCTGAAACCTGCGCGTCTACCAATTCCGCCACCTGGGCGTCGTCCGGTGAGCGGGGTGTTTACTGATCCGCCGCCCCCCTGTCAACAGCTTCTTTTCGGCCCTTCGCAGCACGGCCGGCAGACGCCCGGGGCCGCGGGCGATGCAGGCTGCCGGGAGGATGGCGTCTGGAAAGGGCATGCCGGCTTGGCTATAAGCTTCAGCCGCGTGATCGTTCCGCACAGGCGCGGCACGTATGGAGATTCTGGAGATCGGCCGGCGCACGGGCCGACATGGGATGGAGAGGTCGATGGTCTATCGCTACCGCGGTGCCGTGGTGTTCGGCGGTTCCGGCTTCCTGGGCCGGCATATCATCCAGCGGCTGGCGCGCACGGGCTGCATGATCCGCGTGCCGTCGCGCCATCCCGGCGACGCCAACTTCCTGCGCACGGCCGGCGTCCCCGGACAGGTCGTGCCCATCGCCACCAACATCCAGGACGATGCCAGCGTGGCTGCCGCCGTGCAGGGGGCCGATCTGGTCATCAATTTGATCGGCATTCTGGCCCCGTCGGGTAAATCCAGCTTCGACGCCGTCCAGGCCGATGCCGCCGGCCGCATCGCCCGCGCCGCCAAAGCCGCCGGGGTGGAGCGTCTGGTGCAGATGTCGGCCCTGGGTGCCGATGCCGGTTCACGGTCGGCCTATGCCCGCAGCAAGGCGGCGGGTGAGCAGCAGGTGCTGGCCGCCTTCCCCGATGTCACGATCTTCCGCCCGTCCATCGTCTTCGGGCCGGAGGACGGCTTCTTCAACCGCTTCGCCCAGATGGCGACGCTGCTGCCCTTCCTGCCGCTGATCGGCGGCGGCCACACCCGGTTCCAGCCGGTCTATGTGGGCGATGTGGCCGATGCGGTAATGGCCGCACTGGCCACCACGGAGTCCAAAGGCAAGACCTACGAACTGGGCGGCCCGCGCACCTACAGCTTCCGCGAGCTGATGGAGCTGACGTTGCGGCAGATCGGCCGACCGAAGAAGCCGCTGCTGTCCATCGGCTTCGGCTTGGCGTCGCTCCAGGGTGCCATCCTGGAGAAGCTGCCGGGCAAGCTGCTGACCCGGGACCAGGTGGAACTGCTGAAGCGGGACAATGTGGTGTCGGGCCAACTGCCCGGCCTGGCGGATCTGGGGGTCAGCCCGACCGCGGCCGAGGTGATCCTGCCGACCTATCTCGACAAATTCTGCCTGGGCGGCCGCTTCGTGCGCAACGCCGGCAAGGCCGGGCGCGGCAAGCCAGCCTGAGACCCGGACGGCCCAGCATCAAGACAGCCGATGTGCATAGGGCCGGTCCGCACGACCGGCCCTTTTCCGTTGTCGTCCGGCCAGGGCTCACGCCCCTCCCGGCGACTCACCCCCAGAGATAGAGCCCGACCAGGAACAGGCTGCCGGCAGCGATGCGGTACCAGGCGAAGGGCGCAAAGCCGTAGCGGGTGACGATGCCCAGCAGCAGCCGCACCGAGGCCAGGGCGGCAATGAAAGCCACGACGAAGCCCACGGCGATCAGGCTGGCGCTGTCCACGCTCAGCACGTCCCGGTTCTTGTAAACATCATAGACCGTGGCCCCGAGCATGGTCGGAATGGCCAGGAAGAAGCTGAATTCGGCCGCCGTCTTGCGTTCAACCCCCATCAGCAAAGCGCCAATGATGGTGGCGCCCGAGCGGGACACACCGGGGATCATGGCCAGACACTGGCAAAAGCCGATCTTCAAGGCCAGCGGGAAGCTGAACTCCTCCACGGCATGAACCTGGCTGGCCGGCAGGCGCCGCTCTACGAACAGGATGACGAAGCCGCCGACGATCAGGGCGACACAGACGACCACCGGATCGAACAGCACCCCCTTGATGAAACCATGCAGCTTGGCACCGATGACAGCCGAGGGCAGGAAGGCCAGGATGATGACAGCGGCGAAACGGCGGGCCCGGGGATCGGAGGGCAGATTCACCAGTACGGTCCACAGCCGGTGGAAATAGGTGACCACCACGGCCAGGATGGCGCCCAACTGGATCACCACTTCGAACACCTTGCCGGGCGGCCCTTCCCACCCCAGCAGCGTGCCAGCCAGAAGCAGATGGCCGGTGGAGGAGACGGGAAGGAATTCCAACAGTCCTTCGACGACGCCGAGAATGACGGCATCGAGATAGGTGGCGAGATCGGTCAAGATCGTTGTCCCCGACAACAGGGTTCGCAGGCGCACCGCTTATATCAGCAACTTTCCTTTCAGGCGACCCGGCCAACGGCACGATTGCCGATACGCACCGGCATCCGGATTGCCGGCTGTGACGTGGGACCGCGCCCCTGGCGGGCATCCGGGCCGACCCGTCATCCTTGATTTCCCGGAACCCTGTCCTGGCGCCGCAGCCTGGCGCGGACTCAGGCCCATGAAGCCGAAGATGGCTGCGACATAAGATCTTAAAAATTCATCATTGAAATCAGATTGATATAACAAGATTGTCTCTTTTCGGACCTATTTTTCAAACTAAGAACGGTTCTCAACTGCCAAACACCAAAACTCCGCCCTCTGCGTGCGCAGCATAGGTCAGTTGCACTGACCTATCGTCAAAGATTCATTGGATCAGCGCCATGATCCGATTTATATGTTCGGCCGACCAGCGCTGTGCGAAAGGGAATTTCTCCGCTTTCGCACCGTCGTTCCGATCCAGACCGACAGCCCACACGGGCCGCACAGGACCGGGCGACAGGCGATCGGGGAACGACACGGGGCGGTTCAGGGGATTGGCGCCATGGCACAGCAGAAGATGCTGGGATTCGTGCATACCGGGCAGCAGATGCCGGACAAGCGTCCGGCCGCCGAGCGGCGGCACGATTTCGCCGAGATCTATGCCCGCTTCAGCGACCAGGGTGCGGCGCAGCAGGCCGGGCGCTGCAGCCAATGCGGCGTCCCCTTCTGTCAGGTGCACTGCCCCGTCTCCAACAACATCCCGGATTGGCTGAAGCTGACGGCCGAGGGACGGCTGGAGGAGGCCTATGAGATCTCCCAGGCCACCAACAATTTCCCCGAGATCTGCGGTCGCATCTGCCCGCAGGACCGGCTGTGCGAGGGCAACTGCACCATCGAGCAGTCCACCCATGGCACCGTGACCATCGGCGCGGTGGAGAAGTACATCACCGACACCGCCTGGGAACGCGGATGGGTCAAGCCGATGGCCCCGATCCGGGAGCGGACGCAGAGCGTGGGCATCATCGGCGCCGGCCCCGCCGGCCTGGCCGCTGCCGACCAGCTGCGCAAGAAGGGCTACCAGGTCCATGTCTATGACCGCTACGACCGCGTCGGCGGCCTTCTGGTCTATGGCATCCCCGGCTTCAAGTTGGACAAGGAGGTGGTGCTGCGCCGCTGGAAGCTGCTGGAGGACAGCGGCGTCCAGTTCCATCTGGGCGTGGAGGTCGGCCGCAACACCGACATGCGGGTGCTGCGCGCCCAGCACGACGCCATCCTGATCGCCTGCGGCGTCTACAAGGCCCGCGACCTGGGCGGTCCCGGTGCCGGGCTGGACGGCATCGTCCCCGCCCTGGACTATCTGACCGCCAGCAACCGCGTCACCCTGGGCGACACCGTGCTGGACTACGAGACCGGCACGCTGAACGCCAGGGACAAGAACGTCGTCGTCATCGGCGGCGGCGACACCGCCATGGACTGCGTGCGCACCGCCATCCGCCAGGGGGCGACGTCGGTGAAGTGCCTGTACCGCCGCGACCGCCGCAACATGCCCGGCAGCCAGCGCGAGGTGGCCCACGCCGAGGAGGAGGGCGCGGAATTCGTCTGGCAGGCGGCGCCGGAGGCGTTCCTGGGCGATGCCCACGTCACCCATGTGCGGGCCCACCGCATGCATATGGGCGTGGCTGACGCCACGGGCCGCCAGACCCCGCTGCCCATCGAGGGCAGCAGCTTCACCCTGGATGCCGATCTGGTGATCAAGGCCCTGGGCTTCGATCCCGACGACGTGCCGGCCCTGTTCGGCATGCCCGAGCTGAAGGTCAGCCGCTGGGGCACGGTGCAGGTGAAGTACGGGACCATGATGACCAACCTGGACGGCGTCTTCGCCGCCGGCGACATCGTGCGCGGCGCCTCGCTGGTGGTCTGGGGCATCAAGGACGGCCGTGACGCAGCGGAAGGCATCCACCGCTTCATCCAGGCCAGAGCCGCCGCACCGGCCGCGGTGGCAGCGGAGTGATCCGCACGCCGCAGGTCGGGCCAAGCGCCGGCGATGCCCGACACCAAGCGGCCGGACACAAGCAACCCATGTCGGGCATCGGCTTTGCCTCGGCCCGACCGCCCCTTAGCAACGCCCCACGGGGAAGTCTTCCACCCATGCTCCGCCTCTACGACAATCTCTCCTCCGGCAACGGCTACAAGTGCCGCTGGCTGCTGACGCAGCTGGGCCTGCCGTTCGAGCGGGTGGAGGTGGATATCGACCGCGGCGAGAGCCGGACGCCGGGGTTCCTGGCAATCAATCCCAACGGCCGCATCCCGGTGCTGCGGGTGGGACCGGACGACCATCTGGCCGAGAGCAACGCCATCCTGCGCTATCTGGCCGAGGGCACGCCCTTCTGGCCCGAGGGCAAGCGCGAGAAGGCGGCCGTGCTGCAATGGCTGTTCTGGGAGCAGTACAGCCATGAGCCCAACATCGCCACCGCCCGATTCTGGATCACCCACCGGCTGGAGATGACGCCGGAACGGGCCCACGCCCTGGTGATGAAGCGCGAGATGGGCCACGCCGCCCTGCGGCAGCTGGAGGGCCATGTGCTGCGCCAGGACTGGCTGGTGGGCGACCGCTGCACCATCGCCGACGTGGCGCTCTATGCCTACACCCATGTGGCGGAGGAAGGCGGCTTCGACCTGGACCGTTATCCCGCCGTCCGCCGCTGGCTGGACCGGTTCGCCGCCCAGCCCGACCATATCCAGATCACCGACCGGGTGGGGACCGAGCGTCCCTTCGACCCGGCCCTGTTTGCCTGAAGGGGGCCTTGCCATGACCGACGCCACGCCGAACGCCGGTGACCTGTTCGCCCGGAACTATGCCGCGAACAAGGCCCTGCTGGACACCGCGGCCTTCGTCGACACCATGGAGCATGATGCCTGCGGCGTCGGCTTCATCGCCAGCCTGGACGGCAAGCCGCGCCGCTCGGTGGTGACCAAGGCGGTGGAGGCCCTGTCCGCCCTGTGGCACCGCGGCGCCGTGGATGCCGACGGCAAGACCGGCGACGGCGCCGGGATCCATGTGCAGCTTCCGCAGAGCTTCTTCCGCGAGCATGTGGCCCGCACCGGCCATCCCGAGCCCAAGGGTCTGATCGCCGTGGGCCAGGTCTTCCTGCCACGCACCGATCTGGCGGCGCAGGAGCGCTGCCGCGCCATCGTCGAGACCGAGGTGCTGAACTGGGGCTACACCATCTATGGCTGGCGCCAGGTGCCGGTGGACATCTCCATCATCGGCGAAAAGGCCAACGCCACCCGCCCCGAGATCGAACAGGTGCTGGTCGGCCACGGCAAGGACGTGACCCAGGAGCAGTTCGAGCGCGACCTCTACATCATCCGCCGCCGCATCGAGAAGGCCGTGGCCGGGGAACAGATCGCCGGCTTCTATATCTGCACCCTGTCGTCGCGCTCCATCATCTACAAGGGCATGTTCCTGGCGGAACAGCTGACCAGCTTCTATCCCGATCTGGTGGATGAGCGGTTCGAGAGCAATTTCGCCATCTACCACCAGCGCTATTCCACCAACACCTTCCCCACCTGGTGGCTGGCCCAGCCCTTCCGCTGCCTGGCGCACAATGGCGAGATCAATACGCTGCGCGGCAACGTCAACTGGATGAAGGCGCACGAAACCCGGATGGACCACGAGGTCTTCGGCGCCCATATCGAGGATGTGAAGCCGGTGATCCCCGTCGGCGCCTCCGACAGCGGTGCGCTGGACGCAGTGTTCGAGCTGATGGTCAAGGCCGGCCGCGCCGCACCCATGGTCAAGACCATGCTGGTGCCCGAGGCCTATTCCAACAAGGAGCTGATGCCCCAGGCCCACAAGGACCTGTACAGCTACGCCAACGCGGTTATGGAGCCGTGGGACGGGCCGGCTGCCCTGGCACTCTATGACGGGCGCTGGGTCATGGGCGGCATGGATCGCAACGGTCTGCGCCCCATGCGCTATGTCATCACCGGTGACGGGCTTCTGATCGCCGGGTCCGAAACCGGCATGGTCAAGGTGGACGAGCCCACGGTGGTGGAGAAGGGCCGGCTGGGGCCGGGCCAGATGATCGCCGTCGATCTGGCCGAGGGCCGTCTCTACCATGACCGCGAGATCAAGGACTGGCTGGCCGGCCAGCGCCCCTATGGCAAGTGGACCAGCCACATCACCGCCCTGGACGATCTGGTGAAGAAGGCGCCGGTGGAGCCGGCCGAACTGTCCAAGGATGCGCTGCGCCGGCACCAGCTGGCCTACGGCATCACCATGGAGGATCTGGAGCTGATCCTGCAGCCCATGGTGGAGGACGCCAAGGAGCCCATCGGCAGCATGGGCGATGACAGCCCCATCGCCGTGCTGTCCGACAAGTACCGCGGCCTGCACCACTATTTCCGGCAGAATTTCAGCCAGGTCACCAACCCGCCCATCGACAGCCTGCGCGAAACGCGGGTGATGAGCCTGAAGACACGGCTGGGCAATCTGGGCAACATCCTGGACGAGGATGCCGGCCAGTGCCGGCTGCTGCAGCTGGAAAGCCCGGTGCTGACCACGGCCGAATTCCGGGCCATGCGCGACTATATGGGCGCCACCGCGGCGGAGATCGACTGCACCTTCGATCCCACCGCCGGAGAGAACGCGCTGCGCGACGCCCTGCGCCGCATCCGCCAGGAGGCCGAGGACGCGGTGCGCGGCGGCGCCACCCATGTCATCCTGACCGACGAGGATATGGGACCGGACCGGGCCGCCATGCCCATGATCCTGGCCACCGGCGCCGTCCACACCCATCTGATCCGCCAGCAGCTGCGCACCTTCACCAGCCTGAACGTGCGCTCCGGCGAGTGCCTGGACGTGCATTACTTCGCCGTGCTGATCGGTGTCGGCGCCACCACGGTGAACGCCTATATCGCCCAGGAGGCCATCGCCGACCGCCATCGCCGCGGCCTGTTCGGCACCATGGGCCTGGACGAGTGCCTGAAGCGCTACAAGAAGGCCGTCAATGACGGCCTGCTGAAGATCATGTCCAAGATGGGCATCAGCATCATCAGCAGCTACCGCGGCGGTCTGAACTTCGAGGCCATCGGCCTGTCGCGCAGTCTGGTGGCGGAGTTCTTCCCCGGCATGCCGTCGCGCATCTCCGGCCTGGGTCTGATCGGCATCCAGGAGGAGGTGCAGGACCAGCACCGCCTGGCCTTCGCTGAGGAAAGCGTCGCCCTGCCGGTGGGGGGCTTCTACCGCTTCCGCAAGGGCGGCGACCGCCATGCCTGGGAAGGCGGCCTGATCCACGCCCTGCAGACCGCGGTCAGCACCGACAGCTATTCCGGCTTCAAGAAATACTCGGAAGCGGTCCACAAGCGCCCGCCGATCCATCTGCGCGACCTGCTGGACTTCCGCCCGGCCAAGGGGACCGTGCCGCTGGACGAGGTGGAGAGCATCACCAGCATCCGCAAGCGCTTCGTCACCCCCGGCATGTCGCTGGGCGCCCTGTCGCCGGAGGCCCATGGCACGCTGAACGTGGCCATGAACCGCATCGGCGCCAAGTCCGACAGCGGCGAGGGCGGTGAGGACCCGGCCCGCTTCCGCCCGGACAAGAACGGCGACAACTGGAATAGCGCCATCAAACAGGTGGCCTCCGGCCGCTTCGGCGTCACGGCGGAATACCTCAACCAATGCCGCGAAATCGAGATCAAGGTGGCCCAGGGCGCCAAGCCCGGTGAGGGCGGGCAGCTGCCCGGCTTCAAGGTGACCGAACTGATCGCCAAGCTGCGCCACGCCACCCCTGGCGTGACCCTGATCAGCCCGCCGCCGCACCACGACATCTATTCGATCGAGGATCTGGCCCAGCTGATCTATGACCTGAAGCAGATCAACCCCGAGGCCAAGGTCTGCGTGAAACTGGTCAGCCGCTCGGGCATCGGCACCATCGCCGCCGGCGTGGCCAAGGCCGGCGCCGACGTCATCCTGATCTCGGGCCACAATGGCGGCACCGGCGCCTCGCCGCAGACCTCGATCAAATATGCGGGCATCCCCTGGGAGATGGGGCTGACCGAGGTGCAGCAGGTGCTGACCCTGAACCGGCTGCGCCACCGAGTGACCCTGCGCACCGACGGCGGCCTGAAGACCGGCCGCGACATCGTCACGGCCGCCATGCTGGGCGCCGAGGAATTCGGCATCGGCACCGCCGCCCTGATCGCCATGGGCTGCATCATGGTCCGCCAGTGCCACAGCAACACCTGCCCGGTGGGTGTCTGCGTCCAGGCCGAGGATCTGCGCAAGAAATTCACCGGTACGGCGGAGAAGGTCGTCAACCTGTTCAGCTTCATCGCCGAGGAGGTGCGTGAGATCCTGGCGTCGCTCGGCTTCCGCACGCTGGAGGAGGTGATCGGGCGCAGCGATCTGCTGCACCAGGTCAGCCGCGGTGCCGCCCATCTGGACGATCTGGATCTCAACCCGCTGCTGGCCGTGGCCGATCCGGGGGAATATGCCCGCTTCTGCACCCAGACCGGCCGCAACGAGGTGCCGGATACACTGGACGCCCAGATGATCAAGGACGCCAAGTCCCTGTTCGAGGAGGGCGAGAAGATGCAGCTCGCCTACAACAGCCAGAACACTTACCGCGCCATCGGCACGCGGATGTCGGCCATGATCACCCGCAAGTTCGGGATGACCGGGCTGCAGCCGGGCCACGTCACCGTGCGGCTGCGCGGCTCCGCCGGCCAGTCGCTGGGCGCCTTCGCCGTGCAGGGGCTGAAGCTGGAGGTGTTCGGCGACGCCAACGACTATGTGGGCAAGGGCCTGTCGGGTGGCATCATCGTGGTCCGGCCGATGACGGCCAGCCCGCTGGAGACCAACCGCAACACCATCATCGGCAACACCGTTCTGTACGGGGCCACGGCCGGCAAGCTGTTCGCCGCCGGCCAGGCCGGCGAGCGCTTCGCCGTCCGCAACAGCGGTGCCACCGTGGTGGTGGAGGGCTGCGGCTCCAATGGCTGCGAGTACATGACCGGCGGCGTCGCTGTGATCCTGGGCGGAGTCGGCGACAATTTCGCCGCCGGAATGACCGGGGGCATGGCCTATGTCTATGATGAGGAGGGGACCTTCCCGCTCTACGTCAACCCCGACAGCGTCATCCATCAGCGCCTGGAGGTGCCCCATTATGAGGAGCAGCTGAAGGCCCTGATCGCCGAGCATGTGGCCGAGACCGGCAGCCGCTGGGCCGCCCAGTTGCTGAACGACTGGCCGCTGGTGCGTGGACGCTTCTGGCAGGTGGTGCCGAAGGAGATGCTTCACCGTCTGCCGGTACCGGTGACGGCGCCGGAACGGCTCAGCGCGGAGTGACCCGCCTCCGGGTGGACCCGGCCCATGTGGACAATGGCGTTGCGGTCGGGGTGACCAACGGGACCTCCGACATGCGCCCCGCCTGAGCCACGGGCCACATCGGCCCCCTACCCTTCCGCCCCCTCGCCCCAGGCCCGTAGCAAAGGCCCATCCCGGCCATAGGCGGGGTCGGTGGTGGGCAGGGGCACGGCGGCGATGCGCGCCTGCTGGGCAATGAGGTCGCCGTCGCCCGGACGGTTCATATCGGGTTCGGTGCCGACGGGATAGGCCCCGACCACCAGGAAATCATCGCTGGCGCCCAGGTTCCTGTGGGCGACACCGGCGGGGATCACCACCAGATCGCCGGCCTGGATCTCGACCGTCACCCCCTGCTCCCCGCCGAAGCGCACCGCCGCCGTCCCGGCGGCGATACCCAGCACCTCATGCGCCGTGGTGTGGAAATGGTGATGGTCGTAGATGCCGTCACGCCAGCCATTGCCCCAGCCATTGGCGGCGAACAGCCGCTCGAAGGCGGATGCCCGATCCCCCTCCCCCGCCAGCACATGCCGGTAGAGCAGCAGCGGGCAGCGGGGATTGTTGGGCACCTCGCCCAGGGCGGACAGGCTGTGGCATTCGACATGGGGTGTGGGCATGGCGTCCTCCCGACCGGACTTACCCCGGCATAACACAGCCGGGGAGCGAAAAGCTCCGCTCAGCGCCGCAGCACCAGGGCCACGCCCAGCGCCACAACGCCCATGCCGGCCAGGGCCGGCCACCCCAGCGTCTCCCCGAACAGCAGCCAGGCCATGACGGCAGTGACCGGCGGCGTCAGATAGAACAGGCTGGCCACCCGCGAGGCGGCGCCGCGCCGGATCAGGGCAAACAGCAGGAAGATGGCCCCCACCGACAGCACCAGGCACAGCCAGGCCAGGGCGAAGAGGAACTCGCCGGTCCAGTCCACCTGCATGGTCTCACAGAGGGGCGCCAAGACGCCCAGCAGCAGAGCCGAGGCAGCATACTGGAGGGCCGTGCCGCTGCGCAGATCCATGCCCGTGCAGAAACGCTTCTGGTACAGCGTACCGGCAGTGATGCCGAGCAGGGCCAGGACGGCATAGACCAGGCCCGCCAGGTTGCCCAGCGACAGCTTCTCCCACACGACCAGGGCCACGCCCGTCAGGCCGAGGGCGAAACCAAGCCATTGCCGACGGGAAAGCCGCTCGCCCAGCAGCGGTCCGGCGGCCAGGGCCGTCAGCAGCGGCTGGACCCCGACGATCAGGGCCGTGGTTCCCGCCGGCACCCCCGCCTTGATGGCGCTGAACACCCCGCCGAGATAGGTGGCATGCACCAGCAGGCCGGCCACAGCGATATGCCCGGCCTCTGCCGGCGTGCGCGGCCACGGCGCCCGCGTCACCAGGGCCACCAGACCCAGCAGCAGCGTCACTGCCGCCAGTCGCAGCAGCAGGAAGGTCAAAGGCCCGGCATAGGGCAGACCCAGCTTGCCGCCGATGAAGCCGGTGCTCCACAGCAGCACGAACAGGGCGGGGGCGGCACGGGTCCAGGCGGAGTCGCGGGTGGGCATGGCACGGCAGAGTAGCGGGGATCGGGTCCTGCCGCCATCGCCCGTCCGTCGGAGGCACCCAAAGAAAAACGGCCGCCCCTGATGGGACGGCCGTCTTCCTACGCAAGCGTGCCTTAAGATCAGGCGGCCTTGCCCTGCTTGGCCACGATCTCGTCGGCAACGTTCTTCGGCACCGGGTCGTAGTGCGAGAACTCCATGGTGTAGGAGCCACGGCCCGAGGTCATGCCGCGCAGCTGGCCGATGTAGCCGAACATCTCCGACAGCGGCACATGGCTCTCGACGGCGATGTTGTTGCCACGCTCCAGCTGGCCCAGCACGGTGCCGCGGCGGCGGTTGATGTCGCCGATCACGTCACCCAGATAGTCCTCGGGGATCACGACCTCGACCTTCATGATCGGCTCGAGCAGCACCGGGGAACCCAGACGCATAGCCTCACGGAAGCAGGCCTTGGCCGCGATTTCGAAGGTCAGAGCGTTGGAGTCCACCTCGTGGTACTTGCCGTCCACCAGGGTGGCCTTGAAGTCCACGGTCGGATAGCCGGCCATGACGCCGTCTTCCTTCTGGACCTGAAGCCCCTTGTCCACGGACGGAATGTACTCGCGGGGAACCGTGCCGCCGACAACCTGGTCGACGAACTTGTAGCCCGCACCGCGATCCTGCGGCTCGAAGATGATCTTCACTTCGGCGAACTGGCCCGAACCGCCGGTCTGCTTCTTGTGAGTGTAGATGTGCGTGACCGGGCGGGTGATGGTCTCACGGTAGGCCACCTGCGGCCGGCCCATGATGCCTTCCACACCGAACTCGGTGCGCATGCGATCCAGGGTGACTTCCAGGTGCAGCTCGCCCATGCCGCGCAGGATGGTCTGTCCGGTCTCCTTGTCGGTCTCCAGACGGAGCGACGGGTCGGCCCGGACCATCTTGCCGATGGCGGCGCCGAACTTGTCCTGGTCGGCCCGGTTCTTCGGCTCCACCGAGACGCTGATCACGGGCTCGGGGAAGCGCATGCGCTCCAGCACCACCGGGGCGGTGGCGTCGCACAGGGTGTCACCCGTGTCGGTCTCGGCCAGCGACACGAAGGCGACGATGTCGCCGGCGCGGCACTCTTCGAGATCGTTGGTGTCCTTGGCGAACATCTCGACGATGCGGCCGATGCGCTCGCGCTTGCCACGGGTGGTGTTCAGCAGGGACGAGCCCTTGGACACCACGCCGGAATAGACACGCACGAAGGTCAGCGAACCGTACTTGTCGTTGATGACCTTGAAGGCCAGGCCCGAGAACGGCTCTTCGTCGGAGCAGATGCGCTCGCCGTTGGGGTTGCCGTCGGGGTCCACGGTCTTGATGGCTTCGACGTCGGTCGGCGCCGGCAGGTAGGACACGACGGCGTCCAGCAGCTGCTGCACGCCCTTGTTCTTGTAGGACGAACCGCACATGACCGGAACGAAGGCGCCGGAGATGGTGGCGCGGCGGATGCACTCCCGGAGCACGTCGGCCGAGGGGGCCTCCAGCGTCTCCAGGTAGGTGTTCATCGCCTCTTCGTCCTGCTCGACAGCAGCTTCCACCAGGTCCTGGCGGTACTGCTCGATCTGGCTCAGGATCTCACGGTCATAGGCGTTGGTGATCTTCAGCTTGTCGGCCAGATCGTCCGTGACGTCCCAGACCTCCCACTTGGCGTCCTTCTCGTCCGAGAACCAGACCAGGGCCTTCATCTCGACGAGATCGACCATGCCGCGGAAGTCGTCTTCCGAGCCGATCGGCAGCTGCAGGCAGACCGGACGGGACCCCAGACGGTCGCGCACCATCTGCACGGTGCGGCGGAAGTTCGCGCCGGAGCGGTCCATCTTGTTGACGTAGCACATGCGCGGAACCTTGTAGTTGTCCGCGAGGCGCCAGTTGGTCTCGGTCTGCGGCTCCACGCCGGCCACACCGTCGAACACGACGACAGCGCCGTCGAGCACGCGCAGGCTGCGGTTCACCTCGATGGTGAAGTCCACGTGGCCAGGGGTGTCGATGACGTTGATCTTCTTACCCTTCCAGAAGCAGGAGACGGCGGCCGACTGAATCGTGATGCCGCGCTTCTGTTCCTGTTCCAGGTAGTCGGTCGTCGTCGACGTCTTCAGATCCTTGGTATCATGGACGTCGATGATCGTGTGCTTGCGACCGGTGTAGTACAGGATGCGCTCGGTCGTCGTGGTCTTGCCGGCATCGACGTGCGCAATGATGCCGATGTTCCGGATGTCAGCAAGCGGGGTAGTGCGGGGCATTAGCTAGGCTCCGTCGTCCAGCGTCGTAAAGTCGTCTTGACCCGGCGTGGTAAGATGTTGTGGTCCGTTGCGGGCCACACCGGATAGCCGGGAAGCGGGCCGCACGAAAAAAACCGGGGTGTCGGCGGACGAAGTGTCCAGACCTCCCGGCGGGGCACTATTTAACGCGGTCCGCGTCCCATTCCAAGTGTTCTGCGCAGCATGACCGCTACGCGTGTGATGAGTGTCCCCCGCGGAGCACGGAAACGGCCGTAAAAGCCACGGGATGCAGGGTGCCGTCCCGCTGGCCCGATCCATCGGGTTGTAGCAAAATCGTGGCCAGGACCCGACCGTGGCGGTGAGCAGTCGGCGACGGCCCCCCGGCAAGCGCATGCCTGCATCCGGCCAAGTCCCCCTCCTGTTCGTGTCGGCGCCCTCCGGCGGCAGCCTGGTTTACGCCCGTTGCACCCGCGGCAGCAGTCCGTTACGCCTGTTCTGGCCGGATAACAGGCATAACAACGACCGGAGGAACCCCACCATGCATGATACCGCCGCCCCCCTGGCCGGCTATATGACCAAGCCATCCGTGGCCCTGGCCGACTATCCCACCCTGGTGGGCACAGAGGTCGGGGTGTCCGACTGGATCTCCCTGGACCAGGGCATGATCGACCGCTTTGCCGATCTGACCGGCGACCGCCAGTTCATCCATGTGGACCCGGCCGCCGCCGCCCGCACACCACTGGGTGGAACCGTGGCCCATGGCTTCCTGACCCTGTCCCTGCTGGGAGCACTGGGACCGCAGATCATCCCGCCGGTGGCTGGCACGGTGATGGGCTTCAACTACGGCTTCAACCGGCTGCGCTTCGTGGCACCGGTCCGCAGCGGCCGCCGCGTACGTGCGCGTCTGATACTCTCTGCTTTCGAACCCAAGGGGGCCGGCCAGTATCTCAGCACCTTCGCCGTCACGGTGGAGATCGAAGGCGAGTCGAAGCCGGCCCTGCTGGCGGACTGGCTGACCCTGTCAGTGCTGGCGCCGGGCTGATCCCGCCGCCCGCCTGTTAGGCCCCCTTGCGAAGGAAGCGGCGACGGACACGGATCGCGCCATGCCCCGGCCGGCCTGGGTGTACCGGCACCGAAGCGGCTCCCGACCGCACCGCCACCACATCGCCCGACATGCATCTGACAAGGAGGCTGCCATGTCCCGCACTGTCGTCATCACCGGGGCCTCCGCCGGCGTCGGCCGGGCCGTGGCCGTCGCCTGTGGTCGCAGGGGCGACCGTGTCGCCCTGATCGCCCGCAGCCGCCCGGGACTGGACGGGGCAGCAGCAGAGGTGACGGCGGCCGGCGGTGAGGCGCTGGTCCTGCCCTGCGATGTGGCTGACGCCGATGCCGTCGAGCGCGCGGCCAACCGCGTGGAGGCCGCCTTCGGCTCTATCGATGTCTGGGTGAATGCCGCCATGGTGACTGTCTTCAGCCCGGTGGAGCGGCTGACGGCGGCGGAACTGCGGCGGGTCACCGACGTGACCTATCTCGGCAATGTCCATGGCACGCTGGCAGCCCTGGCCCGCATGCGGCGCCGGGACCGCGGCACCATTATCCAGGTGGGATCGGCCCTGGCCTATCGCGGGATCCCGCTCCAGGCGCCCTATTGCGGTGCCAAGCATGCGCTGCGGGGGTTCCAGGACAGTGTCCAGGCGGAGTTGCGGCAGGAGGGCAGCCGAGTGCGGCTCTGCATGGTGCAGATCCCGGCGGTCAACACCCCCCAGTTCGACTGGGCCCGCAGCCATGTGGACGGGCGTCCGCGGCCTGTGGCCCCGGCCTATCAGCCTGAAGCCGTCGCCGCCCATATCCTGGCCGCCATGGACCGGCCTCGGCGTGAGGTCTGGGTTGGCGCCATGACGCCGCTGGTGGCCATCGGCTCTTTCCTGGCGCCAGCTTTTGCCGACTGGTATCTGGCCCGCACCGCCGTGTCGGATCAGACCGCAGACGAACCGCCGCCGCCGGTACGGCCCGATAATCTCTACACCCCAGCGGCCGGCCTGCACCGCACCCGCGGGCGCTTCGACGCCGAATCCGCCGGCCGGGTCGTCGGCGCCGATGCCGGCCTCTGGCGCTGGGGCGCGTTCGCCCTGCTGGCTGGCACCGTGACCGCCGCCACAGCCGGGCTGGTCGCACGCCGGTCGGCACCCAGGCCCCGTCTCACAAGCTGATGCCCAGCATCTCCGCGGCGGCGGCCTGAACCGTGGGATCGACCGGCGGCGGGGCGATATCCACGCCGCGCTTCAGTGCGTCCACGACAGCTTCCAGCACAGCAACGCGGGCATACCATTTGGCGTCGGCGGGAACGGCGGTCCAGGGGGCAAGCTTGGTCGAGGTGCGCTCAAACATCTCGTCGATGGCCACCTCGTAGGCCGCGCGGCGGTCGCGGTTGCGCAGATCCTCCACCGTCAGCTTCCAGCGCTTGTAGGGGTTGGTCAGCCGCTCGCGGAAACGGGCCAGCTGCTCCTTGCTGCTGAGATGCAGGAAGACCTTGACGATGCGCACCCCGTCATCGACCAGCAGCCGTTCGAACTCGTTGATCTCATCATAGGCGCGCTGCCATTCCGCTTCGCTGGCGAAACCTTCGATGCGCTCCACCATCACGCGCCCGTACCAGGAGCGGTCAAAGATGGCGAAGGTGCCGGGCTCCGGCAGTTTCTGCCAGAAGCGCCAGAGATAGTGGCGGCCCTGCTCGGCGGCACTGGGGGCGGCGATGGGCCAGACATGGGCCCCGCGGGGGTCCAGCTTCTCGGTCAGGCGGCGGATGGCTCCGCCCTTGCCGGCGGCGTCCCAACCTTCGAACACGATCACGGCCCGGCGCTTGCTGTGCCAATAGGCCTGCTGCACATGCAGGATGGTTTCCTGCAACTCCGCCAGCCGCCGTTCATAATCGGCCCGGTCCACCAGCTTGTGGGCCTTGAGATCCAGTTCCGCCAGACGGGGCGTGCTCTTTTCCAGCGAGATCGGCGTGCGCGGCATCCAGACGACTCCTGCTCTTCGGGGCTTCGCCACTTTAGCCCATCAACCGATAGGAGCGCCGGTCCATTCGGTCAAGCCAGGCGGTCCTGGAGTTTTGCCCGAGACGGACTGCGGGGACGGGACAGGCAGCCACCCCGGACTGTTGAGGGGGGAAGCGCAACGGAAGGACCCCGATATGCCCACCGACATCCCCCCGACAAAGCCCCCGATCGCGGACATCCCTGACCAGCCACGGCCGCCCAGCGATCTGCTGAACGCGAAGGCGCAACCGGCCATGCCGGGACGGGCCGATATGACCGGCACACCGTCGGACGACGCGCTGGACCAGCCGCGGCACGAGGACATCAACCCCAGCCGGGCACGGGAACAGCCGCCCGACGACTGATCGTCCGCCGGCCGGCCATTCCCAGGTAACTGCCCCGATGTGACCGGGTCAGTCGTCCCCGCCCACCGGGCGCAGGTGTGGCAGCTCCGGCTCGCGCGGGGTCAGCAGCCGCCCCAGTTTCGGCGCCACCCAGCGCTGCAGATCATCCATGAAGGTGAAGACCACCGGCACGAACACCAGCGACAGCAGGGTGGAGGTAATGAGACCCCCGATGACCGCCACCGCCATGGGCTGGCGGAACTCGGTATCGGCGCCCCAGCCCACGGCGATGGGCACCATGCCGGCGATCATGGCGATGGAGGTCATGATGATGGGACGGGCGCGCTTGGCCCCGGCGTCCAGCAGGGCCGCCCGTCGGTCCATGCCATGGTCGCGGATGGAGACCAGGGCATATTCCACCAGCAGGATGGAGTTCTTGGTGACGATGCCCATCAGCATCAGGATACCGATCAGCGACGGCATGCTGATGGTCATGCCGCACAGCACCAGGGCTCCCAGGGCCCCACCCACCGATAGCGGCAGGGCCATGAGGATGGTGGGCGGCTGGAAGAAGTTGCGGAACAACAGCAGCAGCACGGCCACGATCAGCAGGATGGCCGTGCCGATGGCCACCAGGAAGCCCTTGAACAGGATCATCATCTCCTGTGCGCTGCCCACCGGCGGCTTGGAGATGCCGGGCGGCATGTGGGCCAGCGACGGCAGGGTGTTGATGACCTGCATGGCGTCGCCGAAGGGTTTGCCGCCGACCAGATCGGCCTGGACCGACACGCGGCGGGCACGGTCATAGCGCTGGATCTGCACCGGTCCGGAGCCAAGCTCGATATCGGCCACGGCCTTCAGTGGCACGGTCCCTCCGCCGCTGGTGCGCACCCGCAGATTGGCGATGAGGTCCAGGTCGCTGCGGTACCGTTCGCCCAGCTGCACCCGGATCGGCACCTGCCGGTCGCCCAGATTGAACTTGGCCGTGTTGCTGTCGATATCGCCCAGGGTGGCAATGCGGGCCACCTGACCGATCTCCGCCACTGAAACCCCCTGCTCCGCCGCCCGGTCGAAGCGCGGGCGGATGAGGATTTCCGGCCGCTGCATGGCCGCCGTGGTGGTGACGTTGGACACGAAAGGCAGGGCACGCAGCTCCGCCGCCACAGTCTCGGCATGCCGGTCCAGCAAGGCGCCGTCATTGCCTGTCAGCGCGATGGAGATGTCGCGGCCACCGCCGCCCGGACCCATGGAGTTGAAATAGAGCCGCACGCCGGGGATCTTGCGCAGCTCCGGCAGAACCGCCGTCTCGAACTGCTTCTGTGCCAGCGTGCGCTCGCTGCGGTCCTTCAGCATGACGATGATCTGGCCGTTGCGGACCTGGCTGCCGCGTCCGGCATTGGTCCAGACCGACTGCACCTCCGGCCGCGCCTTCAGCATGGTGCCGACCCGCTGGGCCACGGCGTCGGTTTCCGCCAGGGTCGATCCCGGCGGCAGCTCCAGCGACAGGATGGAGAACCCCTCGTCGGTGTCGGGCACGAAGGTGCTGGAGATCATGCCGGCCGGCACTACCGTCAGCACGAAGATGCCGATGGCCATCAGCGCCGTGCGGCCCCGGTGGTTCAGGCACCAGTCCAGCAGGCGCATGTAGCGCTGCGTCCACGGCCCGGCCTCGTGCTCGGCCGACTGGCTGGGTGTCAGCAGATAAGCCGCCATCAGCGGCGTGATCAGGCGGGCCACGGCCAGGCTGAACAACACCGCCACCGCCACGGTGACGCCGAAGCTCTTGAAGAATTGTCCGGCGATGCCGGGCATGAAGGACACCGGCAGGAACACCACCACGATGGTCATGGTGGTGGCCACCACGGCCAGACCGATCTCGTCCGCAGCCTCCAGCGCCGCCGCATAGGGCCGCTTGCCCATGCGGATGTGACGGACGATGTTCTCGATCTCCACGATGGCATCGTCCACCAGGATGCCCACCACCAGGGCCAGGGCCAACAGCGTCACGCCGTTGATGGTGAAGCCCAGCCAGTGCATGGCCAGGAAAGTGGGAATGGTGGAGAGCGGCATGGCCAGGGCCGAGATCAGGGTGGCGCGCATGTCGCGCAGGAACCACCAGACCACCACCACGGCCAGCAGCGCGCCGATGACCAGCGCCTCGATGGAGGCTGCATAGGCCTCCTCGGTGAATTTCACCAGATTGATGGTCAGCTCGAAGCGGACATCGGGATAATCCTTGCGCAGCTGCTCGACCACCTCGGCCACACCATGGCCCACGGTCACCTCGCTGGAGCCGGGGGAGCGGCTGATGGCGAAGGTCACCGCAGGCTCGCCGTCCAGCCGGGCGATGGCCCGCATCTCGGCCGTGCCGTCCACCACCTCGCCCAGCTCCGACAGACGCACCTTACGGCCGCCGGGGATGGCAATCTCGGTGTTGCGCAGATCCGCCACCGTGCGGGCCGCCCCCAGGGTGCGGATGGTCTGCTCACTGGCACCGACACGGCCACGACCACCCGGCAGGTCCACATTGAGGGCGCGCAACTGGCTGTTGACCTCGTCCGCGGTGATGCCCAGCGCCATCAGCCGGGCCGGATCGAGATTGATGCGGATCTCGCGGCTGAGCCCGCCCAGCCGATCGACACCGCCGACACCGGGCACCCGCTGCAGCGCACGGGAGATCTCATTGTCCACCAGCCAGGACAGCTCCTCCACCGAGCGCGACTCCGACGCCACGGAGTAGTAGAGGATGGCGTCGCCTGTGACCTCGACCCGCTGCACCTGCGGTTCGTAGATGTCCTGTGGCAGATCCGAGCGGATGCGGCTGATGGCGTCGCGCACATCGTTCACGGCGCGATCGGTATCATGGCCGATATGGAACTCGATGGTGGTGTTCGAGCTGCCATCGCTGACAGAAGAGGACAGCTTGTCGATGCCGTTGATGCTGGCGACCGCGTCCTCCACCTTCTTGGTGACCTGGGTTTCCAGCTCCGACGGGGCGGCACCGGGCCGGGACACCGAGACCGTGACGATGGGCACGTCGATGTCCGGGTTGTTGGCCACATCCATCGACAGGAAACTGGCGATGCCGGCGAAGGTCAGGATCAGGAAGAGGACGATCGGCGGGACCGGATGGCGGATGGCGACCGCCGAGATGTTGCCGCTGCTCATGGAAGGCTGCCTTGGTGCGGGAGAGCGGGATCAGGGCTGCGTCGGCAGGGGCCGGACCGGGATGTCTGGCACGGCGGCCACGGTCACCACATCCCCGTCCTTGAGATAGCCCGCACCGGCCACGACGACACGGTCGCCAGTCGCCACCCCTTTCAGGATGGCGACGCGCCCGCCTTCCAGCGGCCCGGTTTCCACGGCGCGCATCTGCACCTTGTCGCCCTCGCCCAGAGTGAAGACCAAGGGCTTGGAATCCTTGTAGACCAGGGCCCCAGCCGGAACCAGCGGGGCCTGAATGGTGCCGGTCTCCACCCGACCGCCGACGAACATGCCGGGACGCAGCAGGCGGGATTTCGGCACATCGACCTTGATCGTGCCCAGCCGCGTCTTGGGATCGACCACGGGGGAGATCAGGCGGATGGTGCCGACCGCGGCCTCGCTGCTGCCGTCCACCGACAGGCTGACCGGCTGGCCAACGACCAGATCGCGCAGATCCATCTCCGGTACATCGGCCACCAGCTCCACCCGGTCCTCGCGGATCAGGCGGAACAGCTCTGTCCCGCCGGCAGACATCACCGCCCCCAGCCGGGCATTGCGCCGGGTGATGGTGCCATCGGTCGGCGCCCGCACCTCGGTCTGCTTCACCCGGACCTGGGCCTGCATCCGTGCCGCCTCGGCCACGCCGACACGGGCCTGGGCAGTGGCGGCGGTGGCGCGGCGGCTGTCCAGCTCACGCACGCTGATGGCGCCGGTCTTGGACAGTTCCTCGGCTCGGCGGGTATTGGTCAGGGCCTCCTCCGCCGTAGCCTGGGCCTCACGCAGCGAGGCCTCCTTGGCCGCAAGATCGGCCTTCAGCTCGCTGTCATCGAAACGGGCCAGCAATTGCCCGGCCTTGACCGCATCACCCTCATCCACCAGCACCTCGACGATAGCAAGGCCGCTGGTCTGGGTACCGATGGGCAGCTCGTCCCAGGCGGCCAGCGATCCGGTCACCAGCAGGGTGCGGCGGACCACGCCCTGCTCCACTGGCGCTGCCGTGACTGTCAGGGCCGCAGCCTGGCTGGCCGGAGCCGCCACCGGCGGCGGCTTCGGTCCCATGACCTTGTAGCCCACCGCAACCACGGCCACCACGGCCACACCGCCCAGCAGCCAGATCCACAGGCGGGGCCGGCGCCGGCCCACCACAGCAGCAGCCGCGCTGATCGACGCGGCAGCCGGGCGGAGACGCGGCTCGACGGAAGGGACGCTCATGGGGAAGCCACCTTGGAAGAAGGGTTGGGCCGGCCACTGGCAGAGGACCGCCCCGGTCGATCCCAGGCGTGCGGGAGCAGGCACGATCAGGAATCACGGTTCGGTCCGGACTATACACGGGATGCATGTATCGGAGAAGAAGCCGGCTTGTGACGGACTGTAACCGGAAAAAGTCAGGAATTCCGGGCGCTTCACCCGACCACTTCAAACCAAAACAGTGGCATGCTATGTAAATTTAACATCCAAGGTTGCCGATTGTAACGGTGACGTTACGGCTGTTGCATGTCGCCCGGACGGCAGGCCCCATGGGCACAATCAATCCAATCAAAGTCACGACCAGGGGGACTGTGAAGGTGAAATCGGTTTTGACGGCGGGGGTCTCAGCCCTCATCCTGACCATGGTGGGCGCGGGCGTGTCTTCTTCCATGGCAGCAGTGGATAAGGCGGCAGACAAGGCTTCGGCCGCGTCTGCGACCAAGGCTTCGAGCAAGGCAACCATGAGCAGCAACCCGTTCTTCCAGGATTGGAAGACCCCGTTCGGCGTTCCTCCCTTCGAGCAGATCAAGCCGGAGCATTTCAAGCCGGCCTTCGAGCGCGCCATCGCCCAGCACAAGGCGGAGATCGCGGCTATCGTCGCCGACACATCCGCGCCCACCTTCGCCAACACCATTGACGCGATGGAGAAGGCCGGCGCCAGCCTGGACCGGGTGTCGAAGGTCTTCTACAATCTGACATCCTCACACACCAACGACCAGTTGCAGGCCATCCAGCGCGAGATGGCGCCGGTCCTGGCCGCCCATGGCAGCGAGATCGACTTGAACCCGGTGCTGTTCAAGCGGGTGGACGCGCTGTACCAGACGCGTGAGCAGCTGACGCTGACCCCGGAGCAGAAGCGGGTGCTGGAGCGCTACCACCTGTCCTTTGTGCGCGCCGGCGCCCAGCTGGACGAGGCAGCCAAGACCCGCATGGCCGCAATCACCCAGCGCCTGGCCGTTCTGTCCACCCAGTTCGGCCAGAACGTGCTGCAGGACGAGAAGGATTATACGCTGGTCCTGGACAAGCCCGAGGATCTCGCCGGCCTGCCGGACTTCCTGCTGGCCGCGTCTGCCCAGGCGGCGGAGGAGCGCGGACTGAAGGGCAAGCATGTTATCACCCTCAGCCGCTCCTCCATTGAGCCGTTCCTGACCTTCTCCGCCCGCCGCGATCTGCGCGAGACGGCGTTCAAGGCCTGGATCATGCGTGGTGACAACAACGACGCCCAGGACAACAAGGCCATCATCAAGGAAATCGTCCAGCTGCGCATCGAGCGCGCCAACCTGCTGGGCTACAAGACCTTCGCCGACTTCAAGCTGGCCGACACCATGGCCAAGACGCCCCAGGCCGTCGAGGATCTGCTGATGCAGGTCTGGGGGCCGGCCCGCGTCCGCGTGGGCGAGGAGCGCGACGAGCTGCAGGCCGCCGCCAAGGCCGAAGGTCAGGCCATCAAGATCGAGCCGTGGGACTGGCGCTACTACGCCGAGAAGGTGCGCAAGGCCAAGTACGACCTCGATGCGGCCGAGGTGAAAGCCTACTTCCAGCTGGACAAGATGATCGAGGCGATGTTCTACACCGCCAACCGCCTGTTCGGCGTCACCTTCACCGAGCTGAAGGACATTCCGAAGTACCAGGCGGATGTGCGCGCCTGGGAGGTGAAGGACAAGGACGGCAAGCTGGTCGGCATCTTCTACGGCGACAATTTCGCCCGCGCCTCCAAGCGCAGCGGCGCCTGGATGAGCAGCTACCGCGACCAGGAGAAGCTGCGCGGCGACATCCGCCCGATCGTCGTCAACAACAACAATTTCGCCAAGGGCGCGGCCGGCGAACCGACGCTGCTGTCTTTCGATGATGCCGAAACTCTGTTCCACGAGTTCGGCCACGGGCTGCACGGGCTGCTGTCGAACACCACCTATCCCTACCTGTCCGGGACCAGCGTGCTGCGCGACTTCGTCGAGCTGCCGTCGCAGATCTATGAGCACTGGATGGCCGAGCCGGAAATCCTTCAGCGCTTCGCCGTCCACTACAAGACCGGCCAGCCCATGCCGAAGGAGCTGCTGGAGAAGATCCTGGCCGCCCGTAACTTCAACCAGGGCTTCGCCACCATCGAGTACCTGTCCTCGGCGCTGGTGGACCTGGAGTTCCACAAGCTGACCGACGCCAAGGACCTGGATGTGGATGCCTTCGAGGTGGCAACGCTGAAGAAGATCGGCATGCCGGACGAGGTGGTGATGCGCCACCGCACCCCGCATTTCAGCCACATCTGGTCGGGCGATGGCTATTCCGCCGGCTATTACAGCTACATGTGGGCGGAGGTGCTGGATGCCGACGGCTTCAACGCCTTCAAGGAGGCTGGCGACATCTTCGATCCGGCCACGGCCAGGAAGCTGTACGAGAACATCTATTCCGTCGGTGGCACCCGCGACCCGATGGAAACCTATGTGAAGTTCCGCGGCCGTCCGCCGAAGGTCGATGCGCTGCTGGAAATGCGCGGTCTCAACACGGCGGTGCCACGCACCAACTGATCCGTCAGCCCATCGCGCTATGGAGAGAGGGCCGGACCAGCGGGGTCCGGCCCTTTTCCTGTCTGGCGCCCGAGCACCATCGTCCGCTGGCTCGGATCGCGCCGCGCGGGATTTACGACAGCTGGCTGCGCACCGGACAGGTCTTGATCCCCAGCAGCGTGTAGAGCGGGCACCAGCGCATCAGGCCCGTGGCCAGCGGCACCAGTCCGATCAGGCCGAACCAGCGGGCATCGCCCTCCAGCACCAGCAACAGGGACAGCAGCACCAGCCCGGCCACCAGCCGTAGCGCGCGGTCAAGACCGCCAATGTTCTTCGTCATCGTCTCCTCCTCCACATCGAATCCACGCCGCCAGCCTAGTGGCCGCTCCGATTCCGCGGTTTGACAACTCGCAAAAGCCGGACGGGCCACGGAACCGGAGCAGCACCAGCCCTTATATATGCTTTATAACGAATATTCGCAACTACGCATGCTTATCCTCGCTCCCGCGTCGTTGCCGCCGTTGGAACTCCGCGTCCGGCCCGCTATAGAGGGGCGGGTTTTCCGCCGGAGGAACCGCCGTGCGCTATGGCAAGCTGGAAGTGATCTGCGGCCCGATGTTCTCGGGCAAATCCACCGAAATCCTGAAACGGGCGCTCTGGCATATCCATGGCACCGGCGCCCGCATCCTGCTGCTGAAGCCGGCCTTCGACGTGCGCTACGGCCAGGACCGCGTGGTCAACCATGACGGCATCGGCTTCGATGCCCAGCCCATCACCGAGATGCCGGACGTGGCGGATGATGTCTCCGCCGTCTTCATCGACGAGGTGCAGTTCTGCTGCGCCCCGCATTTCAACGGCGATCTGGTGGAGAACATCCGCGCTCTGCTGCTGCGCGGCATCGACGTGCATGTGTCGGGCCTGGACATGGATTGGCGCGGCCAGCCCTTCCCGGTGACGGCCACGCTGCTGGGCATGGCCGACATCGCCGTCAAGCTGCGCGCCCGCTGCGCCGTCTGCGGCCAGGACGCCAGCAAGAGCTTCAAGAAGCACCGCAACGACCGCCGGCTGGAACTGGGCCAGGCCGACCTGTACGAGCCGCGCTGCAACCTGCATTGGCATGACCACAGCAACCGACCGGGCACCGAATTGTCGCTGGATATCTGACCGGCCGGGCCGGTCCCACCGCCACTGGCGCAGGACACCACGATGGTGTAGGAACGCGCCGCGCCTTCCGTTCCTGTGGATCGATGTGATGACTGCCTGCCCCTGCACCTCCGGCCGCGCGTTCGACGATTGCTGCGGCCCCTATCTGGCCGGAACCGCCGTGCCGCCGACGCCGGAAGCGCTGATGCGCAGCCGCTACGCCGCCTTCACCCAGGCCAATGTGGATTATCTGGAGCAGACCCTGCTGCCGGAGACCCGCGCCGACTTCGACCGCAAACAGGCCGAGGAATGGGCCACCGGCAGTCAGTGGACCGGGCTGGAGATCCGCAGCACCGAGGGCGGCAAGCCCGGTGACGAGGAAGGCTGGGTCGAGTTCGTCGCCCACTTCCGCATTCAGAACAAGGATTACGTCCACCACGAGTCCAGCCGCTTCCAGCAGCGCGACGGGCGTTGGTGGTATGTGGACGGGATCATGGGGCCGCGCCCGCGCAGCGTGCAGAAGATCGGCCGCAACGATCCCTGCCCCTGCGGCAGCGGCAAGAAGTACAAGAAGTGCCACGGGGCGAGCTGATCCCGGCGGTCTGACATCCTGTCATCGGCGGCTGTCGACCGTGACCGGTCGACAGCCCTTACAGGCGCCGCGGCGGGAGGAGCCTCTTCAGCGCGGCCGCGAGGGCTTGGGTGTTTCCGGCAGGTCGGGAACGCCCGGCAGTGGTACCATCTGTCCAGTGCCCAGCCAGAAATCCAGCGTGGCATCCCGCCGCCGCGCCGTCTCGATCTGATCCCGCCGCCGCCCGATCCAGTCGATGTCCGACGCCGCCGGAATTCCGCAGGTGATACGGCCAGGATCGCTCATGACCGGCAGGCGTTCAAGAACGGCATACAACAATGGGGACACGGATCTTCACTCCTTGGCTGAGGCCAAGCTAGCGGATCGCAATATATTCGTGCAATCGATTGGGTCGAATGGCAGATGTGCCGGGCAAGGGTGCATTCTTTATAGAAGCTGAAACACTCAATCCTTTTGCACAGCCCTAATTGCCGCACCGACATCCCGCACGAAAACCAGTGCCCGCCCCTCAGCGATAACGCGATCCCCTTCGCCGGTGCAGCGCGTGTCCAGATCCACCAGATGCTTGTCCGGCCGCAGCCGTGTCACCGTCACCGTGGCTGTCAGCACCTCCCCCACCCGGGCCGGGGCGTGCAGCACCGTCTCCTGCTTCAGATAGTTGGTACCCATGCCCGGCAGACGCATGCCCAACAGGGTGGAGAACAGGGCGCCGATCAGCGGCTCCGGCACCTGTCCAGCCGCCACCGGCGCCCCCCCCAGATCCAGATAGTCGGCCACATCGGCCGCCTGGAAGGCACGGGTCAGTGCCGCGCGATCCCCCTCCCGCACCGGCATCACGCCGCCTCCCCGATCCCCGGTTCCGACACTTGAATTTCCATCTGCCCATCGCAGGTCACCACGCCGTCAGCCAGCCGCGTCACCGACAGGGCCAGCAGCACCCGGTCCTCCTGGCGTCGCTCCACCCGCACGGCGAAGCGCAGCGGCTCCCCCGCATAGCTTGGCGCGGGGAAACGCACCTGCTGCCATAGCTGGCGCCCGCCGGGGACCAGCCGGTCGGCCAGGCCGCGCAGGATGGAATAGAGCAACACCCCATGTGCCACCGTGCGCCCGAAGCGGGTACGGGCGGAGAAATCCGGGTCCACATGGATGGGGTTGTCGTCGCCGGACAGGCGGGCGAAGCGGTCGAACTCCGCCTGGGTCAGCATACGGTCCAGGCTGATGCCGTCCTGCATTACGTCTCCCTCCATCGGACCTCCCCTCCATCTGGCATCCCCATCAGCCGCTCCCCCAGCCCGAACCGCTCCAACTGCTCAGCCGGTGCTTCTGCACCTTGCCGGCGGCGGTGCGTGGGAATTCCTCGAGGATGACGAAGCTCTTCGGCACCTTGTAGGCGGCCAGATGCGCCCGGCAGAAGGCGGCCAGATCCTCCGGCGTCGGCACAGTCCCGTCCGGCCGCAGCCGCAGATAGGCCCGCCCCACCTCGCCCCACCGCGGATCGGGCACACCGATGACCGCAGCCTCCAGCACATCCCCATGCCGGGCCAGCACATTCTCCACCTCGGCGGGATAGACGTTCTCCCCACCGGAGATGAACATCTCCTTCAATCGGCCGATGATGACGTAATAGCCGTCCTCATCGCGCCGCGCGATGTCACCGGAGCGCAACCAGCCATCAGGCGTGAAGGCGGCAGCGGTGGCATCGGGCCGCTGCCAATAGCCGGGGGTCAGGCCGGGGCCACCGAACCACAGCTCCCCCGCCTTCCCGTCCGGCACGTCGCGCCCGTCCGGGTCGACGATGCGCACGGTCACCAGCAGTTGCGGCTTGCCGACGGAGCCGATCTTCTCCGCCGCCCGGTCCGCATCCATCAGGAAGGCAGTGGGGCCGGTCTCGGTCATGCCCATGCCGTTGCAGACGCGCACGCCACGCTCCAGATAGCGCTGCACCAGCACGTCCGGCAGCGGGGCGCCGCCACAGCCCCAATGGCGCAGGCGTGACAGATCCACCGTGGTGAAGCGGGGATGCAGCGCCAGGTCCTGATAGACGGCGGGTACGGCGAACAGGGCGTCCAGCCGCCCCTCGGCCAGCAGATCGATGACCCGACCGGCATCGAAACCCGGCAGCACCAGTACCTGCCCGCCGATCATCAGCGTCGGCAGGGCATGCAGGTTGATCCCGGCCGTGTGGAACAGCGG
This sequence comes from Oleisolibacter albus, assembly GCF_003336875.1. Lineage (GTDB taxonomy): Bacteria > Pseudomonadota > Alphaproteobacteria > Azospirillales > Azospirillaceae > Niveispirillum > Niveispirillum album. The sequence goes on along the minus strand of NZ_QGNJ01000002.1, from coordinate 341,045 downwards.
CAGGAAGCAGAGCGTGCGGTCGTCGCGGCGCAGATCCACGGCCTGGCTGATATTGACGTAATTCACCAGCGCCATGGCGAAGGTGTAGATCACCGCCTTGGGCACACCGGTGGTGCCGGAGGTGTAGAGCAGGTACCAGATGCCATCGCCGGGCCAGCGCACACGGCCGGCCAGCGGTGCGGCGGCGGCAAGCAGTGCCTCATAGCCCTGGGGACCGGGGTCATCCAGCCCGATCACGGGGCAGCCGTCCCCAGCTGCCATCCCGGCCGCGGCCAGAGCCGTGTCCCGATCCTCCGCCCCGGCCAGCAACAGCCGCGGCGCGCAGTCGGCAAGCAGCGGCGCCAGTTCGGCCGGCGGCATGCGCCAGTTCAGCGGCACGGCGATGGCCCCCAGCCGGGCGCAGGCGAACAGCAGTTCGAAAAAGGCGATGCGGTTGCGGCAGAGCAGCCCGACCCGATCCCCCTCCCCCACCCCGGCCGCCGCCAGCAGGCCGGCGGCGCGGCCGGTCCGCTGCTCCAACGCGCGGTAGCTGATGCGCCGTCCCGTGGCCAGTTCCTCCAGGGCGATGCGGTCGGGCGTCAGTTCCGCCCGCTTGGCCGTGATGTCGAACAGGTCGCCCATCATGGCTTGGGTCCCGTCGCCGGCCCCGTCTGGGCAGCCCCCATGGCCGGCGTCAGCCCATGGGCGATGAGGTCGGCCACGGCGGCAGCCACCTCCGCCGCCGGACGGCTGTCGTCCCAGATACCGTAGCGCAGGCCCAGAAACACGCTCATCCCGATCAGGGCCCAGGCCCGCTCCTCGTCGGCGCCGGGACGGATCTCCCCGCGGCTGCCCGCCAGCGCCAAGTTGCGGCGGTAGGCTTCGGCGAAGACCCGGTAATAGGCACGATAGGCGTCCTCGGCGACGAACTGCGCCTCCATGACGATGCGGTACAGATCCTTGTGGCTGCGGGCGAAGGTGATGAAGGCCTCCAACCCCAGCCGTTCCGCCGTGATGCGGTCGGGCGCCGCTGCCACCCGGTCGGCAATCCATTGCCGGGTGAGCCGGCCCATATGGTCGACCAGGGCGCGGAACACCTGCTCCTTGCTGTCGAAGTAGGTATAGAAGGTGCCCAGCGCCGCCCCGGCCCGCTGGGTGATGCCGCTGATCGACGCCTCGTGATAGCCGCGCTCGCCGAACTCGGCGGCCGCGGCATCCAGCAACCGGCGCAGCGTGCGCTTGCCCCGCTCGGTGCGCGGGGTCTTGTCCGGCTGGATCGCCTCCACACTGACAACCGGTTCGGCGGCCGGCGGAAGACTTGCGTCGCTGGCATCGATCATGTTGCCTCCTCCTACAAACTTGAACATTGACTCAGGTTTCACTTCTATGCAAGCTCACCGGCAACGAACAAGAGCACTCCAGGCGGGTGCGCCGGCGCAAGCCCCGACACGCGGGACACACCGCGGCAGGGCGGCGAGGGCCATGGGGAGGATGACCGGGGATGGCGGACTTCGTGGCCCGTGATGGGGCGCGGCTGGCCTATGACGATCTGGGATCGGGGCGCCCGCTGCTGCTGCTGCACGGCTGGGCCACCCATGCCGGCTTCTTCGCGCCCCAGGTCGAGGCCCTGGCCGGCAGCTTCCGCCTGATCCTGCCCGACCTGCGCGGCCATGGCCGCTCCCGCCTGCCGGCAACCGCGCCGCCCCCGACGGTCCAGGTCCTTGCCGACGACCTTGGCCAGTTGCTGACGGCACTGAACCTGACCGGCGTGGTGGCCGTGGGCTGGTCGCTGGGGGCCCTGGTCCTGTGGCGGGCCCTGGCGGAGGGGGCGGCGCCCGGCCTGGCCGGCATGGTCAGCATCGACATGAGCCCCAAGGTGCTGAACGGCCCGGACTGGAGCGCCGGTCTGCGCGGCAGCGGACGCCACCCCGTCCCGGCGACCCCGGCGCTGGCCGAGCATTGGCCGGTCCTGGCCCCACGCATCGCCCGCCGCATCTTCGCCCCCGGCCGGGCCGCCACCGATCCGGCCCTGGTGGCCTGGACCGAAGACCAGATCGCCGCCTGCGACGCGGCGGCCATGGCGTCCCTGTGGACCTCGCTGGCCGCCGCCGACTGCCGGAACGCGCTGCCGACCCTGCCGCTGCTGCTGGCCCATGGAAGGCAGAGCCAACTTTACGGGGCAGAGACCATCCAGTGGCTGACCCGCCGCCGGCCGGAGGCCCGTCTGGCCCTGTTCGAGTGCTCCGGCCATGCCCCGCAGCTGGAGGAGCCGGCGGCCTTCACCGCCGTTCTGCGTGACTTCATCGCCGGCCTGCCCGGCGCGCCGTGAGACGCGACCCGGACAAACCGGGCGCAGAAACAAGAACGAGGAAGGGGAGGAACAACCATGACCACCGTGATCCACACCAGAAAGGCCCTGCTGCTGGCCGGTGCCGCGCTGGTGGCGCTGCCGGCCTGGACCGCCCTGGCCCAGACCATCCCCGGCACCACCCTGCCGGCCGATGCCACCGCCAGTGCCGGAACCAGCACCATGGACGAGATCGTCGTCACCGCCCGCCGCCGGTCGGAGACGCTGCAGGATGTGCCGGTCTCCGTGTCCGCTTTCACGGCCGAGGCGCTGGACCTCAAGGGCAGTCCCGATATCACAGCCCTGCAGCAGAGCACGCCCAACCTGACCATGCAGGTGGCGCGCGGGTCGAACTCCACCCTGATCGCCTTCATCCGCGGCGTCGGCCAGCAAGACCCGCTTTGGGGCTTCGAGCCCGGCGTCGGGCTGTATGTGGACGATGTCTACATCGCCCGGCCCCAGGGTGCCGTGCTGGACATTTTCGACATCGAGCGCATCGAGGTGCTGCGCGGCCCCCAGGGCACGCTCTATGGCCGCAACACCATCGGCGGGGCCGTGAAATATGTGACCAGGCGCATCGGCGACGAGGCCAGCGCCACACTGAAGCTCAATGTGGGCAGCTATGAGCAGCGCGACGTCATCGGCAGCTTCGGCACGCCCATCGGCGACAAGGTGGCCCTGGGCGGCGCCTTCGCCGTCTATCGCCGCGACGGTTTCGGCCGCAACCTGACCACGGGGGCCGAGCATTACAACAAGGACATCAATGCCGGCCGCCTGTCGCTGGAACTGACCCCGACCGAGGACATCTTCATCCGGCTGGCGGCGGACAAGACCGACGACCGCTCCAACGCCCGCCACGGCCACCGCGAGCGGCCCTTCACCGTGGGTGCCGTCACCTATCCCGTGTTGGAGGACGAGTACGACACCTATGCCGGGCTGGGCGACGACAATGACGTGGAGAACAAGGGTGTGTCGCTGACCGGCGAATGGACGGTCAATGACAGCGTGACCCTGAAATCCGTCACCGCCTACCGCAAGGGACAGACCGACACCAGCATCGACTTCGACAACCTGCCCCAGCCCTTCCTGGACGTGCCCGCCTATTACAAGGACGACCAGCTGAGCCAGGAACTCCAGGTCCTGTACGAGGGCGAGAAGCTGCAGGGCGTGGCCGGGCTGTTCTACATGGATGCCACCGCCTCCGGCGCCTTCGACACCATCGCCAGCGTGGCGACGACGCTGACCTCCGGCGAGGTCAAGACCAAGAGCTACGCCGCCTTCGCCGATGCCAGCTACGAGGTGCTGCCGGACCTGTCGTTGTCGCTGGGGGCCCGCTACACCATCGACGACAAGGAGGGCAGTGTCTTCCGCGCCGTCTATACCGGCATCCGTAGCCCGGAACTGGGCGGCACACCGCGCGCACCGACCCAGATCCGCACCGACTACGACAATGACAAGACCTTCCGCCAGTTCACCCCGCGCGCCAGCCTGAGCTACAAGATCAACCCCGATCTGACCGTCTACGGTTCCTACAGCAAGGGTTTCAAGTCCGGCGGCTTCGACATGCGCGGCGACGCACTGCTGTCCCCGCGCACGGTGGAGGGCTACGGGCCGGAGAAGATCGAATCCTACGAGCTGGGCGCCAAGGGCACCTTCTTCGACCGGCTGACGCTGAACGCGGCCGGCTTCTATTCGGTCTACAAGGGCCAGCAGATCTCGTCCCAGGTGGCCATCCCCAACACCACGCCGCTGCAGATCCAGAGCCTGATCGAGAATGTGGGCGAAACCGACCTCAAGGGCTTCGAGCTGGAGGGCGAGCTGCGCATCCTGCCGTCGCTGACGGCCACCGGCGTGGTCGGTTACATCGACAGCAAGTTCAAGGATTTCATCACCTACAACGCCGTGCTGGGGCAGGAGGTGGACGTGTCCGACAGCCGCGTGCTGCAGAACACCCCGCACTGGAGCACCAATTTCTCCCTGCGCTATACCCACGACCTGCCGGAGGGGGCGGGAGCGCTGGCGTTGACCGGCACCTATTCCCACCGCAGCGCCTATTCCCTGTTCGAGACGCCGAACCCGCTGCTGGACGAGAACGGCTACACGCTGTGGGACGCCAGCCTGGTCTGGACCTCCGCCAGCGACACCTGGCGTGTCGGCCTGCACGGCCGCAACCTGGGCAATGCCCGCTACCGGGTGGGCGGCTACCCGTTCGGCGCCATCGCCGCATCCGATATCGGCTTCTACGGACCGCCGCGGACCTATACCCTCAGTCTGGAAGCGCGGTTCTAAACCTTGCACCGCGCCCGGCGCCGGTGGCACATGCCCCGGCGCCCACCATTCCGGCGGGAGCCAACCCGCCCGGAGCGACCTGGGAGGAAATGCATGGCGGATATCACCAGCGCCAAACCCGTACCCGTGCCGGCCCCGGCCGCCGCGGCCGACCCGCGGAGCGGCTATCGCTACTATGTGCTGGCCATCCTGATCCTGGTCTACATCTTCAACTTCCTGGACCGGCAGATCATCGGCATCCTGGCCACCTCCATCAAGGCGGAGCTGGGACTCAGCGACGGCCGCCTGGGCCTGATGGGCGGGCTGGCCTTCGCCCTGTTCTACACGGCGCTGGGCATTCCCATCGCCATGCTGGCCGACCGCCGCAGCCGCACCTGGATCATGACGGTGTCCTTGGCGCTGTGGAGCGGCTTCACCGCACTGTGCGGCTTCGCCACCAATTTCTGGCAGCTGTTCCTCTGCCGCATGGGCGTGGGTGTGGGCGAGGCCGGCGGTGTCGCCCCGGCCTATTCCCTGATCGCCGACTATTTCCCGCCGCAGGAGCGGGCCCGCGCCCTGGCAGCCTACAGCTTCGGCATCCCGCTCGGCATGGCCGCCGGCGTGCTGTTCGGCGGGCTGATCGCCCATGCCGTGGGCTGGCGCGAGGCGCTGATCGCCTGCGGGCTGGCCGGCGTGCTGATCGCGCCGCTGTTCAAGCTGACGGTGCGCGAGCCGGAGCGCGGCCGGTTCGACCCGCCGGCCGCGGCCAGATTGCCGGCCCCGTCCCTGGGCGAGGTGCTGCGCACCCTGGCCGGCAAGCGCAGCTTCTGGCTGCTGGCCTTCGGCGCCTCCTGCTCCTCGGTGCTGGGCTACGGGCTGGCCTTCTGGCTGCCCTCCTTCTTCGCCCGCAGCTACGGGCTGGGGCTGGTGGACCTGTCGCTCTATTTCAGCAGCATCATCCTGGCCGGCGGGCTGATCGGCGTCTGGATGGGCGGGTCCCTGGCCGACCGGCTGGGTGCGCGCAACCGCGCCAACTATGCCCGCGTGCCGGCGGCGGCCTTCCTGCTGTCCATCCCCTTCTTCGGGCTGGGCGTGCTGTCCCCCAACCTGACCGTGGGCTTCTTCCTGTTCGTGGTGCCGCAGGCGCTGGCCCTGATGTGGCTGGGGCCGACCCTGTCGGCGGTGCAGCATCTGGTGCCGCCGGGCATGCGCGCCACGGCCTCGGCCATCTTCCTGTTCGTCAACAACCTGCTGGGCATCGGCTTCGGCACCTGGTTCCTGGGTGCCCTGTCCGACTATCTCGGCCCCCGCTACGGCGCCGACAGCCTGCGCTATTCCATCCTCTACGGGCTGGTCTTCTATCTGCTGGCGGCCGGGTTCTACCTGCTGGCCTCGCGCCGGCTGGCGCAGGACTGGCACCGCTGACGCAGTCCCCCCATGGGCAGGAGCCGCCCTGTCCATGGGAGTTCGCCGGGGAACGCCGGGATCAGGCGGCGCGGCGGCTGAGGATCAGGCCCGAGCGCGACGGCATCGGCGCCATCGGCGGGCGGGCCGCCGGCCTGGCGCGCAGCAGCACATCCTGGTAACGCTGGCCGGCCCGGGCATAGAGGGCATCGACCGCCTCTTCCGGCATCAGCCAGCCGCGGGCACGGCCGTGATGCCGCCCCGCCTCGTCCGCGTCCTCCTCGTCCCAGTCGGCGTCGTCTGCGACGGCGGCCAGCATGGGCCGGAGGGCCGGCCTGGCCGCCGGCTTGGCGGCGGTGGGGCGGCTGCTTGCCGGGGCGGGCACCGGCGAAGACACAGGCGAAGACACAGGCGGGGGCATGGCCGCCGGCTCGGGCCGGGGCAGCGGAGCGGCGGGGGTCAGCACCACCGGATCGGGGCTGACGGCCGCCGACACCTGCGGCCGGCGCACGCCCATGCCGGGCGGCTGGACATTGTGGGTGCGGACGATGCCGATGACATCGACCGTGCGCAGCTCGAACATGCGGGAAATGTCGCTGACGCCGTGGCCGGCGCGGTACGCGTCACACACCTGGGTCTCGATCGGGGTCATCGCCATCACCTTTTGCCGGAGAGCAACCGTTCGCCCCTTCATTCCAGCCGCGAAGGGTAAACAGGAGGCAAAGAAATGGCGATTTTCCGTTAATTCCCGCGGCGCAGAGGGGGTATGGCGGCTGAAAGCCGACCGATTGTTTCCCGTCAGGAGACAGCCTGCCACCCGGACCGGGCATCCCCCGGACGAAGCCGGACCGGGATGCCCGACCGGACCCGCCTCAGCGGCGGCGGAAGCGCTTCACCAGCAGGAAGCCGAACACGCCCACCGTGACCAGCAGAACCGCGCCCAGATAACCCAGGGCGATATAGGTATCCGAATCCAGATGCATGACCGCCACTCCTCCCAGGGGTTTCCTCACCGGACACAAGCGTGACGCAGCGGCGCGCCGGGCGATTTGCGGATTATCAAGCAATCCGGGCAGCGACGCCGTGACGCATGACCGGGCACCCCCCTGGCGTCCCCTGGCATCCCCCTGCCGCCCGGCCCGTCCGGGGGCCGCGCTGGCCCCCGTTCCCGGCTTGGCGCCGCCCGGCGGCCGCTGCTAAACAGGAGGGCCGTTCCGACCAGCCCAAGGGCCCTTCCCGTGACCAAGCCGCTTCCGACCGTCGATGCCGCCACCGCCGCCGCCGAGCTGTCCACCGTGCGCGACTTCCTGCGCCACGCCGTCAGCCGCTTCACCGAGGCCGAGCTGGTGCATGGCCATGGCGCCACCACCGCCTTCGACGAGGCCGCCTTCCTGGTGCTGGAGACGCTGCGGCTGCCGGTGGACAAGCTGGACCCCTGGCTGGATGCCCGGCTGACGGCGCCCGAGCGCAAGGCCGTGGCCGAGATCATCGAGGCGCGGGTCGTCACCCGCAAGCCGGCCGCCTATCTGACCAGGCGCACCTATATCCAGGGCGTGCCCTTCTATGTCGATGAGCGGGTCATCGTGCCCCGCTCCTATATCGGCGAGCTGCTGTTCTCCGACCTGTTCGGCGGCGACGACTTCACCCTGGTGGAGGACCCGACCGAGGTGGGCAGCGTGCTGGACCTGTGCACCGGCTCGGGCTGCCTGGCCATCCTGGCCGCGGCCATCTTCCCCGACGCCACGGTGGATGCCGTGGAACTGTCGCCCGATGCCTTCGAGGTCGCCAAGATCAATGTGGCCGAGCACGGGCTGGAAGACCGGGTCACCCTGTTCAACGGCGATCTGTTCAAGCCGCTGAAGACCCGCAAATACGACCTGATCATCACCAACCCGCCCTATGTCGATGCCGAGGCCATGGCCGTGCTGCCGCCGGAATACCGGCACGAGCCGGAGCTGGCGCTGGCGGCCGGCAAGGACGGGCTGGATGTGGTGCGCCGCATCCTGAAGGAGGCGCCCAAGCACCTGAACCCCGGCGGCGGCCTGCTGTGCGAGGTCGGCACCGGCCGCGCCGCCCTGGAAGAGGCCTATCCCGGGCTGGACTTCCTCTGGCTGGAGACGGCGGAGAGCTTCGGCGAGGTGTTCTGGATCACGCGGGAGCAGTTGACCGAGCGCTGAACCCCGGCGGCGCGGCATTCTCCCCAGGGGGAATGCCGCGGCGACAAAGGCGACCTTAACGCGACCTGAGGCGACGCAAAGGCGACTAACGCAACCTTAAGGTGACGCTTAAGGTGACATATGTCGCGTTTCAAACCGCTGAAATATAAGGATTTTAGTCCTTAAGGTGACATCAACCCCCTGTGGCCGTCCCCGCGTCACCTTTGCCATGCCCGTCGCGGCGAACAGGCGATATCGCTCACCCTTCCTTCTGCTTTTCACCATATCCAAGATCCGGCCCGGCTCTCGGGCAATCGGCTCCAGGAAAGCAGAAATTAGGAATTTTGTCCACAGATGCGCCGGCGGGCGCAGCCAGCCGCCCCTCACGCCGTTGCGGTGAATTCCGGCACCGTCTCGCCCAGCCGCAGGCGGAAGCGCGTGCCGGCGCCGGGCGCCGTCTCCACCTCGATGCTGCCCGCCAGCGGCCCGGTCACCAGATTGTGGACGATGTGCAGGCCCAGCCCGGTGCCGCCCTGGCCACGACGGGTGGTGAAGAACGGATCGAACATGCGGTCCCGCACCGAGTCCGGCATGCCGATGCCATTGTCGGCCACGGTCAGGACAGCCTGCCGCTCGCCCAGCCGTGCCACCCGCAGCGTCAATGTCGGCTCGGCCACGCCCTCGAAGGCATGCACCACGGCGTTCTGCACCAGATTGGTCACCACCTGGGCCAGGGCACCGGCCTGCAGCGACAGCTCGACCCCGTCCTCGCCCTCCAGCGACACGGCCACATGATTGCGGCGCAGCAGCGGTTCCAGGCTGCGCAGCACGTCGGCCAGATAGGCCTTGAGGTCGATGCTGCGCTGCTGTTCCACGAACTGGTCGGCGGCCACCTGCTTGAAGCTGCGCACCAGATCGGCGGCGCGGCGCAGATTGCTGTTCAGCACCAGGAAGCCCTCGCGCGCATCCTCGATGAAGGCGGCCAGGGCCGAGCGGGTCAGGGAGCGGTTCTCCATGCCGCTGCCCACCGTCTCCACCTCGCGTTCGATATGGGTGCCGGTGGTGATGGCGATGCCGAGCGGCGTGTTGATCTCGTGCGCCACGCCGGCCACCAGCTGGCCCAGGGACACCAGCTTCTCCTGCCGGATCAGGCTGGCCTGGGCCGTGCGCAGATCCGCCAGCGCCCGGGTCGCCTCCTGCTGTGCCGTCTCCGCCGCGGCCTTGGCCGTCTGCGTGTCCTGCCAGGCGCGCGCATTGGCGATGGCGATGGCGCCATAGGCGGCGATGGTGCGCAGCGCCTCCAGCTCGCGGGCGCCGAAGGCCTCGGCCTGCCGGCTCTGCACCGTGATGACGCCGATCATGCGGCCGCCATGGATCAGCGGGCGGAAGACCAGCGTGCGCATGGGCGGCCCCGGCCGGATCCCCGGCGCCGCCGGCGCCTGCATCGACTCGTCCTCGCCCAGCATCAGCATTTCCCGCTGCTCGCGGATGGCCCGCGCGGCCAGGAAATTGGGATGGTCCATGGGGAAGGCGATGGGATCGGCCCGCACCCCGTTCTCGACGTAATAGGGATAGTGGCACTGCCCGTCGTCGCCACGCACCAGGGCGATGCCGAACACGTCGGCCTGCATCAGCATGGCCACATGCCGGTGCAGGGCGGCATAGACCTGTTCCGGGTCCAGCAGGCCCGTCAGTTCGCGCCCCGCGTCACCCAGATGCCGCAGGGCGTCCGCCGCCGCCACCAGATCGCTGGTGCGTTCGGCCACCTGCTGCTCCAGGGCGCGGCTGCGCATGCGCAGCATCGAGGTGCGGACCTGCATCAGGGTCAGCACCAGCGCCAGCACCAGGAACACCGCCAGCGCCTGCACCCAGCCGGTCTGATACCAGGCCGGCAGGAAGCGCACCGGAACCGCCAGGGTCCGGTCGGACCAGGCCCCGTCCTTGTCGCTGCCGCGCACCTCCAGCATATAGTCGCCGGGCGGCAGGTTGGTGTAGGTGGCGCTGCGGCGGCTGGCATCGGCCTCAATCCAGTCGCGGTCATAGCCCAGCAGCCGGTAGCGGTAGCGGGTCAGTTCCGGCCCGCCATAATCCAGGGCGGCGAATTCCACCTCCAGGCTGGAGGCGCCGGGATGCACCAGCAATGGCGGCTCGGTCCGGCTGATATCGGCGGGATCGTCCAGGCGGCTGTTGAAGCGTTCCATCGGGATGGGCTGCCCGCCGGCCCGGCCCGCCGTGGCCACCACCGGCGTCAACGCGCGCCGCGCCATCAGCCGGTCGGGCCGCACCACGGTGACGCCGCCGGCCCCGCCGAACACCAGTTCACCCGCCGCGGTGCGGGCCGCAGCACCCGTCCAGTAGGCGGTGATGCGCACACCGTCATCGGCACCGAAGGCCCGCACCGTGAAGTCCTGCGGGTCGATGCGGGCTATGCCGTTGGCCGTGCTGGCCCAGACCTTGCCCTGCGCATCCAGCAGCAGCCCGCCGATATTGTTGTCGGGCAGACCATGGCGGGTGGTGAAGCGGCGCAGCCGCAGGGGCTGGGCCGCCGCCTCCCCCATGGCGATGCCGCCGCCCAGCGTGCCGATCCACAGCCGCCCGTCCCCGTCCACCAGCAGGGAAGAGATCAGACCATTGGGAATGGAGGCGGCATCGGCCGGATCGTGCCGCATCTGCTCCACCGTGCCGGTGTCCAGCCGGTAGCGCGCCAGCCCGGCCGCCGTTCCCAGCCACAGCGTGCCGTCCGCCCCCCCGGCCAACGCCTGCACCAGCGGGCTGTCCAGGACACCGGCCGCCAGTTCCACCCGGATGAGGCCGCTGGCCGGGTCCAGCGACAGCAGCCCGTCCGCGGTGCCGATCCAGACCCGCCCGGCCCAGGCCAGCAGCGCCTCGATGCGCGGGGCGGGATTGGGCAAAGGCAGCGGCAGCGCGCTGACATGCCCGTCCGGCCCCAGGCGGAACAGGCCGTGCCGGGTGCCGGCCAGCACCGGCCCGGCCGGGTCGTCCCGTCGCGCCTGCTGTCCGCCGGATCGGCTTGCATCACCAGGCGACACCAGACTGACGACGCTGGTGGGGGGAAGGGTGCGCGGCGGACCGGCCGGCCCGGTGCGCACCCGGGCCACCACCCCCTGCTCCGGATCGACGCGGTCGATGCCCTGCTCGCCCAGCCCCAGCAGCAGCGTCCCGTCCGGGCGCGGCAGCAGCGCCAGCACGTCCTCATCACTCAGCCCCTGCGCCTGCAGCGGCGAATAGCGGATGGTGGCGAAGGCCCCGACCGCCGGATCATGCCGGGTCAGGCCCCGCTCGGTGCCGATCCAGAGCAGGCCACCACGGTCGCGGTAGAGCACCGGGGTGGAGTCGCTGGGCAGGGCGGCGGCATCGGCCGGATCGCTGTGGACCGGGCGTAAGTCGCCACCGGCCATATCATAGAAGATCAGGCCGGAATTGACGCTGGATAGTGCCAACCGGCCGGGGCCGATGGCGGTGATGGCGCGGACGGTGACACCGGCCAGCAGCAGCGGCTGCCCCTGGCGGTCATGGGCGGCATGGACCAGCCCGTCCTGCGGGTCCACGAACCAGAGCCGCGACTGTTCCCCGGCCGAAGTGGCGAACCACAGCCGCCCCTCCGCATCCTCGCTGCCCAGGATGGCGCGGTCGCTGCCGGGATCGGGCTCGCCCGGGGCGGGAGCCACGGCCAGAAGCCGCTCCCCCTCCGGGGCCAGCCGCACCAGCCCGCGGCGCGTGGCGACCCACAGCCGCCCCGCCCGGTCGCGCCGCAGGCTGGACACCCGGTCGCTGGGCAGGCCGGAGCCGTCACTGGCCTGCAGCACCCGCGTCACCCGCCAGCTGGCCGGATCGACATGGGCCAGACCGCCATGGGTGGCCACCCACAGGCCGCCGGCCCCATCGTCGGCGATGCTGTTGACGGTGGCGTTGGGCAGCCCGTCGGGACCGACGCTGAGCCGGCGGAACTGGCTGCGGGTCGGGTCCAGCCGGGCCAGCCCCGCCGTGAAGGTGCCGACCCAGAGCGCGCCCTGCGGGTCCTCGTGCAGGGCCAGGATGAAATTGTCCGGCAGGGAGTCGGGCGCATCGGGATCGGCGATATAGGTGCGGAAGCGGAACCCGTCGTAACGGGCCAGCCCCCCCTGGGTGCCGACCCAGAGGAACCCCGCCTGATCCTGGGTCAGCGCCGTCACCGCCGGATTGGGCAGCCCTTCCCGGCGCCCGACCGTGTCGAACCCCGGCGTGGCCAGCGCCGTCCACCGCTCCGGCCCGGCCGCGGCCGGCAGGGGAGCGCCCGGCGAGGGAGCACCCGCCGGGGCGGTGCCCGGCAGCGGCGCTTCCGGCTGCGCGGCCAGGGCGGCCGGCAGCAGGGCACACAGCCAGAGCAGCAGGGCCGGCAGCGCCCGGCGAAGGTGGAAAGAACCGGAAACGGGCGTCATACCGCAACGTTCGTGGCGACAGGGATATACGTCCGAAAGTAACCCTAACGGATCGAGAGTACCAGACCCGGATGACGCCCGCGCGCAGGACGGGACCGATGGCGCCGGCCGCCGCCGCCCGCTAAAGTCGGCACACAGGGCGGCAAGGACGGGGGCGGGCGACCATGGACAGCGGCTTGGTGCTGGCGCTTTCGGTTCTGTACCTGGCGGTGCTGTTCACCATCGCCTGGCATGGCGACCGTCAGGCCGGCCGCGGGCCGCAGCGACGGCGGGCGCCGCTGCTCTATGCCCTCAGCCTGGCAGTCTACTGCACCTCCTGGACCTTCTACGGCGCCATCGGCCGCGCCGCCACCGGCGGGCTGGATTTCCTGTCGATCTATGTGGGGCCCATCCTCATGGTCGGTCTGGGCTGGCCGGTGCTGGCCAAGATGGTGCGGGTGGCCAAGGCCGAGAATGTCGTCTCCATCTCCGACTTCCTGTCGGCCCGCTATGGCAAGAGCCGGGTGCTGGCGGCGCTGGTGACCGCCACCGCCGTGGTCGGGGTGCTGCCCTATTTCGCCCTGCAGCTGAAGGCCATCACCATCAGCCTGGAAGCGCTCAGCATCCATCCCTTCGGCGGCAGCGGCCAGGGCATCCTGGGCCGCACCACGCTGCTGGTGACGCTGGCCATGGCGGTGTTCGCCGTGCTGTTCGGCGTGCGCAACATCCACGCCAACGAGCATCACCGCGGGCTGATGCAGGCCATCGCCACGGAATCGCTGGTGAAGCTGGCCGCGGCCCTGGTGGTGGGGGCCGGCATCGTGCTGGCGGCCAGCGGCGGCTCGCTGGAGACCATGCGCCTGGCGCTGGGCGGCGCCGATCTGGGCGGGCTGGTCTCGCCCCGCCTGGGCTTCGGCTTCTGGGGCCTCAGCGCCCTGTCGGCCCTGGCCATCGTCTGCCTGCCGCGCCAGTTCCATGTCATGGTGGTGGAGAACACCCATGTGGGCGACATCCGCACCGCCGCCTGGCTGTTCCCGGCCTATCTGCTGGCCATCAACCTGTTCGTGCTGCCGGTGGCGCTGACCGGGCTGACGACCTTCCCGGACGGCAGCGTCAATGCCGACACCTTCCTGGTCACGCTGCCCATGCACCAGGGCCGGCCCTGGCTGGCGCTGCTGGCCTTCATCGGCGGCCTGTCGGCGGCCACCAGCATGGTCATCGTCGGCGCCGTGGCGCTGAGCACCATGGTCTGCAACGATCTGGTGCTGCCGCTGCTGATGGCCTGGAAGCCGGCCCTGCGGCGCTGGCAGGCCGATCCCCGGCCCATGCTGCTGACGGTGCGCCGGCTGGCCGTGGGCGTGATCCTGGGGCTGGCCTATCTCTATTACCTGCTGATCGGCTCGGTCTTCCCGCTGGCCACCATCGGCACGGTCAGCTTCGCCGGCGTGGCCCAGTTCGCCCCGGCCCTGCTGGTGGGGCTGTTCAACCGCCGGGCCACCAAGGCCGGCGCCATCGCCGGCATCGCCGTGGGCTTCCTGGCCTGGACCTATACCGTGCTGCTGCCCAGCTTCGATGCCGCCGGCCTGATCGCCCCGACCTTCGGCCCGAGCTGGCTCAGCCCCGGCGGGCTGGGCGGGGTGCATGATCTGGACACGCTGGTGGGCGGAGCCCTGGCCAGCCTGCTGCTGAATCTGGCGACGCTGGTGGGCGTTTCCGCCCTGACCCGCCAGTCGGAGCTGGAGCGGCAGCAGGCCCGCCGCTTCGTCTCCATGCGGCACGACACCGGCAGCGGCCCCGCAGCACCACGCGGCGCGGCACTGCTCGACCTGTACGAGCTGGCCGCGCGCTATGTGGGCCGTCAGCGCGCCGACGCCACCTTCCGCGAGCTGGTGGCGCTGCGCAACGGTCCCGACGCCCCCTTCGAGGAGGGGTTGCAGGACCGCATCGACCCGGAGGCGGTGCGCGCCACCGAATGGCTGCTCTCCGGTGCCATCGGCTCCGGCTCGGCCCGGGTGGTGGTGGCCAGCCTGCTGTCGGACCGGCGGCTGTCGCGCTCCGACGCCCGCTCCATCATCGACGAGGCCTCGCGCGCCATCCTGGACCAGCATCTGCTGCTGCGCACCACGCTGGAGCATGTGGGCAAGGGCATCTGCGCCTGGGACCGGGACTTCTGCGCCCTGCTGTGGAACCGCCGCTTCCTGGAGATGCTGGACGTGCCGGAGGGGCTGATGCAGGTGGGGCTGCCCCTGTCGGTGCTGGTGGAATATCTGCGCAACCGCGGCGAATATGGCCGCAACGGCGACATGGACAGCCTGCTGGCCCGCCGCTCCGACCCGCGGCGCCAGGACCAGATCGACCTGTACCACCGCATCCGCCCCGACGGCTCGGTGCTGGAGATCTCCTCCAACCCGCTGCCCGACGGCGGCTTCGTCGCCGTCTATACCGACGTCACCGAGCGCTACCGCGCCGCCGAGGCCCTGCGCGAGGCCAATGAGGGGCTGGAACGGCGCATCGCCGAGCGCACCGAGGCGCTGGCCGCCGCCAAGGCCGACGCCGACCGCGCCAACCACGCCAAGACCCGGCTGCTGGCCGCCGTCAGCCACGACCTGCTGCAGCCGCTGCATGCCGCCCGCCTGTTCATCTCCGCCGGGATGGAGCGCTCCACCGACCCGCTGCTGCCCCAGGCCGACGCCGCCCTGCGCTCGGTGGAGCAGCTTCTGGGCGACCTGC
Organism: Oleisolibacter albus; assembly: GCF_003336875.1. Lineage (GTDB taxonomy): Bacteria > Pseudomonadota > Alphaproteobacteria > Azospirillales > Azospirillaceae > Niveispirillum > Niveispirillum album. The sequence goes on along the minus strand of NZ_QGNJ01000002.1, from coordinate 325,743 downwards.
TGGACGTGACCAAGCTGGACAATGGCGTCATCAAGCCCAGCCCGGCCCCGGTGCGGGTCGACGACATCCTGCGCCCGCTGGGCGACGAATTCGCCGTGGTGGCCCAGCGCCACGGGCTGGCCCTGCGGCGGGTGGCGGTGGGGGCGTCGGTCATGACCGATGCCGTGCTGCTGCGCCGCATCCTGCAGAACTTCCTGGCCAACGCCGTGCGCTACACGCGGCGGGGCCGCATCCTGCTGGGCTGCCGCCGCCAGGGGGCCAGCCTGCGCATCGAGGTCTGGGACACCGGTCCCGGCATCCCCGCCGACAAGCTGACCGAGATCTTCAAGGAGTTCCGCCAGCTCGACCCCGGCGCGCCGGAACGCGACAAGGGGCTGGGGCTGGGCCTGTCCATCGTCGAGCGTCTGGCCGGCATCCTGGGCCATCGCGTCACCGTCCGCTCCTGGCCCGGCACGGGCAGCTGCTTCGCCGTGGAGGTGCCGCTGGCCGCCGCCGCCCCGGCCCGGCTGGCCCCCGGCGGCGCCCGCACCCAGGGGCTGGAGGGCACGCTGGTGCTGTGCATCGAGAACGAGGAGACCATCGCCCGCGCCACGCGCGAACTGCTGACCGGCTGGTCCTGCGACGTGGTCACCGGCGCCACCGCGGACGAGGTGCTGGCCGCCCTGGATGGCCGCCGGCCGGACGTGGTGCTGACCGATTTCCACCTGGACCACGGCCTGTCGGGGCTGGAGGTGCTGGCGGCGGTGCGCGCCGCCTTCGGCAGCGACATCCCCGCCGCCACCCTGACCGCCGACCGCAGCGCCGAGGTGCGCGCGGCGGTGGAGGCCGCCGGCTGCCGCCTGGCCTACAAGCCGATGCGGCCCGGCGCCCTGCGCGCCCTGCTGGCCCATCTGGCGGCCGAGGGCAAGCGCGGCAAGGCGGCCTGAGCCCGGGCGCAGGAGACCGGGGCGCGGGAGACTGGGGCGCGGGAGACTGGGGCGCAGGCCCGGCGCCCGAGGGACTCCGGCGAGGGAACCCGGACCAGATCCGGCGGTCAGTTCGCCTTCGGTGCCGGCGGCGTGTCGGGGTTCAGCGCCTCGGCCAGCCGGGTGGTGGCGCTGCCGCGGCGGGCCGGCTGCTGCTGGGTGGCGGGGTCGGGCGCCCAGCCGGCCAGGAAGAGGATCTGGAAGGTGGCCGGAACCGTGCCGTCCTGCTCCTGGAACAGCTCCAGGTAGCGCTCGGCGGCGCGGGCGATGACGGCGCTGCGCGTCGGTGCCTTCAGCCGGTTCAGCCCGGCATTGGTCTCGCCCATGCCGCGCAGATCCTGCAACAGACGCCAGGGCGTGGCATAGCTGACGGTCAGCGTGTCCATATCGGCCACCGGCAGGGCGAACCCGGCCCGCTGCAGCAGGCCGGCGGCATCGCGCAGACCGGCCATGGGGCTGATGCGGGGGCTGACGCCGCCCGTCACCTCCTGCTCCGCCTCCATCAGGGCGCGGCGCAGCTCGAACAGGGTGTCGCCGCCGAACAGCGCCGCCAGGAACAGCCCGTCCGGCCGCAGGGCCTGACGGATCTGGATCAGGCTGCCGGGCAAGTCGTTGACCCAGTGCAGCGACAGGTTGCTGACCACCATGTCGAAGGCGCCGGGGGCGAAGGGCAGCCGCTCCTCGTCGGCGGCCAGGGCCGGCGCCCCGGCGCGGGCGGCCATGGCCGGGGAGAGATCGGCCCGGATGATCGTTTCGATCCCGGACCGGCCCTTTAGCGCCGCCGCCATTTCACCACCATGGCAGCCCAGGTCCAGCACGCGCGGAAAGGTCCGCCGCAGCACGTCCAGCCGTTCGGCCAGGCGGTCGGCCACCTCGCGCAGCAGGAAATCATGTTCGGCCAGCAGCGGCGCCGCCCGGTCCCGGTGCATCCGCACCACCCGGCGGTCGAAAACGGTCATGGCATCGGCGTCGGTCATGCTGCCCCCATACACCGCGGATTTCGAGGGCACAACCGCAAACACGGGGCGTCCCTCTCGCCCGTCCGCGGCGCGGCTGCTATCCTTGCGGGATGATCAGCCAAGACATGCCCGCGACGATCAGGGTGCTCGACCGCATGGGCCGGTCGGTGCGGGCGGGCTTGCGCCGGGGGCTCGACCTGATCCTGCCGCCGCGCTGCCTGGGCTGTGGTGTCGATGTGGACCGGACGGGAACCCTGTGCGCCCGCTGCTGGCAGGGGATCGACTTCATCGCCCCGCCCCTGTGCGCCTGCTGCGGCCTGCCCTTCGATGTGGCCCTGCCGGGGGACGCCCCCCTGCTCTGCCCGGCCTGCATCGCCCGCCCGCCCGCCTTCGACCGCTGCCGCAGCGTCTTCCGCTATGACGCGGCCAGCCGCGGGCTGGTGCTGGCCTTCAAGCATGCCGACCGCACGGACGCCGCCCCCGGCTTCGCGGGATGGCTGGCCCGCGCCGGCGCGGACCTGCTGGAGACGGCCGATCTGCTGGTGCCGGTGCCGCTGCACCGCTGGCGCCTGTTCCACCGCCGCTACAACCAGGCCGCCCTGCTGACGCGGGAGCTGGCGCGGCTGACGGGCCGGACGGCCGCACCCGACCTGCTGCTGCGCCGGCGCGACACCGGCACCCAGGGCGGCCGCAGCCGCCGCGGCCGTGCCCGCAACGTGGCCGGGGCGTTCACGGTCTCACCGCGATGGGCCGCGCGCCTGCGCGGGGCACGGGTGCTGCTGCTGGACGATGTGTTCACCACCGGCGCCACGGTGGAGGCGTGCAGCACCGCCCTGAAACGCGGCGGCGCCGCCGCGGTAGAGGTGCTGACCCTGGCCCGCGTGGTCCGGCCCGTGGCCCTGTCCCCGGCCCGCGACGGCTAGGCACGGCCTTACCGGCCCTGCACCGTTCCTGCGCACCTCCATGCGGGGTTTGCAGCGCAGCAGCGGCGCGCCATATTGACGGGGTGCAGCGGAAGGAGAGTGCCGGACATGCCCAAGGTGGAGATCTATACCAGCCCCTGGTGCGGGTACTGCGCGCGGGCCAAGCGCCTGCTGGACGCCAAGGGCGTCGCCTATGAGGAGATCGACATCATGGCCGAGCCGCGCCGCCGGCCGGAGATGGAGCAGCGCTCGGGCCGCCACACCGTGCCGCAGATCTTCGTCGACGACCAGTCGCTCGGCGGCTGCGACGACATCCACGCCCTGGACAAAGCGGGCAAGCTGGACGCGCTTCTGGGCCTGGGGGCCTGACCGCCATGGCGGAAGGCAATCCGGCAGAGACCGGCACGCCGGGGCCGGCCGGGGAACCGCGGGCCGGATCCCTGCGGGCGGCCGTCATCCAGGTCAATGCCGGGCCGGAGATCGGACCCAATCTGGAGATCGCCGGCGATTGGGTGCGCAAGGCCCGCGCCGCCGGGGCGGAGCTGATCTGCCTGCCCGAGAACGTGTCGATGATGGTGCAGGGCCGGGCCGGCATCCTGGCCCGGGCCACGCCGGAGGAGCGGCATCCCGGCGTCCCATTCTTCCGCGATCTGGCACGGGAGACCGGGGCCTGGATCATGACCGGCACCCTGGCCTGCCTGCTGGCCGACGGGCGCGTGGCCAACCGCGCCTTCCTGATCGATCCGGCGGGCGGCATCGTCGCCCGCTACGACAAGATCCACATGTTCGATGTGGATCTGCCCGGCGGCGAAAGCTACCGCGAGAGCGCCACCTACCGGCCGGGCGAAGCGGCGGTGGTCGCCCCCACACCCTGGGGCGGGCTGGGCCTGACCATCTGTTACGATCTGCGCTTCCCCCATCTCTACCGCGCCCTGGCCAAGGCCGGCGCCAGCCTGATCACCGTGCCGGCCGCCTTCACCGTGCCCACGGGCCGGGCCCACTGGCATGTGCTGCTGCGCGCCCGCGCCATCGAGACCGGCTGTTTCGTGCTGGCCCCGGCCCAGACCGGGCTGCATGACGGCGGGCGCGGCACCTATGGCCATGCCCTGATCGTCAGCCCCTGGGGCGAGGTGCTGGCCGACGCCGGGGAGGAGCCGGGCTTCGTCCTGGCCGATCTGGATCTGTCGCGGGTGGCCGAGGCCCGCCGCATGGTGCCGTCCCTGACCCACGACCGCGGGTTCGCCGGCCCCTGATCCCGGCGACAGGGTCCGATCCGGCGCGGCCGACCGCAGCACAGGCACGCCTTGCCGCGGTGGGCCGTGCCGTGCTCTTGTGCGGCGCCTGTCCGGGCGCGTCCGCCCGTCCTCTTTCCGTATGACCATGTCCCAGCGCTGGAAACTCACCCTCGAATATGACGGACGGCCCTTCGTCGGCTGGCAGCGTCAGGACAACGGCCCCTCGGTCCAGGGCTGCCTGGAGGAGGCGGTCCACCGCTTCGCCCAGGAGCGGGTGACGGTCCACGCCGCCGGGCGCACCGATGCCGGCGTGCATGCGCTGGGCATGGTGGCCAGCCTGGAACTGGAGAAGGGGACCACGGCCGACAAGGTGCGCGACGCCCTGAACTTCCATCTGAAGCCCAACCCCATCGCCGTGCTGCGGGTGGAGCCGGCAGGGCCGGAGTTCCATGCCCGCTTCTCCTGCCTGGGCCGGGCCTATCTCTACCGCATCGTCAACCGCCGGGCGCCGCTGGCGCTGGAGGCCGGCCGCGCCTGGCCGGTGAGCCAGCCCCTGGATGCCGAGGCCATGGACAGGGCGGCCAAGCGCCTTCTGGGCCTGCATGATTTCAGCAGCTTCCGCGCCGGCCAGTGCCAGGCCAGAAGCCCGGTCAAGACACTGGACCGGCTGGATGTGACCCGCGTGGGCGAGGAGGTGCATGTGGTCACCCGCGCCCGTTCCTTCCTGCACCATCAGGTCCGCAACATGGTGGGCACGCTGAAGCTGGTGGGCGAAGGCCGCTGGAGCGCCGACGATGTCAGCGCCGCGCTGGAGGCGCGCGACCGCGCCGCCGCCGGCCCCACCGCCCCGTCGGACGGGCTCTACTTCACCGAAGCCTGGTACGGCTGATCCCGGCCCCGCAGACGGGCGGGATCAGCCGGGGGCGTAGACCAGCGCATCGGTGATGCCGGACACCATCACCGTGATGATGACATCCAGCAGCACGAAGCCGGCGGCGGCGGGGATGGTGATGTCCAGGGCCGTCCGGGCGATGAAGCCGGAATAGACCAGCAGGGCGATGGCGACCGCGGTCATGATCGGCGTGCCCAGGGCCTGGGGCACCAGCCCGGTGGCCAGCAGCAGATAGACCAGGATCAGGAACACCACCTGCACCACGCTGGCCCAGTTGTAGGCGGCGACGTAAGCCGCGAAGTTCGCCGTGCTGCCGGTCAGCACCAGAACCTGCCGGGCGGCCAGCAGATAGGCGCCCAGCTCCACCACCTCGCCCACGCTTTCGCCGGCCAGCCGGTGCAGCACCCCGCCCGGCAACAGCGGCCGGCTGCTGCCGACCAGCAGCAGCAGCACCATATAGGCCGGGATCAGCAGCCACAGGGCCTGGAAACTGCGCCAGGCCCCCGCATCGGACCCGTCGATCCACCGCAGGCCCGCCCGGTCGAAACGGGCGAGGCGCAGGGCGCCATAAAGGCCGTAGGTGGCATCGCGGACGAAGCTCATGCAGCCATCCCGAAATAGCCGGTGATGACACGGGCGTAGATGTCGGCCAGACGGCGGATATCCTCCACCGCCACATGCTCGTCCACCTTGTGCATGGTCTGGCCGACCAGCCCGAACTCCACCACGGGGCAATGATCCTTGATGAAGCGGGCATCGGAGGTGCCGCCGGACGTGCTGAGCTCCGGCGTGCGGCCGGTCACCGCCGTCACGGCCCGGGCCACGGTCTCCACCAGCGGACCCGGCGGGGTCAGGAAGGCGACGCCGCTGGTCTGGATCGACAGGTCCCAGTCGCCGCCCACCTCCTCCAGCACGTCGCGGATGTGGAATTCCAGGCTTTCCGGCGTGTGCAGATCGTTGAAGCGGATGTTGAAGCGGGCCGTGCCCCTGGCCGGGATGACATTGCTGGCGGGATTGCCCACATCGATGCTGGTCAGCGCCAGGGTCGAGGGCTGGAAATGCGCCGTGCCCTCGTCCAGCGGGCTGCCGGTCAGCAGCGTCAGCGCCTGGGCCAGCCGCGGCAGCGGATTGTCGGCCAGATGCGGATAGGCCGTGTGCCCCTGCACCCCCAGCGCCGTCAGCGTGGCGGTCAGGCTGCCGCGGCGGCCGATCTTCATCATCTCGCCCAGGGCCTGGGGATTGGTGGGTTCGCCCACCACGCAGGCGTCGATGCGCTCGCCGCGCGCCTGCAGCCAGTCCAGCACCTTGACGGTGCCGTTGACGCCCGGCCCTTCCTCATCCCCGGTGATCAGCAGGGACAGGGAGCCGGCCGGCCGGCCCCGGGCGGCCAGAACGGACGAGACGGCGCCGACGAAGGCGGCCACCGCCCCCTTCATGTCGCTGGCGCCGCGGCCGAACAGTTTGCCGTCGATGATGGCGCCGCCGAACGGGTCCACCGACCAGGCGGCGGCATCGCCCGCCGGCACCACGTCGGTATGGCCGGCGAAGCAGAGATTAGGCCCCGCCGTGCCCAGCCGCGCATAGAGATTGTCCACCCGGTCGGTGCCGGGCGCCGCGAAGGGCAGGCGGGTGCAGGTGAAGCCCAGCCCCGCCAGTGCCGCCTGCAGCAGATCCAGCGCCCCGGCATCGGCCGGGGTGACGCTGGGGCAGCGGATGAGATCTTGGGCCAGGGTGACGGGATCGAGGCAGGACATGGACGGGCTTCTCTGGTCGGAACGGGGTGGACGGGGACCCGCGCCTGCGGGTCCAGGCCGCCGTTATTCCCTCATTCCCGCAACAGTTCATTGATCGAGGTCTTTGCGCGCGTCTTTTCGTCCACGCGCTTGACGATGACGGCGCAGTACAGGCTGGGGCCCGGCGTGCCGTCCGGCAGCGGCTTGCCCGGCAGGCTGCCCGACACCACCACGGAATAGGCCGGGACGCGGCCCATGAACACCTCGCCGGTGGCGCGGTCGATGATCTTGGTGCTGGCGCCGAGATAGACACCCATGGACAGCACCGATCCGCGCTCGACGATGACGCCTTCCGCCACCTCGGCCCGGGCGCCGATGAAGCAGTCATCCTCGATGATGACGGGGTTGGCCTGCAGCGGCTCCAGCACGCCACCGATGCCGGCGCCGCCGGACAGGTGGACATTGCGGCCGATCTGGGCGCAGGAGCCGACGGTGGCCCAGGTGTCGACCATGGTGCCGCGGTCCACATAGGCGCCCACATTGACGAAGCTGGGCATCAGCACCGTGCCGGGGGCGATGTGGGCGCTGTGGCGCACCACGGCGCCGGGAACGGCACGGAAACCGGCCTGGCGCCAGCGCGCCTCGTCCCAGCCCACGAACTTCGACGGCACCTTGTCGAACCAGCTGGCCCCGCCGGGGCCGCCGGCGATCACGGCATTGTCGTTGAGGCGGAAGGACAGCAGCACCGCCTTCTTCAGCCACTGGTTCACCACCCAGGCATCGCCCTGTTTCTCCGCCACCCGCAGCGTGCCGCTGTCCAGCAGCGACAGCGCCGTCTCCACGGCGGTGCGGACGGGGCCGGTCGTGCCGGTGTTCAGCGTGTCGCGCTGATCCCAGGCCTGATCGATGGTGCGCTGCAGGTCGGTGTGGCTCATGGCGGTCTGTCGTGCGCTTCTGCTGGGGGATAACGCTGCGGACCATGGGACAGGGCGCCCGCCCTGTCAACGCATGCCCCCCCTGCACAGGCGCCCCGCCGGCCGGAACGGGCCAACCGCCAGACCGCGGGCCTCAGGCCGGCTGAACCGCCGCGCCGTCACCGGCGCCGATGCCGGCCAGCGCCGCCAGCCAGGCCACCAGATCATCGACCACATGGTGGACATGGGTGCCCTGGCCCAGGCCGCCCTGGTCCGGCCGGCTCCAGTCCGCGTCGGTGCGCACCCAGACCGTGGTCATGCCCAGCGCCGCCGCCGGGGCCAGATTGCGGGCGATGTCCTCCACCATGGCGGCCCGCGACGGATCGACGCCATGCTGCTTCACGAAGGTGTCGTAGGCCGCGGGGTCGGGCTTCGGCACATAGCCGGCGGCGACGATGTCGAAGATGCCGTCGATGCGGCGGTCGATGCCCAGCCGGGCCAGGATGTTCTCGGCATGGCGGGTGGAGCCGTTGGTGTAGACCAGCTTGCGCCCCGGCAGCCGCGCCAGCGCCTCGTCCAGCAGGGCCGAGGGCGCCACCGGCGTCACATCGATGTCGTGGACATAGTCCAGGAACGGGATCGGGTCGATGTCGTGCTCCAGCATCAGCCCGCGCAGCGAGGTGCCGTATTCCCGGAAATAGGCCTTCTGCTTGCGCCGCGCCTCCTCGTAGGGGAGGCCGAACCGCTCGGCGATGTAATCGCCGATGCGGCGGTCCACCTGGGCGAACAGGTTGCAGCTGGACGGATAGAGCGTGTTGTCCAGGTCGAACACCCAGTGTTCCACATGGGCGAAGCTGGCCGCATCGAAGGTGGCCGCGTTGGGTTCGGTCGTCATGCCGGGAGAATGGGGCCGCCGGCGGGCAGCGGCAAGCCCTGATACCACCGCGATCAGCCCGATATGGACTTTAGGTCATGACCATCGGCGATAGACGCGACCGGCCTGCTGGGGTAGGAGATCATTAAGAATTGTTCGTGCGGAGTATCCGTTCTTGCCGGCCGATGCCGAGATCTTCGCTGCCGCTACGCCCCTGACCGCGACGCCGGCCGGACCGGACCGGTCCGTCGATCTCCGCGCCCTGATGCAGAACTGGCCGGGGCCGGCGCTGCTGCTGACCATCGACGGGACCCCGGCGGACCAGAACGGGCGGGCCGATGCGCTGGCCGCCATCACTCCCGGCTGGGCCGATGATCTCTGCCGCTGGGTCGCCGCGGGCGGCCCGCAGGTGGACCCCGTCCGCTCGCTGCCGGTGCAGACCGATCATGGGCCGGGCGTGGTGGAGTTCACCATCACGCCACTGCGCGCCGGCGACGGGCTGCTGCTGCTGTGCCTGGGCCGTGACGCCACGCTGGAACGCCGGCTGCGCCAGGCCCTGACGGAGTCGCGCCAGCGCTACAAGGATCTGGTGGACATCTCCAGCGACTTCGCCTGGGAGGTGGGGCCGGACGGGCGCTTCATCTTCGTGTCCCCGGCCGGGGCCATCGGCTACAGCGCCGACGAGCTGGTGGGCCGCGACCCGGTGGAGCTGGTGCTGCCGGAGTTCGCCGACCAGCCCCTGCCGTTCCAGACCCGCGACCCCATCGAGCGGGTGGAGGTCTGGCTGCGGGCCAAGGACGGCAGCGATGCCTGCCTGATCTCCTCCGCCGTGCCGCTGCCGGGGCCGTGCGGCCGCTGGCAGGGCGCCCGCGGCGCCTGCCGCAACATCACCGAGGCGCGGCTGAAGGGCATGGAGCTGGCCCGTGCCCGGCTGCGCGAGCAGTATCTCGGCTATATCATCTCCTCCACCCGCGACGATGTGGACCCGGCCCGCACGCTGGAGATCGCCGCCGGCGTGGCCGTCAACGCCACCGGCGCCGAGGGCGGGCGCCTGTTCGCCCGGCTGGCCGACGGCTACCGCGAGGCCGCCGGCACCGGCGCGCTGCCGCCGGCCGTGGCGGAGCGGGTGCCGGAGCTGATGCAGCGGCTGGACACGCAGCCGCTGACCAGCCTGTCGGACGAGGGCGGGCTGTCGCTGCTGGCGGCCCGCACCCTGTTCCAGCAGGAGGTCAACGGCGTCATCCTGGTCTGGCGCACCCAGCCCTTCGGCAGCGAGGATGGCGGCATGGTCCAGGCCATCGCCGACCATGTGGGCGTGGTGGTGGCCCAGGCCCGCTATCAGGAACGGCTGAAGACCCTGTCGGAGCGGGACGAGCTGACCGGCCTGCTGAACCGCCGCGCCTTCCTGGAGGCGCTGGACCACCGGCTGCTGCGCAAGAGCGGCGGGTCCGCCCTGCTCTATTTCGACCTGGACAACTTCAAGGCCGTCAATGACAGCCAGGGTCACGGCGCCGGCGACGCCGTGCTGCAGGCCGTGGGCTCGCTGCTGACGCGGCTGGCCCGGCCCGGCGACATGGCCGGCCGCCTGGGCGGCGACGAGTTCGTGCTGTGGGTCGACCGGGTGACCGAGGCGCAGGCCCTGTCCGTGGCCGACCGGCTGCTGCGCGAGGCGGCGGCCCTGCTGCGGCCCCTGTCCGCCGCGCCGGAACTGCCGCTGGGCGTGTCGGTGGGGGTGGCCGTGCATCAGGGCGGCGCCGGTGCCGAGCCGTCGCAACGGCTGGTGGACCGGGCCGATCAGGCCATGTATGCGGCCAAGCGCCAGGGCAAGGGTCACTGCGCCCTGGCACCGGCCGCCGAGGCGGGGGCCCCGGCATGATCACCCCGCACGATGGCGCCCTGGACTATGACACCGCCAAGCGGCTGGCGGTCAGCGCCGATCCCGGTGAGCGCCGCCGGGTGGCCGGCAGCGCCGCGACCCGGCCGGAGCTTCTGTATTTCCTGGCCAATGACCGCAGCGCCGAGGTGCGGCGCGAGATCGCCCGCAACCGCGCCACCCCGCGCCAGGCCGACCTGCTGCTGGTCAAGGACCCGGACGAGGAGGTGCGCGGCAGCCTGGCCGCCAAGATCGCCGCCCTGGCCCCGACCCTGGCCGCCGCCCAGCTGGGCCAGATCGAGCGCATGACGCTGGAGGTGCTGGAGGCCCTGGCCCGTGACCAGGCCACGGCCGTGCGCCAGGTGGTGGCCGAAACCCTGAAGCAGCAGGCCGACGCCCCGCCCCACATCATCCAGCAGCTGGCCCGCGACCTGGAACTGTCGGTCAGCGGCCCGGTGCTGCGCCATTCGCCGCTGCTGACCGACCAGGATCTGCTGGAGATCATCGCCGGCCGCCCGCTGGACGGGCAGCTGGTGGCCATCGCCGAACGCGCCGGCCTGTCGGCCGCCGTCTGCGCCGCCGTGGCCAGCACCGAGAGCGAGGCCGCCGTCGCCAGCCTGCTGGGCAACGAGTCGGCCCAGATCCGCGAGGAGACGCTGGACCGTATCATCGAGATGGCGCCGCGGCACGAGCCCTGGCACGGGCCGCTGGTGCGGCGGCCGCATCTGCCGGCAGGAGCGGCGGTGCGGCTGGCCGGCTTCGTGGCCGAACAGCTGGTGCGGGTGCTGGAAAGCCGGCCCGACCTGCCGCTGACGGTGCGCAGCGCCGTGGCCGAGGCGGTGAAGGCGCGGCTGCCGGCCGATCCGCCCGACATCGGCATCGAGACCGCCGCCGACGAGGCATCGAAGGAACGCCCCATGGACCGGGCCCGCCGGCTGCAGGCCGAGGGCACGCTGGACGAGGACGCCGTCTCCGCCGCCCTGACCCGCGGCGACCGCGGGCTGGTGCTGGCGGCCCTGGCCGTGCTCAGCGGCTACGGGCTGGAGGATGTGGACCGGGTCGTCGCCGGCCAGAGCCCGCGCGGCGTCACCGCCCTGTGCTGGAAAGCCGGGCTGAGCATGCGCTTCTGCCGGCAGGTGCAGCTGCGTCTGGCCACGATCCCGCCCACGGCCGTGCTGAACGCCCGCAACGGCACCGACTATCCCATGACCGAGACCGAGCTGAAATGGCAGCTGGAGTTCTTCGGCCTGAAGGCGTGATTCCCCCCGGCTGCTGATGAAAAAAGGCGGCGCCCGAAGGCGCCGCCGATCAGTGAGGTATTCAAGGGAGCACCGAATCCGGTGCCTCATGGCGTGCCCGGTGCAGCGGGCACCCCGGCGGAACCGCCCGATCCTGCTGGTGGCTTAATCCCAGGCCAGGACCGTCACGAATCCCGCTGTACTGACCGCGGTCCAGAGCGCATGGGAGACGGGTCGTCCAGCGGACCCGTCGACGTCCGAACCCCCGGCGGCTGTAGCGGGCAACGCCGGTCGGTCAGAAAGGGCCGACCCGTTCAGCTGGGCCGGCCCGCAACTCTCGCTCGCGCACGGGTCCCCGTGCGCGGGAATCCTGCAATCCATGGCAGCACCTCCCCGGGTCCACACCCGCCCCGCCCGGTGGCCCGCCCCTTCAGCTGGACGGAAACACCCGCACGGGGCCGTGTGGAGAAGTGAACCCCGCGACGGGGCGGCGGAGGGGGACGGCGATCCTGCGCGCCATCCCGTCCCTGGCGGGACCCGGTGCCGCCGATCCGGTTCCCTTCAGCGGAACCGGACCGGGCAGGCTGGCCCCCTCGCGGGGTTGGAGGAGCGATGGCGATCCTGCGCGCCACCGCCCGGGAGGCGTCCCGGCATCTTCAGCGATGCCGGGAGGCCGGACCGGACACCGGTTCTCAGTGGAACTGGTCGGTCTCGGTCGAGTCCTTCATGGCGGTGGTGCTGGACTGGCCGCCGGTGATGGCCAGGCTGACGGCATCGAAGTAGCCGGTGCCGACCTCGCGCTGGTGCTTGACGGCGGTGAAGCCCTTCTCCACCGCGGCGAATTCGCGCTGCTGCATCTCGGAGTAGGCGGCCATGCCGCGCTCCTTGTAGCCCTTGGCCAGCTCGAAGGTGGCCAGATTGAGGCTGTGGAAGCCGGCCAGGGTCACGAACTGGTACTTGTACCCCATGGCGCCCAGTTCCTGCTGGTACTTGGCGATGGTCGCCTCGTCCAGGTTGGCCTTCCAGTTGAAGGAGGGCGAGCAGTTGTAGGCCAGGATCTTGCCGGGGAACTGCTTGTGGATGGCCTCGGCGAACTTGCGGGCGTCGTCCAGATTCGGCTTCGACGTCTCCCACCACAGCATGTCGGCGTAGGGCGCATATTCCAGGCCGCGGGCGATGCAGTAATCCACCCCCACACCCTTCCTGATGCGGAAGAAGCCTTCCGGCGTGCGGTCGTTGCGGTCGATGAAGGGATGGTCGCGCTCATCCACGTCGGAGGTGATGAGCTGGGCGCTTTCCGCGTCGGTGCGGGCCACCACCAGCGTGCTGGTGCCGCAGACATCGGCGGCCAGACGGGCGGCGTTCAGCGTGCGGATGAACTGCTGGATCGGGATCAGCACCTTGCCGCCGAGATGGCCGCACTTCTTCTCCGAGGCCAGCTGGTCCTCGAAGTGGACGGCGGCGGCGCCGGCCTCGATCATGCCCTTCATCAGCTCGAAGGCGTTCAGCGGACCGCCGAAGCCGGCCTCGGCGTCGGCGATGATCGGCGCGAACCAGTAGGTGTCGCCCTTGCCTTCCATGGTCTGGATCTGGTCGGCGCGCTGCAGCGCATTGTTGATGCGCTTCACCACCATCGGCACCGAGTTGGCGGGATAGAGCGACTGGTCCGGGTACATCTGGCCGGCCAGATTGGCGTCGGCCGCCACCTGCCAGCCCGAGAGATAGATGGCTTCCAGCCCGGCCTTGACATGCTGCACAGCCTGGTTGCCGGTGAAGGCGCCCAGCGTGTGGACATAGGGACGGGTGTGCAGCAGCTCCCACAGGCGCTTGGCGCCCATTTCGGCCAGCGTATACTCGATCTTCACCGAGCCGGCCAGACGGCGCACATCCTCGGCCGTGAAGTCACGGCGGATACCCTCGAAGCGCTTGGCGTGGATCGCGTCCAGATCGGCCGTCTTGGTGCCGTTGTCGAGCGGGGCCATATGTCAACTCCTCTCCATACCGTCGGCGCTGCCGGTTGTGTTTCTCCGCCCTGGACCAGGTCCGGCGGCCTGCCGGTGTTCCTGGGCTTCGCGGCGGACACTCCGGCGTGGCACTCCACATCGAAGCCCCCGCTGCCCGGCGAATGATGCAGCGCACACATCAGGAGAATGCTCATGCCCCTGCCCCTGTTCAATAAGGGCTTGATCGTAAAATGGTCTTGTTGTCACACTCTGTAACGCCGCCATCTGTAGTGTTGTAAATTCTGTAAATTATTGCAGAGGCGGCACGGGACGGCGGGGGAACGGGGACCATGTCGGAAAAGAAGGCCATGCTGGGCCACAAGGTGCGGCGGCTGCGCCGCGACCTGAAGATGACCCAGGCCCAGATGGCGGAGGAGCTGGGCATCTCCGCCAGCTATCTCAACCTGATCGAGGCCAACCAGCGGCCGCTGACGGTGCCGCTCTTGCTGAAGATCGCCGGCGTCTACGGCATCGACATGGCCAGCTTCGCCGAGGATGACGAGACACGGCTGGTGGCCGGGCTGAAGGAGGTGTTCGCCGACCCGCTGTTCGAGACCGGCGACATCAAGAACCAGGACATGAAGGAGCTGGCGGCCGTGGCCCCCACCCTGGGACAGGCCGTGGTCCAGCTCTATCGCGCCTACCGCGAGGCGCGGCAGGACCTGTCGGCCCTGGCCGAGAGCATGGTGGACGGCGACAAGGTCCAGCCCGGCAATGTCCAGGCCTTCCCGCAGGAGGATGTGGGCGAATTCTTCCAGGCTCAGCTGAACCATTTCCCGGAGGTGGAAACGGCGGCCGAGAGCCTGTGGCTGGACGCCGATCTCGATTCCGGCGACCTCTATGGCAGTCTGGCCGCGCATCTGCATAAGTCCCATTCGGTACGGGTCAAGCTGATGCCGGTGGATGTCATGGGCAGCGCCGTCTGCCGCTATGACCGGCATTCACGCCGCGTGCTGGTCTCGGAAATGCTGCCGCCGGCGGCGCGCACCTTCCATCTCGCCGCCCAGATCGGCCTGTTGAAGCACCGGGACCTGCTGCAGGGCATCGTGACCCAGGGCGGCTTCTCCAGCGAGGACGCGAAGCGGCTGGCCCTGATCGGCCTCAGTGGGGTCTTCGCTGGCGCCGTGATGATGCCCTATGGCCGCTTCCTCCAGGCGGCCCGCAGCCTGCGCTACGACGTGGAACTGCTGATGCACCGGTTCGGCGCCAGCTTCGAGCAGGTCTGCCACCGGCTGACCGCGCTGCAACGGCCCGGCGCCAAGGGCGTGCCTTTCTTCTTCCTGCGCATCGACAATGCCGGCAACATCTCCAAGCGCTTCAGCGCCACGCCGGGCTTCCATTTCGCCCGCTTCGGCGGCGCCTGCCCGCGCTGGAACATCCATGACGCCTTCCGCCTGCCCGGCGCCATCCAGACCCAGCTGGCCCGGCTGCCGGACGGAACCACCTATTTCTCCATCGCCCGCCGCGTGGTGAAGCCCGGCGGCGGCTGGAAGCGGCCGGCCCGCCAGTTCGCCATCGCCCTGGGCACCGACATCGCCCATGCCGGCCAGCTGGTCTATGCCGACGGCGTCGATCTGTCGAACCTGGAGGCCGCCACCCCCATCGGCGTCAACTGCCGCATCTGCCCGCGGCTGGACTGCACGCTGCGCGCCTTCCCGCCGCTGAACCACCGGCTGGAGGCGGACGAGCATATCCGCGGAATCACAAGCTATGTGGAGGTGGGGGTCCGCTGAGGCACGGCGGGAGGCACCGGGCGCGGCCGGTCCCCCCACCCTGCCGTCCTTATTCCACCCTCATGCCCGGATGCCGGCCAGGAAGCCGTCCACCTGACGGCGCAGCTGGTCGGCCTCACGCGACAGGCTGGCGGCGGCGCCCTGGACCTGGCTGGCGGCCAGCCCCGTCTCCCCTGCCGCCTGGCTGACCTCGCCGATGACGTGGCTGACCTGCTCGGTGCCCTGGGCGGCGCGGGCCACATTGCCGGCGATGTCCCGCGTGGCCGCCTGCTGCTGCTCGATGGCGGCGGCGATGGCCGTGGCGATGCCGCTCAGGCGCGTGATGGTGGCCGCCACCCCGTCGATGGCCCCGGCGGCCTGAGCGGTGGAGCCCTGGATACCCTGCACCTGGGCGGCGATCTCTTCCGTCGCCTTCTGGGTCTGCTGCGCCAGGGTCTTGACCTCGCTGGCCACCACGGCGAAGCCTTTCCCGGCCTCTCCCGCCCGCGCCGCCTCGATGGTGGCGTTGAGCGCCAGCAGGTTGGTCTGGCTGGCGATGGTGTTGATCAACTGCACCACCATGCCGATGCGCTGCGCCGTCTCCGCCAGGGCGGCCATGGTCTGCTTGGCCTGGGCCGCCTCCTCCACCGCCTGTCCGGCCACACGGCTGCTGTCGCCGACCTGCCGGGCGATCTCCTGGATCGAGGCCGACAGCTCCTCGGTGGCGCCGGCCACGGTGCCGACATTGGCGCTGGCCTGGCCGGCGGCGGCGGCCACCGTGCCGGACTGGCGGGTGGTCTCCTCGGCCGTGGCACCCAGGGCCGAGGCCGAAGCCTCCATCTCCGTGGCCGCCGCGGCCACGGCGTCCACCACACCCTTCACGCCGTTCTCAAAGGTGTCGGCCAGCCGCAGCAGTTCCTGCCGGCGCAGCTCTTCGGCCTGCTGCTTCTGCGCCGCCGTTTCCGCCTCCAGGTCCCGCGCCCGCCGCGCGGCCAGCCGCAGCACGTCCAGGGCCCGGGCCACCTCGCCCATCTCGTCCCGCAGCCCGGTGCCGGGCACGGGCCGGTCCAGCTGGCCGCCGGCCAGCGCCTGGGCGGAGGCCACAGCCGCCCGCAGGGGGACGCGGATGGAGCGGATCAGCATCCAGGCCGCCACAACCGCCGCCGCCAGGATCGACAGGATGCGCAGGGCCGCGCTTCTGGCCTCCGCCAGGAACCGGGCCTGCACATCATCGGTGTACAGCCCGGTGCCGATGATCCAGCCCCAGGCATCGAAGGGGGTGACGTAGGAGATCTTGTCCACCGGCTCGCTGGCGCCGGGCTTGGGCCAGAGATAGTCCACATAGCCGGAGCGCCCGCCGGCCGTGGCCTCGACGAAGGCCATGAACAGGCGCTTGCCCGTGGGATCGGCGGTGGCCGACAGATCCTTGCCTTCCAGTTCCGGCTTGATCGGGTGCATCACCATCACGGGATGACGGTCATTGACCCAGATATACTCGGAGCCGCTGTAGCGCAGGGCGCGCAACGCCGTCAGCGCCGCGGCCTTGGCCTCGGCCTCCGTCATCTCGCCGCGGGCAGCACGCTCCTGATAGCCCGCCACCACCGAGCGCCCCGCCTCCGCCACCGAGCGCACCAGCTCGCGCCGGGATTCCAGCAGGGCCCCGCGCTGGGCCGCCAGGTCAAGGATCTGCGTGCCGGCCAGCGCCAGCCCCAGAAGACCGGCCAGCAGCGCCAGACGGCCCCCGACATTCACACGCGACAGCAGATCCATCGTGATGTTCCCTGTATTCGCCTTTGTCGGGGCATAGGACCCAGACATAGCACCGATGAATGGTTCGGCCACCTAACCTCCCGTATGTGTTTACGGGGTCCCGCCCGGTTTCTCGACTTCCGCTCCAGGCAGCCCCTGCCCGCCTGCCCCCGCCTGGACCTGCCCGTCCCGACGCGGTAGAAGGGACCATCGTCACACCCGTGATGGTGGTGCGGCCGGCAAGGGTGGGGATCGATGCAGGCGGATGGCCGCCGACCATCGCCCCCGCGCCCGGCTGCCCCCGTCCGTCCCGACCGGAGGCTTCCGCTCCCATGTCAGCACGCCATGACGCGCTGCGTATCCGCGGTCTTTGCAAATCCTTCGGCGGCAAGGCCGCGGTCCAGGGCCTGGACCTGACCGTGGCGCCGGGGGAATTCTACGGTCTGCTGGGTCCCAACGGCGCCGGCAAGACCACGACCCTGCGCATGGTGGTGGGGCTGCTGCCCGCCGATGCCGGCACGGTCGAGATCCATGGCGTCGATGTGGCCCGCGATCCCATCGCGGCCAAGCGCATGGTGGCCTGGCTGCCGGACGAGCCCATGCTCTATGACAAGCTGACGCCGCTGGAATATCTGGAGTTCGTGGCCGGCCTCTGGGGCATCGGCGCGGCGGAGGCGGACGCACGGGCCCAGGCGCTGCTGGAGCGGCTGGAGCTCTGGGACCACCGCGACGAGCGCTGCGAGGGATTTTCCCGCGGCATGAAGCAGAAGGCCGCGCTGGCCGGGGCGCTGATCCATGAGCCGCGCCTGCTGATCCTGGACGAGCCGCTGACCGGGCTGGACGCGGCCATCGCCCGTCAGGTCAAGGACCTGCTGGTGGAGCGGGCGCGGGCCGGCTGCACCATCATCCTGACCACCCATATCCTGGAGGTGGCGGAGCGGCTGGTGGACCGCATCGGCATCATCCAGCGCGGCCGGATCGCCGCCGAGGGTACCCTGGCCGAGCTGCGCGGCCGCGCCGGCCGCGAGGGCGGCACGCTGGAGGAGGTGTTCCTGGCCCTGACGCTGGAGAAGCCCGAGACGCCGGCCGGAGCCATGGCATGAGCAGCGGGACCGCCCTTCTCTCCGACATCCCCGCCCCGGCCCGCCGCCGCGGCGCCATGGCCCGGCTGCGGCCCGGCGGCATCCCCTGGCTGCTGTGGCACGAGCTGCGGCTGTTCAACCGCCGCAGCGACAAGCCCAAGCTGGCCCTGGCCCTGCTGGGATTCATCCTGGTGGTGTTCCACGGCGTCGGCGTGCTGCTGGCGCTGGGCCTGCGCACGGCGGCAGACAAGGGGCTGCTGGACTGGGCGCCGGTCCTGGGCGGCAGCGGGCTGCTGGCCCTGGGCGTGATGGTGGCCACGGCCCTGGCCACGGCGGTGGACGCCTTCTATACCCGCGGCGACCTGGATCTGCTGCTGTCCAGCCCGTTGCCGCCGCAGCGGCTGATGCTGGTGCGTGCCCTGGGCATCGCCGTCACCGTGGTGCTGGGCATGAGCGTCTTCCTGCTGCCCATGGTCAACAGCCTGGCGGTGATGGTCAGCGCCCGCTGGCTGCTGGCCTATGTCACGGTGCCGGCCCTGGCCCTGCTGGCCACGGCCATCGGCCTGGCGCTGGCGCTGGGGCTGTTCCGCCTGATCGGCCCCCGCCGCACCAAGCTGGCCGGCCAGATCCTGGCCGGGCTGCTGGGATTCCTGGTGGTGCTGGCCGGACAGATCCCCAGCCTGATGCAGCAGACCAAGGCGCTGCCGGACTGGCTGACGGCCCTGCTCGACAGGCTGGCCGGCGCCAAGCCGCTGCTGGCGGCCCTGGGGCAGGTGCTGACCGGCCAGTCGGCACCGGTGCTGCTGGTGCCGCTGCTGGCGCTGGCCCTGTTCGTCCTGATCGCCTGGGGGCTGGCCCCCGCCTTCGTCCGCACCCTGGCCGGGGCCGCCGCCGTCCCGGCCACGCCGCGGCGCCGCTCGGGCCAGGGCAGCAGCCGCCTGCGCCCGCGCGGCCCCCGGGCCAGCCTGCGGATCAAGGAATGGCGGCTGATGCGCCGGGACCCGTCCATGCTGGCGCAGCAGCTGCTGCAGAATCTCGGCATGCTGGTGCCGCTCTCCATCGTCCTGTTCACCAAACCCATCCCCGGCACCGACGGGACATTGTCGCTGGCCTGGACGGGCCTTGTGCTGCTGGTGCCGCTGCTGGCCGGCAGCCTGCTCTGGCTGACCCTGTCGGCGGAGGACGCGCCGGAGCTGGTGGGCACACTGCCCGTCTCCGCCGCCACCGTGCGCTGGGCCAAGATCGAGGCGGCGCTGATCCCCGCCTTCGCGCCGCTGCTGCTGGTGCCCGTGTGCGTGCTGCCCCACAGCCCCCGCGTGGCGCTGATCCTGCTGGCCTATGCCGGGCTGGCCGGGCTGTCGGCGTCGCTGCTGTCGCTCTGGTACGCCAAGCCGGGCAAACGCAAGGATTTCGCCCAGCGGCGCAAGGGCTCCGTCACCCTGGGGCTGGGCGAGATGTTCCTGTCGCTGGCCTGGCTGGGGGCCTGCACCCTGGCCCTGCTGAAGCCGCTGGGCGGCCTCATCGCCGCGGTGGTGCTGGTCTGCGTGCTGGCCGGGGTCCGCGCCCTGTTCACCCCGCTGGACCCGCGGACGCCGGGATGAGGCGGACCGCCGCCCCCTGCCCGGCCGCGTGCGCGTGCCCTAGCGCTTGCGCGCCAGGGGGTGGTGGGTTTCCACCGTGCTTTTCAGCCGCTCGCCCACCACATGGGTATAGATCTGGGTGGTGCCGATATCGGCGTGGCCCAGCATCTTCTGCACGCTGCGCAGATCGGCGCCATGGTCCAGCAGGTGGGTGGCGAAGCAGTGCCGCAGCACATGCGGGCTGACCTTGGCCGGGTCCAGCCCCACCTCCAGCGCCAGCTCCTTCAGCAATTGCCCCAGCCGGCGCCGGGTCAGCACCCCGGCGGCGCTGCGGGACGGAAACAGGAAGGCCTGCTGTTTGGCCTCGCGCCCGCGCACCATGAAATAGGCCCGGTCCGGCAGATAGGCGGCCAGGGCGTCGCGGGCCGGCAGCGACAGCGGCACCAGCCGCTCCTTGCCGCCCTTGCCCCGCACCAGCAGGGCGCGGCCGTCGCGGCTGAGGGCGCTGGCGCTCAGCCCCACCAGTTCCGACACGCGCAGACCCGAGGCGTAGAGGATCTCCAGCAACGCCGCCAGCCGCCGCCCCTCCGGCCCGCCGCGGCGGGCGGCGCCGGCCAGCATCAGCCCGACATCGTCCTCGCTGAGGATCTTCGGCAGCGGCCGCCCCTGCTTCGGCGTGTCCAGCACCGAGGACGGGTCCTCCGCCCGCAGCCCCTCCGACACCAGGAACTTGTAATATTGGCGCAGGGCCGACAGGCGGCGGGCCACGGTGCGCACCGACGCCTTCTCCTTGATCCGCCCGTCGCCGAGATGGGCGAGATAGGCCCGCAGATCCTCGCTGGAGGCGCGGTCCAGCCCGGTGGCGCAGCGCTGGCGCAGAAAGCCGTCGGCATCGGTCAGGTCGCGGCGGTAGGCGTCGCGGGTATTGGCCGCCGCCCCGCGCTCGGCCACCAGCATGTCCAGCAGCGCATCCACATGCGGCGGCAGCGGCGGGGCCGGCTTCTTCGGCCGGCCCGGGCGGGCCTTGGCCGCCGCACCGGCCGGCGGAGCAGCCGTGCTCATGCGCCCAGACGCCCCGCCATGGCTTCCACCGCCACGCGGCGGGCCACATCCTCCAGCCCGGCGGCCTTCAGCGCGGCCACGGCGGCCTGCACATCCAGCGGACTGGCCTGGGCCGGCCCGCCATCGCCGCCGCTGGTGGCCAGGATCGACAGCGCCTCGGCCACGCCCACCCCTTGGGGCTTCGGTCCGGCATCGATGGCCGCATCGGGCAGCGCCGTGCCGGTCAGGGCGGACAGCACCAGCAGCACGCCGTCGGCCTTGTCGCGGGCGGCGGCGGCATCGCCGCCGCCACTGGCCAGCCCGGCGACCCAGGCGCCCTGGTCCACCTCGCGTTCCTGCACCAGCCCGTAAGCCGCGGCCAGCGGCCACAGCCGGCCCCAGGCCCCCTCATCCTTGCCGGCGCGGGCATCGGCCCGGGCCAGCTCGATCCAGGGCTGGGCCTCGGCCAGCCGGTCCTGCAGCAGCAGCAGCCGCGCGGCATGGGGAGCGATGACGGCATACCCCACATTGACCGGCAGGGATCGCACCTCCTCCGCCAGCAGGGACCCGTAGGCCCCGGCCAGCAGGGCCGGGTCCGCTGCCTGCACCGCGGCCTTGACCAGCCCGCCCTTGAGGCTGGGCGAGGGTTCGGCCAGCGCCGCCTTCAGCAGCTGCAGCCGGATCAGCGGCGTGGGCTTGCGCGCCGCGGCAGGCAGGGTGCGGGCGTCGCCGGGCTCCAGCCCCTCCAGCAGGGTCTGCAGCCCCGCCGTCTCCAGGCTGCCCAGACGCAGGGCCCGCTCGGCGGCGGCGGCACGCTGGGCCGCCGGCACCGCGGCAGTGCGGGCGATGGCGGCGGCTTCCGCCGGCCCCAGGGGCTTGAGATCCGCCGGCAGCGGCCGGCCCGAGGCCAGGATCAGGGCCAGCTGCGGCGGTGTCGGCTCGCTGAGACCCTTGACCGGCGGTTTCTGGCCGCTGGCGGCGATCTCCGCCAGACGGAAGAAGGTGTCGTCCTTGTCGCCCAGCTCGCGCAGCATGTCGATGCCCAGCAGGGCGGTATCGGCATCGCCGGCCTGCACCTGGCAGACGATCTGGTATTTCTGCCAGATGGCGTGGTTGAAGCGGCCCAGTAGCTCGCCCACGCGGCCGCAGGCGGCGGCGCTGTCCCCGGCCAGATAGGTCAGGGCCATCCAGGCGGCTGCCGCCTCCTCATCCTCCAGCGCGTCCGGCGCCACGTCCAGCATGGCCGCGGTGCCGGCCACATCGCCCAGCCCCGCCAGCTTCTGCAGCCGCAGGGCGGCGAGATTGCGTGTCCCCTCCCCCGCCGGCAGCGTGCCCGCGGTCAGCAGCAGGCGGCGGGCCGCCGCGCGCAGGGCAGGCGAGGCCAGACGCGCCGGCAGGTCTGCCAGCAGGCGCTCCACCTCGGGCCGCGGGGTGGCCCCCCAGAGATCGGCGGACAGGCCGCCATTGTCCGGCCCCAGCGTCCCGGCCGCTTCCTGGCTGACCGGACGCAGCTCCTCCACCTCCAGGCCCGACGGCACACGCCGATCGGCCGCCGGCGCGCCCATCGCCGGGGACGCCGGGGTCGTCGCCGTCTCCGGCCCCAAAGGCGCCGGTGCCGTCATGGGGGCCGGCCCCTGTGGGTCCCGGGGCGCCGCCGCATCCGGGGCCGGGCCGCCCAGCGAGGGCGGCACCAGCGGGATCGGGGCATTGCTGCCCTGGGCCAGCGCGGCGGGCGCCGTCCCGGCCAGCAGCAGGACCAGCGGAATCAGGCCATGGCGCAGACGGCGATCAGCCGAAACGGTCATTGGGAATCACCCGCTCCACCGGGGCCGATGGCGCCGGCATGTCCCAGGTCGCCAGGAAGGCGACGCTGCCGACCACCAGGATCAGCACCAGCAGCAGGAGGATCTGGACAAGCTTGCTCATAGACGGACCGGAACCGCGCTCGAATCGGTGCCCGGGCCCCCAGCGCGCAAAGGACCCGGACCGGAATGATGATGGGACTGTAACATTCACGGCCGCCCATGCTATGGACGGGTCATGCTGTCCGCACCGTTCTGCACTGTAGCGTCCGACCTGGGGGCTGGCAACGCCGCCCCCGGCCGCGGTTAAGACCTTCGGGGGACCAGACCATGGTCGGACCGCAGGCCAACCCGCCACGCCTACTGCTGAAGCCGCCCCGCACGGTGGTGCTGATCGGCCTCATGGGCGCCGGCAAGACCAGCATCGGCAAGCGTCTGGCCGCGCGCCTGCACCTGCCCTTCGTCGATGCCGACCAGGCCATCGAGAGCGCGGCCGGCTGCAGCGTGCAGGAAATCTTCGACCGTTTCGGCGAGGCCGGCTTCCGCGACGGGGAACGGCGGGTCATCGCCCGGCTGCTGGACGGCCCGGTGCAGGTGCTGTCCACCGGCGGCGGCGCCTTCATGGACCCGGCCACCCGCGCCCTGATCCGGGACAAGGGCCTGTCGGTGTGGCTGCGGGCCGAGCTGGACGTGCTGGTGGCCCGCACCGCCAAGCGCGACCACCGCCCGCTGCTGCGCCAGGGCGACCCGCGGGAGATCCTGGGGCGGCTGATGGCCCTGCGCTATCCCGTCTATGCCGAGGCCGACCTGACCGTGGACAGCGACGACATCCCCCCCGACGCCACCACCGAGCGGGTGCTGCGCGCCGTGCAGGATTGGGTGGCCGTGCAGCAGGGCGATGCGGAGCACGGAACGCCGACGGCGTATCAGACCACCGCGCCGACGGCGCAGGGACCGGTTGCGGAGACGGCGGTTCCCCCCCGCCCGGACTCTGCCTAGAGTCTGCTCCCGTTCCCTGCTGCCGAGGCCGCCATGAGCATCCCGACCGCCGTTCCTCCGGCCGCCGCCCCCCTGACGGGCCTTCCCCCGACGGCCGGACCCGCCGCCGCGACGGTGCGGGTCGATCTGGGCCGCCGCGGCTATGACATCCTGATCGGGCCGGACCTGATCGCCGGGGCCGGACAGGCCATCGCCGAGCGTCTGCCCGGACGGCCGCTGGTGGTGCTGACCGACGCGACCGTGGCCGACCTGCATCTGCCGGCCCTGATGACATCGCTGACCGCCAGCGGTGCCCCGGTGCTGGAGCCGGTGGTGGTGCCGGCGGGCGAAGCCTCCAAGGAGATGGGCCGGCTGGCCGCGGTCATGGATGCGCTGCTGGCCCGCGGGCTGGAGCGGCGCACGGTGCTGGTGGCGCTGGGCGGCGGCGTGGTGGGCGATCTGGGCGGCTTCGCCGCTGCCATCGCCTTGCGCGGAATCGACTTCGTGCAGGTGCCGACCACGCTGCTGAGCCAGGTGGACAGCTCGGTCGGCGGCAAGACCGGTGTCAACAGTGCCCATGGCAAGAACCTGATCGGCGCCTTCCACCAGCCGCGTCTGGTGCTGGCCGACACCCGGACCCTGGACACCCTGCCCCGGCGCGAGGTGCTGGCCGGCTATGCCGAGGTGGTGAAATACGGGCTGATCGACAATCCCGGCTTCTTCGACTGGCTGGAAGCCAACGGCCCCGCCCTGATCGCCGGCGACGCCGCCGCCCGCGCCGAGGCCATCCGCGTCTCCTGCGAGGCCAAGGCCGCCATCGTCGCCAAGGACGAGACGGAAAGCGGCCTGCGCGAACTGCTGAACCTGGGCCACACCTTCGGCCACGCGCTGGAGGCCGAGGCCGGCTATGGCGGCGCCGTGCTGCATGGGGAGGCCGTGGCCATCGGCATGGTCATGGCCTTCGACCTGTCCGTGCGCATGGGCCTGTGCCCGGCCGCCGATGCCGAGCGGCTGCGGTCCCATCTGGCCGCCGTCGGCCTGCCCACCAGCGCCGCCCATCCGGGCCGG
This sequence comes from Oleisolibacter albus, assembly GCF_003336875.1. Lineage (GTDB taxonomy): Bacteria > Pseudomonadota > Alphaproteobacteria > Azospirillales > Azospirillaceae > Niveispirillum > Niveispirillum album. The sequence continues at coordinate 301,122 of NZ_QGNJ01000002.1, read as the reverse complement.
GGCGGCTGGACCGCCGAAGCGCTGCTGGCGCACATGGCCAAGGACAAGAAGGTGCGCCAGGGCCGCGTCACCTTCATCCTGGCCCGCGGCATCGGCCGGGCCTTCCGCTCGGCCGACGTGGATGTGGCCGACGTGGCCGCGGTGCTGGCCGCCAGCCTGCGCGGCTGACACGGCCGCTTGCGGAGATGGGGTGCCCGGCGGCCCAAGGGCGGCCGGACCCGCTTGGATGGGATTTCATGGATACGCGTAAGGACATTGACGGCCGTGCCGCCGGACTGATGCTGGTGCTCTGCGCCATCTGGGGCATGCAGCAGGTGGCACTGAAGGCGGCCGGTGGCGACATCGCCCCCATCGTGCAGGTGGCCGCCCGTTCCGGCATCGCCGCCCTGCTGGTCGCGCTGCTGATGCTGGCGCGGCGCGAACGCCTGCCCTTCCGCGACGGCACCTGGGTCCCCGGCCTGCTGGTCGGGCTGCTCTTCGCCCTGGAATATCTGTTCGTGGGCGAGGGGCTGCGCCACACCAGCGCCGCCCACATGGCGATCTTCCTCTACACCGCGCCGATCTTCGCCGCGCTGGGCCTGCATCTGAAGCTGCCGGCGGAACGGCTGCGGCCGCTGCAATGGGCCGGCGTCGGGCTGGCCTTCGCCGGGGTCGCCCTTTCCTTCCTGGGCCGCGGCGGCCCCGCCCCGGGTCTCAACGGGGGAGGCCAGTCCACGGCCTGGATCGGCGACCTGCTGGGGCTGGCCGGCGGGCTGGCCTGGGGCGCCACCACCCTGGTCATCCGCTTCTCCAGCCTGTCCCGCGCCCCGGCCACCATGACCCTGCTGTACCAGCTGCTGGGAGCCTGTGCCGTGCTGTCGCTGGCGGCGGTGCTGCTGGATCAGACGGCGGTGCGGTTCACCACCGTTTCCGTCGCCAGCCTGGCCTTCCAGGCGCTGGTGGTGTCGTTCCTCAGCTTCCTGGCCTGGTTCTCGCTGCTGCGCACCTATCTGGCTTCGCGCCTGGGGGTGCTGTCCTTCATGACGCCGCTGTTCGGTATCGGCTTCGGCGTCTGGCTGCTGGGCGAGGCGCTGGACCCCAGCTTCCTGGCCGGAGCGCTGCTGGTGCTGGGGGGCATCCTGCTGGTCAGCGGCCATGACTGGCTGCGGCAGGCGGCGGCACGGCGCCTGCCCCCGGCCGGCCGGCCATCGGACCGGCCGGCCGGGTCCTGAACCGGGGCCGGCCGCGACGGACAGGAGGGCGATCAGGCGCCGCGCTCTTCCCCGTCGGCGCCCTGGTCCGCATCCGCGTCCGGCTCGTCCCCGGCGTCCGCCCAGCGCCGCGCCCCCAGCAGATAGGTGCGCAGGGCGTGATAGACGGGGCCGCCCTTGCCCAGCACGCTTTCGAACAGCACGAAGCGGTCCACCAGGATCGGCCCGTCATGGTAGAGGCCCTGCTCCTCCAGGAAGCGGGCCAGCTTGTCGGCCTTGGCATCGCCCAGCCGGGCCAGGGTGACGTGCGGGCTGAATTTGCGCTCCTCCGCCGGCAGGCCGGCGCGGACCAGCGCCGATTCCACCCGGTCGCGCAGATGGTGCAGCGCCTCGTTGCGCTCCACCCCGGCCCACAGCGTATGGGTGCGGTGACCCTTGCCGAAGCTGCCCAGCCCCGACAGCGCCAGCGGGAACGGCGGGGACGCCACCGTCTCCAGCGCCATGTCGATATCCTGGGCCAGGCCCTCATCCACCTCGCCGATGAAGCGCAGGGTGATGTGGAAATTGGCGGCCGGGGCCCAGCGGGCACCGGGCACGCCGCCGCCCAGCCGGGCCAGACGCAGGCGCACCTCCTCGGGCAGGGCAAGACCGACGAACAGGCGGATCATGGGCACGTCTCCAAGGTTGCCGCTGCTGGCGAGAGGGAGAGGATGGGGCCATTCCCTGGTCACAGGGATTGGGTCTTATCGGCTGCCCCTGCCCCATTCCGATCTATTGCCGCAAGGACTATCCGCCGGCACGGAAGGATGGCATGGTCTTTCCGTCAACAACCCTGGGAAGCGGAGGCGTCTCGCATGAAGCCGGCCGACAGCCCTCTGTCCCTTCATCCCCCCTCTCCATTACAATGAAAGGCCTGTGCATGACCAAGCCGTTGCTCCACGCCATACTGCTGTCCTCGCTTGTTCTGCTGGCGGCCTGCGCCGGAAATCCGACGCCGAAGGGAGATGGTGCCAAGGTCGCCTCCAGCGATGCCGCTTACCGCAACAAAAACTGCGGGGCCACAGGCACACGCCTGGATAAAAGCTGCGGCGGTGCGAAGGTCGCCGGTACAGGGCCGGTCGGTCTGCAAGGCAACGGCACAGTCGACAGCAAAGAAAACCCGTAAACGGCCGGGCATAACCCCGACAGCCTGCTTGGGGTCCCCGATGCCGGCCTGCTTCGGCAGAGAGGGGGCCGCAACGCCATTCTCACTGTCCGATCACAGGAACAGGGTCAGCACGCCGCTGTAACTGTGCAGGCGCCCGTTCGACAGCTCGCCGGCGGCATAGAATCCCGCTAGGGGTACATCGCCCAGCACCCGGGCGATGCGCTCGACCTCGTCCGGCAGCAGCCCCGCGCTGTCGGGACCGCGGGCGATACAGGACAGGTACAGGGCGCCGGCCGGGGTGCGTCCGCCCAGCCGGCGCTTCAGCGATGCCAGCATGCGGTCCATGTCGGCGGCGGCGGCATCCCGGTCGCGGCGGCAGAACAGCAGCGTGTCCCCCACCTCTGCCCCCTCGGCGATGGCGATCCAGCCGCGGACGGGATCGATGGCCATGAGGTCGCGCACCAGATACTCGCCGGTGTCGCTGCCACGCACCGGCAGCGCCGCCGTCACCGGCCCGGCCACCCGGCGCAGGTCGGCCGCCAGGTCCGGCCCGATCTCCGCGCGGAACACATCCAGCGCCGGCCGCCCGTCCAGCTCCATGATGACGGCGCGGTCGGCGGCGGTCACCGTATGCGCCGGCCCCAGCGGCCGGCAGCCCTGGGTCAGGGCCGTGGCCACCTCCACCTCGGCCCCGACCAGCAGGCCGGACAGGCCCCCGGTGCTGACGGCCCGCCCGGCCACCTGCGCCGGCTCGCCGCGGCCGGCCGTCAGCCCGCCCACGACATAGGCCCCGGTCCGCTGCGCCACCCCCTGCACCAGATCCATCAGCTTGCCGTTGTTCGGATTGCCATGGACCAGGGCCAGGGTCGGCCGGTGCAGGGCCAGCCAGGTGGCCGCCTCGTCCAGCGCATCCAGACCATCCGTCATCGAGGGCAGCAGCCGCAGCGCACCGGCGGGGAAACGGCCGATCAGCGCCGCCACCGCCGGCCCCCCGCCCAGGGTCCGGGCCTCGCCGCCGGCGATGGCGCAGACGCCCATGCCCACCGTCCCGACCCAGTGCTCCACCCCGCTGACACCGCGGAACAGCGTGACGATGCTGCCCAGCTGGTCGGCCAGGGCGTCGCTGACATAGAGGAAGCCCTGGGTGGCGCCGGCCAGCCGTGGCAGCCGGTCCAGGCAGGCCTTGGCGGCCTCGGCCCAGTCGGCCCCCCCGGCCAGGGCGGCGGCGAAACGGGGCTGCCCTGTGCTGGCACCCATGCTGTCTGCCATGATCGCCCTCAGCCCGCCTTGAGACCGTCCAGCACGGCGATGACGCCGGGCAGGATGTTGCGGACGATGACCGCCACGCCCTCCGCGGTGGGGTGCATGCCGTCCTCCTGGTTCAGGGCCGGGTCCATGGCCACCCCCTCCAGGAAGAAGGGATGGAAGGCCACGCCATGGGCCTTGGCCAGATCGGGATAGAGGGCGTCGAAGGCCCGCGCATATTCCGGCCCCAGATTGCGCGGGGCCAGCATGCCGGCCAGCAGCACGGCCACCCCCTTTTCCTTCAGCCTGGTCAGGATGCGGTCGAGATTGGCGCGGGTGGCCGCGGGGTCGATGCCGCGCAGCCCGTCATTGGCCCCCAGCTCGACGATGACCATGTCGGGCTTGTCGGCCAGCAGCCAGTCCAGCCGCGACAGGCCGCCGGCCGTGGTTTCGCCGGACACGCCGGTGTTGGGCACGCGCACATCATAGCCCCTGGCCTTCAGCGCCGCCTCCAGCTGGCTGGTGAAGGCCGCCTCCCGCGGGAGCTTGTAGCCGGCCGACAGGCTGTCGCCCAGGGTGACGATGGTCAGCGGCCGGTCCGCCGGGGCGCCGGCAGCGCCCTGCGCCAGGACGGGTCCCGGCAGCGACAGGGCCAGAAACGCCGCCATGGCCAGGACCAGAGACGCGATTCGGTTGAAAAGCGCAGGCCCAGGGCCATATCGCCAGGAGTTTTCCGCAGTGCGAGAGTTCGTCATGGCGAAGCCCATGGTTCCGGCCGATCCCGTCGTTCTTCTGAAGGACGTCCACCTTAAGCTGGAGAGTGAGGCCGGACCCGTCAACATCCTGAAAGGCATCAGCCTGGATGTGGGGGCGGGGGAGAAGGTGGGCGTGGTCGGCCCCTCCGGGTCCGGCAAATCCTCCATGATGATGATCCTGGGCGGGTTGCAGCCGCCCAGCGCCGGCAGTGTCCGCGTCAAGGGCCGCGAGCTGACCAGCCTGGGCGAGGACGAGATGGCGCGCTTCCGCCGCGACGAGGTGGGCATCGTCTTCCAGGCCTTCCACCTGATCCCGACCATGACGGCGCTGGAGAATGTGGCGATTCCCCTGGAGTTCGCCGGGGCGCCCGATGCCTTCGACCGTGCCCGCGCCGGGCTGGAGGCGGTGGGGCTGGGCCACCGCCTGGGCCACTATCCCGGCCAGCTGTCGGGGGGCGAGCAGCAGCGTGTGGCGCTGGCCCGCGCCTTCGCCCCGGAACCGGCCCTGCTGCTGGCCGACGAGCCCACCGGCAATCTGGACGGCGACACCGGCCGCAAGGTCATCGACCTGATGTTCGGCATGGCCGACCGGCTGGGCACCACCATCCTGCTGATCACCCACGATCCCGGACTGGCCCGCCAGTGCGACCGCGTGGTGCGGCTGGTGGACGGGCTGATCGTCGATGACGGGCGCAGCGCCGTCCGCGCCGTGGCCGACTGACCCCGCCTGCAATAGTCCAGGTCCGGAGCGTATCATTCCGGGTCCGTATCGGTTTCTGGAGATCGATCCTTGACCGCCATCCCGTCCGACGCCGCCGCCCGCCCCCTGTCCCAGCTGCGGCTGGCCCTGACCATCGCCCGGCGGGAACTGCGCGGCGGGCTGACCGGCTTCCGCATCTTCCTGGCCTGTCTGGCCCTGGGGGTCGGCGCCATCGCCTCGGTCCAGTCGGTGTCGAGCGGCATCCTGGAGGCGCTGCGCAATGACGGCCGCGCCATCCTGGGCGGCGATGCCGCCCTGCGGCTGCTGTACCGGGAACTGACGCCGGAGCAGATGTCCTGGCTGCAGGCGCGCGGGCGGGTCACCACCCATGGGGAGATGCGGGCCATGGCCCGCGACCCCGACGATCCCGGCCGGGCCACGCTGGTGGAGCTGAAAAGCGTCGATGACGCCTATCCGCTCTATGGCCGGCTGGAGCTGACCGGCGGCGCCGGCACCCTGGACCAGGCGCTGGCCCGGCGCGACGGACGCTGGGGCACGGTGGTGGAGCAGACGCTGGCCGACCGGCTGGGTCTGGCCGTGGGCGACGCCGTCAAGGTCGGCGATCTGCTGCTGCAGGTGCGCGCCATCATCGCCCGCGAGCCCGACCGGGCCGGCGGCGGCAGCTTCTCCCTGGGTCCGCGGCTGATGCTGGCCGACGCGGCGCTCCGGGCCAGCGGCCTGTTGCAGCCCGGCAGTCTGGTGACCTGGAATTATATGGTGCAGCTGCCCCCCGGCAGCGATGTCACGGCCTTCCGCGACGCCCTGAAGGCCGACTGGCCCGATGCCGGCTGGCGGGTGCGCGACTATAGCGACGCCGCCCCGCAGCTGGCCCGCTTCATCGACCGGCTGACCCTGTTCCTGACCCTGGTGGGGCTGACGGCCCTGCTGGTGGGCGGGGTCGGCGTCGGCAATGCCGTGCGCAGCTATCTCGACACCAAGACGGCCACCATCGCCACGCTGAAATGCGTGGGCGCCCGCGGCGGGCTGATCTTCGAGGCCTATCTGGCCCAGATCCTGGCCCTGGCCATGGTCGGCATCGGCATCGGCCTGGTCATCGGGGCGCTGGTGCCGCTGCTGGCCGGCCGCGCCCTGGCCGGGCTGCTGCCCATCGCCGCCGAGATCGGCGTCTATCCCGGCGCCCTGGCCATCGCCGCCGGGTTCGGGCTGCTGACGGCCCTGGCCTTTTCCGCCTGGCCCCTGAGCCGGGCGCGGGAGGTGCCGGCCGCCGCCCTGTTCCGCGACGCCATCCTGCCGGCCCGCGTGCGCCTGCGTCCGGCCTATCTGGCGCTGATGCTGGCCTCCGGCCTGGGGCTGGCCGGTCTGGCCGTGGCCACGGCGGAGGAGAAGGGCTTCGCCCTGGCCTTCGTGGCGGGCAGCGCCGCCACCCTGGCCGCCTTCTGGGCCGCCGGCTGGGCCGTGACCCGGCTGGCCGCCCGCCTGGGGCGGCCGCGCCTGCCGGTGCTGCGGCTGGCCCTGGCCAACCTGCACCGGCCCGGCAATCCCACCGGGGCCGTGGTGCTGTCGCTGGGGCTGGGGCTGACGGTGCTGGTGGCCATCGCCCTGATCGAGGGCAATTTCCGCCGCGAGGTGCAGGAGACCCTGCCCGGCAATGCGCCCGCCTTCTTCTTCGTCGATATCCAGCAGGACCAGGCCGACGCCTTCCGCCGCACGGTGGAGGCTATTCCCGGCGCCTCCGGCCTGGAGATGGTGCCGAACCTGCGCGGCCGCATCGTCGCCGTCAACGGCACCGAGGCCGAGAAGGCCGTGGTCAACCGCGACCATGCCTGGGTGCTGAACGGCGACCGCGGCATCACCTATCAGGCCGAGCCGCCGGCCGGCGACGTGGTCACGGCCGGAGCCTGGTGGCCCAAGGATTACCAGGGGCCGCCGAAGCTGGCGATCTACCGCGATGTGGCCGACGCCTTCGGCATCGGCCCCGGCGACCGGCTGACGGTGAACATCCTGGGCCGCGACATCGAGGCCGAGGTGGGGCTGGTGCGGGATCTGGATTTCCGCAGCATGACCATCAACTTCACGCTGGTCTTCTCCCCCGGCGTGCTGGAGGCGGCGCCCCAGACCTATGTGGCCACGGTGCGCGCCACGCCCGAGGCCGAGGCGCGGCTGCAACGGCAGGTGGCCATCGACTTCGCCAACATCACCGCCGTGCGGGTCAAGGATGCGCTGGACACCATCAACGGCATCCTCGGCAATATCGGGCTGGCCGTGCGCATCACCGCCGGCGTGACGCTGCTGGCCGGCACGCTGGTGCTGGCCGGGGCCGTCGCCGCCGGACACAAGCGCCGGGTCTATGATTCGGTGGTGCTGAAGGTGCTGGGGGCCACGCGCATGACGGTGCTGCGCGCCTTCCTGCTGGAATATGGCGCGCTGGGCCTGATCACCGCCGCCATTTCCGGCGCGCTGGGCACGCTGACGGCCTGGGCCGTGCTGACCCGGGTCATGGAGTTCGAATGGACCTTCCTGCCCGGCGCCGTGCTGACCACGGCCCTGCTCTGCACCGCCATCACGCTGGGGCTGGGCTTCGTCGGCACCTGGCGGGCCCTGGGCCAGCCGGCCGCGCCGCTGCTGCGCAACGAGTGACGGCGCCCGGCGCCTGAGGGAACCCGGACCAAGGCCGGCGACCGCCGGCCCGCGGGCCCATGCCCGCGCGAGCCAAGCCGCCGCACGGCGGCGCCCGGCGCCTGAGGGAACCCGAAAAACCGGCGGCCGCCGGCCCTATTGCAGGTCGGCCAGCCGCTCGGCCTCGTCCTGGGCGATCAGGGCGTCGATGACCTCGTCCAGTTCGCCGGCCATGAAACGCTCGATCTTGCCGTAGAGCGTCAGGTTGATGCGGTGGTCGGTGATGCGGCCCTGGGGGAAGTTGTAGGTGCGGATGCGCTCGGAGCGGTCGCCGGAGCCGACCTGGCTCTTGCGGTCGGCGGCGCGCGCGGCGTCCTTGCGCTGGCGCTCCAGTTCATAGAGGCGGGCGCGCAGCACCTTCAGCGCCTTGGCCTTGTTCTTGTGCTGGCTCTTCTCGTCCTGCTGGCTGACCACCAGCCCGGTGGGCAGGTGGGTGATGCGCACGGCGCTGTCGGTGGTGTTGACCGACTGGCCGCCGGGGCCGGAGGAGCGGAACACGTCGATGCGCAGATCCTTCTCGTCGATCTGCACATCCACCTCCTCCGCCTCGGGCAGCACGGCCACGGTGGCGGCGGAGGTGTGGATGCGCCCCTGGGTCTCGGTGGCGGGCACGCGCTGCACCCGGTGGACGCCGGATTCGTATTTCAGCCGGCGGAACACGCCGCGGCCGGTGATGGTGGCGATGGCCTCCTTGTAGCCGCCAAGCCCGGTCTCGCTGATCTCCATCACCTCGAAGCGCCAGCCCTGGAGGGCGGCATAGCGCCTGTACATGTCGAACAGCGCGGCGGCGAACAGGGCGGCCTCGTCGCCGCCGGTGCCGGCCCGCACCTCCAGGATGGCGTTCTTCTCGTCGGCCTCGTCCTTGGGCAGCAGCGCCAGCAGGATGCGCCGTTCCAGATCGGGCAGGCGGCGGTCGGCCTCCTCCAGCTCGGCCCGGGCCAGATCGGCCATGTCGGCATCGTCGCCGGCGGCCATGGCCTCCAGCTCGGCCCGGTCGGCGCGGGCCTTGCGCATCTCGGCGATGGCGGCGGCCACCGGCTCCAGCTCCGCGAATTCCTGGCTGGCCTTGACGAAGGCGTCGCCGGCCAGACCGCCGCTGGCCATCAGGTCGCGCAGCTCGTCATACCGCTGGGACACCTTGGCCAGCGGCTCCCCGAAGCGTTGCTCGAAATCACTCATGACACCCGATCCTCCGGCCGCTGGATATAGGGCATCCCAGGGCCGCGGTCACGCGGGAAGGTCGGGGCGCGGCGTGCGGATCAGCGGGGGATCACCCTATTCCGCCGCAGTCAGGACCCTGGCCTGCGTCGGCCACTCATCCCAGGTCCGGTCGTCCAGGATGCGGCCGGCGGCCTTCTTGTTGCGGCCGCCCCATTGCTTGAAGTGGAAGGCGACGCGCTGGGCCACGCAGGCGTCGCGGATGCCGCGGACCCAGGCCTGATCCATGGGCCGCGCATTAGGCCCACTCTCCCCACCGGCAATGACCCAATCGATCCCGTGCAGGTCCAGCGTCGTCAACGGCCCCAGTAACGGTTCCAGGCTGAGGAACTTCACGAAAGCCCCGGTGCGGCGCAGATGATCGACCCGATACCAATACGCCTCGGACTCGACACTGACCCCCATCCACACATTCTGCGGCCAGCGGATGGCGGCGGCCAGCACCTCCAGCCGTTCCGCCCGCTTGGTGAGGATCTGATAGGTGTGCTGCGGTGTCTCCCGCATCACCGTGAACACGTCCTGAATGAAGTCCAGCGGCACGTCCTCATGGAACAGATCGGACATGGAGTTCACGAAGATCATCCGACCCTTGGACCAGCGGCGCGGGATGTCCAGCGCCGCCCGATCCATTACCAGCGTCCCCGTCCATTTCGGCCGCCCGCCGGAAATCCGGGTCGTGCCGGCATATTTCTCCTGCCCCATGGCCTCCAGCCGCCGGGCCATGCGCATGGCATAACAGTTGGTGCAACCCGGCGACAGGATCGTGCAGCCGGCGACCGGGTTCCAGGTGCTGTCGGTCCATTCGATGCTGCTGTCAGCCATAGATCATCAATCCTACAGGAATGAAATAAGAACGCTCTCCCCAAACGTACCGTTTCTCCGGGATATTTGCGAGTTTGTTATGACATTAATCCGGCCATCCGCCTCCAGTCTGATCAGGGCTTCTCTGTAGTTTTTGTCAACATAAGGCGTATTCACATGATGTCTATCCACTATTTGGGAAAATCTGAGTGTCTGACCGGAGAACTTAATCGATAGATCTCTCGCAAGATCGTCGACCGGCCTCAACAGTGACAGCAACAGAGGCGAGTTCTCATCAGCTGGCGAATACTCAAATGATGCAACACCGTCCTCTACTCGAGAGCTGCGCCTTGCCATGATTTCCTTCATGATCTTATAGCCTAAAACATGCTTGGATACGAAAACTAGATGGTGAGAGCTTCGAGTTCCTTGCGAATTTTTGAAGCGAAAAGGAAGAACATAGTTGCCGCCAAGCTCTTTTATAGCTAGCGTGATTTGCTCAAGGATCATTGACTCTCTTTGTATTGGGGTCTTGTTCTGCAATGCAGCACGAAGTTTCTCTGCTCTTTCAGCTCCGAACAAGGCATCCATATGATGGCCAACTACCTGATTGGGAAGACCGGCATTTATGCGATTGTAATTGAAGAAAAAAAACACAATCGCAACCCCAATCCTTTATAGCGCCCTGAATTAATCCCAGAGAAAGACCTCTATATCCAAATGGATCAATAAATGAGAATGTTGGAACAAGTTTCGTTTCCTGCATCCATTTGCCAATGTAACCGCCAGCATCGCCGTTTTCTATGACTGGCTTAAATCTGAGTTTCTCTACTCCTTTAATATTCTGAACCTCATTGCGCAAGCTATCGGCATGCGTCGGCTCCTCATCGTTAAAAATAGATACCAGCATCTTTGAAAGATCAGGATCGTTTGCCACACGCTCGAGCACAAGCAATGGGGTCGACTTCGCGCCATCCTTGTAGCGTCCAGGTCCGGCAAACAGATCTATATATGCAATTTTGTTGTTGTGGAACCGTTTAGCTGTTGCTTTAATAACATTGGCCCAAGCAAAGAAATAATCATGGATTATTGCAGCCTTTACCTCGCTTTGATCAGAGCGTTCATTAAAGAATGGATCTACCATCGCGTACACCCCGAAAATCTCGCGCCTACTCCATTCGTATCATTTTGAGAGAACTCCTTCCACATCCCCCCGCACACTCTCCACCAGCAGGTAGTCCGTCACCGGCATGGGGACGCAGCCGGGGTCCAGTTCGTGGCAGAGGCGGTGGCAGAGGATGGTGAGTTTGGCGGAGGTGTGGGCCGGGGTCTGGGCGGGGAGTAGGGTGAGGAGCCAGGTCAGGCGGCCGGCGGTCCAGGAAGGCGTCGCACTCGTCGTCCGTCATGCCGTCGGTGTCGCGGCGGTAGAGGTCCAGCAACCTTGCGGGACCTGCGGGCGGCGTTCGAGGTGCTCGACGTGGTGTTCACAGCGGATGCGGGTGGGGTGGGGGTGTATCTGCGGCGGGGGGATGAGGCGGCGGGGTGAGGGGGTGCCGTGTTCATCCGTTGTGATCCGTGTTCATCCGTGTTCCCGGACCACGGTGGGGGTGGGGTTAGGATGGGGGGGATGGGTGTCGGGGTGCGGCTTCGCCTTACCCCGACCTACGGGGCTTTCGGTGATCTGCATCAGCCGATCCCGGGGACCCCGGCTCGGGGGCCGGGGTGACGGCTGGTGCCTCGCAGGGTGGGGGTGTCGGATTACGCTTCGCTGATCCGACCTACGGCGGGGACGGAGGGTTACTCCGCCGCCACGGCGGCGTCCTTGGCCTTCTGCGCCTCGATCTCGGCGGCCTTCTGTTCCACCAGCTTGACCAGATGGTCGACGATGGCCTCGTCCTTCAGCCGGTGGTGGGGGACGCCGCCGATGAAGACCTGGTGGACACCCTTGCCGCCGCCGGTGAAGCCGATATCGGTCATGGTGGCCTCGCCGGGGCCGTTGACCACGCAGCCGATGACCGACACGCTCATGGGCGTGGTGATGTGGGCCAGCCGTTCCTCCAGCACCTCCACCGTCCTGATGACGTCGAACTGCTGGCGGGCGCAGGAGGGGCAGGAGATGACGGTGACGCCGCGGCGGCGCAGGCCCAGGCTTTTCAGCATCTCGAAGCCCACCTTCACCTCCTCCACCGGATCGGCGGACAGGGAGACGCGGATGGTGTCGCCGATGCCGCCCCACAGCAGCATGCCCAGGCCGATGCTGCTCTTCACCGTGCCGGCGCGCAGGCCGCCGGCCTCGGTGATGCCGATATGCAGGGGATAGTCGCAGGCCTCGGCCAGCCCCTGATAGGCGGCCACGGCCAGGAACACGTCGGAGGCCTTGACCGAGATCTTGAACTCCCGGAAGTCATGGTCCTCCAGGATGCGGGCATGGTCGAGCGCGCTTTCCACCAGCGCCTCGGGGCAGGGCTCGCCATACTTCTCCAGCAGGTGCTTCTCCAGGCTGCCGGCATTGACGCCGATGCGCATGGAGCAGCCATGGTCCTTGGCCGCCTGCACCACCTCGCGCACGCGCGACGCATCGCCGATATTGCCGGGATTGATGCGCAGGCAGGCGGCGCCGGCCTCCGCCGCCTCGATCGCGCGGCGGTAGTGGAAATGGATGTCGGCGACGATGGGAACCCGCGCCGCCCGCACGATCTCCTTCAGCGCGACGGTGGAGTCCGCGTCGGGGCAGGAGACGCGCACGATGTCGGCCCCCGCCTCCTCGGCCCGGCGGATCTGCTCGATGGTGGCCCTGGCGTCGGCGGTCACCGTGTTGGTCATGGTCTGCACCGTGATCGGCGCATCCCCGCCCACCGGAACCGGGCCGACCATGATCTGGCGGCTCTTGCGGCGGAGGATCTGGCGATAGGCGCGATGGGTGGTGGACATGATCGGACAGCCGGTTCCAGAACGGGCGGCCCGCGGGGCGCGGGCCGGCACGGGCCTAAAGGTGCGGGCGAAAAGCGACGGGATCAAGGCCCGGCCGGCGGAAAGATGCGGCCGGCCGGGAAACGGGGCGGTGCCCGGGTGGTCCGCCCGCCTCAGCGGGCGGCGCGGGCGGCCAGGGCGTCGGGGGCCAGGGCGATGTTGCGCACCACCTGACCACGGGCGCCCAGCGGCGGCAGATCCCGGCCGTCCAGGCTGATGACCACGCCGGCGGCATTGCCGGTCAGCAGGGTCAGCCCGGCGGCGTCGGGCGCGCGGAAGACGTCGCCGGGGCGCAGGTTGCGGGCGGCCCAGGTGGTGCCCTTGGCGTCGCGCACCTCGATCCAGGTATCCTCCACGGCGCGCACGACCACGCGCACCTCGCCCTGGCTGACGCCGAAGACGCGGCCGGTCGGCGGCGTGGCCGGCGCGGGCGGCGGGGCGATCTCCTCCGGTGCGGCGGCCTGCTCCTCCTCGGACTCGGGCGGCGGCGCCTGCCCCAGATCGGGAAGCTGCGGCACCTCCGCCTCGTCCGGCTCGGCCGCCGGCGGCGCTGCCGCGGTCGGGGCACCGGGCTGGGCGCCAGCCAGGACCCCGGGCTGGGCGCCCGGCTGGACGGAGCCCGGCAGGGCACCCGGCTGTGGGCGCGGCGCCGGCGGAGCGCCGGCCGGAGGAAGGCCCGGCGCCGGCCCGGTTCCGGTCAGCGCCGGCGAGGGCGGTTGCGCCACCCCGATCTCCGGCGCCGTCGGCTGCGAACTGCCCACCAGATCCTGCACCTGGTTGGGTTGCAGCACGGCCGTGGGCGGCGGGGCCGGCTCCGGCGCGCTGCCATTGCCATAGATCAGCGCCGCCAGCCGGTCCGGCAGCGGCGGCACGAAGTCGGACAGGCTGCGGTTGGTCGACGACATGACGTACCAGCCGCCATAGACCACGGCCCCCAGCAGACCGGCGATCAGCAGCACGGCCCCGCCGGGCACCCGGCTTTCCGTGACCGGCTCGGGGAAATACAGCTCCGCCGCCTGCGGCACGCCGGCGGCATCCTGCTTGAAGCGGGTCAGGACCTGGGTGGCGTCCAGATCCAGGGCCTGGGCATAGGAGCGCAGGAAGCCGGTGACGTAGGCCTGTCCCGGCAGCTCGGTCCAGCGCCCCTGCTCGATGGCCTGGAGATAGGATTCGCGGATGCGCAGCCGCCCGGCCAGCTCCGTCAGGTTCAGCCCCAGCTGCTGCCGGCGGAAGCGCAGCAGTTCGCCCACATGCTGGATGCCGGTGGGCTGGCTGGCGTCGGGGGCATGCCCCGGCGCGGTGCCGATGGTGCCGGCACTGCCGTCGATAACGTCGAACTGTCTGCGTTTCTGATCGACCATGGTTCCCCGCCGACCCTCCGGGGCCGCTTCATCCTCCGGGACCGTTGCGCCTGCTGCCGGTGTGGCATCGGCTGCGGTCAGGCCCAATGGTCGCCTGCTGTCTTAGCAACCCGGCGCGGCGGGCGCAACCGCGCCGCGGTATCCCTCCCCTTACGAGAGGGGGTCAGATCTGAATCCCATGGTCGCGGGCATAGGCCCGCAGCCATTCCCGCAACGAACGGTCGTGCCGGACCAGCAGATGGTCCATGTAGCGCGCCAGTTCGCCCACATCGACCGACCGCACCATCGCCTTGATGTCGAAGAAGGCCGGCGGCGACACCGACAGGCGGCGCAGGCCGACACCCAGCAGGGCCATGGCGTCCAGCGGGCGGCTGGCCATCTCCCCGCACAGCGACAGGTCCACCCCGGCCTCGTCGCAACGCCGGGCCAGGGTGCGCAGCACCGTCAGCATGGCCGGCGACAGCAGGTCGTAGCGGTTGTTCATGGCCGGGTTGCCGCGGTCGGCCGCGAACAGGTACTGGAACATGTCGTTGCTGCCGATGGACATGAAGTCGATGCGCGGCAGCAGCCCGTCCAGCTGGAACAGCAGCGACGGCACCTCCATCATCACCCCCACCTTCAGGGTGGCGGGCGGCGGCAGCCCGTCGCGGACCAGCCGGTCCAGCTCCAGGTCCAGCACACGCCGGGCCTGGTCAAACTCGGGCACGATGGCGATCATGGGGAACATCAGCCGCAGCGGACGCCCGGCGGCGGCCCGCAGCATGGCGCGCAGCTGCTTACGCAGCATGGCCGGCCGGTCCAGCCCGATGCGGATGGCCCGCCAGCCCAGGGCCGGATTCTCCTCGTCCAGGTCGGGGAAATAGGGCAGCGACTTGTCGCCGCCCACATCCAGGGTGCGGAAGACCACCGGCTTGCCCTCGGCCGCGTCCAGCACCTTGGCATAGGATTCCTGCTGCACATCCACGTCGGGATAGCTGGGCCGCACCATGAACGGGATCTCGGTGCGGTAGAGGCCGACCCCCTCCGCATCCGTGCTCTGCAGATGCGGCAGATCCATCAGCAGGCCGCAGTTCAGCAGCAGCTGCACCGCCACCCCGTCGCGGGTGGCCGAGGGCAGGTCGCGCAGATCGGCCGCCGCCTGCTTGCGGCGGTAGCGGGCCTGGACCGACTTGGCGAAGGTGTCCTGGATGTCCTCGGCCGGGCGGACGAAGACCTGGCCGTGGTCACCGTCGACGATGAGGAAATCCAGCGGCTCGACCCGCGACAGCACCTCGCTGCACTGGCCGACCACGGGGATGTCCAGCGCCCGGGCGACGATGGAGACATGGCTGTAGGAGGACCCCTCCTCCAGCACCAGGCCGCGCAGCTTGCGCCGGTCATAGTCCAGCAGCTCGGCCGGACCCAGATTGCGGGCCACCAGCACGAACTCGTCGGGCAGCGTGCCGCCCACCGCATCGACCGGGCGGCCGGTCAGATGCTGCAACAGCCGGTTGGTGATGTCGTCCAGGTCCAGCTGCCGTTCGCGGATATAGGGATCGGACACCTGCTGCAGCCGGGCGCGGTTGTCGTTCTGCACCCGCTGCACCGCGGCCTCCGCCGTCAGCCCGCTGCGGATGGCCTCGCGGATACGGTTCAGCCAGCCGCGGTCGGCGGCGACCATGCGGTAGGTCTGCATGATCTCGGCATGTTCGCCCTCGATCTCGCCGACGGCGATCAGCAGCTGGTCGATGGCCGAGTGCATGCCGTCCACCGCCAGCTTCAGCCGGGCCAGCTCCGTCTCGGGATCGTCGGCCACCATCTGGCGGATGGTCAGCTGCGGCCGGTGCAGCACGGCGGGACCCATGCCGACGCCGCGGTGCAGGCTGATGCCCTCCAGCCGGGACGGCAGCAGCACCAGATCGTTGGCCACCGACAGTTCGCGGCTGTCCACCAGCTCGCCGGTGGCCACCAGCTCGGCCACGATCATGGCGATGGTCTGAAGGGTCTCGACCTCCTGCTCGTCATAATCGCGGCGTTCGGTGTGCTGGATGGCCAGCACGCCCCGCACCCGGCTGCCCCGCAGGATGGGCACGGCCAGGAAGCCGTGGAACGGGTCCTCCCCCGTTTCCGGCCGGTAGGCGAAATTGGGATGGCTCTGGGCATTGGCCAGGGCGATGGGCCGCGCACGGGCGGCCACGTCGCCGATCAGGCCCTCGCTGACCCGCATGCGGGTCTTGTGGACGGCGTCGGGGTTCAGACCGATGGTGGCGAACAGCTCCAGCACCTCGCCCGCCCGCATGACGTAGCAGGAGCAGACATCGGCCGCCATCTCGTGGGCGATGGTCTTGACGATCTTGTCCAGCCGGTCCTGGGCCGAACCGCTGCCGGCCATGATGTCCCGCAGGCGCGCCAGCAGGCGCCGGGCGCCGAAGGCGCTGTCACGGGCACGCTGAACTTCCAGGGATTCGGTCGGATCTGCCATGTCACCCGTGCTCGTGCCGCCGGACGCCGCCGGACCTGTCCCCCCATCGTTACCATGGCAGGCGGTCCGGGCAAGAGAACGAAGTGCAGCGGGCCGCGGCCTGCGACCATCCCGCCAGGCCGGGCCGGCCTCAGCCCGGAACCGGTACCGCCAGACGGCGGTCGAGCGCGGCCGCGGCCTGCTCCACCAGTTCGGCCAGGATCTCGGCGCAGGGCTGTTCACGCGTGACCATGCCCACCGACTGGCCAGCCATCAGCGAGCCCATCTCCACATCGCCGTCGATGACGGCGCGGCGCAGGGCGCCGGCCCAGTAATGCTCGATCTCCAGCTGGGCCGCCTTCTGGTCCAGCTCGCCGCGGTCGAAGCGGGAGATGACTTCCTTCTGCTTCTCCATGAAGCGGCGGGTGCCCTCGTTCTGCAGGGCGCGCACCGGGATCACGGGGAAGCGCGCATCCATGGACACCGACGCCACGGCGTCGCGGGCGCTGGCGCGGATGAAGGCCTGCTTGAAGGCCGGATGGGCGCGGCATTCGCTGGCGCAGACGAAGCGGGTGCCCAGCTGCACGCCGGCCGCCCCCATCTCGAGATAGGAGATGACGGCGTCGCCGCGGCCGATGCCGCCGGCCACGAACACCGGCACGTCGCGGATCTCCGGCAGGATCTCCTGGGCCAGCACCGAGGTGGAGACCGGGCCGATATGGCCGCCGGCCTCGCTGCCCTCGATGACGATGGCATCGGCGCCGCTGCGGATCAGCTTCTTGGCGATGACCGGGGTCGGGGCGAAGCACATGACCTTGGCGCCGCCGTCACGGCCGGCCTTGATGGCGGCGGCGGGCGGCAGGCCGCCGGCCAGGACGATGTGCCCGACCTTCTCCTCCAGGCAGACCTGGACCAGCTGGTCCAGCTGCGGATGCAGGGTGATGAGGTTGACGCCGAACGGCCTGGCCGTCAGGGCGCGGGTGGCCCGGATCTCCGCCCGCAGCAGGTCCGGCGGCATGGAGCCGGAGGCGATGACGCCGAAGCCGCCGCCATTGGAGATGGCGGCCACCAGCCCGTGATCCGACACCCAGGTCATGGCCCCGCCCATGATGGCGAGGTCGGTGCCCAGATAGTCGCGCCCGCGCGCCCAGAGGTGGTCGAGCCGTTGGCGAGCGTTCATCGGGCGGGATCTTTCTTCATGCCGGGAATGGCGTGGTGGAATCGGGGTTCACTAGCGCCGGCTCCGCGCCCGGTCAAGGGCGGGGGACGGCTGGCGGCCATGCCCCGCCGCCCCCGGCGCAAAAGCTCCGCCGGCCGCCGGATGGGGGGCCGGCGGCGCAATCCGATCAGGCCTTGTCCAGCCCGTAGGCCGTGTGCAGGGCGCGCAGCGCCAGCTCGGTGTAGTCCTCGGCGATCAGCACGCTGACCTTGATCTCGCTGGTGGAGATGACCTGGATGTTGATGCCGCGGTCGGCCAGGGCCTTGAACATGCGCTGGGCCACGCCGGCATGGCTGCGCATGCCGACGCCGATGACGCTGACCTTGACCACATTGGCGTCGGAGGAGAGCTTGCGGAAATTCAGCTCCTCCTTGGCCTTCTCCAGCACCTGCACGGCGCGGTCCAGGTCGGTCTTGCCGACGGTGAAGGTCATGTCGGTGGTCTTGCCGTCCTCCGACACGTTCTGGACGATCATGTCCACATTGATGGCGGCGTCGGTCAGCGGACCGAAGATGCGGGCGGCGACGCCGGGATGGTCGGCCACGCCGACCAGGGTGATCTTCGCCTCGTCCCGGCTGTAGGCGATGCCGCTCACCAGTTCCTGTTCCACGATCTCGTCCTCATCCACAACCAGGGTTCCGGGGTAGTCGCTGCCGGGGGCAGGCTCGAAGGTCGACAGCACCTGCACCCGCACGCGGTGCTTCATCGCCATTTCCACCGAGCGGGTCTGCAGCACCTTGGCGCCCAGCGAGGCCATCTCCAGCATCTCCTCATAGGTGATGCGGGGGATCTTGCGGGCCTTGGTCACGATGCGCGGGTCGGTGGTGTAGACGCCGTCCACATCGGTATAGATGTCGCAACGGTCGGCCTTCAGCGCCGCGGCCAGGGCCACGGCCGACGTGTCGGACCCGCCACGGCCCAGCGTGCTGATGCGGTTACGCAGCGACACGCCCTGGAAGCCGGCGCAGACGGCGACCTCGCCGCTCTCTTCCATGCGCCGGACGATCTCGGTGGTGTCGATGCGCTCGATGCGGGCCTTGGCATGCACATCGTCGGTGATGATGGGGATCTGCCAGCCCTGCCAGGAGCGGGCGGGAACGCCCAGTTCCTGCAGCGCGATGGCCAGCAGGCCGGAGGTCACCTGCTCGCCCGAGGCCACGACGGCATCATATTCGCGCGCGTCATAGATCTTGGCGATGGAGCGGCAATACTCCACCAGCTGGTTGGTCACGCCGGACATGGCCGAGACGACCACCGCCACCTGATGACCGGCATCGACCTCCTGTTTGACTTTCCTGGCGACGTTCTTGATCCGCTCCGTGTCGCCAACGGACGTGCCGCCGAATTTCAGGACAAGACGCGCCATGCCGAGATCCACCAGGCCGAAGCGGCCGTTCAAGAGTTGCGTCGGGAGGCCGCAAAGCGACACAGCATGTCGCGGTTTCAGCCTCGCTTGCCGGGGCAGAGCAGGCTATCCATACTCTGGCCGCCCCCCGACGCGCAAGCCAGGGGGGCGGCCGCTATCCTGCACCGCACCCATGCCCGGCACGCCGGGCGCCCTTGATCCGGATACCGTTCACCATGACCGCCGCCCCGTCTTCCGCCGCCCGCACCACCGTCGATCCCGCCGAGGTGGCCCGGTTCAGCGCCATGGCCGCGGAATGGTGGGACCCCATGGGCAAGTTCCGTCCGCTGCACACGCTGAACCCGGTACGCCTGGCCTATCTGCGCGACACCCTCTGTGCCCGGCTGGGCCGGGACGGGCAGGCGCTGCAGCCGCTGGCCGGCCTGCGCATCCTGGATGTGGGCTGCGGCGGCGGCCTGATCGCCGAGCCGCTGGCCCGCATGGGGGCGACGGTGGTGGGCATCGACGCCTCCGAACGCAACGTCAAGACCGCCGCCACCCATGCCGACGGGGCCGGCGTGCCCGTCGAGTACCGCTGCATCCCGGCCGAGGATCTGGCCGCGGCCGGCGAGCGCTTCGACGTGGTGGTGGCGCTGGAGATCGTGGAGCATGTGGCCGATGTGGACCTGTTCCTCCAGGCCCTGTCGCACCTGCTCAATCCGGGCGGGCTGCTGTTCATGGCCACGGTGAACCGCACCACCAAATCCTATCTCATGGCCATCATCGGCGCGGAATATGTGCTGCGCTGGCTGCCCCGCGGCACCCATGACTGGAAGAAGTTCCTGCGCCCGTCGGAACTGGTGGGCGGGCTGCGCCGGGCCGGCATCGCCGTGCGCGACCTGTGCGGCATGACCTACAACCCGGTCAGCGACCGGTTCGCCCTGGCCCCGCGCGACCTGGACGTCAATTACCTGTTGTGGGGGGAGAAGCTCTGACGGCGGACGTCAGTCCGCCGGCTTCAGCCGCCGGCCGAACCGGGCTTTGATCTCCGCCAGGGTCACCGGGCGGAAATCCCAGACATCGACGCCGACATCCACCTGCCGGGTCAGGCCCTTCAGCTGGCCGTGGCTGTGGCCGTGCAGGTTCCAGGCGCCCTTGTACAGGCCGTTCCAGGTGCGGAAGGCGTAGTGGCCCAGCACCAGCCGGGTGTCGTCCACCACCAGTTCGGCATAGTCCCGCACATCGGCCCAGCCCGAAAGGGCCCTGGTCGCGGCGCTGTCATTGTTGCCGGCCAGCAGATGCTTGCGCCCGTTGAGCGAAGCCAGGATCGCCGCCATGCGCTCCGGCCCGTGATGCAGGGCGAAGTCGCCGAGGTGCCAGACCTCGTCCGCCGGCCCCACCCGCCCGTTCCAGCGCGCCACCAGCGCCGCCTCCATGTCCGCCCCATCGGCGAAGGGCCGGCGGAAGCGGCCGATGGCCCCGGCATGGCCGAAATGGGTGTCGGCGGTGAAGAAAACCGGCATGGCGCTCCCCGCTGGGCCGATGGATCATCCGGGGCGGCGGGTCACAGCCCTGCCCCCCGTTTGCGCCCCCTCCGCGCCACCCGTCACCGCCCCGGCTCCAGCCGCAGGGTCCAGACAGGCACCCCCGGCAGGAACGGCGCCGGCACCCCTTCGACCCAGTCCTCATGCCCGGCCAGGTAATAGGGGGACAGCGGATAGCCGCTCTGCCCGCCCGGCATGTGGAAATAGCCTTCCTCCTCATGGCCGGGAGAGACGGCGAAGCGCTCGCTGGCGCCGAAGCCGGGGGCCTGGGCCCGCGGCTGCACCGTGTCGCCCGGCACCGGCCCGTCCGGCGGATCGGTCAGCCAGCCCACCGGCGGCAGCAGCCGGGCCAGCGGATGCCTGACCCCGGCCTGGTTGCGGGCGCCCCAGCTGAAGGCCTCGAGATCGCCGCCCGCCGCCTTCTGCACATCGCCGGCCAGGCCGGCCAACGCGGCGTCCAGCACGGCGTCCCAGCTGTCATGGCCCGGCGGCACCAGCCCGGCCGGCCGGCTTTGCAGCAGGTGGCGGGCCGCCCCCTCCATCTGGGCCGTGCGCGGGCGGCGGCCCAGATCGCCGAGATAGGCGGAACTCAGCGTCTGCAACACCGCGGCGCGGAAGCCGCGCACCAGACGGTAGCCGACCGAATCCACCGCGGCGCGCCCGCCCCAGTCCTGCACGGCCGCGACCCAGCCGGCGGGCGCCGTGCCCGCCTCCTCCTGCCGCGCCAGCACGGCCAGAAGCAGCTGTTGCCAGAACTCCAGCACGGGAGCCCGGTCCTCCAGCTGGATATCCAGCATGTCCTCCGGCGCGAACCGGTCCTGGGCATAGAGCGCTTCCTGGATGCCCTTGGCACGGGCGCCCAGATCGTAGCCGCCATTGCCCAGCTTGGCGAAGGCGGCCCCGCCGACCACGCGGGTATTGGCGGTCCAGATGCGGTTGTCATCGGGGTTGAGGATGACCGGCACCTCGTCGGCCGGCAGCATGCCTAGCCAGCCGCGCGTGCCGTCGGCCCAGCTGGTGGGGCGGCGGCCATCATGGCCGAAGCGGGCCGGCACCGGGCCGATGATGGTCCAGGCCACATTGCCCATGCCATCGCCCACCACGAGATTCTGTTGCGGAATGCCGGCATGGTGGGCGACCGCGATCGCCGCCGGCACATCGGCCGCCTGTTCCAGCCCCAGGAAGCCGCCCAGATCGACGGCGCCTGTATCATGGGCCGTCCAGCGATAGGCCAGCCTGGCCCCGTCCGGGCCTGTGCCGACCACCGGCCCCCAGATGGTGTTCTCCACCACCAGCGTTTCGCAGTCGGCGAAGGCGGGACAGAGCCGTTCCTCCACCCGCTCGATGGCCTTGGGGCCGTCCGGCGTGCGGTAGCGGTCGCCGTCCGCCGGCTCCAGCACCACCAGATCCCCGGTGTCGATATAGCTGTTGGTGAAGCCCCAGGCGATGTGGCCGTTGCTGCCGGCCACCACGGCCGGCGTTCCCGGCAGGGTGACGCCGGTGATGTCCAGCGTGGGTGCCGCCGCCCCGTCCGGATGCAGGATCAGCCGCGCCCGGTACCAGGTGGCCGGCACGGGCAGGCCCAGATGCATGTCGTTGGCCACCAGGGCGGCCCCGCTGTCGGTCAGGGCGCCGCCCACGGCCCAGGCGTTGCTGCCCTTCACCGGCGCCGGCTCCGCCGCGCTGCCTGCGGCCCCACCCGCAGCCGGCGCGGCGGGTTGGCGGCCGGGCAGCCGGTCCGGCAGCGGCGGCTCCGGCAGCAGGCTACCATCGAGGGCACTGTCCCAGGCGGTGCCCGACGGCAGCAGGGCCGCCGCCATCTCCGGCCCGACGCGGCGCACGGCCTGGTCGAAGGCACGTTCCAGATCACCGCTGGAATCCTGAAGATCGAAATACAGGGCATAGACGGCCAGGATCGTGTCCTCCGCCGTCCAGGGTCTGGGCGCCTGCAGCAGCAGGGCATATTCGAAGGGGCGGGCCGACAGGTCGCGCAGACCGGCATTGACGCCCTGAACATAGGCCTCCAGCAGGGCACGCTCCTGCGCGTCCATGGCCTTGACCGCCTCGGCGGAGCGGGCGCGCATGCGGTGCAGCCGGCGGGCACGGTCCAGCGGCAGCGCCGCCGATCCCACCAGGTCCGACAGCTCGCCGGCCGCGGAGCGGCGCATCAGATCCATCTGGAAGAAGCGTTCCTGCCCATGCAGGAAGCCCAGGGCACGGGCCAGATCGGCCCGGCTCTGCCCCCGCAGGGTGGGCACGCCGGCCACATCGCGCAGGATGGTCACCGGGGCCGACAGGCCGGCGGTCGTGACCGCCCCCTCCAGCCGGGGCTCCCCGCGCAGCAGCACCAGGGTGAAGGCGGCCCCCGCCACCAGCCCCACCCCCAGGACACCGGCCAGCGTATAGACGGCCCCCTTGGCCACGCGCCGCCCGATGCGCCCGGTTCTGCTGCCCATGGTCATCCCCCCGCTTCGCCCGAATGATCGGTCTCCAGCATTACCCCGTCGGCGCGGCCGCCGCCATGGCATCCTGTGCGGCCGGGCGATATGGTCCGGCCGCCGCGGGCAGCGACATGGCACGGCGGCCAGGGGTGCAGGCGCCGGATGGCCGCGCCGTGCCGCACACGGGCGGGGGATGAACCATCGTCCGGCCGGCGGTATCGCCCGTAAAGCGGGCCGGTTTCAGAGCGATCCGCACGGCGGACGCCAGCCCCCGCCAGGGGCGGAGATCACTTGGTGTCCAGACACGGCGCGTTCAGCAAAGCCGTGGAATGATACGCCCCCATAAGGCCGGCCACGTCCCGCGGCAGGTTGGTGTCGATCGTGTCACCCCCGGTGGCCCCGGCCGCGGCGCCATCGGTTATCAGCTTGGTGACGAGAGCGTCCCCGCTAGCGTAATCCAGGGCGCCGAGGCGCTTGCCGATCTTTTCGCCCTTCTTGGCGAAGCCTTCGGTCGAAGCCTGCATCAGCGTCGTCAGCGTATCGGCGTGCAGTTTGCGCCAGTCGGCCGTGATGTCCGCCACCTCATCCCGGTAGCGCTTCATCGCCGTGGGCGAACATTTGGCCCTGGTCACACGGCCATAGCTTTTGTTGTAGCGGTCGGCAAGGGACTTAACATAACCGCGGTAGACGGGATAGCCAGCCAGACAACTCTTGGCATTGCCCACCTGCCGCACCAGGTCGTTGTGCTCCCTGGCCTGGGAGATGAAGTCGTCGTTGCTCTTGCAGTCGTCGGCTTGCCGGTCATCCCGATCCTTGGACGTCTGCGACGGTTTGGATTTTTCCCCGAATGTCTGCAGACGCGGCCCCGTGCAGCCCATGGGATAGTCCCCTTCCTTTCCCGGGCATTGGGCGGCGAGTGCCGTCGAGTGGATGGATATCACCGCCGTCACGACGGCAATCATCCGGAGAGAAAGACCACCTTTCCCGATCGAAATGGACAGTATCAGACAAATCCCCGCTGGTCGGCACCGGGTGGCCGATAGGACCGGCGTCCCGCCCGTCACCCTGTCTGCGGCGACGGTCGGACAGGCAAGGCGTGCCGTCAAGCCGCCATTTCCCGCACGGGCACCCCATCGGCCCGTCCGGCGGGGGAGATGCCGCGGACGCATGCCGCATCTTTCGACGGCGGGACCATCGCCGTTTCGCGCCGGGCCGAATCCTGCCGCCGGCTGTGCGCCCTGGGTGCCATGCCACGACATGGCCGGCTTTGCTTGACGGTAGGACGCAACGCCAGCATCCCGGCCGCCGCCATGGCATCCTGTGCGGCCGAACGATATGGTCCGGTCGATCCGGCGCCGCCCGCCCCGGTTCCGTCCGCCCCGAGGAGCATGCCCCATGGCCCTGACCCGCCGCGATGCCGAAGCCCTGGATGCCGCCGATCCGCTGGCCGGATTCCGCGACCGCTTCGCCCTGCCGGACGGGGTTATCTATCTCGACGGCAATTCCCTGGGCGTGTTGCCGAAGGCCACCACGGCCCGGCTGGCCCAGGTGGTGGAGCAGGAATGGGGGCGCGACCTCATCCGCAGTTGGAACAGCGCCGACTGGATCGGTCTGCCGGCCCGGGTGGGCGCCCTGATCGCCCGCATCGTCGGCGCCGACGCCGATGAGGTCATCGCCGCCGACAGCACCTCCGTCAATCTGTTCAAGCTGGCGGCCGCGGCCGTGCGGCTGCGCCCCGGCCGCCGGATCATCCTGTCGGAACCCGGCAATTTCCCCACCGACCTCTATGTCATGCAGGGGCTGGCCGAGCTGCTGGGCGGCCGGGTGGAACTGCGGCTGGCCGAACGCGACCGGCTGGCGGACGCGCTGACCGACGAGGTGGCGCTGCTGCTGCTGACCCAGGTGCATTACAAGACCGGTGCCCTGCACGACCTGCCCGGCCTGACGGCCCGTGCCCATGCCGTGGGCGCCCTGACGCTGTGGGACCTGTCGCACAGCGCCGGCGCGCTGCCGCTGCAGCTGTCACGCGACGGCGCCGATTTCGCCGTGGGCTGCGGCTATAAGTACCTCAATGGCGGTCCCGGCGCCCCGGCTTTCCTGTATGCGGCCCGCCGGCACCAGGACAGCGTGCGCCAGCCCCTGTCCGGCTGGATGGGGCATGCCGCCCCCTTCGCCTTCAGCGATGCCTACCAGCCGGCCGCCGGCATGGGCCGCCAGCTCTGCGGCACGCCCGGCATCCTGGGACTGGCGGCGCTGGAGGAAGGGGCCGCCATCATGGCCGAGGCCGACATGCGGGCCGTGCGGGCCAAATCCCGCGCCCTGGGCGATCTGTTCCTGCAGCGGGTGGAGGCGCTGTGCCCCGGCCAGTTCGGTCTGGCCTGCCCGCGCGACAGTGCGGCCCGCGGCAGCCAGGTCAGCCTGACCCACAGGGACGGCTATGCCATCGTCCAGGCCCTGATCGCCGACGGGGTCATCGGCGATTTCCGTGCGCCCGACGTGCTGCGCTTCGGGTTCACGCCGCTCTATCTCCGCCATGGGGACGTCTGGGACGCGGCCGAGGCGCTGGGCCGGGTCATGCGCGAGGAGCGCTACCGCCAGCCCGCCTTCCAGGTGCGCGCCGCCGTCACCTGAGCGCCGACGGCAGAGGGCCGGCACGAGGGGAAGCGGCGATTCGCCGGCACCCCGCCGGAATGACGGGAATCTCCGTGACCAGACCCACAATTTACATCGCATCAGGTACTATTACCGGAAAATTACCCCTGTATACATCGATCTCAATTCCGGTAATTTTGTTACAAAGACAGTTATCGCAGCGCTATTACACGGAAAATATTATCAGCTATGCGTGAAAATTCTTAGCCATCACCAAAACAACAAACATTTGGTCGCAAAAATTTTCTCCGCGGCAGATTAGAATTTTCGGACTTCCGGCATTTCAGTGGAGTCCCGCCGTGCCGCGCCTGACCCTGTCGATCGCCACCCGTATCGCCCTGCTGGTGATCGGGTCCCTGTCGATCCTGACCGCCATCCTGCTGACCACCAACTTCGTGCTGCTGTCCGGCTATTCCCAGGAACTGGCCGATGACCGCCAGGATTCGAACATGCGCGTGGCCTGGGAGGTCCTGTCCCGCTACGGCAGCGGCTACAGCCTGCGCGACGGCAAACTGTCCGTGGGCGAGGTGGCCCTGGACGGGTTCAGCGAGCCGGTGGACACGGTGAAGCGGCTGGTCGGCGGCACCGCCACCATCTTCGCCATGCAGGGGAAGGATGCCGTCCGCATCAGCACCAACGTGATGACGCCCGAGGGCAAGCGGGCCGTCGGCACCACGCTGGCCCGCAACGCCGCCTATGACAGCGTCGTGGTCCAGGGCCGGCCCTACCGCGGCGAGGCGGAGATCCTGGGAGTGCCCTTCTTCACCGCCTACGACCCGATCAAGGACGCCTCGGGCAGAGTGGTCGGCGTGCTCTATACCGGGATCAAGAAGGAGATCTTCACCGCCAGCGCCACCCGGCTGCGGCAGCTGACGCTGCTCTACAGCGTCATCGCCGCACTGGTGCTGGGATCGCTGGGCTGGTGGGGCGGGCGGCGCTGGATCGGCCGTCCGGTCAGCGCGGTGACCGGCCTGCTGGAGCGGCTGGCGGCGGGCGACACCGCCGGCCGGGTGGCCGACAGCGGCCGCCGCGACGAGGTCGGGCGCATGCAGCGCGCCGCCACCGCCCTGCAGGCCGCCGTGGCCGATGTGTTCCGCCTGAAGCAGATGGTGGAGACCATGCCGCTCAGCGTCATGCAGGCCGACGCCCGCAATGATTTCCGCATCAGCTACGCCAACCGCACCACGCGCGACTTCTTCACGGCCATGCAACAGCACCTGCCCTGTACGGCAGACGCATTGGTCGGACAGCCCGTGGGCGTGTTCCACCGGGATGCCGAACAGATGATGCGCATCATCCGCGATCCGACCCGCCTGCCCTGGACCGGCCGCATCCATCTGGGCCAGGAGGTTCTGGATCTGCGCGTCAGCGCCGTGATGGATGCCGCCGGCACCTATCTCGGCCCCATGGTGACCTGGACCCCGGTGACCGAACAGGCCCGGCTGGCCGACACGTTCGAGGCCAGCGTCAAGCGCGTGGCCGAGGATCTTGCCCGCGCCGCCGAGGAGATGCGCCAGGCCGCCAACACCCTGACCACCACCACCGATGCCGCCGGCCGCCAGTCCCTGGCCGTCAGCGGTGCCGCCGAACAGGCCTCGGCCAATGTGCAGACGGTGGCCGCCGCGGCGGAGCAGCTGGCCGCCTCCGTGGGCGAGGTCAGCCAGCAGGTGGCCCGCTCCAGCCAGATCGCCGGCCGTGCCGTGGAAGAGGCGGCCCAGACCGGGGAGACCATGTCGACCCTGTCCGACAGCGCCACCCGCATCGGCGATGTGGTGGCCCTGATCCAGGAGATCGCGGCCCAGACCAACCTGCTGGCCCTCAACGCCACCATCGAGGCGGCCCGTGCCGGCGAGGCGGGGAAAGGCTTCGCCGTGGTGGCGTCGGAGGTCAAGGCCCTGGCCGTGCAGACGGCCCGCGCCACCGAGGAGATCCGCGCCCAGATCGCCGCCATGCAGGACAGCGCCGGCCGCAGTGTCGGCGCCATCGACCGCATCGCCGCCACCATCCGCGAGGTGGATCAGGTTTCCAGCGCCATCGCCGCCGCCATGGAGGAACAGGGCGCCGCCACGCGCGAGATCGCCCGCAATGTGGCGGAGGCCGCCACCGGCACGGCCCAGGTCAGCCGGACCATCCTGGACGTGTCGCGTGCCACCGAATCCGCCGGTGCCGCCTCGACCCAGGTGCGCGCCACCGCCGACGGGCTGGCGGCCCAGGCCGCCGATCTGGGCACGGCCATCACCGCCTTCATCCAGACGCTGCGGCGGGCGGCCTGAGCCGAGGACAGGGGACGGGGCAGGACAGCGCGGACGCGGTGCTGCGGGTCCAGGCGGTCACAGGGCCCGCAGCACCGCCCGCACCGGGGCGGCGTCGGCCGTGGCCAGGGCCAGCGGCAGGGCGATCAGCTCGTACCAGCCCTCCGGCACCCCGTCCAGCACCAGCCCTTCCAGGATGCCCATGCCGTGCCGGCACACGGCATGGTGGGCCTCCAGGCTCTTGCTTTCCTGCGGGTCCAGCGACGGCGCATCGACACCGATCAGCGCCACCCCCTGCCCGGCCAGCCAGTCGATGGCGGCGGCCGTCATGGCCGTGAAGCCGGGGTCCCAGGCCTCATGGGGGAAGCGCGCATAGGTGCGCAGCAGCAGCCGCTGCGTCCCCGCCGGCACCCGCCCCCGCAGATGCGCCGCCTCCACCGCCGCCAGCCCCGGCGGCAGATGCAGCAGCAGGGCCGGGCCGATATAGCGCGACAGGTCCAGCCCCGCCGCGGCCGCACCGCCGGACTGGTAATGCAGCGGCGCATCGGCATGGGTGCCGGTGTGGCTGGACAGGGTCAGGCGGCTGACATTGACCGGACAGTCCGGGCCGATGGCCCAGGTCCGCTGCTCCTGATAGGCGGTATCGCCGGGCCAGACCGGAATGCCGGTGCGGATGGGCTGGGTGATGTCCCACAGGCGGCGGTCGGGCATGGGGCGGCATCCTTGATCGGGGAAGCCCCAGCTTTAAAAGCCGCCTGCCCGGCCGGCAAGCCCGCTGCTGCCGGAGCCACACCCCCGCCGCCGGCCGGGCCGCCCGGCTCAGGCGCAGATGGCCTGGATGGCCGGGGCCGGATGCCGCTCCGAGGTCAGCACCTGCCGCACCAGCGGCATGGCACGCAGGCAGCGGGCCACATAGTCGCTCTCGGCCCGGGTCAGGGTACGGACCTGCACATCGACCAGCAATTCCGCCTCCGCCTCGACAAGGCGGGCCTGGACCGAGCTGGGCACCAGCCCGCGCTTGGCGAAATGCTCCAGCAGCCGCGGCAGCACCCCCGGATCAGCCTCGGCCACGATGGCAAAGCAGGCGGTGCGGTCGGGATCGGTGGGGCGGGCCTCCGCCGGCGGTGGGGTCAGGGCAGGCGCGGCCATCATGCTCACTCCGCCGGGACCGCCGAGGCGACCGTCAGCTCACGGCCGGGCACGAAGCCCTCCATCTCGGCCCGGCGCAGGCAGCGGGTCAGGGCGCGCAGCGTGTCGGACTCGTCGCGGCCGGGCACCACCACGGCGAAGGCCGGCCATTGCTCGGCGGCGCGCAGAGCACCATCCACCGCCTGATCCAGGCTGGCGCCGTCCAGCCGCGACCAGGGCACGCTCGACGGCCCGGCCCGCTTCACCGCCAGCGCGATGCGGGTGCCGGAACTGGCGTCGGTATAGACGGTCAGGGTGGCGTGGTTGGCGGCGTTCTGCATGGTGTTATCCCCCGGATGATGGCTGCGGCGCGGGCAGCGGCAACGGGTGGAAGACTACGCCGGACGCCTGGGCATTTCTTTGCAAAGTTGCTTTTTGAGGCTCACTTCCTGCATGCTGAATGCGCAACATCCATTTTCCACGAATGAACCATGCAGAAGCCTCTGGACGGAATCGACTGGCACATCCTGGCCGAGCTGCAGAAGGACGGTGCTGCCACCGCGGCGGAGGTGGCGGACAAGGTGGGCCTGTCGCAGAGCCCGTGCTGGCGCCGCATCCAGCGGCTGGAGGAGGACGGGGTGATCAAGCGCCGGGTGGCGCTGCTGGACCGCAAGGCCCTGGGCCTGAACGTGCTGATCTTCAGCCATGTCAAGCTGGAGGCGCACAGCGGCGACACGCTGGACGATTTCCGCGAGGCCATCCGCCGCATTCCCGAGGTGCAGGAATGCTTCGTGCTGATGGGGCAGGTGGATTTCCTGCTCCGCATCGTCACCCGCGACATCGAGGCCTATGAGAAGCTGTTCTTCGAGCGGCTGTCGAAGCTGCCCGGCGTGCGCGAGATCAACAGCATGATCGCCGTCTCCGCCGTCAAGGAGACGACGGAGCTGCCGTTGCCTGGCTCACCCTGATGCCGGTACGCCCCGACCGCCCTCAGTCCCGCTCGCGCCGGCGGCCGGGATCGCGGAAATAGAACTGGCCGGGGTCCAGCGTGACCCCGAATTCCGGGCTCATCAGCGCCACCTGGGTGGTCAGCCCCTGCGCGTCCAGCACCCGCCATTTGCGCAGGGCGAAGGGATGCTGCTCGAACACCAGGGTCAGACGGCCCAGACCGGGATCCTTGGTCTGCACCAGAGTCACCTCCAGCGTGCCGCCGTCGCGGGTGATATCGGTCACCGTCACGTCGCCGGAGAGAACGATCTGCGGGCGCAGCAGGAAATCGGCAAGGGTGCTGCCGATCGGGGCGTTGGACTGCTCCTTCAGCTCGGCATCCCAGAAATAGACGAAACTGCCATCGGCCACGATGAAGTTGCGCACCGGCGGCTCGTAATCGATGCGCATGCGCCCCGGCCGCAGCAGGCTGAAGGTCCCGCGCGTGGCCTTGCCGTCATCGGTCACCTGCAGGAACTCCGACTTCAGCGAGGTGATACCGTTGAGATAGTCTTCAACCTGCTTCAGGTCGGCCCGGTCCTGATCGGTCAGGGCCGGGGCGCCTTTGGCCGCGGACGCCTTGACCGCCGCGGTCTTGGCGGCCGCCAGGGCCGGCTGCGGCGCCAGCAGCGGCGGAAGAAGCGACAGGGTGGCGGTCAGGGCCAGGACGGCCGTCAGGGTGGTGCGCATGGAGCCCGGTCTAGCGGAGGTTCATGGCGGCTTTGCGGACGCCATTGTGGCGGAAGCGTGGGGCCGGCCCGTCCCATAGAAGGACCGGTCCGGCGCGGTTTCAAGGGGCTTCGCCGCCCCTCAGCCCGGATCGGCGGCGGATACGGGATCGAAGCGGCCGCTGGATTCGTCCAGCTGGTACAGTTCGGCATCGGCCACATTGAACATCAGCCCGTGCAGCGCCAGCGTCCCCGCCTGTTCGCGCGAGGCGATCCAGGGGAAGGTGCGGAGATTCTGCAACGACAGCGCCACCACCTGCCGCTCCAGCGCGCGCAGATCGGGCGGCTGGCCGCCGCGCGGCAGGTCGGCCAGCACCGGCTTGGCCATGGTCATCCAGGCGCCGATGAAGTCGGTCTGCTCGGCCGTGCGGTCGCGGGTCAGGGCGTGGACACCGCCGCATTTGGTATGACCCATCACCACCACCATGCGCACGCCCAGTTCACGCACCGCGAACTCCAGCGCGGCCGAGGTGCCGTGATAATCGCCGTCGGGACGGTAGGGCGGCACCAGATTGGCCACGTTGCGGATCACGAACAGGTCGCCGGGCGGGGCCGCGAAGATCAGGGTGGGGTCGACACGGCTGTCGCAGCAGGTGATCAGCACCGCCTTGGGACGCTGCCCCTCGGCTAGCATGCGGAAGCGCTCCTCATGCTGCTGGAAGTTGGTGCGGCGGAATTCCTGGAACCCGCGGATGAGATCCTTCATGAAGGACGGCCCTGCAGACATCGGGGGCGGAGCGGCTGTCGGCCGCCGCGCGCCATCGGGGGCGCACCATGGGCCAGCGTCGCCCCCCTGTCCAGACCTCAGCGGCGCAGCCCGCCGTTGACAGCGGACGACAGGGCCGCCTAGTTCTGGGGGGTCACGGTTCTCCAGCCGACCTGTCGGGCCTGCCCCGCGGACGGACCTGGAGCGAAGAGGGAATCCGGTGCAAGTCCGGAGCTGCCCCCGCAACTGTCAGCGGCGAGCCTTGCGTCCATCACAGTCCACTGGGACCCCGGTCCCGGGAAGGCCGGACGGGGCGACGACCCGCAAGCCAGGAGACCTGCCGCGGCCAACGCAACGTCCCTGGGCGGGGTGTCCCGGTGGAACGCCTGTGCGCCCGCGCCCTCCGGCTGCGGGAGGTTCGCCATGCGTCCGCTCGGCCTTTGCCCCCAACGATTGGGGTTCAAGCCGATGACTTCCTTTTCTTCCGACCCTGCTGCCGCTGCGGCGGCCAGCCCTGGTCCCGCCTCGCCCGCTGGCGGCGCCGTGACCAGGCTGATCGACATCGTCTTTCCCGGCGACACCAACCATCACGGCACGCTGTTCGGCGGGGCCGGGCTGGCGCATATGGACAAGGTGGCCTTCATCGCCGCCTCCCGCCATGCGCGGGTGGATTTCGTCACCGCATCCTGCGAGCGCATCGATTTCGTCGCCCCCGCCCATCTCGGAGAGATCGTGGAGTTGACCGGACGGCCGGTCCGGGCCGGGCGCCGCTCCCTGGCCATCGAGGTGGACATGGTGGCCGAGGTGCTGACCACCGGCGAGCGCCGCCGCTGCTGCCGCGGCATCTTCAACATGGTGGCCGTCGGCGCGGGGCTGGAGGCCATGGGCGGGCGCCTGCCGCCGGTCGGCGACGCGACGCCGGCGGACAGCGGCCCCCTGCGCATGGTGGAAATGGTCTTTCCCGAACAGACCAGCCATTACGGCAGCCTCTATGGCGGCCATGCCCTGACCTGCATGGCCAAGGCCGCCTTCGTCGCCGCCACCCGCCATGCCCGCAAGCCCGTGGTCATGGCCGCGTCCCAGCGCACCGACTTCACCGGTCAGATCCATCCCGGCGAGATCATCGAGGTGACACCCCGCATCGCCGCCACCGGCCGCAGTTCCATGACCGTGGTCGTCGATCTTCTTGCCGAGACGCTGCACAGCGGCGACCGGCGCCAGTGCGGCACGGCGGAGTTCGTCATGGTCGCCGTGGACGACCAGCACCGCCCCGTGCCGGTGCTGCCGACCGCGGCCTGATCCCGGCGGGGACCATGCGGTCTGACCCGCCCCGGCTCTCCTGCACCGACAGGAGCCGGGGCGGGCGTTTCAGTTCACCCGCTCGTGGTCATCGATGTCGCGGGCCAGCACCTCGCGCTTGCCCACATGGTTGGCCTTGCTGACCACCCCTTCCTTCTCCATGCGCTCGATCAGGCGGGCGGCGGAGTTGTAGCCGATGCGCAAATGGCGCTGGATGAAGCTGGTGGAGGCCTTGCGCTCCTTGGTGACGATGGAAACGGCCTGGTCGTACAGATCGTCGCCGCTGCCCGCACCGCCGCCCCCGCCGGACCCGCCCTCGGCCTCGGCCGGGTCGAACTCCTCTTCCTCCTCGGTCACCGCGTCCACATACAGCGGCTCGCCCTGGGACTTCAGGAACTTCACCACATGCTCCACCTCCTCGTCGCGGACGAAGGGGCCGTGGACGCGGGTGATGCGGCCGCCGCCGGCCATGTACAGCATGTCGCCCTGGCCCAGCAGCTGTTCCGCCCCCTGCTCGCCCAGGATGGTGCGGCTGTCGATCTTGCTGGTGACCTGGAAGCTGATGCGGGTGGGGAAATTGGCCTTGATGGTGCCGGTGATGACGTCCACCGACGGGCGCTGCGTGGCCATGATCAGATGGATGCCGGCGGCGCGGGCCATCTGGGCCAGACGCTGGATGGCGGCCTCGATGTCCTTGCCGGCCACCAGCATCAGATCCGCCATCTCGTCGACGATGACCACGATATAGGGCAACTCGGTCAGGTCGATGGGCTGCTCCTCGAAGATCGGCTTGCCCGTGTCCGGGTCGAAGCCGGTCTGCACCCGGCGGGTCAGCACCTCGCCGGTTTCCCGCGCCTCCTTCAGCCGGGCATTGAAGCCGTCGATGTTGCGCACACCCAGCTTCGACATGGCGCGGTAGCGGTCCTCCATCTCCCGCACCGCCCATTTCAGCGCCACCACCGCCTTCTTCGGGTCGGTGACGACGGGCGCCAGCAGATGCGGGATGCCCTCATAGATCGACAGTTCCAGCATCTTGGGATCGACCATGATGAAGCGGCACTTGTCCGGCGGCAGCCGGTACAGGAGCGACAGGATCATGGTGTTGATGGCCACCGACTTGCCCGAGCCGGTGGTGCCGGCCACCAGCAGGTGCGGCATGCGGGCCAGATCGGCGATGACCGGACCGCCGCCGATATCCTTGCCCAGCACCAGCGCCAGCTTGGCCTGGCTGCGGGCATAGGCGTCGGCCTGCAGCAGTTCGCGCAGATACACGGTTTCGCGCTTCTGGTTCGGCAGTTCGATGCCGATGACATTGCGGCCCGGCACTACGGCCACGCGCACGCTGATGGCGCTCATCGAGCGGGCGATGTCGTCGGCCAGACCGATGACGCGGCTGGATTTTGTGCCGGGAGCCGGCTCCAGCTCGTACAGCGTGACCACGGGGCCGGGGCTGACCTTCACGATCTCGCCGCGGACGCCGAAATCCTCGAGCACGCCTTCCAGCAGGCTGGCATTGCGCTGCAGCGCCTCCTCGTCCATGGCCGGACCGGCGCCATGGGGCGTGGGTTGCAGGATGTCCAGCGGCGGCAGCTCATAGGTGCCGTCCTCGCGCGCCTCCAGCGGCAGCACGGGATGCCGGGCCTTCTCCGCCGTCTTGCCGCGGGGCGGTTCCGGCGCCTTGGGCCGCGGCACCACCACGGCAGCCGTCCTGGACCGCCGCTCGCCACCGTCGAAGGGCGGCTCCTCCGCCGCCATTCCGTCGCCCGTCTCCCGGACGGCGGCGGGGCCACGGTCGAAGCGCGGCGGGTCGTAACGCGACAGCCCCGGCTCCACCCGGCCGGCGGAGGCCACGACGGGCGCCCCGGTCCGCCGCCGCGCCAGCAGCGCGGCCAGGGGGCTGCCGATGGCAGTGGGAACCAGCCGCAGCCGCTCCAGCCCCGGCCCGACGGCTCCGGCGGACGGGTGCGCCGCATCCGGCGCCGCATCCGGCGCCTCTGCCCGCCGCGGACGCTGCCCCAGGGACTTCAGCCCGGCCAGGACTCCCCGGGGCGACACGGCCAGAGCAGCCAGCAGCAGCAGCAGTGCTGGAACCGCCAGCACCAGGGCCAGCAGCGGCTCCGCCCCGGCACCCAGCGGACCGGACAGGAGATCGGCCAGCGGAAACAGCAGGATGCGCCCGGCGCTGCCGCCCAGCAGGGCGGGACCGGACAGGCCGGCCAGCACCATGGCCATCAGCAGCACCGCCAGCAGGGCCGCCAGGACACGCAGGGTCCAGCGCCGCACCGGACGGTGGCGGGCGATGGAGATCCCCCAGCCCGCGATGATGGCCGGCATCAGCCAGGCCGCCAGATCCAGGGTCTGCAGCAGCAGGTCGGACAGATAGGCGCCGGGCAGGCCCAGCCAGTTCTGCACCGCCGCATGCTCCGACGCCGCCGTGTTCAGGGAGGGGTCGCCATCGCTGTTGCTGACCAGGGCGGCCACCAGCAGCACCGCCAGCAGCAGCACGGCCAGTCCGCCCAGCTCGATCAGGCGCTGCCGCAGGAACCGGGCGGTTCCCTCCGGCAGCAGCCGCCCCTTGCCGGAGGGCGGGCGCGGTGCGCTCCCCCGCGGGGCGGGTCGGTTGGACATGGCGGCACGGGTCGTCATGGACACATTCCCAGGACTGCGTATCGGATCAGCACTCAACGGACCGGCTCCGGGTGCCGGCCGGCATCATGCCAGCAGACGGGCCATCCGCTCCAGCGTGCGGGCGACCGTTTCCGTGTCATGCACCAGGGCCACGCGGATGAACGCCTGGCCGCGGTTGCGGCCGTCGGCATCCGGCCGCGTCAGATAGGCGCCCGGCAGCACCCGGATGGCCGCCTCGCGCCAGAGCACGCGGGCGGCCTGCTCCCCGTCGCCCACATCCAGCCAGAGGAAGAATCCCCCCGCCGGGCGGTAGAAGCCGAAGCGCCCCGCCAGCACGGCTTCGGCCGCATCGGTCTTGGCGCGGTAGAGACGGCGATTCTCCTCCACATGCGCCTCGTCCCGCCACAGGGCAGCGGCCGCCGCCAGCGCCGGCAGCGGATTGCCGGCCAAGGCATAGTTGCGCAGGCGGGAAAAGGCCTGGATCAAATTGGGGTCGCCGGCGATGAAGCCGCTGCGCAGCCCGGCGGCGCTGGACCGTTTCGACAGGGAATGGAAGACCAGCAGATTGGCCAGCGGGTCCGGGCCGCCCAGGCCCCTGGCCGCCTCCAAGGCACCGGCCGGCGGCGCCTTGTCCCAGATCTCGGCATAGCATTCGTCCACCGCCAGCACGAAGCCGTGCCGGCGGGCCAGGGTCAGGGCCTGCTTGAGATACTCCAGGCTGGCCACGGCGCCCTGCGGATTGGCCGGGGTGCAGAGATAGAACAGCGCCGTGCGCGCCCAGGTCTCCTCCGTCACCGCCGCCAGATCGGGCAGCCAGCCCGTCTCCCGTGTCGCCGCCAGATAGACCGGCTCGGCCCCGGCCATGACGGTGGCGCCCTGATAGACGGCATAGAAGGGGTTGGGGATCAGCACCACCGGCTGCCGCCCGGCCTTGCGCTCGGGCACGGCCAGCTGGGCCAGCAGATACAGCGCCTCACGCGTGCCCGACGCGGGCAGGATCATGCGGTCCGCCTCGATGAACCCCTCGGGCAGGGCATAGCGGCGGGTCAGCCAGGCCGCCACGGCGGCGCGGAAGTCGGGCGTGCCGGCCACCGGCGGGTACTTGCCCCAGAGATGGGCATTGTCCCGCAGCGCCTGTTCCAGCAGGGCCGGCGGCGCATGCTGCGGCTCGCCCACGCTGAGCAGCACCGGTTGCTGGTTGGCGCGCGGCGTCACATCGGCCAGCAGAGCCGCCAGCCGGGGAAAGGGATAGTCGGTCAGCGCGTCGAGCCGGCCGTTCAGGGCCGGAACAGCGCGCTGGACAGCCGCTTCCGTCATCTCAGATCCAAACCCCATGTGCCGCGCCGGCAGGACAGTACGAAACGAAAACAAGTGTAGCGGCGGCGGCAGCGGGGCACAAGCACCGGCCCTCTGCGCAAAGAGCCAGTGGAATCCACAGCTTGTGGACAGGACCTGAGAAAAACGTTGAAAACACGCGCAAGCCCTTGATCCGAATCGGGAATTTCCCGGCGAACGAATCATGAAGGGCCGTTCGCCGCCCGTTCCGGCGGGGTTCCAAAGGCGTTGCTTCCCTCCCAGGGACCAAGCCCGGGGGCCAAGCCCAGGTCGTCCCCGCGGGGGGCGCCATCGGACCCGACGGACAAACGGGTCGGATGCGCCCCCGCGGGGTGACACGAGCGACGGCGGAGACCAGGTCCGGGCCGCTCGCTAGGCGGGACCGGCCACACAGGCCGGCCGATGCCGGTCCGGCCCCCGGGACCAGATCCCCGGACGCCGGCTCCCTTGGCGACGCGTCAGAGCGCGTCGGCGTTCTGCTCGCCGGTGCGGATGCGCACGGCCTGGACCACATCCAGCACGAAGATCTTGCCGTCACCGATGCGGCCGGTGTTGGCAGCCTTCTGGATGGCCTCGACCACGCCGTCGACCTGCTCGTCGGCGACCGCGACCTCCACCTTCACCTTGGGCAGGAAGCTGACGGAATATTCGGCGCCGCGGTAGATTTCGGTCTGCCCCTTCTGCCGGCCGAATCCCTTGACCTCCGACACGGTCAGCCCCTGGATACCGAGCGCGGTCAAGGCTTCGCGCACCTCGTCCAGCTTGAACGGCTTGATGATGGCCATGACGAGCTTCATCGCGCTCTCTCCCTGTTGATCGATCCGGCCCCTGTGCCGCCCGGACGGACCGGGACGGCGGCTGCGCCGGATGGACTTACAAGAACCGTGCCGACCCGCGGGAGACCAGCCTTTCCGCCCTGAAACCCGTGAACCGGCCGGGCCGCAACCGTGCAGCGGCTCAACCATGGGCAGTGCCTGCCTTTTTTTTAGGCAGAGATTGACTGCACTTGCGCTGGACAAGCGGGATCAGCCGTCTAACTTTCCCGCCATGAGCCGCGATCCCCACACCCCCGCCCCGCCGGCCGTCACCATGAGTGACGCCGATGTCGCTGCCGATGTCGCTGCCGATGTCGCTATTGTCGGCGGCGGGCTGGCCGGGCTGACCCTGGCCTGCGCCCTGGGCGGCGCCGGCGTGTCCACCGTCGTCATCGACCGCGACCCGCCCGGCGCCCAGCTGGCCGGCAGCTTCGACGGCCGCACCACCGCCATCGCCTACGGCTCGGCCAAGGTGCTGGAGGGGGCGGGCATCTGGGCCGCGGTGGAGCCGGAGGCCGGGCCGATCCTGGACATCCGCGTCACCGACCAGCACGACCCGCTGTTCCTGCATTACGACCACCGCGAGGTGGGCGACCGTCCGTTCGGCTGGATCGTGGAGAACCGGGTGCTGCGCCAGGCGCTGTTCCAGCGGCTGGCGGCGCTGCCCACCGTGACGCATCTGGCCCCGGTGGCCGTCACCGGGCTGATGCGCGGCGCCGATTCCGCCCGCCTGACCCTGGCCGACGGCCGCACGGTGGCGGCACGGCTGGTGGTGGGCGCCGACGGCAAGAAGAGCCTGTGCCGGGAGAATGCCGGCATCCGCCTGGACGGCTGGAGCTATGGCCAGCACGCCATCATCACCAACATCGAGCATGAGTTCAGCCATGGCGGTGTCGCCGTGGAACTGTTCCTGCCCAGCGGCCCCTTCGCCATGCTGCCGCTGACCGGCAACCGCACCAGCATCGTCTGGTCGGAGCGGGCCGAGATGGCGGGCTGGTACCTGGCCCTGCCGGAGGAGCGTTTCACCGCCGAGCTGCGGACCCGTGTCGGTGACTGGCTGGGCCAGATCCGGCCCATCGGTCCCCGTGCGGCCTATCCGCTGGGGCTGATGCACGCCGAGCGCTATATCGACCGGCGGCTGGCCCTGGTGTCGGAGGCCAGCCACGCCATGCACCCCATCGCCGGGCAGGGCCTGAATGTGGGCATCCGTGACATCGCCGCCCTGGCCGAGGTGGTGGTCGACGCGCTGCGGCTGGGGCTGGACCCCGGTGCGGCCGACGTGCTGGAGCGCTATCAGCGCTGGCGCCGGTTCGACACCGTGTCGCTGCTGGCCACCACCGACCTGCTGACCCGGCTGTTCAGCAACAACATCCCGCCCCTGGCCGCCGCCCGGCGGCTGGGCATGGCCGCCATCAACGGCCTGCCGCCGCTGCGGCCGATGAAGCGGCTGCTCATGCGCCATGCCATGGGCATCGTCGGGACCCTGCCACGACTCGTGCGCGGCGAGCCGCTGTAGCCCCCGTCCGCCGCCGCTGCTCCACCCCGACATCTCCGCCTGCGATACGGCATAGGCCGCCCCGGCCCGGCCGGCCGCAGCCCCGACGCGCGGACCGGGGCGGACGGCAGCCGGCAAGGGTGCTGCTGCCCGGGCCGTTCACGTCCCCGGATATGATCCTTCGGACATCTATCCAGCCGGCCGGAACAGAGGGACCGTCGGCACCGGCCGCGCTTTCGGGCTACGGCCATCCGACGGACAACTTTTCTGGTGAGACCATGAAGATCGCGCGTTTGGCGATGACCGCCTCCATCGCAGTGGCCTGCGGGTTCGGCTTCGCCGCTGCCGCGGCCGAGCCCGCCCACACCCATTGGGGGTATGAAGGGGCCGCGGGCCCGGCGGACTGGGGCCATCTGTCCCCCGACTTCGCCGCCTGCGAGGGCGGCAAGGCCCAGTCCCCGGTGGACATCGCCAAGACCATCCCGGCCAAGCTGGGGCCTGTGGCCGTCAGCTACCAGGGCGGCGCCGTGGAGGTGGTGAACAACGGCCACACCATCCAGGCCAATCCCAAGGCCACCTCGTCCATCGAGGTCGAAGGCAAGCGCTACGACCTGCTGCAGTTCCACTTCCATCACCCCAGCGAGCATGCCGTCAACGGCAAGCGCGCGCCGATGGAGCTGCACCTGGTCCACAAGAACCAGGAAACCGGCGACCTGGTGGTGCTGGGCGTGATGATCGTTCCGGGTGCCGCCAATCCGGCCCTGGACGCCGTCTGGACGGTCATGCCGGACAAGGAGGGCACGGCCAAGTCGCCCGCCACCGTCGATCCGGCACAGCTGCTGCCGGCCGGCCGCGACTATTTCCGCTATGAGGGCTCGCTGACCACCCCGCCCTGCTCCGAAGTGGTGCATTGGGTGACCTTCAAGCAGCCGATCACGGCCTCGGACGCCCAGATCAACCGCTTCGCCGCCCTGTTCAAGGACAATGCCCGGCCGCTGCAGCCGCTGAACCGGCGCTTCGTGCTGGAGTCCGAAGGCAAGTAAGGCGCTCCGGACAAGACCCGGAGGGCGACCCCAAATACAGGAAGGCGGCGCCGGCGGACCCCGTCCCCGGCGCCGCTGTCTTTCCCGCCTTCCCCCGGCGGGCGGAAGCGTCGATACTGCCGATCCCGTTGCGGATGGAACGATCAATGCCCGCCCCGCCCCCCAACCGTCCCGCTCCGCCGGCCCCCCGGCCTGCCGCCGTCGACCTGTCCGGCGAGGGCGTGCATGAGCGTCCGGACCTGTCCTATGGCGCCTATCTCGGCCTGGACACGCTGCTGGACAGCCAGCACCCCCGCTCCGGCGAACATGACGAGCTGCTGTTCATCGTCATCCATCAGGCGTCCGAGCTGTGGATGAAGCTCTGCCTGCACGAGCTGCGGGCGGCGCGGGAGCAGGTGCGCCGCGACGAGCTGGGGCCGGCCTTCAAGATGATCGCCCGCGTGGCCCGCATCCAGGCCCAGCTGATCCAGAGCTGGGAGGTGCTGTCCACCATGACCCCGGCGGATTACAGCCGCATCCGCCCCCATCTCGGCCAGTCCAGCGGCTTCCAGTCCTGGCAGTACCGGCTGCTGGAATTCACCCTGGGCAACAAGAATGCCGGCATGATCCCGGTCCATCGCGGCGACCCGGCCGCCCATGCCGCCCTGGAACAGGCCCTGGCCGAGCCATCGCTCTATGATGAGGCACTGCGCCTGCTGCACCGGCGCGGCTTTGCCCTGCCGGAAACCGTGCTGGAGCGCGACTGGACGCTTCCCTACCGGGCGGACAAGGGCGTGGAGGCAGCGTGGCTGGCGGTCTATCAGGACACGCGCCGCCACTGGGACCTGTATGAGCTGGCGGAGAAGCTGGTGGATCTGGAATACCGCTTCCAGCACTGGCGCTTCAGCCACATGAAGACGGTGGAGCGCATCATCGGCTACAAGCCCGGCACCGGCGGCACCGGCGGCGTCTCCTATCTGGTCAAGGCGCTGGACCTGTCCTTCTTCCCCGAACTGCTGAGCCTGCGCACCGCGCTCTAGCCCGCTGCCCTCACGGTCTGCGGGGCGCGGAGAGCGGCTGGCGGGGGACGGTCGCGGACCCGATGCAGGGCCGCCATGCCGTCCGGGTTCCGCACGCACCGTTGCCGCCGCGGCGGCCGCGGGCCACACTGGCCGCCTCCGCAATGGCTCCGGAGCGTCCGCCGCATGTCCACGCTTCCCCTGGTCGGCATTCCCGCCGATGCCCGTGAGATCGGACCGCACCCCTTCCATGTGGTGGGGGACAAATATATCCGCGCCGTCAGCCACGGGGCGCGCTGCCTGCCGCTGCTGATCCCCGCCCTGGGCGACTGGTACGATGCGGATGAAGTGCTGGACCGGGTGGACGGGCTGTTCTTCACCGGCAGCCCCAGCAATCTGCACCCCAGCCATTACGGCCTGCCCGACAGTATGGTGACGCCGCCGCTGGACCCGCACCGCGATGCCACCACCCTGCCGCTGCTGAAGGCGGCGCTGCGGCGCAAGGTGCCGCTGCTGGCGGTCTGCCGCGGCTTCCAGGAACTGAACGTGGCTCTGGGCGGCACCCTGTTCCCCAAGGTGCAGGCGGTGCCGGGCCGCCTGGACCACCGGGAGCCCGACGACGCCCCGCTGGAGGTGCAGTACGGCCCCGCGCACAGCGTGGCGCTGACGCCGGGCGGGCGCTGGACGGCCATGACCGGCCGCACCGAACTGAAGGTCAACAGCCTGCATCAGCAGGGCATCGACCGGCTGGCACCGGGCCTGGCGGTGGAGGCCGTAGCCCCCGACGGCCAGATCGAGGCGGTGCGGGTGGAGGACCACCCCTTCGCCCTGGCCACCCAATGGCATCCCGAATGGCGGTTCTGGGACGATCCGGCCAGCAGCGCCCTGCTGGAGGCGTTCGGTGCGGCCGTGCGCGCCCATGCAGCGGCCCGGCGTCTGGCCGAGGTGGCGGAATAGCCCCGCTTCGGCTTGGCCCGGTTCGGGCCGGATGCCGTTTCGGCTGAAACAACCATGCCGGGCGAACAATAGGCTGAGGCTAACCGATCTGCGGCGGAATGTC
This sequence comes from Oleisolibacter albus, assembly GCF_003336875.1. Taxonomy (GTDB): domain Bacteria; phylum Pseudomonadota; class Alphaproteobacteria; order Azospirillales; family Azospirillaceae; genus Niveispirillum; species Niveispirillum album. Next base: position 258,923 of record NZ_QGNJ01000002.1, on the reverse strand, counting down.
TCGGTCGTCGCACCACGCATACGCGCTTCGCAGCGCTGCGAAGGCGCCAATTCCCCTACCTTCCTCCCGTCGAGCCGCGTCCAGCGGGTCTGGGCGCGAAAGAACCCTGTTCGACAAGAAAAGTTCGGGAGGAACGATGTACCGCGACCGGATCCGGTTGAAGAGCCTGTGGGGCCGTGTGGTCAGCCCGGAAGAGGCGGCCTTGCTGATCAAGGACGGCATGACCGTGGGCATGAGCGGCTTCACCCGGGCCGGCGATGCCAAGGCTGTGCCGGTGGCCCTGGCCGAACGGGCCGCCACGGACCCGCTGAAGATCACGCTGATGACCGGTGCCTCGCTGGGCGGCGATGTGGATGCCGTGCTTGCCGAAAGCGGCGTTCTGGCCCGCCGCCTGCCCTTCCAGGCCGATCCCAAGCTGCGCGCCGCCATCAATCGGGGCGAGGTCCTGTTCGTGGACCAGCACCTGTCGGAGACGGTGGAGCTTCTGCGCTCCCGCCAGATGGGGCCGATCGACGTGGCCGTGGTCGAGGCCGTGGCCATCACCGAGGAGGGCGGCATCGTCCCCACCACCAGCGTCGGCAACACCGCCACCTTCGCCATCCTGGCCGAGAAGGTCATCGTCGAGATCAATCTGGCCCAGCCGGCGGAGCTGGAAGGGCTGCACGACATCTACATCCCCACCCGCCGGCCCTTCCGCGAGCCGATCCCCATCGTGCGGCCGGACAGCCGCATCGGCCTGGGCGCCATCCCGGTGGACCCGGCCAAGATCGCCGCCATCGTCATCACCGAGAAGAACGACAGCGCCGCCGCCAACCAGCCGGGCGACGCCGACACCCTGGCCATCGCCGGCCACCTCACCGAGTTCCTGGGCCATGAGGTGGCGCGCGGCCGGCTGGGCCGCCAGCTGGGGCCGCTGCAGGCCGGCATCGGCACCATCGCCAACGCCGTGCTGCAGGGGCTGGCCGATGGCCCCTTCTCCGGACTGACCATGTACAGCGAGGTATTGCAGGACAGCACCTTCGACCTGTTCGAGGCGGGCAAGCTGGCCTTCGCCTCCGGCTCCAGCCTGACGCTGTCCGCGGCCCGCCAGCGGGCGGTTCTGGCCGATCTCGACCATTACAAGACCAAGCTGGTGCTGCGCCCGCAGGAGATCAGCAACCATCCCGAGATCATCCGGCGCCTGGGCATCATCGGCATCAACACGGCGCTGGAGTGCGACATCTACGGCAATGTCAACTCCACCCATGTCAACGGCACCCACATGATGAACGGCATCGGCGGATCGGGTGATTTCGCCCGCAACGCCTATATGTCGATCTTCGTCACCAAGTCCCTGGCCAAGGGCGGCGCCATCAGCAGCGTCGTGCCCATGGTCACCCATGTGGACCATTGCGAGCATGATGTGGACGTGCTGGTCACGGAATGCGGTCTGGCCGATCTGCGCGGTCTGGCGCCACGGGAACGCGCCGGTCTCATCATCGACAACTGCATGCACCCGCGCTATCGCGCCCTGGCCCGCGACTATTTCGCCGCCGCCCTGAAGCGCGGCGGCCAGACCCCGCATGTGCTGGAGGAGGCCTTCTCCTGGCATCTGCGCCTGCGCGACAGCGGCAGCATGCTGCCGGCCTGACGATGGGCTGACCCCTGCTGGTGGAAGGGGCGCCCATCGTTGCGGCGCCCCTTTTTGCTGCGCTGCGATCTGCGTCCGTCGCCTTGGTGCCGCAGGCGGCGCGACCTTATGGCGCCCTCTTGTTTGTGCGCTGCAGTGGCATGATTGGCCCCAGTCGGCCCCGGTCCGTCTCCCGTGCCGGGGCGACAGGCCGGGTGGTCCGGATCTTCCAGTCTGGTGCGCCGGGGCGGTGGTGTCCGCCGCCGGGCCAACGCCAAGCGGGACCCCAATGCCCATCGTCCGCCACTTGCTGTTCGTGAGCCGTTGCGCCGCCGCTGCGGCCCTGTCCTATCTGCTGACCCAATGGGTTGGGCTGCCGCATCCCGTGTGGGCCGTGATGTCCGGGCTGATTGTCTCGCAGGAGCGGCTGAACGATACGCGCCGGGCCACGCTGACCCGGTTCGGGGGAACCCTGGCCGGCGTGGCCGTGGCCGTCCTGACCGGTCTGGTGCTGCTGCCGCTGCACCTCGACCTGACCGCGCAGATGGCCATCGCCGTTGCCATCTGCGCCGCGCTGTCGCGCATTCTGCCCTGCCTGCGCGTCAGCCTGTGGACGGTGCCGGCTGTTTTCCTGACCGCCATCCCGCCCCTGTCCATCTGGGAGGCCGGACTCGACCGCGGCGTGGAGGTCATTCTCGGCGGACTGGTCGGGGCCGCGCTCCATCAACTGGCCGAGCTGGCGGCCGGCATCGCGCCTGACCACTCTTGCGCCCAGGACGGTCCACAAGAATAGCGCGGCACCCGGCTCTCAGCCGCATTGCCCTCAGGGACACCCCGGACGGCCCTGTCCCCCGCCCGCCGACCGCCTTTGCCGAGCCAGGCGCCGGCAGCCGATCAATCCCTGCACCGGCAGGACGATCAGCAGCACATCCCAGACGAGTCCGCTGGCATTGTCCGCCGGCAGCCGGACGATCAGATCGAGATACGCCATGATCAGAATCAGCCAGGCCGCTGTCATGGTCCGCCGCCACAAAGACCACAGCCCGAGCCCCAGGCTGCCGATCACGAGACCCGCCAGGCAGAACAAAATAAGCGAAAGATAAAACTGGTTATCAACGACAATCTTATCCGAAAAAACCATCGAAATAACATCAAACAATATTTCCGAGTACCGGAGCGAAACGATAAAAGCAGCCAACGCACTGGCCATAGACCAATATATACCGGCATCTTTTTTGGGTATTTTTACAAAGATCTTTTCAGGACGGCGGAACCGGATATCGCTGAACCCCGTCATTTTCTTTCCCCGCCAAGAGCGTGCGAAGGAAAAATGCAAGTGAAGTCACCACGGTGTCAATGATCTGCCCCAGCTCCCGTCAGCAAAAGCCGACGGCGCCCGCCTGCAGGCCACCCTGCGCCCGGCCTGGCTGGGGCATCCAGGATCGGACGCACCAGCTTCGATTGCGGCCCTGGTCACAGCGGAAGCCGCCGGGGCCGGAGATCTTAGTCGCGGTGCTCCAGCCGCAGCCGGCCATCGGCGCCCTGCCGGGCGACCAGGGCGCTGTAGCCCGGGATGGTGGGATGCGGGGTGGCCAGGGGCTGGTGGTGCAGCGCGGTGACCACCACCACACCGCCCCCGGCCGCCTCGGCGGCGGCGATGCCGGCGGGGGCATCCTCGAACACCAGGCAGTCCGCCGGATCCTGCCCCAGCCGGCGGGCCGCCAGCTGGAACCCGTCGGGTGCCGGCTTGCCACGGGCCACATCCTCGGCAGTGACGACGACCGCCGGCAGCGGCAGGCCGGCGGCGCCCAGGCGGCTTTCGGCCAGGGCGCGGGGCGCGGAGGTGACGACGGCCCAGCGGTCCGACGGCAGGCTGGCCAGGAAGGCGGCCGCTCCCTCGATGGGGACGATCCCGTCCACATCCTCGATCTCGGCCCGGGTGACGGCGGCGGCTTCCGCCTCCACATCGATGCCGGGCAGGTTCTGACGGCGGACGGTGTCGATGGCGCGGACACCATGGATGGTGGGCAGGAATCGGGCGACATCCACCCCATGCCGGCGGGCCCAGGCCGACCAGACCCGTTCGGTGGCGGCGATGGAACTGATGACCGTGCCATCCATGTCGAAGAGAAAGGCGCCGAAGCTCCGCTCCGGACTGAAGAAATTCGCCATGAGGTCGTCCATGCCTTGCCGTGGTTGAAGGGGGAACGTCAGAAACGCGGTTGTGGCGCCGTCGGGCAAGCCGGCCGATGGCCGCAGTCCCGCCGGCCGCGCGCTACGCGCGGGAGATCAGTCCAGCCCGGCCGCGGCCAGCAGGTCCCGCACGAAGGCCGGGACCACCTGCGTCGCCGGACCGTAGCGCCCTTCGGCGAACAGGTGCGCACCCTGGGACCGTTCCAGGTTCAGCTCCACGGAATGGGCGCCATGGCCGCTGGCCTCCGCCACGAAGCCGGCGGCGGGATAGACATTGCCCGAGGTGCCGATGGACAGGAACAGGTCGCAGTCCGCCAGCGCCGCGTAGATGCGCTCCATTTCCAGCGGCATTTCCCCGAACCAGACCACATGCGGGCGCAGCGTGCCCTGGCGCAGACAGTGGGGGCAGGCCATGCCGGTGGACAGATCACCGGTCCAGGGCAGCAGGTCGCCGCAGGCGGTGCAGCGGGCCTTCAGCAGCTCTCCATGCATGGGCACCAGCTTCCGTGAGCCGGCGCGGTCGTGCAGATCGTCGATGTTCTGGGTCACCAGCAGGAAATTGCCGGGCCAGCGCGCCTCCAGCGCGGCCAGGGCCTGATGCGCGGCATTGGGTGTCACCGTCTCCAGCGCCGCGCGGCGGGCATTGTAGAAGGCATGGACACGCTCGGGATCGCGGGCATAGCCCTCGGGCGTGGCCACATCCTCCAGCCGCACCCGCGCCCAGACCCCATCCGCGTCGCGGAAGGTGTCCAGACCGGATTCCCGGCTGATACCCGCCCCGGTCAGCACCACGATGCTGTCGCTGCGCCTGATCTTCACCTGCATTCCAGCCCCCTGCTTGCGGCGGCCGGAGCTTGGCACGGGGCGGCGGATGGCGACAAGAACGGCGGGCGCGCAGGCGATATGCTGGACGGGCCGATGCTGGGCGCCGGCCGCGCCCGGCCGGTTGGCCGCCGGCGCTGCGGCGGTTATGGTGCCGGCAGTCAGCTTCAGCCATAGGACCGCCATGCCGGACCGCATCGGGGTGCTGTTCGTCTGCACCGGGAACATCTGCCGCTCCCCCACGGCCGAAGGGGTGCTGCGCCAGCGCCTGCGCGAGGGCGGGCTGGACGGCCTGATCCATACCGACAGCGCCGGGACCCACGGCTATCATGTGGGCGAGCCGCCGGATGCACGCGCCTGCACCCATGCGCGGCTGCGCGGCATCGATATCGGCGATCTGCGCGCCCGGCAGGTGGAGCCGGCGGATTTCGAGCGCTTCGACCTGATCCTGGCCATGGACCGCGGCCACCTGACCCGGCTGGCCCGGATCGGCCCGCCCGGCGCGCGGGGCCGCCTGCACCTGTTCACCGATTTCGCCCCGCCCCCGCAGCGGGGCCAGGATGTCCCCGATCCCTATTATGGCGGCGCCCAGGGCTTCGAGGCCGTGCTGGATCTGGTGGAATGCGGAGTCGACGGGCTGGTCCGGGATCTGCGGCGACGGCTGGCCCTGCCGGCATGACCATCGTTTTCCGCCGATGAGGCCCCGCTTCTGCGCGTAAAGGTATTGTTCACGAAGCCTCCCTAGCATTCCGCCAGCACACCGGAACCGGGCCAGACCCGGGCGGGTGGGGACGGCAGGGGTTCCGTGCGATGGGCTTCCGGCTCGACAGCCGTCAGGAAGAACTTCTGGACTACTGGCGCACACGCCGGGATGGGGCCTTCGCTCCATCGCGCCGATGCATCGACCCCGCCGATCTGCGCCGGCTGCTGCCCTGGATCGCCTTGCTGGATGTGGTGGAGGACAGCCCGCCCCGCTTCCGCTACCGGCTGGTGGGCACGGCGCTGGACCAGTCCTTCGGGACCGGCGTCACCGGCCTGTTGCTGAGCGACGCCTGGACCCCACCCCTGGCTAATGGCTGGCAGGCCTGGCTGCGCCGGCTGTGCCGGGAGCGGGCACCGGTGCTGTGCCGGGCCAGTTTCCATGTCGACCAGGATTATGTGCAGTTGGGCAGCCTGTTCCTGCCGCTGTCCAGCGATGGCCGGACCATCGACCGCATCCTCGGCTGCGTGGCCTGGACGGCCACCCTGGCCCGGTTCCCCGCCCTGGTGGATCTGCAGCCGGCCCTGGCCGGCTGGGAGGGGAGCAGCTTGACGGTTTGAGCCGGGGATCGGCGGATGCTAGGGTGCGGCGCTCCGCCCCTGTCCTCCCGTCAGCCGGTTCGACCCGCCCCGTGTCCACACAGACTTCGCCGTCCCCCGCGCCGACCACGGCCGCCGCTTCCGCCGGTGCCGCCGGTGCCGCCACCCCGATGATGGCCCAGTATCTGGAGATCAAACGGCAGCATCCGGGCTGCCTGCTGTTCTACCGCATGGGCGACTTCTACGAACTGTTCTTCGATGATGCGGTGCAGGCCTCGGCGGCGCTGGACATCACGCTCACCAAGCGCGGCCAGCATCTGGGCGAGGACATCGCCATGTGCGGCGTGCCGGTCCACAGCCATGAGCAGTATCTGTCCCGCCTGATCCGGCAGGGCTTCCGCGTCGCCATCTGCGAGCAGACCGAGGACCCGGCCGAGGCCAAGAAGCGCGGTTCCAAATCCGTGGTCCGGCGCGAGGTCATCCGGGTCGTCACCCCCGGCACCATCACCGAGGACGGGCTGCTGGACGCCCGCGCCAACAATTACCTGGCCGCCCTGGCCGAGGCGGCGGGCGAGACGGGTCTGGCCTGGCTCGACCTGTCCACCGGCGAACTGACCCTGCAGCCGCTGGAGCGCACCGGCCTGCCCGCCGCCCTGGCCCGGCTGGCCCCCGGCGAGTTGCTGCTGCCGGAGCGGCTGGCGCAGCAGCCGGACCTGTTCGATCTCTGGGCCGAGTGGAAAAGCCGGCTGACCGTCCAGCCCAATGCCCGCTTCGACAGTGAGAACGGACGCCAGCGCCTGCTGGACCTCTATGGCGTGGGGACGCTGGACGCCTTCGGCCATTTCAGCCGCGGCGAGATCGCCGCCGCCGGCGCCCTGGTCGATTATGTGGAACTGACCCAGAAAGGCCGGTTGCCCCGCTTCGACCCGCCCCGGCGGCTGGCCGCCGGGCAGGTGATGGAGATCGACCCGGCCACCCGCCGCAATCTGGAACTGGTGCGCACCCTGACCGGCGAGCGGCGGGGCAGCCTGCTGGCCGCCATCGACCGCACGGTGACCGGGGCCGGCGCCCGCCTGCTGGCGGCGCGGCTGGCGGCGCCGCTGACCGACCGCACCCGCATCGACCGGCGCCTGGACATGGTGGCCTGGTTCACCGGTGCCGACGCCCTGCGCCAGGAGGTGCGCGAGGCGCTGAAGCGCACCCCCGATGTCGAGCGCGCCCTGTCGCGCCTGACCCTGGACCGGGGCAGCCCCCGTGACCTGGCCTGCGTGCGCGACGGGCTGGAGCGGGCCATGGAGCTGCGTCGGCGCCTGGATGCGCCCGGCCAGTCCCCCATCGCCCCGCTGCCCGCCGGCTTGGCGGAGGCGGCCCGCGATCTGGGGGACCATGAGGACCTGGTGCGTCTGCTGGGCGAGGCGCTGGGGCCGGAGCTGCCGCTGCTGGCCCGTGACGGCGGCTTCATCGCCCGCGGCCACTCCGCCACCCTGGACGAGTTGCGCGCCCTGCGCGACGACAGCCGCCGCCACATCGCCAACCTCCAGGCCCGCTATGTCGAGCAGACCGGCATTTCCTCGCTGAAGATCAAGCACAACAATGTGCTGGGCTATTTCATCGAGGTCACGGCCACCCATGCCGACAAGATGATGCCGCCCGCCCATGGCGGCGCCTTCATCCACCGCCAGACCATGGCCGGCGCCGTGCGCTTCACCACGGTGGAGCTGTCGGAGCTGGAGCGGAAGGTGGCCGAGGCCGGCGACCGTGCCCTGGCGCTGGAACTGGAGCTGTTCACGGCCCTGGTGCAGGCGGTGCTGCGCGAGGCCGACGCCATCGCCACCGCCGCCCGCGCCCTGGCGACCCTGGATGTCAGCAGCAGCCTGGCCGAGCTGGCGGCCGCCGGCAACTGGTGCCGGCCGCAGCTGGAGGACGGTCTGGCCTTCGAGATCGAGCAGGGCCGGCACCCCGTGGTCGAACAGGCCCTGAGCGCCAATGGCGGCGGGCCTTTCGTCGCCAATGACTGCGACCTGTCGCCCGACCGCCGCCTGTGGCTGCTGACCGGCCCCAACATGGCCGGCAAGTCCACCTTCCTGCGCCAGAATGCGCTGATCACCGTGCTGGCCCAGACCGGCAGCTTCGTACCCGCCGCACGGGCGCGACTCGGGGTGGTGGACAAGCTGTTCAGCCGCGTGGGCGCCGCCGACGATCTGGCCCGCGGTCGGTCCACCTTCATGGTGGAAATGGTGGAGACGGCCAGCATCCTCAATCAGGCGACCGAGCGCAGCCTGGTGATCCTGGACGAGATCGGGCGCGGCACCGCGACCTTCGACGGATTGTCCATCGCCTGGGCCTGTGTCGAGCATCTGCACGAACAGGCCCGCTGCCGCAGTCTGTTCGCCACCCATTACCATGAGCTGACGCTGCTGGCCTCCAAGCTGCCCCGCCTGTCCTGCCACACCATGCGGATCAAGGAATGGCAGGGCGACGTGGTTTTCCTGCATGAGGTGGCGGCCGGCACCGCCGACCGCAGCTATGGCATCCATGTGGCCCGGCTGGCCGGACTGCCCGCGTCGGTGGTCACGCGGGCGGAACAGGTTCTGCACCTGCTGGAAACGGGGGAACAGGGCAGCGCCGTGGCCCGGCTGGCTGAGGATCTGCCGCTGTTCAGCGCCGCCGCGCGCGCCACACCCGCTGCGCAGGCCGCGCCACCGGCGGAATCGGCCGTAGAATCGGCCCTGAAAACCATCAATCCCGACGAGTTGACGCCGCGGCAGGCGCTGGATGCGCTCTATCGGCTGCGGGGCCTGATGGCGGAAAAGAGGTGATCTACACACGGGCGCACGCGGGCGCGGACAGGAAAGTTCCCGTGTCTTCCATGCATATAGTGCATGCCGGACATCACCCCCTGGCCGTGAACTTTGCACGAACGCCGGTGTAGGGGGGCTGTAACCAAGGCGTCATATCTACTATATTGTCGGTCAGGTTCGGCGCGCCGAGCTTCTGGGACGGTGTGCGCCCTATCCGCTTTCGTCAAGCATGGGTGTCTGTTCGATCCGGCTGGTTCGCCCGGCTGGTATCGCCACCGTGTTTTCCCGAGGCGCGCAGCCTGCGCGGAAAGTGAGAGCCGACACAAAATGTCCGATAGCTTCGATTTCACCACCGGGGATCACGTCGTTTATCCGGCCCACGGCGTGGGCAAGATCATCGGCATCGAGAACCACAGCATCGCGGGGATCTCCGTGACCCTGTACGCCATCCAGTTCGAGAAGGAACGGATGACGTTGAAGGTGCCGATCGCCAAAGCCAAGGCTTCGGGTCTGCGCCGGTTGTCGTCCAAGGACCGGATCAAGGCGGCGCTGGAAACCCTGACCGGTCCCAGCAAGGTCAAGAAGATCATGTGGAGCCGCCGGGCCCAGGAATACGAGGCCAAGATCAATTCCGGCGATCCCGTCTCCATCGCCGAGGTCGTGCGCGACCTCTACCGCGGCGAGGACCAGTCCGACCAGTCCTACAGCGAGCGGCAGATCTATCATGCCGCCCTGGAGCGCCTGGCGCGCGAACTGGCCGTGGTGGAGAAGATCGACGAGCGCAAGGCCACCGAGCGTCTGGAAGCCGTCCTGAGCAAGGCGGCCTGACACGGTCGGAGCGTGCTGTCTTTTGAGGTGCGCCCCCAAGGGTGCGACACTTCCGGATAAGAAGGGGCGGCCCACGCGGTCGCCCCTTTTTTTGTATCCGGACGACCCTTACACTCAGGCCCCGTCCCGCCCGCAATGACCAGCAACCGGATGCCAGACGACCAGAAATTCGCCCTGCTCGGACGCCCTCGGCGGATCTGGGCGGTCGGGGCCATTCATGGCGAAGCCGACCGTCTCGCCGCCCTGCATGACGATATCGGCACCCGATTTCTGGCCGGTGACCGGCTGGTCTATCTGGGCAACATGGTGGGACGCGGGAGCGGCGTCCGCGCCACGCTGGACGAGGTGCTGGCGTTCCGCCGCCAGGTGCTGGCCATCCGCAGCGTCATTGCCACGGATATCGTCTATCTGCGTGGCGGGCAGGAGGAGATGTGGCAGAAGCTGCTGCAGCTCCAGTTCGCGCCGAACCCGTCGTCGGTGCTGCAATGGATGCTGGGCCAGGGGCTGGAAGCCACCCTGGCCGCTTATGGCGGTGATGCGGCCCAGGGTCTTGCCGCCGCCCGCGATGGCGCTGTCAGCCTGACCCGCTGGACCAACCAGTTGCGCGCCGCCCAGCGTGCCGCACCCGGTCATGATGCCCTGTTCAGCGCCCTGAAGCGCGCCGCCTACAGCAGCGATGCCGCCGGTCAGCCCGGCCCGCTGCTGTTCGTCAATGCCGGGCTGGATGTCAACCGGCCTCTGGCCGTGCAAGGGGACCGCTTCTGGTGGGGCGGCAGCGGCTTTTCCCGCATCGATGCGCCCTATGGCGAGTTCATGCGCATCGTCCGCGGCTATGATCCGACCCGGTCCACCCCCGGCCCGGTGGTGAGCCCGCACGCGGTGACGCTGGATGGCGGCACAGGCCATGGCGGTCACCTGATCTGCGGCTGCTTCGCCCCGGACGGCAGTCTTCTGGAAATCGTCGAGGCGTGACCACCCGCCGGCGGATCATTCGATCGTTGCACTTTTTTTCTGTAGACCGGTGATCCGGCTGCCTGGCCTTTCCGTAAAAGCCTGCGAGACCACAAAGGAGGCCGATCGCGCCTCCAGTTGGCAAAGGGAGCTGGCGGATGGCGCACATCGACGATCCCGAGACGCAGCGGGCAAATCTGTTGTTCATCAAGGCGTCGATGAAGGAGCCGCTGCTGGCCCGCGATCTGGAGCAGGAACTCGCCCGGCGCTGGCGCGAACACGGGGATGAACGCGCCCTGCACCAGCTCGTTCGCAGCTATACCCGCCTCGTCGTGGCCACGGCCAGCCGCTTCCGCAATTACGGCCTGCCCATGGGCGATCTGGTGCAGGAGGGCAATGTGGGGCTGATGCAGGCCGCCGCCCGCTTCGAGCCCGACCGCGAGGTGCGCTTCTCCACCTACGCGGCATGGTGGATCCGCTCGGCCATGCAGGACTACATCCTGCGCAACTGGTCCATTGTCCGCACCGGAACAACGTCGGCGCAGAAATCCCTGTTCTTCAATCTGCGCCGGCTGCGCGCCCGGATCGAAGGCAATCCGTCATCCTCCGGCCTGTCCGCCGAAGGGCGCCGACAGGTAGCGGAGGCCCTGAATGTGGATGAGAAGGAGGTGGAGACCATGGAAATGCGTCTGGCCGCCGCCGATCAGTCCCTGAACAGTCCGCTGGCCGATGGCGGCGAGGATGAGTGGCAGGATTTCCTGGCCGACGAGCGCCCGTCGCCCGAAGCGGTGGTCATCGGCATGCGCGACAGCCGCATGCGCTCGCGCTGGCTGATGGAGGCCCTGGGCGAACTCAGCCCGCGTGAACGCACCATCATCGCCGAGCGCCGCCTGCGCGACGAGGGCGCCACCCTGGAAGAGCTGGGGCGGGTCCTGGGCGTCAGCAAGGAGCGGGTGCGGCAGCTGGAGAACCGCGCCATGGTGAAGCTGCGCGCCAGCATGATGAAGCGCGTCGGCGCCGCCGAGGATCTGCTGCTGGAAGCCTAGGCCGGGCGCTCACATGCAGAGGCGCCAGACGGTGACGGTCCCGACACGCCCGCGCAGGCTGAAATCGCCGATATTCTCCATCGGGATCGTCCGGGCATAGTCGCCGGCGCTGGTGATGGTGTCGCCGCTGGTCAGCACGACACAGCAATGGTCGCCCAGCAGGTCGCTGCCCAGCGCTTCGAGGCGGGCCGCCGTGTTCACCGTATCGCCGACGATGGTGTAGTTGATGCGGCTGGTCGTGGCCCCGATATTGCCGACGACCACCGGACCGGAATGAACACCGATCCGCAGACAGACCGCAGGACGCCCTTGCAGACGGGCGGCCTCCGCCTCCTCCGCCATCACCCTGGCGATGGCATGGGCGGCGCGCAGGGCGCGCACCGCATGGTCCGGCTGCTGCTCGGGCGCGCCCCAGAACGCCATCACGGCATCGCCGATGAACTTGTCCACCGTGCCGCCTTCCGCCTCGATGCAGGCGGCGATGCGGGTGAAATGGTGGTTCAGCCAGCAGGCCGTCTCCTGCGGGGTCATGGTTTCCGCCATGGCGGAGAAGCCTTTGACGTCGGTGAACAGGACGGTGACATCCCGTTCTTCCGATATCACACCGGTCTGACCGGCTTCCCGCCGGATCAGGCGCAGGACCAGGGCCTTGGGCACATAGGTCTCGAACCAGCGCAGCCCGGAGACCATGGTATTGAAGGCCTGTGCCGCATCGGAGATCTCCCGGAAACGGCTGTCCTGCAGCTCCGGCACCTGCTGGAAATCAAGGGTGCGCATGGCCGCCGCCGCCCCGGCCAGCCGCTTGACCTGCCGGCTGATCGCCTTGCCCAGCATCAGCGCCAGCAGAACGGAGACGACCAGGATGCCCAGGCCGACCACGGTCAGCCGCATCAGGCGACGATATTCGGAATCGACCTGGGCCTCGTTGAGGGCGATCACCAGCGTCCAGGGCTTCTCCCCGTAATCCGCCAGCGGCTTCAGCAGATAGACGAAACCGCCGACCGGCAGTTGCGCCAGCCGCAGATCCAGGGGCTGATCGCCCTTGAACTGGAACTCCCGGGGCAGCGGCTCGCCGGCCTTGCCCCCGCGATAGCCGGTGCTGCGCCCGGCGGCATCGATCTGCTGCCAGATGCCACCGGCAATGGGGTCCCCCAGTTCCGACAAGGTCGGAAGCGGTGGATGGTCGGTGACCTTAGAGAAATCAAGACGCCGGTCCACCAGGGCGGGATGGGCCAGGACATACTGGTTGTCGAACAGGATGAAGCTGCGCGTCTCGCTGCCCTGGTCGATATCGGCCAGGAACCGGGACAGACCGCGGAAGGACACGCCGGTCAGCAGCACGCCCAGGAACTTGCCGCCGCGGCGTACCGGCATGCGCACACTGACGATGCTGGTCTTCTCCTCCGGCGACCAGACGGGATCAACCCAGACCGCCCCCCCCGTCATCCGTGCCTGGGCCAGCACCTCTTCCGCCCAGGCCGGATTGTGCTCGCGCTTCACCAGGGCGTGGCCATTGTCCTGGCGCATGGCGACGGTGAACAGCCCGTTCTGCTGCGACAGGAAGGCAATTCCGGTGATCTGCGGTGCCGGCGCCAGGGCGGCGCGCAGCGTATCGGCCAGTTGCGACGGGTTGTCCGGATCGACCTGGCCGCTGACGATCAGCCGTTCGACGAATTCCACCTGGGCGCGGGCGGGATCGAGCTGGGCGCGGAGACGGTATTCCATCCCGTCCATGACCAGCTGGGCCTTGTCCTGCAAGAGATCCGTGGTGTTGAGACCGGACACGCGCACGCCGAGATAGAGGACGCTGGCCACCGCGGCCAGCATCAGCCCGCCGAACCCCAGCATCAGCACGACGGCGATGGGCAGATGGATGCGCTTGCGCTTCCAGCGGCGGCACGTCGGCGGTGGCGGTGGAGCGAAGTCCTGGGACGGTACGGTCATGACGTGCGACCCTACCGCCCGGCCCGGACTGCCGCAACATGCACCCTGTCATCAATCCGTGACGAGCGGGTGGGTCAGCCCTGCACGACCAGCTTTACCAGCTGTCCCGGTTGCAGCGCGGTCCCCGGCGCGATGTCGTTCAGCACGCGGAACCGCTCCTCCGCATAATCGGTGAAGGGCATGCGGCGGACGAAATCCGCCACCGTTTCCCCCGGCTTCACCGCGACGATGCGCAGGCGGTAGGGCCGGGAGGCCTGCCGGTCGGCGTCGGTCAAGGGGCGGAACCCCTCCACCGTCCGCCGGAACGCCGCATCGAGGCCCGCCGTGGCCGTCGGCGGCGTCACGAACAGGAAACGGTAATAGGTGTCGGCGCTCCAGCGGATGGCCACCAGACGCACATCCATGAGACCGGAGCGGGTGCTGACCCGCGCCGTGCCGGTGGCCGCCGGCATGCCGTTGACGCTGAGGCTGGCGGTGCCGGACAGGTCGCTGCCCCGCGCCCAGACCGTGCGCAGATAGGCCTCGGGGCTGGCGGCACCCTGGGATGGCGCAGCGTCGAAGATGATGCGCGCATCGCCCGGCCCCAGCGCCAGGACGGCCTGTTCGCCGTTCACCAGCTGGAAGCCATCCGGCACCTGGAAGCGGAAGCCAAGGGACGGATGCAGGAAGGTGGTGCCGCGGACGAGACCATGATCCGGGCTGTCGCCATAGATCATGCCGTCGAGCAGACGCAGATAGGACTCGGTCCCCACGGTCCAGTCCCGGCCCGGACGGGCCGCGGCGGCGGTGGACGCCTGCTCCACCCGCTCACCCGTGGGCGGATGGGTCTGGAGATAGCTGAACTGGTCGGCGCTGCCCGGCTTGCCCGCCAGCAGGGCGTCCAGCTGGGCCTGGCGCCCCATGGTGGACAGGAAACCCGACATCTGCCGGGGATCATAGCCCGCGGCCGCCATGTAGCGGATGCCCAGCCCGTCGGCCTGCAATTCCTGGCCGCGGCTGAACCCGGCCAGCACGCCCTGGCCGACCGCCTGTCCCAGCTGCGCCGCCTCCTGCCCCAGGAACACCCCGGCCGCCGAGGCCAGCACGCCAGCCACCGTGCCCTGGCTGTAGCGCTCGGCCGTGTGGCGCGCGGTGACATGGCCGATCTCGTGGCCGACGACGCCGGCCAGCTGCGCCTCGTTGTTGGCCAGGGCCATCAGCCCGCGGGTGACATAGACATAACCGCCCGGCAGGGCGAAGGCGTTGACGATGGGGCTGTCCAGCACGGTGAAGCGGTACTGGATCTCGGGCCGCTCGGTGGCACGGGCCAGGGTCTGCCCCATCCGGTCCACATAGGCCTGGACCGCCTGATCCTTGTAGGCGCCGCCGAACTCGGCCGTCACCTGCGGGTCCTGCTCGGCCCCGACGGCCTTTTCCTGTTCCGCCGACATCAGCCCGGCAAACTGGCGCTCACCGGTGGCGGGATTGGTGCTGCAGGCCGCCAGCAGCAGGAGCGCGGCCAGCCCGCCGGCCACGCCGCAGAGGCGGAACCGGGACCGCCGGGACCGGGGCAGCGGGGCTGAAAGGGGCATGCGGCACCTCGCCTTGGCCGGGAACATCATGGTTCCAGGAACGGCCGGCGGCCAGCCGGGTTCCGGCCGGCGCCGTCCATCGGCGAGCATGCCCGATGCGCCGCGACCGACACAAGGGCGGGTCCACGGGGCATCGGGATGGCGCATCGGGATGCGGCGTCGGGACTGGGCCTGGTCCCGTCCCGACACGGCGGCGGTCAGAGCGCCGATTTCTCGCCGGTGCTGGCGAAGACGCTGTGCAGGAACCAGCCCAGCAGCGTCAGCAGCAGCAGGAACCCGCCCCATTGGCGGCTGACGGTGAGCATGACGGCGATATCGGCGGCCAGCAGGCCGCCGTAGAGGGCAAGCATACGCTTCATGACAGAACTCCCGGAGGCCGGCGCGCCCTAGCAGGGACGACGCCGGACAGAGCCGGCCGGGACCAGGCCCGCCGGCGGATCGGGGGGGCAACACCCCCGGGGGATGGACTCAGATCCGGGAGAGGAGGGGCGGGCCGGTCGGCGGGTGCGCCCCGGTCCGGATGGGCCGGGCCGGCAGGGGCGCGGCAAAGGAGTGATGACGCCCGCCCGACGCCGGACGCATCCCGGTGGTGGCCGGCAGCAGGGCCGCAACCGGGTCACTGCCGTCCAGCGGCAGCACGGCCCCGGACCGGACCGGCATGTCGGCCGCCAGCACGGCCCGCACCAGCCGGCCGCCGGCCGTGCCCGTACCGGCTGTGCCCGTACTGGCCGCGCCGGACGCGTCGAGGACGACCCCGGACCCGGCGCCGGACCCGGCGGCGGTCCGGTCGGACTCGATACCCAGCCCCATCAGGGCCAGGACCAGGGCGACCAGACCATAGACCCAGCGGTCCGCCGTCGCCGCAGGCGACAGACTGTCAGAGATCGCCGCAGGCGGCAGACTGTCCGGCACCGCCGCAGGCGGCAGGGGTTCCAGCACCGCCGACATCGGCGGGGAAGTCTCCGTCACGATGGGGACGGGGGCGCTGGACACCGGGGACAACCTCGATCGAAAGGAGGAATGTCCGGGAAGATGGGGAGGGCGGCGGGCTGCCGCAAGGGGATCTGCGCCCCCGCCGCCGGCGCAGGACAGCCATGCCCGGCGGCGGCCCTTTCCCCGCGCCCGGTGTCTGCATACATGTTCCGGCAAAATCCGGACACCGGGAGGAAAGAGTATGGATACCCCGCCCGCCAGCATCCCGCCCACGCCCGGGGTCGCCGGCACCCCCATGGCGCTGGGGATCCGCGGCCGCTGCCCCCGCTGCGGCCAGGGCCATCTGTTCGCCGGCTATCTGCGGCTGGCCGACCGCTGCGACCAGTGCGGGCTGGATCTCAGCTTTGCCGACCCGGCCGACGGGCCGGCCTTCTTCGTCATGTCCATCGTCAGCATCCCGCTGGTGGCCTTCGCCGCCTGGCTGGAGATCGCCCATCAGGCGCCGCTCTGGGTGCATCTTCTGACGACTCTGCCGCTGGCGGTGCTGTCGGTGCTGGCCCTGCTGCGGCCGCTGAAGGGCTGGCTGGTCTGCGCCCAGTACATCAACAAGGCGGCCCAGGGCCGGTTGCAGGACGACGAGGCGGAGTGATGGTCCGCCATCCGCAACCGGACAGCGAGCCCACGCCGATGGCGCGCCCCTGGCAGCCGGTATTGGCGGCCGGGCCGATCTATCGCAGCCTGGCCGACGCCATCGCCGCCGACATCGCCGCCGGCGTGCTGCGGCCGGGGGACCGGCTGCCGCCGCAACGGACGCTGGCCCAGGCCCTGGGGGTGGACCTGACCACGGTGACCCGCGGCTATGCCGAGGCGGTGCGCCGCGGGCTGGTGCAGGCCGAGACCGGCCGCGGCACCTTTGTCCGCGGATCGGGCGTCCGCGGATCGGGCGTCCGCGGGCCGGCGTCCGGGGCCGCCCGGGACGACGGGACGGCGCCGGAGCTGGATCTGTCCATGAACCTGCCGCCGCTGCCCCCCGGCCTGCAGGACCAGCTGGCGCAATCCCTGACCGCCCTGCTGCGCCAGCCCGACGGGGCGCGGCTGCTGAGCTATCAGCCATCGGCCGGGGCCGATGCCGACCGCCAGGCCGGGGCGGCCTGGCTGGCGCCGCTGCTGCCGGACCTGCCGGTGGAGCGGGTGCTGCTGGCCGCCGGGGCCCAGGCCGCCCTGGCCGCCATCCTGAGCACGCTGGCCCGGGCCGGCGACACCGTGCTGACCGAGGCCTTCACCTATCCCGGTCTGCGGGCCGTGGCCGCCCAGCTGGGAGTGCGCCTGCAGGGGCTGGCCATGGATGCGGAAGGCGTGCTGCCCGAGGCGCTGGACGCCGCCTGCCGCGACGGAACGCCCGCCGCCTTCTGCTGCACCCCCACCATCCAGAACCCGACCACGGCCACCATGTCGCCGTCGCGCCGGGCCGCACTGGCCGCCATCCTGCGGCGCTTCCGCCTGCCCCTGGTGGAGGACGACGCCTATGGGCTGCTGCCGGCGGAACGGCAGACGCCGCTGGCCGCCCTGGTGCCGCAGCAGGCCTGGTACATCGCCACCCTGTCGAAATGCCTGATGCCGGCCCTGCGGCTGGCCTATGTGGTGGTGCCGGAGGGACGCAGCAACGCCCGCGCGCAGCTGGCCCTGCGCGCCGTGCAGCAGATGCCGTCGCCGCTGGCCAGCGCCCTGGCCAGCCGCTGGATCGGCGACGGGACGGCGGCCGCCTGCCTGGAGGCCGTGCGCAAGGAGGCATGGGCCCGCCAGTCCCTGGCCGGCCTGCAACTGCCGGCGGGCCGCGTGGCCGCCGATCCGGCCGGGCACCATGTCTGGCTGCGCCTGGCCGGGGGCAACCGGGCCGACTCCACGGCCGAGCGCATGCGCCGCGCCGGGCTGGCCGTGGTGCCGGGATCGGCCTTCGCCGTGGCGGACGCCCCCTATGAGGCCCTGCGCCTGAGCCTGGGTGCCGCCCCCGACCGCATCAGCCTGGGGGAGGCGCTGAGCCGCGTCGCCGACAGCCTGGATGCCGGCGGCGGACAGGAGCTGCCGCCGGACATCGTCTGATCCCGGCAGCATCCCCGTCCCGACAGCATCCCGCCGCGGCCTGTCCTGGCGCACCGCAAAGGCGACCTGGCGTTACCTTAAGGCGACGCCAAGGCGACAAACGCGACCTTAAGGTGACGCGGCCGCCGGCGGATGTCGCCTGCCACAGGCTTGATGTCGAAGGGATTTCTGTCCTTAAAGTGACAAAGGCGACGACAATGCGCCTGCGGCGGTCATGTCACCTTAAGCCCTTTTTTCTTCACGCTATCCAGGAACCGGACACCCTGACGGCATCGGGTTCAAAGGACCACATATTAGGAATTTTGTCCAGATCCAGGCCCGCCGCCCGCCCCGGTCAGACGGCGCCGCTGCGCACCAGGGTGATGCCCTGCATCAGGGCGGCGGCCATGCGGTCGGCCTTGTCCTGGAACTGGGCGGCCAGATCGGGGACGAACAGCTGTCCCGCGGTTTCGGCGAACAAGGCCAGCCAACGGCGGAAATGTGCGCCCTCCAGGCCCGGGATCATGGCATGGACCTGCATCGGCCGGCCGCCATAGCGGCCCGTGGCCAGCATGACCGAGGACCAGAAGGCATGGACGCGCAGCAGATGCTCGGTCCAGGCCGCATCGGTCCGGCCCACCGCCTGCTCGAACACCGGCCCCAGCAGCGCATCCCGCCGGGCCAGGGCATAGAAGTCGCGCACCAGCACGGCGATGCTGTCCTCGTCGATGCGGTCGAAGCGGGGGGCGGCGTCCATGCTCACAGTCCCAGAGAGGGCTCACAGTCCCAGATAGGCGGCCGGGTCGGGGCCGATGATCCAGGGGTGGAGATATAGCAGCGCCGCCCACAACAGCAGCGCCAAGGCCGGGCGCCAGATGCCCACCCCGCGCAGATCGGGCCGCACCCGCCCGGCCAGGGCGGCCCGGAAGGGAAGCCAGCCCACCGCCCACAGCGGCGCCGGGGCGGCGTGGAGGTTGCGCAGCAGGGCCACCAGGGCGATGAGGGCGAAGCCGGCGAAGACGATGGTGCTGCGCAGGTCCGACAGGGCGAACAGATGCAGCAGCGACCACAGCAGCACGCCCAGGCTGCCCGGCACGGCGGTGATGGAATAGATGCCGCGGGCGGCGGCACCGGAGGCTGGTCCGGAATCCGGTGCGGGGGACGGTCCGGGGGGCCGTGTCGTCAGCCGCGCCAGGATCAGCAGCCAGGCCAGCGGCATCAGCACGACAGCCGCCTGTTTGGCCGCGGCGCCGAGATCCAGCGGCGAGATCCGGCTGGGCGCCGCCTGCCAGGCCAGCACCAGCCAGACCAGGGCCGCCAGCGACAGCAGCGAATAGGCGGCGCGATAGGCGGCAGCCCCGAACCGGGCCGTCAGCCCCGTCTTCAGGCCCGGCCAGGCCGACAGCAGATGCGTCGCCACCAGGGCCAGTGTCGCCAGCAGCAGACTGCCCATACAACACGCTCCATGCCGCGCCGATGCGGCCCCTCCCGGCGCCCCCGCGGCCGGACCGACGCAGGATAGCCGCAAGCCCGGCCGTTCCGCCAAGGTCATGGCGCCCCGGGGAGCCGGGATTGCCGGATCGGTTTGCCTTGCGCAACGGGCCGGCCTAAAGTCCTTGGCTTCCAGGGGCCACGCCCGGCCCCGGCCGTCTTTTCTGGAAAGCCCATGCATCGCGGTGACCTGTTCCCCCCCCTCGACCCGTACCAGACCGGTCGCCTGAAGGTCAGCGACCTTCACACCCTGTACTGGGAGCAGTGCGGCAACCCCGACGGGGTGCCGGTGGTGTTCCTGCATGGCGGACCGGGGGCCGGCGCCTCGCCCACGCACCGGCGCTTCTTCGATCCGCGCTTCTACCGCATCGTCATCCTGGACCAGCGCGGGGCCGGCCGCTCCACCCCGCTGGGCGAGCTGCGGGAGAACACCACCGAGACGCTGGTGCAGGACATCGAGACCCTGCGCGAGCATCTGGGCGTCCAGCGCTGGCTGGTGTTCGGCGGCTCCTGGGGATCGACCCTGTCGCTGGCCTATGCCCAGACCCATCCGGAGCGGGTGACCGGCCTGATCCTGCGCGGCATCTTCCTGATGCGCCAGCAGGAGATCGACTGGTTCCTCTATGAGATGCGGACCATCTTTCCCGAGGCCTGGGCCGGCTTCGCCAGCCATATCCCCGAGGCCGAGCGCGGCGACCTGCTGGAAGCCTATTGGCGGCGCCTGACCGCCGACGACCCGCAGGTGCGCATGCAGGCCGCCCGCATCTGGAGCGTCTATGAGGGCGCCTGCTCCACCCTGCTGCCCAGCCCCGAGCTGGTGTCGGCGTCGGGCGAGGACAACCATGCCCTGGGGCTGGCCCGGATCGAGGCCCATTACTTCCGCAACAACAGGCTGACCCCGGAAACCCGGCTGCTGGACCAGGTGGACCGCATCCGCCACATCCCCACGGTCATCGTGCAGGGACGCTACGACGTGGTCTGCCCCATCCGCACCGCCGACGAGCTGCACCGGGCCTGGCCGGAAGCCGATTATGTCATCGTCCCCGATGCCGGACACAGCGCCATGGAGCCGGGCATCCGCGCCGCCCTGGTGCAGGCCACGGAACGGTTCAAGTCGCTGTCGTAATCCCCGTGGCCGGGCGCCCGGTCACCGGGCGTCCGGCGTCTCCACCCGGGCCGGGGGCACGGGCGCAGGCCGGCCCAGCCCCCGGTCCCCCAGCCGCCGGTCCCGTACCCAGCGGCGCAGGCCCTGGCGGAGGCGCATCCAGCCCGGCTCCGGCGGCGACAGGTCGATGCCGACGCTGGTGACGCGGTCGCCCTCCATGGCCGCCACGATGAGATCGACGGCCCCCAGCCGCACCCGGTCGCCCAGGGCCGGCCGCCGCCCCAGCCGCCGGGCCAGCAGCGCCCCCAGGCCGAGGCCGGCATCGGCCCCGGAATCGAAGCCATAGAGCAGGGCGGCGCTGGCGGCCGGCGTGTCGGCGTCGAGCTGGAAGTCGCCGGCGGGCCGGTCCTCCGCCTCCGCCGCCATGCGCGGCCCGAACAGCCGGTCCATGCGGCCCAGACCGGCCGGATCGCCGAGAACCAGGACAGCATCGCCGGGGCGCAACCCCTCCGCCTCGTCCGGACGCACGGGATGGCCGTCGCGGATGATGGACAGGACCTGGAGCGTCTCCGGGATCAGCAGCCGGCCACGGCGGCGCACGGCCGCCTCGCTGTCGGGGGCCACGGTGAAGACGGCCAGCTGGCGCTCGGCGCCGGGCAGGTCGAAATCGGCGCGGGTGGGGCCGGCCGGGCCAGCCGGGGCCAGCACCCCCAGCCAGCGCGCCGCCGGCCCCAGGGTCCAGCCCTGGAGCAACAGCGACACCAGCACCACCACGAAGGCGATGCCGAAATAGGTCTCCGCCCCCGGCACCCCGGCCAGCACCGGCATGGTGCCAAGCACGATGGGCACCGCCCCGCGCAGCCCCACCCAGGCGATGAAGCCCATCTCGTCGGGCTGGAACCGGAACGGCGCCAGACAGAGGAAAACGGCCAGCGGCCGGGCCACCAGCACCAGCGCCGCCGCCACCGCCAGCCCCGGCAGCAGCAAGGGCGCCAGCTTCGACGGCGTGACCAGCAGCCCCAGCAGCACGAACAGGGTGATCTGCGCCAGCCAGGCCAGCCCGTCATGGAAGCGGCGGATCAGCAGATCGGCCTTGTGCCGGCGGCTGCCCAGCACCAGCCCGGCCACATAGACGGCCATGAAGCCGGAGGAGTGCAGGGCCTGGGCACT
The DNA here is from genome assembly GCF_003336875.1 of Oleisolibacter albus. GTDB lineage: Bacteria > Pseudomonadota > Alphaproteobacteria > Azospirillales > Azospirillaceae > Niveispirillum > Niveispirillum album. Next base: position 237,081 of record NZ_QGNJ01000002.1, on the reverse strand, counting down.
GCCGAACAGGAACAGGGCGGCGGACAGCGCCAGGATGGGATAGAGCCCGTCGGCCACGGTCAGACGGTTGCTGATGCCGACCAGCAGCGCGCCGCCGGCGGCGCCCAGGGCCGCCCCGCCCACCAGCTGCACCAGGAAACCGGACAGGAAGGTCCAGGACCAGGCCGGCTCCGGCCCGGTGACCAGGCTGATGCCCAGCAGGGTGAGGAACACCGCCATCGGGTCGTTGAGGCCCGACTCCACCTCCAGGGTGGCGCTGACCCGGGCGCGCAGGCCGATGCCGCGCACCTGCAGCAGGAAGAACACCGCCGCCGCGTCGGTGGAGGCGACGATGGCGCCGACCAGCAGCCCCTCCGGCACCCCCACATCCAGGGCCAGACAGGCGATGGCCCCGGTCACCCCGGCCGTGACCAGCACGCCGGCCGTGGCCAGCACCAGGGCCGGCCAGCGCGCCAGCCGGAAGGTCTCCACCCGCGTGCGCAGCCCGCCATCGAACAGGATCACGGTCAGGGCCAGGCTGCCGACGAGATAGGCCAGCTGATAGTCGCCGAAGGGAATGCCGCCCGGCCCCTCCTCCCCCGCCAGCATGCCCAGCGCCAGGAACACCAGCAGCAGCGGCGCGCCGATGCGCGACGAGACCAGCCCCGCGGCGATGGCCAGCAGCAGCAGCAGGCCGAACAGCAGGATGGCATGATTGACGGCGTCCATTCCCTCTCCCCGGTCCCTTCCCGCGCCTCACCCGGCGCCCTGCCGGTGTGACGGGCGGAACACCGGTGTTCATTCAACAGCAGTCCGGCCCCCTTTATAGCGGCGGATGGTTAAGGCCCGGTGCGCAAGGGACACTTTGTGGCCCGGCGGCAACAGACCCGTCCGGGATCAGAAGCCGGCGTCCGGCGACAGATGCGTGACCGAAAAGCCCTGGCGGCCGGCCAGCAGCTCGGCCACCCGCAGACGGTGGCAATGGGTGTGGCTGGCCTCGAAACACAGCAGGCAGGACGGCGCCTCCGCCGCCAGGGCGCCGGCACGGGCCAGATCATGCTCCCCCTCCGGCCGGGACAGGCTGTCCTCGACGATGCGCCAGAACAGCGGCCAGTCGCCCTGGTGGTTGGCCACCCGCCCCTCCTTGGGCGTGCCGAGCCCCTTGAGGTGGACATAGGCGATGCCGGCCCCGGCCAGGCCGGCCGCCAGCGGCGTCTTGGAGAAGCCGGCCCGGCGCGACAGCGGCAGGTCGCGCACATCGATCAGCGTGCGCACGCCGGCCCGCCGCAGCGCCGCCAGCACCGCCGCCTGGGACGCGCCCTCATAGCCGATGGTGAACAGATCCATGCCCGCCCCTCCCCTGACGACCAGATCCCGCCACGCAGGCCAGGGTAGCGCGGATGGCACGGGCGGGGCCAGGGTCCGCGCCGGAATCAGCTTGCCATCACGCCCCCTGCCCCGTATAAACCCCGGCTCTATCGGGCGGCGAGGCCGGGCCGGTGTGCCCGGGGCATGCCCAACCGCCCCCTTAGTGGAAGGACTGAAAATGCCCAAGCTGAAGAACCACTCGGGCTCGAAGAAGCGGTTCAAGGTGACCGCCTCGGGCAAGGTGAAGGCCCAGGCCGCCGGCAAGCGCCACGGCATGAGCAAGCGCCCCCAGAAGATGAAGCGCAACGCTCGCGGCACGTTCGTCATGTTCAAGGCGGACGGCGAGAAGGTGCTTGAGAATTTCCTGCGTGTGGTGTGAGGAGGTCTGAACAATGGCTCGCGTTAAGCGGGGCGTGACCACCCACGCCCGTCACAAGAAGATCCTGAAGCTGGCCAAGGGTTACCGCGGCCGCGGCTCGAAGTGCTACCGCGTTGCGATCGAGAAGGTCGAGAAGGCGCTGCGTTACGCCTATCGCGACCGTCGTGCGAAGAAGCGCGATTTCCGCAAGCTGTGGATCCAGCGTATCAACGCCGGTGCGCGTCTGCACGGGCTGAAGTACAGCACCCTGATCCACGGCCTGAAGCGCGCCGGTATCGAGCTGGACCGCAAGGTCCTGTCCGACATCGCCGCCCAGGAGCCCGAGAGCTTCGCCGTCCTGTGCGGCAAGGCTTCCGACGCCCTGAAGGCCGCCTGATCGGCGGTTCGCGTCTGCGATCCTGGAAAAGGGCGGTCCCGCGGGGCCGCCCTTTTTCATGTCCGCCCCCCCCGGGACGGGTTTGCCCGTGCGCCGTGTCCCGCCCCCATGCGATCCGCGGTGACAGCAAGGAGCGCGGGATCGGCGGGATCGCTGCCGGTACGCGACCTGGACGATGCGCTGATCGAGGCGCTGAAAGCGCGGGCCGCCCTGGTCCAGCATCTCAGCCATGCCAGCCTCGCCTAGGATCGGCTGGCATCGCCGCCGCGACCGCGCTAGGTTTCGGCGCCAATTTCCGGAATTCGTCCCATGACCGCCCTCGACAGCCTGACATCCGACCTGATCGCCGCCGTTGACGCCGCCGCCGACATGACGGCGCTGGAGGAGGCCCGCGTGGCCGCCCTTGGCAAGAAGGGCCGCATCACCGCCCTGATGGGCGACATGCGCACCCTGTCGCCGGAGGAGCGCAAGGAGCGCGGGGCGCAGCTGAACGCGGTCAAGGAGGCCGTCAGCCAGGCCATCGAGGCCCGGCGCAGCGTGCTGAAGCAGGAGGCGCTGGCCCGCCGGCTGGAGGCCGAGCGCATCGACGTCACCCTGCCGGTGCGGCCCGAGGCCCAGGGCCGCGTCCACCCCATCACCCAGACGGTGGAAGAGGTCATCGCCATCTTCGCCACCATGGGCTTCACCGTGGCGGAAGGGCCGGACATCGAGACCGACTTCCACAACTTCACCGCCCTGAACATCCCGCCGGAGCATCCCGCCCGGCAGATGCACGACACCTTCTATCTGCCGCCGGCGGCGGACGGCGCGGCGCGGGTGCTGCGCACCCACACCAGCCCGGTGCAGATCCGCACCATGCTGAAGCAGAAGCCGCCGATCCGCATCATCGCCCCCGGCCGGACCTATCGGTCCGACTACGACCAGACCCATACGCCGATGTTCCACCAGGTCGAGGCGCTGGTCATCGGCGAGGACATCCATATGGGCCATCTGAAGGGGACGCTGCTGGAGTTCTGCCGCGCCTTCTTCCAGATCGACGACCTGCCGGTGCGGTTCCGCCCCAGCTTCTTCCCCTTCACCGAGCCGTCGGCGGAGATCGACATCGGCTGCGCCCGCAAGGGCGGCGAGCTGAAGCTGGGCAATTTCGGCGACTGGCTGGAGATCGGCGGCAGCGGCATGGTCCACCCGAAGGTGCTGGAGAATTGCGGCATCGACAGCACGAAGTACCAGGGCTTCGCCTTCGGCATGGGCATCGAGCGCATGGCCATGCTGAAGTACGGCATCCCCGACCTGCGCACCTTCTTCGAGGCCGATCTGCGCTGGCTGAAGCATTACGGCTTCGTGCCGCTGGACCAGCCGAACCTGGCCCAGGGCCTGACACGCTGACGCACACTTGCCCGTAGGGCGATCGCGCACTACGCTGAAGTCATACGGTGCATCGCAGAGGCAGGACAGGAGGAAGGCATGGCCCATCCGGTTTCCGTCCGCCTGGACGATACGGTCCAGGCCATCCTGGAAGATGCGGCGCGGGATCGCGGCGTCGGCCTGTCCACCTATCTGCGGGAACTGGCTGAAAGCGAGGCCCGGCGGGTGCGGCGCGCGCGCATCCGCGCCCAGAGCCGCGCCGTGGCCACCCACATCGCCGGCAGCGACGAGGCCAGGGATTTCATGGACTCGTGGACGACGCCGGAACCGGTGGGACCGCAGCGATGATGTTGCGCCCTGGTCAGCTGGTTCTTGTGGATTGGCGCGATGCCCTGCCCAAGGACCCCAACAAACGCCGGCCGGCAGTGGTCGTCGAAGACAGCGACCTGTTCGATCCCAGCTATCCCAATCTGATCCTGGTGCCGCTGACCGATGATGCGGACCTGGCGATTGCCGATCTGGCGGTGGAAATCCCGCCGACATCCGAAAATGGCTGCACCAAAACCTGCTTTGCCCTGTCCCACCATGTGACCACCACATCCAAGCGACGGATCACGCCGACCGACTCCCACATCGGCGCATCCCAGCTCACCGAAATCCGCCGCCGCATCGCCCAGGCGATCGGCCTTGAATAGCTGGCCGTCCGGCCCCGACACCCCCGCTCCACGCTGACACGGAACCGCCTTCCATGAAGTTCACCCTCTCCTGGCTGAAGACGCATCTCGACACCGATGCCCCGCTGGAGCGCATCACCGACACGCTGACGGCTCTGGGCCTGGAGGTGGAGGGGGTGGAGGACCGCGGGCGGGAACTGGCGGCCTTCCGCATCGCCCATGTGGTCTCGGCCGAGAAGCACCCCAACGCCGACAAGCTGCGCCTGTGCATGGTCGATGCCGGCACCGGCGCGCTGGTGCAGGTGGTCTGCGGCGCGCCCAATGCCCGCGCCGGCATGAAGACCGTGTTCGCCCCGCCGGGCACGGTGATCCCGGTCAGCGGCGACACGCTGAAGATCGGCGCCATCCGCGGCGTGGAGAGCCGGGGCATGATGTGCTCCGAGCGCGAGCTGAAGCTCAGCGACGAGCATAACGGCATCATCGACCTGCCGGCCGACGCGCCGGTGGGCGCCAGCTTCGCCGAATGGCGCGGCCTGTCCGACCCGGTGATCGAGATCGCCCTGACCCCCGACCGCGCCGACTGCGCCGGCGTGCGCGGCATCGCCCGCGATCTGGCCGCCGCCGGGCTGGGCACGCTGAAGCCCCTGGCCCCGGCCCCGGTGCCGGGCCGCTTCCCCGCGCCGCTGCGGGTGAGCCTGGACACCCCGGACTGCCCCCAGTTCGCCGCCCGCGTCATCCGCGGCGTCAGCAACGGCCCCAGCCCGAAATGGCTGCAGGACCAGCTGGTGGCCGTGGGGCTGCGCCCGATCTCGGCCCTGGTGGACATCACCAACTTCTTCAGCCTGGACCAGGCCCGGCCGCTGCATGTGTTCGACGCCGCCAAGCTGCGGGGCAACCTGTCGCTGCGCCCGACCGCGGCGGGCGACCGCTTCCTGGCCCTGAACGGCAAGGATTATACGCTGCCGGCGGGGCTGATCGGCATCTATGACGACAGCGGTCTGGTCAGCCTGGCCGGCGTCATGGGCGGCGAGAGCACCGGCGTCACCGAGACCACCACCGACGTGGTGCTGGAGGTGGCGCTGTTCGACCCGGTGAAGATCGCCGAGGCCGGCCGCGCCCTGCAGGTGACGTCCGATGCGCGCTACCGCTTCGAGCGCGGCGTGGACCCGGCCGGCGTCGCCGCCGCCGTGGAGCAGGCCACGGCCATGATCCTGGACCTGTGCGGCGGCGAGGCCGGCGAGACCGTCATGGCCGGCGCCGAGCCGGCCTGGCAGCGCCGTCTGAGCCTGCGCCCCGCCCGCGTGGCCCATCTGGGCGGCGTGGACGTGCCGGAGACGGAGCAGGTCCGCATCCTGACAGCGCTGGGCTTCGGCGTCAGCCGCCAGGACGGGGTCCTGGCCTGCACGGCGCCGTCCTGGCGCCGCGACGTGGAGGGCGAGGCCGATCTGGTGGAGGAGGTGCTGCGCGTCCACGGATTCGACCATATCCCGGCCACGCCCCTGCCCCGCGACGTGGGCGCGCCGAAGCCGGCCGTCGATGCCCGCCAGCGCCGCACCGGGCTGGTGCGCCGGCAGATGGCCGCCCGCGGCCTGCTGGAGACGGTGACCTGGTCCTTCGTGGCGCCGGAGGTGGCCGGGCTGTTCGGCAGCGTACGCCCCGAGCTGACCCTGCTGAACCCGATCAGCGCCGACATGGCAGTGATGCGCCCCGGCCTGCTGGCCACACTGCTGCCGGCCGTGGCCCGCAACGCGGCCAAGGGCTTCCCCGATGTGGGTCTGTTCGAGGTGGGCGCCGCCTTCCGCGACGGCAGCGAGACCGGCCAGGATCTGGTGGCGGCCGGCGTGCGCGCCGGTGCCGCCGTGCCGCGGACCTGGACCGGCGGCAGCCGCGCCGTCGATGCCTTCGACGCCAAGGCCGACGCCATCGCCGCGCTGGAGGCGGCCGGTGCCCCCGCCGCCAACCTGCAGGTGACGCGCGATGCCGCCGCCTGGTACCACCCCGGCCGGTCCGGCGTGCTGCGCCTGGGTCCCACGGTGCTGGCGCAGTTCGGCGAGGTGCATCCCGCCATCCTGGAGGCGCTGGACATCACCGGCCCGGTGGTGGCGTTCGAGGTCATGCTGGACGCGGTCCCGGCCGCGAAGAAGAAGCCCGGCACCGCCAAGCCGCTGCTGGTGCTGTCGCCGTTCCAGCCGATCCAGCGCGACTTCGCCTTCGCCGTCGCCGCCGATGTGGAGTCGGACCGGCTGGTGAAGGCAGCCAAGGGCGCGGACAAGCAGCTGGTCAGTGATGTGGCCGTGTTCGACGTCTATCAGGGCGAGCGGATCGAGGCGGGGCGCAAATCCATCGCCCTCTCCGTCACGTTGCAGCCGCAGGACAAGACGCTGACCGACACCGATATCGAGGCCGTGGCCGGAAAGATCGTGGCCGCCGTGATGAAGGCGACAGGCGCCACGCTGCGGACCTGACCGCCCGGTCCCCCCTATTACCATCGCACGAGTACCGGGGCGCCCGACCTATTGCAGAAGGTCGGGCGCCTTTTCTATGTGCGTCCGGGCTTGCACAAGCGGTCCTGCATAAATCACAATAAAAATAGAAATAAAGAGGCATGGTCCCACGCTGGAGGGGACCGCCCGACCCCAGGGAGGAATGATGAAGACGCTGTTCCGGAATCTGTCCGTCGTGCAGAAGCTGCTGATCCCGCTGCTGCTGATGGGCGGGTTGACCGTCAGCACCAGCCTTTACGCCCTGTCGCAGATGCGCACGGTGGGACACGAATACCGGGCCATGCTGGAACGGTCAGAAACCAGCAAGGCCATCCTGATGGCCAATGCCGCCGCCACCGACATCGGCCGCATCGCCTATACCATGGCGGCCGAAACCGACAGCTTCATCATCGACAGCATGAAGGACGAGATCGGCCTCAAGGCCGAGACGCTGCAGAGCCATCTGGCCACGGTCGAGTCGCTGCTGCCGGAGCGCAAGGCCGATCTGGACAATGCCCGCGCCGACTTCGCCCGCATGATGGATGTGGTGGACCAGGCGCGCAGCCTGATCCTGAACGGCAAACAGCAGCAGGGCGCCCAGATCCTGGTCGACCGCTTCGACATCAAGCTGACCGATCTGCTGGACCGTCTGGTGGTGGCCACCCAGGACGTGCAGACGGCCATCGATGCCGGCAAGGCGGCCACGGCCGAACGCTACCGCCACGCCCTGACGGTGACGCTGACGGTGGCGGCGGTGGGCACCATCCTGGTCCTGGGTCTGGCCCTGTTCATCACCCTGGCCGGGGTGTCGCGGCCCCTGCGCCATGTGGTCGAGACCATGACTCGGCTGGCCGATGGCGATCTGGATGTGACCGTGCGCGGCGACGACCGCCGGGACGAGGTCGGCGCCACCGCCCGCGCCGTCACCGTGTTCCAGCGCAACATGCGGGACGCCAGCCGGCTGCGGGCCGAGCAGGAGGCGCTGAAACAGCGGGCCGAGGCCGACCAGCGCACGGCGCTGAACCGGCTGGCCGACGAGTTCGAGGCCAGCATGGCCTCGGTGGTGCGCTCCGTGGCCGGAGCCGCCGACCGCATGCGCGGCACGGCCGAAGGGCTGAACGAGGTGGCGGAGCAGACCAACCGCCAGTCGGAGACGGTGGCCGGCAGCGCCGAGCGGGCCGCCGAGAGCGTCAACACCGTGGCCGCCGCCGCCGAGGAACTGTCGGCCAGCATCGGCGAGATCGGGCGGCGCGTGGCCGAAAGCGCCCGCATCGCCAGCGAGGCCGTGCGCGAGGCCGAGCGCTCCAACACCACCGTGGCCGGGCTGGTGGATGCCGCCCGGCGCATCGGCGACGTGGTCAAGCTGATCAGCGACATCGCCAGCCAGACCAACCTGCTGGCGCTGAACGCCACCATCGAGGCGGCCCGCGCCGGCGAAGCGGGCAAGGGCTTCGCCGTGGTGGCCGGCGAGGTCAAGGCGCTGGCCAGCCAGACGGCCCGCGCCACCGAAGAGATCGGACAGCAGATCGCCGAGGTGCGCAGCGTGGCCGCCAACGCCGCCGAGGCCATCCAGGGCGTGGGCGGCACCATCACCCGTATCAGCGAGATCGTCGGCAGCATCGCCGCGGCGGTGGAGCAGCAGGGTGCCGCCACCGGCGAGATCGCCAGCAGCGTGTCCCAGGCCGCCACCGGCACCCAGGAGGTGTCGGCCACCATCGGCAGCGTGACCGAGGCCGCCGCCCGCACCGGCGCCATGGCCGGCGACGTGCTGGGGTCGGCCCAGGCCCTGGTGGCGGAGGCCGATGTGCTGCGCCAGCAGGTGGACCGCTTCGTCGGCCGCGTGCGGGCCGGCTGAGGGCAGATCGACAGAAGGCGGACCGGCCAGGAGCGAGGGACAGAGGGAGGTGGGCGGACGCGCCCACCTCGCCATGCCGGATCAGCTCAGGCCCTTCTGGCCCATATCCAGGAACTTCTGGCGGCGGTTGTGGCGCAGGGTCCCGCCATCCTGGCTGCGCAGACCGTCCAGCGCATCCTCGATGGCATTGCCGACCGCCAGCAGCATCTCCTGCACGCGGCGGTGGGCGCCGCCCACCGGCTCCATGATGATGCGGTCGATGACACCCAGATCCTTGAGGTCCTGGGCCGTCAGGCGCAGCGCCACGGCCGCGTCGGCGGCGTTGGCCGCCGACCGCCAGAGGATGCCGGCACAGCCTTCCGGGCTGATGACGGAGTAGATCGAATGCTCCAGCATCAGCACACGGTCGGCCGAGGCGATGGCGATGGCACCGCCCGATCCGCCCTCACCGATGACGACGCTGATGATGGGGACGCGCACGCGCAGGCAGGTCTCGATCGACTTGGCGATGGCCTCGGCTTGGCCGCGCTCCTCGGCGCTGACGCCGGGGAAGGCGCCGGCCGTGTCCACCAGGGTGATGATGGGCAGGTGGAAGCGGTCGGCCATCTGCATCAGCCGCTGGGCCTTGCGGTAGCCCTCCGGCTTGGCCATGCCGAAATTGTGCCGCACGCGGCTTTCGGTGTCGTTGCCCTTCTCCTGGCCGATGACCATGACGGCCCGGCCACGGAAACGGCCCAGCCCGCCGATGATGGCGCGGTCCTCACCGAACAGACGGTCGCCGGCCAGCGGCGTGAAGTCGGTGATGAGGGCGTTGACATAGTCCAGGCAGTGCGGGCGCGCCGGATGGCGGGCCACCTGTACCTTCTGGGCCGGGGTGAGCTTGGCGTAGGTGGTGCGCAGAAGCTTGTCCACCTTGTCCTGAAGCTTCTTGACCTCGTCGGCGATGTTGAGGTCGCCGCCATCGGCAAGATGGCGAAGCTCCTCGATCTTTCCTTCGAGCTCGGCAATCGGCTTTTCGAATTCCAGGAAGTGCATCTTTGGTGAGGATCCGGGACCTGTCGAACGCGGCTGATTAGCATAGGCTGTCCGGGAGGGCTAGGCCGGAGTGCGGGACAGGAGCCTGCCCGGCCCCCTCTGCATGACCGGGTGTGCAGGTCCGATACCCGGGTCCGATGGGCGGGTCCGATGGGCGGACCGGGGGCAAGACCGGGTACCGGCCCCGCCCCCTGCCGCCGCCCCTGCCGCCGCCCCTGCCGCCGCCCCTGCCGCCGCCCCTGCCGGAACCCGCTGCGGGTCGGCGGAGTTCCTTTCCCACAAGGAGGCCACCGCCGCGCCCCGCCGCCTTCCGCCCGGCGCCGTGGCCCAGGAGGAAAAGGGGAAGAGCCATGACCCATGAGACCGGCACGCCAGCCCCGGAACCGGCACTGGAACGCAGCATCGGGCTGTGGCAGCTGGCCCTGTACGGGCTGGGCAGCATGCTGGGCGCCGGCATCTACGGCCTGATCGGCAAGGCGGCGGGGGTGATGGGCAACGCCGTCTGGCTGGCCTTCCTGGTGGCCATGACGGCGGCGCTGCTGACCGGCCTGTCCTATGCGTCGCTGGGCTCGCGCTATCCGCGGGCCGGCGGGGCCGCCTACGTCACCCAGCGGGCCTATGGCCGGCCGCTGCTGACCTATGTGGTGGGGCTGGCGGTGATGTGCTCGGGCCTGACCTCCATCGCCACCCAGAGCCAGGTGGTGGCCGCCACCCTGCAGCGCCTGCCGGCCCTGGCCGGGGTGCCCACCCTGCTGCTGGCCCTGGGGTTCCTGCTGCTGATGGCGGGCATCGTCTTCCGCGGCATCCGCGAGAGCATGTGGGTCAACATCGTCTGCACGCTGATGGAGGCCGGGGGGCTGGTGACCGTGGTCCTGGTCGGGGTTTCGTTCTGGGGCCGGGTCGACCTGATGGAGGTGCCGGCGGAGGCGGGCGGCATCGATCTGTCCCTGCTGCTGCAGGGCGCCGTGCTGACCTTCTTCAGCTTCATCGGTTTCGAGGACTCGATCAATGTGGCGGAGGAGGTGAAGAATCCCCGCCGCACCCTGCCCTGGGGCATCGTCCTGTCGATGGGGGCGGCCACGCTGATCTATCTGGCGGTGGCCGTCACCGCCGTGTCGGTGGTGCCCTGGCGCGAGCTGGCCGCGGCCCCGGGGCCGCTGGTGGAGGTGGTCAACCGCGCCGCCCCCTGGATCCCGGCCGGGCTGTTCGTGGTCATCACCGTGTTCGCCGTCGCCAACACGGCGCTGCTGAACTATGTCATGGCCTCGCGCCTGGTCTATGGCATGGCCCGGCTGGGGCTGCTGCCCGGCCCGCTGGGACGGGTCCACCGCCGCCGCCGCACCCCGTATGTGGCCGTGATGGCGCTGGGCCTGCTGGTGGCGCTGCTGATGCTGGCCGGGGACATCACCCAGCTGGCCTCCGCCACCGTGCTGCTGCTGCTGGCCGTGTTCACGGCGGTCAATCTGGCCCTGGTGGTGCTGAAGCGCCGGCCGGGCGAACCGCGCGGCCGGTTCGAGGTGCCGCTGGCCGTGCCGGTGCTGGGCGCCGCCATCTGCGCCGTGCTGTTCCTGAACCGGCTGGTCAGCGGCGACTGGCGCGCGCCGGGACTGGCCCTGCTGCTGCTGGCCGGGATCGTGGCGCTGTATGCCGCCATGCGGCCGAAGCGGGTGTTCGACCTGGATGTGGAGCGCCTGGCCGACGAGACCCTGCCCACCGGGGCCGGTGGGCAGGGAAGGTCGGCCTAACCGATCCGCCGGACGGAGAGGCTGCGGATCAGGGCCAGGGACTCGGGTGGGGGCTGGCGTTCCACCCGCTGGTAGACCCGGCAATCCCGGGTGCGGGTCAGCAGCCCGTCCTCCACCATGGCCCGGCGCAGCAGCGCATGGTCGCCGAAACCATGCTCGGCCTGGATCAGCAGACTGATCTCACGCTCGTTGTAGATGGTGCGGGCGGGAATGCGCGACCACAGCACCCAGAGGCAGGGCTGCTGGTGGCTGAACTTGCCGGGCCAGCGGGCCAGCCGGCCCTGGTCGTCGAAATACCGCTGCAGCCGTTTCACCAGCACATAATCCACCGGCGCCGCCGCCGCCGGGGGCTGGTCCAGCGTGGTCCGGGCCAGATGCTGGGCCCGCAGATGCTGGACATTGCGGTACCCGGCCGCCCGGGCCAGCATGTTCAGCAGCTCCACATGGCCGGGTGGACGCTCCTGCCCGGCCAATTGCCGGTGCAAGGCGCGGGCGACGGCGGAGATGTCCTCCGCCTGATAGGGAAGGGGTGTCCTGGACATCGCTCATCCTCGTGGCTGTGCCTGCCCAGACGGGCTGTCGCCGGATGGACTGCCGGGGTCGCCCTTCCGACGCGGCACGGGACAAGGTGTCGGTCGTTTCAGAAACGGAATGGCAGGTTTAGCTTCCCCTTGCGGGGGCGGCGACGCCTTGGTGAACTGCCGACCAGACGGGCAGCATAACCGAACCGCGGGGCCGGAGCCAGAAGCTTCGATGCGGCTCCCGCGGCGGTCAGAGCAGGTCGCGCAGCAGGGCGACCAGGGGGATGTCGGCGGGCGGCATGGGATAGGCCCGCATGTCCTGCGGCCGCACCCAGGCCAGGGTCTGCCCCTCCAGCGGCTGCGGCGTGCCCTTCCACACCCGGCAGGCAAAGAGCGGCATCAGCAGGTGGAACGACGGGTAGCGGTGGCTGGCGAAGGTCAGTGGCGCCAGACAGCTTTCCGCCGTGTCGATGCCCAGCTCCTCCGCCAGTTCGCGCACCAGGGCCGCCTCCGGCGTTTCCCCCGGCTGGAGCTTGCCGCCGGGGAATTCCCACAGCCCTGCCATGGACTTGCCGGGCGGCCGCTGGGCCAGCAGCACCCGGCCGTCGGCATCGACCAGGGCCACGGCCGCCACCAGCAGCATCGGCAGCGGACCGGCGCTGCGCTCACTCCAGCATGGGGTCTCGCTCATATCGTCTTCTCCCATCCCGCCCGGTCCAGCCGCCAGATATGGGCCGGCGCCGGCGGGCCGCGCAGGCCCATATCATGCGCCGGCTCCACCCGCTCCAGCCGGAAGCCCAGCGTGCGGGCCAGGGCGTTGGAGGCGTCGTTGGCCGGGTCCACCGCGGCGGCGATGGCGCGCAGGCCGAGATCGCGGAAGCCGCTGTCGCATATGGCCTGCACCATTTCGGCTCCGTAACCACGCCGCCAGACCGGCTGGGCCAGCCAGTAGCCCAGCTCGGCCTCCCCCGGCCCGTGGGCGTCCAGCATCAGCCCGGCGGCCCCCAGCAGCGGGCCGCCGCCGCGGGGGACGGCGACGCGGTGGTACTGGCGCCGGTCCCGCTCCATGGCCTCGCACTGGGCCAGCCAGCGCCGTGCATCGGCCGGATCATAGGGATGCGGCACCCGGATCAGGAAGCGCGCCACGTCCCAGCGGCCGATCTCCCGCACCAGATCGGGCAGGTCGACGGCCGCCAGCGGCCGGAGATAGAGCCGTTCCGTCTCCAGCGTGGCGCGCCAGATCATCGCCGTCAGCTCCGGTAGCTGCCGTTGATGTCGATATAGCCGTGGGTCAGGTCGCAGGTCCACACCGTGGCATGGCCGGCCCCCAGGCCCAGTTCCACCTCGATCAGGATATCGGTGCCCTTCATGTGCGCGGCCACCGGCGCCTCGTCATAGCCGGGCACCTCCATGCCGTCGCGGCAGATCTGGACGCCGCCGATGGAGATGACCAGCCGGTCGCGGTCGGCCGTCTCGCCCGAGCGGCCGACGGCGGCGACGATGCGGCCCCAGTTGGCGTCCTCGCCGGCCACGGCGGTCTTCACCAGCGGGGAGTTGGCCACGGTCATGGCGATGCGCTTGGCGGCGCTGTCGCTGTCGGCACCGGTGACGCGGATCTCCACGAACTTGGTGGCGCCCTCGCCATCGCGGATGACCTGCTGGGCCAGATCCAGGCAGACGGCGTCCAGCGCCGCCTTCAGCGCCGGCAGGCGCGGATCGTCGATGGACTGGATCGGCCGGTGCCCGGCCTTGCCGGTGGCGCACAGCACCAGCGTGTCGGAGGTGGAGGTGTCACCATCCACGGTGATGCTGTTGAAGCTGCGGTTGGTGGCGTCCCACAGCAGGTCCTGCAGCACCGGCGCCGCCACCGCGGCATCGGTGAAGACATAGGCCAGCATGGTGGCCATGTCGGGCGCGATCATGCCGCTGCCCTTGGCGAAACCGGCGATGCTGACGGGCACGCCGTCGATCTCCACCGTGGCCGCGGCCCCCTTGGGGAAGGTATCGGTGGTCATGATGGCCCGGGCCGCCTCTTCCCAGGCCGGACCGGCCGCCGGCTGCAGCTTGCCGAACGCGTCGGGCAGATGGCGGGCGATGAGATCGGCCGGCATGGGCTGGCCGATGACGCCGGTGGAGGCCGGGAACACCTCGGTCTCCTTGCAGCCGGCCAGACGCGCCGCCTCGGCCACGGTGACATCCACGAAAGCTTCGCCCGCCTTGCCGGTGAAGGCGTTGGAGTTGCCCGCATTGACCACCACCACGCGGGCCGAGCCGCCCTTCAGGTTGGCCCGGCAGCGCTGCACCGGCGCCGACGCCGTCAGCGACTTGGTCAGCACCGCCGCCACGCTGGTGCCGGCATCGAGCACGGCCACCAGCGTATCGTTGCGCGGCGTCTTGTAGCGGATCCCGCAGCGATGCACCGCGAACTGCACGCCGGCAATGGCCGGCAGAGCGGGAAAGGCGGCGGGCGCCAGCGGGGAAATGGCGGTTGCCATGGCGAATCGGACTCCCGGAAGGGCAAACGGACGCGTCATCAAGCCGAGGCGGCCCCGGCGGGTCAAGGGGCGGATGGCACCGCAATGGAAAAGGGCAGACCCTGGGGCCTGCCCTTCCCGATCCAACACCCGAGTCGGTGTGGTTCTGATGCGCCCGCCGCCTTGGCTGGCGCGCCGCCCTACACGCACAGGGGGAGGGCGCGGGCCGGCGGTCGCCGACTCTTTCCGTCCCTCAGGCGCCGGGCGGCGGCATCCGCCGCCTTGGCTGGCGCGCCGCCCCACACGCACAGAGGCAGGGCGCGGGCCGGCGGTCGCCGACTCTTTCCGTCCCTCAGGCGCCGGGCGGCGGCATCCGCCGCCTTGGCTGGCGCGCCGCCCCACACGCACAGAGGCAGGGCGCGGGCCGGCGGTCGCCGGCCTGGGGTCGATGCCCCCGAGCACCGGTCAGGCGCCCGGGGGCGGCTTGGGGTTACTTCTTGTCGGCCTTCTTGTCGGCGGCCGGCTTCTGCCCGCCGGCCGGCGCGTCGGCCGCGGCCGGCATGGCCGAACCGTCGAGATTGAACATCTCCACCTTGGCGGACTTGCGCAGGTTCTCCACCACCTCGCCGGCGATCTCCTGCGCCGCGGCCTGGCGCAGCTGGGGTGCTGCCTGCTCGAAGGTCGGCGGGGTCTGCTTGCGCTTGTCCTCGACCTTGATGACATGGAAGCCGAAGTCGGTCTGCACCGGGGTCTGGCTGACCTCACCGGCCTTCATGGCGAAGGCGGCCTCGGCGAAGGGGGCGACCATCTGGTCCTTGGTGAAGTAGCCGAGATCGCCACCCTGGTCCTTGGTGCCGTCGGTGCCCTTCTCGGACGCCAGCTTGGCGAAATCGGCGCCGCCCTTCAGCTGCTTGATGATGGCTTCGGCCTCGGCCTTGTCCTTCACCAGAATGTGGCGGGCGCGCACCTCGTCCTGCGGCGGATTGGCCTTGATCCACTCATCATACTTCTTCTTGACGGCGGCGTCGGTCAGCTTGGCGTCGATCTGCTTCTTCAGCCAGGCCTGCTGGACGAACTGCTCCTCGGCGTCCTTGAGATTCTGCTTGACCTCGGCGCTGTCCTGCAGCTTGGCCTTGTAGCCGGCATCGGTGACCAGCTTGGCGTTGACCATCTGGTCCAGCACCAGCGGATAGACCTGGGCCAGCGGGATCTGCTGCACCTGGGGACCCAGCTGCTGCATATAGGCCAGGACTTCGGAGCGCTTCACCTCCTTGCCATTGATGCGGGCGACCACCGGATCGTCGGCGGCAGCGGCCGGCTTCTGGGCCGGTGCGCTCTGGCCCTGGGCATTCTGGGCGTTGGCCGGAAGCAGGGCGGCCGCAGCCACCGAACCCAGCGCCGCGGCAACGATGGCGGCGCGCATCTTGTGACCAAACATCGGACTGAGCATCCTTCCCGAAGGGTTCCTGACAGACGGCAAATGAACCGGCGTGCGGCCTGCGGGAAGGGGCTTGCGCCTCCCGGAGTGCCACCCGCGCCACGGGCTGCCGTCGGCAAGCCCGCTTAAACCATGACGCGCCGAGCGGGGCAAGGGCTCGCGCATTCATGCCGGGACATCAAGGCAATAGGAAAATGGCGCCATCATGGTATGGTCCGCCCGCGCCGCCGCACCATCGCGCGCGTTGACCGGGCTGTGCGGAGGTCCTATCTGTGGCAGGTGTGTCCGGCGGATATCCCTGTCCGCCGGCTGGTCCGCTTCATCCGCGTTTCCGCTCTCTAGAGGTTTCCATGTTCGGTGCATTGGCCCGCAAGATCTTCGGCAACGCCAACGACCGCGTTGTCAAATCCTTGCGGAAGAAGGTCGAGGCCATCAACGCGCTGGAGGCCAAGCTGCAGGGCCTCTCCGACGCCGAACTGCAGATGCGCACGGACTGGCTGCGCGACCGGCTGAAAAACGGCGAGACGCTGGACGACATCCTGCCCGATGCCTTCGCCACGGTGCGCGAGGCCTCGCGCCGGGTCATGGGCATGCGGCACTTCGACGTGCAGCTGATCGGCGGCATGGTGCTGCATTCCGGCAAGATCTCGGAAATGCGCACCGGCGAAGGCAAGACCCTGGTCGCCACCCTGCCGGTCTATCTCAACGCCCTGGAAGGCAAGGGCGTGCATGTGGTCACGGTCAACGACTATCTGGCCAAGCGCGACAGCGCCTGGATGGGCCGGCTGTACGGCTTCCTGGGCCTGACCACCGGCGTCATCGTGCACGGGCTGGACGATGACGAGCGCCGCGCCGCCTATGGCGCCGACATCACCTATGGCACCAACAACGAATTCGGCTTCGACTATCTGCGCGACAACATGAAGTACAGGCTGCAGGACATGGTCCAGCGGCCGTTCAACTTCGCCATCGTCGACGAGGTCGACAGCATCCTGATCGACGAGGCGCGTACCCCGCTGATCATCTCCGGCCCCTCCACCGACAGTTCCGAGCTGTACATCGCCGTGGACAAGGTGGTGCGGCAGCTGACGGAGGAGGATTACGAGAAGGACGAGAAGGCCCGCACCGTCGCCCTGACCGAGCAGGGCCAGGAGCATGTGGCCCAGATCCTGAAGGATGTCGGGCTGATGAAGACCGGCGACCTGTACGACATCCAGAACGTCTCGCTGGTCCACCACGCCAACCAGGCGCTGAAGGCCCACAAGCTGTTCACCCGCGACGTGGACTACATCGTCAAGGACGACAAGGTCGTCATCATCGACGAGTTCACCGGCCGCATGATGGAGGGACGGCGCTATTCCGAGGGCCTGCACCAGGCGCTGGAGGCCAAGGAGCACGTCACCATCCAGCGCGAGAACCAGACGCTGGCCAGCATCACCTTCCAGAACTATTTCCGCCTGTATCCCAAGCTGGCCGGCATGACCGGCACGGCCATGACCGAGGCCGGCGAGTTCCAGGAGATCTACGGGCTGGAGGTGGTGGACATCCCCACCAACGTGGCGGTGCAGCGCCAGGACCAGGATGACGAGGTCTATCGCACGGCCGAGGAGAAGTACGCCGCCATCGTCAAGCTGATCGAGGAATGCCGCGAGCGGCAGCAGCCGGTGCTGGTGGGCACGGTCAGCATCGAGAAGTCAGAGCTGCTGTCCGACTATCTCAAGAAGAAGAAGATCCCGCACAACGTCCTGAACGCCCGCTACCACGAGCAGGAGGCGTATATCGTCTCCCAGGCCGGCCGGCAGGGCGCCGTGACCATCGCCACCAACATGGCCGGCCGCGGCACCGACATCAAGCTGGGCGGCAACGAGGAGATGCGCATCGAGGTCGAGCTGGCCGAGGTGCCGGAGGGCGAGGAGCGCCAGCGCCGCATCGCCGCCATCAAAGCCGAGGTGGAAGCGGCCAAGGAGGTGGTGCTGAAGGCCGGCGGCCTGTACGTCATCGGCACCGAGCGGCATGAGAGCCGCCGCATCGACAACCAGCTGCGCGGCCGCTCCGGCCGCCAGGGCGATCCCGGCGCCTCCAAGTTCTTCCTGTCGCTGGACGATGACCTGATGCGCATCTTCGGCAGCCAGCGTCTGGACGGCATGCTGCAGAAGCTGGGCCTGCAGGACGGCGAGGCCATCATCCATCCCTGGATCAACAAGGCCCTGGAAAAGGCGCAGCAGCGCGTCGAAGCCCACAATTTCGAGATCCGCAAGAACCTGCTGAAGTACGACAACGTCATGAACGACCAGCGCAAGGTCGTTTACGAGCAGCGCCGCGAGATCATGGACGCCGAGGACGCCCACGAGATGGTGACCTCCATGCGCCAGGAGGTCATCGCCGAGATGGTGCGCAGCGCCATCCCCGAGCATGCCTATGCCGAACAGTGGAATGTGGAGCAGCTGCACGCCGACGCCCTGCGCGTGCTGGGCGCCGACCTGCCGATCCGCGACTGGGCCAAGGAGGAGGGGATCGCCGACGAGGAGATCACCCACCGGCTGCTGGCCTATGCCGATGAGAAGATGGCCGAGAAGGAGCAGGCCTATGGGCCTGAGCTGATGCGGAACATCGAGAAGAGCCTGGTGCTGCAGATCCTGGATCAGGTGTGGAAGGACCATCTGCTGGCCCTGGATCATCTGCGCCAGGGCATCAATCTGCGCGCCTATGCCCAGCGCGATCCGCTGAACGAATACAAGAAGGAAGCGTTCGAGCTGTTCGAGGGCATGCTCTCGCAGCTGCGCGAGCAGGTGACGCAGATGCTGATGCTGGTGCAGGTGCGGGTGCAGGAGCCGCTGCCCCTGCCGGACATGCCGGCCGGCGCCGTGATGGGCCGCACCGACCCGGCCATGGCCGGCGGCGAGCCGCCGGCGGATGCGCCCCTGCCCCCGGGCATGGTGCGCCGTTCCATGCCGCAGGCCTTCGGCGCCACGGCTCTGCCGGTGGCCAGCGAGACCGACCTGGGCGATCCGGACCTGTGGAAGAACACGCCGCGCAACGCCCCCTGCCCCTGCGGCAGCGGCAAGAAGTACAAGCACTGCCACGGCGCCGTCGGCTGAGGCCGATCGGTCCCGGACGGATGCAGGAAGGGCGGCCCGGCGGCCGCCCTTTCCGTTTGGGACGGACCCGGGCCGGATTCGCGGGCGGCGGGGGGACGTCAGCGGATGCTGCCGAGGAAGTCGCCGACCGTGCGGCGCAGCACCCCTGTCTGCTGCGACAGGATGTCGGACGCCTGCAGCACCTCATGCGCGGCCCGGCCGCTGGCGTCGGCCGCCTCGGTCACGCCGGCAATGTTGCCGGTGACCTCCTGGGTGCCGGCCGAGGCCTGCTGCACGTTGCGGGCGATCTCCCGCGTGGCGGCCCCCTGTTCCTCGATGGCGGCGGCGATGGCGGCCGTGATCTGGCTGATCTCGCGGATGGTGGCGGTGATGCCCTGGATGGCGCCGACGGCGTCGCCGGTGGCGGACTGGACGGCGCCGATCTGGGCGGAGATCTCGTCGGTGGCCCGCGCCGTCTGGGTGGCCAGGGTCTTGACCTCGCCGGCGACCACGGCGAAGCCCTTGCCGGCCTCGCCCGCCCGCGCCGCCTCGATGGTGGCGTTCAGCGCCAGCAGGTTGGTCTGGCTGGCGATGTCGGTGATCAGGGTCACGACCTCCCCGATCCGCTGGGTGCTGTCAGCCAGGCTGGCGACTGTGCCGTTGGTCCGTTCCGCCTGCTGCACCGCTGCGGCGGAGATGCCGGTGGAGCGGCTGACCAGGCCGCCGATCTCGGTGATGGAGGCCGACAGCTCCTCGGCGGCCGACGCCACCGTCTGCACATTGCCCGACGCCCGGGCCGCGGCCTCGGCCACGGCCGTGGCCTGACGCGCCGTCTCCTCCGCCGTGGCCGACATGCCCTCGGCCGTGCCGCGCATGCGCCCTGAGGCCTGTCCTAGCGAGTCGAGCACGCTGGACACGCCGGCATCGAACCGGGCCACCAGCGTCTCCAGCAGCAGCCGGCGCTCCTCCTTGGCCTGCTGGTCGCGCCGCTGCGCCGCGGCCAGGGCGTCGGCCTGGATCCGGTTGGCCTTGAACACCTCCACCGAGCGGGACATGGCGCCGATCTCGTCCTTGCGGCCGGTGCCCTCGACCCGCACCGACACATCGCCGGCGGCCAGATGGCCCATGATCCCGGTCAGCTGCACCAGCGGCCCGGTGATGCCGCGCACGATGCTGCGGGCCAGCAGCAAGGCCCCGCCCAGCAGCAGCACAACGGCGGTCAGCGCCGTCCACACCGCCCGGTCGGCGGCGGCGCCGGCCGCGTGCGCCGTGGCCGCCACATCGGCGGCCATGCGGTCCTCCACCTGCTTCAGCGCATCGATGCGGCGGCTGCTGGTGGCGAACCAGTCCGGGGCGGCCACGCCGCCGGTGGTGCCGGTGGTCGGGCTGTCATAGGCGGTCTTGCGCAGGGCGGCCACGGCCTCCGCCGCCGGGCCGGTCAGCGCCGCCTCCAGCGCCTGGCGCTGGTCCGGCTGGGCGAAGCTGCGGAACACGGCGAGATAGGCCTCCTGCTCCGCCGCCAGCGACACGAATCGCCGGTAGAGGTCCGGCGCGAAGGCCCCGGCGGCGAATCCGGCCGAGCCGACGGCGCGCTCGATGCCCGCCCGCTCCTTGGCCTGCATCAGGTTGACATAGGCCGAGATGAGATTGCCGACCTCCGCGCTGGGGCTGTGCAGGGCCAGATCATGGGCCACGGCGATCAGATTGGTGATGATGCCGGTGTAGAAGGCGACGGTATCCTTCAGCTCGACGCCCAGGGCGCTGACGCGGGCGCGCTGCCCCTGCAGGCCGGCAAGCCCCTGCCGCACGGCGGCCAGCCGCTCCGCCACCGAACCGGCCGGCCCCAGCGCCGCCGCCGCCTGGTCGAACCGCCCCAGGGCCGCATCCGTGCGCTGGCGCTGCTGCTCCAGCTCGGCCCCGAACTGACGCCCGCCGCTGCCCATGAACAGGGCCGAGGAGCCACGCTCGCGCTGCAGCTCATGCACCAGGGCCGAAACGTCGGCGGAGAAGGTGGAGAGGGCCGCCAAGCGCCCCACATCCTGCCGGACCTGCCAGCGCTCGCTGACCAGCCAGCCGGCGAAGGCCAGCAGGCCCAGCATCGGCACCAACAGGGCCACAAGGATGCGAACGCCGATCGGCCGATCATTCAACATCAACACACCCTCTCCGCGAGCCCGGACCAGAGACTTTCCCCTCCGGCTCACTGTGCCAGCAGGGACCCCCCATGAAAAACCTGACCATAAGCATAGGAAGCATCCGGGAAAGGCCGCCGCCATGGGGAGAATCTGCACATAAAGCGGCACAGAAGAATGACCCACCTCAATGGATCCGGAGAGAAACCAGCACCGTTTCCGGCAACGACCCGATCCTATTCCTGCGTATAGGCGTTATGGTTAATAATATATTGATGAGAAGCCAGGTCTATACTTTTCAGTCCGAATGAGCGCCTTCCCGGATGGAGGCGGGAAGCGGCGGGGAATTCTGGATGCGGACATCCCGGGGCGCACAGACCGGCGCAGGACCCGCCGCCGCCTTGCCGCCGACGCCGGCAGAGGGGCAGGCAGAGGGGCAGGCAGAGGGGCAGGCAGAGGGGCAGGCAGAGGGGCAGGCAATGGCATGGGCGGTGCGGAGGGATCAGGGAACGGGCGGGCCGAGAACGATGAGACGGAGCAGCATGTCTGCGCCAGAGCCCTTTCAACCGCTTGTCCGGCAAGGCGGGCAGACCGCCTGCCTATGCGGAACTGGAGGCGCGTCGCTTCTTGCCGTTGCTAGACCAGAACAGCGCTCACGGGGCGGCGGGGCGAGAATGGCAGCGTCGGGCCGTAGCCGAAGCGCATGATGATATCGGGCCGCCTTCCGGCTTCCCCGATCAGCGCCGCCAATTCAGGCCGCAGCCGCGCGACCTCGACAGGCTGGTTGACGAAGGCATGTTTGAGGCCGGAAGCGGTCGCGGCAAGTGCGAAACGCTGGCAGGCGCGACCAACCGCGATCCAGTGCGCTTTGTCCTCACGCTCCGCCAGAAAGATCGCGATCCCCGCCGAGGAATCGATCTGGCGCGCATATTTGTCGTTCTCGGCGCCGGCTGTGAAGAACCTGTCAAAGGCGAGACCCCCGAGAAATTCGGGGAGCACGGGATTGCCGCTCGCGGCCGAGAACAGCCCGTCCCCAGCCGCCATGGCGCTGCGCGGATTGAACCGCAGCCACCGCTTCAACTCGGCCATGAAGGCCGCGTCCGCCATCTGCGCAGCGTTGCCGGCAATGACCAGGTCCCGCACCGGATCGATCCGCGCCCGGTCGGTAAGCAGGACGAAACGCACACCCGGCGTTTCGGTGGATTGTCGAAGCAACTCGATATCGGCCGCAGGCACCGAGCGCCCGTCATATTGCGCCCGCGTGGATTGCCGCCTGGGGATGGCGGCAAGCAGCGGATGCGGACGCGCTTCAGCCCTGGAGAAGGAACAGCGGATGCGCTCGCCTCCAGCGTCCGTTTCCAACTGCCCGGCCCGCCCGGCCGCGGTGGCGGCGATCAGCAGATTCTCGGCGGCGCATCCGAGACTGACGAAGAGGTGATGATTGTCGGGATCGACGACCGGTGTCGCGCGGGAGAGGTCGGGCAGAATGTCGATCGTGCGCTCCCCCACGCGAAACCGCCAAGGCTGGGTGTTATGGCCATTGGCGGCAAGCGTCGCGTATCGGATGATCTCGGCGATGTCCGGGTCGGCGGGCATCGGGGCGCGAAGGCCGCCCATGTCGGACTCGAAATCGGCCATCGACCCCACGGCCGACCGCCAACCGGCGGCGGCGCCCCCAGCCAGCACGAGTGCACCGCCTGCGCCGATGAGTATGTCCCGCCTTCTCACGCCGACTTCCTTCCTTGTGATCGGTGAGCCGGTCTTCGCTGTCAGGCGACTGATTCACGCCGCGTCTTTGCCTGATCGAGGACCAGAATCGCCTATGCGCGATCGACCGCCGGGCTGAACGCTAAAACTCCACCACCACCGACGGCGCGCTGCGCTGCGCCTCGCCGTGGAAAACGGCCTCGATGTTGTTGCCATCAGGGTCGAGCACGAAAGCCGCATAATATCCGGGATGATAGGCTCTCTCGCCCGGCGCCCCGTTGTCGCGCCCGCCATGGGCCAGCGCCGCGTCGTGGAAGGCATCCACTGTCGCCCGGTCCCTCGCCTGGAAGGCAAGGTGGTGTCGTCCCGTCAGGACCCCCAGCGCCGCCGGACTTTCTGCCGAAGATACGACAAGTTCGTCAGCCCAGAAATATCCATCGGTGGTGTCGACGACAGGAATCCCCAGCACAGCCAGAATGGCCGTGTAGAAATCCCGACTGGCCTTGAGATCCTGCACCACGAGCTGGATGTGATCGATAAGCCGCCCCCGATGCAATTGATGGATTTCCATGGCATCTTCCCTTGTCAAAGTTGGCTTATGACATTCACTGCGGAGCATCAGTCCGGCCTAGGCCGGTCAGATCATGCCCCGCCCTGTGATAAAGACGTCTTACC
Organism: Oleisolibacter albus; assembly: GCF_003336875.1. GTDB lineage: Bacteria > Pseudomonadota > Alphaproteobacteria > Azospirillales > Azospirillaceae > Niveispirillum > Niveispirillum album. Next base: position 213,798 of record NZ_QGNJ01000002.1, on the reverse strand, counting down.
ACACTGGACACACCTTGACCGGCCCTTCGGGGCGGAAGAATGGCCGCAACGCGGCCGCAAGCTTCCTTTATCACGCCACATCAGTGGGTTGCGGCCCCGGCCAGGATAGATCGGGCGATCGAGCAGCCTCGACGCTTCGCCGGTCCCCATGGGTTCATGCGGCAAGAGGCGGGAGTATCGCGCTGATGGAGAAATCGCGGCCACAGGACGTCCCCCCGTTTGCGGGGGGGAGGGCAAAGGGCCGGCCGGCGTCATCCGGCGCGAGTAGCGGGGGCAGTAAGGCGATGGACGGGGCTGGCCCCTATCCGCCGGTGCTGGATCAGGTCGAGGCCATCCAGAGCGGCACTGGCACGCGGATCGGATCAGCACTATAATTATCAATGCAGTCAGAGGTGAGGGCCGTACCCTTTTGACCCTTTGGCGAGCGGCGGCGCACGTGCGGGTGACGCTATGCCTCCCTTCCGGCGCCAGACATAGGTCCATCCCCACGGGTGTGGGGCAGCCCTATAGGCAGGGCACCCGGTGGTCGTCACTGGATTTGGCGGCGGCCCGGAGGTACTGTTGATGTGGTCGCGCTTGGCGGGAAGTCGGTTCCGCCCTGTGGCCCGGCCTGCAAAGGCCCCGCCGCGGCCCCCGTCGTCAGACGGTGCGGCTTCGGGGACGTTGCGCACCCCCGCGACCAAATCAGCGACATCATATAGATCCCTGCACAGGCTTGTATCGGCCTGATCCGCCAGCGCCGTGCGGTCGACCCACCCGGCGGTCGTCATCCCGGATCCATCCCCACGGGTGTGGGGGAGCCGGAGAAGCACATCCTGAGATGTGCTGTGACTAGCGTTGTCCGCACCCACGCCGTCGCTCGCCAGGGGGTCGACGGCGTGCGGCCCTCGCCCCTGACTGCACTGATAATATGGTGCTGATCTGATCCGCGTGCCAGTGCCGCTCTGGATGGGGTCCATCCCCACGGGTGTGGGGGAGCCTAGGCTGTAAACTCATAAAGTTGGCTTGAAGAGTGGTACCGTGATTCAAGGAGGTACCGAAGGAGCCCGTGATGACGCGGCGCCGCGACGAACTCATGGACCAGGAATGGTCGATCCTGCCGCCGCTACTGCCGAACACGCCGCGCGGTATGCCGCGTGTGGATGACGCCGGGTTCTGAACCGTATTCTGTGGCGGTTCCGCACCGGATATCGCCGATCGTGTCCCTGGGCGGAGATACCGGAACGGGATGGGTCCTTCGACGGCCTGTTACAGCCGGTTCGTGCGCTGGCGGACGCGCTTGGGCCAACATTCCTCCCGATACCGACCGCAAGGGCGGCTTCGTTTTCTCATCCCGGGGCTATCGGCAGCGGAACTGTGCCGAACGGTTCTTCAACACGATCAGGTGGTTCAGAGGTATCGCCACCCGATACGACAAACAACCAGACAACATCCTGGCGGCCATAAAGCTCGTCGCCGTCAGGATTTGATGCCAGGGATGATTGAGTCTACGGCCCGGCTTTCCGGGGCCACCTCGCGAGTCGTGCTCGCTCTCATGCTCGTAAGCCATCCCCACCGCTCAGGCGCGGACTTCGGTCGAAAACTTGTTCGTCGTCTTGCTCATCGTCGCGTCATCGCGCTCAGGCGTGGTAGCCGCCGACAATCCCCCCGCGGTTCCGTCACAGATTGTTACCTTGAGAGGATAAGCAAAGCCCGTCGTTGTTACCGACCATTACGCGCGCGCGGGAAGGCACTGGATGCCAGGTAGGCTCACTTGGCTCCAAGGGGGACACCGACGAAGAGCATGGGATTCGTGCGCCACTGTCCGTCTCAACCCGACGTCGAGTGTGGGACGGGATGTGGGACGCGCGGAGCGATAACCACACCAAACCAGGAAAAACAGATCGTTAGACAGCAAGAATGGCGGAGAGGGTGGGATTCGAACCCACGGTACCCTTGCGGGTACTTCGGTTTTCGAGACCGACGCGTTCGACCACTCCGCCACCTCTCCGCAGCGCGACCGTCTGTCACCGGGGTGGTCGATCCCCGGTCGGTCGCGAAGTGGCGCGCACCCTATACAAAACCGATCCGGCCTGCAAGATGGGATGTGCGGTGTGTGCGGGGCTGTCCCGGACGGCATGGCGCCCCCATCTTCCGGGGCAGGACGCGGGCACCGCCGCCCCGCGCGGATGCGCACGGCCGGGCCGTTCCCCTGTCACCACGCCGCCCGTCCTGCCGCTCCCTCGGTGGCAACCTTGGCCGGGCCCGGCAGCGGGGCATGGCCCCGGGCCGGGTCCACCGGGGTTCGCCGCCGGAGCCGGCCGTGCCCGCATGCATGCGTGACGGGCGGAAACGCAGGGGAAATGAGTCGGTTGGCGGTTGACAGTCTCGGCGCGATGCGTATAGTCCCGCGTCTCTGAGGGCGGGTCCCCATGCGGGGCCCGCGTCCTTTTTGTTGGACAGATTGATGGGTTGGCCGATTCCGCGCCTGCCCGGATCGGACAAGTGGTGGGTCAAATGTTCGCAGTCATCCGCACCGGCGGGAAGCAGTACAAGGTCGCGGCCGGCGACGTCATCCAGGTCGAGAAGCTGGCCGGCGAGGCCGGTGCCAGCGTGCAGCTCGACGAAGTGCTGATGGTCAGCGATGCGGGCAAGGCCACCGTCGGGTCCCCGCTGGTCGCCGGCGCCGCCGTCACGGCCGAGGTCGTGGCCCAGACCCGTGGCGACAAGATCATCATCTTCAAGAAGAAGCGCCGCCAGAACTACCGGCGCAAGAATGGCCACCGTCAGGAACTGACGGTGCTGCGCATCACCGGTATCCAGGCCTGAGCGCCGTCTGACAGGATCGTAGGAGCAATCCCCCATGGCACATAAAAAGGCAGGCGGCTCGTCCCGTAACGGCCGCGACTCCGCTGGTCGCCGTCTCGGCGTGAAGCGTTTCGGCGGTCAGGACGTTCTGGCCGGCAACATCCTGGTGCGCCAGCGCGGCACCAAGTTCCACGCCGGCGCCAATGTGGGCATCGGCAAGGACCACACCCTGTTCGCCCTGGTGGACGGCAAGGTGGAGTTCAAGATCGGCCTGAAGGAGCGGACCTTCGTGTCCATTGCTCCGTTGGCCGAGGATGTCGCGGTCGCCGCCGAGTAATCCGGCGCACCGTCCTTTGATGTCGCGATCGGGGGAGCGGGCAACCGCTTCCCCGATTTGCGTTTGTTCGCCGGTTTCGGACCCGGCACGGGCACGGTCCTGCCCGGCGGTGCCGCTGTGCCGGCCATAGGCTTGCCCGCGCCTGTTCCCCTGACTCTTTGCCCGGCCATCCCACCGGGATGGAAGCCCGACCATGAAGTTCCTCGACCAGTGCAAGATCTTCCTGAAGAGCGGTGACGGCGGCCCCGGCGCCGTGGCCTTCCACCGCGAGAAGTTCATCGAGTTCGGCGGTCCGGACGGCGGCAATGGCGGGCGCGGCGGCGACATCGTCTTCGAGGTGGTGGACGGGCTGAACACCCTGATCGATTACCGCTACCAGCAGCATTTCAAGGCCCGGCGGGGCGGCCACGGCATGGGCCGGTCCCGCACCGGCGCCAAGGGCGAGGATGTGGTGCTGCGGGTGCCGGTGGGCACCCAGGTGCTGGACGAGGACCAGGAGACGGTGCTGCTGGACCTGACCGAGGCCGGCCAGCGTGTGGTGTTCATGCGCGGCGGCGACGGCGGCTTCGGCAACGAGCATTACAAGACCAGCACCAACCGCGCCCCGCGCCAGAGCACGCCGGGCTGGCCCGGCGAGGAGCGCTGGGTCTGGCTGCGGCTGAAGCTGATCGCCGATGCCGGCCTGGTCGGCCTGCCCAATGCCGGCAAGAGCACCTTCCTGGCCGCCACCAGCCGGGCGCGGCCGAAGATCGCCGACTATCCCTTCACCACGCTGACGCCCAATCTGGGCGTGGTCCATGCCGGCGGCCAGGAATTCGTGCTGGCCGACATCCCCGGCCTGATCGAGGGCGCCCATGAGGGCCGCGGCATCGGCACCCGCTTCCTGGGCCATGTGGAGCGCACCCGCGTGCTGCTGCATCTGGTGGACGGCACCCAGGAGGATGTGCAGCTGGCCTATCGCACCATCCGGCGCGAGCTGCGGATGTATGGCGGCGGGCTGGCCGACAAGCCGGAAGTGCTCTGCCTGAACAAGGTGGACGCGCTGAGCGAGGAGGAGCTGGAGTTCAAGCGCACCAAGCTGCGCCGCTCGGCCAAGAAGCCGGTGTTCGTGCTGTCCGGCGCCAGCGGCCAGGGCGTGCAGGAGGTGCTGTTCGAGCTGCTGAAGCACATCCAGGCCGCCCGCGAGGCCGAGGGCGAACCCGCCCGCGAACTGGCCTTCCGCGCCCGCTACAGCCCGATCCCCGAGGACCAGTAAGGGGGCGGACCAGTAAGAGGGCGGGCCGAACGCCGCCCTCGGGGGTGGTGCCCCCCGGGCGGCCGCGGGCTTATTGCTGAACCGGGTTCCGGAGCCAGGCGATGGCCATGACCAGGGGCAGGCTCCCGAGCAGCAGCCAGGAGAGGATATCGGCCATGCCGTCGCCCAGCAGCGCGCAGGTCAGGCCGGAGATGCTGACCACCGCCAGCAGCGCGGGCCAGCGGAAGACCATCCAGGTGCTGCGATCGCGTTGCCGTTTCATGGCGTCGATCCTGTCGTCCCGTGGGGCCCGGAAGGTCCGCGCCGCCGTGTCCACCACAGATAGAGCCCGGACACCAGAACCATGATGGCGGCAAGGTCGAGCAACGCCCAGATCAGCTTGAGCGGCAGACCGCCATAATTGCCGAAATGGAGCGGCCGGGAAATGAACAGCGCCTGGACCAGCGGCGGCATGTCCTTTGCCACCGTCAGGACGCCGGTACGGGCATCGACCAGGGTGGGGCGCAGGATGTACCGGGTCAGCGCATCCTTGCCCGCCATGAAGATGGCATAGTGGTGCGGCGAGCTGAACGGATTGCCGGGATAGGCGATGCTGTAGGGCTGCATCCCCGGCGATACCGCCGCCGCCGCCGCGATGGCGGCATCCAGGGAGGCACGGTCCGCCGGTGCCGCCGCATCGCCCTTGTAGGCCGCCGTCATCTCCGCCAGTCCGGTGGCCTGCCAATAGCCGGCGATGGGAACATCCAGCGTATTGAACACGCCCGTGGCCCCTACGGCGAGCAACCAGGTCGCCGTCACGATCCCCAGCATGTTGTGCAGGTCAAGCCACGTCACCCGCGGGCTGCGATGCTTGCGCACGGCACCGAACGGCAGTTTCCGCATGAAGGGCGCGTACAGCACGATGCCCGATACCAGGGCGGCCAGGAACACCACGCCCATGGCCCCCAGAAAAAGCGTGCCCGGCAGTCCCAGGAACAGGCGGATATGCGCCTCCTCCATCCAATGGAGAAAGCCGCCGTCCGGCGCAGGCAGGGTGATGGCCTCTCCGGTCCGGCGGTCGAACGGCTGGATGTGGGCCTGATCGAACGGGGTTTCCACGGCGGGGGCGGTCGCCACACTGACGATGGGCAGCGCTTGATCGAAGAAGACGAACTGGACGATTTCATCCGGCCGTTTCGCCAGGGCCGCGGCGACGATGCTATCGATCGGCGGTGCCGGCGTGCCGGGAGCCACTGTCCGCAGGGGCGGCAGATGGAACGCCGCCTCGATCTCTTCATGGAAAATCAGCGGCAGCCCCGTCACGCAGAGCAGCAGCATGAACAGGGTGCAGATGAGGCTGGTCCATTTATGGACCAGCCACCACACCCGCTGGGAGGAACGGCCGGATGTGGCCGCCCCCCGCGACAACGGGCGCGCGCTTACCATGCGTGGCGCACGCCGCCCAGCACCTGCCGGCGGTTCCCGAACTGGCAATAGATGTTGTAGCTGCAGCTCGTGTAATACTCTTTGTCGAACAGGTTCGAGACGTTCAGCGTCAGCTGCGTTTCGCCCAGCGACGGGATCAGCTTCTCCAGCTCATAGCGGATGGCCAGATCCGCGATGGTGTAGGACGGCGTGCGGACCGTATTGAGGTCGTCGCCATAGCTTGCCGCCACGTAGCGCACGCCACCGCCCAGATTGAGCCCCGCCAGCGGCCCGGCAGGGACGCGATAGCTGGCCCAGGCGGACGCGAACCACTCGGGTATGGCCTGCGGCCGTTTGCCGATGATGGCGGCATTGGTGGAGCGCTTCACCTCCGTATCCAGCGCCGTCACCGAGGCGATCATCTCCAGGCTGTCCGTCACATCGCCGCGCACCTCGACCTCCAGCCCGCGCGACCCGATCCGTCCCTCCTGCACGGAGAAGCCGAGCGTTTCCGAGGGCGTCAGCGTGTCGTCCTGACGGAGATCGAAAACCGAGGCGGTGACAAGCACCGGCACGCCATGGGGCTGGTACTTCACCCCGCCTTCGACCTGGCGGGCCGTGGTCGGACGGAAGGCAGTGCCATTCTCATCCACACCCACCGTCGGCTCGAACGAGGTGGCATAGCTGACATAGGGGGCAATGCCGGAGTCGAAGAGATAGAGCAGGCCGGCGCGGTAGCTGGTCTTCTCATCCTTCTGTTTGCTGACGGCGCCCGTCGCTTTGGTGCGGGTCTTCACCTCGGCCCAGTCATGACGGGTGCTGAGGGTCAAGCGCCAGGCCCCCATGTCGATCTGGTCCTGCGCGTAGAGGCCGGTCTGCTGCTGCGTCTGCCGGTTGTCGATCAGGGGCGCGAAGGGACCGACGCTCTGTCCGTAGACGGGATTGAGCACATTCAGGGCCGGGGCGGCGGCCATGCCATAGGCCCAGTCCGCCGTGTGGTGCTGATAATCCAGCCCGGCGACGATCCGGTGGACCAGGGCGCCGGTGTTCACGTCCGCCGACAGGCGGTTGTCGGTGGAAATGCCCTTGGCCGTTTCATCGGACTGGACGGCGGCACGCGGCAGCAGACCATCCGCCGTCAGGGGCGCCACGGCCTGGACGCCGGTGAAATCCGTGGAATTGCGGGCATAGCGCAGGGCCGAATGGACGCTGACGGCCCCAAATCGACGGTCGAATTCGTATCCCACCCCGTATTGGGTGCGGTCGTAATCGTCCACGGCCGGATCACCGAAATTCAGCTTTGAATTCAGCGCATCGCGATAGGCCGCCGGGGCAAGGCTGCGCGCCAGGGCGGAGTTGAAATAGCCGCCCTCCGGATCGTCGATATAGAAGCCGCGCAGCGTCAGCGTCGTCTGCCGGTCCGGCGCCCAGGTCACGGCCGGCGCGATGGCCAGCCGCTTCTCGTCCACATCGTCGAAGCGTGTGCCCGACGCGCGCGCCAGGGCGGCCAGCGAATACCGCCAGGTCCCGTCGCTGTCGACAGCGCCCCGGCTGTTCATGCTGGCCTGATAGCGGTTGTCGCTGCCGATTTCGGCGCGCACCTCTCCGGCACGGCCCACGGTCGCCGCACGGCTGGTCTGGTTGACCAGGCCGCCAGGATTGACCTGGCCATAGAGGACCGCCGCCGGACCTTTGACGATTTCGACGCGGTCCAGCAGGTACGGGTCGATGGAGAACTGGCCGAAGGCCTGGCCGCGCGGCAGCCGCAGCCCATCCAGGAACCCGACAAAGGCGGCACTGGTGCTGAAGCCGCCGAAGCCCCGGATGAAGACGGTGTCGAAGCGTGACGTCGCATCGACATCGGACAGCACACCGGCGGAATAGCGCAGGGCGCTGCCCACCGTCTGGACATTCTGATCGTCCATCTGTTCGCGGGTGACCGTAACGATGGATTGCGGTGTCTCCACCGCGGGCGTCCGCGTCTTGGTGGCGCTGGTCGGCACCTCATCGAAATAGCGCTCACCCGTCACCACGATGGCGTCGAGACTTTCCGGGGGCTGGGCCTGCGCCCAGGCCGACGGCATCCAGCCGACCAAAGCCAATGCCGACACCACGCCCAATCTTCCGTTCGCCTGCATGTCCGTGCCCGTTTCTGTTCGCTGCGCGGCACCATACAAAAACGGGACGGAACCATCCAGCTAAATGATAACGCTTCTCATTACGGTGAGGTTCCTGTTCCCATGCATGCGGGTTCCGCGTTAGAAAATCAGGATGATACGCCTTCGCCGCCACCTGCTTCCGGCCACGCCCATGCGGGACCGGTCACGGGACAAGATTCTCGATGCCGCCGCCGACCTGTTTGCGCAGCATGGGTTCGCCGGCACATCGCTGGAACAGGTGATCGCCGATTGCGGAATCGGCCGCGACACCCTCTATCGCCGCTTCAGTTCGAAGCTGGATCTGTTCGAGGCCGTGGCCCTGCGCGAGCGGGAGCGGACGAATGCCCGCTTCGCCGCCTTCGTCGCCGCTGCGCATGGAACGCCGCTGGAGCAGCTGGAAGCGGCGGCGCGCTGGCTGCTGGAGGTCAACCTCGACCCCGGCCTCATCGCCATGAAGCGTATCGCCTTCAGCGAAGCCCGCGTGTTCGGGCGCGCCGTTCAAGACGCGGCCAGCCCGATCACCGATCACCTGACGGCGCTGGTCCGCCGTCTTCAGCAGGAGGGGATGTTTCAGGCGGGGGATGCTGCCGAGATCGTTGGCCACATCATCAACAGCCTGATCCTCGGCCCGATGATGCACGCCATGCTGACACCGCAGGCTGTTGATTCCGCCGAAGCCCGCGCGGCCCACTTCGCCCGGGTGTGGCCACGGATCGTCCGCGGGCTGTCCTGCTGATCGCCCTGTCGATTGCGCCCGGACTGCAAAGCCCGAATGGGGGCGCGTGCGGCCGGCCAGCGCTGCGCTGACGGTCCGGCCGGGTCTTCTGGGGGACCCGGCCGTTCATGACTGGCCGTCAGCGGCTGACGCTGACGAAGCGCGAGGGATGGACGTCGCGCAGATTGTCCTCCCAGCCCTTGACCCCCGGCCGCACCAGATGGGTGGTGACATAGGTATAGAGCGGGATGATCTGGTGGTCCGCCAGCATCAGCGCCTCGGCCCGCTGCATGAGGTCCCGGCGCCTGGCCGGGTCGATCTCCACCGCCGCCTCGTGCATCAGCCGGTCATAATCGGGATTGTGATAGCTGGAATGGTTCTGGCCGGGCACGTCGGACTGGAAGATCGACAGGAAGGTGTAGGCGTCGTTGTAATCGCCGACCCAGCCGTTGCGGGCGATGTCCTTGAACTTGTGTTCGGACCGGGTGTTCAGGAAGACCTTGAACTCCTGGTTGTTCAGCGTGACCTTCACCCCCAGCTTCTGCTGCCACATGGAGGCGATGGCGATGGCCACGGCCCGGTGGTTCTCGCTGGTGTTGAACATGATCTCCAGGTCCAGCGGCTTGCCGCCCTTGCCGTAACCGGCCTTGCGCATCAGCTCCTGGGCCTTGGCGTCGCGCTGGGCCTGGGTCCAGCCGGCCCAGTCGGGCTGCGGTGCCGCATAATCCTCCGTCCCCGGCGGCACGATGGAGAAGGCCGGCGCCTCCCCGGCCCTGGTCACCTTGTCGACGATGATCTGGCGGTCGATGGCCAACGACAGGGCGGCCCGCAGATCCGCATTGGACTTCCAGGGCTCGTTCAGCAGGTTGATGGAATAATAGTAGGTGGAGAAATAGGGGGCGGCCCGGAACTCGCCGGGCAGGTTCTGCCTGACCCAGGGGATCTGGGCGTCCGGCACCTCGTAGGTCACGTCCAGCTCCCCGGCCCGGTAGCGCTTCAGCTCCGTCTCCCGGTTCTCCGTCGGGTAATAATAGACCGTATCCAGCGCCACGCTGGCGGCGTCATGGAAGCGGGGATTCTTCACCAGCTTGACATGGCTCTGCGGCACCGACTCGGCCAGGATGAAGGCGCCGTTGCCGACCAGATTGCCCGGCTTGATGAAATCGTCGCCGTATTTCTGCAGATTGGCCTTGGACAGCGGGTAGGTCGAATGGTGCTGCAACCCGGCCACGAACCAGCTGGTCGGTGCCTCCAGCGTGACCCGCAGGGTGCGGGCATCCACCGCCTCGGCCCCCAGGGACTCCTCCGGCATCTGGCCCTTGCTGATCTTCTCCGCGTTCTTCACCGTCCACAGGAAGAAGGCGTAGCGGCTGCTGGTGCGCGGGCTGACCAGACGGCGCCAGGCGAAGACGAAATCCTCGGCCGTGACCGGCGTACCGTCGGACCAGAGGGCGTCGGGCCGCAGATGGAAGGTGTAGGTCACCCGGTCGGCGGCGACCTCCCAGCGTTCGGCCACGCCGGGGATCAGCTTGCCCCGCGCGTCCACCGTCATCAGCCCTTCGAACAGGTCGTACTGGATCCAGGCCTCGCCCTCGCCCGTGGATTTCTGCGGGTCCAGCGTTTCCGGCTCGGCCCCGTTGCCGCGGTGGAACACCATGTCGGCCCAGGCCGGGCTTGCCAGCACCAGCCCCGCGGCGGCCAGCACCGCCGCCACCCAAGGTCCAATCCGCATCCGTCGCCACCCCTGCTGTTCCGGTTTGACGGCGACGGTAGTCCTCGGGGCCGGGCCTGTCCAGGCGGGGGGAATGCCCCCGCCCGGCGGGATGTCAGTCCTTCAGGTCCAGGAAGCGGCTGGGATGCAGGTCCAGCAGATTGTCGGTCCAGCCCACGACCTTGGGGCTGACCATGTGCTGGCTGGCATAGGTCATCAGCGGGATCAGCGCCACATCCTCCAGCGCCAGCTTTTCCGCCTGCTGCAGCAGGGCGGTGCGCCGGGCCGGGTCCAGACTGTTGTTGGCCTCCCGCACCAGCCGGTCATAGTCGGGATTGGCATAGCCCGTGGGGTTCTGCTGGCCCACATCGCTGCGCAGCAGTTCCAGGAAGCTGTAGGGATCGAGATAGTCGCCGATCCAACCATGGCGGACGATGTCCTTGAAGGCCTTCTCGTCACGGGTGTTGAGGAAGACCTTCCATTCCTGGTTGTTCAGCGTGACCTTCACCCCCAGCTTGCTCTGCCACATGCTGGCGGCGGCGATGGCCACCTTGCGGTGGTTCTCGCTGGTGTTGTAGAGCACCTCCAGTTCCAGCGGCTTGCCGCCGGGACCATAGCCGGCCTTCTGCAGCAGCTCCTTGGCCCTGGCTTCGCGCTGGGCCTGGGTCCAGCCCGCCCATTCCATCACCGGCGGCTGGTAATCGGCGATGCCGGGCGGCACGAAGGAGAAGATGCCCTTCTCGCCCTGGCCCATGATCTTCTCGGCCAGCACGTCGCGGTCCAGGGCCAGGCTGAGGGCCAGACGCAGGTCGCGGTTGGACTTCCACGGCTCCTTGGTCAGGTTCGGCGCATAGAAATGGCTGCCGAAATAGGGCGCCGAGCGGTAGTCCGCCGCCATGGTCTCCTTGACCAGCTTGGTCTGGGTGACCGGCACCTCGTAGGTCAGGTGCAGTTCACCGGCGCGGAAGCGCCGCAGTTCGGTATCGAGGTTCTCGGTGTTGTAGAAATAGACCGTGTCGATCCGGACCTCGGCCGCATCGTGGAAATACGGGTTCTTCACCAGCTTGACATGGCTCTGCGGCACGGATTCGGCCAGCCTGTAGGCGCCGTTGCTGACCAGATTGCCAGGCCGGATGAAGTCGTCGCCATATTTCTCCACATTGGCCTTGCTCAACGCATAAGAGGCGTGGTGGTGCAGGATCTTGGGGAAGTAGGGGGTCGGGCCGACCAGCGTCACCTCGAAGGTGTGGTCGTCCACGGCGCGCACGCCCATCTCCTCCGGCTTCTTCTTGCCGAAGGTCACATCCTCGGCGTTCTTCACCCGCCAGAGATAGAAGGCATAGTCGCTGGCCGTGGCCGGGGCCACGGCACGGCGCCAGGAGAACACCCAGTCGGCCGCCGTGACCGGCGTGCCGTCCGACCATTTGGCGTTGCGGCGGAGATGGAAGGTATAGACGGTGCCGTCGGCACTGACCTCCCAGCGCTCGGCCGCGCCGGGCAGGAAGCCGCCCTTGCCGTCCGGGGTCAGCAGCCCCTCGAACAGATCGTACTGGATCCAGCTTTCCGGCACGCCGCTGGATTTGTGCGGGTCCAGCGTTTCCGGCTCGGCCCCGTTGCCCCGGTGCAGCACCTTCTCGGCAAAGGCCGGCAGCGGAGCGGCCAGACAGATCATCGCCACCAGCGCCAAGCGGCGCAGATGGATCGCCATACGCGTCATACCCATCGAACTCCCCGTCCGCCGGGTGAACCCGGCTGTCTTCTGATGTGAGGCGACAAGGGGGACCCGCGGGTCCCCCCTGTCCGATAATCACCGCTCCACGGTCAGGTAGCGCGAGGGCTGCACGCCCATGGGGCTTTCGACCCAGCCCTTGACCTTGGGCGAGACCAGGTTGCGGTAGGTGGTGTGGTACTGCACCAGCATCGGCGCATCGGTCAGCAGCAGCGTCTCCGCCTCGGCCAGCAGGGCCATGCGGGCTGCCGGGTCCACGGTCAGGTTGGCCTTGTCCAGCAGCGCGTCATAGGCCGGGTTGGCATAGCCGGAGCGGTTCATCTTGCCGACGCCGCCATGGAACAGCTTCAGGAAGGTGTAGGGGTCGGGATAGTCGCCGATCCAGCCCAGCTCGACCACGCCGGCATAATCCTTCTCGCCGGCCTTCTGCAGCACCACCTTCCATTCCTGGTTGTTCAGGGTGACCTTGGCGCCCAGCTTGCTCTGCCACATGCTGGCCACGGCCACCATGGTCTTGCGCACGCTCTCGCTGGTGGAATGCAGGATGTCGATGGCCAGCGGCTTGCCGCCGGGGCCGTAGCCGGCCTCCGCCACCAGCGTCCTGGCCAGGGCGTCACGCTCCGCCTGGGTCATCTTCAGCATATCCAGGTCCGGACTGGCATAGCCGGGGATGCCGCTGGGCACGAAGGTCATCTCCGGCAGTTCGCCGGACTTCGTCACCTTGTCCACCAGGATCTGCCGGTCCACCGCCAGCGCCAGCGCCTGGCGCAGCTTGGGGTTGGACTTGAACGGCTCCTTCGTCATGTTGAAGGCGAGATAGCGGTTGCCCAGCACCGGATAGAACCGCATGGCCTCCGGCATGTTCTGGCGCAGCCAGTCCACCTGGGTCACCGGCGCCATCTGCACCAGGTCCAGTTCCCCGGCGCGGAAGCGGCGCAGCTCGGTTTCCGGACTGTCGGTGTGGAAGAAGTTGACGGTGTCGATGCGGACGCTGGCCGCCTCACGGAACTTCGGGTTCTTCACCACCGTGACATGGCTCTGCGGCACCGCCTCGGTCAGCACATAGGCGCCGTTGGAGACGAGGTTGCCCGGCTTGATGAAATCGGCCCCGAACTTCTCGGCATTGGCCTTGGACACGGGATAGGTGGTCCGGTGGATCAGCGAGGTCAGGAAATAGCCGGTGGGCCGTTCCAGCGTCACCTTCAGCGTCTTCGGCCCGGCCGCCTCCGCCCCCAGCGCCTCCAGCGGGGCCTTGCCGTTGCTGATGGCCTCGGCGTTCTTCACCGGCCACAGGAAATAGGCGTAGTCGCTGGTGGTCTTGGGATCGACCAGACGGCGCCAGGCGAAGACGAAATCCTCCGCCGTCACCGGCGTGCCGTCGGACCAGACGGAATCGGCGCGCAGGAAGAAGGTATAGACCAGACCATCGGCGCTGATCTCCCAGCGCTCGGCCACACCGGGGATGATCTTGCCGTCGGGTCCGAAGGTCATCAGCCCTTCGAACAGATCGTAGGCGATGCGCGACGACTGGGTGTCGGTGCCCTTGTGCGGGTCGAGCGAGGTGGGCTCGGCCTGGTTGCCGCGGTTCAGGATCATCGCGGCCATGGCCGGTGCGGCGGTCAGGGTGGCCGCCACGGCAACAGCCGCCAGTGCCGGCGCCAAGCGTCGGGCGAAGTGCATGCGTCAGGTCTCCATCAATGGACAGGGCAACGACCGGCCGATGACCGGCCGGGTGGAACGGCGGACAGGAAAATACCCGTTCTATGTGCGGTCTGGGGGCGCCCCTGTCCAGGGGTGTTACCGAGCGGAAACCGGCAGCGCATCCGGGACGGACGGGGCCGGGGCGCCGGAGGCCGGATCGGACAGGGCCTGTTCCAGCCGGGCCAGGCTGTCAGCCCCCGCCGCCGCGGCATCCCGCTCCAGCCCGCGATAGAGGCGCACCAGTTCCCGCCCCCAGGGGGTCAGCGCCGCACCGCCGCCGCGGGCGCCGCCGGGCTGGGCCAGCACGGCCGGATCGCGGAAGCTGTGGTTGATGGCGTCCACCAGCGTCCAGGCGCGGCGATAGGACATGCCGAGCGCCCGGCCGGCGGCGGAGATCGAACCGGTGCGGTCGACCTCCTCCAGCAGGCGGATCTTGCCCGGACCCAGCTGGGCACCGGTGGAAAAATCGAGACGGAGCATCAGGCGCGTCATAGCCGGGGCAGACTAGCACCGCCGCGGTGCCGGCGGCCAGAAGCACCGGGTCACGCCCCCGGCATGGAGGCGCCCGCCTGCTTGCGGCCACGGCGGCGCCTGGCCATGCGCAGATTCAGCGCCTCCACCCCCATGGAGAAGGCGATGGCGAAGTACAGATAGCCCTTGGGGATATGGAAATGCAGACCGTCCGCCACCAGCGCGACCCCGACCAGCAGCAGGAAGCTGAGCGCCAGCATCTTCACCGTGGGATGGTCCTGCACGAAGCGGCTGGTGGGACCGGCGGCGAACAGCATCACGCCCACGGCCAGCACCACGGCCAGCATCATGACCGGCAGATGGCCGGACATGCCGACGGCGGTGATGACGCTGTCCAGGGAGAAGACGATGTCCAGCACCATGATCTGCAGCACGGTGGCGGCGAAACCGGCCGTGATCCGCCCGCCCACCTGCTCATCCTCGCCTTCCATGTTGTGATGGATCTCGCCCGTGCCCTTGTAGATCAGGAACAGGCCGCCGGTCAGCAGGATGAGGTCGCGCACAGAGACATCCTGACCCAGCAGGCTGAACAGCGGGTCGGTGAGGGTGACGACCCAGGCGATGGAGGCCAGAAGGCCCAGCCGGGTCAGCAGCGCCAGCCCCAGCCCGACCGTGCGGCCACGGGCCTGCTGCGCCGGCGGCAGCCGGCCCGCCATGATCGAGATGAAGATGATGTTGTCGATGCCCAGCACGATCTCCAGGATCGTCAGCGTGGCCAGGCTGGCCCAGGCCTGGGGATCGGACAGCCAGTCGA
Source organism: Oleisolibacter albus (assembly GCF_003336875.1). Classification (GTDB taxonomy): domain Bacteria; phylum Pseudomonadota; class Alphaproteobacteria; order Azospirillales; family Azospirillaceae; genus Niveispirillum; species Niveispirillum album. The sequence continues at coordinate 198,715 of NZ_QGNJ01000002.1, read as the reverse complement.
GCATCGTGGAAGGGTCCTGTGCAGTGGGATGTGCAGTGGGGTGTGCAGTGGGGTGTGCAGTGGGAACGGCAAGGGAAAGGGGCGGCGGCGGATGCGCGGCAGGCGGGGGGAGCCGGCGGACGGCGCCGCTGTCTCAATGGCCCGAACCGCGGCCGGGTTCCAGGGCCAATCCTGCAGCCGTGGGCTGTGCCGGCTGGCCGATAGTATCATAATTTGAATTTGTTATGCAGGCCCATGCAGCCGACAAGTGGCCGCATCCATGCCGCAGATCCTATGGGCCTACCGGCAAGCATAACCTGAAGCAAGTATGTCGTTGAATGCAAAGGATATTAATTTTCCCAAGGTGTTCTCCCCCTCTGTAATGGCTTGCAAAACGACCATAGATTTTCATTTTAACGCGCCAGACAATGCATCGAAGCCTTGAATTCTCTTTTGAGTTACCTAATATAGTTGGGTTACGGCAATTAAAAGATCGGCCGAGTTGGCGCTCGGCCGATCTTTGAAGCCGTGACGATGTGTTGCCATGGCTTCGACCTCAGCATACCAAAGTATGAACGCACATGAATCGTCGAGCGTCAAGGCAACTCGTACCCACTTTGACTGGAGCTGCGATGTTCGACGAAAACCATTACGTCCCTTTGCTGAAATGCAAGCGGGGCGAACTTAACGCCGTCGCCGGCCTTTCCGGCACCGCAAAGCAACGCCTAACGCCGCTTTTCGACCTTTTGTATGATGACGATTTCGACCCCGACCCGTCCGGCCTTGATGCCGCATTCAATGCGCGTGCGTCGCAATATGTTCCGCAACTTGTTCGGAGTTGGGGAACGAGCACCCCTGTCTTCATCGACGCCGGACTCATTGATCCCGGCGCCCGCGTCGGCAGCGCCACCCACATTGTCACTGCCGTTTTCGCTGATGCGCGCGCGAGCGGCCTCCTTGCGGTCCCGGTAACCAGTTTCGACCGTGATCCCGCCTATCAGGCCGCTGTGAGGCAGGCAGTGTCTCTGGATCAACGTGGAGCCTGCCTTCGGCTTGACTTGGCAGATCTTGATCGCTCGGACCTCGCCGCTGATATGGCCAGACTGATGGCCGCTATCGGAGTCGGGGTGGCCGAGCTTGACGTTATCATCGACCTAGGTCCGGTCGATAGCATCGCCAATCCAGGACTGCTAGCACGTCTGATCGTCAGCGGCCTGCGTACCCTACCGCATGCCGTAAGCCTGCGGACGGTGACGCTGGCGGGTGGCGCTTTTCCTCAAGCGCTGGGCGCCTACTCCGTAGGCATTCACACTATCGCCCGCACCGACTGGCTGGTCTACAACGCGGTCCGCGCTGCGTCTGTGCCTCGACTACCGACATACGGGGATTACGCCACTAGGCATCCGGTGCTCGGCGACATTGATCCTGCAGTTGTGAACGCCAGCGCAAGTGTCCGCTACACTCGTGAAGGTTACTGGCTCGTTTTACGCGGCCAGGGAGTGAAGACGCGCGGCGGCGGGGGCTTCTCGCAGTATCTTACCCATGCTATAAACTTGAAGTCTCATCCGGACTACTGCGGTCCAGGCTTCAGTGCTGGCGATCAGGAAATCTATGACATCGCAACACAAGCCACGACGCCTGGAAGTCACGAAACCTGGGTTCGTATCACGGTCAATCACCACCTGACGTTTGTGACGACGCAGACGGGCGCCACTGCGTCCGGCTCTTCAGGCACGCCCGGACCTGGTCACGGAGCTGTTGCAGCGGCATCGTCTCCGTGAGTCTCTTGTAAAGCGCGGCGCGGCTCTTGCTCTTCATCCCTTTTCCCGCTTCGACGGCTTCCAGAAGGGCGAGAGCCTCGTTGCGCCAGAGAAGCATTGCGAGTGCCTCGGCATCGAGAGTGCGGTTCAGCTTGGGTCGTCGGACGTCCTCAAAGTGAACCGCCCCCCGTGATCCGCCAACCGCCAGCTTTATGCCCCACCATTCCGGAACGATCGCCGTGGCTTTGTCGATATGTCCAGCGCCGCATACGAGCGTCACCTTGTCTAATGTGCGTGAGTATACCTGCGCCTGAAATGGCAGCCGTTCCAGCGTGTCGGCGTCGCTCTTAATTTCGTACCCGTGAATCATGCCGTTGATGACTGCAATATCAACTCGGCATGAGCCATGTTCCAGGCCGAGTTCGTCGAGGACGAGTGTGTCCGGCTCCCCGTGGTGCTCAGCAAGTACCTTCTTGTGCAGCGCATCTCTCACGTCGCCGTCCTTGACGACAGGTCTCCGGCTGCCGCGCTGGCTGACGTTCGAAATCATTGCCGCCATCTTAATGCCCCATGGCCTCTGCCGGATGTTCTAGCAGCTAGGGATTCAGCGAGATAGAGAGGATTTGTGCAGACCTCTCCCGCCATAACGGACCGGATCACCGATCAGCTGTGGAGCATAGAAAATCTCTTTGCCGGGACCGACACCTGGGCGGAGCCGCCGTCCAAGCACGGCCCCCGCAAGAAGCCGACCACGGAAACAGCGAAGTGATCCTCCAGGCCGCTCGGATCTCACACTGAGACACTACCGGCTGGCCGGCTCCCTTGCGGGGACGGGACGGACGGCCTACCGTTGCAGCCCGACCCGCACTTTCGGAGGACCGACGGCCCATGAGTCTGCTGCGCCGGCTTGCCCCATCTCCCACCGCGCTGGCCGCCCTGGCCGTCACCCTGACCGCCACGCTGGCCCTGGGCAGCGGCCCCGCCCTGGCCGAGAAGGTGCTGCGCCGCGGCATCGGCTCCTCCCCCGGCACGGTGGACCCGGGCAAGGCCGAGCTGCATCCGGAATCGATCGTCATCTATGACCTGTTCGAGGGGCTGCTGGCCCCCGGCCGCGACGGCGCCCCGCGCCCGGCCATGGCCGAACGCTGGGAGATCAGCGCCGACGGCACCGTCTACACCTTCCATCTGCGCCCCGACGCCAAATGGTCCGACGGCACGGCCGTCACGGCGGCCGACTTCGTGTTCTCCTGGCAGCGCCTGGGCGACCCGGCCAATGCCAGCCCCTATGCCTATTATGTCTGGCCCCTGGTCAACGGGCCGGAGGTGACCGCCGGCAAGGCCCCGCCCTCGTCCCTGGGGGTGGAGGCGGTGGACGCCAAGACGCTGAAGGTGACCCTGCGCGAGCCCACCGGCTATTTCCTGGCCTCGCTGGTGCACCAGTCCATGGCCCCGGTGCAGCCTGCCAACGTCAAGGCCCTGGGCGGCCAGTTCACCACCCCCGGCAAGCTGGTGTCCAACGGTGCCTATACGCTGGCCGAGGCGGTGCCGCAGTCCCATTACAAGCTGGTGAAGAATCCCCGCTACTACGACGCGGCCCAGGTGAAGATCGACACGGTCATGCATTTCGTGACCGAGAACATCGAGACCGAACTGAAGCGCTACCGCGCCGGGGAGCTGGACGTCACCTACCAGCTGCCGGTGACGCAGGTGCGCTGGGCCAAGGAGAACGAGGCCAAGGCCTATACGCCGACCCCCACCTTCTCCACCCAGTATCTCGGCCTGAATTTCCAGAACGAGCCGTGGAAATCCAGCCCGGCGCTGCGCGCCGCCCTGTCCCTGGCCATCGACCGCGAGATCATCGCCGGCAAGGTGCTGGAAGGCGACATGCTGCCGGCCTACAGCTTCACCCCGCCGGGCAAGGTCGGCGGCTATGAGCCGCCGAAGCCCGACTGGGCCGCCCTGCCGGCGGCGGAGCGCGTGGCCCTGGCCAGAAAGATGCTGGCCGAGGCCGGCTACGGCCCCGGCGGCAAGCCCCTGCCGCCGATGGAGGTGGTGCATTCCACCAACGAGAACAGCCGCCGCGTCATGGTGGCCGTGGCCGCCATGTGGAAGCAGGCCCTGGGCGTCAGCGCCAATCTCAACAACCAGGAATTCCGCGTGGTGGCGCAGCTGGGCAACCAGAAATCCTACCGCGACCTGCTGCTCTATGGCTGGATCGGCGACTATCCCGACGCCATCAACTTCCTGAAGCTGCTGCGCAGCGACGTGGCCCAGCAGAACCTGTCGGGCTATAAGAACCCCGCCTATGACGCGCTGCTGGACCAGGCCAACCGCAGCACCGACCCGGCGGAACGGCTGCGGCTGATGCAGCAGGCCGAAGCCCTGTCCCAGGCCGAGTTCCCGGTCATCCCGATCTATCACAACAACCGGCGCCGGCTGGTCAGCCCCAAGGTCCAGGGCTGGGTGCCCAACGCCCTGGACCAGAACCCCACGCGCTGGCTGGACCTGGCCCCGTAACATCCCTCCCCGCCGATCCCGTCCCCGTCCCGGAGGTTCCCCGCCCCATGCGTCCGCTGCTGCGCCGCCTCGCCCTGGCCCTGATCCTCACCGCCGGGACCACGTCCCTGCTGCCCGCCGCCGCCCTGGCGGAGAAGACCTTCCACCGCGGCATCGGCCCGGCCCCCGGCACCATCGACCCGCACAAGGCCGACGTGATCCAGGAGGCCATGGTCATCTATGACCTGTTCGAGGGGCTGATGAGCCTGGACGACCGCGGCGAGCCGCGGGACGCGCTGGCGGAACGGCACGAGGTGTCGGCGGACGGGCTGACCTACATCTTCCATCTGCGGGCCAATGCCCGCTTCTCCGACGGCAGCCCGGTGACGGCGGAGGATGTGATCTTCTCCTATCGCCGGCTGGCCAATCCGGCCAATGCCAGCCCCTATGCCTATTTCGTCTGGCCCATGGTCAACGGGCTGGAGGTGACCACCGGCAGGAAGCCCCCGAGCGAGCTGGGCGTCGAGGCGGTGGACCCGCGCACCGTGCGCATCCGGCTGAGCCAGCCCGCCGGCTATTTCCTGGGCCAGGTCAGCCATCAGGCCATGTCGGTGGTGCAGAAGGCCAATGTGGAGAAGTTCGGGGCCGAGTTCACCCGGCCCGGCAATCTGGTGTCCAGCGGCGCCTATGTGCTGGCCGAGGCGGTGCCGCAGACCCATTACAAGCTGGTGCGCAACCCGCACTACTATGATGCCGGGCAGGTGAAGATCGACACCGTGTTCCTGCACATCACCGAGAATTCCGAGACCGAGTTCAAGCAGTACCGGGCCGGGGAACTGGACGTGACCTTCTCCCTGCCCCTGTCGCAGCTGGCGTCCGTGCGCCGGGAGCTGCCGGACGCGCTGAAGCCGACGCCCATGTTCGCCACGCTGTATCTGGCTTTCAACCTGCAGCACGAGCCCTGGTCATCGAACCCGAAGCTGCGCGAGGCGCTGTCGCTGGCCCTGGACCGGGAGACCATCGCCCACAAGGTCATGGACCCGCTGGTGCGGCCGGCCTTCACCTTCGTGCCGCCGGACAGCGTGCCCGGCTACACCGCACCGCTGCCGAGCTGGTCGAAGCCGACCCAGGCGGAGCGTGATGCCCGCGCCAAGGCCCTGCTGGCCGAGGCCGGCTATGGGCCCGGCGGCAAGCCGCTGCCGCCGGTGGAGATCCTCTATGCCACCAACGAGAACAACCGCCGCATCCTGATCGCCGTGGCGGCCATGTGGAAGCAGAAGCTGGGGCTGGAGGTCAATCTGGCCAACCAGGAATCCCGCGTCGTCGCCGACATCGCCCAGAACCACAGCTTCAAGGATCTGGTGTTCTATGGCTGGATCGGGGACTACACCGACCCCAACACCTTCCTGAAGATCGTGCGCAGCGATGTGCCGCTGCAGAATTACGCCTCCTTCGCCAGCGCCGACTACGACCGGCTGCTGGACGAGGCCAATGCCGCCACCGACCCGGCCCGGCGTCTGGCCACGCTGGCCCGGGCCGAGTCGATCTTCACGGAATCCCATGCCGTGGCCACGGTCATCCACCTGACCCGGTTCCGGCTGGTCAATCCCAAGGTCAAGGGCTGGGTCCCCAACCCCCGCGACCATTACCCGTCCCGCTTCCTGGACATCGCCCGTTGAGGAGTTCCGTTCCCATGCGTCTGCCCGCCCTTGTCATCGCCGCCGCGCTCGCCCTGTCGGCGGCGCAGCCGGCGGGGGCCGAAACGGTCTATCGCCGCGGCATCGGCCCGGCCCCGGATACGCTGGACCCCACCAAGTCGGAAGTGCAGCCGGCCGCCCGTGTCCTTTACGACCTGTTCGAGGGGCTGTTCACCCTGGATGCCCAGGGACAGCGCCGCAACGGCATGGCCGAGAGCTACAGCATCTCCCCCGACGGGCTGGTCTACAGCTTCACCCTGCGGCAGGCTGAATGGTCCGACGGGACGCCGGTGACGGCCAACGACTTCGTCTTCGCCTGGCGCCGGCTGGCCGATCCGCACAATGCCAGCCCCTATGCCTATTATGTCTGGCCCATCGTCAACGGTCAGGCCATCACCGAGGGCAAGGCCGACCCGGCCACGCTGGGCGTGCAGGCCGTGGATGCCAGGACGCTGAAGGTCACGCTGCGCGAGCCCACCGGCCATTTCCTGGCCTCGCTGCAGCATCTGGCCATGGCGCCGGTGCAGGCGGCCAGCGTGCAGAAGGACGGGGAGTCCTTCACCCAGCCGGGCAAGCTGGTGTCCAACGGCGCCTATATGCTGGTGGAGAATGTGCCCCAGTCGCACATCAAGATCGTCAAGAACCCCCATTACTATGACAAGGACAAGGTCAAGATCGACACGGTGATGTCGTTCCCGATCGAGGACCAGGAGTCCGAGTTCAAGCGCTTCCGCGCCGGTGAGCTGGACGTGACCGAAACCCTGCCGGTGACGCAGAACGCCTTCGCCGAGAAGTCGCTGCCCGAAGCCTTCATCTCCGGCTCCACCTATTCCACCTATTACCTGTCCTTCAACCTGACCAAGCCGTTCTGGCGCGACAACCCCAAGCTGCGCGCCGCCCTGTCGCTGACCGTGGACCGCGAGGTCCTGGCCGAGAAGGTGCTGACCGGCACCGGCCGTGCCGCCTGGACCTTCACCCCGCCGGGCACGGTGGGCGGCTATGACGCGCCGCTGCCGGACTGGGCCAAGACCGATCAGAAGGCCAGGGACGAGATGGCCAAGGCCCTGTTGAAGGAGGCCGGATTCGGCCCCGGCGGCAAGCCGCTGCCGCCCATCGAGCTGCTGTACGCCACCGGCGAGAACAACCGCCGCGCCCTGGTGGCCGTAGCCGCCATGTGGAAGCAGAAGCTGGGCGTGGAGGTGCAGCTGAACAACCAGGAATTCCGCGTGGTCGCCGGCATCGGCAACGACAAGGCTTATAAGGATCTTCTGATGTTCGCCTGGATCGGCGACTATCCCGATCCCTATACCTTCCTGCAGCTGATGCGCGGGGATGTGACCCAGCAGAACTATCCCGCCTACAAGAACCCCACCTATGACCGGCTGGTGGAGGAGGCCACGCGCACCATCGATCCGGCCCAGCGTCTGGCCCTGCTGGGGCAGGCCGAGGCCCTGACCCAGGCCGACCATCCCATCGTGCCGCTGTACCACAATGTGCGGCGGCGGCTGGTCTCGCCCAAGGTCAAGGGCTGGATCCCGAACCCGCTGGACTTCAACCTGTCCCGCTATCTGGAGATCACCCCGTGAGGCATCTGGCGGCCGCCCTTCTCATCCTGCTTCTGGGTATGGGATCGGCGGCCGCCGAAACCGTGCTCCACCGCGGCAACGGGGCGGAGCCGGAAACGCTGGATCCGCATCAGGCCACGGGCATGCCCGAGGCCCAGATCTTCTACGATCTGTTCGAGGGGCTGCTGGCCCGCGGGCCGGACGGCAAGCCCGGCCCGGGCCTGGCCGAGCGCTGGGAGACCAGCGACGACGGGCTGCGCGTCAGCTTCCATCTGCGCCCCGGCGGCCGCTGGTCGGATGGCAGCCCCATCACGGCAGACGATGTGGTGTTCAGCTTCCGCCGGCTGGTGGACCCGGCATCGGGCAGCCACAACGGCCATTTCCTCTGGCCGGTGAAGAACGCCCGCGCCATCAGCGACGGCCGCATCAAGGACCCGGCCGCCCTGGGCGTGCGCGCCGTCGATGCGGTCACGGTGGAGGTCAGCCTGGAGCAGCCGACGCCCTATCTGGTCTCGCTCTTGAGCTATCCCATGCTGGTGGTGCTGCCGGCCGAGCCGGTGCGGCGGCTGGGCAAGGATTTCTTCCGGGCCGGCGCCCTGGTCTCGTCGGGCGGATACAGGCTGGCGGAGCAGGTGCCACAGGGGCACGTCAAGCTGGTGAAGAATCCCTATCACCGCGATGCCGGCACGACCCGCATCGACACCGTCTATTTCCATCCCACCGAGAACCAGGACACCGAGCTGAAGCGCTACCGGGCCGGGGAGCTGGACACCACCTTCGTGCTGCCGCCGCAGCAGATCCCCTGGGCACGCCAGGCGCTGCCCGAGCATCTGCGCGTGGCGGCGCAGCTGGGCAGCTATTTCTACGCCCCGAACCTGACGCGGGAGCCGTGGACGTCAAACGTCAAGCTGCGCCAGGCCCTGTCGATGGTCATCGACCGCGCCGTGCTGACGGAGAAGATCACCCAGGGCGGCGAGATCCCCAGCTACAGTTTCGTTCCCGGAACGGTCACCGGCTATACGCCGCCCCTGCCCGACTGGGCCGGCTGGCCCCAGGCCCGGCGGGTGGAGGAGGCCAGAAGGCTGCTGGCCGAGGCCGGCTATCCCGGCGGGGCCGGGCTGACGGTGGAGCTGCTCTACAACACCGGGGAAAGCCACCGGCGCATCGCCGTGGCCCTGGCCGGCATGATCCAGCAGAATCTGGGGATCAAGGCCAGCCTGACCAATCTGGAATGGAAGGTGTTCCTGGAGACGCGGCGGGCCAAGACCTATCCCGATCTGGCCCGGCACGGCCAGATCGGCGCCTATGACGACCCCCATGCCTTTCTGGAATTCCTGCAGAGCAGCGTCGGGCCGGAGAATTTCACCGGCTATGCCAACCCGGCCTTCGACGACCTCATCCACCGCTCGGCCCTGGAGCGCGACCCGGCGGCGCGGCTGGCCCTGCTGGCCGAGGCGGAAAGGCTGGTGCTGGCCGAGCAGGCGGTGATCCCGCTGTTCACCTACAGCCGGGCGCGGCTGGTCAACCCGCGGATCAAGGGCTGGATCGCCAACCCCGTGGACGCCAATGCCAGCCGGTTCCTCAGCATCGACTAGAGCGGCTCCCCGTCCTCCTCCACGGCCACGGCCTTCAGCACGGCCCAGACCGCCCGGCCCGGTTCCAGCCCCAGCTCCGCCGCGGCCATCCGGGTGATGCTGGCCAGCAGCGGCTGGCCGCCGACATCGAGCGCCACCTCCAGCCCGGCACCCAGACCGGCGCCCGCGCGCGGGAACAGGCCGGTGATACGGGCCGGCAGCACAGTGCGGGCCGACAGCCCCTGGGGCGGCTGCGTCGCCAGCAGCAGGTCGCGGGCGCGGATGCGCAGGCGGACGCGCTGTCCCACCACCCCCACCCGCCCCGGCACCAGCAGATCGCCGGCGGCGGTGCGCACCCGGGTCAGGTCCCAGCCCGCCTCCTGCCCCACCACGCGGCCGGACAGCAGCCCGCCGACACCGGAGCGGCCCAGCAGGGGCGACAGGTCCGGCCGGCCGGCCAGAGCCTCCGCCGGGCCGGCGGCGGCGATGCGCCCCTGGTCCAGCAGCACCAGCGTGGTGGCCAGCCGCAGCACCTCGTCCAGGCTGTGGCTGACCAGGACCATGGGCAGGGCCAGATCGTCGCGCAGCCGCTCCAGATAGGGCAGGATCTCGGCCCGGCGCGCGGCGTCGAGGGCGGCCAGCGGCTCGTCCAGCAACAAAAGGCGCGGCGCGGCCAGCAGGGCCCGGCCGATGGCGACACGCTGGCGCTCGCCGCCCGACAGCGCGCCGGGCCGGCGATGCAGCAGGCCGCCGATGCCCAGCAGATCGACGATGCGGGCCAGCTGCGCCGGCGCCGTGCGCCGCCCGGTGATCCAGCGGGCATAGAGCAGATTGTGGCGCACGCTGAGATGGGGGAACAGCCGCGCATCCTGGAACACATAGCCGATGCGGCGGCGGTGCGGCGGCGTCCACAGCCCCGCCTCCGTATCGACCAGAACCACCCCGTCCAGCACGATGCGGCCGCGCTGCGGCCGCTCCAGCCCGGCGATGAGATTGACCAGCGTGGTCTTGCCGGCGCCGGAGCGGCCGAACAGGGCGGTGACGCCCGGCCCGGCCTGCACATCGGCCTCCAGCGTGAAGGCGCCCTGCCGGTGGGAGAGGCGGTGGGAGAGGCGCAGGTCAAGCATGGCGGGCGTCAGCCATCGGCCCCCTCCACCCGCCGGCGCACGCGCCGCGCCAGCACCTCGCTGGCCAGCAGGGCCAGGATGGCGATGACAGCCGCCACCAGGGTCAGGCGCAGGGCGGCGGCATCGCCGCCGGGCACCTGGGTCTGGCTGTAGATGGCGCTGGGCAGGGTCTGGGTCCGGCCGGGAATGTTGGAGACGAAGGTGATGGTGGCGCCGAACTCCCCCAGCGCCTTGGCAAAGCAGAGCACCGCCCCGGCCAGGATGCCGGGCAGCATCAGCGGCAGCGTCACGGTCAGGAACACCAGCGGCGGCGGCGCACCCCGGGGGGCCGCCGCCTGCGCCAGCCGGCGGGCGGGCGCCACCCGCGCGCGGGGCACCGCCCCGACCAGCAGCGGAAAGGCCATGACGGCGGCAGCCAGCACGGCGCCGGTCCAGTTGAAGGCCAGCACGATCCCGGCCTCGGCCAGCAGCCGGCCCAGCGGCCCCTGCCGCCCGAACAGCAGCAGCAGCCCATAGCCGGTCACGACCGGCGGCAGCACCAGCGGCAGATGCACCAGCCCGTCCAGCAGCAGCCGGCCGGGGAAGCGGCAGCGCACCAGCAGCCAGGCCACGGCGATACCGGCGGGCAGGCTGAGCACCGTCGCCCACAGCGCCACCCGCAGCGACAGGCGGATGGCGGTCAGCTCCTCTGGCGAGAAGGGAAAGGGCATCGGCACATCCGGCTCAGCGCTCCACCGGGGTGAAGCCGTTGGCCGTGAAGATCGCCTGCGCCTGCGGTCCCGTCAAATAGAGCAGGAAATCCCGCGCCTCCGCCCCGGCCGTGCGGGTCAGCGCCACGGGATAGAGGATGTCGGGATGGCTGCCGGGCGGGAAGCTGCCCAGCACCCGCACTGCCGGTTCGGCCTTGGCATCGGTGGCATAGACGATGCCCAGCGGCGCCTCCCCCCGCGCCACCAGCGCCAGGGCCACCCGCACATTCTCGGCCTGGGCCAGCCGGTCCGCGACCCCGTCCCAGGCGCCCAGACCTTGCAGCGCCGCCTTGGCATATTTGCCGGCAGGAACGGCGGCCACATCGCCCACGGCCAGACGCCCGTCGGCCCCCAGCAGCGGACGCAGATCCAGCCCCTTCTCCAGGACCACCGTACCGGCCCGGCCGGCCGGGCCGATCAGCACCAGACGGTTGGCCAGCAGCGTCCGCCGGCTGGCCGGATCGATCAGATCCTTGCCGGCCAGATAATCCATCCAGTCGAGATCGGCGGACAGGAACAGGTCGGCCGGTGCCCCGGCCTCGATCTGGCGGGCCAGGGCCGAACTGGCGGCATAGGACAGGGTGACACTGCGGCCCGTCCGCGCCTGGTAATCGCGGCTGATGGCATCCAGCGCCGTCTTCAGGCTGGCGGCGGCGAAGACGGTGGTCCCGGCCAGGGCGGGCATCACCGGGGCAACGGCCAGCAGCAGGCCAACCAGCCAGGCGGCCAACCGGGGGAACGGAACGCGCATCATCGACCCCGACGCTATATCCAGATAGACATAGCGCAACCATGCCAAGCCGCCCCGGTGCTGGCAACGGAATCATGCGCGGATCAGCCCTTGCGGAAGACCAGGGTCAGGTTGTTGGCCGGCATCTCCACCACCTCGGCCAAGGGGAAGCCGTGGCTGGCGGCCAGGGCCTCCACCGCCTCCAGGTCGCGCAGGCCCCAGGCGGGATTGCGCGCCTTGAGGTCGGCATCGAAGGCGGCGTTGGAGGGGGCGGTGTGCTGCCCGCCGCGCCTGTAGGGACCATAGGTCAGCAGCGGCGCCCCGGCCGGCAGCAGCCGGGCGGCTCCGGCGAACAGTCCCAGCGTCGCCGCCCACGGGGAAATATGGATCATGTTGATGCAGACCAGCGCATCGGCGGCATCAAGCGGCCAGTCCGGCGCGGCGGCATCCAGGGCCAGCGGGGCGCAGACATTGCGCAGTCCCAGCTCCCGCGTCCAGGCGGCGATGCTGGCGCGGCAGTCGGCATCGGGATCGCTGGGCTGCCAGCTCAGCGCCGACAGCGCCGTGGCGAAGAAGACCGCGTGCTCGCCGCTGCCGCTGGCCACCTCCAGCACCGTGCCGCGTGCCGGCAGCACCCGCTGCAACACCTCCAGGATCGGCTGCCGGTTGCGCAGCGTGGCGGAGGCGAATCGGCGGGGATCGGTCATGGCGGTCATCCGGGCGGGAGAAGAAGGCGACGATCAACGGCCGTCCGATCGTGACCGATCGGCCAGATGCTCTCAAGCGCCGGGAACGCCGGGGGCGGGAACGGCGTTCCGGTCAGAGGCGCACCCCTTGTCGCCGCCCCGCCCCACCCCAACCTTTCAGGCCATGCTGAACCGTATCCGCCGCCTGTTCGACCAGCCCGACCGCGCGCTCGCCAGCCTGCAGCGCCCGGACCGGCTCCACCTCGCCGCCGCCGTGCTGATGCTGGAAGCGGCGGGCCTCGACGACAGCGTGACCGCGGAGGAGACGGGACGCATCCACGCCCTGGTGCGCAGCCGTTTCGGCCTGGACACGGCCGAGGCCGACGATCTTCTGGCCTCTGCCGCCAAGGTGGCGGAAGGGCCGGCCCAGTGGCACCGCTTCACCTCCACCCTGGCCGACGCCTTCGATTACGACGAGCGCGTGCAGCTGATCGAGATGCTGTGGGAGGTGGCCTATGCCGATGGCGAACTGCACCATCTCGAATCAAGCCTGTTGCGCAGGGTGGGTGGATTGCTCTACGTCTCCGACCGGGATCGAGGCGAAGCCCAGCGGCGTGTGAAGGCCAAGCTGGGGCTGCCCCAGGGACCTGCCTTGCCGGAATGACGGTTCCAGACCGACAGCGGCGCCGACCGGGTCCGAGGAAGAGAGGACGAGCATGCCGTACGTCGTCACCGAACTGTGCATCAAGTGCAAATACACCGATTGCGTGGAAGTCTGCCCCGTGGATTGCTTCTACGAGGGCGAGAACATGCTGGTGATCCACCCGGACGAGTGCATCGACTGCGGCGTGTGCGAGCCTGAGTGCCCGGCGGAAGCCATCCTGCCCGACACCGATCCCAAGGCCGAGGCCTGGCTGGCCCTGAACCGGGACTATGCCGGCAGCTGGCCCAACATCACCCGCAAGAAGGACGCGCCGGCCGACGCCGACGACTGGAAGAACGTGGCCGACAAATACGCCAAGTTCTTCAGCCCCAAGGCCGGCGGCTGACCGCCACAGCCGGTCCGGGACGGCGCGCCACCCCCTGGCGGCGTGCGCGCCCCCGTCCGATAGCCCTCATCGCCCGATCGGTCGGGTCCCGTCCATATCGGGCGGCCTCGGCCGCTGTGACCCGGCCGCTGTGACCCGGCCCGCTGTGACCGGCGCCTATCGCCGGTCGCGATCCGCCGCCTGTTCCTTGGCCGTCTGCCAGGCCTCCAGCGTCTGACGCAGCGCCGCCACCGCCCGGCGCTGGCGTTCGACACCACGGGCGCCGGCCGGGTCCAGCGCCGTCAGGATCGCCTGCTCGGAACCGAGGCAGGCCTCATAAAGATCCAGCGCCGCCCGGTCGCGGGCCAGCATGCCGGGATCGTCCTGCCGCGCCGCCTGCAGGTGTGGCATCCGGCACGGCCCGGCCAGCGCCGGCCCCGCCATCAGCAGCAGACACGCCGACAGGGTCCCCAGCAGGACCCCCGGCTGGGACAGACCGCGGCGCCGCGGCGCGAAGGGGATGGCATGGTCATGCATGCCGCCAGTGTGCCACGGACGCGCCGCCCGCGCTGAACGCCTTCGTACAGGATCGTCCCCCATGACGGGAGCCGATCCGGGTCTGGCGCGTTGTCTTCCCGAATGACGACACGGACGAAGGAGGTCATCCATGCCACCTCCGATACGGCACACCCGCTTCGGCCCGGTTCTGCTGCTGCTGCTCCTGGCCCAGACCGCGGCGGTGCCGCCGCTGCGGGCGCAGGACGCGCGCCCCTCCACCGGCGGCACGCTGGGTCAGGTGCCGGCGGATTTCGAACTGCATGGCGAGCTGATGCTGGTGTCGGGCCAGCTGACCGGATTCGAGGCAGCCTGCGGCTTCGGCCTGAAGCCCAACCGGCAGGAGCTGATGACCTGGTACGACCATTACCATCTGGCCCGCAGCCGTGCCCGCATCGAGGCCATCTATGAGCTGGGCGTCAATATCGGCCGCGAAGGCCCCTGTACCGCCGCGCACAATGCCGCCCTGGTGCGGCAATGGCGGTTCCTGCTGAACCGCACCGCCGCCTATGTCGAGACCTACCGCTGATCCCGGACCGGACGCACCGGGCGCAAGGGCGGCCGGTCAGATGTCGCCGCCGCCGCGCCGCTCACGCCAGCGCAGGGCCAGGCTGGTGACCAGATCCGTCAGCTTGGACCAGTCCACCGGCTTGGTCATGTAGCCGTCGAACAGGCCCCCGTTCATGCGGCGCAGCCGTTCCTCCGGCAGCACCTCCGCCGTCAGGGCGACGATGGGGATGTCGCGCTCCGGCCCCTCCAGACCGCGGATGGTGGCGGCCGCCCCGTCCCCGTCCAGCAGCGGCATCTGCATGTCCATGAGCACGACGTCATGGGCATCGCGGCGGACGGCGTCCACCGCCTCCACACCATTGACCACGGCCTCGACCTGGAAGCCCTTGCGCTGCAGCATGGCCGTGATCAGAAGCCGGTTGACCTGATTGTCCTCGGCCAGCAGGACCCGTGCGGCCATCGGTGCTTCCTCCGTCACATTCCCGCCCGCGGGCGCGGGACGGGCCGTCTCGACCACCAGCGGCAGGCGCAGGCGGAACCAGAAGGTGGACCCGGCGCCAAGCCGGCTGTCCACCCCGATCTCCCCGCCCATCATGCCGATCAGGCGCTTGCAGATGGCCAGCCCCAGACCCGTGCCACCGAACCGGCGGGTGGTGGAGGCATCGGCCTGACTGAACGGTTCGAACAACGTTGTCAAGGTGGCGCTGTCCATTCCGATCCCGGTATCGGCCACCTCCACCCGCAGGGAGGCCGCCGCTCCATCACAGACCAGATCGGTCAGCCGCAGTTCCACCCGGCCGCGTTCCGTGAACTTCACGGCATTGCCCATGAGGTTGGTCAGGACCTGACGCAGACGGGTGGGATCGCCCATGAGATCGGGCACGGGCTGCGGCGGCAGCTGCACCAGCAGGTCAACACCCTTGCGCCGGGCCGCCGGCGTGAACAGGCGGCGCACATCCTCCAGCAGGACCGGCAGGCGCAGGGGAATGCGCTCCAGCGTCAACTGGCCCTCCTCGATCTTCGAGAAATCGAGGATGTCGTTGACCACCACCAGCAGCGAATCAGAGGAGGAGCGCAGTGTTTCCACATATTGCTGCTGCTCCGGCGACAGCGGCGTGCCCGCCAGCAGGTCGATCATGCCGATGACCCCGGTCATCGGCGTGCGCAGCTCGTGGCTCATGACGGCCAGGAAGCGCGACTTGGCGCGGCTGGCCGCCTCGGCGGCATCGCGGGCCGCGGCCAGCGCCCGGGCCAGCTTGGTCATTTCCAGGGCCTGCCGTTCCAGCCGGTCGCGCGCGTCCTCCAGCTCCAGCTCGCGCTGCTTGCGCAGGGTGATGTCCTGAACGGCCCCGACGAATTTGGTCAGCCGTCCGCCGGCGCCATAGACGGGACCGCCGACCTCGCTGACATGGCGCAGTTCCCCGTCGGGCCGCAGCATGCGGTATTCCACGGCATAGCTGCCGCGGCTGCGCGCCACCTGCACCGCCCGCTGCAGATAGGTCTGGCGGTCATCGGGGTGGATGGCATCCAGCAGCTGCTCCAGCGTGCCCAGCTTCTCCTGGTAGGCATCGACCGGGACGCCGCGGATGGCTGCCAGCTCCGGCGACCAATAGACGATGCGGTTCTCTTCCGCGTCCCAGATCCAATAGCCCAGCCCGGCCAGGCCGGCCGTGTAGCGCAGTATGGCCTGACGCGACTGCAGGGCCTCCTCCGCCCGCTTCTGCGCGTCGATGTCGATGACGATGCCGTTGAATCGACGCTCATCCAGGCCGGACCGCAACTGGCGGGCGAAGCCGCGCCACCAGCGCACCGTGCCGTCGGGCAGCACGAACCGCCCCTCGAACTCCCAGTCACCGCCACTGGCCAGGACGGCGTCGATGCTGGCCTGCCAGCGCTCGGCATCGTCGGGGTGGATGCGGATCAGCCGCCAGTCCCGCAGCAGCGCCTCCGCCTCCACCCCGAACATCTCGTGGCAGCGCGGGCTGACATAGCTGTAGCCCCGGCTGCCGTCGCTGCGTTCGACCCATTGGTAGACCATACCGGGCACGGTATCGACCAGATCGCGGAAGCGGGCCTCGCTGGCCGCCAGGGCGGTGATGTCAAGCCCCAGGCTGAGGGTGCCGCCGTCGCTGGTGCGCCGTTCGACGATGCGGATCAGCCGGCCGTCCGGCAGCCGGCGCTCGATCCCCCCGGCCGGATTGCGGTGCCGCTCCACCCGCTGCCGGATCCAGGCTTCGGTATCGGGCTCGTCCGGCACGATGGCGCCGGCCCCGACACAGGCGCGCAGAGCCTCCTCGAAGGTGACGCCCCGGCGGAAGAAGGGATGGGCGGCCGGATAATATTCATGGAACCGGCTGTTGGTCATGACCACCCGGTCATCGGCATCGAACAGCACGAAGCCTTCATCCAGGCTCTGCAGCGCCTCGACCAGCGGCTGGGACGGCAACGCGGTCTGCGGGTCCGCCGCCGGGCGCAGCGTCAGCAGCAGAAGCCCGTCGCCGGCCGGGCGCAGGACGATGGACAGGTCGCGCGTCGACAGGCTGACCGGCCGCGCGGCATCGGCGGCGCCGGCCAGCGCCACGGCATGGGCGGCGAGGGCCGGTATGCGCTCGACCGCGGCCCCCGGCACCACACCGGCGAGCCGCCGGGCCGCGGCATTGGCCAGCCGGACCCGCAGGGCGCCATCCGACCGGACCAGCAGCAGCAAAGCCTCATCGCTGGCATCAGCCAACAGCTGCCAGGGATCGGCCGGGGCCGGGATATCCGGCAGGGCGGACGGGTCGGGCGGGATCATCGGCAATGACGGAGGGCCTGCGGACGGGGTGGCCCCCATCCTTGCACCACACCCCCGCTTGCGCCAGATCGAACGGGCATCACCCCTCGCCCAACTGCTCCAGCCGGGCCGCCAGGCCGGCGGCATCCTCCCCCTCCCGCCGGTGCAGCAGCGGCTTGCCCGCAGCGGCGGCGGCATTGGCGATGTCCGGCGGGACGGGACCGGGGTCCAGCAGCACCGCCAGCCAGGAGGCCGGCGCTGCCGCCAGTGTGCGCACCAGCTCGGCCGAGGTCGACAGGCGCAGCCCGTCGAAGCCCAGCGCATCCAGCTGCAGAAGCAGGGAGTCGGCCTGGGGGGACGGCGACAGCATCAGCACCGCGCGCGACCGGCGCGGCGTGCGCGGCAGCAGTTCGGCCAGACGCTGCGCCTCCTCTCCGGCCCGCTGCAGGCGCAGCGCGAAGTCCCGCTGCGGCCCGTCGGGCAGATCCTCGACCAGGAAGGTGGCATAGCCCAGAACCGCGTTCAGGGCGTTGAGGAGATCATGACGGAGGCCGGGCGGCAGGCCCGGCACGACGGGACGATCCGGCCGCTCAGCGGCCAAGGCCCAACTCCACCGCCCGCATGGCCGCCTGGGTCCGGTTCTTGGCCCCCAGCTTGCGGCAGAGACCGCGGATATGCAGCTTCACCGTGACCTCCTCCAGGTCGAGGGCACGGGCGATCTCCTTGTTGGACTGGCCTTTCAGCAGATAGTCCAGCACCTCGCGCTCGCGCCGGGTGAACCCGGCCGCGGCGCCGGTCGGCGAGGCATCCTGCGGCGCACCGGCGGGAATGAACACCTCCCCCGCCGCCATGCGGTTGACCGCTTCCACCAGTTCGGCCCCGGGAAGGGTCTTGGGCAGGAAACCCGAGGCGCCATGGGCCAGGGCCGCGCGCACATCTTCCGGCCGGGCCTCGCCCGACATGAAGACCACCTTGACCGACGGATGCCGCTCCCGCAGCCGGATCAGGCCGTTGAGGCCGTTCATGCCCGGCATACGGAAATCCAGCAGCACCATGTCGACGCCGGGCGGTTCCCCCATGACCTTCAAGGCGTCATTGACGGTACCGGCCCCCAGGACAATGGTCTCGGGAGAGGCTCGCTCGATATGCGATCGCAAGGCGTCGCGCACGAGATCATGATCGTCCGCAATAAGAAGCCGCATCGCCCCAGTTTACGCCTGTGGTTATTATTCGACCATATATATCATGGCTCCCACGGAATTGGTAATAGTGCTTTTTACCATGTCAGGCAGTCGAACATCGAAAACCGGACTCAACCACGGCTGGAAGCGACACCCCGCACCGCACCAGGATCGCTGATGGTCACTTCGATGCGGCGGTTCTGCAGCCGGCCGGCCTGGGTGGTGTTGCTGGCCACCGGAACCGCGGCCCCACGTCCATCTGTGCGGATGCGGCCGGGGTCGATGCCCTGGCCGACCAGGAAATCCTCCACCGCATCGGCCCGGCGCTTGGACAGGGCCAGATTGTAGGACTGGTCGCCGCTGCTGTCGGTATGGCCGATGATGGTGACCATGCGGTCCGGGTTCTGCTTCAGGAAGTCGGCCAGCGGCTGCAGGCGCTGGGCGTCACCCGGCGCCAGATTGGCACTGTCGAGATCGAAGTTGATGTCGCGCAGGGTCAGCACCAGCCCTTCGGCCGTGCGGCGGGATTCATAGTCCGCCAGCCGCGCCTCAAGCGCCTGCACGCGCTGGCGTTCCTGCTCGGCCGTCAGGCGGGCCTGGGTCAGTTGCTGTTCGCGCGCGCCCAGCAGGATGCGGTCCCGCTGCTGCACCAGGGTCTGGCGCTCCTCCCGCGACCGGGCGGCGGCGGCATCGGCACGGGCCACCTCCAGCCGGCGGGATGCCAGATCGGTCAGATGGCCCAGCTCGGCCTCGTCGGCCTCGCCCAGCGCACTCCGGGCCGTCTGCAACGACCGCTCGGCATCCTGGAAGGACACGGGCGCCAGCGACGGCACCTGGGTCAGGCGCGCCTGATCGAAATCCTGTTCCAGGGCGGCCAGGGGCGCATAGCTCTTCGGCGCGGAGGAGCAGGCGGCCAGCCCCAGCAGGGCGGCAGCGGTCAGCAGACGCGACAGCGGCAGGATCATCGGCGGCTGGCTCATGGGGGCATCCTCGGATTCGGTCACGGAAGGGGCGGACATGGCGGCGCGGGATCAGTCGCCGGTCGGAACCGGCGACAGCGGAACGGTGCTGCCCGTGGCTGCCGGTGGCGGCATTGACCCGGCCGATGACGGCCCCGTGCCGCCGACCTCCGCCTGCAGGGCATTGATGGTGCGGGCCACATCCTCCCGCGCTTCCTCGGCCTGGGCCGCCTGGGCCTTGGACTGGGCGAGGCGCACGGTGGCCAGGGCCTGCTCCGACAGCCGCCGGCTGCGGGCGTAATCCTCGGCGCGCCAGGCCGCCTCGGCCGCCGCCACCTCATCCTGCGCCGCCCGCATCTCGACCGGGGCATAGCGGTTCAGGATCTGGGGATCGGCCCCGTCCAGCGCGGCCCGGGCCGCCGGCAGGCTGGGCGGTGGCGCATCGGGCGTGGAGGAACAGGCGGCGAGGCCAGCCAGCAGCAGGACCGGCAGGAGCGGGCGGCAGGCGCGCAACATGGGAGGCGGCTCCGGAAATGCGGTTGCAGGGTCCCGCTGCAACCCGCCACCGCGCGCGGATGTTCCATCTCCCGGCCCGCACTCCCCCGTCCGGGCGACCGTCCCCCCCGAACGGGACGGCCATGACCGATGCCGGCGCGGCCGTCCACGAGGCGAAGCACTGGCCCGGTGACGCTCCCGGCCCGGTCAGCCTGCGCACCAGCGAGGGGCTTGCGCGCAAGCGCGCCCTGACCAGGGAGCCTGATGACGAGGGAGATGGTGTGGACGCCGCATCAGGCGTGGCACATCCCGGCCGCGACACGCATCCGGCCGTCCCATAGCGCCCGAACCTGACCGGACCGCCGGCCCCCGCTCACCCCAGACGCCGACGCAGGCCCTTCTCCCCCTCCACCAGCAGGAACAGCAGCACGGCCAGCAGGGTCAGGCGCAGCCAGTCGGCGCCGGTCAGGGGCGTGGTGGCGAACAGGGCCTGCATGGGCGGCGCATAGGTCAGAAGCAGCTGCGCCGCCAGCACGGCCAGCACGGCCCAGAGCGCGATCGGATTGCCGAACAGCGCCGCCCGCGTGAAGGCAGCGGCGACCAGGACCCGGCAATTGAACAGATAGGCCACCTCGAACAGGACCAGGGCATTGACCACCAGCGTGCGGGCCGTGGCCTCCGGCCGGCCGGCGGCCAATGCATCGGCAAAGATGAAGGCGCAGCCCGCCACCATCAGCATCGTGACGAAGGCGATGCGCCAGACCAGGAATCCGGACAGAAGCGGCACGTCGCGCGGCCGCGGCGGCCGGTCCATGAGGTCACGGTCGGCCGGATCGAAGGCGAGGCTGAGCGACAGGGTGACGGCGGTGACCATGTTGACCCAGAGGATCTGAGTCGCCGTGATCGGCATGGCCATGCCCAGCAGCACGGCCACGACGATGGTGCCCGCCTCGCCGAAGCTGGTGGGCAGCACATAGATCAGGGCCTTGCGCAGATTGTCGAAGACGGTGCGCCCTTCCTCCACCGCATGGACGATGGTGGCGAAATTGTCGTCGGCCAGCACCATGTCGCCGGCCTCCTTGGCGGCCTCGGTACCCTTGGCCCCCATGGCGATGCCGACATCGGCCCGCTTCAGGGCGGGGGCATCGTTGACCCCGTCGCCGGTCATGGCGACGATGTGCCCGGCCCGGCGCAGCGCCTCCACCAGCCGGATCTTGTGTTCCGGCGTGGCGCGGGCGAAGACGGCATGGTCGCAGGCGGCGCGGTCGAACCCGTCCCCGTCGAGCCGGTCCAGCGCGGGACCGGTGATGACTCCTCCCTGCAACCCGGCCTGCAACCCGGCCTGCAACCCGATTTGGGCGCCGATGGCGCGGGCCGTCACCCCATGGTCGCCGGTGATCATCTTCACGGCGATGCCGGCCCGGCCGCATTCGGCCACGGCCGCCGGCACCTCGGCCCGCGGCGGGTCGATCAGCCCGACCAGCCCCAGCAGCAGCAGCCCGTCCTCCACATCCCCCGGCACCAGCGTCTCCGCCCCCGGCAGCGGCTTGCAGGCCACGGCCAGCAGGCGCTGCCCCTCGGCCGCCAGCGCGTCCATGCTCCGGCGCCAGGCGTCGCGGTCCAGCGGCCGCGCACCGTCCGGCGTCAGCACCGCGGCGGCGCGGGCCAGCAGCGTCTCCGGCGCGCCCTTGACATAGGCCATGGCCTCCCCGTCCGGCGCGCGGTTCAGGGTGGCCATGTAGGCCCGGTCGCTTTCGAACGGGATGCCATCGAGCCGCCGGTGGCGGGCCGTCTCCGCCACCCGGTCCAGGCCGGCGCGGGCGGCGAAGGCCAGCAGCGCCCCGTCCACGGCATCACCCTCCACCCGCCAGCCCTCGGCGCCGTGGTCAAGGGCGGCGTCGTTGCAGAGCAGGACCGCCCGCGCCAGATCCCGCAGCAGCGCATCGCCGCCGGCGCCCGGCCCCGTCACCCGGCCGGCCGGATCATAGCCGTCGCCGCTGACCTGGAAACGGCCGCCTGCGGTCACGGCGGTGCGCACCGCCATCTCGTTGCGGGTCAGGGTGCCGGTCTTGTCGGTGCAGATGACGCTGACGGCCCCCAGTGTCTCCACGGCGGGCAACCGGCGGATGATGGCATTCCGCCGGGCCATGCGGGTGACGCCGATGGCCAGGGTGATGGTCAGGATGGCCGGCAGCCCCTCGGGAATGGCGGCCACGGCCAGCCCCACCGCGGCGGCGAACATCTCCGCCACCGAGAAGCCGCGCACCAGCACACCGACGCCGAAGGTGGCGGCGCCCAGGGCCAGGATGGCGATCGTCAGCCAGCGCCCGAACAGGCCGATCTGCCGGATCAGCGGTGTCTCGCCGGACTGGGTGTCGGCCAGCAGGCGGCCGATGCGGCCCAGCTCGGTGCGGTCGCCGGTGGCCACCACCACGCCCTGCCCCTGGCCGCGGGCCACCAGCGTGCCGGAATGCAGGATGGAATGGCGTTCGCCCAGGGCGGCGTCCGCCGCCGCCGGGGCGCTGTGCTTGGCCACGGCCAGGCTCTCGCCGGTCAGGGCGGCCTCCTGCACCTCCAGCCCCTTCGCCTGCAGCACCCGCAGGTCGGCCGGCACCCGGTCGCCGCTGGCCAGCCAGACCACGTCGCCCGGCACCAGATGTTCGGCGGGGATGGTGTGGCGCTGCCCGCCGCGCACCACCCCCGCCTGCGGCGACAGCATGTCCCGGATGGCGGCCAGCGCCTGCTCGGCCCGGCCCTCCTGGATGAAGCCGATCAGCGCATTGATCAGCACCACCCCGGCGACGACGGCGGCATCCACCAGATCGCCCAGGGCGGCCATGACCAGCGCCGCCGGGATCAGCACGGCGATCAGCGGATTGGTGAACTGGCGCAGGAAGCGCTGGAGGGCGGAGACCGGGCGCGGCGGGGTCAGCCGGTTGGGGCCATGCCGCGCCAGCCGGGCGGCGGCCTCCGCCTCCGCCAGCCCATGGGGCGCGCTGTCCAGCCGTGCCAGCACCTCCGGCACCGGCAGGCGATGCCAGCCGGGGGCATCGGCCGGGGTAGCGGCGGCCGCGGTGGCACGGACGATGGTGGGCAGTTCGGGGCGGTCGGACATGGCCTGTCTCCTCGAAAGCCGGGATGGCACCGGACGGCAAGGGATCATCGCGCAGTCCCATCCTGGACGCGGACGACCATCGGCCGCCATGACCGGGCGCATCGGCGGCCGCCGGCCGGGGCGGAATCGCCCCCCCTCCCCCATAATCCCCCGGGAGAGCCGGGGCGGGCCACGGTTTTGCTTTGACTTGACGGAATCGGTGTAATAACCATCTTCAAGGCCATCGGCCCTTTCCCTTGAGAACCGTCAAGAGTTCTCCGGCGTCCGCCTCGTGGACGACGTGACTGTGGCCCGATTCCCGGACCTGAGCTTCGGTGTGTTCCACGGCGCCTGCCGTTGCGGGCACATCGGCGACCTGCCCCCCGGCCAATCCCGGCTTTCCTCCCCCTCGCCATACGGCCCCCGACCAAAGCCAAATCCCGATGAATCTTCAGGAACTCAAGGCCAAGACCCCCGCCGAACTCCTCGCCTTCGCCGAGGAGCTGCAGATCGAGAATGCCGGAACCCTGCGCAAGCAGGACATGATGTTCGCGATCCTGAAGCAGCTGGCCGAAAACGACGTGCCCATCTATGGCGAGGGCGTGCTGGAGGTGCTGTCCGACGGGTTCGGCTTCCTGCGCTCGCCGGAAGCCAACTACCTGCCGGGTCCGGACGACATCTATGTGTCGCCGTCCCAGGTGAAGCGCTTCGGCCTGCGCACCGGCGACACGGTGGAAGGGCAGATCCGCGCGCCCAAGGATGGCGAGCGCTATTTCGCCCTGCTGAAGGTCAACAGCATCAATTTCGACCACCCGGACAAGGTCCGGCACCGCATCAACTTCGACAATCTGACGCCGCTCTATCCCGACGAGCGGCTGAAGCTGGAGATCGAGGTCGATAATTCCGGCAAGCGCAAGGACATGACCACCCGGGTCATCGACCTTGTCAGCCCCCTGGGCAAGGGCCAGCGCGCCCTGATCGTGGCGCCGCCGCGCACCGGCAAGACGGTGATGCTGCAGAACATCGCCCATTCCATCGCCACCAACCACCCCGAGGTCTATCTCATCGTCCTGCTGATCGATGAGCGGCCGGAGGAAGTGACCGACATGGCCCGGTCCGTGCGCGGCGAGGTCATCAGCTCCACCTTCGACGAGCCGGCCACCCGCCATGTGCAGGTGACGGAGATGGTGCTGGAAAAGGCCAAGCGCCTGGTCGAGCACAAGCGCGACGTGGTCATCCTGCTGGACAGCATCACCCGCCTGGGCCGCGCCTACAACACGGTGGTGCCGTCGTCGGGCAAGGTGCTGACCGGCGGTGTCGACGCCAACGCCCTGCAGCGGCCCAAGCGCTTCTTCGGCGCCGCCCGCAATGTGGAAGAGGGCGGCAGCCTGACCATCATCGCCACGGCGCTGATCGACACCGGCAGCCGCATGGACGAGGTGATCTTCGAAGAGTTCAAGGGCACCGGCAACAGCGAGATCGTGCTGGACCGCAAGCTCTCGGACAAGCGCATCTTCCCGGCCATCGACATCCAGAAGTCCGGCACCCGCAAGGAGGAGCTGCTGGTCGACAAGGGCGCCATGTCCAAGATGTGGATCCTGCGCCGCATCCTGAACCCCATGGGCACCCAGGACGCCGTCGAATTCCTGGTGGACAAGCTGAAGCAGTCGAAGACCAACAACGACTTCTTCGACAGCATGAACCAGTAACGGCGGGCCGCCCGCCGGCGGCTTTCCCACGGATGTGCGACGAACCGCCCCGCGGCCACCCGGCCCGGGGCGGTTCTGTTCTGGGCGGTCGACAGCGCCATGACAGGGACGCCCGACCTTATGGTTGCCACATTTGCAACCAACAGTCCGAAGCCCTGTTCTTTGGGATAGGACGGCCCAAGTGCCGCAGATCCTTCATGCCGCTGTAATCGGACCGGGGCATGGTCCGCGGCAGGAGCGCGTCACGCAGCAGCGCTGCCAAGCATCAGGAGGACGACATGGACAACCGAGAGCCCGAAGCCACCGTCGCCGGGCCGGTGGTGACCGGACTGATCCTGGCCGAGCCGCGCCTGCGCGATCTGCTGGAGGATGAGCCGCTGCAGCTGCTGATGGCGCGCGACGGCGTCTATCGCGAGGATCTGCTGGCCCTGGTCCAGCAGGTGGCGGCCAACCGGCGCAGCGGCTGCCAGGACGGGGCCTGCGCGGCGGCCTGAGCCGCCGCCGCCGAGCCGATCAGAACGGCTTCACCACCACCAGGATGACGATCCCGATCAGCAGCAGGGTCGGGACCTCGTTGAGGATGCGGTAATATCGCTGCGGCTTCGGCCGCTGGTCGGCGGCGAAGGCCTTGCGGTGCTTCGCCAGCACGCCATGCACGCCGCTCAGGCCCAGCACCAGAAGCAGCTTGGCATGCAGCCAGCCCTGCCCCTGCAGCCAGCCCGGTTCCATCACCAGCAGCGTCAGGCCGAACAGCCAGGTGGCGATCATGGACGGATTCATGATGGCGCGCAGCAGCCGCCGCTCCATGACCTTGAAGCGCTCGGACTCCGGCGTGCCCGGCTGCACCTCGCAATGATAGACGAACAGGCGCGGCAGGTAGAACAGGCCGGCCATCCACGCGGTCACCGCGATGATGTGCAGGGACTTGATCCAGAGATAGAGGGGATGATCCATCGTGCCGAGGCTCCGGAAGTGTTTTCCGGCTTATAGCGCACAGAGCCGCCCCGGCCCACCCCCTGCCGCTCACAGAGGTGTCAGCTGCCGTTCCGGTGACGAAACGACACACGCTGGACCAGGACCGGCGGATCAGGACCGGCAGATCAGGACCGGCGATCACTCCGCCGTGGGCTGGTCCAGGCCACGATCGGCGGCGCCGTCGACTTCGGCCAGGCGGACGATGATATCGACGCGGGCGATGCGGGTGCCCGGCGGCGGCTCCGGCAGGTTGGAGACCTGGATGCTCTCTTCCGGGATGTCCTGCAGGTGGCCGCTGCCCTCGACGAAGAAATGGTGGTGGATGCCGACATTGGTGTCGAAGTAGGAGCGTCCCGCCTCCACAACCACCTCACGCAGCAGTCCTGCGGTGGTGAACTGGTTCAGCGTGTTGTAGACCGTGGCCAGCGACACCGGCAGATCGGCCGCCACCGCCTCCCCATGCAGCTGTTCCGCCGTGATGTGGCGGTCGCAGCCATCGAACAGCAGACGGGCCAGCCCCAGCCGCTGACGGGTGGGACGCAGACCGGCCTGGAGCAGACGATCCAGGGCGGGCTTGTAGGTGCGGGGGGCGGCGGTCGTGGTCATGGCGGGGATATGGGATGCCGGCACAGGGTATGGAAGGTGTCTATCTATCTGGAACAATTCCGGGGGAGCTGGCAAGCCCCTGATTCGGCGAAAAAAGTCATTTCTGCCACCAAAAGGTGTTCCGGAGCCGGCCGCAGCGCGGGCAGCGGATCAGACACCGTCATCATCGTCATCACCGTCATCGTCCTGGCTGCCGGCCACATCCGGTGCGGGCAACAGGTCCTCCTCATCCTCGTCCTCGACTGTGGTGTGGCCGAGGACGGCGGCGCGGATCTCCCGCTCCAGCATGGCCAGCGTGTCCCGCGCCATCTCCGTGCCACGCCGGTCCTCGGCGATGGCATAGCTGAACAGGGCCAGCATGGTCTGGTTATCGACGGTGACGCCCCGCAGCCAGAGATGGAAGCGCAGCTTCTCCCCATCCTCCTCGCCATCGGTGGTGAAGCGCGCCAGCACGCTGTCGCCGCTGAGATCCTCGACGCTGCCCTCGCCCACGCGGCCGTCGGGCCCTTCGGCGAACTGCTGCGCCGTCTGTTGCAGCACCACGCGCGCCAGCGCCTCCCCCTCCGCCCCTTCTCCCGTATGGGGGAAGCTATGGACGGCCACACGCAGGGTGCCGCTGTCCGCTTCGTCGCGGAAAAAGACGGAGAGGTCGCCGTCCCTGTCCATCTGCCAGTCCCAGGGCAGACGGAAGCGCACCATGTCGGCATGGCCGACATTGCGCATGGTCACCCGCTTCACCGGCTCCGCTTCGGAGGCGGGATGGAACTGGATGCGCGCCGCCTCTTCCCCCAGGCGGTCCACCAGCTCGTCCAGATCGGGCTGGGCACTGCTGAGTTCGGGCACCAGCAGCTGCACCGTCACCACCCGCACCTGATCCGGCGGCTGGAAGTCCGCCACCTTCCAGACGAAGATCTGGCGGTCCGGCGGCTGGGCCACGGCATAGGCGATCCAGCGCCGCCCGTCATCATCGCCATCCTCCGAGGGGGCGATGCCGTGGGGCAGCACATTCTCCCGGTCGAGATACTGGATGGCTTCCTCCGTCCGCACGCCATAGGGATTGCGGTAGGTGGTGACCGACACCAGCAGGTCAACCGGGTTGGGGCCGGGCGACTGGAAGGCCAGCCCGCCATCATCCCGCGACAGGCGGCGCCAGTCCGCCGGCAGGCGTAGCGAGGCCACGCCGCCGCGCAGGGCGACGGGGCTCCAGTCCGAACCCGGGTCCGTATCGAAGGCTTCATCCCACATGGGGTCGAATCTAGGCATGCCCGGGCCGGGAGTCCATGTCCGGCAGAAGGCTGGGACGAATTTGCCGGACTTGGCAGTCCGGCAGGCAACGCCCATACATCAGGATATCCCGCCTGGAGATCCCGCCATGCCGGTCGCCGTGGACGGCTTCCGCCACCATCCCGATCACCTCGATCCCGCCGCCCAGCAGGCGCTGGTGCGGACCGTGCTGACCCTGGCCGGGGAGGCGCCGTTCAGCCGCTATGTCATGCCCGGGTCCGGGCGGCCCTTCAGCATCGACATGACCAATGCCGGCCCGCTGGGCTGGGTGGCCGACCGCAGCGGCTACCGCTATGCCCCGGCCCATCCCGGCACCGGCCGGCCCTGGCCGCCGATCCCGGAGGCGCTGCTGGCGCTGTGGCGGACACTGACCGGCTACCGCGCCGATCCGGAATGCTGCCTGATCAACCTCTATCACGGGGCCGGCGCCAGGCTGGGCCTGCACCGGGACGAGGACGAGCAGACCTTCGACGCCCCGATCCTGAACCTGTCGCTGGGCGATACGGCCGTGTTCCGGCTGGGCGGCCCCCGGCGCGGCGACCCCACCCGCAGCTTCGCCGTGACCAGCGGCACCGCCATGGTCTTCGGCGGCCTGTCCCGCGTCTGCTACCACGGCATCGACCGCATCCTGCCCGGCAGCAGCCGGCTGGTGCCGGGCGGCGGCCGCATCAACCTGACCCTGCGCCGGGTGACGCCGGCCTGACCGCGGCGGCCGGCCTCAGTCGTACAGGGCGTCGATCTGGGCTTGGAACCGGGCCTGGACCACGCCGCGCTTGATCTTCAGCGTCGGCGTCAGCATGCCGTTGTCGATGGTGAAGGGCTCGGCCACCAGGGCGAATTTGCGGATGCGCTCCACCCCGGCCAGGGTGCGGTTGGCCCGGTCGACGGCATCGCCCACCAGTTTGCGGAACTCGGCATCCCCGGCCAGGACGGACAGCGCCTCGGGCTTGCCGCGGCGGCGGGCCCAGGCGGCAGCGATCTCGGCATCCGGCACCAGCAGGGCAACGATATAGGGGCGCTTGTCGCCGCAGACCACGGCCTGGGCGATCTCCGGCTCCAGGCTCAGCCGCGCCTCCAGCCGCGCCGGCGAGACATTGTCGCCGCCCGAGGTCACCAGCAGGTCCTTCTTGCGGTCGGTGATGACGATCCGGCCTTCCACATCCCGGTGGCCGACATCGCCGGTGTGCAGCCAGCCGTCCACCAGCGCCCGCTCGCTGGCGGCATCGTCGTCCCAATAGCCCAGCATGACATTGGGGCCACGCACCAGCAGTTCGCCGTCGGGGGCGAAGGTGACGACGCAGCCGGTCACCGGCGGCCCCACCGAATCGATGCGCGGGCTGGAGAAGCGGTTGACGCTGATCAGCGGCGCCGCCTCGGTCTGGCCATAGCCCTGCAGCAGCGGGAAGCCCAGGGCCTGGAAGAACAGGCCCACACCGGGGTTCAGCGCCGCCCCGCCGGAGATCAGGCCGCGGATGCGCCCACCCAGCCTGGCCTGCACCTTCCGCCGCACCAGCCGGTCCAGCAGCCGGTCCAGCAGGGCCTTGTGCGGGGGCAGCCGGCCCCCGGCCCGGTAGCGCTGCTCACCCAGGGCCAGGGCCAGCTGGAACAGCCGCCGGTTCAGGGCCGGCGCCCGGTCCACCTCGCGCTGGATGCGCTGCATCACCACCTCGCACAGGCGCGGCACCACCAGCACGATGGTGGGGCGCAGCTCCTGCAGGTTGGCACCGATCTTGTCCACGGCCTCGGCATAGGCGATCTCGGCCCCGATGGTCAGGGGGAAGAACTGGCCGCAGCTGTGCTCATAGGCGTGCGACAGCGGCAGGCAGGACAGGAACAGCTCGGTGCCGATGCCGATCTCGGCAATGACGTCGACGGCGCCGCGGCAATTGGCCAGCACCGCCCGGTGGCTGAGCACCACGCCCTTGGGGGCGCCGCCGGTGCCGGACGTGTAGATGATGCAGGCGGGCCGGTCGAGCGGCCAGCCGGCGACCAGCGCCCGCACGTCGAGCGCCCCGCCGGGCAGCACATCGCCGGGCTGATCCCCGCCGGAAACCGCCGTCTGCCGCCCTGCGTCCAGCAGGCCGGCCCAATCCAGGGTGCGCAGCGCGGGATCGGCCGGCGGCTCCACCCCGATGGTGACCAGGGTGGCGCAGCAGCGGGTCTCCTGCATGGCCATATGGACCTTGCGCGTCAGCGCCGCCCCCGACACCAGCACCAGACTCGACCCGCTGTTGCGCAGCACATGCACATAATCCGGGATGCCGATGGTGGTGTAGGCCGGGACGGTGACGGCCCCCAGGCTCATGATCGCCAGATCGGCCACCAGCCATTCCGGCCGGTTCTCGGCCACGATGCAGACCCGGTCGCCGGGCTTGACGCCCAGCGCCGCCAGCCCGCGGGCGGCCTGCTCCACCTGCGCCGCCACCTGCCGCCAGCTGAGACTGTGCCAGGCGCCGTCGCGCTTGACCCGCAGCAGGGGGCGATCCCCCAGCCGGTCGGCCTGGTCGAAGAACATGGCGGGCAGGTTGGCCCAGGATTCGAACCGCGGCGCGGGCCGCGGTGCGGGCGGCTGAGCAGCCGTCGGCATACGCCTCTCCATCAGACGATATCTCCCGGGCGCCGGGCACCCTGCGCGGGACCGGCCTGCCGAGACAACGGAATATTCTTGAAGGTTGGGTTAATGCCGCGCCGCCGGACTCCGCTACAGCCAGCCACGGCGACGGAAATAGACCAGCGGCAGCACCGCCGACAACAGCATCAGCAGCAGCGCCAGCGGATAGCCGAAGGACCAGTCCAGCTCCGGCTGGTGATGGAAGTTCATGCCATAGATGCTGGCCACCAGCGTCGGCGGCAGGAAGACCACGGCCGCCACCGAGAAGATCTTGATGATGTTGGTCTGCTGGATGTCGATGACGCCCAGCGTGGCATCCAGCAGGAAGTTGGTCTGCATGGCCTGGAAGCCCGCATGCTCCACCAGCGAATGCACGTCGCGGGCGATGGTCTTCAGCCGGACCTTCTGGTCCTTGTTCATGCGTGCGCCCACCACGGTCAGGGCGAAGGCGCACAGCCGCTCCAGTCCGGCCAGGCAGGCGCGGACCTTCTGCGTCAGGTCGCCGGCCCGGCCCACACCGGTGATGACAGCCTTCAGGCTGTCGGCCACAGGCTTGGGCGAGCCGGTGACGGCCCGCTGCACGATGCGGCGGCGGCGGGCACCGTCACCGGCGCGGTCGTCGGTCCGCAGCTCGTGCTCCTTGGCCTCGGCGAAGACGCGGCTGGACAGCTCGTCCAGATCGCCACCCACCATCTCCAGCACGTCGGCCGCCCGGTCCACCACCGCCTCCAGCAGGCCCAGCATGGCCTCCAGCGCCGTGGTCACCAGGGCCGGGCTGCGCAGGGCGCGGGCGGCGAAGATCGACAGCCACAGCGGCTCGGTGTTGCGCAGCGTGACCAGCACGCCCGGCGTCAGCACGAAGGTCAGCAGGCCCAGATCCAGCCGCCCGTTGTCACCGCGGCTGATGACCGGCGTGGTCAGGAAGGCGCAGTCGCCCTCCACATAGAGGCGGGACGACGCCTCGATCTCGCTCATGTCCTCTTCGGTGGGCAGTTCCAGGCCCAGCAGGCGTTCGGTCAGCCCGCGCTCCTCCGGCCCCGGCCGCAGCACGTCGAGCCAGACGGTGCCGGGCGGCAGCGCCGCCCCCGGCTCCAGCAGACGGGCCTGCAACCCCTCGCCATCGCGGACATAGGCCGTGATCAAACGGGAGTCCCGCGGGCGGTGGTGACCTCGGCCGGCAGGTCGATGCCCGCCGTGCGGCAGGCCGCGGTCAGCGTGTTCAGCAGCAGACAGGCGATGGTCATGGGGCCGACGCCGCCCGGCACCGGGGTGATGGCCCCGGCCACGGCCTTGGCCTCCTCGAAGGCCACATCGCCGACGAGGCGGGTCTTGCCGGCCGCGGCGGCCACGGGATCGCGGGCCGGGACCCGGTTGATGCCCACATCGATGACCACGGCGCCTTCCTTGATCCAGTCGCCGCGCACCATCTCCGGCCGGCCGACGGCGGCCACCAGGATGTCGGCGCCGCGGCAGACGGCGGGCAGGTCCACGGTCCGGCTGTGGGCCACGGTCACCGTGCAGTCCTGTTGCAGCAGCAGCTGGGCCATGGGCTTGCCGACGATGTTGGAGCGGCCGACGACCACGGCATGCAGCCCGCGCAGCGACCCCACCGTGTCGCGCAGCAGCATCAGGCAGCCCAGCGGCGTGCAGGGCACCAGCGCCGGCAGCCCCACGGCCAGCCGGCCGGCATTGACCACATGGAACCCGTCCACGTCCTTTTCCGGCGTGATGCCGGCCAGCACCGCGGCGCTGTCGATATGGGCCGGCAGCGGCAGCTGCACCAGGATGCCGTGGATGCTGGGATCATGGTTGAGCTGGTCCACCAGACGCAGCAGCGCTTCCTGCGTGGTGTCGGCCGGCAGCCGGTGCGTCACGGAGTGCATGCCCGACTCGCGGGTCTGCTCGCCCTTGTTGCGCACATAGATCTGGCTGGCCGGATCCTCGCCCACCAGCACCACGGCCAGGCCGGGGATCAGGGCGCGCTCGGTCCGCAGCCGCTGCACCGCCTGCCCGATGCGTCCGCGCAAATCCGCGGCGAAGGCCTTGCCATCGATGATGCGTGCTTCCGACATGGTCTCCGGTCCTCGGTCGTTCTGGGCAGTCCGCCCGTCTGTTGGCGGGGGCAGGCCCTATCCTGGCAGGGCTTCGGCCCACGCCAACAGACGGGCGGCCAGATCCTGCGGTTCGCCGCCTACGAATAATACTTTGGACCGGTCGGCGCCACCCGCGGCCACGTCGATGCTGGATTTCGCCACCCGCCACTGCTTGGCCAGCAGCCCGATGACGGCGGCGTTGGCCTTGCCGTCCTCGGGCACGGCGGTGACGGCGACCTTGACCACCCGGCGCCCGTCAGCCCCGTCGGCCAGCCCCTGCACCGCGGTGCGCGACGCCTTGGGCGTGACGCGGAGATAGACCTTGACCCCACCCGCCACGGGCTCGACCGGCGGCTTCATCGCGGCGCTCAGCCGAAAGTGCCGACGATCGATCCGGCATAGCCGGCCAGCAGCGAGCGGATGAACATGATGGCCAGGATCACCACCACCGGCGACAGGTCCAGCCCGCCGAGATTGGGCAGGACGGCGCGGACGCGGCCCAGCACCGGCTCGGTCAGCCGGTACAGCATGTCGCTGACCGTGTAGACGAAGCGGTTGCGGGTGTTGATGACGTCGAAGGCGATCAGCCAGCTCAACACCGCGGAGATGATGAGAACCCAGACATACAGGGCCAGGACCGTATCGATGAGCTGCAACAGAGCGATGATCAGCGGTGCCATTGGTCCTGCCTGGTTCGGTTTGCCATACGGGGGAGCGCCACCGGAACGGACCGCTTCTTCCCCGGGCATGAACGTAATGTCGGTGCCCCGCCCTGTCCAGGGATGCACGACCGCAGAGCGGAGAGCGGGTCCGGGATACAGCGGACGGATGCGGGAGCCCCCGCGTCTCCGCCCCTTGCCCGCCGATTTGCCCGCCGATTTGCCCGATGAGGCCCGCGCAAAGCCCTTGACAGGCCGCCCCCGCCTGACCATTATCCCGCCCACTTCGAGCCGCCCGCGATACCCAGGGGTGGCCGACGGAAATGTGGGGTCGTAGCTCAGCTGGGAGAGCGCCGCGTTCGCAATGCGGAGGTCAGGAGTTCGATCCTCCTCGGCTCCACCATTTCCCTCCTTCCCTTTCCGACAGACTCTCTCCGACAATCCAGCCTGCCGCAATGGCGGCCGGGCCATCCGCGCGGCGGGATGGCGCCATCGCGGGGCAAACGCGCACGCCGCCGGCGAACAGTGCCGGCCCGCCGGGATGCGCGTCCGCCTGTCCCGGCCTAGCGCCGCGTCTCCCGGGCCAGGCGGCGTTCGGCCAGGCGCACACCCTGGGCGATGACGAGATTGAGCAGCAGATAGAAGGCCCCGGCCACCAGGAACACCTCCAGCGGCTGGTAGGTGCGGGCGGCGATGGCGCGGGCCACGCCGGTCAGTTCCATCAGCGTGATGGTGCTGGCCAGCGAACTGGCCTGCACCACCTGGATCATCTCGTTGCCGTAGGCCGGCAGCACCTGGCGGAAGGCCTGAGGCAGGATGATGCGGCGGTACATCAGGCCCGGCGCCATGCCCAGCGCCCGTGCCGCCTCGATCTGGCCGAAGGGAACGGACAGGATGCCGCCGCGGATGATCTCGCCGCCATAGGCCCCGGTGTTCAGCGTCAGGGCCAGGATGGCGCACCAGTAGGGCTCGCGCAGCAGCGGCCAAACCAGGCTTGCGCGCACCGCCTCGAACTGCCCCAGCCCGTAATAGATCAGGAAGATCTGCACCAGCAGCGGCGTGGAGCGGAAGACGAAGACATAGGCCCCCACCAGCAGCGACAGCGGCCGCAGCCGGGACAGCCGGCCGAAGGCCGTGGCCACGGCCAGGACGATGCCGGCGGCCAGCGACAGCAGCACCAGTTCCAGCGTCAGCACGGCACCGGCGGCCAGTTGCGGCAGCGAGGTCTGGATCAGGGTCAAATCCATGGCCGCCCCCCTCAGGCCCCGGCCCGGCGCACGCCGCGCGCGGCGCGGCGCTCGGCCCGGTGGAACAGCAGCTCCGACCCCGTGGTCAGCAGCATGAAGATCACCGCCGCGGCGATGTAGAACAGGAAGGGCTGGCGGGTGGAGCCGCTGGCGACGAAGGAGACGCGCATCAGTTCGGCCAGGCCGGTGACCATGATCAGGGAAGTGTCCTTCAGCGTCATCTGCCAGACATTCGACAGGCCCGGCAGGGCATAGCGCAGGGCCAGCGGCACCAGGATGCGGCGCAGGATCAGCCCCCGCTGCATCCCCAGCGCCCGCGCCGCCTCCAGCTGGCCGGCCGGCACCGCCTGGACGGCGCCGCGGATCACCTCCGCCGCATAGGCGCCGGAGACCAACCCCACCGCCAGCACGCCGATGACGAAGGGCGACAGGTCGACCCGGCCGCTGAAGCCGAACAGGCCGGCGGCCCAGGTGGCGGCGCTGCCGCCGCCGAAGAACAGCAGCCAGATCACCAGCAGGGCCGGCACCCCGCGCACCACCGTGGTGTAGACGGCGGCGGCACCGCGCAGCAGCAGGCCGCCGGCCAGGGTGGCGGCGGCCGACAGCGATCCCAGCACCAGACCGATGCCATAGGCGAGCACGGCCACCACCAGCGTCATCCCGGCGCCGCGCAGGATCTCGTCCCCCCAACCGGAGTCACCGAATTGCAAGAGGTCCAGCATGGGGAACCATCAGCGAGAGCGGGGCACCGGATGGTGCCTCAGGGCATGGAACTGTCGAAGCCGAACCACTGCTCGGCCATCTTGCGCAGGCTGCCATCCTCCTTCAGGGAGCGGATGGCACCGTTCAGCGCATCCAGCAGCTTGTCGTCGCCCTTGCGCAGGGCGATGCCCATGCCGGCCCCGAACAGACCGCCATCGAAGCCCGGACCGAAGAAGCTGTAGGCCTGCCCCTCCGGACGGTCCAGGAAGGGTTCCCAGGCCACGGCATCGGCCAGCCCGACCTCGATGCGGCCAGACTGCAGGTCCAGCGCCATGTTCTCCTGCGTGTCGTAGCGGCGCAGATCGACCACGTCGGCCAGATATTTGTCGGCGAAGTCGGCATGGATGGTGGCGGTCTGCACCCCCACCGTCTTGCCCTTCAGCTGGGCGCGGACCAGATCGATGGCCTGCTGCTCCGCCGGGTCGATCTCGTCCAGATTGACGCGCTCCATGCCATAGGTCACGGCCTGCAGCGGATTGTCCTTGGCCGTGACCAGATAGGCCGGGGTGGAGGCGTACCCGACGGTGAAGTCCACCACCTGCCGGCGTTCCGGCGTGATGGACATGCCGGAGATGGCGGCATCGAAGCGGCCGGCCTGGAGGCCGGGGATGGTGCCGTCCCAGGCCTGCACCACCCATTCGCAGCGCACCTTCATGCGGCTGCACATCTCGTTGACCATGTCGATCTCGAAGCCGGTCAGCTTGCCGCTGCTGTCGACCATGTTGTAGGGCGGATAGGCGCCCTCGGTGGCGAAGCGGATGGGATCGGGAAGGGGCTTGTCGGCCGCCTGCTGCTTGTTCTCCTCCTGGCCGCACCCGGCCAGCACCAGCGTCACCGCCAACGCCGCAACCGCGGCGAACACCCTCTTCATGCCATCGTCCCCTTCGCGCCCGACGCCCCGCACCACCAGAGTGCGTCACGGAACCTAAGATGTTGCACTTTCAAGACGAAACCCGGCCGGCGTCAAGCGCCACCACTTAAAGACGTCCCTCGCGCGCCAGGAACTGGCGGCAGCGTTCGCTGCTGGGATTGCCGAACACCTGCTCCGGCGGCCCCTCCTCCTCGATGCGGCCCTGGTGCAGGAAGACGACCTTGTCCGACACCTCGCGGGCGAAGGCCATCTCATGGGTGACGATCAGCATGGTCGCCCCCTCGTCGGCCAGATCGCGCATAACCCGCAGCACCTCGCCGACCAGTTCGGGGTCCAGCGCGCTGGTCGGTTCGTCGAACAGCATGACCTGCGGTTCCATGGCCAGCATGCGGGCGATGGCGGCCCGCTGCTGCTGCCCGCCGGACAGCTGCGCCGGATAGGCGTCCTTCTTCTGGTCGAGTCCGACCTTGGCCAGCAGGCGCTCGGCCCGCGCCACCGCCTCGTCCCGGGGCTGGCCCAGCACATGCACCGGCGCCTCGATGACATTCTCCAGCACGCTGCGGTGGGTCCACAGGTTGAAGCTCTGAAACACCATGCCGCACCGGCGGCGGATGCGGTCCACCTGCCGGCGGTCGGCAGGCCTGGCCCGGCCCGACCGGTCCGTGGTCAGGCGCAGCTCCTCCCCCTCGATCCAGACGCGGCCGGAATCCGGCACCTCCAGCAGGTTGATGCAGCGCAGGAGCGTGCTCTTGCCCGAACCGGAGGAGCCGATCAGGGCCACCACCTCCCGCTCGCGCGCCGTCAGCGACACGCCCTTCAGCACCTCCAGGTCACCGAACCGCTTGTGCAGATCCTCCACCACGATGGCGGGCTGGGCTGCGGGCGTGACAGGGGCGGACATGGGCACGGGCGACTCCGGGGGATGGGCGGGCCGAGGCTAGCGCGCACCGGCCCGGCCTGGAAGAGCCTTTCGCACCCCCGCCGCACGCCTGCCGCAACCCGGCAGCCGTGCAGCAACCTGGACCGTGCCTTGTACAAAGGGGGGATGCTTGTGCATGCCCCCGGTCACCCCCCATGCTATCCTGTCAATTCTTCGCCTTCGTCCGGGCCGGCCGGCGCGGCGCAGCCCCCTCGGACCCCGATGAACCGCAGCACCCATTTCCTGTTCGAGCACAAGGTCTTCACCCTGGAGGACTGCCGTTTCCTGCTGTCGCGCTCCACCGAGGAGCCGGTGATGCGCTTCAAGCTGGGCAAGAACGACGCCGAAGTGCCCATCGACAAGCTGTGCAACGAATTCAAGATCGACCCCAAGGGCTTCGACGGGCAATTGCTGGCCATGGTGGAGAAGGGGCTGAACTATGTGCGCCAGATCCGCCCCGGTGACAGCATCCCCAACGAGCTGATCGACGGCACCGCCAGCTGGCGGGTGGACGAGGCCCACTTCATCCGGGCCAAGGCCCGGCTGACGGTGCAGCTGGTGACCTGGCTGACCGGCGGCGAGACCGTGATCTCCAATCCCACGGAACTGGAGCAGGTGGCCGAGGACCCCAAGACCAAGGCCCGCGTGGCCGAGGCCTTCCGCGTCATCGCCGACCGGCTGGCCCTGACCGACAATCCTGAGGAGGAGCTGGGCAAGCGCATCGACGCGCTGGCAGGCGAGCTGTCCTATGTGGAGGCGCTGCGCGACCGGGCGGCCAAGCTGGCCCTGATCCGCCAGGGGCTGGAGACGGCCCACCGGCTGTACAAGATCGAACGCACGGTGCGCGAGGAGATCGTGCGCATGCAGACCCTGTCCATGCCGCCCATCGCCGACCTGGAACAGCGCTTCGCCCAGCTGGACGCCCAGACCGGCGAGGTCCTGTCGATGCTGCGGGCCTTCGATAAGAACGTCGCCTATATCCGCGAGATGCGGGACGACCTGCACCAGTGCCTGATGCTGTGGGACGAGGTGCTGGAGGGGTGGGAGACGACCCCGGTGGAGAAGGGGCCGCCGCTGGACGCGCTGCTGAAGCAGACCTATGCCTTCCTGGCCCGCAAATTCTCCCAGGCCAACCAGTGGAAGCTGGCCAGCCGCGCCGCACCGCGCTGACGGGGCCGGGCTGACGGGGGACGGGCTGACAGGGCTGGGCTGACAGGGCCGGGCTGACGGGGCCGGGCTGACGGGGCCGGGCGGAAAGACCCCGCTGTGAAGCTTGTGTGTCGCGCCCTTTGAACAGGAGCACAAACGGACACGGGCCTGCTATTGTTGCACCGCAACATAGCCATCGCGCCCGGAGACCGCCATGTCCAACCTATCCATCAGCCTGGAGGGCAAGAAGGGCCTTGTCGTCGGCATCGCCAACGACCAGTCCATCGCCTATGGCTGCGCCCGCGCCTTCCACAGCCTGGGGGCGGAGCTGGCCGTCACCTATCTGAACGACAAGGCCAAGCCGCATGTGGAACCGCTGGCCGCGGCGCTGGATGCCACGCTG
The DNA here is from genome assembly GCF_003336875.1 of Oleisolibacter albus. Classification (GTDB taxonomy): domain Bacteria; phylum Pseudomonadota; class Alphaproteobacteria; order Azospirillales; family Azospirillaceae; genus Niveispirillum; species Niveispirillum album. The sequence continues at coordinate 160,469 of NZ_QGNJ01000002.1, read as the reverse complement.
TTCCTGCCCTGCGACGTGTCGCAGCCGGGGTCGCTGGAGGCGGTGTTCGAGGCCGTCTCGGCCCGCTGGGGCCGGCTGGACTTCCTGCTGCATTCCATCGCCTTCGCCCCGCGCGAGGATCTGCATGGGCGGCTGGTCGACTGCTCCCGCGAGGGGTTCCTGACCGCCATGGACATTTCCTGCCATTCCTTCATCCGCATGGCCCGGCTGGCCGAGCCGCTGATGAACCAGGGCGGCACCTTGTTCACCATGAGCTATCACGGCGCCCAGAAGGTCATCGAGAATTACGATGTCATGGGTCCGGTCAAGGCGGCGCTGGAAGCCGCCGTGCGCTATCTGGCGGCGGAGCTGAGCCCGAAGGGCATCCGCGTCCATGCCATCTCCCCTGGTCCGATCAAGACCCGGGCCGCCTCCGGCCTCAGCCAGTTCGACGAGCTGATGCAGCGCGTGGCCTCGCGCGCGCCGGCCCACCGGCTGGTGGAGATCGACGATGTCGGCATGACCACGGCCCTGCTGGCCACCGATGCCGGCCGGCTGCTGACCGGCGCCACCACCTATGTGGACGGCGGCTACAACATCATGGGCTGACCCGCATGGGTTGAGCCGCGCCGGGACGCGCCGGCCCCGGCCGTACCGGCCCGCCACTGCGGGAGGGGCGGCGGGGGCGGCGTCACGGGATCAGCGCAGCGCCTCCAGCCGCTTCTGCAGGTCGGCGCGGATGGGCGCGTCGGGCGGCAGCTGGGCCAGCAGGCGGGTGAACAGGTCGCGCGCGGCCTCCGTCCGGCCCTCGGCCGCCGCCTGCTCGCCCAGGTAATAGAGCGCCTGGGGATTGTCGGCGTCCAGACGCAGCACCGTGCGCATGGTCTCCAGGAACTCCGGCGAGGAGGGCTGGTCCTCAGCCGGGGCCAGGGACTGGGCCAAAGCCAGCCAGACATCGACCCGCTCCGGCGCGGCCCTGGTGGCCTGGCGCAGGGCATCGAGGGCCGCCTGCGGCTCGCCCAGCACGCTGCGGGCGCGGGCCAGACGCAGCCAGCCCTCCACATCGGCGGGATTGTCCTTCAGCCGCGCCTCCAGCCCGTCGACCATGCCGCGGATGGCGCCCTGGCGCTGCTCCGGGCTCATGGCGGCCATGGACTGCATCTGCTCCGCCGTCGGACCGCCCTCGGCCATGGCCGGCGGCGGCGACGGCGGCTGCGGGGACGGCGTCACCGTGGCCGGATCGACACCGATCTGCTCCGCCGCGGCGCGGATGCGCTGGCGCAGCGGCTCCACCCAGGGGGCGTCGGCAGGGCTGTCCTTCAGCAGGGCGGCCCAGCGCTCGATGGCCCCCTGCAGGTCGCCGGCCTGCTGCCGGGCGATGCCGAGATAGTAGCGGGCACGGGCATCCCCGGGATCGGCGGCCAGCACCGCCTCGAAGGAGGACTGCGCCTCCGGCCCGACGATGCCGTCGGCGGCATTGGTCAGCGACTCGGCGAAGGCGCTCATCAGCTCGGCATTGCCCTGGCTCAGCCCCACGGCCTTTCGGTAGGCCTCGGCGGCATCGGCATGACGGCCTAGCGCGGCATAGGTGCCGCCCAGCAGGGTCCAGCCTTCAAGATTGTCGGGATTGTCCTTCAGCGAGCGCTCCAGCCGCTCCATGGCCTGAAGCACCTGCGGCGGCACCTGGGGTCCGGTGGTGCGGCTGGCGAAGGGCACGGCCGGCAGGTCGGGCCGGCCCAGCGGCAGATAGAGGCCCAGGGCAGCCAGCGGCAGCAGCACGGTCAGCACCATGGCCAGTTTGCGGCTGGGACCGGCGGTGACATGGCGGCCCTTGTCGGCCTTGTCCGCTTCCGCCGCCGCGGCCAGAAGGCGGCGCCCCACCTCGGCCCGGGCGGCGCGGGCCTGCTCCGGCGTCAGCAGCCCGCGCCCCAGGTCACGCTCGATCTCGGCCAGCTGGTCCGTGTAGATGCCGCGGGAGAAAGCGGCCGTGGGCAGCATCTCCGCCGCCGGGCGCAGCAGCGGCCGCAACAGCAGCAGCACCGCCACCGCCGTCAGGGCGGCGGCCGCAAGCCAGAATCCGATCATCGCCGCCGCTCCCCGTCGGTCTCGTCTCCGGCCCCGTCACCGGCGTCTGTGGCCAGCAGGGCCTGCAGCCGCGCCTCCTCCTCCGCCGTCAGCCCGGCGGCGGCCTGGACCGCCTCGCTGCGCCGGTTGCGCAGATAGAAGGCCGTGCCCGCCCCCGCCACCAGCAGCAGGGCGAAGGGGCCGAACCACAGGACCCAGGTGTAGGGCCGCACCGGCGGCTTCAGCAGCACAAAATCGCCATAGCGGTCGGTCAGGTACTGCAGCACCTGGCCGTTGCTGTCGCCGGCGGCCAGCCGCTCGCGCACCAGCACCCGCAGGTCGCGCGCCAGGGGCGCATTGCTGTCGTCGATGGACTGGTTCTGGCAGACGAGGCAGCGCAGCTCCTGACTGATCTCCCGCGCCCGCGCTTCCAGCGCCGGGTCGGCCAGCTTCTCGTCGGGCAGCACGGCGAAGGCCGGCCCCGCCAGCAGGGTGGCGAGGCCGGCGGCGGCCAGGATACGGGCCGGCAGGCGCATCACTTCGACAGCTCCCGGATCATGGGCAGGATCTTCTCCTCCACGTCGCGGGGCATCAGCGGCCCCACATGGCGGTAGCGGATGCGGCCCTGACGATCGATGACATAGGTTTCCGGCACGCCATAGACGCCCCAGTCGATGGCGACGCGGCCGTCCTGGTCCATGCCGATGCGGCTGAAGGGATTGCCCATCTGCGCCAGGAAGGTGCGGGTCGCCTCGGGCTTGTCCTTGTAGGCGATGGCATTGATGGCAATGCCCTGCTCCCGCGCCAGCCGCGTCAGCAGCGGATGCTCCACCCGGCAGGGCGCGCACCAGCTGGCGAAGACATTGACCAGCGACACCTGTCCCTTGAGATCCTGCGACGACAGACCCGGCACGCCGTCCAGCACCGGCCCGAGCGCGAAGTCCGGAGCCGGCTTGTCGATCATGGCGCTGGGCAGCACCGAGGGATCGTGGCGCAGCCCGACGGCGAAATAGCCCACCAGTCCCAGGAACAGGACCAGCGGCAGCAGCAGCAGCAGACGCTTCATCGCGGATCAGCCATCATTCGGCGGGTTGCGCGGCCGGACCGGCGGCCGGGAGGACACGGCGGGCCGGCACCCCCACCCGCAGGCGGCGGTCGGACAGGCTGACCAGCCCGCCGGCGACCATGATCACGGAGCCGAACCAGATCCAGGGCACCAGCGGATGGTGGTAGAGACGCACGACCCAGCCGCTGCCATCCTCGGTGCGGTCGCCCAGCACGGCATAGAGGTCCGAGACGAAGGTGGTGTGGATGGCGGCCTCGGTGGTCTGCATCTTCGCCACCGGGTACCAGCGCTGTTCCGGATGCAGCGTGGCGATGACGCGGCCGTCCCGGCGCAGGGTGAAGGTGCCCATCTCGGTCACATAGTTGGCGACCCGCAGCTCCTCCACCTTGTCCAGGCTGAAGCTGTAGCCGGCCAGCGCGGCCGTGTCGCCCAGCCGCATCACGCGGATATCCTCGGCGCGCCAGACGCTGGTGCCGACCATGCCGATGATGGCGATGCCCAGCCCGGCATGGGCCAGGGCCGTGCCCCAGGCACCGCGCGGCAGACCCTTGGCCCGGGCCCAGCTGTCGGCCAGGGGGCCGCGGAACAGCTTGATGCGCTCCGCCACCTCGAACAGGGCGGCGAAGGCGGCCCAGGCCCCCATGCCGATGCCGACCAGGGCCATGACCGGCCGGGTCCCATGCGCATAGAGCGCCCACAGCACAGAGGCCGCCGTCAGCAGCGCCGCCAGCCACAGCCGGCCCAGCACACCGCCCAGATCGGCCCGTTTCCAGGCCAGGAACGGACCGACGCCCATGACCGCCACCAGCGGCACGGCCAGCGGCAGGAAGGTGGCGTTGAAGAAGGGGGCGCCGACGCTGATCTTGGCGCCGCCGACCACATCGAGGAACAGGGGATAGAGGGTGCCCAGCAGCACCACGGCGCAGGCCGTGGACAGCAGCAGGTTGTTCAGCACCAGCGCGCCCTCGCGGCTGACCGGGGCGAAGACGCCGCCCACCCGCAGCGATCCCGCACGCAGGGCGTAGAGCAGCAGGCTGCCGCCCGTCGCCAGCCCCAGCAGGACCAGGATGGCGGTGCCGCGGGCCGGATCGACGGCGAAGGCGTGGACGCTGGTCAGCACCCCGGACCGTACCAGGAACGTGCCCATCAGCGACAGGGTGAAGGTCAGGATGGCCAGCAGGATGGTCCAGGTCTTCAGCGCATCGCGCTTTTCCACGACGATGGCGGAATGGGCCAGGGCCGTGCCGGCCAGCCAGGGCATCAGCGAGGCGTTCTCCACCGGGTCCCAGAACCACCAGCCGCCCCAGCCCAGCTCGTAATAGGCCCACCAGCTGCCCATGGCGATGCCCAGCGTCAGCGACGACCAGGCCACCAGGGTCCAGGGCCGCACCCAGCGGCCCCAGGCGGGATCGACGCGCCCCTCGATCAGGGCGCCGGCGGCGAAGGCGAAGGCCACCGAGAAGCCCACATAGCCCAGATAGAGGAAGGGCGGATGGAAGGCGAGGCCGGGGTCCTGCAGCAGCGGATTGAGGTCGTTGCCGTCCAGCGGCACCGGGGAGACGCGGACGAAAGGGTTGCTGGTGGCCAGCATGAACAGCAGGAAGCCGACACCGATCAGCCCCTGCACCCCCAGCACCCGCGCCTTCAGCGTGTCGGGCAGGTTGCGGCCGTAATAGGCGACCGCGGCGCCGAACAGGGCCAGCATCAGCACCCAGAGCACCAGCGAGCCCTCATGGTTGCCCCAGACGCCGGCCACCTTGTACAGCATGGGCTTGGCCGAATGGCTGTTCTGGACCACGTTCAGCACGCTGAAGTCCGAGACCACATGGGCCCAGGTCAGGGCCAGGAAGGCCACCAGGATCATCAGCAGCTGGCCATAGGCGGCGGGCTTGGCCACCTCCATCCAGGCCAGGTTGCCGCGGGCGGCACCGACGAAGGGCAGGGTCGACTGCACCAGGGCCAGCAGCAGCGCCAGCACCAGGGCGTAATGGCCGAGTTCCGGAATCATGGCCGGCGCTCCCCGCGTCGCGTCATGTCACTGGCCCTTCAGGGTCGAGGTGGTGTGCAGTCCATCCTTCTCGCCGATGGAGGCGGGCGGCTGGGCATTGGCCTTGAAATGGTCGGCCCGCTTCAAGGCGTCGCTCACCTCGGGCGGCATGTAGTTCTCGTCATGCTTGGCCAGCACCTCCGACGCGGCGAAGACTCCGTCCGGCCGCAGCCGGCCCAGGGCGACGACGCCCTGCCCCTCGCGGAACAGGTCGGGCACGATGCCGGTATAGCTGACCGGCACGCTGTTGGCGGTGTCGGTGACGGTGAAGCGGATGGTCAGCCCGTCGTCGGATCTGGCGATGCTGCCCACCTCAACCAGCCCGCCCAGGCGGACGTTGCGGTCGCCCGGCGCCTTGGTGGTCAGATCGGACGGGCTGTAGAAATAGGTCACGGTGTCGTTGAAGGCAGCCAGGGTCAGGGCCGTGGCCGTGCCCAGCCCCAGCATGGCCAGCAGCAGCATATAGAGCCGGCGGCGCTTGCGCGTCATGACAGCCCCCCTTCACCGGCCGGGGCATGGGCGCCGGAGCGGGCAGGAGCACCGGGGGCGGCAAGCCCCTCCTCCGCCGTCTGGCGGCGGCGGCGGCGCGACGGATGCGCCGTTTCCAGCGCCGCCAGGAGGGCCTGCTGCCGGCGCAGCCCGCGCAGGCTGACCAGCAGCAGCGCCAGCAGAACCAGGGCGGCCAGCCCGTAGCTGCTCCAGATATAGGCGGCATGACCGCCCATGGCGAAGAACTCACTCATCTCCAACTCCGGCGCCGGGACCCCGGACCATATGATCCCGGGGGCGTCCCAACGAAAGTGATGCGACCGCCGGTCGCAGGGGCCGTCCCGCCGGTCCGCTCACTCCGCGGCCGAGGCGACCTGGGTCAGGCGCAGCGCCTGGATCTTGCGGGCCACCAGTTCAGAGCGGATTCGCACAATCACCACGGCGACGAAATAGGCCTTAAAGGCAATGGCCATGACCGCCAGCGGCCACAGCATGTCCGGGTGGATGCTGGGGCCGCCCATGCGGAAGACGCTGGCCGGCTGGTGCAGCGTGTTCCACCAGTCCACCGAGAATTTGATGATGGGGATGTTGACCACCCCCACCAGCAGCAGGATGCAGCCGGCCCGGTTGCCGCGCTCCGGATCGTCGAAGGCGTTCACCAGGGCCATGAAGCCGAGATAGAGGAAGAACAGGATCAGCATGCTGGTCAGGCGGGCATCCCACACCCACCAGGTCCCCCACATGGGGGCGCCCCACAGCGATCCCGTCACCAGACAGAGCAGGGTGAACCCAGCCCCCAGCGGCGCCGCGGCGCGGGCATAGACCTCGGCCAGCGGATGCTTCCACACCAGCGCGGTGGCCGCGGCCACGGCCATGCTGGTGTAGACGAACATGGCCATCCAGGCCGCCGGCACATGGATGTACATGATGCGGACGGTCTGGCCCTGCTGATAGTCGGCCGGGCTGTCCAGCAGGGCCATGTAGAGCCCGGCGGCGAAGCAGACCACGGCGAGCCCGGCGGCCCAGGGCAGGATCAGGGCGGCCAGACGGAGGAAGCGGGCGGGGTTGGCGAATCGATGCATGGCGACGGTTATGTAGCATCGTCCGCGCCCGCGGACGAGGGGCACGGGTGCGGCGATCTGGCGAATTGATCCAAATCAGGCACAGGTCACCGGGCGAACGGTTCCGCCGCCAACCCGTCGCCCGCCATTGCCACACGCCGATGCAGGAGCGGACCAAGCCGCAGCCGGGTCAGCCGCCGGCCCGCTTCTTCTCGCGCGCCGACTTGGCGGCCGGGTCCACCACCTCGGCCTCCACGGTCTCCACCGGCTCGTCGGCGGCATCCGCCGGGGCTGCACTCGCCGGGGAGCTGTCGGCGGCTGTGTCGTCGTCCGCGGCCGTCCCGGCATCGGGCACGCCGGTCACGGCCGGCGCCTCCGCCTTCGTCTCCAGCCGCTCCACGGCAACGACCACAGGCGGTTCGGGCACGACGCGCGGCGGCAAGGGCTGCCGTTCACCCGGCCGGCGACGGCGCACGGCGCCTTCGAAGCGGGCACCGGGGGCGATCTCCAAACTGGCCTGGATGACGTCGCCTTCGACGCTGCTGCCGTTCAGCAGATAGACCTCGTCGGCATCGACCGATCCCTGCACGCTGCCATGCACGCGCACCGAAACGGCGCTGACCCGGCCGATGATGCGGCCGCTGGCGCCGATGATCAGCCGGGAACAGGTGACATCCCCATCGACCAGCCCTTCCACATGCACCTCGCCCGGCGTGTCCAGATTGCCGGTGATGCTCATATCCGGACCGATGATGGACGGGACCGGACGATCCGCAGCCGCCGTCGCGCCGCTGCCGACCGCGGCCCCGGCCGCCTTCACACCGGTGTCGATGCGTTCCTTAACCTTCGCAAACATGCCGGCCCTTCTCCATAAAACGCAGAGGATCGACGGGCTTGCCATCGATCAGAACTTCGTAATGGACATGCGGGCCGGAGCTTCGGCCGCTGTTGCCCAGGGCGCCCAGAACCTGACCATAGGCCAGGGCGTCGCCCTCCTTCACCGTGGCTTTCTCCAGATGGGCATAGCGGGTCCGGATGCCGAATCCGTGGTCGACGATGACCGAGCGGCCATAGCCCTCATCCCATCCCACCTCGACCACCTTGCCCGGCGCCGTCGCCATCACCGGCGTACCCAGCCGGGCGACCAGATCCAGCCCGTCATGCCGTGCCCACTGATTGGTCATGGGGTCGCGCCGGCCGCCGAAGCCGCTGGACACGTAGAAATCATCCACCGGCGCCGACAGCGGCAGCAATTCGTGCAGAGCACGGAGACGGGCCTGCCGGTCCAGCTTGGCTTCCAGCTGGGCCATGGCCTGCTCCGCCTGCGGCGGCAGGGCTTGCGGCAGCGGCACCAGCGGCCCGCCCATGCCGAAGCGGCCCCGCTCCAGTTCCCGCAGAACCCGGTCGAGATTGATGCCGGTGTCCTTCAGCGCGGTTTCGATGGCGCCGATGCGCAGATCGGCATGTTCCGACAGGCGGGACAGCAGGGCCACCTGCCCCTCGGCCATGGCCTCCATCTGGCGCTCGACCGCGTCGACCTTGGCCGCCATGCCGTCACGCTCGTCCCGGGCCGAGCCGGTTTCACTGCGCAGACGCGCCGATTCGGCCTGGGCTTCCGCCAGGGCCAGGGCCAGACCGCTGGTCCGCTCCGGCACCGAGTCGGACGGGATCAAAGGCTGCGAGGCCAGCTGGTCGATGGCGGCCAGGGCCGCCTGGGCCCGGCGGGCCGCGGCATCGCGGGTCATGCTGTCAACCGCACGCAGGGACTGGTCGGCGGCGGCCAGCCGCTCGGTCATGCTGCCACTGTCAGCCAGTGCCTGTCCCAGCGATCCCCGGGCCTGATCCAGGACGCCGGACAGGGCCGAGATCTGGCGACGGCTGTCGTCCAGCTGCGCCGCCAGGCTTTCCGCCCCCTGCTCCAGGAAGGCGGCGGTACGGTGGGCCTCCGCCAGCCGGGCGGCCGTCATGCCCCAGCCCAGCAGCGCCAGCGCCGTTCCGACGCAGGCCAGAGCCACGAAGAAAGCAGGCCGCAGACGCTGACGCGGGCCGATGATAACGGACCTGATCCCGTCATCCTCGACGATGATGACGCGTTCGCTGCGGGTGATTGATTCGAGCAACGTTCCCCCCGTCCCGCCTTTTCCGCCGCAGGCCGGTCACAGCCCGGCCGGACCAGCGTCTACCACTTCCGGGTAGACCTTAGGGGATTCCAACGGGGGGCGGCAAGGTTCGAATCCGGCGCCCCCCGGTCTGCGTCAGTCCAGCGCGGCGCGGAGGCCGGCCGCGGCGGCCAGCGGCGCCAGCGGCAAGGCCCCGGCCAGCAGCCCGCCCAGCAGCAGCAGATGCGGCCGCGCCTCCAGCCCGGCCAGGGCGGCATCCACGGCCCCGGCGGCGAAGATCAGGGCCGGGATATAGAGCGGCAGGATCAGCAGCGGCAGCAGCACGCCGCCGCGCCGGGCGCCCAGGGTCAGGGCGGCACCGACGGCGCCGATCAGGCTCAGCAGCGGTGTCGTCAGCAGCAGCGTCAGCAGCAGCACACCGAGCCCGCCGGCCGGCAGATGCAGCAGCAGCGCCAGCAGCGGGCTGGCCGCCAGCAGCGGCAGGCCGGTCACCAGCCAGTGGGCCAGCACCTTGGCCATGGCCACCGCCTCCAGCGGCAGCGGCGACAGGGCCAGAAGATCGAGCGAGCCATCGTCATGATCGGTCTGGAACAGGCGTTCCAGCGACAGCAGCGAGGCCAGCAGCGCCGCCACCAGAATCACCCCGGGGGCGATGCGGGCCAGGATATTGGGCTCCGGTCCCACGCCGAAGGGGAACAGCACCACGCACAGCACGAAGAAGAGAACGGCCGTGGCGGCATCGGCCCCCTGACGCAGGGCCAGGGACAGGTCGCGGCCGACCAGGCGCAGGAAGCCCGTCACAGCAGCACCTCCCCAGGCGCCGGCTGCACCGCGAAGTCGGACACGTCCAGCACCGCCGGCGCCTCCAGATCGAGATCGGTATGGGTGGACAGCACCACCATGCCGCCGCTGGCCCGGTGGCGGCGGATCTCGGCGGCCAGCCGGGCGACGCTGGCCCGGTCCAGGGCCGTGGTCGGCTCGTCCAGCAGCCACAGCGGCGCCGCCGCCAGCGCCAGCCGCGACAGGTTCAGCCGCCGCTTCTGCCCGGCCGACAGGTAGCGGCCCGGCACATCGGCCAGATGATCCAGGGCGAACCGCTCCAGCGCCGCCAACGCCCGTCCGCGCGGGTCGGCACCGCCATCCAGGGCCGCCCAGGCCGTCAGATTCTCCAGCACCGACAGGGCCGGCTTGACCGCGTCCAGATGGCCGACATAGCGCAGCCGCGCCCGATGGACGTCGGGTTCGTCGGCGATGGCGGCGCCATCCCACAGGAATTGTCCGGCGAACGGGCGCGACAGCCCGGCCATCAGCCGCAGCAGGCTGGACTTGCCGCTGCCGTTGGGACCGACCAGCACCAGGGCCGCCCCGGTGTCGACAGCGAAATCCAGGCCGGCGAACACGACGCGGGTGCTGCGCAGGCAGGTCAGATCGCGTCCTTCGAAACGGGGCATGGCGGATGGAACGGCCGGACAGGGGCAGGGGGCCGGAACCATAGCCAGGAACCGGGGGCCATGGCAAAACGAAAGCGGCAGCAGGGGGGGCCGTAAAAGAAACGGCCACCGCGGGGGGGCTGCCTGCGGTGGCCGCAATGGTACCAGCCGGGGCTTGGCTGGTCGGGGCGTCTCCTCCCGGACTCGGGAAGTACGCTCGGAACCCGGGGTCCCCAGCGGTAATCACGTCCCCTGCGCGGTCTAAAAGGCCACGCCCGTATGGCCAAACTCGCCCGGCAAAGTGGCGAAATTGTGATTTGTGGCCGGCGCGCCCCAGACGTGCGCAAATCGGGGATTGCCCACAGAAAAATCACTTTTGCCCGCTACCCCTTCGCCTTATATAGCGCCTCAGTCGCAGCGCACGTGCCTATGGCCCCCACTCCCGCCCACAGCATCGGGCGGCGCCGTCAGCCCGGTGGGGTTATGCAACGACGCAACGCGTATCCTCGTCCGTCCCTTAAGCAAGGCGGCGAATTGGAGGCTACGATGGTTGATGTTGTTGTCGGTGGGCCGGCCGCGCCCACCCGATTCCGATCCGTCTCCGGTTGCATGGCCTTGAGCCAGGCGGCCATCGGACGCATGTCACCTCCCGGCAGGTCGAGTATCTGACCCGCTCCGGCCGGCCCCGTCGGCACGCCTGAGCGGAACCGGACCTTAACGGGTCCGGCGTAAGGTGCTTTCTGTCTTTTCCCCACCCGATAATCCAACGACCTGCCGCCTCGGAGTCCGCGATGACCGAGAAGATCGCCCGTTTTTTCCGTGAGCAATCCCCGGCCACCCCCTGTCTCGTCATCGATCTGGACGTGGTGGCGGACAATTATGCCAAACTGGCGGGCGCCCTGCCCGATTCGAAGATCTTCTATGCCGTGAAGGCCAATCCGGCACCGGAGATCCTGCGCCTGCTGGTGTCGCTGGGGTCCAGCTTCGACACCGCCTCGGTCCCGGAGATCCAGGACTGTCTGGCCGCCGGCGCCACGCCCGACCGCATCAGCTTCGGCAACACCATCAAGAAGGCGTCCGACATCGCCCGCGCCCATGCGCTGGGCGTGCGGCTCTATGCCTTCGACAGCATCGAGGAGCTGGAGAAGATCGCCGAGCACGCGCCGGGTTCGCGCGTGTTCTGCCGCATCCTGACCTCCGGCGAAGGCGCGGACTGGCCGCTGTCGCGCAAGTTCGGCTGCGAGCCTGAGATGGCGCGCGACCTGCTGCTGAAGGCCGCCGGCATGAATGTGGTGCCCTATGGCATCTCCTTCCATGTGGGCAGCCAGCAGCGCGATGTCGGCCAATGGGATCTGGCCCTGGCCACCACCGCCGCCATCTTCCGCGACCTGGAGGAGAAGGGCGTGGTGCTGCGCATGGTCAACATGGGCGGCGGCTTCCCCACCCGCTATCTGCGTGACGTGCCGACCAGCCAGCAGTATGGCGAGGCCATCGACGCCGCCCTGCGCACGCATTTCGGCAACCGCATCCCGGAAACCATCATCGAGCCGGGCCGCGGCATGGTCGGCAATGCCGGCATCATCCAGTCCGAGGTGGTGCTGATCTCGCGCAAGTCGGCCAATGACGACAAGCGCTGGGTCTATCTGGACATCGGCAAGTTCGGCGGTCTGGCCGAGACCATGGACGAGTCGATCCGCTATCCCATCGTCACCGAGCGCGACGGCGACGGCGAATCGGCGCCGGTGATCCTGGCCGGCCCCACCTGCGACAGTGCCGACGTGCTGTACGAGAAGTCGCCCTACAGCCTGCCCACCAGCCTGAAGATCGGGGACCGGGTCTCGATCCTGGCCACCGGGGCCTATACGACCACCTATTCCGCGGTGAATTTCAACGGGTTCGCACCGCTGTCCGCCTATTACATCTGACCCGTCCGACGACGCGGCGACGCGTCCGCAGGCCCGCCTCCGATACAGGGGGGCGGGCCTTTTTCATGCCGCCGCCGCCGTTCCGGCGCCGCGGCGCGATTGCGCAATAAACGGGCGAATTTTCCTGCAAATTTTATCATAAACATGCCCATAAATCAGGCATGTGCGTATTTATTTTGCAACAGCGTCCCATAAATGCAAGCCCCTCGATCCGGCCTATATTGCCGATACAAGCCGCTCCTCCATAGTGCAGATGCGAAAAAACAAGGCGGCTCGCCGCTGGCATCGCTTTTGCTGCGTCCCGAAGCGGAGCGAACGAAGCCTGACATAACGAAGCCTCACTAAAGGAGCGGTCCATGACCATCACGCGTCTGCTTGCGTCCACAGCCACCGCCGCCCTGCTCTTCGGGGCCGCTACGGCCCAGGCGGCCGACGGCCCGTTCACCCTGTCCGGCACCGCCGCCGTCACCAGCGACTATGTCTTCCGCGGCGTCAGCCAGACCGATGAGAAAGCCGCCCTGCAGGCGGGCCTGACCGTCAGCCATGAATCCGGTCTGTGGGCGGGCGCCTGGGCCTCCAACGTGGATGATGATTTCATCCCGGGGGCCGATGTGGAGTTGGATCTGAGCGCCGGCTATTCCAACAGCGTCGGCGATTTCAGCTATACCGCCGGCGTCTACTGGTACACCTATCCCGGCCAGGACGATGGCGCGGACGTGAACTATGTGGAGCTTGGCTTCACCGGGAGCTACACCCTCGACAAGTTCGCCTTCACCGGCCAGGTCTACTGGAGCCCGGAATTCACCGGGCCGGCGGGGGGTGATGCCTATTACGGCAATATCGGCGCCAGCTACGCCCTCACCGACGCCTTCAAGATCTATTACGCCGCCGGCAAGTCCTGGATCCAGGAAGGGACCAATTACGTCGACTGGAACATCGGAGCCGCCTTCACCTACAACGCCTTCACCTTTGACGTGAAATATACCGATACCGACCTGGACGACAGCGACATTGCCGATTCGCGCATCGTCGGCACCGTCACCTTCGCCTTCTGACCCCGGCCAAGGGACAACAGCGGAACGGCCGGCCCCGTGGGGCCGGCCGGTGTGCGTGGCGCCCGACCGCGGATTCCCCGGCCACGGGGCATCGCCCGGCCGGTGCCGATCAGGACCGCCGCGCCAGCTGGGCCAGTTGGAACAGGGCGCGGGCGCACAGGGTCTCGTCCGGCATATTGGTGCGCTTGGCATCCATCTCCGCCTCCAGCAGCCGTTCCAGCGCCTGATGCAGCAGCGGCAGGGTCCAGCGCCGGACCTGGGCCACCATCTGCGGTTCCTGCTTGAAGAAGACCGGCGGGCGCAGCGCCTTCACCGCCTGCTGCGGCGTCTGGCCCCGGGCCGTGTGGGCCACGGCCATGTGCAGCCGCTGGAAATGGCGCTGGGCGGCACGCAGGATGGCCACGGTGCTGGTTCCATCGGCGAACAGGCGGCGCAGACTGCGGTCCACCTCGGCGATGTTGCCGTCCGCCGCCGCCAGGACCGGCTCGTCCAGACCGAGGGCGGCGCTGTCGCCGATCACCGCCCGCACATCCTCCAGCGTCACCCGCTTCTGCCCCAGCATGTAGAGGGCCAGCTTGTCGATCTCGCCCCGGGCCAGGGCGCGGTCGCCGACCAGATTGCCGGCCAGCCAGTCGCGCGCCTCCGCATCGATCTGCAGCCCATGCTCGCCCAGCATGCGGGCGATGGTGCCGGCCAGCTCCTCCTCGCCCTCCACATAGCAGGCCACGGCGGCGATCCGGGCGTCGCCTTCCTCGGCGGCGGCGCGCAGCTTGGAGGATTTGCCGAGATCGCCGGCCTCGATCACCAGCAGGCTGTCGCCGGGCGGCAGGTCCTTCAGCAGTTTCTGCAGGCTGGGAGCCAGCGTCTCCTCGGCGTCGCGCACGCGGATGAGGCGCCGCCCGCCCATCAGCGACAGGGCCGCCATCTCATCGAACAGGCGGGCCGGGTCACCGGCGACCTGATCGCTTTTCAGCTCGGTCACGCGGAAGGGATCGGCCAGATCCTCGCAGGCCGTGCGGGCGGCCTGGGCGGCGCGTTCCCGCACCAGCCCGGCATCCGGCCCATAGACCAGCACCACCCGCACTTCGGGGCCGGGGCGCTTGATGAAGGCATCGGCGTTGCGGGGCTGGATCTTCATGGCGGAACCGGAGGTGACAGGGCCGTGGACACCGGCATGGACGGCGGGAGATCCCCGCCGCCGGATCAGGGCTTGGCCGCGTTCCCGGCCGTATCCGCGGCCGCGTTCTGGGACGCTTGGGGGTCGCGCCTGAAATACAGGGCCAGACGGGTGCGGATGTCCTCCGCCAGTTCCGTCAGGCCACGCTCATAGGCGTCCTGCTGCGACACCAGCGTGGCGTACTGCGCTTCCAGCAGGTTGTAGGCGACGATGGAGCGGCTGAAGGTGCGATAGACCACCTGGCCGGTGCGGGTGTCGATCAGCTCGTAATTGGCCACCAGCCGCAGACGGGCGCGGGTGGCCGTGGCGTCCTGGCGGATGCCCAGCTCCTCCTCCGTGCTCACCAGATTGATGGCCAGACGGTAGGTGGGGTTGGCCGGACGCCCGCCGGTGTAGAAGCGGTCGATCAGGTGGTTGCGCAGAACCTGGCCGTTGCGCTCCGAGATCGGATCGATCTGCACCTGTGCCAGTTCCGCCGCCGCGGCCGAGCGGTTGGCGGCGGCGCCGTACATGGGGGTGAAACCGCAGCCCCCCAGGGCCAGCGGCGTGACCGCCAGCACCAGGGCGGCCAGGGCCGCCCGTCCACGGGAGAAGGGCGGGCGGCGTCCGGCGTCAGACCACGACATTGACGATCCTGTTCGGCACGACGATGACCTTGCGCGGGGGCTTGCCGTCCATGGCCTTCTGCACGGCCGGGTCGGCCAGGGCAGCCGCCTTGGCCACATCCTCCGCCGCATCGCGCGGCAGGGCAAGGGTGGCGCGCAGCTTGCCGTTGACCTGGACGGCCACGGTGGCGGTGTCCTCCACCAGCAGGGCCGAGTCGGCCACCGGCCAGGACCGGTCGACCAGCAGATCGGAATGACCCAGCTCCACCCACATCTGCTGCGCCAGATGCGGCATCACCGGCTGCACGGTCTGGCAGAGATATTCCAGCGCCTCACGCGCGGCCCAGGCGTCGTCCGCCGCCGGTGCCGCCCCCTCGGCGGCCTTGGCCGCCAGCCTGGCCAGCGACTCGCCCAGGGCGTTGCTGAAGATGCGCAGCTTGGCCACGGCGCTGTTGAAGCGGTACTGCTCGATATCGTCGCCGACCCCGGCCGCGGCCTTGTGCGCGGCACGGCGGATGGCCGTGGCCTCGGCGCCGAAGCTGGCGGGCGCCGGCGTGCCGGCCGCCGGCAGGGTGAAGCCCGGCTCGGTGACCAGGCGCCACAGGCGGCTGATATAGCGCCAGGCCCCGTCGATGCCGGCCTCGGTCCATTCCAGGTCGCGGTCGGGCGGGCTGTCCGACATCATGAACAGGCGGGCCGCGTCGGCGCCGTAGGTCTCGATGATCGACTGGGGGTCGACCACGTTCTTCTTCGACTTCGACATCTTGATGACCGGCCCGACGGTCACCGGCGTGCCGCCGGCCTTCAGCGTGGCCTTGCCGCCCTGCAGATCGACATCGGTGGGGAACACCCACTTGCCGTCGGCATCCTGGAAGGTGGCGTGGGTCACCATGCCCTGGGTGAACAGGCCGCCGAACGGCTCCGGCAGATCCAGATAGCCCACATGGGACAAGGCCCGCGTCCAGAAGCGGGAATAGAGCAGATGCAGCACCGCATGCTCGATACCGCCGATGTAATTGTCCACCGGCAGCCAGTACTTCACCAGCTCCTTGTCGAAGGCCACCTGTTCGTTGCGCGGATCGGCGAACCGCAGGAAGTACCAGCTCGACTCGATGAAGGTGTCGAAGGTGTCGGTCTCCCGCACGGCCGCCCCGCCGCAGTGCGGGCAGGTCGTGTGCTTCCAGGTGGGATGACGGGCCAGCGGGTTGCCCGGCGCGTCGAAGGTCACATCCTCCGGCAGGGTCACCGGCAGCTGCGCTTCCGGCACCGGCACGGCGCCGCAGGCGGGGCAATGGATGATGGGGATGGGGCAGCCCCAGTAGCGCTGGCGGCTGACGCCCCAGTCGCGCAGGCGGAACATGGTGGTGCCGGTGCCACGGCCCAGCGACTCGATGCGGGCGATGGCGGCCGTCTTGGCCGCCTCCACCGCCATCCCGTCCAGGAAGTCGGAATTGCGCAGGAGACCGGGGCCGGTATAGGCCTCGTCGCCCACGCTGAAGCCAGCGGGGTCCTGCCCCTCGGGCACCACCACCGGCTTGACCGGCAGGCCGTATTTGCGGGCGAAATCCAGGTCGCGCTGGTCATGGGCCGGGCAGCCGAAGATGGCGCCGGTGCCGTATTCCATCAGCACGAAATTGGCCACATAGACCGGCAGGTCCCAGCCCGGCACGAAGGGATGGGCGGCGGTGATGCCGGTGGCGAAGCCCTTCTTCTCCGCCTTCTCGATATCGGCTTCCGAGGTGGAGCTGCGGTTGCATTCGGCGATGAAGGCGGCCAGATCGGCATTGCCCTCGGCCAACGTGGCCGCCAGCGGATGGTTGGGGCTGATGGCGACGAAGGAGGCGCCGAACAGCGTGTCCGGGCGGGTGGTGAACACCTCCAGATCGGCATGGCCGCCGGACAGGCTGAAGAAGAAGCGCAGGCCCTGGCTCTTGCCGATCCAGTTCTCCTGCATGATGCGGACCTTCTCCGGCCAGCGGTCCAGGCTGGTCAGGGCCCCCAGAAGCTCGTCGGCGAAGTGGGTGATCTTCAGGAACCACTGGGAGAGCTTGCGCTTCTCCACCAGGGCGCCGGTACGCCAGCCGCGCCCGTCGATCACCTGCTCATTGGCCAGGACGGTGTTGTCCACCGGGTCCCAGTTGACCCAGGACTCCTTGCGGTAGGCCAGGCCGGCCTTGAGGAAGTCCAGGAACATCTTCTGCTCGAACCGGTAATAGTCCGGCCGGCAGGTGGCCAGCTCACGGCTCCAGTCGATGGCCAGACCCATCGACTGGAGCTGGCCGCGCATGGTGGCAATGTTCTCGTAGGTCCACTTGCCCGGATGCACGCCGCGCTCCAGCGCCGCGTTCTCGGCCGGCAGGCCGAAGGCGTCCCAGCCCATGGGATGCAGGACGTTGAAGCCCTTGGCCCGCTTGTAGCGGGCGATCACGTCGCCGATGGTGTAGTTGCGCACATGGCCCATGTGGATGCGCCCCGAGGGATAGGGGAACATCTCCAGCACATAGGTCTTGGGCTTGGACGGGTCGGCCTGGACGGCGAAGCTGTTGCGCTCGGCCCAGACGGACTGCCACTTGGCTTCGGATTCGCGGACATTGTAGCGGGACATGGGATCGCCCTGGATGGTCGGGTGGCGCTCCGGCGGGGCGACACCCGACTAAGGGGCTACACGCCCGCCGCCGGCGGATTAATGGGCGGCCGTCGCAGCCTGGCGCAGCTGCCGGGCCCGGGTCAGGATGCTGTCTTCCAGCTGGGTCGCCGTTTCCGGCGCCACCGGCGCGTCGCGCCAGCTGCCATTCTGGTCCACCTGCCGGAACACGGTGGCGCGGACGCCATCGGCGCGCAAGGCCGCATCCAGGATATAGAGGTTGATCTTGAAACGCTCGCTGGGCGTGGCCGGCGGGCTGTACCAGTCGGTCAGGATGACGCCGCCGAAGGCATCGGCCTGCTGGATCGGCATGAACTGCAGCGTATCCAGGGCGGCACGCCACAGATAGGCGTTCACCGCCTGGCCGGCCGCCGGACGGGCCGCCATGTTCATCCCGGCATAGCCCGATGAGTTCTGGCGGATCGTGGTCATCTGGGCGCCGGCATTGCCCGGCGCACCGGGGCCTTCCCCGTCGGACCCGATCTGGTCGATCCAGGAGCAGCCGGCAACGCCGAGCAGCAGGGTGGCCAGCAGGGCGGCGCGGCCGAAACGGGACGGGAAACGCGAGGACATGGATCAACCACCTGGAATGACGCCAGCGGGAAGGAAGGAACCCCTTAGAGCAAAAAAGCCGCGTTTAGGCAAGGCCGGCCGGGGTCCGCCCGATCTCCTGCCACGCAAAGCCGGCAGGATTGCGGCGAAAAGGGACAGAGGCGCCTTGGGAAGCGGCACGACGGGGGCGGCGGCCGATCAGCCGGGGCACATCCCGTCCAGCACGGCCATGACCTCCGCGACCGGGAGGGTGGCGAGGTCGTCCCGCTTCAGCCAGGCCGTCCGCGGCCCCCAGGGGGCCGAGCGCACGGGATCGGTGTGGTGGGACATCAGCATCAGCGTCGGGCAGCCGATGGCCGCCGTCAGGAACACCGGCCCGGTGTCGTTGCCGACGCTGGCCACCGCGCGGCGGGCCAGCGCGCCCAGCTGGTGCAGGCTGGTCCGCCCCACCAGATCCACGGCCTGTGGACAGGCGGCCCGGATGGCGTCGGCGGCCTCGCGGTCGGCCCCCGTCCCCACCAGCACCGGCGTGATGCCACGGTCCAGCACCTGTCGCCCCAGCGCGGCATAGAACGCCGCCGGCCAGCGCTTGTGCGGCAGATGCGGGGAACAGCCCGGCACCAGCAGGGCAAACGGCCCGGGCGGCAGCAGGCCCGACAGGTCGCCCTCCAGCCAGGACAGGTCGGCCACGCCGGCATCGGGCACCCCGGCCGCCGCCAGCTGCCGCAGATAGCGGTCGTGATTGTGCAGGCCGGCCAGGGCGGGCAGCGGCCAGCGCGCACCGGGGGCGGCCCCGGACCAGTCCGGCCGCGGCCCCGGCCGCATCAGCCGGTAATAGAGGGCCGTGCGCGGCTTGTTCTGCAGATCGTAGACCCGGGACAGGCCGGCGCCGCGCAGCCGCTGGCGCATGCGCCAGTAATGCAGGGGCGACCGGCTGCGATTGTCCTCCCACACCGTGTCGAACCAGGGCATGGCCCGGCCGAATCCGGCGAAGGCGGGTTTGGTCAGCAGGATGATTTCGCTACCGGAATGATGCCGCCGGATGGCGTGGAAGGCATCGAAGCACTGGACCAGATCCCCCAGAGCCCCCAGCCGGATGACCAGGACCCGGCCCGCCGCCGGATCTGCCCCCCGATCAGCCGCCTGATCTGCCGCCGGACCGGTCACCGCCGGCCCCGGCGGGCCGGCCCGCGCCCGGCCAGCAGCTCGGCATAGACGTCCAGGGTGGCGGCGCACATGCGGTCGCGGGTGAAGTTTTCCCGGGCATGGCGCATGCCGTCCAGCCCTACGGCCTGCCGCTGCAGCGGGTCGAGATCCAGCACGGCGGCAATGGCCTGGGCCAGCGCGTCCGGATCGTTGGGCGGCACCACCAGGCCGGTTTCCCGGTCGATCACGGTTTCCTTGACCGCCCCCAGATCGGTGACGATGACCGGCCGGCCCATGGCCTGGGCCTCGACGATGATGCGGCCGAAGGCCTCCGGCTCGGTGCTGGCGCTGACCACCACATCGGCCAGCATGTAGGCCGTGGCCATGTCGTTGCAGTGGCCGGTGATGGTGACCTGCGCCTCCAGCCCCAGGGCCTTGATGCGCTGTTCCAGCTCCTGCCGGTACTCGGTGCGGCCCTGGTCCGCCCCCACCAGCACGGCGCGCACATCGGGGCGGCCCAGCCGGGCGATGGCTTCGATCAGGACCCCCTGCCCCTTCCAGCGGGTCAGGCGGCCGGGCAGCATGACGATGCGCTGGTCCTCCGGCAGGCGCCAGGCGCCGATGAGGTCGGCCAGCCGCGCCTGGGTCACCCGGCCGGGCTGGAAGATGTCCACATCGACGCCGCGATGGATCAGGCGCAGCCGGTCGGGGCCGACCCCGTAGACATGGGCGACATGGTCGTAGACGAAGCGGGACACGGCGATGACCCGGTCGGCCCGGGCCATGACCGAGTTGTACCAGCGCTTCAGCCCGGACTTGAAATTGTAGGGGGCGTGGAAGGTGGTGACGAAGGGGATGCCGGTTTCCCGGGCGGCCCAATAGCTGCTCCAGGCCGGCGCCCGGGAGCGGGCATGGATCAGATCCACCCCCTCGTCCCGGATCAGGGCGGCCAGACGGCCGGCGTTGCGGCGGATGGTCAGCGGGTTCTTGCTGGCCACCGGCAGGGTGATGTGGGTGGCGCCGTAGCGTTGCAGCTCATGCGCCATGGGAACGCCGGCGGACACCACCAAGGCGCGGCCGCCGGCATGCTGGATGGCCGCGGCCATGTCGATGCAGCCGCGTTCGGCCCCGCCGGTGACCAGGGTGGGGATCACCTGCAGCACCACGGGCCGGCCGTTCCCGAACTGGTCCTCCCGGTTTACCGCGGTGGGGGCGGGCGATAGGGTACCGGAGGAATCGACCTGGATTGTCATTTCAAGTGCGGGACAGGAGCGGACATGGGTGCGGCGATACATAGCCTGGATCGGGGCGGCGCCACCATAGCCTATCGACGGGAGCCGGGATGCGCGCCGGGCGTGGTCTTTCTCGGCGGCTTCCGCTCCGACATGACGGGAACCAAGGCCGCGGCGCTGGAACAGTGGGCCGCCGGCGCCGGCCACGCCTGCGTGCGCTTCGACTATCAGGGCCATGGCGCCTCGTCCGGCCGCTGGGAGGATTGCACCATCGGCGGCTGGCTGGCCGACACGCTGGCCGTGCTCGACGCGCTGACCGAGGGGCCGCAGATCCTGGTGGGGTCCAGCATGGGCGGCTGGCTGGCGCTGCTGGCCGCCCTGGCCCGGCCGCGGCGGGTGACCGGGCTGGTGGCCATGGCCCCGGCGGTGGATTTCACCGAACGGCTGATCTGGAACCGGCTGTCCCCGGAGCAGCGCCGGGCGGTGGAGCGCGACGGCCGCTTCCTGGCCCCGTCCGCCTATGACCCCGCCGGCTATCCCATCACCCGCACCCTGATCGAGGAGGGGCGGCGGCATCTGCTGCTGGACGGCCCCGCGGGTCCCATCGCCCTCGACTGCCCGGTGCGCCTGCTGCATGGCCAGCAGGATGCCGATGTGCCCTGGCAGGGCAGCCTGGAGCTGGCGGCGGCGCTGGCCACGCCGGATGTGCGGCTGACCCTGGTCAAGGATGGCGACCACCGCCTGTCGCGCCCGCAGGACCTGGTGCTGCTGACCGGGGCCGTGGCCGAGCTTGCGGCAAAAAGCGCAGGGCAGCCGTGGCAATGAGGCAGACCGCGGTCCCCTGGACAGGTCATTCGGGCGGGCGTACCTTTTGCTGAGCTGAAACAACCCGTCGGGGTTCCATGTTCCTCCGCCTCGTCCGAGGCGACGGCCGACAGCAGGCCGCCGAACGCGCCGCCATGACAGGCTTTGGCCTGCCACGCCCCTCCCGCAGATCCGGCGCAATTCTGACCCAATCGCGAGTCACCCTGTTTCCTGGCGCACCGGGCACCTAGACCCGGCCCGATGGTGGCGATCATGCCGCCGACCCGCGCCCGACCGACGGCCCCAGGGCCGGCACGGTCACCCCAGTCACGTCCTGCGAAGGGCATCATGTCTCCCGTGAAGGCCGCTGTGGCCTTGGAAAAACAGCACCTGGACCCGACCGAGCTGAACCAGCTGGCCGGCCTTGAGATCGAAGAGTCGCAGATCCAGTATTTCGGGACACCCGACGAGGTTCTGACCGACATTCACGGCCATGTGGGCAGCATCGCCATGCTGCTGCTGTCCCGTGGCAAGCCCGTGGGCTATTTCATCACCCGCCGCGACCTGCGCGACGCCGCCACCTGGTGGCTGTCCTGGTTCATGCTGGACCGGCGTGAGCAGGGCAAGGGCTATGGCAAGCCGGCCTTCCGGCTGATCCTGGCCTGGCTGGCCTCGCGCCCCGGCTGCCGCCGCATCCGGCTGCAGGTCACGCCCGGCAACGACACCGCCCGCACGCTCTATGTCCGCCACGGCTTCGTGGAAACCGGGTTGGAGATCGAAGGCGATGATGTGCTGGAGCTGGATCTGGCCGAGGCCCCCGTCGAGTCGGTGCCCGTGCTGGCCGCCCGCAGCGGCCTGATCCTGGTGCCGGCCGCCCCGACGGGCCGCCGCGCCGGCACCCCGGCCAGCGGCGCCGAGATGATGGCGCGCCTGGGGCCGGCCGCCTGGCCGCCGCCCCTGGAGAGCCTGTTGTGACGACGCACCCCGTTGTGACGACGCACCCGTTGTGACGACGCATCCCGCGCCGGCCCCGCCCCTTACCCCTCCGCCCGCCAGACATCCTTGATGTGCGTGGGCCAGCGCCGCGGTCGCACCAGCATCAGGTCGTAGCGGATGGCATGGCGGTGCAGGGCCGGCCGGCCGGCCAGATACTGGCCCACGGCCAGCGACCGCCGCCGCCAGCTGGCCCCGCCGACGGCGGCCAGGGCATGGTCCAGCCTGCCGCGGGCCTTGACCTCCACCACCGCCAGCACCCCGCCCTTGCGCGCCAGGATATCCAGTTCGGCCGCCGGCAGCCGCAGGCGCCGGGCCAGCACCCGGTAGCCGCGCAGCCACAGCGACAGACAGCAGAGCCATTCGGCCCAGCGGCCCTGGCGTTCGGCGCGCTGACGGTCACGGCGTGTCCGGCGGCGTCCCATCGCTGTCCCCCGTCCGGCCCAGTTCCAGGGCACGGGCATAGACGGTCTTGCGCGGCTGGCCGGTGGCGGTGGCCACATGGGCGGCGGCGTCGCGCAGGCTCATGCTGGCCAGGGCCTGACGCAGCAGACTGTCGAGATCGGCCGCGTCGGCCTGTTCGGCGGCGGCATCGGGCGGGCCGATGACCACCACCACCTCGCCCTTGGGCGCGCCGGCCGCGGCATAATGGGCGGCCAGGTCGGTCAGGCTGCCCCGCCGCACCTCCTCGAACAGCTTGGTCAGCTCCCGCGCCATCACCGCGTCGCGCGGGCCGAGAATGGCGGCGGCATCGGCCAGAAGGTCGGCCAGACGCTGGGGCGACTCGTAGAGCACCAGCGTGGTGCGCAGGCCCCGCACCTCCTCCAGCGCCGCCCGGCGGCCGCCGGATTTGTGCGGCAGGAAGCCCAGGAACAGGAAACGGTCGCTGGGCAGGCCCGACAGCACCAGGGCGGTGATGGCGGCATTGGCACCGGGCAGATGGTACACCGCCAGCCCCTGGTCCCGCGCCTCGCGCACCAGCTTGTAGCCGGGATCGCTGATCAGCGGGGTGCCGGCATCGCTGACCAGGGCGATGGCCTGGCCGTCGGCGATGCGGCCCAGGATCTGTGGCCGCATCCGCGCCGCATTGTGCTCGTGATATGGAAACAGCGGGGTCGCAATGCCGTAGCGGCGCAGCAGCCCCGCCGTTACCCGGGTATCCTCGCAGGCGATGGCGTCCACGCCCCGCAGCGTCTCCAGGGCGCGCAGGGTGATGTCGCCGGCATTGCCGATGGGGGTAGCCACCACATGCAGCCCAGGCCCCGGTTTACGTGCGGGCCTGGCGCCGCTAGGCTCCGCCCCCGACCCGGCTGCCGTCCCGGCCGCCGCATCGGACGGGTCGTCCCCCGGCATAGGGTCGCCGGAGGTCGGGTCGCCGGTGGTCGGGTCGGACGGGCCGTCTTCGGCGTTGAGATCGGGATCGGTCGGGGTGGCCATGGCGCTTGGATTTGGAGAAGGGAAGCCGATGCTGGCGAAATTCGGACGGGCGGTCGCCGCCCTGGCACTGACACTGGGCCTTGCCGCCTGCGCCAGCAGTTCCCCGACCGTACAGGCCCCACCGCCCCCGCCGCAACCCGTCGTCGAAGCGGCGCCGCAGCCGGTGGCCCCGCCGCCCGCCATCACCAAGCCCCAGGACGGCAGGATCCGCGTGGCCCTGCTGCTGCCCCTGAGCGGCCGCGGCCAGCAGGTCGGCCAGAGCATGCTGGACGCGGCCCAGCTGGCCGTGTTCGAGCTGGCGGATGACAAGTTCCTGCTGATGCCGCGCGATACCAAGGGCAGTGCCCAGGATGCGGCCGCGGCGGCGCAGGCGGCCATCAATGACGGCGCCCAGCTGATCCTGGGCCCGCTGTTCAGCCCCGAAGCAGCCGGCATCAAGCCGGTGGCCGCGGCGGCCGGCGTGCCGGTCCTGAGTTTCTCCAGCGATTGGGCCGTGGCCGGCGGCGGATTGTGGACCCTGGGCTTCCAGCCGCAGGACCAGGTGCAACGGGTCGTGGCCTACGCCGCCGCCCAGGGGCTGACGCGCTTCGGCATCCTGGCTCCGGCCACCCCCTATGGCCAGGCCGTGATCGAGAGCATGACCGGCGCCGTGCAGCAGGCGGGCGGTCAGATCACCAGGATCGAGCGCTACACGCCCGGCGGCGACTCCACCGCCGTGGTCAAGCGCCTGTCCGACTTCGAGCAGCGCAAGGCCGCCGCCCATGGCGGCAAGGAGGCGGCGGAGCCACCCTTCCAGGCCGTGATGATCGCCGAGGGCGGGCAGCAGCTGCGGGCCCTGGCCTCGCTGTTCCCCTTCTTCGACCTGGATCCGGGTCCGGTGCGGCTGCTGGGCACCGGCCTGTGGGACGAACAGGGCCTGGGACGTGAACCGGCCCTGGTCGGCGGCTGGTTCGCCGCCCCGGCACCGGAGGCGCGCCAGCCCTTCGAGGGCCGCTTCCAGGAGCTGTACGGCTACAAGCCGCACCGGCTGGCCACCCTGGCCTATGACGCCGCCGCCCTGGCGGCCGTGCTGGCCCGGCAGGGCGGCCCCCAGCCCTTCACTCCGGCGGCCCTGACCAACCCCAACGGCTTCAGCGGCATCGACGGCATCTTCCGCCTGCTGCCCAGCGGCCTGCCGGAGCGCGGTCTGTCGGTGCTGGAGGTGACCCGCACCGGCACCAGCGTGGTCGATCAGGCCCCCACCACCTTCCAGCCCCAGGCCTTCTGACCCCGGACGCTGCGCACATGGAGCTGACCGTCACCCGCGGCCCGCATGGCGGCTGGACCCTGGTCTGGCCCGGCGGTGCCGCGCCCTGTGCCATCGGCCGCGCCGGCATCGCCGCCGACAAGCGCGAGGGGGACGGGGCCACGCCCGTGGGTGCCTTTCCCCTGCGCCGGGTGCTGTACCGGCCGGACCGGCTGGCCCCGCCGGAAACCGGCCTGCCGGCGGCGCCCATCGCCGCGGACGACGGCTGGTGCGACGACCCGGCCCATCCCGCCTACAACCGCCCGGTCAAGCGGCCCTTCCCCGCCAGCCACGAGGTGATGTGGCGCGACGACCATGTCTACGATCTGGTCGTGGTGCTGGGCCACAATGACGACCCGCCGGTGCCGGGGCTGGGCAGCGCCGTGTTCCTGCATCTGGCCCGGCCAGGCTATGAGGGCACGGCTGGCTGCGTCGCGCTCGACCGGCCCGACCTGCTGCGGCTGCTGGCCATCTGCCGGCCGGGCGACCGGCTGCTGGTGCCGACCGGCCTGTGACGACCGCCGGCACGTCTCCCCTCCGTGTGCCGTGTCCCCCTCAACCGACCGGCACCAGCCGGGCCGGACCCGCGGCGGCCCGGAGTTCCGTGCGCACGCGGTCGCGGGCGCCGGGATCGGCGGCCAGGAGCCGCAGCAGCAGACTGGTCAGGTCGGTCCTGGCGTCGGCCCAGCTGATGCCGCCATGGAAGCGCAGCCGCATGGTTTCCGCCTTGGTCGGCGACGCGAAGGCGGCATAGAGGCGGAACAGGGGGCTGGCGTCGGGGTCCTTGGGCTCTCCCGGCAGCCGGTCATCAATGGGAAGGTGCGCCACCTGGGCGGCGATCTCCGCCGCCAGGGCATCGGCCTGCGGAGCATTGCGGGCGGGGTCCGCCGCCACGGCAAGGGGGCCGAGGTGACGGCTGTCGCGGCTGGTGCTGCTGGTATGGTGCTGGTCCATGGCGATCTCAATCCCTTGGGCTCAGGAGCCGTGGGCGGAAATCGGTCGGGCCAGGGGGCGAAGTTCGCATCCGGACCACCGACTTCCGTCGGCGGCCCCGGGTTCGACTTAGCGCATGCGCGAACGGTGGGCCGCCTGGTCGGTGGTCCACCAATAAAACGACACGAAGGAAAAGCAGGTCCGTGCCACGCGTCATGCTCCCGGAATGGGTGAATGACCGTAGCGCCGGGCGGGGGCGCTTGTAAATGCCCGTTCTGCGCGACGCCCCACCTTTCGGACGGTTCAGCCCTTGTGGCTGCGCTGCATCTCCCAGAATTCGTGCATATGGACCTTCAACTGGTCGATCAGCCGCCGCTTCACCGCCGGCGCATCCGGCCCCAGATGGCAGCGGGCCACGCCCAGGACCATCTGCCAGCTGAGATAGCGGCCGAACATGAAGCGGTCGGCATCGACACGGGCCGCCAGATCGGGCAGCGCCTCCCGCGTGACGGTGGTGCCGTCGACCTCGAACTGCTCGGCGGCGGGATAGACGATGGCGCGCAGTTCCTCGTCGGTGCGGGCAGCGGCCAGCAGCTCCGTCCATACCGTCCAGAGCGGACTGTTGGCCAGTTCCCAGCTTTTCTCCACGGCGGCATCCAGCCGGTCGGCCCCGTCGGGCAGATCGCGCATGACCTGGCCGAATTCGGTCAGGATGCTGTTCTGGATATGGGCCACGGTGGCCCGCAGCACCTCCGGCGTCGTCGGGAAATAATACTGCACGGCGCCGCGGGTGACATTGGCCCGCTTGGCGATTTCCGACGTGGTGGTGCGGTGGTAGCCGATCTCCAGGAAACAGCGGATCGCCGCATCGATGATGCGCTGGTGGGTGGCGATACTCTTCTTGGTCTGACGCACCCGGGACACGGAACCGGGCTTGTCCCTCCTCATATCCTCAACCGTCAAGGGTGGACCCCTTTCTTGTGCTTATATCGGCCTGTCCATGAACTTACGGGAAGGACGGCGATGCGGGCAACGGGAACCATGGGCATGAACGCAACAGCATGCATGGGAATGCCATGCCATGGCCCGCGGCGCGGCGCCCCAAACCGATGTGCGGGGCCGACCTATCCTTTCGGCTGGGAAGGGGATCACCACCGCGCGGATGTGACGTGTTTCGCTCGACAAGACTCGATCGGCTGCGTTAGGACAGCACCGCCCAAGCCGCCCGCGTCCCAGCCGGGAGCCGCCTGAATGAGCATGCGCCGCCATGCGTTGGAGCTGTTGCGCCAGACCGGCACTTTGCCGGATGAGCGCATTGATCTTGCCGAAACAGCCCTGGCCCTGGCCGCGCTCGACCTGCCGGAGACCGACCTGGCCCCCTATCGCCGGCACCTGGCCGAACTGGCCGCCCAGGCGGCGGACGAGGCCGCGTCCCTGGCCCGCCCCGGCCCGGTGGAGGATCTGGCCCTGGGCGACCGCATCCAGGTGCTGCGCGCGGTGATCAACGACCGCCACGGCTATCGCGGCGACAGCGTCACCTATGAGGATCTGCAGAACGCCAGTCTGGTCCGGGTCATCGACCGGCGCCTGGGGCTGCCGGTGGCGCTGGGCATCCTCTATCTCCATGCCGCCCGCGCCCTGGGCTGGCAGATGGTGGGGTTGAGCTTCCCCGGCCATTTCCTGGTGCGGCTGGAGCATGAGGGCGACCGCGCCATCCTGGACCCGTTCGACCGGCTGGGCGTGCGCGAACCCCATGCGCTGCGCGAACTGCTGAAGCAGACCGCCGGGCTGGAGGCGGAGCTGTCGCCCGACCATTACGCGCCGGTGTCCAACCGCGAGATCCTGCTGCGGCTGCAGAACAATCTGAAGCTCCGCCATCTGCGCAACGACCGCGCCGACAAGGCGGTGGATGTCATCGAGCATATGCTGCTGTTCGCCCCCGACCAGCCGGCCCTGTGGCGGGAAGCCGGGCTGCTGAACGCGCATCTGGGCAATCTGGGGGCCGCCATCCAGGCCTTCGAGACCTTCATGGACCGCGGCGCGCGCCTGGGTGCCCCGGCCCAGCTGCTGCACCAGACGGCAACCCTGGTGCAGCAGCTGCGCACGCGCCTGCACTGAGCCCGCCCCCGCCTGTGATGCCGGTCATCGCCCTTGACAGGGGGCGGGCGTAGTCGTCCGCTCCAGCATCAGACCAACCGTCGTCCCGCGGGGAAGGACCCTACCGATGAGCCTTGGCGTCGCCATCCAGATGGACCCGATCCAGTCCATCAACATCGACACCGACAGCACCTTCATGATGGCGCTGGAAGCGCAGCGGCGCGGCCACAGCCTGTGGCACTACGAACCCCGCGACATGGCCCTGCGCGGCAACCGGCTGGTGGCCCGTGCCCGGCCGCTGCAGGTGCGGCGCCAGCGCGGCAACCACTTCACCCTGGGCGCCGAGGCGGTGCTGGATCTGGCCAGCATGGACATCGTGCTGATGCGCCAGGACCCGCCCTTCGACATGGCCTATATCACGGCCACCCACCTGCTGGAGCACATCCATCCCGGGACGCTGGTGGTCAACGATCCGGCCGCCGTGCGCAACGCGCCGGAAAAGCTGTTCGTCACCCATTTCCCCGACCTGATGCCGCCCACGGTCATCACCTCCTCCAGGGCGGAGGTGCTGGAGGCGCGGGCCGCCTGGAAGGACATCATCGTGAAGCCGCTGTTCGGCAATGGCGGCGCCGGTGTCTTCCACCTGAAGCCGGAGGACGAGAATCTGGGGGCGCTGCTGGAGACCTTCACCCAGCTCTACCGCGAGCCGGTGATCGTGCAGAAATACCTGCCGGAGATCCGCCAGGGCGACAAGCGCATCATCCTGATCGACGGCGAGCCGGCGGGCGCCGTGTCGCGCATCCCGCAGGCCGGCGAGGCACGGGCCAATTTCCATGCCGGCGGCAGCGCCGGCAAGACCACCCTGACCGCGCGCGAGCGGGAGATCTGCGCCGCCATCGGCCCGACCCTGCGCCAGCAGGGGCTGATCTTCGTCGGCATCGACGTCATCGGCGATTACCTGACCGAGATCAACGTCACCAGCCCCACCGGCATCCAGGAGATCAACCGGCTGGACGATGCGACGCTGGAGGTGACGCTGTGGGACGCCATCGAACGGCGGTTCCACGCCAGCCGGCGCTGAGGCCGCCGAAAGGTCGCGGATGCCGGGTGCGGAACTCGGCCGCGACCGCCAGGGTTGATCTTCGATGCATGAAACGCGGAGGTGGATGGTGACGGGCGGGTGGAAAACCCTGGGCGGCGGGCGGCCGCTGCTGCTGGCGGGCTTGCTGCTGCTGTCCGCCTGCGCCACGCGTGAAGCGGACGAGGCCCGCTCGGCCCAGCAGCTGCTGGTCGGCATGCCGGTGCAGACGCTGCTGTCCTGTGCCGGGGTCCCCGACCGGCGCGAGGCCGTGGATGCCGCCGAGTACTTCACCTACAGCAGCCTGGGCCGCCGCGCCGCCTCGTCATCGGGCAGCAGCGTCGGGCTGGGCGTCGGCGGGGGCAGCGGCGGCGGCGGCCATCTGGGCGTCGGGCTGGGCATCGGCATCCCCCTGGGCGGCAGCCGCGACGCCTCCGGCTGCGTTGCCACCTTCACCGTGCGCCAGAGCCGGGTGGAGCAGCTGACCTACCGCGGTGGCAGCGACGACCCCGCCGCGTGCTACGCCATCGTGGAAAACTGCCTCGCCCTGGTGCCCGGCCGGCAATAAAGGGCGGGGCGGAACCCGGATGCCCCCCGGCCCGTTGCCAGGACGCCAGGTCGCTATGGCCGGCACAGGATCACGGAGCGCGAGGGACACCAATCATGGCGGCCAATGAAACGCCCCGGGACGAGCCCCCCGACGATGGTACGGCGCGGACCCGGGAGCAGGAGCGGCTCCGGCGGCAGGGCGAACGCATCCGCGAGATGGAACGGCTGATGCGGGCGGCGGCGGCCTTCGCCCGCGGCAAGCCGCCCCGCTGATCCCCCACCATCCTCTTCACCGACACGAAACCCGGGCCTGCCGGCCACGCCAGCCACAGCGTGTCTGTCGCCGGGAACCCCGGCCCCCATATTCGGGTTGAACGTGCGGGCTGACGCTGCGGGTCGAGCCTGGGTGGGCGTGAGCCGCCGCCGATATGACCGGTGACGGAGGGGACGCGATGGACGGGGACGCGCTGACCGGTCGGCTGAACGCGCTGATCCGCGTGACCGAGGACAGCCATCTCAATCTGCGGCAGGCGGCGGAACGCGCCGAGATTCCGGCGATCAAGTCGCTGTTCAACGATCTGGCTGCGCGCAGGGCCGCCCTGGTGCGTGATCTGCAGCAGCGCGTGGCCGCCCAGGGCGGGACGCCGGAAGCGGCGGGCACGCTCCTGGGGGAGGCCAGCCGTCTGGCCGGCAACCTGCTGATTGCACCCCGCGGCGCCGGCGGGCTTGTGGCCGCGGCCGTCCGCGACCAGGAAGCGCTGCTGGGCCAGATCCAGACCCTGTTGTCCGCCGATGATCTGCCGCCGGGCCTGCGCGACGCCCTGTCCGGCCATCTGGTGCGGGTGCAGCAAGACCGGGACCGGCTGGCCAAGACCGACCCCGCCCTGGCCGACGAACCCGCGACGCGCCACAGCGCCTGACCCCGCCACCCGACCAGGAGAGGTCCCCCAGGAGAGGTCCCGATGCCGACCAATGCCGAAATCGCCGCCCGCCTGCTGCGGGATGCCGCCGACTTCTTCCGCCAGGTGGGCGAGCAGAACGAGCCGCTGCGGCTGGAGATGGACCACAACGCCCAGGCGTTCGAGGTGGTGGCCGACATGGTGGAGCAGGAACCGACGGCCGAATTCGTCACCGGCGCCAACCAGAACCGGGCGTGAGGAGCCCCGGCAGGCGGCTCAGGACAGGGACGGTCAGGACAGGGACGGTCAGGACAGGGACGGGCTGACCGTCTTCGGCAGCAGCAGCCAATAGCGGCCGCGGCTCTTCATCAGGCCGGCCCGCTGTTCCGCCGCCGGCCCATGGCCCCAGAACACGTCCCCGCGCACCGGGCCGCGGATGGCCCCGCCAGTGTCCTGGGCCACCAGCAGGCGGCGCAGCCGCGCGGCCGGGTCCAGCGGGTCCTGGGCATCCAGCCACAGGGGCACGCCATAGGCGATGAAGCTGCGGTCCACCGCCAGGGAACGGCCGGGCGTCAGCGCGATGCCCTGGCCGCCGACCGGCCCCTCCCCCTCCAGCACGCGGAAGAAGACATAGGAGGGGTTGGAGTCGAGGATGGCCTGCACCTCGGCAGGATTGGCCTCCAGCCAGGCGCGGATGGACTGCATCGACACCTGGTCCTTGGGGATGGCGCCGCGCGCCACCAGTTCCCGGCCGATGGCCACATAGGGATGGCCGTTCTGCCCGTCATAGCCCACGCGCAGCTCGCCGCCATCGTCCAGCAGCACGCGGCCGGACCCCTGGATCTGCAGGAAGAAGGCGTCCACAGCGTCATCGACCCAGATCAGTTCCAGGTCCCGGTTGGCCAAGGCGCCAGCCTCAATGGCCTTGCGGTCGGCGAACGGCTTCAGCTGGCCGTTGACCACGCGCCCGGCGATGCGCTCGCCCTTCAGCTGCGGGCGGAACTCTCCCAGATCCACCATGACCAGATCATCCGGCCGGCGCAGCAGCGGCGTCTGATAGGGACCCTGGCGGGTGCGGCTGCCATGCAACTCGGCCTCGTAATAGCCGGTGAACAGTCCCTCGGCCGTGCCATTGTCCGCGGCCAGCCAGGGCTGGAACCAGGTTTCCACATAGGCGCGGGCGGCGGCATCGTCGCCGGCCGGAACGCTGTCCAGCGCCCGGCAGGGCGCAGTCCAGTCGGCGATGCGGCCCATGGCCCCGTCCGGTCCCAGCGCACGGTCCGGCGGCTGGCGCAGCAGCCGGCCGCAGGATCTCGCCAGGGCAGGCAGCGCCTCGGCCACCCGGTCCGCCTGCCAGCCCGCCAGATCGTCGAACCGGGCGGCGCTGAGGGTCAGTTTCGGCGCCGGGGGCGCTTCGGGCGGCTTCGGGGTACAGGCGGCCAGACCCAGCAGCAGCGCCGCCACGGACAGGAGGCGGACAGGCGACAGGGCCGGGCGGTGCCGGGAAAGACCGGCCATCACGGCGCCGGGCCTCACGGCGTGCGGGTTTCGACCAGTTTCCAGTTGGGGTCGGTGGCCCGGGTGTTGCGGGCGAAGGTCCAGATATCCACCACCTCTTCCGGCCGGGACTCGTCGCCATCGACGATGGTGCCGGCGGCGTCACGGGTGACATGGGTCTGGTGCGAGATGAAGGTGACCGTGCAGAAGGCGGTGCGGCCTTCCATGCGCGCCGCGGTCAGATCGACCGATTCGACGGAATGGATGCGGCTTTCCAGCGTCTCCCGCGCCTGCTGCCGCTGGCGGATGGCCAGGGCGAACTGGTCGTAGACATCGTCGGCCAGCAGCGGGCGCAGGGTGGGCGTGTCGCCGGCGGCGAAGGCCTGCACGATCATCTCGAACGCGCCGCGGGCCCCCTGAAGGAACTGGCGTTCGTTGAAGCCGGGGTCGGCGGCGCGGATCTGGCGGATGGCGTCCTCCAGCGAAACCGGCCCGTCGCTGGGCGGCGGTGGCGGCGGCTCGACCGGCGTCCGGCCGGGCATCGGCACCACATTGTCGCTGTCCCCCACGGGCTGCGGCATGCCGGGCCGCGGTGGCTGCTGGGCGAAGGGATTGGGGCGCTGGCGCTCCTCCCCGTGGCGGCGGCCCAGCACGCTGCGCAGCCGGAACACCAGGAAGGCGGCCACCATGGCGAAGATCAGGATATCGATGAAAAAGAAGCCTTCACCCATGTGACCCGTATCCCATATCCATGGTCCGCACCATTGTGGTTCGAACCGCTGTGCTGCCGACCCGCCGCAGCGCGGCTGGCCGGACCCAGACCCCCGGACCTAGACCCCCCGGGTCCCCTGGGCGGCCCCTGGACCCGTCCCGACCCTAGACCAGACCGGCCGGCCTGACCAGAGCCACCACCGCATCCGGCGCCGATCCGATGCGCCGGGGGCTGATCCGCTGCGCCGGGGTGGGACAGATGGTCCTGTCCCCGTCACGCCACACCCCTTCACGTCGCCGCGGCAAGACACTAAGTCTAAGCCAGAACCGAGCGGGGTGCGGCCCGGTTCCGTCACGGCACCGTTCCCTGTAGATAGGCCGCGACCACCCCCAGAGCAAGGATACCCATGCGCGCGCTGTTGCCTTTCCTGCTGCTTCCCCTGGCGGAGATCGCCGGTTTCGCCTGGGTGGGGGACCGGATCGGCGCCCTGAACACGGTGGCGCTGGTGCTGCTGGCGGGGCTGGCCGGCGTGCTGATCCTGCGCCATCAGGGGCTGGACACGCTGCGGCGGGCGCAGCAGCGCATGGACAGCGGCCAGCCGCCGGTGCGCGAAGCCTTCGACGGGCTGTGCCTGGCCCTGGCCGGGGTGCTGCTGATCATTCCCGGATTCATCACCGACCTGATGGCGTTGGCCCTGTTCCTGCCGCCGGTGCGCGGCTGGCTGTTCCGCCGCGGCGGGGTGATGATGAGCGGCAGCCTGAACATGGGCGGCCGGACCACGGTCTGGCGCGACCAGGGCCAGCCCCGCTACACCGACCCGACGGTGATCGACGCCGATTTCCACGAGGTGCGTCCGCCCGACGGGGCGGCCGGCCCCGACAAGCTGCCGCCGCCGGACAGCCGCTGGCGCCCGCCCGGACGCTGAGACCGGCGGTCCGGGCAACCGGCACCGGCCGGGAGCACCGGCGGGGTCAGTCGTCCGGCAGGCTGTAGCTGAAATCGTAGAAGTGCTGGCCGTCGGCGACGCGGATGCGCATCTCGCCGCTGAGACCGGCCAGATCCCCGCTGCCGCTGTCCGGCACCACCGAGATCGACAGGTGCTGATGGCCGCGGTCCATGGTGCCGACATGGCGCAGCACGAAGCTGCCGCTGCGCCCGTCGAGGGTGCCGGTGACCCGCTCCAGCGCCACATAGACCGCCGATCCCTCCACCCCGGTCATGGCCGTGAGCATGCGGCCCTGGCCCGTGGCCTCCAGCGGCCCGTGGAAGCGCTTGTCCAGCAGCATCATGCCCAGCTTGGTCCCGTCGGGGCCGGCATCGGGCGTACCGTCCGGCGTCAGCGACACATCGAAGGTCCCGGCAGCCTGCAAATCCATGGCGGTCTCCTTCCCCAGGGCCGGCACCGCTGCCCCCGTCAGCACGGCGCCCGATACCAGGCCTGATACCAAGCCTGATACCAGAATAGCGGCAATCCGGCGCACGGGGAAAAGGAACGGACAGAGCATGGGCGCGGCTCCTGCTGTATCGGAATGGCAGCATCGTCCGTCGGGCGCGACCGTGCAACAGCCGCCCCCTCGCGTCCGTCAAACAAATGCGCGCCAAACAAATGCGTGCGCCAAACAAAAACCCCCGGCAGGTCACCCTGCCGGGGGTCTTCGCGGTCAAGCCTGTCCGGCCGGACGACCGGGACTTAGAAGTCCATGTCGCCCATGCCGCCCATGCCACCCGGGCCGCCGGCCGGAGCGGCCTTCGGGGCCGGCTTCTCGCCGATCATGGCCTCGGTGGTGATCAGCAGGCCGGCGATGGAGGCGGCGTCCTGCAGCGCGGCGCGCACGACCTTGGTCGGGTCGATGACGCCGAACTTGAACATGTCGCCGTACTCACCGGTCTGGGCGTTGAAGCCGTGGTTGGTGTCGCTGCCTTCCAGCAGCTTGCCGACGATCACGGAGCCGTCGAACCCGGCGTTCTGGGCGATCTGGCGCACCGGCGACTGCAGGGCCTTCAGCACGATGTCAACGCCGAACTTCTGGTCCGGGTTGTTGGCGACCTTCGCCTCCAGGACCTTCAGGGCCTTGGTGGCGTAGAGCAGGGCGACGCCGCCGCCGGCCACGATGCCCTCTTCCACCGCGGCGCGGGTGGCGTGCATCGCGTCGTCAACGCGGTCCTTGCGCTCCTTCACCTCGACCTCGGTGGCGCCGCCGACGCGGATGACGGCCACGCCGCCCGCCAGCTTGGCCAGACGCTCCTGCAGCTTCTCGCGGTCGTAGTCCGAGGTGGTCTCCTCGATCTGCGCCTTGATCTGGGCGATGCGGGCCTCGATGTCGGCCTTGGAGCCCTCACCATCGATGATGGTGGTGTTGTCCTTGGTGATGACGACGCGCTTGGCCTTGCCCAGCATGTCGAGCGTCACGGTCTCCAGCTTGATGCCCAGATCTTCGGAGATGACCTGGCCGCCGGTCAGGATGGCCATGTCCTCCAGCATCGCCTTGCGGCGATCACCGAAGCCCGGCGCCTTCACGGCCGCGACCTTCAGGCCGCCGCGCAGCTTGTTGACCACCAGCGTGGCCAGGGCCTCGCCCTCGACATCCTCGGCCACGATGATCAGCGGACGGGAGGACTGCACCACCGCCTCGAGAACCGGCAGCATGGCCTGCAGGCCGGACAGCTTCTTCTCGAACAGCAGGATGTAGGGGCTCTCCAGCTCCGCGACCATCTTGTCGGCGTTGGTCACGAAGTAGGGCGACAGGTAGCCGCGGTCGAACTGCATGCCCTCGACCACGTCCAGCTCGGTCTCCAGGCTCTTGGCCTCTTCGACCGTGATCACGCCCTCGTTGCCGACCTTGGCCATGGCCTCGGCGATCATCTTGCCGATCTCGGCCTCGCCGTTGGCGGAGATGGTGCCGACCTGGGCGATCTCGTCGTTGGTCGTGACCTTGCGCGAACGGGACTTGATGTCCTCGACGACGGTGGCGACGGCCAGATCGACGCCGCGCTTCACATCCATCGGGTTCATGCCGGCGGCGATGGCCTTGGCGCCCTCACGGACGATGGACTGGGCCAGCACGGTGGCGGTGGTGGTGCCGTCGCCGGCGAGGTCGGCCGTCTTCTGGGCGACCTCCTTCACCATCTGCGCGCCCATGTTCTCGAACTTGTCGGACAGCTCGATTTCCTTGGCGACCGACACGCCGTCCTTGGTGATGCGCGGAGCACCGAAGCTCTTCTCGATCACGACGTTGCGGCCCTTGGGGCCCAGCGTGACCTTCACGGCGTCGGCGAGGATGTCCACGCCGCGCAGCATCTTGGTGCGGGCGTCGGAGCCGAACTTAACTTCCTTGGCAGCCATGGTACTCGTCCCTCTTTCTCAATGGGTCTGGCGAAGCGCGAGGCGCGACTCAGGCGGCGAGGACGCCCATGATGTCGCTTTCCTTCATGATCAGGTATTCGACACCGTCGATCTTCACCTCGGTACCGGACCACTTGCCGAACAGCACGCGGTCGCCGGCCTTGACGTCCAGGGCGACAAGCTTGCCGGACTCGTCACGAGCACCCGGACCCACGGCCACCACCTCGCCCTCCTGGGGCTTTTCCTTGGCGGTGTCGGGGATGATGATGCCGCCGGCGGTCTTCTGCTCGGACTCGACGCGCTTGACCACCACGCGGTCATGCAGCGGACGGAAACGCATGGATTCTCTCCCTTGATAGGCAAAAGACTCGGGATGAGCCTGCTGTTAGCACTCACCCGCGGTGAGTGCCAGCGACGTAATCAAGCTTGGGGCCAGAGTCAAGAGGGGGGTCGGAGAGCTTTTTGCACGACCGGAGGGGGTAGGGCCGGCAAATCTGGCAGCACTCGCGGAAAGCGGCTGCCAAGCCATTGAAAATAAAGAATATTATGCCTTCACAAAACCGTCATGCCCTGGCAGCATGAAGCTGGAAAAATGATGGGGCCGCCATGGGGACAGGCCCCGCAGCAGGGAAGGCGTCACCAGTCCGGTTGCCGACCAGACAGGGAGACAGGCATGACGACTCTGGCTTTGCAGCTGCGCGACTACCGCCTGACCACGGCGGAGATCCTCTATCATCTGCCCGACCATCCCGGCCTGCTGCAGAGCTATGTCTGGCAGGAGCTGGATCTGGCACCGCGCTTCCCGGAACTGCGGCGCTTCCTGGATTTCTGGACGCGGTCGCTGGAAGGCAGGCTGCACAGCGTGCGCGTGGCCAGCGCCCAGCTGATCAAGCCGGCGGAACTGTGCCTGCAGGGCGCGGAGCTGCGGCTGACCTGAGGCCAAGCGGAACGGGCCGAAACGGAAAGGGGCGCCAGCCGGCGCCCCTTCCCATCGGTATCGCTTGGCGGGTCCATGGCCCGGCGGGGCGGAAGCCCCTCAGTAGCCCGTGGCGATGCGCTCCACCAGTTCCTTCACCGTCGGCACGAAGCCGTTGGCGTACCAGGGATCGCTGCCGAAGCGGTAGGCATTGTGGCCGGCGAACATCAGCTGGTTGTCCACATCCTCGGAATGGCTGATGTTCTGCAGCGTCTTCTGGATGCAGAAGCTGCGCGGGTCGGCCCGGCGGCCGGTCGTGCCCTCCTCGTTCTGCGCCCAGTTGCTGAAGGCGCAGGCGCTGAGGCAGCCCATGCAGTCCACCTGGTCCTTCAGGATCTCCCGGCTCCTCTCCGGGGTCACGAAGACCAGGGTGTTGTCCGGGGTCTTCAGGGCCGTGCTGTAGCCCTCATGCACCCAGCCCTCGGCCCGCTCGCGGTCGTGCGGCGCCAGATAGACCGGACGCCCGCGCGGCCCCAGCAGGAAGGCATCGGTGTGCTCGCCCACGGGCTCGACCACAAACGCCACCTGCCGCTCGGAGCGCTGGCGCAGCTCCTCCAGGAACGGGTTGCGCACCGCCGAGCTGTAGAAGCCGGTGGGGGAGAAGCGGTTGAGATAGACATCGCCCGGCTTCAGGGACAGCAGCTTCTGCTTCCAGGCGTCGGAAATGGGGCTTTCCCGCGTCAGCAGGGGACGGGTGCCGAACTGGAAGGCGATGGGGCCGATCTCCGGATTGTCCAGCCAGTGCTCCCATTCCGACAGCCACCAGACGCCGCCGGCCATGACGATCGGCACCTCGGTCAGGCCGAAGCTGTTCATCATGGTGCGCAGCGCGGCCACGCGGGGATAGGGGTCCTCCGGCTTCTTCGGGTCCTCGCTGTTGGACAGGCCGTTATGGCCGCCGGCCAGCCAGGGGTCCTCGTAGACCACGCCGCCCAGGAAGTCGGGAAAGCGGTTGTAGGCGCGCAGCCACAGGGCACGGAAGGCGCGGGCCGAGCTGACGATGGGATAGTAATGGACGCCGAACTTCACGGCGATCTCGGCCACGCGGTAGGGCATGCCGGCACCGCAGGTGACGCCATGGATCAGGCCCTTGGCTCCCTCCAGCACACCATGCAGGATGGGCTCGGCCCCGCCCATCTCCCACAGCACGTTCATGTGCAGGCGGCCCTGGCCGTTGGACATCTCGTGGGCCATACGGGCCTGGGCGATGCCGCCGCGGATGCCGAACTCCACCAGCTCGTCATGCCGCTCGCGCCGGGTCCGGCCCTGATAGATCTGGGGAACGATGTTGCCGTCCGCATCATAGCTGTCGGCATTGACACCGGAGAAGGTGCCGATGCCGCCAGCCGCGGCCCAGGCACCGGAGCTCTGTCCGTTGGAGACAGCAATACCC
Organism: Oleisolibacter albus; assembly: GCF_003336875.1. Taxonomy (GTDB): domain Bacteria; phylum Pseudomonadota; class Alphaproteobacteria; order Azospirillales; family Azospirillaceae; genus Niveispirillum; species Niveispirillum album. The sequence goes on along the minus strand of NZ_QGNJ01000002.1, from coordinate 121,881 downwards.
TTGCCGCCCTCGACCAGGGGCAGCACTTCCTTACCGGACATCACCAGAGGCTTCAGCGCCTTCAACCTACCCTCCAAACCGAAAACCAGACCGGGCCGCCCCCCGCGCCCCCTGTTGGGCCCGAGCGGGTCCCACGGGCTTTGTGCCCGTATGGGTGCATATAGGAAAAGAAAATGCAGCGGAAGAGTCCCCCACCCTCTGCATAGGATAATCGGCTGCGGCGACCGGCCACGGCCAGGACCGGGGCCGGATTCCCGCCTCTCAGCCCCGATCTGTTCCCCTGGCCGCCAGCCCCTTGATCAGCGTTTCCGGCGTGTCGGTGAAGACCCCGGAGACACCCCAGCCCAGAACCTCGCGGGCGGCGGGCACGCTGTTGACGGTATAGGCCAGGACCTGCCGGCCGGTCGCCCGGTACTCCGCGATGGTCCGGGCCGACTCCCGCCGGGCATTGACATGAATGGTGGCGGCGCCGACCGCGTCGGCCTGCTGGCGCCAGTCCGGCCGGCGCCGGTCGATGAGATAGCCGATGGGCCAGTGCGGCGCCACCTGCCGCACCATGCGCAGGGCGGCGAAGTCGAAGCTGCTGACCAGCGGCGGCGGCCGGTCCTGCGGCCACAGCGACAGGGCCAGGGAGATGGCGACGCCCGCCGTCTCCTCCGCCCGGCCGGGACAGGGCTTGATCTCCAGGTTCAGGCCCAGCTCCAGCTCCACCGCCAGCGCCAGCAGCTCCGACAGGGCGGCCACCCGCTCGCCGCGGAAAGTGGGATGGAACCAGCCGCCGGCATCCAGCCGGCGCATTTCCTCGAAGGTCAGGGCCGCCGCCGGGCCGTGGCCGCTGGTGGTGCGGTCCAGCATGTCGTCATGCAGCAGGATCGGCACGCCGTCCGCCGTCAGCTTGACATCCACCTCCACCCAGCGTGCGCCCTGCAGGGCGGCGGTGCGGATGCTGATCAGCGTATTCTCCGGCGCATGCCGGGCGGCACCGCGATGGCCGATGACGGAAGGCAGGTCGAGCATGGATATCCCTCGCACAGGCAAAAAAGCCGGTCAAACCGCCGGCCATTGATCGGGGGCGGTCATCGGCCGCCCCCCGGTGCCCCCTGCCCGGGGACGGGGGCCAGACGCGGCAGCGAGACGCCGAGCGAGGCGAAATTCTCCCGCGTCAGGTCCGACAGGGGCAGGCGGCGAGCCAGGGCCGCCGCCGCCACCCGTTCGGCGATGGGCTGGAACCCGGTCAATGTGGAGTCCAGGTCGATGCGGCGGCCGGCCCCCTTCACCGTGAGGTGCAGCCAGCCCTCCTTGCGGTCGCGGCGGGTGGAGTAATATTTCAGACTGATCGCGTCCACCTGATCCCAGCGGATGGCCCGGCCCAGCGGCCCCTGGCGCAGGATGCCGGTGTCGTCGGCCTGGATCTCGCTGAACTGGCGCAGGCCCGTGCGCAGCCCATAGACCAGGAACAGCAGCAGCACGGCCATGGCCGGCACCGCCACCAGCGGATGCGGCCGGGCCAGCAGGAAGGGGGCGAGGCCCAGTGCCAGCCCCGCCGCCGTGCGCAGATAATCCGCCTTCAGCGCCTCGGCGGGGTAGCGGCCGCGGATCATGGCGTCAGGCCAGCCCATGGGCCCACAGCAGGAAGGCGTAGGCCAGCGCCACCTCCTTCAGCCGGTCGAAACGGCCGGTGGAGCCGCCATGGCCGGCGCTCATCTCCGTGCGCAGCAGCAGAACATGGTCGTCGGTCTTGTGCGTGCGCAGCTTGGCCGCCCATTTGGCCGGCTCCCAGTAGGTGACGCGGTAATCGTTGAGGCCGGCGGTGATCAGCAGATGCGGATAGGCCCGCCGGGCCACATTGTCATAGGGGCTGTAGCCCTTCATCACGGCATAGATGGCGGGGTCGTTGGGATTGCCCCATTCCGGATAATCGCTGGCGGTCAGCGGCAGGCTTTCGTCCAGCAGCGTGCTGATGACATCAACGAAGGGCACATGGGCCACGGCAGCCCGGAACAGCCCCTCCGGCGCCTGGTTCAGCGCCGCCCCCACCAGCGTGCCGCCGGCGCTGCCGCCTTCGATGGAGATGTGGCCCGGACGGGCGAACCCCTGCTGCACCAGGAATTGGGCCGCATCCAGGAAATCGTTGATGGTGTTGGGCTTGTTCAGCAGACGGCCGGCATCGTGCCAGGGCCGGCCGAACTCGTCGCCGCCGCGGATATGGGCGATGGCATAGGCGAAGCCCCGGTCCAGCAGGCTGATGCGGCTGGGGGAGAAATGCGGGTCCATGGCCATGGAATAGCTGCCATAGCCGTAGAGATGCAGCGGCCCGGCCCCATCCTTGCGGAAGTCCTTGCGGTAGACGACGCTGACCGGGATCAGGGTGCCGTCACGGGCCGGCGCCATCAGCCGCTCGCTGGTGTAGAGCGCCGGGTCGTAGCCGCTGGGGATCTCCTGCACCTTGCGCACCGTCAGGCGGCGGGCGGCCGGGTCGTAATCATAGGTGGTCGGCGGCGTGACCAGGCTGTCATAGCGCAGGCGCACCGTTGCAGCCTCGTAATGGGCATTGGCCCCGGCCCCCACGGCGAAAACGGCGTCGGGGAAGGCGATGGTGTGGGTGGCCCCGGCCGCGTCGCGCACCCAGACCTGCTGCAACCCGTCCTGGCGGCCGAACACCAGCAGCCAGTCGCGCAGGGCCAGCAGGCCGGTCAGATACTGGCGGTCGCCAGCCGGCATCACCTCCTGCCAGGCGGACTCCGACCAATCGTCCAGCGGCGCCCGCACCAGCCGGAAATTGAGGTGGCGGTCGTTGGTCAGAATCCACAGGCCGTCGCCCTGGTCGGCCACGGAATACAGATGCTCGTCACGCCGCGGCACCACCACCCGCGGCGGGGCCGTGGGATCGTCGGCCGGGATCAGCCGGGTTTCGCTGGCCACCAGCGTGCCGGTGCCGATCTGGATGAACCGGCCGGACAGCGACCGCCCGATCCCCACCCACCAGGAGGGGTCCGCCTCCTCATAGACCAGCACATCGGTGCCGGGGTCGCTGCCCAGGGTATGGCGCATCACCTTCTTCGGGCGCTGGCTCTCGTCCCGCAGCACATAGAACAGGGTGCGGTTGTCGGAGGCCCAGGCCACCTCGCCGGAGGTGCCGGGCACGCCCGGCCCCAGGATCTCGCCCGTGGCCAGATCCCTGACCAGCAGGGTGAACATCTCCGCGCCCTGGTCATCGACGCTGTAGGCGAGATAACGCCCGTCCGGGCTGGGCTCGACCGCACCCACATCCATGAAATCCTTGCCCGCGGCCAGGGCATTGACATCGAGGATGACCTGCGGGTCGCCGGCCGGCTGGCCGTCCAGGGCCGCCGCCAGCGGCCAGCGCACATGGATGGCGTGGTCCTGACCGGCGGCGAAGCGGACCTGATAGAGGAATCCGCCCGCGCGGTAGGGCACGCCGCTGTCGTCCGGCTTGAGACGCGCCTTCAGCTCCTCGAACAGGGACTGGCGCAGCCCCTCCCCCTCCGTGCCCAGCACACGGTCGGTATAGTCGTTCTCCGCCGTGAGATGGGCCAGCACCGCCGGGTCGGTGACCTGGGGATAGCCGCGGTCGCGCAGCCAGTCATAGGGATCCTGGCGGCTGTCGCCATGGGCGGTCAGGACCACCGGCTCCTGCCGCGCCAGCGGCGGTGGCGGAAAGGCGCTCTGACGGAACGGCACGGCGGCATCAGGCTGGGACATGGGGCTTTCGATCACGGTTTCGGGCATGGCGTCGGGCACGCTGTTGCGCGCCCACCATAGGACGGCCGGCCGCTTCCCCGCCAGCCCCCAGCGCAGGTGGTGACAGCACCACGACCGGGGGGTGAAAAGACCCGTGCAGCGATTGCAAAACACGGTATTATGCAACCCGATCAGCGGGCCGGCAGCGTGCTCCACAACAGAATCCGGTCTACCCGGACAGGCGGCGAAGGCCGTGGGGTCCCGCCGCGTGCGGTGCTCGCTGAGCGGGGAGCTGACGGGCTGCATGGATAAGGAATTCCTGTTCGCGGAAGACGGGACGCTGCGACACGGCCCGCTGTCACGGCCCGAGCCGGCCACCTGCGGTGCCGACCCCTGGCGCATCCTGGTGGTCGATGACGACCCGGAGGTCCACACCGTCACCCGCTATGCCCTGCGCACGGTCACATTCCGCAACCGGCCGCTGGATCTGATCTCGGCCTATTCCGCGGCCGAGGCGCTGCGCATTCTGCGCGCCACAGCGGACATCGCCCTGGTGCTGCTGGATGTGGTGATGGAGACAGATGATGCGGGGCTGCGGCTGGTCCGCTGCATCCGCGAGGATCTGGGGAATAGTGCCGTCCGCCTGATCCTGCGCACCGGCCAGCCGGGTCAGGCGCCGGAGGACCGGGTCATCCTCGATTACGACATCAACGATTACCGGGCCAAGACCGAGCTGACGGCGCAGAAGCTGTTCACCACCGTCATCGCCGCCCTGCGCGGCTATGCCGACATCATGGCCATCGAAGACAACCGCCGCGGCCTGCGCCGCATCATCGAGGCGGCGGATGGCCTGCCGGAGGGGGCATCCCTGCCGGACTTCGCCCAGCATGCGCTGACGCAGCTGCACCAGCTGCTGGAGCAGCGCCGGTGCCATGTGATCTGCGCCCTGGTGCTGACCGGGGGGCTGGTGCCCAGTTTCGGCGTCCTGGCCAGCAGCGGCCGCTTCACCCAGCAGCATCCCGACGGCGGGCCGCTGCTCGACACGACTGTCCGCGACGCCCTGGCCGAAGCGCGGGTGCTGGGCCGTCCGCGCCTGGGCACCGACACCGCCACCCTACCGATTCCCGTGCCGGGGGGCCAGGATCTGTTCGTGCATCTGGAAGCACAACCGGGCCTGACGGCCACGGATCGCGACCTGCTGGCCATGTTCGCCGCCAAGATGTCGGCCAGCTTCGGCAATGTCGTGCTGCATGGCCGGCTGCGCCGGGCCAATGCCGAGCTGCGCTCCATCACCCAGACGCTGGAGGCGCGGGTGGCCGCCCGCACCCGCGAGTTGATGGAGGCCAACACCAAGCTGGAGCAGCTGGCCAGCCTGGACAGCCTGACCGGCATCCTGAACCGCCGCCGTTTCATCGAGCTGGCCGGGGCCGAGCGCGACCGCTGCCAGCGTTATGGCCGCAGCTTCTCCCTGCTGCTGATCGATCTCGACCATTTCAAGACCATCAATGACAGTTTCGGCCATGCGGCGGGCGACAGCGCCATCTGCGAGGCGGCACAGCGCACGGCCAGCGCCTTGCGCAGCACCGATTCGCTGGCCCGCTACGGCGGCGAGGAACTGGTGGTGCTGCTGCCCGAAACACGGCTGGCCGCGGCCGAGCGGGTGGCCGAACGCATCCGCCAGCGGATCGCCGGCAGCCTCATCACCCATGAGGCCGTGTCCTTCGTCCTCACGGCCAGCATCGGCGTGGCCGAGTGGAACGGCCTGGGGGAGACCCTGGCCGGATTGCTGGACCGGGCGGATCAGGCGTTGTATTGCGCCAAGCAGCAGGGCCGAAACCAGATCATGGTGGCGGCCCCGGCAGCGGCCTGAGGTGAAGACCCGCCGCTGCCGCCCTTCCGGCCGGAGCCTGCGCCTTGACCCTCCCGTCCAGCCCTTCCCCCACCCCGCGCCCCCGCGCCCTGTTCCCGTCGCTGCCGCGTCCGGTCCACGCCGTGATCTTCGACATGGACGGGCTGCTGATCGACACCGAACGCCATGTGCGCACGGCCACGCTGGCCGCGGCGGAGACCGTGGGCAAGCCGATGACCGATGCCTATTACGTCACCGTCATCGGCACGCCCTGGCCGGAGACCTGGCGCCGGCTGAAGCAGTGGTTCGGCGGCGAGGAGGAGGCGCGGCGCTTCCGCGCCGCCTTCGAGCAGGAGGTGGAGCGCCATCTGGCCGAGGTGCGGCTGATGGCGGGAGTCGAGGAACTGCTGGCCGCGCTGGACGCCGCCGGTCTGCCCCTGGCCGTCGCCACCTCCACCCGCCGGGCCAAGGCCGAGGAGCATCTGGCCCAGGTCGGCATCCTGCACCGGTTCCGCCTGCTGGTGACCGGCGACGAGGTGAGCCAGGGCAAGCCGCATCCCGAACCCTATCTGACCGCGGCCGCCCGGCTGGGAGTTGATCCTGCCCATTGTCTGGCACTGGAGGACAGCCACAATGGCATCCGCGCCGCCCACGGGGCCGGCATGATGGCCGTCATGGTTCCCGACCTGCTGCCGGCAACCGAAGAGATCCGCGCGCTGTGCCAGCTGGTCGCCCCCGACCTGCACGCCGTCCGCGGCCTGCTGGCCGCACTGGACTGACGCGGCGGGAAAACCCGAAGATCAACGCCGAGGGTGCGGCGCGGCGGAGGTCGAAGGAGCAGATGGCGGATGGCGCAGCCGGGCCATGGCGAGGCAATCGGCGTAGCCGCCGGCCCGCAAGGCGTAGTCGCGCAACCGCCCCTCCTCCGTGAAACCGAAACGGCGGTAAAGGGCGATGGCCGCGGCATTGTCCGCGAACACGGTCAGCTCGATGCGGTGGAGACCGAGCCAGAGATCGGCGGCATCCACCAGTGTCCGCAGCAGGGCCGTGCCGATGCCCTGGCCCTGATGCCCGTCATGAACGCCGATGCCCAGCACTGCGCTATGGGCACGGCGTCCCCGGCCCCGCGTGAGATCCGCCGCCCCGACGACAAGACCGTCCAACTCGGCCACGATGGCCGTATCCTCGGGCTTGACGGCCTCCAGGCGGCGTCTGGCTTCCTCCGGGTTGCGGAACGGGAGGCGCAGCGTGTTGTGCAGGAAGCGCGGCTGCTGGGTCATCGCTTCGATCTGCTGCCAATCCTCCAGCCGGCGGGCACGGATGATCAGATCCGGCGCTGCCGGGCGGATGGGCGTGTCATGGTCGGTCATCATCTCGTCCCCCTGGATCAAGGCCGGAGGGATGAGGGCCGGGCCCCATCCGTTACCGGCGGGACCCTGCTCGTGCTGCGCCTCTATCGCATGCGCAGATGACCCGGCCCGCCTGAATGGCAGGACAGCGGCAGTCCGTCGGCGGGCAGGCGCCTGGAACAGTGCCTGGGCGCAGCCTATCGCGGCTGCGCTCAGCGGTAAAGCGCACCGCCCCGCCTTGAAGCAGGCGCGCGGCGGCCCCCGGTCGAGATGCGGCGGCCCGGCGCCGGCAGGCCCCGCCGATTTGCCCTTGCGCATTGCGCCCGGCAGGGCAATCCCAAAAGACAGGCAAACATGACAAACGGGGTAACCCAAATATAAAATAGGAAATACCCAACATCGCCACAGTATTAACCAGCAGTGGACAGACAAAATTAAGTCGTTGTTAACCGGGCCGGCGCTGTAATCGCCCTATCGAACGCCCCCACCCAAACCGGAGATCACGACCATGACCGCCATCGCCGCCGACCTGACCATCGCCGCCCGCCTGCATCTGCAGGTTCTGGACCAGCTGAGTGCGGTGGTGAAGTCCCACATGGCCGAAGCCGCCCCGGGTTTCGCCCGCGAAAGCCTGGGCGATCTGCTGGACAACTTCGCCGAGCAGCGCGAGACCTATGCCGCCGTGGTCGCCGCGGCGCAGCCGGTGACCGTGAAGCTGGCCGCCTGACCGTCCCCGGTCCGCCGGGCCGCGCCGGAGAGGCAGAATGACGAACGGGCTGGAGAGAGGTCTCTCCAGCCCGTTTCCTTGCACGGACGCCGGTCAGCAGGCGCCGGCGGCGCTCAGACCAAGCCCGGTGCCACCTGGAACGGTGCCCCGGTCTTGGACCGGATCTCGCCCACGGTCACGCCGGGCGCCAGCTCGACCAGGGTCATGCCGCCATCGCCCTGCTTATCGATGGTGAAGACGCCGAGATCGGTCACCACCATGTCCACCACCCGCGTGCCGGTCAGCGGCAGGGTGCAGGCCGGCAGCAGCTTCGGGTCCAGCGCGCCGGTGGCCTTGTCCACGGCGCAGTGCTCCATCACCACCACCACCTTCTTCACCCCGGCCACCAGATCCATGGCGCCGCCCATGCCCTTGACCATCTTGCCCGGTATCATCCAGTTGGCCAGATCGCCATTGGCCGCCACCTGCATGGCGCCCAGCACCGACAGGTCGATATGGCCGCCGCGGATCATGGCAAAGCTGTCGGCCGAGCTGAAATAGCTGCTGGTCGCCAGTTCGGTGATGGTCTGCTTGCCGGCATTGATCAGGTCCGGATCCTCCTCCCCCTCGAAGGGGAAGGGTCCCATGCCCAGCATGCCGTTCTCGCTCTGCAGCGTCACCTGCATGCCGTCGGGGATGTAGTTGGCCACCAGCGTCGGGATGCCGATGCCGAGATTCACATAGAAGCCGTCGCGCAGTTCCTTGGCGGCGCGAGCGGCCATTTCATCACGGGTCCAAGCCATGCTGTCGGTCTCCGTCTAGAATGCGCCTTCAGGCGTCGAGGTCAGAAGCGCTTGCGGGTGGTGCGCTGTTCGATGCGCTTCTCATGCTCGCCCTGGATGATGCGCTGCACGAAGATGCCCGGCGTATGCACATGGTCCGGGTCGATCTGGCCGGGCTGCACCAGCTGCTCCACCTCCGCCACGGTGACCGCACCGGCCATGGCCATCATCGGATTGAAGTTCCGCGCCGTCTTCCGGTAGATCAGGTTGCCCTCGGTATCCCCCTTCCAGGCCTTGACGATGGCGAGGTCGGCGCGCAAGGACCGCTCCATCACATAGGTCTCGCCATCGAACTCCCGCAGCTCCTTGCCCTCGGCCACCAGCGTGCCGACGCCGGTCTTGGTGAAGAAGGCGGGGATGCCGGCGCCGCCGGCGCGGATGCGCTCGGCCAGCGTGCCCTGGGGATTGAATTCCAGCTCCAGCTCGCCCGACAGGTACTGCTGGGCGAACAGCTTGTTCTCCCCGACATAGGAGCTGACCATGCGGGATATCTGCCTGGTCTCCAGCAGCTGGCCCAGACCGAACCCGTCCACGCCGGCATTGTTGGAGATCACGGTCAGGCCCTTGACGCCCGACAGCTTGACCGCCGCGATCAGATTTTCCGGAATGCCGCACAGGCCGAAGCCGCCGGCCATGATGGTCATGTCGTCGCGCAGGATCCCGGCCAGCGCTTCGACGGCGTCCGCATAGACCTTCTTGCTCATGGGCGTGCCTGACGGCGTCCTCCTGATTGTGCGGTTTTCCAGGTCTTACCGGGGCCTGCGACATCCTGTCAATCGGTCGGACGGGCCGGCGCCCGATAAAGATGAACAGCCGTTCAGGTGGCGGGGTTTGCGCGGCTGTGCCGCAGGAAATTCATATATGCGTTTCTCTGAATATATGCATATAATGCGCATCCCTTTGATCCGAGGAACACCCCATGCATAAGAACTGGCCCGCCATCACCACCGAACTGTCCGGCGCCATGCGCGAACTGCGCGGCGGGGCCGGCGACGTGATGAAGGGCTTCAGCGCCCTGGCCCAGGCCGCCCTGAAGCCCAATGCGCTGGATACCAAGACCAAGGAGCTGATCGCGCTGGCCATCGCCGTGGCCACCCGCTGCGACGGCTGCATCGCCTTCCATGCCAAGGCGGCGGTCGAGCAGGGCGCCAGCCGTGACGAGGTGATGGAGACCATGGGCATGGCTGTCTATATGGGCGCCGGCCCCTCGGTCATGTACGCCGCCCAGGCGGTGGAGGCCTTCGACCAGTTCCAGGAGAAGAAGGCGGGCTGACGGGCGCCCGGCGCCGGGCCGGTTCCGCCCGCCCGGGCGGCGCCTCCCTGATGGTGCCGTGTGCGCGGCGGACATGGCAGGGCCGCCAACCGCACGGTCAGATTGCCGTGACGGGAGGCGTGGGTTAGGTAGGCGCCCTATCAAGGGGTAGTTGCCTACATGACCGACCTGATCCTGACCACCGCCATCGCCTTCTTCGTCACCATCGATCCGATCGGGCTGGGTCCGATGTTCGCCGGGCTGACGGCGGGCATGGACCCGGCCTATCGCCGCCGCACCGCCATCAAGGGCGTGCTGATCGGCGCCGGGCTGCTGTTCGGGTTCGCCTTTGTCGGCGATATCCTGCTGCGGGCCCTGGGCATCGGCGTCGGCGCCTTCCGCATCGCCGGCGGCATCCTGCTGCTGCTGGTGGCCATCGACATGGTGTTCGCCCGCGAAAGCGGCCTGCGCACCGCCACCGAGGACGAGAAGCAGGAAGCCCGGCACCGGGCCGACATCTCCGTCTTCCCCCTGGCCATCCCGCTGATCGCCGGTCCGGGCGCCATGACCTCCACCGTGCTGCTGATGGGACGGGCCAACGGCGACCTGCTGTCGGAGGTGATCGTGCTGGGCGTGCTGGCGGCCGTGCTGCTGGGCACGCTGCTGACGCTGCTGTTCGCCGGCGAGGTCAGCCGGCTGCTGGGCGTCACCGGCATCAACGTCATCAACCGCGTGCTGGGCATCCTGCTGACGGCGCTGGCCTGCCAGTTCGTCATCGACGGGGTGATCGAAAGCGGCATGCTGGGGCGCTGACGGCCCCATACAGGACGGCCCATACAGGCACATCCACACAGCAAAAAAGACGGCCCGCCGATGCGGGCCGTCCTGCCTTGTCCCGCGCCCCCGTGGCCTGCGCAGCCAGGTGGCGGACCCTCCGGCCCCCGGCGTTTCCGGGCGGCGCGGTCAAGACGCGCCGATTACCGCGACCGGATTGACGGCGGCAGGATTACGGCAAGATGAATTACTGCGGCGCGGCGCCGGTCTGCAGGGTGCCGGTGACGCTGCCGCCATCGGCGATGGCGATGCGGCCATAGCGGATGGTGCCGTCGACCACGCCCGTTTCCCCCACCGACAGGGTGCCGGTGATTTCCAGGGTGCCGGTGGCCCGGCCGGAGACGCGCATGCTCTCCACCTTGGCCGTTCCTTCCACATGGCCGCCTTCGGCGATCTCCAGCACCTTGATCTCGGTCAGGGTGACGTCGACCAGACGGCCGGCCACATGCAGCGTGTGGCAATGGGAGATCTTGGCCCCTTCGATCCGGGCCTCGGCGGAAATGGTGGTGATACCGCCCGTGGAGGGATCGCTGACCACAGGCTCGGCCACGCTGTTCAGGCCGGGGCGCTGGAAGGAGCGCGGGTCAAGAATGTCGTTCATCGCAGCATGCTCTCCGCTCGGGCGGCGAACGCGCTGGCAACGGCAGTCCGGCACCGGCATGGTTGCGTTGCCGCAACGATCCCCGGCAGCCCGTTCCGCCCCCCGCGCGGGCCGGTCGTTTCGCGCTCATTGATAAGCCGAACGGGGTAAAACCGCAACGCTTCTTCCCCCGCCCCGCTGCGGCTTGATGGTGGCATGCGCCGGCCTGCGTTGACAGGGTCGCGGCAGCGCACAATAGTCGCCTCTTTTCCCGCGGGAGTCCCTGGCTTTCCCTCCCGTGCAGGACCATTGAAGGAGTGGTTCCGTGATCCCAGTCGTGATGCCCACCTATTCCCGCGTCGACGTGGTGTTCGAGCGGGGCGAAGGCGCCTGGCTCTGGGATGTCACGGGCCGACGATATCTGGACTTCACCAGCGGCATCGCCGTCAACGCCCTGGGGCATGCCCATCCCTCTCTGGTGCAGGCGCTGACCGAGCAGGCGCAGAAACTCTGGCATGTGTCGAACCTGTTCCGGGTGGCCGGTCAGGAGACGCTGGCCGCCCGGCTGACCGATCTGACCTTCGCCGACACCATGTTCTTCACCAATTCGGGCGTGGAGGCGTGGGAGCTGGCGGTCAAGGTGGCACGCAAGTACCAGCATGACACCGGCCATCCCGAGAAGACCCGCTTCATCGTCGCCAGCGGCGCCTTCCATGGCCGCACCACCACGGCCATCGCCGCCGCCCCGACCGAGAAGATGGTGGGCGGCTTCGGTCCGCTGCTGGACACCTTCGACCAGGTGGCCTTCGGCAACCTCAATGAGCTGCGCCGGGCCATCACCGACAAGACCGCCGCCATCCTGGTCGAGCCGATCCAGGGCGAGGGGGGCATCCGCGCCGGCAGCGAGGACTATCTGCGCGGCCTGCGTGCCACCGCCGACGAGTTCGGCCTGCTGCTGATCTTCGACGAGATCCAGACCGGCGTGGGCCGCACCGGCAAGCTGTTCGCCCATGAATGGGCCGGCATCACCCCGGACATCATGTGCATCGCCAAGGGCATCGGCGGCGGCTTCCCCATGGGGGCCTGCCTGGCCACCGAGAAGGCCGCCATCGGCATGGTGCCCGGCACCCATGGCAGCACCTTCGGCGGCAATCCCCTGGCCATGGCCATGGGCAATGCCGTGCTGGACGTGGTGACCCGGCCCGGCTTCCTGGAGCATGTGCAGGAGATCGGCGCCGTGCTGAAGGGGCGGCTGGACGATCTGGTCGCCCGCTATCCCGGCGTTCTGGCCGAAACCCGCGGCAAGGGCCTGCTTCTGGGCCTGAAATGCGTGGTTCCCAACACGGAGATGGTGAACCGCCTGCGCGCCAACGGCCTGCTGGTCGTCGGCGCCGCCGACAATGTCATCCGCATCCTGCCGCCGCTGATCATCGGAACGGAGGAAGTCGAGGCCGCCCTGGCCATCCTCGAGAAGACCTGCAAGGAGTTCAGCCAATGAGCGCGGCCAGCCCCGTCCGGCATTTCCTGGACATCCACCAGTACGACACGGCCACGCTGCGTGCCATCCTGGATCGTGCCCTGACCCTGAAGCACGCCAAGGACCACCCCCAGCCCTATCGCGGCAAGACCCTGGCCCTGATCTTCGAAAAGCCCAGCACGCGCACCCGCGTCAGCTTCGAGGTGGGCATGCGCCAGCTGGGCGGCGAGGTCATCACCCTGACCGGCAAGGAGATCCAGCTGGGCCATGGCGAGACCATCGCCGATACCGGCCGCGTGCTGTCGCGCTTCGTCGACATCATCATGCTGCGCACCAACGACGAGGCCAAGGTGCATGAGCTGGCCGAGGCGGCAACGGTCCCGGTCATCAACGGCCTGACCGATGTCAGCCATCCCTGCCAGATCATGGCCGACATCCTGACCTTCGAGGAACATCGCGGCCCGATCCAGGGCAAGACCGTGTGCTGGACCGGCGACGCCAACAATGTCTGCCAGAGCTGGATCCACGCCGCCGTGCGCTTCGATTTCGAGCTGCGCATCGCCTGTCCGCAGGAGCTGGAACCCTCGGCCAAGACCATGGCCTGGGTCGCCGCCGAAGGCGGGCGCGTGCATGTCACCCGCGACCCGGACGCAGCGGCGGCCGGCGCCCACGCCATGGTCACCGATACCTGGGTCAGCATGCACAACAAGGATGCCGAACGCCGGCACGCCCTGCTGAAACCCTATCAGATCAACGAACGGTTGATGGGATTGGCGAGTTCCGACGCCATATTCATGCACTGCCTGCCCGCCCACCGCGGCGAGGAGGTGTCCGCCGCCGTCATGGATGGGCCGCAATCGGTCATCTGGGACGAGGCGGAGAACCGCATGCACGCCCAGAAGGGCATTCTCAACTGGTGCCTCACCCCATGACCGACCTCAGCGGAGCGGCGGGCAAGCCCCGCCGCGACACCGATCCCGTGACTTCCGATACCGACATCGTCCAGCCCTTCCTGCTGGAACGGTCGGCCCTGCGCGGCCGGCTGGTCCGGCTGGGTCCGGCCCTGGACGAGATCCTGACCCGGCACGCCTATCCCGAGCCGGTGGCCCGCCTGCTGGCGGAGACCATCCTGCTGGCCGCCACCCTGGCGGCGGCACTGAAATATGACGGCATCTTCACGTTGCAGACCAAGGGCGACGGCCCGGTGGCCTATACCGTGGCCGATGTCACCAGCGTCGGCGATCTGCGCGGCTATGCCCGCTTCGACCAGGACCGGCTGACCGAGCAGCAGTCGCACAAGGGCTTCCAGGCCGACCTGGGGTCGCTGCTGGGCAGCGGCTATCTGGCCTTCACCGTGGACCAGGGCGAGAACACCGAGCGCTATCAGGGCATCGTGGAGCTGCGCGGCGCCGACCTGTCCGCCGCCGTGCGCCATTATTTCCGCCAGTCGGAGCAGCTGGCCTCGGCCATCCGCTCGGCCGTGGGCAAGGACGCGGACGGCAAATGGGTGGGCGGCGCCGTCATGCTGCAGACCCTGCCGCCGGAGGATGCCGGCCTGTTCGCGGATTACCGGCCCGGCAACAGCGAGGAGGACTGGAACCGCGCCGGCATCCTGCTGAACACGGTGGCGGAGGCCGAGCTGCTGGACCCGGCCCTGCCGGCCAACACGCTGCTCTACCGCCTGTTCCATGAAGAAGCGCCGCGGGTGCATGAGCGCCGGGAACTGCGCCCGGGCTGCCGCTGCTCACGCGAGCGGGTCAGCACGGCGCTGCGCTCCATCGAGCGGACCGAGCTGGACGATCTGCGCGAGGACGGCAAGGTCAAGGTCTCCTGCGAGTTCTGCAACACGACCTACGCCTTCGACGATGCCGATCTCGACCGGGTCTATGCCGGGTTCTGATCCCCGCTCCCGGTGATCGTGAGCGGTCACCGGGCTTCGGCGCTGCCGTCCAGCCGCTTCCGCCGTTCATAGAAGCGGTCATGTTTCAGCAGGTGGGTGCGGCGCGGCGCCAGATGCCGCTCCATGAAGCGCTGCATGGCCATATTGTCGGCATCGGTCTGCCAGACGCAGACGGAGTGCGGCCCCAGGCTGGCCGCCTGCCGGCGACAGACATCGACGATGGCCGCGATCAGGGCGCCGCTGCGGGCCAGACCGGGATGGATGGCCCCGTTGACATAGCAGACGCTGGCCGGGTCCTCCCCCGGCAGGCCCTGGACCCATCCCACCACCCGCCCCTGCTGGCGGATGACCAGGGTGAGGGCCGGGATATGCCAGGCTTCCAGGGGGAAAGGGCTGAAATCGGCGCGGACAGCGCCGCTGTCCAGCAGGGCCTGCATCGCCTCCCGGTCCGCCGGGCCGACATGGCTCCAATCCTCCAGGGCCAGCCCCCCCTGGGCCAGCCGCGCCAGCAGCGGCTGCCAGTCCGCGGCGGCGGCATCGGCCCAGCCGGCGATGCCGCGCAGGCGCACCCGGTACAGGGTCGGCGGCGCCCACCCCTGCCCGTCCAGCAAGGACTCGAACGCCGCCCGCGCCCGCAGATCATCGGAATAGCCGGTGATCAGCGCCGGATGGGCGGCCACCGCCTGCTCCGCCGCCGCCAGCAGGGCCCGGCCGATGCCGAGGCGGCGGCGGGACGGCCGCACCGCCAGCGACATCAGATGGGCCGCCTGGTCCTGCCGGGCCGGGCGGTGGACATAGACCAGCCCGAGCGGCCCCTCCCCAGCACCATTCTCCTGTTCCGCCCGCTCCGCCACCAGCATCAGGGCCGTGTCGGGCAGCACCTTGCCGGGCTCCAGCAACGGACGGAAACGGGGAAAGGTCAGGGCCTGGAGGTCGGGCGTCCCGTCCCGGACCGGGCGGATGCGGACGCCGCACGGAGTGGCGGCAGGCGGACGCTGCGGCGGCAGGGGTGGGAACGAAAGGGTGGCGGGGGTGACGGACATGCGCACACGGCGCCGGGGACGCCTCTGTTGCGGAGAGCTTTTCGATAGGCGGCACCGGCGCCGCTGTAAAGCCGGGCGGATGGTGCCGGCCGGATGCGGTTCTATGCCGTCCGGACGCACGCCCGTCCCGGGCGGCTTGCCCCGCCGCCCGGTGGGGGCTTAGGCTTCCCCCCAGAACAGCTGCCGGAACAGGCGGCGAACCGAGCATGGAACAGGAAAAGGGGCAGATCATGTCCGGGTCCATTTCGCGGCGGGGATTCCTGGCCGGCAGCGGCGGGCTGGGGGCCGCGGCCCTGGCCGGATGGCCGGCCTTCGCCGCCAGCACGGCGGAAGACAAGCGGCTGCTGGATTTCGTCCAGGCCGCCTTCGAGCAGGAGGTGGCACGCCACCCTGAAACCCGGACCTGGCTGGGACTGCCCGGCCCGCATGATGCCTGGGACGACATCTCCCCCCGCGCCGAGGCCGAAGAGGCCCGCATGACCGAGGCGCATCTGGGCCAGATCCGCGCCTTCGACCCGGCCCGTCTGTCGCCGGCCGGACGGTTGAACCGGCACCTGTTCGAATACCGGGCGCTGGACCGTCTGGACGGCTTCCGCTGGAGCCTGAACAGCTATCCGGCCGAGCATTTCAACGGCCGCCACGGCAGCATCGTCGACATGCTGTCCAGCGTGCATCCCGCCAGCAGCCCCGATCTGGCCCGCGCCTGGATCGCCCGCGTGCGCGGCGTGCCCGCTGCCGTGGACCAGCTGATGGAGGCGCTGGAGATCCGGGCCGCCCGCGGCGTCATCCCGCCCCGATTCTCCGTGGACAAGACGCTGGAGGCCACGCGCGCCGTGCTGACCGGCCGCCCCTTCGGCGATGGGCCGGAGGACAGCGCCCTGCTGGCTGGATTCACCCGCCGGGTCAAGGCGCTGGACCTGCCGGAGGCGGAGAGGACGGCCCTGGTCGCCGAAGCGGGGACCGCCCTGGCCCGCGATTTCGCCCCGGCCTGGCAGCGGCTGGCCGCCTGTTTCGACAGTCTGCGCCAGCGCACCAGCGACGATGACGGCATCTGGAAACTGCCGGACGGGCTGGCCTATTACCGCTCCTGCCTGAAGCGCCACACCACCCTGGATCTGGAGCCGGAGGCCCTGCATGCGTTGGGGCTGGCCCATGTGGCCGCGTTGCAGAAGGAGATGCAGGCCATCCAGGACTCCACCGGGTTCACGGGCACGGTCCGCGAGTTCCACGCCTTCCTGAAGGAGGACCCGCGCTTCTATTTCCCCGACACGGATGAGGGCCGGGCCGCCTATCTGGCCGGGGCCGAGCGCATCCTGGCCGGGGTCAAGGCCGTGCTGGGCAGCCAGTTCGGGTTGCTGCCGAAGACGGATCTGGTGGCCCGCCGCTTCGAGCTGTACCGCGAAGCCAGCGAGACCCTGGCCCGCTACAGCCCGCCGGCCGCCGACGGCTCGCGCCCCGGCATCTATTTCATCAACCTCTCCCGCCTGCGGGAAATGCCGAAATGGCAAATGGAGGTGCTGGCCTTCCACGAGGGCATCCCCGGCCACCATCTGCAGATGGCCCTGGCCCAGGAGATGACGGACCTGCCGGCCTTCCGCCGCTTCGACGGCCACAACGCCTATATCGAGGGCTGGGCGCTCTACAGCGAGCGCCTGCCCAAGGAGCTGGGCTTCTACACCGATCCCTATGCCGACTATGGCCGCCTGACCTTCGAGCTGTGGCGGGCCATCCGGCTGGTGGTGGACACCGGCATCCATGTCAAGCGCTGGACCCGGCAGCAGGCCATCGACTATTTCACCGCCAATTCCGCCTTCACCGCCGAGGTGGCGGAGCGGGAGGTGGACCGCTACATCGTCTTCCCCGGCCAGGCCTGCGCCTACCGTCTGGGCCTGTTGAAGATCCTGGAGCTGCGCGAGCACGCCCGCACGGCCCTGGGTCCCCGGTTCGACATCCGGGGTTTCCACGATACCCTGCTGCGCCACGGCTCCGTACCGCTGCCGGTCCTGGAGGAGACGGTGGAGGGATGGATCCGGCAGAGGAAGGCCTGATCCGGAATGGCGAGCCGCGCCCACAGCGGCCGCGCAGATAAGAACAAACAGAACAGGGAAAAACCGATGCATGCTTTCAGCCGCCGGCAGATGCTGGCCTGTTCCACCGCCCTGGCCGGGCTGGCCCTGACCGGTCTGGGCCAGACCAAGCCGGCCCTGGCCCAATTCCTGCCGCTGCCGGGTCCGCTGACGCCCAGCGACGCGGCCCAGCCCAAGGACAAGGGCGATACCGCCGCCCTGCACGCCTTCTTCGAGGAGGTGTTCGAGGCCGGTGTCCAGGCCAGCCCGCAGTTCCAGGGCCAGCTCGGCCGCAAGACCAACATGGACAAGTGGGATGACCAGTCCGACGCGGCCGACGACGCCCGGCTGGCGCGGACCCGCGCCGCCCTGGCCTATCTGCGCGCCAACTGGGACCCCGCCCGCCTGCCCGAGGCGGCCCGGCTGAATGTGCGCGTGTTCGAGCAGCAGGCCGAGCGCCAGCTGGAGGCGGAGAAATGGCGCCGGCACGATTATCCGCTGAACCATCTGGGCGGTGAGCATACCGGCCTGCCCACCTATCTCATCAATGTGCACAAGGTGCAGTCGCTGGACGACGCCCGTGCCTATCTGGCCCGGCTGGCCGGCATCGCCGCCGTGCTGGACCAGGTGATGGACAATGCCCGGGCCAGCGCCGCCCTGGGCGTGATCCCGCCGAAATTCAGCTTCGCCAAGCTGATCCCGGACATCCGCGCCGTGGTCACCGGCGCCCCGTTCGATGACGGGCCCGACAGCAGCCTGTTGGCCGATTTCAAGGCCAAGATCGCCCCCCTGGACATTCCCGCCCCGCAGAAGGGCGACCTGATCGCCCAGGCCCGCCGCATCCTGACCGGGACCGTGAAGCCGGCCTATGAGCGGCTCGGGGCGCTGGCGGCGGACCTGCAGGCCAAGGCCACGGACGAGGACGGCGTCTGGAAGCTGCCGGACGGCGCGGCCTATTACCGGGACAAGGTGCGCCAGGCCACCACCACGGAGCTGGCGCCCGAGGCGGTGCATGCGCTGGGGCTGGAGCATGTGGCGCTGTTGCAGACCGAGATGCGCGGCATCATGGCCAAGGTCGGCTTCCAGGGCGATCTGCAGGCCTTCTTCCAGTTCGTCCGCACCGACGAGCGCTTCTTCTATCCCGACACCATCGAGGGCCGGGCCGCCTATATCCAGCAGTGCAACGCCGTCGTCGACGCCTTCCGGCCCAAGCTGGACGAGTTGTTCCTGACCAAGCCCAAGGCGCCGCTGGTGGTGAAGCGGGTCGAGGCCTACCGCGAGAAATCGGCGCCGCCGGCCTTCTACAACCAGCCGGCCCTGGACGGCTCGCGCCCGGGCATCTTCTACGCCGCCCTCAGCAACATGCGCGAGGTGCCGAAATGGGCGGTGGATGCCGTGGTCTATCATGAGGGCATCCCCGGCCATCACATGCAGATCGCCATCGCCCAGGAACTGGAGGATGTGCCCAGCTTCCGCAAATTCAGCTTCTTCGGCGCCTATATCGAAGGCTGGGGCCTTTATGCCGAGCGGTTGCCGAAGGAAGTCGGGTTCTATCAGGACCCCTATGCCGATTTCGGCCGGCTGAACGCCCAGATCTGGCGGGCCGCCCGGCTGGTGGTGGACACCGGCCTGCATGCCAAGCGCTGGACCCGGCAGCAGGCCATCGACTACATGACCACGAACACCCCGCTGGGCCGCGATCTGGCCGAACGCGAGGTCGACCGCTACATCGTCAGCCCCGGCCAGGCCACCAGCTATTATGTCGGCATGCTGAAGATCCTGGAGCTGCGGCAGAAGGCGAAAACGGCGCTGGGCGGCCGCTTCGACCTGCGCGCCTTCCACGACGTGGTGCTGCGGGGCGGCGCCCTGCCGCTCTCGGTGCTGGAGGAGACCGTGGACGCCTGGATCACCCGCACCAGGGCCGCCTGAAGGAACGGAGTGCCATGCTGGATTTCACCGCCGCCCGCGCCCTGGCCCTGCGCCTGATCGCCGAACGCCAGAGCGAGACCACGGGGCCGTTGCTGCTGCTGGAACAGCAGGTGGTGACGTTCGAGGAGGGCTGGCTGTTCCCCTACCAGTCCGCCTGGTATGCGGAGGGCGGCGACGAGGACGCCGCCCTGTCCGGGCATGGCCCCCTGTTCATTCGTCGCACCGGCCGCTGGTTCGAGGTGCCGGCCTATTACGAATCGGGAGAATTCCTGGCCCGTCTGGGCATCCGCTGAGGCCGGATTTGGCGAGACAGCCCCGGCAGTTATGGGGATTCGGGGTTGTCCCTGCCCGGCGGCTGGTGATTTACTGGCCGGCAGAAATCGACGGTCGGTCAACGGCCGGGATGAAACGTGCGACGCCGCGGCCGATGCGGCGCAACAGGGAAGCCGGGACCATGACACTTCGCCATTGGGCGCGCCGGGCAGGAGTCTGCCTGTTTCTGCTGACCACCGCCGGCCTGTCCGGCACCGCCTCCGCCGCGACGACGCTGGACACCGTGAAGGGCCGCGGCCAGTTGCTCTGCGGCGTCAACACCGGTCTTGCCGGATTCAGCAACCCCGACAGCCAGGGCAAGTGGACCGGGCTGGACGTGGATGTGTGCAAGGCCGTGGCCGCCGCCGTGCTGGGCGATGCCAACAAGGTCCGCTATGTGCCGCTGACGGCGCAGCAGCGCCTGACCGCGCTGCAATCGGGCGAGATCGACATCCTGTCGCGCAACACCACCTGGACCCTGACCCGCGATGCCCAGGGCCTGAATTTCCTGCCGCCGGTCTATTATGACGGCCAGGGCTTCATGGTGAACAAGGCGCTGGGCGTGACCAGCGCCAAGCAGCTGGACGGCGCCACCATCTGCGTGCAGACCGGCACCACCACCGAACTGAACCTGGCCGACTGGTTCCGCGCCAACAATCTGAAATTCAAGGGCGTGGTCATCGAGCAGCTGGACGAGCTGCTGGCCGCCTTCTTCGCCGGCCGCTGCGACGCCTTCACCTCGGACGAGTCGCAGATGGCGGGCGTGCGCGCCTCGGTGGCGCCGAAGCCCGACGATTACGTGATCCTGCCCGAGCGGATCTCCAAGGAGCCGCTGGCCCCGGTGGTGCGCCATGGCGACGACCAGTGGAAGGACATTGCCACCTGGACGCTGTATGCCCTGCTGGAAGCGGAGGAGCGGGGCATCACCGCCGCCAATGTGGACCAGCAAACCAAGAACACCGACCCCAATGTCCAGCGCCTGCTGGGCGTGACCGGTGACATGGGCAAGATGCTGGGGCTGGACAACCAGTGGGCCCTGCGCGCCATCAAGGCCGTCGGCAATTATGGCGAGATGTTCGAGCGCAATGTGGGCAAGGGTTCGCCGTTGAAGCTGGAGCGCGGATTGAACGCCCAGTGGACCAATGGCGGTCTGATGTACGCCCCGCCGATCCGCTGAGGCGCCAACCGGCACCGAGGGGCCGTCCCCATCGCAACACCGGACGGCCCGGCCTGTTCGTTTCCGTGCGGTCGGTTCAGACGGATCCGCCCGAACCGCCGCACGTTGAAGGGGAAACATGACGTCGATGACGCCGCCCCAATCCGGCCCTCGATCCACACTCCTGGCCCCGCCCCGGTCCCGGCCGCTGTCGCTGAACGATCCGGGGTTGCGGGCCCTGCTCTGGCAGCTGCTGGTGGGGGCGCTGGTGCTGTTGGCCGGCTGGACCCTGCTGCACAATACGCTGCAGAACATGGGCCGGCTGGGCATCGCCTCGGGCTTCGGCTATCTCGGCCGCGAATCCGGCTTCGCCATCGAAGAACGGATGATCGAGTATGGCCCGACCAACACCTATGCCCGCGCCTATCTGGTCGGCCTGCTGAACACACTGAAGGTGTCCGCCCTCGGCATCGTGCTGGCCACGCTGCTGGGCACACTGATCGGCATCGGCCGCCTGTCCGGCAACTGGCTGGTGTCCCGGCTGTGTGGCGCCTATGTGGAGTCGCTGCGCAACGTGCCGCTGCTGCTGCAGCTGTTCTTCTGGTACGCCATCATCACCGAAGGGCTGCCGGGGCCGCGGCAGGCCTTGACCCTGCTGCCGGACGTATTCCTGTCGAACCGCGGGCTGAAGCTGCCGGCCCCGGCCGATGATCCGGCCTGGTCCTGGATGGCCGCAGCCTTCGCCCTGGGCATCGTGGTCACGCTGGTTCTGTCGGCCGTAAGCCGCGGACGGCAGGCCAGCACCGGCCGCCGCCTGCCCATGCTGCCCATCGGCCTGGGCCTGATCCTCGGGCTGCCGCTGCTGGTGCTGCTGGCCTTCGGCGGAGCCGGGCTGGATACGCCGCGGCTGCAGGGCTTCAACTTCACCGGCGGCGTAACCCTGACGCCGGAATTCGCCGCCCTGCTGTTCGGTCTGGTCACCTATACCGCCGCCTTCATCGCCGAGACCGTGCGCAGCGGCATCCTGGCCGTGGCGCGGGGACAGACCGAGGCGGCCCACGCGCTGGGCCTGTCCGGCGGCCAGACCTTGCGGCTGGTGGTGCTGCCCCAGGCGCTGCGGGTCATCATCCCGCCGGTCACCAGCCAGTTCCTAAACCTGACCAAGAACAGCTCGCTGGCAGTGGCCATCGGCTATCCCGATTTCGTCTCGGTGGCCAACACCACCCTGAACCAGACGGGTCAGGCGGTGGAGGGCGTGGCCGCCATCATGATCGTCTATCTCAGCATCAGCCTGGCCCTGTCGGCGCTGCTGAACTGGTACAATGCCCGCATCAAGCTGGTGGAGCGCTGAGCATGGACCGCCCCGCCCTGCCGCCCCCCGCCGCTCTGCGGTCCAGCCCGCTGCACTGGGTCCGGCGCAACCTGTTCTCCACCTGGTACAACAGCCTGCTGACGCTGCTGATCCTCGCTGCCGCCTGGACCCTGGTCCCGGGGCTGGCGGCTTGGCTGGTGGGCCATGCGGTGTGGAGCGGCGATGCCGCCGCCTGCCGGGCCGAGGGCGCCGGGGCCTGCTGGGCCTTCGTGGCGGAGAAATGGCGCTTCAGCCTGTTCGGCACCTATCCCGTGGAGCAGCATTGGCGCCCGACCCTGGCCATGCTGCTGGTGGTGGGCCTGCTGCTGGGCAGCGCCGACCGCCGGCTCTGGGGCCGGCCGCTGCTGCTGCTGTGGCCCGTGGTCCTGCTGCTGGCCGGCCTGCTGATGCAGGGCGGCGTGCTGGGGCTGGAGACGGTGCCCACCTATCTCTGGGGCGGGCTGCCGCTGACGCTGGGCCTGTCCGTGGTCGGCCTGGGGCTGGCCTTTCCGCTGGGCGTGCTGCTGGCCCTGGGCCGCACCAGCGCGATGCCGGTGTTCCGGGCGCTGTGCACCGTCTATATCGAGCTGGTCCGCGGAGTGCCGCTGATCAGCATCCTGTTCATGGCCAGCGTCATGATCCCGCTGTTCCTGCCGCAGGATGTGACGGTGGACAAGCTGCTGCGGGCCCAGATCGGGCTGGTGCTGTTCGCCGCCGCCTATCTGGCCGAGGTGGTGCGCGGCGGATTGCAGGCCATTCCCAAGGGTCAGGTGGAAGCGGCCAGCGCCCTGGGGCTGAGCTATTGGCAGCGCACGCGCATGATCGTGCTGCCCCAGGCCCTGGCCCTGGTGATCCCGCCGCTGGTCAACACCTTCATCGGCTTCTTCAAGGATACCAGCCTGGTGGTCATCATCGGCCTGCTGGACCTGCTGGGCGCGGCCAAATCGGCCCTGACCGACCCGGCCTGGCGCGGTTTCTACCGCGAGGCCTATCTGTTCGTGGCCGTGATCTATTTCATCTTCTGCTACGCCCTGTCCCGGTACAGCCGGCATCTGGAGGCGCAACTGTCCAAGGGGAGACGGCGGTGAGCATGCCTGCGCGCGAGGCCCATCCGGGCGAGCCCATCATCGAGCTGGACGGCGTCAACAAATGGTATGGCGCCTTCCATGTGCTGCGCGATGTCAGCCTGTCCGTAGCCAAGGGGGAGAAGATCGTCATCTGCGGTCCCTCCGGCTCCGGTAAATCCACGCTGATCCGCTGCATCAACCGGCTGGAGGAGCATCAGGCCGGCAGCATCCGCGTGCATGGCGTGCCGCTGGACAACGACATCAAGCATATCGACGCCATCCGCCGCGATGTCGGCATGGTGTTCCAGAGCTTCAACCTGTTCCCCCACCTGACGGTGCTGGAGAACTGCACCCTGGCCCCGGTCTGGGTGAAGAAGATGCCGAAAAGCGAGGCCGAGGCCCTGGCCCGCAGGTTCCTGGAGCGGGTGCGCATCCCCGAACAGGCCGACAAATATCCGGGCCAGCTGTCCGGCGGCCAGCAGCAGCGCGTGGCCATCGCCCGCGCGCTGTGCATGAACCCGTCGATCATGCTGTTCGACGAACCCACCAGCGCACTCGATCCCGAGATGGTCAAGGAGGTGCTGGACGTGATGGTGGATCTGGCCGAGGGCGGCATGACCATGCTCTGCGTCACCCACGAGATGGGCTTCGCCCGCCGGGTGGCCGACCGCATCGTCTTCATGGACCGGGGCGAGATCGTTGAGGTGGCCCCGCCGGAGCAGCTGTTCGCCGATCCGCGCAACGAGCGCACCCGGCTGTTCCTGAGCCAGGTGCTGAGCCACTGACCATGCCGCACGGGGGGATGGAAAAAAGTTCGGGCGAGCGCGACAGGGATTCCATTGGTGCGGCGTAAAAGGCATGTCGCTGGCCGCACGGGAGCCCAACCGAAGTGCGGTCCGGATCTGCAGCCCACCTACCCCATGGCAGATCCGAGCGGCAAGGGAGCCCACGCCCCCGGTCGAGTCTGCGGTGTCGCCCCATGCCGCATCCCCCTCGACCGGGGGCGCCTTTGCCCGGTCCCGGCGGCAGACCCCGCCGCAGCATTCCCCCATCACCCGGTTTCCGCCGGTGGCCGCACCGTCGTCCGCTCCGCCCCGGCGGGGAATGACCGCAACCCGCCGGTTCCGGGCGGGAACCGGGCGCCCGCGGCCCGGTCCGGCCGCCATGCCGCCATAGCGCCCGTTCCACCGTTCAGATCAACAAAGGCTCGACAAGGCGCGGCCCTTGGGGCCACGCTGCCGGCGCCAGACACGAAAAGGGGGGATGGGCTGGTGGCTGATGGGGGGTTTTACCTGCGGTTCCGCGGGGTCCGCGGCAGCATCGCGGCGCCGGGTCCGGATACGGCCCGCTATGGCGGCAACACCCCCTGCCTGGAAGTGCGCTGTGGTCCGCATCTGCTGATCGTCGATGCCGGCACCGGCCTGCGCGCCTTCGGGGACGAGTTGCTGAAGGAGCAGCCGCTGGATGCCGACATCCTGCTGACCCATACCCATTACGACCATATCGTCGGCCTGCCCTTCTTCGCCCCGGCCTATCAGGGCTGCAACCGCTTCACCCTGTGGGAAGGGCATCTGGGGCCGGACATGCCGCTGGAGGAGGCGCTGCGCGAGTTCATGTCGGCGCCGCTGTTCCCGGTGCCGCTGAACATCATCGAAAGCAATCTGCGCTTCAGCAAGTTCCAGGCGGGCGACACGCTGACCCCGCGTCCCGGCGTCACCGTGCGCACGGCCCCGCTGAACCATCCCAACAACGCCACCGGCTACCGCATCGAGTATGGCGGCCGCTCCCTCTGCATCATCACCGACACCGAGCACCCGGCCGAGGGCCGGGACCCGCGGGTGCTGGCGCTGGTGCGCGGTGCCGACGTCATGATCTACGACGCCACCTACACCGATGAGGAATATGGCCGCCGCATCGGCTGGGGCCATTCCACCTGGCAGGAGGCGTTGCGCCTGGCCGATGCCGCCGGGGTGGGGCAGGTCTATCTGTTCCACCACGATCCCGGCCGCAGTGACGGCGATCTGGATGCCATCGGTGCCGCGGCCGCGGCACGCCGCCCCGGCACCCTGGTGGCGGTGGAAGGCAGCACCGTCACCCTGATCTGACCCCCGGTTCCGGGGTGACAGACATGCGGCCCATCCGGCCGCTTTGCCACGCCCCACCCCCTTCGTGGTAGTCTCGGCCGGTCCGTTCCCTGGCCGAGTCCGGCCTGCATCCTGGGGGAGACGCCGCCCGTGCCGCGCCTCGGTCTGTTCGTCCTGATCGCCTGCCTGTTCCTGTCCGCCTGCGCCAGCCGGGCGCCCCAGCCACCGGAAGCCCCGGAGCTGCCGCCCCTGCCCGATGTGCGCCGTGTGGTGCTGGTGCACCCGCAGAGCAAGGAACGGGCCGACGTGGTCTATTACCACAATGGCGGATACGACCCCCGGGCCATGGAGACGATCGACCTGCTGCTGCGCGACCGCAGCACCGGCGAAACCACGCGCACCGACCCGCTGCTGATGGATTTCGTGTTCGATCTGCTGTACCGCACCGGCCTGCCCAGCAGCACCGAGGTGCTGATCTCTTCCGGCTACCGCTCGCCGCAGACCAATGCCAAGCTGGTGTCGCAGAACGGCAATGCCGCGCGCGAGAGCTTCCACATGCAGGGCAAGGCCATCGACTTCAAGGTGCCGATCCTGCCCGGCGCCGCCCTGGCCGAGATCGCCAAGACCATGCAGCGCGGCGGCGCCGCCTATTATCCCACCACCGGCCACACCCACATCGACACCGGCCCGGTCCGGACCTGGAAGACGCGCTGACGCGGGCGGCCCCCCTTCTGGAAAAGCCGTCGCAATGCCGCCCCGATGGGTTGTAGCTTTCCGCGGCAAGCACGAGCGGGATCTGCGGGAGTCGGGGCATGGGCCGGAAGGGCATGAAGCGAGCCGGGCTGGTGGCCGGGGTGGCGGGGATGATGGGGCTTGGCGCCTGCACCGGCCCGGTGGCGGAAACCACCGTGCCCCTGATCGGCGCCGGCGACCGCCTGCCCCCCATGGCGGTGAAGCGCGAGGTGCCCAGCGGCACCGGCGACATGGTCTTCATCCGCGAGGAGGCACTGCGGGGCGGTGTGCGCTATGTGCTGTCCACACCGTCCGGGCGGGTGGGCAGCGTGGCGGTACAGACCGTGCGCGACGCGCCGCTGGACAGGCTGCGGGTGGAGGAAGGCGAGGCCCGCGCCCTGTATCTGGCCCAACTCCGCCTGAACCGGGCCGATGTGGAGACGCTGGCGCACACGCTGACGGTCGATGGCCGTCCGCTGAAGCTGCCCCCGGCGGATGCCGGCGCAGACGAGCTTTACATCTACGGCTTCGTGGCCCTGGTCCGGTCGGGGACCGAGGCGCCCCGGCTGGCGCTGGTGGAATGCCAGTCGCCCCAGCAGCGTCAGGATCACCGCCTGGCCGGATCCGCCGCCGGCAACGGCCTGACCTTCCATGACGACAAGGGACGGCCGGCCAAGGACGGTATCCTGCAGGTGAAGGACCGTGCGGCGGCCCGCATGGCGCTGCTGCGCTATATCCAGGACCGGGTCGCCGCCCGCGACTGCCATGCCGACCGGCCGCTGGAACTGGGAAACGAGGGCTGAGCGGCCCGCGCGCATGGAAAGAAAAAGCCCCGGCGCGGGGGGCGCACCGGGGCTTTGATCCCTGCCGGTCCGGCGGGGAGGGGATGGGACCGGCAGGGAAAGCTGAACCGCTCTGGATCAGAAGCGGTAGGCCACACCCACGCGCAGGGCGCTCTCGTCCGGCTTGGCTTCGCCGGCGATGGTGCCGAGGGTGAAGTCCTTGTTCTCATAGTTGGTGTAGGTGTACTCGGCGCGCACCAGCACGTTCGGCAGAACCGCGGCCTCGACGCCACCGCCGAAGCGGATGCCGTCCAGATCCACATTGTCCTTGCCGGTGACACCACCGGCGGTGCCCTTCAGCTCGAACTTGCTGCGCTCCCAGCCCACGCGGCCATAGGCCAGCAGGGTGTCGCTCACCAGGTAACCGGCACGGGCCGACAGGCCATAGGTCACATCGCCGTCAATCTTGCCATTGATGCCGGCGGTGTTCAGCTTGCCGTTGGTGTCGTTGTAGCCGACCTCGCCCTCACCGCCGAAGTAGAAGCGGTCGAAGGTACGGCCGTAACCGGCGTAGCCGCCGAAAGCCCAGCCATCAACGGACTTGTCGGAGTTGCCGGCAGTGGTCTTGGCATCCAGGCCGGCATCGCTGTAGCCGGTGTAAACGCCGACATACGGGCCATCGAACACGCTCGCGGCCAGAGACGGCGTCGCAGAGAGGGCGACCAGAGCCGTAGCGCCGAACAAAGCGGAAGCAATCCGGGACATAACGTTTCTCCTAATCAGGTTCCCTAAAGGGTGCACGACGCTGTGGCGCATACATGCGCACCCCAAAGCCGATTGTAGTCTACGGCTGTATTTGTCAGTCCGTCGGTTCGACTTAAAGTCGAGGCATCGTCCGGCTGACAGGAACCTTCTTACGCCCCCCGGCCCGGCGGAACTGTGCGGCTCGTCACAGAAGTCATGTTTCACTTTCATGACGCGGCTGCGAGCCATGAATGGAATAGGCGGTTGAAGAAACCCGTCCCGCCCCCAAAGGGCAGCCCATCACGCATCAAGCCCGAGGGCGGCCAAGTCGGCGGCCCGCAACCCGGCATCGGCGGACAGGAAGAACTCGTCCAACTGCGGCGGGCGCACCTCGGTCCCGGCCAGCATGGCATGGACCTGGCCGCGATGATGGATCTGATGCACGAACAGATGCGGCAACACGGTGCCCACCGTTTCCAGCTCGATGCCGCGGCGGCCTCGGTCGAGGCGCACCGGCCGTTCCAGCGCGGCATCGGTGAGACTGTCACAGAACGCCACCAGGTCCCGGTCGCTGGCCCGCTGGGCCGCGGCCAGGGCGGCGACCTCGGCGAACGGCTCCTCCGGCTCGAAGCAGGACAGGCCCCGGCCGCCGGCAGTGAGCGCATCGAGATAGTACCAGTCCACCGTGAGGATATGGTTGAGGGTGGCGCGGATCGAGGGGAAGAAGCTGGTGCGCCGGGCGGCGACGGCCGCCGGATCAAGGGCGCAGCAGGCGGTCAGCAGCCGGTGGTTGGAGGCGGCGTTGTTGCGGGCCATGGCCCGGACATGCGCGGCGAGACTCATCGGCACCCTCCCGTCTGGATCAGAGCTTCGGGGTGACACAACGGGCCGGATACGGCAAGGGTCCCGCGGCGGGCGGGCCACCGCTCAGTCGCGGCGGGCCGCCATCTGGGGCTGCGGCAACTGCCGCAGCGTGGCCGCGCCCAGAACCAGCGTGCCGAAGCTGTCATCGGCCACGGCGGCGGGGCGGAGGTCGGGGCTGGTATCGACGAAGCCGCGGCTGACGGCATCGCCCAGATCGATGACCCGGAAGGAACAGGTAGTCAGGGCCTGCTCCAGCCCGTCATCGCCCGGCTGCGCCAGGACGACCAGGGCGGCAGCCCTGTCGTCACAGACCGCCCGCGCAGCGGCGGCCAGATCGGCATCGGTACGCCAGCCGGCCCGGTCGTCCCGGCTCCAGCCATGGGCCTCGGTCAGGCGCAGCAGCAAGGCGTCGGCCTGGCTGTCGCGGCCATCGACAAGGACAGGGCGACCGGCCAGGGCGGCCAGATTGCCGGCGAAGGCCCCGTCACGGGACAGGATCAGCAGGGTACGGCTGTCCTGCGGCGCCGCAACGGCGGAAAAGGACAGGAACACAGCGGACAGAGCCGCCGCAAGGAGACGCGGGGACATGGGGGGAGGATCGTTGTGGTGCCGGCGGGGAACCGACCGGCCATGAGGATGTGACTTATATAGGGCAGAAAAGGGGCGGACCGTGTGGAGTCCGTCACATCCTATCCGTCGGCATAGGCGCAGGTGCCATGCCGCGACCGCATGGGGCCGCGCGCCGTGGCCAACGGCCAAAGAAAAACCCGCCGGTCGCAACCGGCGGGTCGTTGGCTCGGCGATGACCAGATCACCCCGGCGACGGGATGATCCGGTCCGGGGGATCAGCCCTCGGCCGCCTCGTCCTTCTTCTTCGACAGGTCCTCGCCGGTGGCCTGATCGACCACCTTCATGGACAGCTTCACCTTGCCGCGGTCGTCGAAGCCCAGGACCTTCACCTTCACGCTGTCGCCCTGCTTGACCACGTCGGTGACCTTGGCCACGCGCTCGTTCTTCAGCTCGGAGATGTGGACCAGGCCGTCGCGGGAGCCGAGGAAGTTCACGAAGGCGCCGAAGTCCATGACCTTGACGACCTTGCCCTCGTAGATCTCGCCCACCTCGGGCTCGGCCACGATGCCCTTGATCCACTTGATGGCGGCTTCGGCGGCCTTGCCGTCGACCGCCGCCACCTTGACGGTGCCGTCATCCTCGATGTCGATCTTGGCGCCGGTCTGCTCCACGATCTCGCGGATCACCTTGCCGCCGGAGCCGATCACGTCGCGGATCTTGTCCTTGGGGATGTTGATCACGGTGATGCGCGGGGCGTTCTGGTTCACCGCCTCGCGGGCGCCGGACAGGCCCTTGGCCATCTCGCCCAGGATGTGGATGCGGCCCTTGGCGGCCTGCTCCAGGGCGATCTTCATGATCTCCTCGGTGATCGAGGTGATCTTGATGTCCATCTGCAGCGCGGTCACGCCCTTCTCGGTGCCGGCCACCTTGAAGTCCATGTCGCCGAGGTGATCCTCGTCGCCCAGGATGTCCGACAGGACGGCGAACTTGTCGCCTTCCTTGATCAGGCCCATGGCGATGCCCGCCACCGGGCGGGGCAGCGGCACGCCGGCATCCATCAGCGACAGCGAGGTGCCGCAGACGGTGGCCATGGAGGAGGAGCCGTTGGACTCCGTGATCTCCGACACCACGCGCAGGGTGTAGGGGAACTGCTCCTTGGCCGGCAGCAGCGGATGGATGGCGCGCCAGGCCAGCTTGCCATGGCCGATCTCGCGGCGGCCCGGAGAGCCCATGCGGCCGGCTTCACCCACGGAGTACGGGGGGAAGTTGTAGTGCAGCATGAAGTTCTCGCGGTACTCGCCTTCCAGCGCGTCCACGATCTGCTCGTCCTGGGCGGTGCCCAGGGTGGCAACCACCAGGGCCTGGGTCTCGCCGCGGGTGAACAGGGACGACCCATGGCTGCGCGGCAGCACGCCGACCTCGGCCACGATCGGGCGGATGTCCACGGTGGTGCGTCCGTCGATGCGCTTGCCGGTCTCGATCACCGAGCCGCGCAGGATGTCGCTCTCCAACTCCTTGAACTCGGTGGCGACCGCCTCGGGGGCGAAGCCCTCGGCCACCAGCGCCTCCAGAGCCTTGCTCTTGGCGGCGCCGACGGCGGCGTACCGCTCCTGCTTCACGGTGATGGCGTAGGCGGCCTTGACGTCGGCGCCGACCACGTCCTTCAGGCGGGCCTTGACCGCGGCGCGGTCATAGGCCGGCGGCGGAACGTCCATGGGTTCCTTGGCGCACATCTCAGCCAGGTCGATGATCAGGTCGATCACCGGCTGGAATTCCTTGTGGCCGAACATCACGGCGCCGAGCATGACCTCTTCGGACAGCTCCTTCGCCTCGGACTCCACCATCAGCACGCCTTCCTGCGTGCCGGCGACCACCAGCTCCAGATCGGTGTCGTCGAGCTGTTCCAGGGTCGGGTTGAGGATGTACTGGCCGTTCTTGTAGCCGACGCGGGCAGCGCCGATGGGGCCGAGGAAGGGCACGCCGGAAATGGTCAGAGCGGCCGAGGTGCCGATCATGGAGACGATGTCGGGATCGTTCTCCAGATCATGGCTCAACACGGTGCAGACGACCTGCGTCTCGTTGCGGTAGCCATCGGCGAACAGCGGACGGATGGGACGGTCGATAAGGCGGGAGGTCAGCACCTCCTTCTCGGTCGGGCGCCCCTCGCGCTTGAAGAAGCCACCGGGGATCTTGCCCGCGGCGAAGGCCTTCTCCTGGTAGTTCACCGTCAGCGGGAAGAAATCCACGCCGGGCTTCGGAGCCTTGGCGGCCACGGCAGTGCAGAGCACCACGGTGTCACCGTAGGTGGCGATCACGGCGCCGTCGGCCTGACGGGCCACCTTGCCGGTCTCCAGGATGAGCTTGCGCCCGCCCCACATCATCTCCTTGCGGAAAACCTTGAACATGTCGTCGTTCCTTCCATCCGAAACCCGAGACACCCCGGATTGGGCGCCGGGCCGGGGCTCGATCGGCCGCCCCGCCTGTTAGTCCCCTCCTGAAATGCGAAGCGGCCAGCCGGGGGGGGTCCCGGCGGGCCGTCCGGCCGCATGACCGCTACCGGCCGGTTCCGGCCCGCCGCGGGTGCCCCGCCGGCGACAACATGTCCCCACCCGGCGGAGCCGGGGCCGTATGGACGGGAGGGGACAGGTCGAACGTCACGGAGGATGGCACCCTTTCGGCGTGTGGCGTCAGCGACGCAGGCCCAGGCGCTGGATCAGGGTGTCATAGCGACCCTGGTCCTTGGCCTTGAGATAGTCCAGCAGACGACGGCGCTGACCGACCATGACCAGCAGACCGCGGCGGGAGTGGAAATCCTTGGCATGCGCCTTCAGGTGCTCGGTCAGATTGCTGATGCGCTCCGACAGGATGGCAACCTGGACCTCGGGCGAACCGGTGTCGCCGTCCTTGGTCTTGTACTCTTCGATGAGCGTCTGCTTGCGCTCCGGCGTGATCGACATCGGATGTCTCCGTCTTCAGATGGTTTCAACAGGCGGACCGGGCGGAAATTGCCCCCTCGACGGGCGCCGCGGCCCACCAGGGGCCGAAACGGGTACGCGTCCGCACGCCGCGGGGCCGGGCCGGGATGTCGTCCAGCACGGTTCCGAACGGTTGCAGACGTCGATCGGTGGCGGACAAATGCGGCATGGCGGGGTCCGGGTCAAGGGGATTCACGCCGCAACAGCCGCCCCCTGCATCCGGTGCAGAGCCGCTGGGCCGGACCCGGGACCCAGGTCCGGCCGACGGGCGGAGACGTCCACCGGTCCCGACCTGCAATTGCAAATGAGATTGACTCTCATTTGCTGTTCCGCGTAATGGGCTGAGCCCCTCGGTGAAAGGGGACCGGGAACGAGAATGGGTAGACAGAGATGAAGGCAAAGCTGCTGCGGGCGACGCTCCCGCTGGTGTTCACAGGGCCTCTGGTCACGGGACTGACCGCCGCCGCCCAACAGACGCCCCCCGGCGCGCCGGCGCCGACCCAGGTGGCGGCGATGTCGCTGGAGGAGGTGACAGTCACCGCCACCCGCAGCGAAAAGCTGGTGATCGAGGCACCAGCCACGGTCAGCGTCATCGACGCGCGGGAAATCCAGGACAATCTGGTCACCGACATCAAGGATCTGGTCCGCTATGAGCCCGGCGTGTCGGTGCGCAACAGCCCGGCCCGCTTCAGTGCTGCCGGCGCCTCCACCGGCCGCGACGGCAACAGCGGCTTCACCATCCGTGGCCTGGAAGGCAACCGGGTGCTGATCCAGGTGGACGGCATCCGCACGCCGGACGCCTTCAGCTTCGGCCCGCAGGCCACCGGCCGCGGCGATTTCACCGATCTGGATCTGGTGAAATCGGTCGAGATCCTGCGCGGCCCGACCTCCGCCCTGTATGGCAGCGACGGCGTGGCCGGCGCCGTCAGCTTCGTCACCAAGGACCCGGCCGACTATCTGAAGACCGGCGAGGCCCTGCACGGCGAGGCGCGGGTCGGCTATTCCGGTGCCGACAGCAGCTGGAGCATGGGTGCGCTCAGCGCCGCCCGCGCCGGCCGCTGGGAGATGCTGCTGGCCTACACTCACCGCGACGGCGAAGAGCAGAAGACCAAGGGCAGCAACGACAGCGCCACTGTCAACCGCACCAAGGCCAACCCGCAGGAGATCAATTCGGACTCCGTGCTGGGCAAGCTGGTGTTCCATGCCAACGAGGCCCACCGTTTCCGGCTGACCGTGGATTATCTGGACCATGACACCGATACGGACGTGCTGAGCGGCCGTTCCGGCACCGTGGCCAACCTGACGGCCAAGGACGATACCCGCCGCAGCCGCGTCAGCCTGGATCACCTCTACAGTGCCGGCACCGTGGCGCTGGAGGCGCTGCACTGGACCGGCTATTACCAGGACGGCAAGGTCCGGCAGTTCTCGGCCGAGGACCGCACCACCGCCGCCGACCGCACCCGCGACAGCCTGTTCAAGAACAAGGTCGGCGGCCTGTCGGTCGAGGCCAACAGCCAGACGCTGGGCAAGACCCTCACCCACCGCCTCAGCTATGGCGGCGACATCTCGCTGACCCGCCAGACGGGCCTGCGCGACGGCGTGACCGCCCCGGTGGGGGAGCGCTTCCCGACCAAGGCCTTCCCCGACACCGACTACATGCTGGGCGGTCTGTACCTGCAGGACGAGATCACCGCCCTGGACGGGGCGCTGTCGCTCTATCCCGCCGTCCGGCTGGATTATTACCGGCTCGACCCGGACGACAACGATCCGCTCTACCCCTATGAGACGGCCAAGGCCAGCGACTGGCATGTGTCGCCGAAGATCGGCGGCGTCTACTGGGTCACGCCGGCGGTCGGACTGTTCGCCAACTATGCCTGGGGCTACAAGGCGCCCAGCCCGTCCCAGGTCAATAACGGATTCGAGAACGTCATCTTCAATTACCGGTCCGAGCCCAATCCGGACCTGAAGCCGGAAACCAGCGAGACCATCGAGGGCGGGCTGCGCTTCCGCCGGAATGGCTGGAGCGCCAGCGCCACCGGCTTCGCCGGCTGGTACGACGACTTCATCGAGCAGGTGCAGGTGTCCGGCAATCTGACACCCGGCAATCCCGGCGTGTTCCAGTATGTCAATCTGAACAAGGTCAAGATCACCGGCGGCGAGGCCAAGGTCCAGTACCGGTCGGAATCGGGCTTCGGCGGCATCGCCACCGCCGCCTATGCCCGGGGCCACAGCAAGCAGGACGGGGTCAAGACGGCGCTGGACAGCATCGATCCGGTGAAGCTGGTCGCCGGCCTGACCTATCAGGACCCGCAGGACCGCTTCGGCGGCCAGCTCTCCGTCACCCGCTCGGCCGGCAAGGCTCAGTCCCGCACCTCCTGCGGCTCGGGCTGCGCCACCATTCCCTTCACCCCCGGCCCCTTCACCGTGGTCGATCTGACCGGCTATTGGACGGTATCCGAGATGGTCACGCTGCGGGCCGGTCTCTTCAACCTGTTCGACGAGAAGTACTGGTGGTGGAGCGATGTGCGCGGCCTGGGCGCCAGCAGCAGCTTCGTCGACGCCTACAGCCAGCCCGGCCGCAACGCCAGCGTCTCGCTGACCGTCCGGTTCTGAGCGCACCCGGCACTCCGCGCCCGCAGGCCGTCCACACGGCCGGTCGGCGGGCGGTTCCGATCCTGATGACAGGAGATCGATGATGACACGCTTGTCCTGGCCGCGGGTGTCCTGGCTGCGGGCCGCCCTTCTTTCCACCCCCCTGCTGGGCGCCACCCTGCCGGCCCTGGCGGCGGAGGGCATGGCCGCCGCCGCCTGCCCCGCCGCCGTGGCGCCGCAACGCTGCGCCAGCTTCCAGCAGGACCGCCAGGCCATTCTGGCCATGGCGGGCGACTACCGGGTCCGGTTCGACTTCCGCGAGACCGTTCCCTTCGTCGCCGACTACACCCCGATCGAGCCCAAGCGCAGCGGCGGGCACGAGGTCGTGCGCGTGATCGAGGACAGCGGCACCACCATCCGCCTGCAGCATCTGCTGGTGGTGGAGGACGAGGACGAAAAGCCGGTGGTGATCAAGCATTGGCGCCAGGACTGGACCTGGGAGCCGGAGACGGTGCTGACCTATGAACGGGGCGGCCAGTGGCGCCTGACCCCGGTGGACGCCGCCAGCCGCAGCGGCGCCTGGAGCCAGACCGTCTGGCAGACCGACGACAGCCCCCGGTATGGCGGTGTCGGCCGCTGGGAGCATGATCTGGGCGTCCCGCGCTGGACCAGCGGTCAGGGGCTGCGCCCCCTGGCCCGGCGTGACGCCGTGCGCAAGCCGCCCTACAACCGCTATCTTGCCGTCAACCGGCATGCCCTGACGCCCACGGGCTGGGTGCACGAACAGGACAATGCCAAGCTGGGCGAGCGCGACGGGAAATCCGTCACCATCGTCCACGAGGTGGTGCTGAACACCTATACGAAGTTCGACCAGTACCCCGTGGCCGCCGCCGACGCCTATATGGAGAAGACGGCCACCTATTGGGCCGCCGTGCGCCGGGCCTGGGACATGGTGGCCGCGCGCGACGGCGGCATCCATGTGGAGGAGGAGGCGGAGAACGGCGCCGTCACCGGGCCGAAGCTGATGGATCTGGCCGACGGCATCAATGCCGGCACGGTTCAGACGGCGGACGCCATCGCCCAGGCCCGCACGCTGATCGAGACGGCGACCCGGCCGGTGAAGACCGCCACGCGCTGACAGGAAGGAAAGGGCCGGTCCCAAGCCAACGGGCCGGCCCGTCGATCCCCGGCGTCAGACGTGCAGGATGCGAACCGGTTTGATCTCCGCCCCCTCGACCCGGACAAGGGCCACGGGGCGCCCGCCGCTGCTGGCCAGGGCCATGGCGTCCCCATCCTCGCCCACGCTGGCACGCACCGCATCCAGCCGGGTCAGATCGGTGCGCTTCAGCAACAGCACGCTCTGGCCCTGGCGCAGCTTCTGTGCCTCGTCCCCGGTCAGCGACAGCTCGGGCAGCTGGTCCAGCGCCGTTTCGATGGGCAGCAACAGACGCTGCGGATCGCCCTCGGCCACCGCCTGCTCCAGCTGCTCCAGCGTCAGGGCATGGTCCAGGGTGAAGCGCCCCACCGACAGGCGGCGCAGTTCACCGATATGGCCGACCGTGCCCAGGGCCATGGCCAGATCGCGGGCCAGCGAGCGCATATAGGTGCCCTTGCCGCATTCCACCTCGAACCAGGCATGGTCGCGGTCCGGACGGCCGGTCAGCAGGAAGCTGTCCACCCGCACCTGCCGGGATTTCAGCGCCACCGTCTCGCCCTCGCGCGCCAGATCATAGGCGCGCTCGCCCTCCACCTTGATGGCGGAATATTGCGGCGGGATCTGCTCGATCCAGCCGTGGAAGCGCTCCAGCGCCGCCTCGATGGCCTCGTCCGTCGGCCGCACGTCGCTGCTGGCGATGACACGGCCGGCACGGTCGTCGGTGTCGGTGGCCTCGCCGAACTTCAGCAGGAAGCGATAGGTCTTGGTCCCGTCCATGGCGTACTGGACGGTCTTGGTCGCCTCGCCGAAGGCGATGGGCAGCACGCCGGTGGCAATGGGGTCCAGGGTGCCGCCATGCCCGGCCTTCTCCCCCTGGCAGAGCCAGCGGCACTTGGCCATGGCCTGGGTCGAGGTCAATGTGCCCGGCTTGTCCAGCACCAGCCAGCCATGCAGCGGATTGCCCTTGCGCTTACGCGCCATGACGGCCCCCGTCCCGGCTGTCGTCCCGGTCGCCCTCATCCTCCCCGGCGGCCTCCCCGGCAGCGTCGGCCGCATCGGCATCGGCCCCATCGGCATCGTCGGCCGGCAGCAGCGCATCCCGGTTCAGTGCCATGCCTTCGGCATCCAGATCGCGGGCCACCTGGGGATCGTGCAGGATGCGGTCGATCTTGCTGGCATAGTCGAAACTGGTGTCCATCTGGAAGCTGACGCGCGGCGCATAGGGCAGGCGCACCTCCTGTGCCACCTGGCTGCGCAGGAAGGCCGAGGCCCGGTTCAGGGCCGGGATCAGCTCGGCATGGCCGCCGCCCAGCGGCATGATGAAGGCCGTGGCGTTCTTCAGGTCGGGGCTGATGCGGACCTCGGTCACGGTGATGTTCAGATCCTGCAGGGCCGGATCGCGGAACTCGCCGCGGCGGAAAATGTCCGCCAGGGCATGCCGGATCTCCTCGCCCACGCGCAGCTGCCGCTGGCTCGGGCCTTTGGCGGTGCTGCCGCCGGAATGTTTGCGCGTCATCGTCCAATATCCTTCACCCTGGCCGGGGACTGGGACCCCGCCACCAGGAACAGTGCCACGCGGCGTTTGGAAGGGCGGTGAGGTAGCACAAATGCCGGCGGAACGCACCGGGAAGAATCGCGAAAATGGCCGCCTACCAGAGAACCGGCAGGCCGTAGGCCACAGCGGCCGGATCCTTTGTGACCAGGGTCAGCCCTTCCGTCATGGCTTGGGCCACAATCATCCGATCAATGGGATCGCGATGATGAAGAGGCAGGCGGGCGGCCAACAGGGCGTGTGCCATTGAAACCGGAAGGAATGTGATCCCCGCTTCGACCATTCGCCCCCACAGGGTGGGCGGCAGCGGCAGCTTGCCCCGAGCAGCCTTCATTTCCAATTCCCATGCCGTCACCACACTGACATGCAATCGGGTTCGCGGCTCGGCAAGAGCGCGCCGCGCCGGGCCTGACAGGCGGTCAGGCGCTGCGATCCGCCACAGAGCAGCATGGGACTCCAGCAGCAGGCCCAAGGACATGCCCTATCGCTCATTCGGGAATGATCTGAGGATCGCGCATGGCGTCAAGGACATCAGCCGGCAACGGTTGCTGCAGGGCATCCACATCGATCTGCCCCACCAGCATCCCGAACAGGGAGCGGCGCCGGGCAGCGAGCCCCTCGGGAATTGCCTCGCCTCCCTGGACAGCACCCTCCCGGGACGGGTCCACGGCCACGATCCTGGCCACCACCTGCCCGCCATCGGGGATCAGGATCTGCTCGCCACGGCGGGCACGCGCGACCAGTTCCGGCAGGTTGTTGGCATCCTGCAGGGCAACGCACGTCCTGTCGCGATCAATATGCCCGGGCGTCGGCGTCTCCCTGGCGGGCGGTTCAGTCAGCGGCCCCTCGGCATGTCGGCCCCCTGCGTCCAACCAGGACCGGCCATGACGGAACGATAGACCGCCGCCGGTGTGGCGGCAAAGAAAAAGGCCGGCGCCCTGCCCCCGGAGGGGTGGACACCGGCCTTGGAACCGGGGGGAAACTGCCGGCGCTTACAGGGCGCGGGCGATCTCCTCCATCTCGAAGGCTTCGATGATGTCGCCTTCGCGGATGTCGTCGTAATTCTCGAAGGCCATACCGCATTCGAAGCCTTCGCGCACTTCCTTGACCTCGTCCTTCATGCGCTTCAGGGTCTTCAGCGTGCCTTCGTGGATCACCACGTTGTCGCGCAGCAGGCGGACCTTGGCGCCGCGCTTGACGATGCCTTCGGAGACGCGGCAGCCCGCGACCTTGCCGACCTTGGTGATGTTGAACACCTGCAGGATCTGCGCGTTGCCCAGGAACTTCTCCCGCAGCGTCGGCGACAGCATCCCGGTCAGCATCTGCTTCACGTCGTCGATGATGTCGTAGATGATCGAGTAGTACCGGATCTCCACGCCATCGCGCTTGGCCATGTCGCGCGCCTGCGGGTTGGCGCGGACGTTGAAGCCCACCACCAGCCCCTTGGAGGCGTTGGCCAGGGTGATGTCGCTCTCGGTGATGGCACCGACGCCCGACATCAGCACGCGTACCTTCACCTCGGTGTTCTCGGCCGTCAGCTTTTCCAGCGCGCCGGCAATGGCTTCGACCGAGCCCTGCACGTCGCCCTTGATGACGATCGGCAGTTCCTTGGCCTCGCCGGCCTGGATCTGCTTGAACATCTGCTCCAGCGAACCGCGGCCGGACTTGGCAGCCTCGGCCTCGCGCTTCTTGCGGGCACGGTATTCGGTGATCTCGCGGGCACGGCCCTCGCTCTCCACCACCACCATGTCCTCACCGGCCAGCGGCACGCCGTTGAGACCCAGAACCTCCACCGGTGCGGCAGGGCCGGCATCGGCAACGTTCTGGCCGCGGTCGTTGACCAGGGCGCGGACACGGCCCCACTCGCTGCCGGTGACGACGATGTCGCCCACCGTCAGCGTGCCGCGCTTCACCAGCACAGTGGCCACGGGGCCGCGGCCCTTGTCCAGCTTGGCCTCGACCACCACGCCCTCGGCGGCGCGGTTGGGATTGGCCTTCAGCTCCAGGATTTCCGCCTGAAGCAGGATGGCCTCTTCCAGCTTGTCCAGATTCAGCCCGGTCTTGGCCGAGACCTCCACGTCCAGCACGTCGCCGCCCATGGCCTCGACCACCAGCTCGTGCTGCAGCAACTCGTTGCGCACCCGCTCCGGCTTGGCCGCCGGCAGGTCGCACTTGTTGATGGCGACGATGATGGGAACCTTGGCCGCCTTGGCATGACGGATGGCCTCCGCCGTCTGCGGCATGACGCCGTCGTCGGCAGCAACCACCAGCACCACCACGTCGGT
The DNA here is from genome assembly GCF_003336875.1 of Oleisolibacter albus. Classification (GTDB taxonomy): domain Bacteria; phylum Pseudomonadota; class Alphaproteobacteria; order Azospirillales; family Azospirillaceae; genus Niveispirillum; species Niveispirillum album. The sequence continues at coordinate 82,130 of NZ_QGNJ01000002.1, read as the reverse complement.
GACGTTGGCACCACGGGCACGCATCTCGGTGAAGGCGGCGTGGCCCGGCGTGTCGATGAAGGTGATCTTCGAACCGGACTGCAGCTGCACCTGATAGGCGCCGATATGCTGGGTGATGCCGCCGGCCTCACGGGCCGCCACGTCGGTCTTGCGCAGGGCGTCCAGCAGCGAGGTCTTGCCGTGGTCGACATGGCCCATGACGGTGACGACCGGCGCGCGGGGCAGCAGATCCGCCGCCTCGTCCTGGCCGCCGCCGATGCCGATCTCCACGTCCGCCTCCGACACGCGGATGGGACGATGGCCCAGCTCCTGCACCACCAGCTCAGCCGTATCGGCATCGATGGTCTGGGTGATGGTGGCCATCACCCCCATGCGCATCAGCGTCTTGATGACGTCGGCGCCGCGCTCGGCCATACGGTTGGCCAGGTCGCCGACCGTGATGACCTCGGGGATGGTGACGTCACGGGTCACTTTCTGGGTTTCCTGACGGCCGAACTGGCGCAGACGCTCGCGCTCACGGGCACGGCGGGCGGCAGCCAGCGAGCGACCGCGCTGGCCCTCGTCCTCGGTCAGCGCCTGGGAGATGGTCAGCTTGCCCGAGCGGCGCTTGTCGCCGCCCTTGACCTTGGAAGCCGGGGCAGGAACCTTGGCAGCCGGCCCCTTGGTGTTGCCACCGACCTTGCGGCGAGGGCTGTCCTCGTCCTCCTCCTCCGCACGGCCGGTGACCGGGCCGCGGGGAGCCAAGGCGCCACCGGGAGCGGGGCGGGCCGTATCGGCCGAGGCCGGACGGGTCGCCGCGCCAGCCGTACCGGTCCGGGACGGGCCGCGCTCGTCGGTGCGGGCGGCGGCCTTCTTGGCCTCCTCCTCCTTCCGGCGGGCTTCCTCTTCCTGGCGGCGGCGCTCGGCCTCCTCCACGGCGGCCTTTTCGGCCTCCTGGATGCGCTTCAGCTCTTCCAGCTCGCGACGGCGGATGGTCTCGTCGTCCAGCGGCTCGGCGGCCACGGGCTCCGGCTCGGGCGCCGAGGCAGCAACGAGTGCCGCCTGGGCCTCGGCCTCGGCGCGCTGACGGGCCTGCTCGACCTGCTCGGCTTCGCGGCGCTTGCGCTCCTCCTCGGCCAGGGCGACGGCGCGCAAACGGGTGTCGCGCTCCGCATCGCTCAGCTGCCGTCCGGCCAGGCCGCCACGGCCCGGCTGGCCGCGCAGGCCCTGGGCCGCATGGCGGGCCGCGGCACCGCCATCGGCCACGCCGGGCACGGCGGCCTTATTGATGATGCGCTTGGCCGGCTTGACCTCGACCGCCACATCCTTGCCCCGGCCGTGCGAGAACTGTTGACGCACGACGCCCTGCCCACCCCCGGCGGGGGGCTGGCCGGCCGCCTTCGTGCCCCCGCCCAGCGACAGCTTGGGGCGGGCACCCGGGCCCTGTACTTTCGTGTCGCGGTTCTGGTCGTTCGTATCGCTCATCCCAAATCCGACAGGTAAGTCGTTGATCCGCCACCCGCAGTCCGTCCGGTCCACTCGGGGCCGATCATTCTGCGCGGGTCCTGCGCCAAGGGACCCAAACTCAACCGTGCCGGCGCTCAATTCCCTTGCACGGGCCGGAATGCCACCTTCAGCCGCCCAGCGCCTTGACGCGGTCGACCTCACGCAGCAGCCGCGCCGCCAGCGGACCCGCCGCCAGCACCGCATGCACTGCCTCGTCCCGCCCCAGGGCCGCCCCCAGTTCCGCCCGGTCGAACAGATCGACCAGCGGCACCGACAGGGCCTGGGCCAGCGGACGCAGCTTGGACCGGCCGTCATCCGACCCGTCCCGTGCCTCCAGCCACAGACCGACCGCCACGCCACGACCAAACCGGCCGGTGCGCAGCGCCGCCTGCACCTTCTCGAACCCCGCCACGGCGCCCCCGCCCTTGCGGGCGAGGCCGACGAGATCCAGGGCCCGACGCCGGACCAGCTGACGCACAAGCGCCGGCAAATCCGGTTGAACCTTCACCGCGCGACGCGCCGCCTTGGCGAACAGACCCTTTGACAAGGCCTTTTCAACCAGGGCGGGGTCCGCCGTCAACCACAGCCCACGTCCGGGCAGGGTTTCCTCCAGGTCGGGCACCACCGTTCCGTCCGGACCCAGGACGAAACGGATCATGTGATCCTTCGCCTGCACCCGCCCGGAGGCGATGCAGCGGCGCAGCGGACTCTTGCGTCCGCCGACCGCTTCCGGCTCATCCGCCTGGGCCTCCGGAGGCAGAACCTCCGGCACCCCGGGCGGGGCCGGCGTTTCCGTGGCGGGCTGCATCAGACCGCCTCCGATCCGCCGGCCTTAAGCCTGGGCACCCGCACCAGCCTCGTCACCATCGGCAAACCAGTGCGCACGCGCGGCCATGATGATCTCATTGGCCTCATCCAGCGTCATGGCATCCTTGCCGACGATCTCGATCAGTTCATCACCCGCCAGATCGGCCAGATCGTCGAGCGTCTTCACGCCCTTGTCACCCAGCTTCACCAGCATGGCCGGAGTCAGCGCATCGATGGCGGCCACCTCGTCGGTGACACCCATCCCCTTGCGCTTCTCTTCCAGTTTGGCGTTCTGTTCCTCCAGGAACGCGGCGGCGCGGGCCTGCAACTCCGCCGCCACATCCTCGTCGAAGGCCTCGATCGCCGTCAGCTCGTTGAGGTCGACGAAGGCGATCTCCTCCACCGAGGTGAAGCCCTCATTGACCAGCAGATGGGCGATCATGTCGTCCACGTCCAGGGCTTCCATGAACAGCTGCGACCGGGTGGCGAAATCCGCCTGCCGCCGCTCGCGCTCCTCGGCCTCGGTCATGATGTCGATGGTCCAGCCGGTCAGCATCGAGGCCAGACGCACATTCTGGCCGCGGCGACCGATGGCCAGGCTCAGCTGGTCGTCGGGCACCACCACGTCGATGCGGTTGGCATCCTCGTCCAGCACCACCTTGGCCACCTCGGCGGGGGCAAGGGCATTGACGACGAAGGTGGCCGGGTCGCGGTTCCAGGGGATGATGTCGATCTTCTCGCCCTGCAGTTCGCCAACCACGGCCTGGACACGGCTGCCGCGCATGCCGACGCAGGCGCCGACCGGATCGATGCCGCTGTCCTTGCTGATGACCGCGATCTTGGCGCGCGAACCCGGGTCACGGGCCACGGCCATGATCTCGATGATGCCATCATAGATCTCCGGCACTTCCTGGCGGAACAGACCCTTCATGAAGTCGCCATGGGTGCGCGACAGGAAGATCTGCGGACCGCGGGGCTCGCTGCGCACATCCATGATCAGGGCGCGCACGCGGTCGCCGGTCTTGAAATGCTCGCGCGGCAGGCACTCGTCACGGCGCAGGATGGCCTCGGCCCGGCCGAGATCCACGGTAACGTTGCCATACTCGACGCGCTTGACCAGACCGTTGACGATCTCGCCCTTGCGGTCCTTGTACTCGTTGAACTGGCGCTCGCGCTCGGCCTCGCGCACCTTCTGCACGATGACCTGCTTGGCCGTCTGGGCGGCGATGCGGCCGAAATCGATGGGCGGCAGCGGATCGACCAGGAAGTCGCCGACTTTGGCCGCCGGGTTCTTGCGCTTGGCCTTGGCCAGATCGATCTGGGTCGCCTCGTTCTCGACCTCCTCGACCACTTCCATATAGCGGGTCAGCAGGATCTCGCCGGTCTTGCGGTCGATCCGGGCGCGGATGTCGTGCTCATGCCCGTACTTGGAGCGCCCCGCCTTCTTGATGGCCTCTTCCATGGCCTCAAGGACGTGCTCCTTGTCGATGTTCTTCTCGCGGGCGACCGCGTCGGCTACCTGAAGCAGTTCCATCCTGGCGAACCCTGCCTTGTCTGCTCTGTCTCTGGATCAATCCTGCGCCGCGCCGGCCGGAGCCGACTCGGTGCGGGAGGGATCATCGGTGGTTTCGGTCTCATCCTCCGCCCGGGTCTTGGCGAACCGGCCGGGGCCCTTCTTCTTCTCCGCCTTGGGCTTCGGTGCCCAGGCAGCCTTCGCATGGCCGCGGACGGGCTTGGCATCCTCGTCCACATCCATGGCGCCGCCCTCGGTCCCGGCGCTGGCGGCCTCACCGGCGGCAGCCGCCGCCAGCAGGGCGTCGGTCAGTTCCAGCTTGGCCTTCTGCACCAGGGCGAAGGGGATCTCCGCCACCTCGACCAGGCCGGAGGCGACCATATCCGGATCGACAGGCGCAGGGGCCGGTGCGGCCTTGCCCTTCTTCGCCGGCTTGGCCGCCTTGGACGGCTGCTCCAGCACGACCAGGACATTCTCGCCCTCGACACCGTAGAGCACGCCCTTGAAGCGCTTGCGCCCCTCCAGCACGACCGTGGTCTCGATCCGGGCCTCGAAGCCCTTGAAGCGCTCGAAATCCTTCAGCCGGGTCAGCGGGCGGTCGATGCCGGGGGAGCTGACCTCCAGCACATAGGCCGAGGCGATGGGATCCTCCACATCCAGCAGGGCCGAAACGGCCCGGCTGATGTCGGCGCAATCGTCCACGGTCATGGCGGCGCCGTCGGCGCGCTCGGCCATCAGCTGCAATGTCGGACGCATGCCGCCGGAAACCTGCACGCGCACCAGCTCGTAGCCCATGGCCTCGACCGAAGGTCCGACGATCTGACTGACGCGTTCCAGAATGTCCATGCGGCTTCAACTCCTCTGACGCCCGCCCCGCCCCCGGAGCACACCCCCGGCGGCCGACCCGCCCCTCATCGCGGGAAAGACGCGGGAAAGACAGGCCCAGATAAACAAAAAGGCGGGCCAAAGGCCCACCCGCAAAGCAGACCAGCCGCGCCAGCGAGGCTTGCTGGCCGGTCCGTATGGGATTTCCTGGTGGCGTATATAGTCCTGTTTTCGCCGGCAGGGAAGCGGAATCGGCGTCTGGCTGCCCGGCGTCCGCCGGAGGCCCCGACGCCCCGCCTCCGGCTGTCCCCCGGCTGCCGGCAGCGCCGCCGGTCCCGGGGCCGTTCCTGTGAAGCCTTGGCCCTGCGGGCGGCCCCGGCTATCGTGCGCGCAATTCCCGACAGAGACAGCCGGAGCCAGCATGCCCGCCGCAGACCCGATGCCGCCCACCCCACCGCCGCCCCTGCAGGCGCTGATCATCCCGGTCACCCCGTTCCAGCAGAACTGTTCGATCCTGTGGTGTACGGCGACGAAACGGGCCGCCATCATCGATCCGGGCGGCGGTGTCGCGCAGATCACGGCGGCGCTGGCGCAGCACGGGCTGACGGCCGAGCGCATCCTCATCACCCACGGCCATGTGGACCACGCCGCCGGCGTGGTGGATCTGAAAGCGGAACTGCCGGTGCCGGTGGAAGGACCGCACCGGGGCGACGATTTCTGGCTGGCCGACCTGCCGGCCCGCGGGCGCGACTATGGCATGGCCTATGCCAAGGCCTTCACGCCCGACCGCTGGCTGGAGGACGGGGACCGGGTGCAGGTGGGTACGCTGACACTGGAGGTGCTGCACTGCCCCGGCCACTCGCCGGGCCATGTGGTGTTCTTCCACCCGGAAAGCCGGTTCGCCGTGGTCGGCGACGTGATTTTCCAGGGCTCCATCGGCCGCACCGACTTCCCCGGCGGCAACCATGCCACGCTGATCCGCAGCATCCGCGAAAAGCTGTTTCCCCTGGGTGACGACGTCGCCTTCCTGCCGGGACATGGCAATCCCTCCACCTTCGGCCAGGAGCGGCAGGGCAATCCCTTCTGCGGCGACCGGGCCGTGGCCCGGGGCTGACGCCCTTACCGGACTATTCGCCGCCGGCCTGCAGCTTGCGCAGCAGGTCGGCGATGGGGTCGCCCTCCTGGGTGGGGACCGGCTCCTGTGTCGGCGTGGCCGGCTGGGTGCTGTTCTGGGCCACCATCGGCACCTGGTCGGGCTGGCTGGACAGGCCGGGCAGGTCGCGCGGCGGCAGCCCCTGATGGGCGTCGGCCATGATGTCGTGCCACAGATGGGCCGGCAGGCCGCCGCCGGTGACCTTCTTCATCGGGCTGTTGTCGTCATTGCCCATCCAGACGCCGCCGACCAGATCGGCGGTGAAGCCGATGAACCAGGCATCCTTGTAGTCCTGGGTGGTGCCGGTCTTGCCGGCCACCATGCGGTCCAGCTGGGCCGCCTTGCCGCTGCCATAGGTCACAGGCCCCAGCAGCAGCCGGGTCATGGCCTGCACATCCGGCCCCGACACGGCATAGCCGGCGGCCGAGCCGCGGCGCTGGTACAGCGGCTGCCCGTTGGCATCGCGGATTTCCAGGATGGCATAGGGAATGACCGAGCGCCCGGCATTGGCCAGGGTGGCATAGGCCCCCGTCATCTCCAGCAGCGTCGCCTCGCTGGTGCCCAGCGCCAGCGACAGGTCGCGGCGCATGGGCGAGGTGATGCCCAGCCGCTTGGCCATGCCGCGGGCCCGGTCCACACCGATGCTCTCCAGCAGGCGGACCGCCGCCGTGTTGATGGAGAAGGCCAGGGCGTCGCGCAGCGTGACCTCGCCGCGGTAGCGCCCCTCGTAATTGCCCGGCTCCCATTTGCCCTTGCGGTAGGGCGCGTCGAGGATATGGCTGTCCGCGGTCCAGCCCGCCTCCAGCGCCGCCAGATAAAGGATCGGCTTGAAGGACGACCCGGGCTGGCGCAGGGCCTGGGTGGCCCGGTTGAACTGGCTGCTGTCGTAATCGCGGCCGCCGACCAGGGCCTTGACCGCCCCGTCCGGGCTCATCAGCACGGCCGCCGCCTGGCTGACATGGGATTTCTCGCCGTTGGCGGCCAGCATCTCCTTGATCCGGGTCTCCGCCGCCTGCTGCGTGGCGCGGTCGAAGGTGGTGTAGACGACCAGATCGCCATGGTCCGGGCCGATGAAGGACGCCACCTGGTCGGCGACCCAGGCGGCGAAATAGCGCCCGTCGCCCTCGCTGCCGGACTTCTCCCGCGCCGGGGGGGCCTGCAGCGCCGCCCGGGCCTCGGCCTGGGTGATGTAGCCCTGCTCCAGCATCTCCGACAGCACCACGGCGGCACGCTGCATGGCCCGGTCCTCGCTGGCCGTGGGCGCATAGCGCGACGGTGCCTTCAGCAGACCGACGATGATGGCGGATTCCCGCAGGTTCAGCGCGGTGGCCGGCTTGTCGAAATAGGTGCGGGCGGCGGCATCGACGCCGAAGGTGCCGGCGCCGAGATAGACCCGGTTGAGATAGGCGGTGAGGATCTGGTTCTTGCTGTAGCGCCGCTCCAGCCAGACCGCCAGCATGGCCTCCTGGATCTTGCGCTTCAGCGTCTGTTCCGGCGTCAGGAACAGGTTCTTCACCAGCTGCTGTGTCAGGGTGGAGCCGCCCTGCACATAGCGCCCGGCCCGCCAATTGATGTACATCGCACGGGCGATGCCGATCGGATCGATCCCGAAATGATAATAGAAGCGGCTGTCCTCGGTGGCGATCAGGGCATTGACCAGATGCGGCGGCAGATCCTCCACCCGTACCGTGGCACCGCGAAGATCACCGAAACGATGGAAGGGCGTGCCATCGGCGGCCACCAGCGTCACCGCCGGCCGGCGCTCCACCTGCACGGCCTTGTCCACGTCGGGCAGGTCATGCCCGTACCAGGCCAGCACGAACAGCAGGGCCAGACCGCCCCAGATCATCAACAGCGCCAGCGACTGGCCCAGCAGGCGGCCGATGCGCAGGCGACCGATGCGCAGGCGCGGGCGCGGCGGCTGGTCCGAGGGCGGCCGGCGGCGGGGAGGCGGATTGCCCGATGTCGGGGCACGGGGCGGGGCGCGGAGGGTGCTCAACAGACGGACCGGGAATGAACAGACGGGCGATGCCGACGACGGGGCCACCATAAGGCTGGCACCGGGCGGGGGGAAGCGACGGCGGACGGGGGCTGCCCCGAACACCCGTCAGGACTATGCCCTCCGACCCCGGCGCCTGCCACCCCCGACGGCAGCGGAAAACGTTCCGGAAGAAAGCGGCGGCATCGCGGCGCCGGGGGGGCGCTTCCGGCCACGGCCGCGGCATAGTGCGGGCACCACGCCGCATAGACCGGAGCGCTGGCCGCGGCGGCACAGGCTCCCTAGGGTGGGATCATCCGTTCCCCACACGATGAAGACGGGAGATATTTCCATGACCGATGCCGCCACTCAGGCCCAGTTGCAGCAGCTGGAGACCGCCATCCGCCAGAACCCCGACCTGGTGGCCAGACTGGGCCGGGCCACCGACCGGGCAGAGGTGGTGACCCTGATCGCCGCCGAGGCCAAGGCCGCAGGGCTGGGGCTGGACCCGGCCCAGATCGCCACGGCACTGGACGCCTACAGCCTGCCCTTCCCGGCCAATGACGAGCTGGACGACGCCGACCTGGAGAAGGTGGCCGCCGGCTTCCCGCCGCGGGTCGAGAGCAAGATGCCGACCCACACGCCGGATAACAGCGTGACCTACGGACGCTGATCCGGCATGGGCGCGGACAGGGCAGCCGGGGCGTCATGACCAGAGCACCCGCCCCGGCGGCCGTGCTGGCCGTACCGGCCGCCCTGGACGGGCTGGCGGCCTATGCCGCCTTCACCTATCCCCGTTACCGGCCCTTGCTGGGTCCCGGGACCGTTCCGGACCACACCCTGCCCCAGGCGGATGCCTGTTTCGCCGTCACCGCGGCGGACGGGCAGGGCCGACCGCTGGGGCTGGCCCTGGCGGCACGGACCGCCCCGCGGGAGGGGCGGCTGCTGTCGATCCTGGTGGCCGCGCCCTGGCGCCGGCAGGGGCTGGGCCGGCGGCTGCTGGCCGCCATCGAAACCGCCGCCGCCCATCGCGGCCTGGACCTGCTGACGGCCTATTACAATGACGGCCTGAAGGGCCGTCCGGCCCTGGAAGCCCTTCTGGCCGCCGCCGCCTGGTCGCCGCCGCAGACCCACGAGGTCCGGCTGTTCGGCCGGGCGTCCTTCCCCGCCCGGGCCGAGCCGGACTGGCGGCCCTTCCTGCGCCGTGTGGAAGCGCAGGGCTATTCCCATTCCCTCTATGCCGAACGGACGCCCGCGGACGAGGCGGCCGTCCAGGCCCTGTGCGCCAGCGACCGGGTGGAGCCGCGCCTCCGTCCGGCGGACTGGCTGGTGCGGCCGGCCGACCCGCGCGTATCGATCCTGATCCGCCGCCACGGGGCGGTCGCCGGCTGGGTGCTGGGCGAGCCGGGTCAGGATTTCGACGGCATCCACTACACGCTGGGCTATGTGCTGCCGAGCCTGCGCCGGGCCGGCTGGCTGATCCGCGGCCTGTGGGAGGTGGTACGGCTGCAGGCGGCCGCCTATGGCCCCGACCATCTGGCCGTCTATGAGACCAATGGCGAGAACACGCCCATGATCCGGGTCATGCTCGAACGCCTGTCCCCCTATGCCGAGCGCATCGACGCGCAGCGGGTCAGCCGCAAGCCCCTGGCGCCCTAAGCCCCCGGTTCAGGGTTCCGTCGGGGTCACCAGACTGACCAGCACCTTGTCGATACGGCGGCCGTCCATATCGACGACCTCGAAGCGGTAGCCGTCGTGCTCGACCCACTCCCCGGCCGTGGGGATGTGGCCGAACTTGAACAGCAGGAAGCCGGCCAGGGTGTGGTAGCCGCTATCCTCGTCACGCAGGCTCTTCAGCCCCAGCAGCGCCTCCACCTCCTCCACCGCCAGCATGCCGTCGATGAGGAAGGACCCGTCGGGACGGCGCACCACATCGGCATCCCCGTCCTCCCCGGCCTCGGGCAGTTCGCCGGCGATGGCCTCCAGCACATCGGTCAGGGTGACGATGCCCTCCACCGTGCCGTACTCGTCCACCACCACGGCCATCTGCTCGCCCGACTGCTTGAACAGCTCCAGCAGGCGCAGCACCTCAGCCCCGTCATGCACCACCAGCGCATCCTTGACCGCCGGCCGCAGATCGAACGGCTCGCCCTGCATCAGCCCGTGCAGCAGCTGTTTGGTGTGAACGATGCCGATGACATCGTCGAATTCGCCGCGGCACACCGGCAGGCGGGAATGGCCGCTCTCGCGGATCTCGCGCTTGATGGTTTCGGCATCATCATCGATGTCGAGCCACATCACCTCCAGCCGCGGGGTCATGACCGAACGCACGGTGCGGTCGGCCAGGCGCATGACGCCCTCGATCAGCCGCTTCTCCTCCGGCTCGAACACGCCCGAGGCCGTGCCCTCGGCGATCATGTTCTTCACCTCCTCTTCCGTGACCACATGCTCGGCCTTCTCCGGCACGCGCAGAAGCCGCAGCATGGCCTCGGTCGAGGCGCCCAGCAGCCAGACGAAGGGGGCGGTGGCCTTGGACAGGCCGCGCATGATGGGGGCGGCGAAGACGGCGATGCGCTCGGCGTTGTTCAGCGCCACGCGCTTGGGCACCAGCTCCCCGACGATCAGCGACAGATAGGTGATGGCGACCACGACCACGGCGATGGCGATGGTGCTGCCATAGGCGGCCAGGACCGGGAATGTCTCCAGCCAGACCCCCAGGCGCCCGGCGATGGTGGCGCCGCCGACGGCACCGTTGATGATGCCGATCAGGGTGATGCCGATCTGGACGCTGGACAGGAACCGCGACGGGTCCTCCTGCATCTCCAGGGCGATGCGGGCGCCGCGCTTGCCGTCCTCGGCCAATTGCTGCAGCCGCAGCTTGCGGGCGGATACCATCGCAAGCTCGGACATGGCGAAAAAGCCGTTCAGCAGGATCAGGAGAAGGACGGCACCAAGTTCGAGATAGACCATCGGTCCGGAGCAGTGACTCGGGCCAGGATGCGGCCCGCGCCACACATCCTACTGATTTGCACGGGAAATGCGAGGGGATGTCACAGGTGTCATCGTCCGGGGCGTGGGCCGGCCTCCGCGGCCGGACCTCTCAGGGCCGGGCTTCCGGGAAGGACAGGCCACCCGATTCCACCCACAGCACCCTCGAAACCGGGATATGCAGCGTGGCCGTGGTGCCGACGCCGAACTCGCTTTCCAATGTCAGCCGGCCACCATGCAGCTCGGCCATGCCCTTGGCCAGGGTCAGCCCCAACCCGGTGCCCGGATTGGTCCGGGCATAGACATTGTCCACCTGGTGGAAGGGAATGAAGACCTGCGGGATATCCTCGGGCCGGATGCCGACGCCGGTGTCAGTGACAGCCACCGACAGGCCGCGGGCCGGGTCCAGCGTGGCGGACACCCGCACACTGCCGCCGGGAGCCGTGAACTTGATGGCGTTGGACAGCAGGTTGAGGATGATCTGCTTGAACTTGACGTCATCCACCAGCAGCGGCGGCAGACCTTCGGGGATGTCCACGCTCAGCAGCAGCCGGCGCTCCAGTGCACGGGCACGGACGATACGCTCGCAGCCATGCAACAGATCGGCAATGCCGCAGATGCGCTCGCGCAGCTCCACCCGCCCGGCTTCCATCTTCGACACATCGAGAATGTCGTTGATCAGGGTCAGCAGATGCCGCCCGGAGGCGATGATATCCCCGGCATAGGCGGCGGAGGCACCATTGGCGGCCTGGGTCAGCTCCGCCTCCAGCACCTCGGCGAAACCGATGATGGCGTTCAGCGGCGTCCGCAGCTCATGGCTCATATTGGCCAGGAACTCCGACTTGGTGCGGCTGCCCATCTCGGCCTCGGCCTTGGCCAGCCGCAGCTGATCCGCGGCCCGGCTGCTGGCGATCACCAGCGACGCCAGATGCGAGACGCGGTGCAGCAGATCCATCTCGGCCGGGGCAGGCTCGCAGGCATAGGTCCGGTAAACGGCGAACGCTCCCAGCGGGGTGCCGTCCCCTCCCAGAACCGGCATCGACCAGCAGGCCCGCAGGCCTACGGCCAGCACCCTGTCCCGGAAAAGGGTCCAACGGCGGTCGCTGGCAATATCGGCGGAAATCACCGGCATCTTGCGGTACAGGGCCGAGCCGCACGCCCCCACCTCCGGCCCGATGGCCAGACCATCGAGCATGACGCTGTAGTCGGGCGGCAGATTCGGGGCGGCGCCGATGCGCATATGCACCCCGTCATCGTCCAGCAGCAGGATGGAGCAGCGGCTGTCCGGCACCATCGCCTCGACACCGCGGCACAGCGCCTCCAGAACCGGCCCCAGTTCCATCTGGGAGGCCGCCATTTCCAGCACGCCACGCTCGATGGTCAGCTGATGTTCGACCCGGTGGCGGTCATCCAGCTCCGCGGCCAGACGTTCGGCCGTGGCCTTGAAGGTCTGCAACGCCTGCCAGGCGTCGGCAAATTCCGGCGTATTGCGCGGCATGGCGAGCGGCGTGCGCAGATCGCCCTGTGCCAGGGCCGCCATGGCCCGGGTCAGGGATTCCAGCGGCAGCAGCAGGCGATGCCGGACCAGCAGGATCAGCGTGGTGGCCAGCACCGCCGCCAGAATGAAGCGGACCACGGTCCAGGCCAGTGCGGAGCGGGCCTCCCCTTCCTGCCGCTCGGTCATTGCCAGACCGGACTGGATGGCGACGCCGGCCAGATCCTGGATGGCCATCAGGGCGCTGAGGCCGGAGCGCAGCGATTCCGATGACGGCACCTCCCCCGCATCGGCCTGCAACCAGGCCGCCTGGATCGGCAGGAAACGCTGGAACCAGGCCGCCTCGGCATTGCGCAGCGCCGATGTCGCCTCGGGCAGGGATGCGGCGCGGTCCCGCACGATATCCCAGGCCACCTCCATGCGGCGTTCCAGCAGCTGGACCCGCTGGCGCATCGACTCCAGATCGCCGCGTCCGTCCGGCAGGATATCGATCCCGCTTCCGGCCTGCTGGCGCAGATCAAGCACGGACAGCAGCAGCAGTTCGGCCGCCGGATCGCTGTGGCCCTCGACCAGCGCCACCCGCACCAGATCCCGCGACAGGCCGATCACATCGGCCAGACGCCGCTCCCCCGCGCGATCCCAGCGGTCGGGCAGATCGGGAGCCGGCGGCGAGCCGGAAAACAGGGAATCCATCAGTGGATGCAGGGCGACGAGGGCGGCATTGCTGGCCTGCACCGAGGCGATGGCCGCCGCCGTCCCCTCTGGCGCCGGACCGGCCAGGGCCGCGGCCAGATTGTCGGCCGCCTGACTACGATGACGCTTCAGCTGATCCAGGAGGCCGGGGGAAGCCAGCGCGGGCCGCGCCAGGGCCAACGCCGACAGCCCCTGATCCAGGACCATGTCGCGGGCCGCCTCCAACAGCAGCTTTTCCCGCTGCTTTAGGGTCACGGACTGACCGGCGCGGCGGTAATCCTGCCAGGCGGCCTCCACATTCATGGCCGTCCGCACCACCGGCAGTGCCGCCAGCAGCATCAATGCGCCCAGCAGCGCCGTCCGCATTCAGTTCCTACCCTTGCCAACGCCGCCACGACCAGGACGGCACTCTAGGTCAAAAATGGAGGTACCGCCAAGGGGGCAGGAACTGTCGCCACAACAATCGCCCGGGGCATCCACGGACCGGTATGATGGCAAGAGGATGGCCCGGCCACCCAGCGGGCCGAAGCGGCCGGGAGCACATGGCGGCCCGTGCCGCTGTCCCATCGGCCAGGCGCGGCATCATCGGGATTAGCCTGTTCGTTCCGGTCTCCGGATTTTTACCCCGTCTGCCGGGTTTTCCCGGCCCGTCCGGAAGCGCTAACGATGCAGCGTCGTTCTGCCCCATCACACAGTCTGGACCATGGGCATCTGGAAACGGAGCCGTTCCGGCTCCGCATCGGAGGGGGACTCGGGTCATCTCCTCGCCTGGGTGGCCCTGGGACTGGCCCTGGCGCTGGTCGCCGGAGCCTTCTGGATCGCCCGCGACCTGCAACGGGAAGCGATGCAGCAGCGCTTCGCCTTCCGCCAGACGGAGGTGCTGCATGCCCTGCGCGACCGCCTGGCCGCCTATCAGCAGACACTGCAGGGCGCGCTGGGTCTGCTGAATGCCTCGACCCAGGTCACCCGCACGGAATGGCGGACCTATGTGGACAGCCTGAATCTGCGGCAGAGCTACCCCGGCATCCAGGGGGTGGGCTATGCGCTGTGGCTGCGGCCGGCGGACGTTCCGCGGGTCGAGGCGAACCTCCGTCGGACGGGTTTTCCCGACTTCACGGTCTGGCCGCAGGGGATGCGCACCGATTACACCACGATCGTGTTCCTGGAGCCCGAGGACAGCCGGAACCGGCGGGCCATCGGCTATGACATGTGGTCGGAAGAGGTGCGGCGGGCCGCCATGGCCCGGGCCCGCGACAGCGGGACGGCCGCCATCACCGGCCGGGTGCGGCTGGTGCAGGAGGACAGCCAGGACGTCCAGGCGGGGTTCCTGATGTATCTGCCCCATTATGGCACCCGCATCCCCACAGACATGGAGGAGCGGCGGGCGGCCCTGCACGGCTTCGTCTATGCCCCGTTCCGCATCAACGACTTCATGGTTCCGATCCAGACGACGGTGCTGCGCGCCATGCGGCTGCGCCTGTACAGCGGCGACCGTGCCGACCCGGATTCCCTGCTGTACGACAGCCATGCCGGCTTGCCCTGGCCGGCCCCGGCCCATCTGGACCTGCATGCGCTCGTCCGGACGGCCCTGCCGGGGCAGGTCTGGACGGCGGAATTCTCCGCCTTGCCGGGAATGGATGATGGCCCGGAGCGCTGGCTGCCCGGAGGGTTCCTGGCCGTGGGGACGCTGTTCAGCCTGCTGGGGTTCGCCGCCCTGCGGAGTGGCTTCGGCCTGCGCCGGGCGGAAGCACAGAATGCCCGGCTCGGCCGGCTGATCGACGAGGCCTCGACCGAGATGTATGTGCTGGATGCCGACGACCTGCGGGTGGTGCAGGCCAACCGCGGGGCCGCGGCCAACCTGGACCGCCCTGCGGAGGAGTTGGTCCGCCTGTCGCTGCTGGACCTGCAGCCGCAGATCCAGCGGTCGCATTTCGACGGGCTGAGCCGCCCGCTGACATTGGGTCTTGTCCCCCAGGTCACCTATGAAACGGTGCAGCAGCGCCGCGACGGCAGCACCTATCCCGTCGCGGTGACCTTGCAGTTGCACCAGGGCCGGGGCCAGCGTCTCTATCACGCGCTGGTCCAGGATCTCAGCGAGCGCGACCGGCAGCAGCAGGCCCTGACCCAGGCGCTGCACGAGGCGCAGTCGCTGCTGCACGAGAAGGAGATCCTGTTGCGCGAGGTGCATCACCGGGTGAAGAACAACCTCCAGGTCATCTGGAGCCTGATCCGGCTGGAAGCCCATGACATCCCCGATCCCGCCGTGCGCGAACGCATGGAAACGGTGGCTCGGCGCATCAGCGTGCTGGGCCAGATCCACCAGCAGCTCTATGGGGCCGACAATCTGGCCCGGGTCGATATCGGCCAGCATATCCGCAGCCTGGGCACGACGCTGACCGACCTGCACGCGCATCAGGATGTGAGCATCACCGTGACCGCGGACCGCCTGACCTGCGATCTGGAGACCGCCATCCCCATCGGGCTGATCGTCAACGAGCTGATCAGCAACAGCATGGAGCATGCCTTTCCGCCGGGCCGCAAAGGCCATATCCGGGTCGGGCTGCACCAGAGAACAGACCATGTGCGGCTGGAAGTGGGCGATGACGGCGTCGGCCAGTCCGGCCCCGGCCGCAACGGTCTGGGCATGCGTCTGGTCCAGGCCCTGACATCGCAGCTGCGGGGCACGCTGGCGATCGATGGCGGCAACGGCACCCGCGTTATCCTGTCGCTGCCGCTGGACGCCTTCGACACGGCCGGCACCCCGGCTCTGCCGCCCGGAGCCGCGGCGCCGGAAAGGCCGCAACCACCACCCCCTGCGTCCTAACCCGATGCGTGCTACCACAGGCGGCTGGTCGTGCTAGGTTGTGCCCGTCATGTCTGCTGAAACCAAGATCGAAGACAATCCCGCAGCCGAGGCCGCCGTCGAGGACGACGTCCTGCTGTTCGACGACGCCTCCCGCGATGCCCTGCACATCCTGCCGCTGGGGATGCTGCCGATCAACACGCCGGGCCTGCGCCGGGCCCGGTTGATCAAGAACGCCCGGCTGGAGACGGTGGTGGAGGTGTTCCACGACCGCCAGACCGGCAGCGGCCAGGTCAACCCCGACCATCTCGGCAGCATGTTCCCGTCCCACGGCAAGGAACTGCGGGCGGACATGGCGCAGATCCAGAAGCTGGTCCGCATCAACAGCTTCGATGTCTACAGCCTGCGCAAGGAACTGCGGCGGGTGGGCATCGACGTCAACGACACCCGGCATCTGAAGCTGTCCAACCAGAAGCGCGGCGAGCTGACCGGCTACATGACCGACTTCACCCGGCCGCTGCTGCAGCAGGTCTATGGCGGGGAGGAGCGCAAGATTACCGACGTGTCGGAAATCCTGGCCATGCTGGCCAATCCCGACAAGGAGGAGGCCCTGCGCAACCTCAAGCTCCTGTCCGACAAGCTGAAGGTGAAGTTGCAAGACATCCCGGACTTCCTGGAGGATTACGGCGATGTCTTCCTGTCGCTGGCCTATTTCCGCAGCTGTCTGGACGAGATCGTGCCCGACGTCCAGACCTTCATGAAGTGGGGCAAGGATGCGGCCGACAGCGAGATGATCAGCCGCGACCGCAATCTCGTGAAGATGCTGAACGATGTCGAGGCCAAGCTGACCTCCATCACCACCTCCATCACCGGCCGGTTCGAGGCCTTCGACCGGCGCAGCAAGGATTTCTGGAACGATATCAGCGCCGACAGTTTCCGCGCCGTGCGCCAGCAGATCGAGGCGCACCATGTCACCATCGGCGGCGTGCTGTGCGGACTGGCGGTGAAGATGTCCCTGTGGCGCGAGCGCTTCCCCCGCGGCGGCGGCGGCCCGCAGAAGCGGGTGGAGTTCATCCGCAGCGAGATCCAGCCGGGCCTGGACCATATCAACAGCATCGAGAAAGCCGCCAGCGGCACCTGACAACCCGCGGCATGAGGGCTGCCCCCGGGCCGCCGATATGGGATGCCCCCCGGCGGAAGGTCTTGAGATCTGTCTGATTTTCTTGCGAAAACCAGACAGACCCCCCAAGACGGGCCCAGTCCCTCGCGTCAGGCCCGTTTGCCGAATTCGGCTGTTTCGCGCGTCCAGGCGGCGACATTGTCGCTGAGGCTCACACCGAGACCGGGGCGGGTCGGAACGATCATGCGACCGTCCTTCACCTCCAGGCGCTCATTGAACAGCGGCTCCAGCCACTCGAAATGTTCCACCCAGGGCTCTCGCTGCATGGCCGCCGCCAGATGGATATGCAACTCCATCGAGAAGTGCGGCGCGATCTGGAGACCGGCGAACTCCGCCAGGGTCGCCACCTTCATGAACGGGGTGATACCGCCCACGCGGGGACCATCGGGCATCAGGAAGTCGGCGCCGGACTGCCGGATGAAATCCCAGTGTTCCAGCACGCTCGTCAGCATCTCGCCGGTGGCGATCGGCGTGTCGAGCTGTGCCGCCAGGGCGGCATGGCCGGCCGCATCGTAGCAATCCAGCGGCTCCTCGATCCAGATCAGGTTGAACTGCTCGAAGATGCGCCCCATGCGCATGGCGGTCGGCCGGTCCCACTGCTGGTTCGCATCGACCATCAGCGGGAAGGCATCACCAAGATGCGCCCGAACCTTGGAGACGCGCTCGATATCCAGCGCCCAGTTCGGCTGCCCCACCTTGAGCTTGATGCCGCCGATGCCCTTCTCGCGCGAGATGTCGGTATTGACCAGCAACTCCTCCAGCGGCGTGTGGAGGAAGCCGCCCGACGTGTTGTAGCAGCGCACGGAATCGCGCTGGGCGCCCAGGAGCTTGGCAAGGGACAGGCCGGCGCGCTTGGCCTTGAGATCCCACAGCGCGACGTCGAAGGCGCCGATGGCCTGCGCGGCCAGACCGGTGCGCCCGACCGATGCACCGGCCCAGCACAGCTTGTCCCAAGCCTTGGCGATGTCGTTCGGATCCTCCCCCAGCAGCGCCGGCGCGATCTCCTTGGCATGGGCAAACTGTCCCGGACCGCCGGCGCGCTTGGAGTAGCTGAACCCCAGGCCGCGGTGCCCTTCGGTGGTTTCGACCTCGCAGAACAGGATGGCGATTTCCGTCATCGGCTTCTGCCTGCCGGTCAGGACTTTGGCATCGCTGATCGGGTTCTTCAGAGGCAGGAAGGTCGACTGCAGCTTGATCCAGCTGATGGTTTCTTTCTGGGAAGACATGGTGTCAGTCCTTGATTGGCAGCGATGGTGTATCGGATGCGGCAGAGACCGGCGGTCAGTTCGCGCGGGTCCGGCTCCCGCCAAGTTCCAGGCGCTTCAGCGGGCCAACGATCACCAGGTAGGAGAAAGCCCCCAGCAGGGCGAGCGAACCGACATAGACGAGCGCCAGGTCGAACGCCCCCATTTCCTTGACGATGATGCCGATGGCGATCGGGGTGACGATGCCGGCAATGTTGCCGCAGAAATTGAAGATGCCGCCGCTGATGCCCATGATCTGCTTGGGCGACACGTCACCGACGATGCACCAGCCGAGATTGCCGACGCCCTTGGCGAAAAAGGCGATGCTCATGACGGCGATGACGAGAACATCCGACTGGAAATAGTTGGCCAGAATGATCGTGCTGGAGAACAGAAGCCCGGTGACGATCGGCAGCTTGCGCGCCATGGTCAGGCTGTGACCACGCTTGATCAGCCAGTCGGACCACAGACCACCCACCATGCCGCCGACGAAACCGGCGAGCGCCGGGATGGCGGCAACGAAGCCGACCTTGAGGATCGACATGCCCTTGGCTTCAAGCAGGTATGTCGGGAACCAGGTGAGAAAGAACCAGGTGATCGTGGTGAGGCAGAACTGGCCGATATAGATGCCGACCAGCATGCGGTTGGACACCAGCGCCTTGACGTCGGACCATGCGACCGCGGCCTTTTCGGCGCCCATGTTCGGCAGCCCGCCACCCGCCTCGATATAGTCGAGTTCCGCCTGGTTGACGCCGGGATGCTGGCGCGGTTCACGCACATACAGCAGCCAGAAGATCCCCAGAACCACGCCGATGCCGCCGGTCCAGAAGAAGATGTAATGCCAGCTATGGGCGTGCAGAATCCACGTCATCAGCGGCGTGAAGGCGGCCAGGGCGAAATACTGCGCCGACTGGAAGATGGCCGTGGCGAAGCCGCGTTCGTGGTTCGGGAACCACATCACCGTCAGCCGGCTGTTGGCTGGAAAAGCCGGTGATTCCGCGATGCCCATGAGAAAGCGGAGCGCGAACAGCACGGCGAAGGCCGAGGCGAAGTAGCCGACGAAACCCTGCATGAAGGTGAAGATCGACCACAGGATCAGCCCAAGGCCGTAGATCAAGCGCGCGCCGTATTTGTCCAGCACCCAGCCGCCCGGCAGCTGCATGGCCGTATAGGCCCATCCGAAAGCGGAGAAGGCGAGACCCATCGTCACTGTATCAAATCCGAGTTCACTGCGCATTGCTGGCGCAGCAATGGACAGCGTTGCCCTGTCCACGTAATTGAATGTCGTGACAATGAAGATCAATGCCAGAACTACATAGCGCGCGTGCGTTCGCTCCATGACGGCATTTGCTTGAGCCATTGGGGCTCCTCCTCTTACTATTATGTTAACCGCTTCTTTCTCAGCCCCTGCATACGGTGCAGATGCATCTTGCGTTGGTGGCCATGGCGGAGGCCGGACAGATCTTCCCCCTCACGGCGCGGAGGCGCGCCGTTTGGCAAAAGCGTCAGGACGCTTCAATCGAGAGCAGGTCAGCCCGCGAACGGTGGCGGACACGACGCCCGCAACGCCTCACAGACTGGACCGACGGTTAACCACGCCGGGGGAACTTGCCCGCGCGGCCGACAGCCCCTTCGCTTGCGCAGGCCGCGGCAGGTGCATCCACCGCGGCTCCGATGGGGATATGTTATCGATAACATATAGCGCTATCAAGGCCGATTTCCGCAGCGAGACCCCATGCGACATTCATGTCCGTTTTCCGGTAACCCGCTGGAAAACATGCAGAGAATTCGGACCTTTGCCAGACACACTTCCCATATTCGCTCCCATACCCCTCCATGATGGTATCGATACCATTTACATCCGAAGCCGATGCGGGGGTGGCGGCCATTCCACAATCAGCGGGGCCAGCCGACAGCACCGGTGCTCCGTCGCCGGCGGCGCGGCAGATTTCGTGATCGCGGAGGTGCGGACCTCAACGGACAAAGGGCGACAAGCCGTCGCTTTTGGTGCTTGCTCATTCAACACGGGCGATGGGATGAAGAGTGTCGGCCCATGGATGGACAGATGGCTCCCCAGATACTCCCGCCCCCCCAGCACCAGCGGCGAAAACGCGGCAAGGACGCCAGTGCCGTTACGCTCAAGGATGTCGCCCGCCTCGCAGGTGTTTCCGCCATCACGGTGTCGCGCGCCATCAATCAGCCGGATGTCGTCTCAGAGGAGACCTTGACCTCTGTCCGCAAGGCGATCGAGCAGCTGGGCTATGTGCCGAACCTGCTGGCCGGCGGCCTGAAGTCGAGCCAAAGCCGGCTCGTGGCGGCCATCGTTCCCAGCATCGGAACATCCATGTTCGCCGAGGCCGTCGAAGCGCTGACGGACCGTCTGAGCGACGCCGGATATGAGGTTCTCCTCGGACTGTCCGGCTTTGCCCAATCGCGTGAGGACCGAATTCTGTCGGCGGTGTTGAGCCGGAAACCGGATGCGATCTTCCTTACCGGCATCGACCATTCGGCACGCGCACGCCAGCAGCTGCTGGCCGCCGGCATCCCCGTTGTCGAAAGCTGGGACCTGACGCCCAATCCCATCGATATCGCGATCGGCTTTTCCCATGAGAATGCCGGCCGTGCCGCCGCGAAGCATTTTCTGGAAAAAGGGTACGACCGCATCGCCGTCATCTCGGCCTCCGACAAGCGGGCGCTCCAGCGGCGCGACGGGTTCCTGAAACATCTGGCCGAGACGGGAAGAACCGACGTTGC
Source organism: Oleisolibacter albus (assembly GCF_003336875.1). Classification (GTDB taxonomy): domain Bacteria; phylum Pseudomonadota; class Alphaproteobacteria; order Azospirillales; family Azospirillaceae; genus Niveispirillum; species Niveispirillum album. Next base: position 61,212 of record NZ_QGNJ01000002.1, on the reverse strand, counting down.
GCTGCGGCTGACGGAGACCCCCGGCAGTCTGGAGCGCGGTCGGGAGGCGCTCGCGGATCTGCTGAACGGCGGGGTTCAGCCGGACTCCGTGTTCTGCACGGTCGATCCTCTGGCCCAGGGGGCCATTATCGAGGCACAGGTGCGCGGGCTGGACGTCCCGGGAGATCTGGCGGTCATGGGCTTCGGCAATTTCTCGTTCAGCCCCCACATCCACCCGTCCCTGTCCACCATCAGCTTCGACCGGCGGAAAATCGGCGAGCTTGCAGCCGACCTCATCCTGGCGGAACTGGGCGGCACCCCCTCCCCCGAACGGGTCGTCGATATCGGGTTCACCCTTGTGGAGCGGCAAAGCACGGGCTGATCCGGCCGCATCAGAAGAGAGCCGGAGACCCTCGTCCGCAGGACGGCAGGCCCTGCTCAAGCCACGGCGGAAGCCGGTTCCCCTGCCGGTACGGCCGACCGGATGGCGGCATCGACACGGACCCAGGCTTCCGTCAACGCGGCCCGGTAGCGGGCCGCGGTGGTCAGATCCTCCGCCGCCGCAGCCTGTTCGATGGCGGCAAACAGGCCGCCCGTCTCGCCGGCACCGATGCCCTGGGCCCCGCCCTTGGCCGAATGGGCGGCCCGGCGCACCCGGGTGGCATCGCCGCCGGCCAGCCCGGAATCGATCTCGGCGATATAGGCCAGGGTCGAGGTGCGGAACAGCTCCAGCATGGTCTCGACCTGCCCGTCCATGCCGCCGAACAGATCCAGCAGCAAGGCCAGATCCAGCACCGGGGCCGGGGCCGCTGGCTCCGCCGGGGAGAGCGGCGGCAGGCCGCCGGGCAGCAGCGGCAGGCGCAATGACTCCGCCTGGGGCAGCCAGCGGCGCAGGGCAGTCTCCAGCTCGGCAATGTCGACCGGCTTGACCAGGCATTCGTCCATGCCGGCCTCCAGGCAGCGGCGGCGGGTCCCCGCCACCGCATCCGCGGTCAATGCCAGCACCGGCAGGCGCCCCTGACCGCGCAGCGTCTCGCGCGCGCGCAGCCGCGTCACCAGTTCATAGCCATCCATGACCGGCATGTGGCAGTCGGTCAGCAGCAGCCCGTAGGGTGTGGCCTCCAGCGCGGCCAGGGCCTCGGCGCCATTGTCCACAAGGTCGGCCAGGTGCCCCAGCCGTTGCAGCTGGCGGTGGATGACCAGCCGGTTGGTCGGATTGTCCTCCGCCACCAGGATCAGGGTCCCGGCGGCGATGGCCGTGTCGCGGTCCGGCGGCTGGTAATCGGGCAAGGCCCGTTCCTCCGGCATGGGCGGCGGGCGCAGACCCAAGGCCACCGCGGCCGCCCGCCACAGGGCGGAGCGCCGCAGCGGCAGGCCCAGTGCCGCCTGATCCTCCGGCACCGGCTGATCGGCCAGCAGCAGGACCGGCGGGTGATCGGGTTGCGCCGATGGCAGGGCCAGACTGGCGGGCCTGAGGAGCAGATCCAGTCCGGCCGGCATCGCGTCCACGGCGGATACGGGCAGGACCGTGGCACCGGTCGCCGCCAGATAGCGGCTGGCGATGCGCCGCAGCGGCCCGTCGGGCAGGGCCAGCCCGATGCGATGGCCGACCAGGGCGGGAACGGGACGCTCCGGGGCGGCGACGGCCGGCAACGGGATGCTGAAATGGAAGCAGGCTCCGGCGCCGAGCGTGCTCTCCACCGCCAGGTCCCCCCCCATCAGCCGGACCAGCCGGCGGCTGATGGCCAGCCCCAGGCCGGTGCCGCCGAACCGGCGCGACGTGCTGGTATCGGCCTGGACGAAGGGCAGGAACAGCCGGTCGCACTCCTCCACGGTCAGGCCGGGGCCGGTATCGCGCACGCTGAACCGGGCCCGGCCATCCGGCTCCGGCTCCACCGTCACGTCCACCCGCCCGCTCTCGGTGAATTTCACCGCGTTGCCGACCAGATTGATCAGCACCTGCCGCAGCCGCACCGGATCGGCTGTGACACGGTCGGGCAGGGCCGGATCGATGAACAGATCGAGGGCCAGCCCCTTCTCCACCGCCTTCTGCGCCATCAGGCCACCGACACTGTCGACCAGATCGGCCAGATCGACGGGCACGGCCTCCAGATCCATGCGCTCCGCCTCGATCTTGGAGAAGTCGAGGATGTCGTTGATGATGGTCAGCAGCGACTCGGCACTGTCGCGCACAACCCGCACCATGGTGCGCTGGTCGGCGCTGAGGCTGGACTGTTCCAGCAGCTGCGCCATGGCGACGACGCCATTCATCGGCGTGCGGATCTCGTGGCTCATGGTGGCCAGGAACAGCGATTTGGCCCGCGTCGCCGCCTCGGCCTGATCCTTCGCCTGACGCAGTTCAGCCTCGATTCGCTTCAGCGGCGTCACGTCGGTCAGCGCCAGCACGGCCCCGCCGGAGGGAACGCGCCGCCCCTGGACCAGCAGGGTGCGGTTACCGGCCAGCTTGCGCTCGAAACTGACCTGGGGATGCGGGTCGGCCGGATTGACCAGCGCCCGCATCCGCCGCGCCACCAACGCTTCCGGATCGCCGCCGCGGCGCGCATCCTCTGCCGCCAGCTCCAGGATGTTGCGCCCCACCTGCAGCAGACCGGGCGGTCCGTCCCACAGTTCGCGGCAGCGGTCGTTGACCAGCCGCAATGTCAGATCCCGGTCCAGCACCAGGATGCCGGCCGGCATGGCTGCCAGGGCCGATGTCAGCTGGGCCGAGGTTTCGGCCAGGGCGCGCTCGGCCTGCACTTCGCGCGTCACATCCATCACGGTGGACTGGATGGCCGGCTCCCCCATCCAGTCCACGACCTGTTCGGTCAGATCGAACCAGGCGCTGCCGCCATCGAGGCGCAGGGCACGGACACGGTTGCGCCCGCCGCCGCTGGCGCCGCCGGCCAAAAGGGCGCGGCAGCGCTGGCGCGCCCGCTCGCGCTGATCGGCGGGGATATGGGGCAGCAGCGACCCCATGGCCAGCATGGCTTCGCCCGATGCATGGCCCAGCAGCCGGCCGATGGTGTCGTTGCACAGCAGCAGCTGGAAATCCCGGTGGATGTAGATGCCGACGCGGGCGCCCTCCACCAGATCGCGGAACCGCCCTTCGCTCTGCCGGAGCGCTTCCTCCCGCTGGGAGATGGCGGTCAGCAGATAGCCCAGCGCCGCGCCGATGCCGGCGATCTCGTCCCTGCCGTCCGCCGGCACCGGGGTGGAGCGGCCCTGCAACCGGTCCAGCACGGCATCGCTGAGGGCGCGCAGGCGCGAGGTGATGATGCGGCGGAAATAGACATGGACCACCACCACCAGCATCAGGGTGACCAGCAACACCAGCAGGACGCCGCGGCCACCATCGGTCAGCAGTTGGCTGATGGCGGTGGAGGCGGTGACCGCCGACTCGTTGGCATGGGTGAACAGCTCGCGCGTGGCGTAGTCCATGCCCTCGACCAGAACGCCGGCCTGATTGCGCAGGGCGCTGGCCTGGGCATCGGCCTGCAGCCGCTCGGGCACCGTCGTGAACAGCCCGTCGGGTCCGGTCAGGGCGGCATCGATGACCAGCAGCACCTGAGACGGTTCCTGGCGCAGCGGTGACGGCAGCTGTCCGGCCACGGTCCGCAGCGAGGCCAGGGTGGTCTCGGCCGCCTGCCGGTTGGCCGTGACGGCGTTCAGCCGGGTGGCCAGCGCCAGATCGACCACCTGGGCCAGCAGCCGGCTGGCCTCCCGGTCCCAGTCGGTCAGGGCGGCCAGGGCCGCAGGCGATGCGGCGGGCAGGGGATGGGATGAGCGGGACGCCAGGACATCCGTGACCCGGGCCAGGGCAGCGGCGCTGAGGGTCTCCGCCTCGATCCGGCGCTCCACCGCGCGGTCCAGCTCCTCCAGCGTGGCGTTGATGCCCTCCAGCGTCTCCCGCACCTCGGCCAACAGCCGGGCACTGGTGTCGGGCCGGCGCTCCAGCCGCCCGGCCAACACGACATAGCGCTTCTGCACCGCCGCCTGCTGGCGGACCAGGGCGGCCAGGGCGATGCGGCGTTCCGCCTGGCTGTGCGCCGAGGACAGCGCCGGCACCAGCATCAGCATTTCCCGGATGGCGCCGCCCAGCTCGGCGCTGGCGGTGACGCCGGGCAGGGTCTCCCCGGTCAGATGGCCCAGGTCCCGGTCGAACCGGTTCAGCACGGCCAGGGTGAACAGGCCGGTCAGCGTCACGAAGGTGCCCATGATCAGCAGGGCCGCCGTGACCCGGGACGTGATCCCCGCCCGCGGACGCGGCAGCATGCCGGGGGGCGGCGGGACACGGGCATCGGACGGACGCTGCGGCTTCCGGACCATCAGCGCCGCCTCTCCATCCGTGCCCCGGCACAGGCGCGGCGCGGGCCGGGGACGCGTTGGCCGGAGACGCGTTGGCCGGAGACGCGTTGGCCGGAGACGCGTCGGTGAGGGAAGCGTGGATCAGGGGGCGGCGCTGCCGCGGGCATGCTGCTGTCCGGACGTCATCCTGGGGCCGCACCGGCCCACCATCCTTTCAGACTAGCATGATCGGCGGCCCAGGGTCACGGCACAGCATGTTCCAGTTGCAGCCGGCCATCGATCTCGGGCGCGGCATGACCGAGATTGCCCCACTCCGCCATCAGGATGGTGGACAGCAGATCGGCTTCCGCCGGCCCCAGCAGCCGGGGCGCATCGGCCAGCATGCGGTAGCCGTCGCCACCGTCGGCCAGGAAATCGGGCACGGCCAGACGGTACAGGCGGTCATTCTCCAGCGCTTCGCCGCCGATGCTGACGGCCAGGACACGCTGTCCCGGCGGGCGCGTGGCGTCAATCCGCAGCCGCAGATTGGACACATGGGGAAAGCGTCCGTCCGGCGGATCGGCGAGGCCCAGGGTGGAGACGCCGTTCTCCAGCGCGGCGCGCAGCTGCTGACCGCTGACCCGCAGCAGCAGGATGCGGTTGCGGAAGGGCAGCAGCTCCATGATGTCCTGCCGGGTCAGGACCGTGCCGGCCTCATAGGTCCGGAAGCTGCGGAAGGACCCGCCATTGATCAGGGCCACATCGGCCCGCACGGTCCGCCGCACCGTATCCGCCACCAGATTGCCCAGACCGTTCTCGGCCTGACGGATGGGGCCGACGCGGGTATCGGCGGCGGCGGTCAGGGCCAGCACCGGCGCCGCGCGGCGGGGTGCCAGGCGCTGGACATACGCATCGACCAGCGCAGCCATGGCCGGATCGGGCGGCAGACCGGCGGTACTCAGCACGCGCACGGCAGAGCGTGCCGGCCCCGCATCCCCGGCGCGAAACTCCAGATCGACGGCGATGACGCTGGTGCCCGCCGTCCCCGGAACCACGGTCAGCACGGCACCGTCCTGGCGGCTGCCCGGTTTTTCGCTGGCGCGCTGGACCGTGGCGACGATATCGGCCAGGCCGCTGGCGGCCACGGCATGGTCGAGATCACCGCGGTCGCTGGTCAGCGCCACCACCAGCCGCGCGCCACGGCCGCGCAGGGCCGCCGCCTGGACCCGCAGCGCCTCCAGCGGGTCCAGAACCCGGCTGTCCCGGGCCGTGGTCCGCGACAGATCCTCCGGCCCCAGCAGTGACACCACGCCCACGGCCACGCCGCCGGCCTTCAGCAGCACCGACCGCTCCAGCCCGTCCAGCGGCCGGTTGCTGCGCGCATCCTGCACATTGCTGGCGACGACGGCGAACACGGCCTCCTGCGCCCGGCGGCTGATGATGTCCTCGCCATGGTTGAAGTCCAGCGCCTGCACCCCCATGACATCGACACGCAGCCGGTTCAGCAGGTCGATCTGGTGCGCACCCTGGTCGAAGGCGGACAGGGGCCCCTGACTGAGCACGTCCCCGCCATGCAGCAGCAGGGTGGGCCGGCTGCCGGAGCGTTCCCGCGCCAGCAGCGTGGCCAGGCGCGCCAGACCGCCCTGTCCCTCCCACCCCTCGGGATCGCCGGTGCGGGCGACGAACAGCAGGGTCATGGGCAGCGTCCCCCCTTCGGCGGCCAGGACCGGGGCGGCCAGGGGCGGCGCGGTCAGCAGCAGGAGAAGCCCCAGAAGGGCGGTCCCCAGTTGGCGGAAGCGGGACGGGATGACGGTCACGGGACGTCCGGGCGCGGGAACAGGGACAGGCGAAGTATAGGCGCGACCGAGGCCGGGCCGCCAGCCACGGCGCACTATGGCCGGCGGCACGGGACCTGTGTTCTCCGGGCAGCCCCTCGACTCCCGCGCCGTCCTGGGCCATGTTCGCCGCCACGAACGCTTCCGGAACAGCGGACACGCCCGATGACCAGCGACACCAGCACTGACGCCCCCGCCCCTGCCGCCGCCGATCCGGCCGGCGCCGCGGGCAGCCCGCTCTATCTGGTGGACGGGTCGGGTTTCATCTTCCGGGCCTATCATGCCCTGCCGCCGCTGAACCGGCCGGACGGCACCCCCGTCAACGCCGTGCTGGGCTTCACCAACATGCTGATGAAGCTGCTGGCCGAGCTGAAAGCGGAGGCGGTGGCCGTCATCTTCGATGCCAAGCGCCTGAATTTCCGCAACGAGTTCTATCCGGACTACAAGGCCCACCGGCCCGAGCCGCCGGAGGATCTGCGCCCGCAGTTCGCCCTGATCCGCGAGGCGGTGGAGGCCTTCTGCCTGCCCTGCCTGGAGCTGGAGGGGTACGAGGCCGACGACCTGATCGCCACCTATGCCCGCCAGGCGCGGGAACGGGGCCGCCCGGTGACCATCGTCAGCTCCGACAAGGATCTGATGCAACTGGTGCAGGACGGCGTGCGGCTGATGGACCCGATGAAGGGCAAGCTGATCGGGCCGGAGGAGGTGGCGGAGAAGTTCGGCGTCCCGCCGGAGAAGGTGGTGGATGTCCAGGCGCTGGCCGGCGACAGCGTCGACAATGTGCCGGGCGTGCCCGGCATCGGCGTCAAGACGGCGGCCCAGCTCATCACCGAATACGGTTCGCTGGAGGCGCTGCTGGAGCGGGCCGGCGAGATCAAGCAGGCCGGCCGCCGGCAGAAGCTGCTGGAGAATGCCGAGCTGGCCCGCATCTCCAAGCGGCTGGTGACGCTGGACCCGCAGGTGCCGGTGCCGGTGCCGGTGGAGGATCTACAGGTCCGCGAGCCCGACCATGCCAAGCTGATCGGCTGGCTGAAGCAGCAGGGCTTCCGCTCCATCATCCACAAGGTGGAGGCCGAGATGGCCGGCGACGGCCGGCTGATCGACGGCCCCGACGCCCCGGCGCGGGAGCCGGCGGGGGCCGAGACACGGACACGGCTGGACAGCCGCAGCTATGCCCCACAGGCCCCGGCGGAAGCCGCGATGGCGCGCGGCGATGCCCATATCCCGCGGCCGGAGACCGTGGACTATGCCTGTGTGACCTCGGCGGAGGACCTCGCCGCCTGGATCGAGGAGGCGCTGGAGGCCGGCGCCGTGGCCGTCGACACGGAAACCGACGGGCTGACCCCGGTGCGGGCCAATCTGGTCGGCATCTCGCTGGCCACCCGCCCCGGCCGGGCCTGCTACATCCCGCTGCGCCATGTGGACCCGGCCTCGCCCAAGGAGCCGTCCGGCGGCCTGGATTTCGGCACCGCGCCGCCGCCGCCGGCACAGATCCCGGTGGATCAGGCCCTGGCCCTGCTGAAGCCGCTGCTGGAACATCCCGGCGTGCTGAAGATCGGGCACAACATCAAGTTCGACGCGCAGATGTTCGCCAAGGCCGGCATCCGCGTCGCCCCCATCGACGACACCATGCTGATGTCCTATGTGCTGGCCGGCGGCAAGCACGGCCACGGCATGGACGAGCTGGCGCTGCTGCATCTGGGACACAGCTGCATCAGCTATGATGCCGTCACCGGCACCGGCAAGGCCCGCATCACCTTCGACCGGGTGCCGCTGGACAAGGCCACGGCCTATGCCGCGGAGGATGCCGATATCACCCTGCGGCTGTGGCATGTGCTGAAGCACGACCTGCTGGCCGACCGCATGGTCACGGTCTATGAGACCATCGAACGGCCCCTGGTCGGGGTGGTGGCCGATATGGAAATGGCCGGTGTGCTGGTGGACCGGGCCGTGCTGCGCCAGCTGTCCGGCGACTTCGCCGAGCGCATGGCGGTGATGGAGGCCGAGATCCAGGCCGCCGCCGGCCGCAGCTTCAACGTGGGCAGCCCCAAGCAGCTGGGCGAGATCCTGTTCGAGGAGATGACACTGCCCGGCGGCAAGAAGAGCAGCAAGACCGGGGCCTGGTCCACCGACAGCGCCGTGCTGGAGGACCTGGCCGAGCGCGGGGTGGAAATCGCCCAGAAGGTGCTGGACTGGCGTCAGTTCGCCAAGCTGAAATCCACTTATACCGACGCCTTGGCCGAGCAGATCGACGCCGGCACCGGCCGGGTCCATACCAGCTTCGCCATGGCCATCACCTCCACCGGCCGGCTGTCCTCCACCGACCCCAATCTGCAGAACATCCCCATCCGCACCGAGGAGGGGCGCAAGATCCGCCGCGCCTTCGTGGCGGCGCCGGGCCATGTGCTGCTGTCGGTGGACTACAGCCAGATCGAGCTGCGGCTGGTGGCGGAGATGGCGGACATCCCCGCCCTGAAGCAGGCCTTCAACGAGGGCATCGACATTCACGCCATGACGGCGAGCCAGGTGTTCGGCGTGCCGCTGGCCGCGATGACGCCGGAGATCCGTCGCCGGGCCAAGGCCATCAATTTCGGCATCATCTACGGCATCAGCAGCTTCGGCCTGTCGCGCCAGCTGGGCATCATGCCCGGCGAGGCCGGCGCCTTCATCAAGGCCTATTTCGAGCGCTTCCCCGAGCTGCAGAGCTTCATGGAAACGACCAAGGCCTTCGCCCGCGCGCACGGCTATGTGCGGACACTGTGGGGCCGCAAATGCTGGATCCCCGGCATCCAGGAGAAGAACGCCGCCCGCCGTGCCTATGCCGAGCGCCAGGCCATCAACGCGCCCGTGCAGGGCACGGCCGCCGACATCATCAAGCGCGCTATGGCCCGCCTGCCCGGCGCGCTGACGGCGGCCAAGCTCGACGCCCGCATGCTGCTGCAGGTGCATGACGAACTGCTGTTCGAAGTGCCTGCGGATCAAGCCGAAGAGACGGCGGCCCTGGTCCGCCGGGTCATGGAGGGGTCTGCCAGCCTGGGCGTCCCCCTGGTGGCCGAGGCCGGCACCGGCCGCAGCTGGGCCGAGGCGCATTGAGGCGCAGCGGGCCGGGCGCACCCCGCCGGGCCAATCCCTTGCCGGCCGACCCCACGCCGGCCGGTCCCACGCCGATGGAACAGCGTCGGCCCGAAGCTATTGCCCATCCCAACGGATAGGCCTGACACAGATCAAGGTCCCGATGGAGATGACGCCCTAGCGTGCGGATCGACTGAAACGTCGCGGCACCGCAAGCCGCGCTTCCGCCAAGGGAGAGTACCATGAGCAGCACCTTCTTTATCCCCGCCATCAACATCATGGGCGCGGGCTGCCTGTCCGAGGCGGTCAAGGCCATCGCTGACCGCGGGCTGAACAATGCCCTGCTGGTCACCGACGCCGGACTGGCGAAATCCGGCCTGGCGCAGAAGGTGATCGATCTGATGAACGAGGGCGGCATCATGGTCACCCTCTATGACGGGGCCAAGCCGAACCCGACCGTCGGCAATGTGGAAGCCGGTCTGGCCAAGCTGCGCGAAGCCGGCTGCGACTGCGTGATCTCGCTGGGCGGCGGCTCGCCCCACGACTGCGCCAAGGGCATCGCGCTCTGCGCCACCAATGGCGGCCATATCAGCGATTACGAAGGTCTGGACCGCTCGGCCAAGCCGCAGCTGCCGCTGATCTCCATCAACACCACGGCCGGCACCGCCAGCGAGATGACGCGCTTCAGCATCATCACCGACGAGGCGCGGCATGTGAAGATGGCCATCGTCGATCGCCATGTCACCCCGATGCTGTCGGTCAACGACCCCGAGCTGATGCTGGGCATGCCGCCGGCCCTGACCGCCGCCACCGGCATGGACGCCCTGACCCACGCCGTGGAGGCCTATGTCTCCACCGCCGCCACCCCGATCACCGATGCCTGCGCCCTGAAGGCGGTGACGCTGATCGTCAGCAACCTGCGCACCGCGGTGAAGGACGGCAAGAACGTGGCCGCGCGCGAGGCCATGGCCTATGCGCAGTTCCTGGCCGGCATGGCCTTCAACAACGCCTCGCTGGGCTATGTCCATGCCATGGCGCACCAGCTGGGCGGTTTCTACGACCTGCCGCACGGTGTCTGCAACGCGGTGCTGCTGCCGCATGTGCAGAGCTTCAACGCCCCGGTCGCCGCCGCCCGCCTGCGGGACGTGGCGGCTGCCATGGGTCTGGATGTGACCGGAAAGGATGACGCCGCCGGCGCCGAAGCCTGCATCGCCGCCATCCGCGCCCTGGCCAAGGATGTCAACATCCCCGCCGGGCTGAGCGATCTGGGCGCCAAGAAGGAGGACGTCCCCACCCTGGCCGCCAACGCCATGAAGGATGTCTGCGGCCTGACCAACCCGCGCCGCGCCACCCAGGAGGATCTGGAACAGGTGTTCCTGGCCGCCTTCTGAGCACGCACGCCTCCCACGGATAGGACGAAGGCGCAGGGGTGACCCTGCGCCTTCCGTCTTTTCGGCCTCCTGTCGGCACGCCGTCCCATGCCGGCGCGCATCAGGGCGACGGACGTCGCCCGACCCCTGGCCTATCCCAGTGACAGGGCCGCTTCCTTTTCGGCCACGCGGGCGGCGTATTCGGCGGCCAGGGCCTTGTGGACCTCCATCTGGGCGGCGCGCTGCGACGCCGTGGGCCGCTGGCTTTCGCTCTTCAGCTGGCCGCAGGCGGCCAGGATGTCCTTGCCGCGCGGGGTGCGGATCGGGCTGGCATAGCCGGCCTCGTTGACGAAGTCGGAGAAGCGCTGGATCTGGGACCAGTCGCTGCACTCGAACGGGGCGCCGGGCCAGGGATTGAACGGGATCAGGTTGATCTTCGACGGGATGCCGCGGATCAGCCGCACCAGCTCGCGCGCATCGGCCAGGCTGTCGTTGACGCCCTTCAGCATGACATATTCCCAGGTCACGCGGCGGGCGTTGTTGAGGCCGGGATAGGTGCGCACGGCCTCCATCAGTTCGGCCAGCGGGTATTTGCGGTTGATGGGGACGATGCGGCTGCGCAGCTCGTCGTTCACCGCATGCAGCGACACGGCCAGATTGACACCCAGCTCGGCGCCGCAGCGCTTCATCATCGGCACCACGCCCGAGGTGGACAGCGTGATGCGCCGCTTGGAGATGGCGATGCCCTCGCCATCCATGACGATCTTCAGAGCCTTGGCCACATTGTCGTAATTGAACAGCGGCTCGCCCATGCCCATCATCACGATGTTCGACAGCATGCGCCCCTCGGGCGGGCTGGGCCATTCGCCCAGCGCATCGCGCGCCAGCATGACCTGGGAGACGATCTCGTCGGCCCGCAGGTTGCGCACCAGCAGCTGGGTTCCTGTGTGGCAGAAGCGGCAGGTCAGGGTGCAGCCCACCTGCGAGGAGACGCAGAGCGTGCCGCGGTCCTCCTCGGGGATATGGACGGCCTCCACCTCCTGCCCGTCATGGAAGCGGCACAGCCATTTGCGCGTGCCGTCCTCCGACTGCAGATCCTTCACCGCCACAGGCCGGTCGACGACGAAATGCTCGGCCAGCTTCTCCCGCGCCGGCTTGGCCAGCGTGGTCATGGCGGCGAAGTCGGTCACGCCGCGGTAATAGATCCAGTGCCAGACCTGCCGCGCCCGGAATTTCTCCAGCCCGGCAGCCGTCAGCGTGGCCTCCAGCTCCTCGCGGGAAAGACCGACCAGATTGATACGCCCGTCCGCCCGCGGCGCCGGCGCGAAGGCTTTGCTGTGATGTTCTGCACCCATGGCCCGCTAGATGGGGCAGAATGGGCGCGGAGTCAAAGGCTGCCGTGACAGGCGGGGTCTGCACGCCCTGCGGGGCGGCGCTACTGATCGGCCAGCGACAGCCAGCGTGGCAGATGCAGGTCGATGACATTGTCGGTCCAGCCCCGCACGCGGGGGCTGACCAGATGGCGGCTGGTCTGATGATAGAGGGGGATTACCGGCATGTCGGCCAGGGCCGTCAGCTGGGCCGTGCCCAGCAGGGCGGCATAGGCCTTCTCGTCCCGGGCCATGTCGGCCTGGAGCATGGCCGTCCGGAAGGCTGGGCTGTCATAGCCGTTCCAGTTCGACGCGCCCGGCAGCATGGGAGCCAGATAGCCGCGGGCACGGTTCCAGGCCCAGCTGATGCGGATCAGGTCGGTCCAGTTCCTGCTGCGCATCCGCGCGACCTGCTGCTTCAGATCCTCGGCACGGAAAACGGTCTGCACCCCCAGTTTGGCCTGCCACATGGCAGCCACGGCCACGACGATGCGGTCGTTGGTGTCGTTGCCATTGTAGGTCAGTTCCAGCGACAGCGGCCGCTCCGGACCATAGCCGGCGTCCCGCATCAGCCGGCGCGCCTCGGCATCACGGCGCTCCTGCGGCCATGCCGCCCAGTCCGGTCCCCCCGCGATCCCCCCCAGGCCCGGCGGCACAAGCGTGTAGGCCGGCCGCTCCCCCGCCCGGGTGATGCGCGACACCAGCATGTCCCGATCAATGGCCAGCGCCAGGGCGCGGCGCAGCCCGGGGCTGGACGCCCAGGGTTCCCGCGTCAGATTCGGCACAAGGAACACGGTGGCGGCATAGGGGGCGACCCGCAGGGCCTGGGCCAGATGGTCGCGCGTCCAATCCAGCTGTGCGCTGGGAACCGTATCGGTCACATGCAGCTCGCCGGTGCGGAACCGCTTCAGCTCGGTCTGATTGTCCTCGCTGGCGTGCCAGACCACCGCGTCCAGGGCAACCGACGCCGCATCATGGAAATAGGGGTTGCGCACGGCGCGCACATAGGCATGCGGCACCTGCTCGGTCAGGGTGAAGGGGCCGTTGCAGACCATGGTTCCGGGCCGGGTCCAGGCATCGCCCTTGACCTCGATGACATGCCGCGGCACGGGCATGGCCGCCCGCTCCGACATGTTGTAGAGGAATTCCGGGCTGTTGCGTTCCAGCTCCACCTCCAGCGTCCGCGCATCCAGCGCCCGGACCCCCAGCATATCGGGAGGCAGGCGTCCGGCCATGATGGCCTCGGCATGCCGGATCGGGGCCAGCACCTCGGGCAGCCCTACCCGGATTGCGGGCGTCACGGCCCGACGCCAGGACCAGACCCAGTCTTCCGCCGACATGGCCCGCCCGTCCGACCAGCGCGCACCGGCCCGCAGGGTGAAGACCCAGGTGCGGCCATCGGCGCTGATGTGCCAGTGTTCGGCGGCGCCAGGGATGGGGCGGCCGGCGGCATCCATGCCGACCAGCCCCTCACACAGGGAGAACAGGATGCGCCCGCCGGGAACGTCGAGGGACTTCTGCGGGTCCAGAGTCCCCGGTTCATCCCCATTGCCCACCTGCAGGACCTGATCCGCCCGCACGGGCGCGGCAGCGAGCAACGGCACCAGCAGCCCGGCCATTGCCCAACGGTTCCACCAGCCCATGCCGATCCGCCCCCTTCCCCCACCGCCCCGTGCGGAGGTTTTCCATGCAGGAATAAAGGGCGGTCAGTCCTTACTCAAGGCCGACCGTCCGCCCCTTGAAGCCGGCGGCATCGAAATAGTGGGTGTCGCCGACGGACTGCCAGCGCAGCTCCGTCGCCAGACCGTCAGCACCGGGGCGGGCCATCATGCGGTGGCTCTGCACCGACGGCAGCACACCGCCGGGCATGGCCTCGGTCAGGACCCGCCCGACCAGATGCCCCTTGTCCTCGATCTTGAGCTTCAGCAGATGGGCGATGGTGCGGCCGATATCGGCGTTGCTGCTGGGGGCGGCATCGACGAAGCCGGCCTTGAAGTCCGGGCCGATGGCGGCCTGGAAATTGTGGGTGTCGGCCCGGCTGAAGCTGCCATGCATGCCCTGGCCCTGCTGCAGGCCGGTGTCGGCGATCTCCACCGCGCACAGCTCCGGCGTGTCGCAGCCGGTGCTCCAGCTGCGGAAGCTGACCGCCAGGGCCGGGCGCGGCAGCTTGGCCGACCCCACCAGATTGATGGCCTCGATCGGCAGGGTGCCGGGGATGGCCCCCAGCCGCGCCTGATCGGCGAAGACACCGCTGACATAGTCCTGGGCCAGCAGCGCCGTGACCACGGTCTCGGCCGCCGGCTTGGCCGTGGCATCGTCCAGCAGATACAGCAGGTCGGACCCGCCATTGGCGGCGACGATCAGCACCGGCTTGGCCGGATCGGGGCCGATCAGCCCGTTGCCGCGCGAGGGATGTCCGCCGGCCGGCACCGGCGCATTGCCCTTGTCCGGGTCGAACAGCGGCAGATTCAGCGCCTTGGCCAGATCCAGCGCCAGGAAGCCGGACGGAAGCTGGCCGGCCGGCGTATCGGGATAGCTGCCCTTGGCCGCCGGACTGGTGGCGCTCTCCTTGGCGATGGTGGAGAAGCCGTGGTCGGCGGCCACCAGGATGTCGGTGCTGTCCTCCAGACCCTGCGCCTTCAGCGCCTGACGCAGACGGGCCAGATTGTCGTCGGCATTGCGGATGGCCGCCAGCGAGGTCGGGCCGTTGATGCCGGGGGTCAGGCTGCCGGGGCTGTCACCCTGATTGTGCTGGGTCCCGTCGGGATCACGCGACCAGTAGACCAGGAAGAAGGGCTTGTCCGCCTGACGGAAGCGGGGCAGCAGCACCTGGGTGACCACATCGGTGAACCAGCGCTGCTGCTCCACATTGGCCACCTGGGTTCCGGGATTGGTCTTGCCGTTCTCGCCCCGGCCCGGCGCCTTGGCCGGCAGCCCGGCTGCCTGCAACGCCGCCAGCACGTCCGGCGGCAGCGCCACGCCCTTGTCGGTGCCGGTCTGGTCGTCGAAGACCAGGGTGGTGCGGCCGGTGGACGGCTCGGAGACATCCTGGATCTTGGTCGGCCCCAGCTTGCCGACGGCGGCGGTGGACAGGCCGGCCTGCCGGGCCGCATGCAGCAGCGTGCTCTCGTTCAGGAAATTGCCGCCATACTTCTCGTCCAGCTCCTCCAGCACGGCGTCATCCTCGATGAAGGGAGTGACGCTGCCGGTGGCCGCAGCGATGGGCACGCCGGTATAGAGGGCGTTGCCGAAATCGCCGGTGTCGCCGAGATAATGGCCGGTGGCCAGGGCCGAGGCGTTGGGCGTGGTGAAGGTGGGATAGAGCGAGTGGCTGTTGGCCAGGTTCACGCCCCTGTCACGCAAATCGGCCAGGGCCGGCGCCGTGTCCGGCCGCACGATGGCCGCACGCAGCCCGTCGGGCACGAACAGGATGACATTGTGGGGCCGGGACCCGGCGGTGGTGGGGGCTGCCGCCAGGGCCGCAGGGGCGACGAGGCAGGACAGGGCGAGAAGAAGGGCGAGGCGCCGCATGACGAACTCCCTGACGGCACGAACGGAATCGGCCGGCAGCCAACCACGCCATCCGTGACCGATTGATGGCGGCTTCCTTAACGCTCTGTCATGTTCGCATCATCAAACCGTCATGGCGGCGTGCCCATCCCCACCGCTCCGGCGGGGAACCCGGATAGCCTGAAGCGCCCGGCGCGCCGTCAGAACAGCAGGTCCAGCACGCGGTCCGGCGGGGCGTGACCGTCGACGAAGCTTTTGATGTTGATGATGACCTTCTCGCCCATCTCCACCCGGCTCTCGTAGGTGGCGGAGCCCAGGTGCGGCAATAGGACCACGTTTTCCAGCTTCAGCAGCTTGGGATCGACCGAGGGCTCCTGCTCGAACACATCCAGCCCGGCCCCCGCGATCTCCTTGCGCTGGAGCATGCGGGCCAGGGTGGCCTCGTCGATGGCTTCGCCGCGGCTGGTGTTGACGATGATGGCGCTGGGCTTCAGCAACTGCAGCCGGCGGGCATTCAGCAGATGGTAGGTGGCCGGGGTGCGCGGACAGTTGATGGAGATGACGTCCATCCGGGCCAGCATCTGGTCCAGACTTTCCCAATAGGTGGCGTCCAGTTCCGCCTCGATCTCGGGATGCAGTTGCTTGCGGTTGTGATAGTGGATCGACAGGCCGAAGCCCTTGGCCCGCCGCGCCAAGGCCTGACCGATGCGGCCCATGCCGATGATGCCCAGCCGCTTGCCCCCCAGACGCGACCCCAGCATGGTGGTCGGCCCCCAGCCGGTCCAGCGGCCGGAGCGGACCAGCCGCTCGCCCTCGGTCAGTCGCCGCGCCGTGGCCAGGATCAGGGCCATGGTCATGTCGGCGGTGTCCTCGGTCAGCACGCCGGGCGTGTTGGTGACGGCGATGCCGCGTTCGCGCGCGACCTTGAGGTCGATATGGTCGACGCCGTTGCCGAAATTGGCGATCAGCTTCAATTGCGGCCCGGCGGCGCGGATCAGCGCCTCGTCAATGCGGTCGGTGACCGTCGGCACCAGCACGTCGGCCGTCTGCACCGCCTGGACCAGCTCGTCCCGTGACAAGGGATGGTCGTCCAGGTTCAGCCGTGCCGTGAACAGCTCCATCATCCGGGTCTCGATCATGTCCGGCAGCTTGCGCGTGACGATGATCAGCGGCTTCTTGCGTTCGGCCATGCCCGTGATCCTCCCTGGGACTTTTGCATGAAGTAACAAGGGTGGACGCGCCTTGTCCAGACGGCGGCCCGCCGCGCAGGGGACAATCCGCCGGGACCGCTGCCCTTGACCGGCCGCCAGGGGGGCGGCACAAAGACAAACGGCGCCGGGTGAGGCGCCGCTGTGCTTTCCGGACAAGGTCTTGGGCGACAATGGTCATGCAGCGGTTTCGATCTGCTCGCACGGTGAGGGTGGCCCTGTTGCTGCTGGCGGGCGCCCTCTCGGCCGCGACCGGCGCCCTGGCCGAGGAGCCGCAGGAGGCCGACCCCAAACCCGACGCCATCATCCGCAGCGGCCTGCCCGTGCCCCGCTTCGTCTCGCTGCGTTCGGGCGAGGTCAATGTCCGCACCGGTCCCGGCAAGTCCTATCCCATCGAATGGAAGTTCACCCGTCCCGGCATGCCGGTGGAGATCACGGCGGAGTTCGACACCTGGCGCCGCATCCGCGATGTGGACGGCGCCCAGGGCTGGGTGCATCAGAGCATGCTGAGCGGTCGGCGCACCCTGGTGGTGACAGGGACCATGCGCGTCCTGCGGCAGGACAATTCCGCCGGCAGCCCCGCTGTGGCCCAGGCGGAACCCGGGGTCATGGGCAAGCTGCTGAAATGCCGCAACGATTGGTGCCTGGTCGAGCTTCAGGGCTATCAGGGCTGGCTGCGACGGGATGAGTTCTGGGGCGTGCAGAAGGACGAACAGGTCGACAACTGACCGGTTGGCCTGTTCCATCCGGGCCGGGCCTCGCTCGCTTTCAAATCGCATAAGCCTGGGGGAAATGTCGCCGGAACGGCAGGGCCTGCCGCCCCCCCCTTTCCGATGGACCCCACGCGGATGTGACCGGGAACCGGGGTTGATCCGGGTTCCCTGCCTTCCTCTCCTGTTCGGCTGGCCGGTAGAGTAGGGCCAAAGCCCTGTCGAAGAGGAAGACCACCATGCCGCTCGCCATGCCCGATGGATACCGCATCCTGACCGAGGCCCAGGTCCCGGCCTTCCTGGCGGGCATTCCCACCGTGGCGGAGCGGCTGGGTGGCGGCCCCGACGATTGGCGGGCGCGGGAGGTGGGGGACGGCAACATGAACCAGGTGTTCCTGGTTCATGGCCCCGCCGGCTCGGTCTGTGTCAAGCAGGCCCTGCCCTATCTGCGGGTGGTCGGCGAGGGCTGGCCGCTGGGCCTGAAGCGGGCCTGGTTCGAACAGATGGCCCTGCGCGTACAGGCGCGCTTCGCCCCCGACCGGCTGCCGCACCTGATCCATTATGACGAGATGCTGTTCGCCATCGTCATGGAGGCACTGACCCCGCACAGAATCCTGCGCTACGGGCTGGTCGAGGGGCTGACCTATCCCGCCCTGGCGGCGCAGATGGGCCGCTTCCTGGCCGAGACGCTGTACGGCACCAGCGATCTGGCCCTGCCGGCGCGCGAGAAGAAGGACCTGCTGGGCCTCTTCGCCGGGAACTGGGAGATGTGCGGCCTGACCGAAACCGTTGTCTTCACCGAGCCCTACATGGTCCATCCGCATAACCGCTGGACCAGCCCCCAGCTGGATGGGGTGGCCGCCGCCGTGCGGGCCGACACGGACTGGAAGCTGGCCGCCAGCCGGCTGAAGCTGAAATTCCTGGCCAGCCCGGAGGCGCTGCTGCATGGCGACCTGCACACCGGCTCGATCATGGTCACGGCGGAGGATACCCGGGTCATAGACCCGGAATTCTGTCTGTTCGGCCCCATAGGCTTCGATATCGGCGCCCTGCTGGGCAATCTCTGGCTCAACGCCCTGGCCCAGGACGGGCATGCCGGCCCCGGGGCGTCCCGCGACGCCAGCCGGGAGGCCGTCCTGACCGCGGCGGAGGAGATCTGGACCGGCTTCCGCACCCGCTTCCTGGCCCGCTGGCGCGGCGGCGGCACGGGCGACGCCTATCCCGCCGCCCTGTTCGTGGACAGCACGGGCACCCAGGCGCTGGAAGCCGAGCGGCAGGCCTATCTCGACCGGGTTTTCGCCGATGCGCTGGGCTTCGCCGGCGCCAAGATCACCCGCCGCATCCTGGGCATTTCCCACAACATGGACCTGGAGTCCATTGCCGACCCCGACCGCCGCGCCCTGTGCGAGACCCGGTGCCTGCATCTGGCCAGGGCCTTGATGGTGGAAACACATCGCTTCGGTGACGTCACTCAGGTGACGGCCGCGCTGCGCAGCCTGAGAACCGAGGTCACCCGAGCGGTGCTTTGACCATCGCCGGTTCCCGGCAGTGCCGCCGTGAAGGGCCGCAACGCCGCCACCACATCCGGGTTCCCCGAGTCGGTGGCGGAATCCCTACCCCTTTCGCTGCTGCACAACATTTGGGCAAGCCGTAGCCGCTGGCGAGAATCCTGGACTCGCACCGGAACAGACCGCGAATTTACACAGACTTATCCACAGGCACGGGGGAGAAGGCGCGAGTCAACCCCGATGGCCGGATAGAATGGCCGGAGCGGGCTGGCCCCGGGCCGGCGCGCAGCCCGCAGCGGTCCGAACCCCGTCTTCCACGGCAAGGCTCCCATGCGGGCGATGATGGCAGCGACACCACCGCCACCTGGCGAACCGGCCAGGCTATCCACAGCCTCGCCCCTGAGACGGCGCATGAGCCAAGACCGCCAAGAACATGATCGACCTCCCCTTTCCAAGCGCGATTGCCAGGCGGGATGAACGAGGGGGGCCGGCCGGCAGCCGCGCGGTCCGGTCCGGGACGAGAGGGGCCGCACCGCCGCTGCCGGCGCCGACAATGACGGCGCCGGCGGGGCCGGGTCCGGTCCGGGGCGGCGGCAAGCGGCCACGCTCCGGCGAAGGCACAAAAGGTCGCGGACAAGCGCTTGTCCGCGACCGCCCAGCCGCGCGATAGGGCGGTTCCCATCCTGTCCGCGTACCGCGCTTTTCCCGCAGCGGAGAGGGGGCAGGAGACACAGGACGTCATCGGCGCCGGGCCACGGGCGGCAGCCATTGTCAAAGCCGCCGGTAAAACGCCTGCGATCCCTCATCCGCCCAGACGGGCCAGGATGGCCTGCATGGCCGCGATTTCCGCCTGCTGGGCGATGATGATCTCCCGCGCCAGATCCTGCACGAAGACATCCCGCCCGTAGGCCAGGTCCAGCCTGGCCATGTCCAGGGCTCCGGCATGATGGGGGATCATGCCGCGCAGAAAGTCGATATCCGCATTCCCGGTCAGGGGCACGTCCATGCCCGCATGCATGTCGGCCATGACCGTGGCCCAGGCCGCGGCATAGGGCACCCCCGGGCCGTGCCCCATGGATGCCTGATCCATGGCCCCATGATCCATCGACGCATGATCCATGGCCACGTGATCCATGGCCGCGTGATGATGCTGGTCGCCCCCATGCAGCATCATGGCCGGCTTGGCCGCCGCCTGGGCGGCTCCGGGCCAGTTCCCCAGATGGCGTGAGACCACCAGCCCCTCCATATCCTGGATCTCCCGCTGCTGGTCCCAGAGGATGTTCTGGGCCAGGGCGCGGACCTGGGGATCGCGGGCGTGGCGCAGGGCCAGCTCCGCCATGGCGATGGCGCCGCGGTGATGGGGGATCATGCCCAGCAGGAAATCCAGGTCGGCCTGTCCGGACAGGCGGATGTCCATGTCGGCATGCATGCGGGCCATATCCTCGGCCCATTGGCCGGCATAGGGTGCCGTTGCGGTAGCGGATGTGCCGCCCGGTGCGGCGGGGGTGGGATGGTGGTGCCCATGGCCCGCGGTCTGGGCGGCGGCTGCCAGGGGCAGCGACAGGAGGACGAGCGCCAGCGGCGCGGCCAGGATCGGGGAACGGATCATCATGGTCCGGTTAACCTTCGCGAACAGGAAGACGGCAGGCGGCGATGCGGTCAGCGGCGAAGGGAGCACCGGGGCGGGCGATGGGCCGGCTGCGGCGCACGGCCGGCGGCACGATCCTGGACCGGACGGGCGAAGGACAGGCGGACGGGAACGGGCACAGCCACAGACAGGGCTGGAACAGGCGGGATCACCTGCCCCAGACACAGGCGCAGGCAATCCACATCCATCTGGTCCGGATTCATGTGGCCGGGTTCGACGACCAGGCGGGCCTTATCCCGTCCCGCGGATGCGGCCGCGGGAGCGGCCATGCCATGGCAGTCGGGACCGGCGGGGAACACACCCGCCGGAGCGGCCGCCGCCGCGGCAGCCGGGCGGACCGGATGCACCGCCGCCAGCACCGGCACCGCCGTTCCGGCCAGCAGGGCCAGGGCGGTCAGCAGGCTGAACAGGCGATGGAACAGACGGCGGCGGATCATGGCCCGTTGAGGTGGGCGCCGTCCCCCCGGCCTGCAAGGGCCGGAAACGCGAAATCCCCGCCGCGGTCGCCCGGGCGGGGATTTTGCAGCCGCCATGAACACAGGCGGCAGGGCAGCGGCAGTGCGGATGCCCGGTGCGGCGCGTCAGCGGGGCGCCAGCACCATAATCATCTGCTTGCCTTCCAGGCGCGGCATCTGTTCGACCTTGCCCAGGTCTTCCAGCGCATCGCGGACCTTGACCAGCACATTCATGCCGATGTCCTGGTGCGCCATCTCGCGGCCGCGGAAGCGCATGGTCACCTTGACCTTGTCGCCCTCCTCCAGGAAGCGGCGCATGGCCTTCATCTTGATCTCGTAGTCATGCTCGTCGATACCGGGACGGAGCTTGATTTCCTTGACCTCGATGACCTTCTGCTTCTTGCGGGCCTCGTTGGCCTTTTTCTGTGCCTCGTACTTGTACTTGCCATAGTCGAGGATCTTGCAGACAGGCGGGTCCGCGTTCGGGCTGACCTCGACCAGATCGAGGCCGGCCTCTTCGGCGGCGTAGAGCGCATCGCGCAGACTGACGACGCCCACCATCTCGCCATTGGCATCGACGAGACGGACGGCGCGGACATTGATTTCACGATTGATGCGGGGACCGTCGCGTTGCGGTTCGCGGTCCTGAGGGGTAGGCCTGGCTATGGAACATTCTCCTTCGAATGGGGGCGGCCGCCGGGGGCCTCGTGGCCTGGCCGGGGCGGCGGCGCGCCCAGTGTTTCACGCAAAGAGTTTCACTCAGTCTGATATAGTCTAAAACGCGGAATCGGTCGAGTCGTCAACCGGCGACACGGCCGGCGGCTGCGCCTCTGCCGTCAACTTAGCGATGGCGTCGGCAAGGGCAAGCACTTCCTGCTGTTGCGAGCCCAGCCGGCGGATGGCCACGCTGCCCTGTTCGGCCTCGCGGGCCCCGACCACCAGCATGACCGGCACCTTGGACAGGCTGTGTTCGCGGACCTTGAGGTTGATCTTCTCGTTGCGGGTATCGGCCTCGACGCGCAGGCCTGCCTTGCGGCAAGCCGCCGCCACCGTCTCGGCATAGGCGTCGGCGTCGGAGACGATGGTGGCCACCACGACCTGCACCGGGGCCAGCCACAGCGGGAACTTGCCGGCATAATGCTCGATCATCATGCCGATGAAGCGCTCGAAGCTGCCCAGGATGGCCCGGTGCAGCATCACCGGCCGGTGCTTGGCTCCGTCCTGGCCGACATAGCTGGCGTCCAGCCGTTCCGGCAGCACGAAATCCAGCTGCAGGGTGCCGCACTGCCAGGACCGGCCGATGGCGTCGGTCAGGTGGAATTCCACCTTGGGGCCATAGAAGGCGCCCTCGCCCGGCAGCTCCTCGAACGCCAGACCGTTGGCGCGCAGCGCGTCACGCAGCCCCTGCTCCGCCTTGTCCCAGACGGAGTCGGCCCCGGCCCGCACATCCGGCCGCAGGGCCAGCTTCACGTCGATCTTATCGAAGCCCAGATCCTTGTACACGCCCAGCTGCAGCTTGAAATACTCCGCCGCCTCCGTCGGGATCTGATCCTCGGTGCAGAAGATGTGGGCGTCGTCCTGGGTGAAGTTGCGCACGCGCAGGATGCCGTGCAGCGCGCCCGAGGGTTCGTTGCGGTGGCAATTGCCGAATTCGGCGATGCGCAGCGGCAGGTCGCGGTAGCTCTTCAGCCCCTGACGGAAGATCTGCACATGGGCCGGGCAGTTCATGGGCTTCACGCCCAGATACTTCTCGGTCCCGTCCTCGGCCACCGACTCCCGGATCTTGAACATGTTGTCGCCATACATGTCCCAGTGACCGGAGGCCCGGAACAGGCTGCTGTCGTAGAGCTGCGGCGTGCGCACCTCCACATAGCCGGCGGCGTCCAGCTTGGCGCGCATATAGCGTTCCAGGGCGCGGTACAGCGCCCAGCCCTTCGGGTGCCAGAACACGCTGCCGGCCGCTTCCTCCTGCAGGTGGAACAGCCCCATCTCGCGGCCGAGCTTGCGGTGGTCCCGCTTCTCCGCCTCCTCGATCTGGTGCAGATGCTCGGCCAGTTCCTTCTCGGTGCGCCAGGCGGTGCCGTAGATGCGCTGGAGCATGGCGTTGCGGCTGTCGCCGCGCCAATAGGCCCCCGCCACCTTCATCAGCTTGAAGGCATGGCCGACCCGGCCCGTGCTGGGCAGGTGCGGGCCGCGGCACAGATCGTACCATTTGCCCTGGCGATAGATGGTGATGGTCTGATCGGCCGGCAGATCCTCGATGATCTCGGCCTTGTAGTTCTCGCCGATCGACTTGAAGTGATCGATGGCCGCATCGCGCGCCCACACCTCGCGGGTGAAGGGCGTGTTACGGTTCACGATCTCGTGCATCTTCTCTTCGATCTTCACCAGATCCTCGGGCGTGAACGGCGTGTCCCGCGCGAAGTCGTAGTAGAAGCCGGTGGCGATGGCGGGACCGATGGTCACCTGGGTGCCGGGATACAGCTCCTGCACCGCCTCGGCCATCACATGGGCGGCGTCGTGGCGGATGAGCTCCAGGGCGTCCGCCTCGTTCTTGTCGGTGACGATCTCCAGCCTGGCATCCTGCTCGATGGGCAGGGCCAGATCACGGAGCTGGCCGTCGATCCGGGCGGCGATGGCCGCCTTGGCCAGGCTCTTGCTGATGGAGGCCGCGATCTCGGCCGCGGTAGTGCCCCGCGCCACGGTGCGCACACTGCCGTCGGGCAGCGTAATGGCAACCTGGGCGTCAAGAACGGGCACGTCGGCCGAAGACATGATGGTTTTCCTCGCGATACGGCAGAAGAATACAGGGGTTCGGACTTTGGGAACCGCCGCCCCGCATTGTCAAGGCCCGGAGATGGGCGAATTTTACATGGTTGCAACGGGTATCCGGCGGGGGACGGCTCTGCCGCCACCGCATCCCCCCGCCCGCTGCGCCCGATCGGAGCCGGATCAGTAGCGGACTTCCGCCACCAGGCTGCCGACCCAGCTTTTGCCGTCGGCACCGCCATCCTTGCGGTCGGCATCGTAGCGCACCCCGTCGACCCCCAGGGTCAGATGCTCGCGCACGCGCCAGGACAGACCCAGCCCATAGGCGGTGTAATCCAGCTCGCGCCGGGTCCGGCTGTCGTTCCAGAACAGGGTCAGGCCATAGGGACCGTTCTCGTAGGTGCCCTGGACCGTCAGCCCGTCGGTGTCATGCCCGTCCAGCCGGGCGCTGTCGCCGTCATCGCTCCAGACGGCGCCGAGCGAGAAGCCGCCATAATAGACGAGACCGGCCAGCTTCAGGCTGCGCGTGTCCTCGATCCCCGGCGTCTGGCTGTCGCCCAGCACATAGCCGGCGGCCAGCTCATAGGACCAGGCGCGCACATCGCCGCGGTAGTTCAGGCCGAATTCCCACAGATTCTCCTCCGCCGGCAGGTCCGAGGCCTTGCGGATCTCCTCGACCAGGCTCTTGCGCTCGCCGGACCAGGACAATCCGGCGCGCAGGCCCATCAGGCGCGGCGTCTCATACAGGATCTTGGTGGCGTCGTCGCTGTCGCGGCCCAGTGGGCCGGTGGGGGGCGCGGCGCCGGCGATCCGGGTCCAGAACCCGTCCATCTCCCCGCCGACCAGGGTCGGCAGCAGGTCCACGGCGCGCTTGGCCGCCCCGTCCTCGTCACCCAGCTTCAGCCGTCCCCAGGCCGAGGTCACATAGACATACCCCTCGCTCAGGGTGAATTTCGAATTGGTGCCGGGCCGGTCCAGGCTCTTCTCATAGTCGCCGGACCCCAGCGTGCCCGACAGGCCGTAGACCAGCCCGCTGTCGGTGGTGATGGACCAGTCGCCGGTCACGCCATAGCCGGCATAGCCGCTCCAGCGGTCGCCGCCGCGCGCCGGGTCCGTGGTGTAGACTCCGCCCAGCTGGCCCACGGCCTGCCAGGTGAAGTCCTGCTCGGCGGCCAGCGCCGGCCGCGGCATCAGGATCGGGACGGCCAGCAGCAGGACCGGAACCAGGGGGGCCGGCAGCAGGGAAAGCGTCGGCAGCGGGGAACGGCGCATGGGCTCTCGCGGGCGGCAGTTGAAGAGAACGCGAAAACGGACTAGGTGGGCGCTGTGGCACAGGCGGCGGGGTGGTGGCAAGCCCCCATGCCGCCGGCCATGGCAAAGGTCGCCGTCCCGGCCGACTTTGTCCACCCTCAGCCGATCCGGAAGCCCCGCCATGTCGCACAGCCCCCTTCCCCCCTCCGATGATGTCGCCGCCAATCTGGCCGAGGTCCGCGCCCGCATCGGCACGGCGGCGGAGCAGGTGGGGCGCGACCCGCGGGGCGTGACCCTGGTGGCCGTCAGCAAGGTGCAGCCGGTGGAAAAGCTGCGGGCCGCCCTGGTCGCCGGCCAGCGCGTGTTCGGGGAGAACCGGGTGCAGGAGGCCAAGGCCAAATGGACCGATCTCAAGGCCGACTATCCCGATGTCGAGCTGCATCTGATCGGCCCGCTGCAGACCAACAAGGTCAAGGAGGCGGTGGCCCTGTTCGACGTGATCCAGACGGTGGACCGGCCCAAGCTGGCCCAGGCCCTGGCGGCCGAATGCCGCAAGCAGAACCGCTGGCCGCAATTCTTCGTCGAGGTCAATACCGGCGAGGAGCCGCAGAAGGCCGGCATCCCCCCGGCGGAGGTCGGCGCCTTCCTGGCGGCCTGCAAGGCCGACTACGGCATTCCCGTCAGCGGCCTGATGTGCATTCCCCCCGCCGAGGAGGAAGCGGCCCTGCACTTCGCCCTGCTGGCCGATCTGGCCAGGCGCCATTTCGTGCCCGGCCTGTCCATGGGCATGAGCGGCGACTACGAGGTGGCGGTGCGCCTGGGCGCCAGCCATGTGCGCGTGGGCACCAGCATCTTCGGCGCCCGCCAGACTCAGCCGGCGGAGGGCTGACTCCCGGGCCGACCCGGGGCTGGTTCCACAAAGGGTACGGGGTGGAAATTCTGCGCTTGACCGGACGGAGCGGCTTGATTAGGGTCCGCCTCCGTTCCAGCGGAGGGGTGGCCGAGTGGTTGAAGGCGCTCGCCTGGAAAGCGGGTATACGGCAAAACCGTATCGTGAGTTCGAATCTCATCCCCTCCGCCATTTCAATCCCAAGCTGGGCATCGCGGTGATGCCGATTTCCCTCCGGAAACGGTGGACAGCTTGCGGAACCGCTCTCCCTGCGAATGCCGGTGCGCACGCATCCGTCTCCCCCGACAGGTGGCGCCCCGGTGCGTCACGCCGGCGAGGCGGCGCACCGGGGCGGGCGTGATCGCGGAGCGATTGCAGACCGACGATTCGCACTTTCGCACCGGACCGGGGAGATTGACGACACCTGATCCGGACGGCGTCATGACGCTGTGGGGCGTCTCCATCGGAATCGAACGGCCCGAACGGCCGGGTCACCCTGCCGCATGCATCAACCAGCGGCCCCCTGTGAACGGAAGCGGCGGCGACGCTCCTCCATAAGGGCGAGCACCTGTGCTCCCCCGGCACCGTGACATGGGCCGGGGTGGATCCGACCGTCAGTCCTGTTGCACATAATATGTCGTGCACCAATTAGGAACCGAAACGGCGGCGCATCCAGTCGAAGAACGTGGCGTGCCACAGCGTCGTTGCCCCGAGTTGGCAATGCTCGGCTCCGCCGGAGGCTTGATCGTAGACCTGTATTTCGACCGAACGGGCCTGTTTCAGCGCGGAGGTGAAGGCATCGACCTGCGACAGGGGAACGAAGTGATCCGAGGCGCCGGCCAGAACCAGAACATCTGCCCCGATCCTGTGGGCAACGGGCGCCAGCGTGTAAGCCGAACTCGCCGCCAGCAAGTCCGCAACGCTGCCGACCCCGAAGGTCCAGCAGCCGTTCTCCATGGCCCATTTCACACCCGGAAGCCGGCCTTTGACCGGGTCCGCAGCCAGTGCGCCATAGGCCTGGCACAGCGCACCGAAATCGAACAGCACGTCAAAGGCGACCAGACCGTCGATCCGCGCGTCGAACGCCGCCGCGCGCGGTGCGAGATAGCCCCCCATGCTCATGCCGACCAGAACGATCCCCGGCGGCTTGGCATAGTGGGCCAGGAAATGGTCGAGAACGGCGCCGTTCGGCTTTTCCCATGCGTGGGTAAAGGACAGCCCATGACGACGCAGCGCAGCACCCTGGCCGGGGCCTTCATAGGTCAGGACATTGTAGCCCCTGTCATTGGCGTCCTTCGCCAGCATGAAATAGAGTTCTTCCAGTGTGCTGTCATACCCGCCGACAAAGAGGATGAGGGGCTGCTGGTCGCCACCCGGGGCCGGATAGAAAATCGCACGCAGGCGGCCATTTTCATAAGGAACCTCGAACCGCTCGAAGGGAACGCCGAGCGCCTGTAGTCCGGCATCGAAGGTGGCAATCTGGGCGGACCAGGCAATCTCGCGGCGCGGATCGGCGGGCGGGAGCAGGAATTCGGCCGTCCGCCAATAGGTATGGGCACGCTGCAGCCCGAGTCCTCTGCTGATCGGATCACGATTGTCACGCACGCGGTCTTCGTTGCGCCGCGCCGTGGCGGAGAACGCATCATACCAGGCACCGGCATCCCCTTCGGGAATATGGGCGATGGTCTCAAGCACCTCGTTCACGTCCGCCCCGCCGGCCGCGACATCGTTGAGAACACGCAAGGCCTGGAAATGAAAGGTCTGGTCGCCAAACAGGCGACGGGTGCCGGTGACGGCAGCGGGGGTCGCGAGATCCGTCATGGTCGGGCCTCCTGCGATGTGGGTTGCGGAGACAGAAGCCTAGCGCACTTCTGGCAAAGGATTTGATTTTCCGCGCCAAACATTTGATTTTCGACGCCATGCTGACGTTATGTCCCGGCGTGACAGCCGCGCGCGAACTTTTCGATACCATTTCCGCAGCCGCGCTGCGGGCCGGCCTCGTTTCCAGAAGCGACGTCCGGACGATAAGCGGGGCGCTGGCCGATCAACCCGTTTCGGCCCGCCTCAACGAGCGCGTCCTGCTGCACCTCTGGTCGCTTCTTGCCCTGCGTCATGGCGGCAGTGACATCGGGGCGATTCTGGCTCTGCAGGTGCCCGTCGACAAACTCGGTCTGCTGGGCGAGGTGATTTCCCATGCAGCAACACCGGCCGAGGCGTTCGATCAGGTGGCCCGGTTCAGCCGGCTCCTGAACCAGCGTGCGCGCATCGGACAGACCCGCACAGCCGGGCATTTGCGCCTTTCCTACGAAGGCAGATTGCAGGCCGGCACAGATCAGGCCGGGCTGGAGGCGGGCATCATCTGGTCTCTCGCCCATCTCGCACTTCTACCCGGCCGCTTATTCGGTACCGGGGTTCTCCCGGAGCGGGCCACGCTGCCCGGCAGTCCGCCCACGGACATGACCATGCTGCAACCGGTCTTCGGCCCCTCGATCGACTTCGAGGCGGCCCAGCCTGGACTCCATTTCGCCATTGCGGCATTGCGAGGGCTGCACAAGGCGCCGGAGACACGCCTGCTTTCGCATCTCGAAGGTGCCGCCGCGCACTATGTCGCCGCCCTGCCGCCGTGCGACCGCCTCTGCGACCGGGTCCGCGCCGTCCTGGACGCCAATCTGGCGGGCGGACCGCCGCCGCTGGCGACGATCGCGAAGCATCTGGGGATTTCCCAACGCTCCCTGCAGCGGGCGCTGACTGCGGAAGGCACGAGCTTCGCCCGGATTTTGGACGATATGCGACGGGAGCGGGCAAAGGCGCTTCTGGCGGACGGACGGCAGTCCCTCGGTGCCATCACCTATCATCTCGGCTATGCCGACCAGGCGATTCTGAGCCGGGCGGTCCGGCGCTGGTTCGGCGCTCCGCCCCGCAGCTTGCGCTGACCCTGCGCGCAATGCCCGATAGTGGCCCATTGATTGGCACAGCTAGAGCTTGGTGATCGAGTTCCCGCCATCGGCCAGCAGCGCCGTGCCCGTGATGAAGGAGGCGGCGTCGGACAGCAGGAACAGGGCGGCACGGGCGATCTCTTCCGGTGCGGCCATGCGCTTCAGGGCATGCATGGCCCGCACGACCGCGTGGAAACCGGGATCGTCCCCGGCCATCGGCGTCAGCGTGCCGCCGGGCAGAAGGGCGTTGGCGCGCAGTCCCGCCGGCCCGTGCTCGGCGGCCAGCACCTGCACAAGACCGATGAGTCCGGCCTTCGCCGCAGCATAGGCGCCCATGCCCGGCAGGCCGATCGTATGGCCCACGAAGGAGGACGTGAACACGACCGAGCCGCCGCCCGCGGAGAGCATGGCCGGAATCTGATGCTTGGCCGCATAGAAGGCCGATGTCAGGTTGACCCCGATCACCTTGTGCCAGGTGGCGCTGTCCATCTCGGGGATGGGGCCGAGGTCCCCGGTGATGCCGGCGTTGTTGAAGGCGCCATCAAGCCGTCCGAACCGGTCGAGCGCCTGTTGCACCAGGGTCGCGTGATAGGCTTCCTGCTCGACATCCCCGGCAACGGCGACAGCCGTGCCGCCATCGGCCGTGATGCGGGCCACATGCTGGTCGAGCAGCCCGGCGCGGCGCGCGCCCAGCACCACATTGGCCCCCTGCTGCGCCAGAAGCCTGGCGGTGGCCTCGCCGATTCCGCTGCTGGCGCCGGTCACGATGATTGTCTTGCCCGTCATCTGCATGGTCGAAAATCCTCCGTGATGGTGGAAGGGCAGATACGGGATCGGCGCGGGCAGAACGACCCGATTGTTGCGATGGACCGGGAACCGTGCCGATTGCCCCCGGTCGCGGCCACGGCCCCCCTTGCGCTCCGGGCCTCCCCGGGAGAAGGCCCCCGGCCGGTGATGTCTGTCAGCCGGCGGCACCATAGGTGATGCGGCGCAGGAGAATCTCCAGCGGTCCCCGGCCAAGACGGCCGGCCAGCACGCCGACGATCAGCATGGCGGCCACCGCCACCAGCAGGCCAATGACGGCCAGCCCCGCCTGTCCGACCTGCCCGAACAGGCCCAGCCCATAGCCCCCGAAGACAAAGCCGGCCAGCACGCCCTGAAGCACATAGGCGGAAAGCGAATTGCGCCCGGCCCGCTCCAGGAGAGGCGGCAGCGTCATCCGGTCCGACAGCCGCAGGATCAGGTGCAGATAGACGGCGGCCAGGGCTGGCGCCCCCAGCGTGATGGAGGTGACGGCCAGCAGGGCCGGCCAGCCATCCGCCACCGCCGCCATCCCGCTGGTGGTGGCGGCATAGAGCAGGTTCAACGGTACGCCGATGGCGAGCAGGACGGGCTGGGCAGCCGCCAGCCGCTGGCGCCCGGCACTGCCGGGGGTCAGGAACGTCGTCCGGGCCGCGGCCAGACCGGCCGCGAATGCCGCCAACACGAGCGGCCCCTGGAGCAGCATCAGCATCAGCACGGTCGGCGGCCAATCCCGCAGGCGAACGGCGAGGGCCGCGGAATAGCTGTCCCCCAACCCGGCCGTCGGCGGCACACCGCCCGGCCCCGCCGGGATCAGCAGCAGGGCGAGGGTCAGCACCACCGCCAGGGGAATCATCGCCGCCGCCAGCTGCAGCAGACGCCGTGGCGGAAGACCGCGTGCGGGCCAGATCAACAGACCGGCCACGGCATAGAGCAGCAGGATGTCGCCGGTGAACACCAGCACCCCGTGCAGGATGCCCAGCAGGGCCAGCCCCGCCAACCGGCGGCCATAGCGGCCGGCGAAGGCAACCCCGGCTTTCTGCGCGGCAAGATCCTGGATATGCATGCCCCAGCCGAACAGAAAGGAGAACAGCAGGAAGAACTTCATCTGGAACAGGGCTTCGACGGCGAAGGCGGCGCTGCGGTCGAGCAGGGCCGGTGGCGGTGACATCGCCTGTTCCGTCGACAGGCCAAGGAACGGCATGTTCACCAGACAGATCCCGATCAGCGACAGGGTACGGATGGTATCAACAGCGCCATTGCGATGTGAGGCGGCCATGGTATGACTCGTGTTGAGCGTTTGCTCAAACAGCATTTGAGCAAACGCTCAATATTGTCAAGCCGCCCTTGCCCGGCATAGCGGCAGGGCGGGCGCGATCCGGAACGGGGAGATGCGGAGATGACAACCACCAGCCGGCGCGACCGCATCCTGGCGGCCACCATTGACCTGATGCTGGAACAGGGGCTGGCCACGACCACCCGTGCCGTCACCGAGCGGGCCGGTGTCGGCACCGGTCTGCTGAACCATTATTACCGCTGGCCGGATCTGCGGGCGGCCGCCTGGGCCGCGATCTTCGCCGCCGTCACGGCAGAGCAGTTTCCAGCAGACGCGGAGGCCGACATCGCGCTGGAGCGGTACTTCGCCAAGGCCTTCGCCCCGGACGCGGCCATCTATTGGAAGCTGTGGACCGAGGCGGTGGACCTGGCGACCAGCGATCCCGCCATGCGGGCTGCGGTGGCGCAGGCACAGGCCGACCTCGACGCCGGCCTGACCGCCCTGTTGCGCCAGGGCATGACATCTGGTTATTGGCGGCTGCCCGACGCGGAAGCGACGGCCCAGCGCCTTGGCGCCCTGCATGACGGCTTGGCTGGCCTGTTGCTGGCCGGCATCGGCCATCTGGGCGCCGGGCAGGCGGAACAGCATCTGCGCCAGGCCTTCCGTCTGGAATGCGGAACCTGACGCCCCGCATCACCTCCGCAATAGTCCGCGTCATGATAGGATGCCGCGAACGCGAAGCGTGCCAGGACCGGGAATGGCTCTTCTCAACCGTCCTTACGTTGCCGGAACAATGGATCGCCGCCTGACGGCCTGGACCGAGGCCGGGCTGATCGATGCCGCCACGGCCGCGCGCATCCGCGCCTTCGAGGCCGGGCAGGCGCGGCCGGGCCTGTCGCACGGGCTGGCCGTGCTGGGCAGTTTCGCCATGGCCTTGGGGCTGGTGGCCATCATTTCGGCGAACTGGGACGCCATCCCGGTCTGGCTGAAGCTGGGCACGCATCTGCTGCTCAATCTGGGACTGGGCGCCGCCGCCTGGATCTGGGCCGAGCAGAAGGGCAGCCTGCGGCTGGAGGCCGTGCTGCTGCTGCTGTCCGCCTCCACCCTGGCCCTGATCGGCCATATCGGCCAGAGTTTCCATCTGCAGGGCGGCCCGACCGGGCTTCTGGGCGGCTGGCTGCTGCTGGTCACCCCCTTCACCCTGGCCCTGGCCCGGCATGGGCTGCACCGGGGCCTGTGGACCCTGGGGCTGCTGCTGTTCCTGGGGTCCGCCCTGTCGGACCATGCCGACCGACTGGCGGCACACCACCTGTTCGGCGCTGCCCTGGTGCTGCCCATGGCCGTGGTCCTGGCCGCCCGGATCCCCCTGGCCCGGCTGGACCACGGCTGGGCGGACCAGGCCGCGGCCCTGGGCCGGGCGTCCGCCCTGGCCCTGCCCAGCCTGCTGCTGCTGACCGACGGCTTCTCGCCCCACGACCTGCCGGACGGCACCGGCCAAGGGCTGCTGGTCATGGCCGGTGCCGGAATCCTGCTGCTGGCGGCGGAGCTGGCGGCGGGACCGACGACGGGATCGGCGGACCGGCGGCGGCGCTGGCCCCTGGCCCTGCTGCTGGGCCTGTGCCCCGCCCTGGCCGCCCTGCCGGGGCTGATCGCGCTGCCGGGCCACGGGCTGGCGCAGGCCATGCTGTTCTGCCTGCTGTGGATCACCGTGGCCGCTTTGTCGCTGCACGCACAGCGGCCCGGCCTGTACCGGCTGGCGGTGACGCTGGTGGCGCTGCGCGTCTTCATCGTCTTTCTGGACGCCGCCGCGGGGCTGATGACCACGGGCCTGGGGCTGATCCTGGCGGGCGCCGTGCTGATCCTGCTGGGGGCGGCGGCGCGCCGGGCCATGGCCTGGGGGCGCCAGCGCATCCGGACCGGGGAGGGCTGAGACAATGCGCCGCGCGCTGCCGGCCCTGCTGCTTCTGCTGCCGACCCTGATCCTGGGCGGCTGGGCCGCGACCCTGGCCCTGACGCGGGACAGCCGCCCGTTCCTGGACATCGCCCTGCGCGGCGTCGATCCCCGCGACCTGCTGCGCGGCCATTATCTGACGGCCCGGCTGGACCTGCCGGAGATCGAAGGGAGCGACGGTGGCGCGGCCGACAGCGGCACGGCCGGCGCCGCGGCCTGCGTCTGCCTGGACCCGGACGGGGCCGATCCCCTGCGCCCCCTGCCGCGGCGGCTGCCGTCCTGCGCCGCGGCGGTCCTGGCCCGGTGCCCCTATCCGCTGCGCGATCCCGGCCAGACCTTCCGCCTGTACCTGCCGGAGGACAAGGCGCCGGAGATCGAGCGGCTGCTGCGCGCGGGCGAGACCCGGATCACAACGCGCGTGTTCTTCCATGGCGACGGCCGCGTGGATTTCGGCCCGCCGGCCATCGCCGCCCCCTGATCCCCTGCCCGAGGAGAGTGCCATGTCCCGTCTCGTCCGCCTGATCCGGCTGGAGGTGCAGCCCCCGGTTCTGGAGAGCTTCCTGGACCGGCAACGGACCAATGTGGCCGGCAGCCGCGCCGAGCCGGGCTGCGTGCAGTTCCGTATCGGCCGCTCGCCCGAGGAGGAGCGGCCCGGCGGTCCCGCCATCTTCTATCTGTGGGAAGAGTTCCGCGACCCGGCGGCGCTGGAGGCCCATTTCGCCAGCCCGCACTTCCAGGCCTGGAAACACTGGCTGGACAGCCTGCCCGACGGCACCGTCACGCGCCGGGCGCTGGAGATGCGGCCGGCGTGGCCGGAGGACTGACCGGGGCATCGGCCGGGGCATCGGCCGTGGACACCGCTTCCCCCGCCCAGCCGCAGGCGGCCAGGGCCGCCCGCATGTGCGGCGGCACCGGGGCCACCGCCGTCACCGGCGGCTTGCTGGCCTGGATCGGCACGGTGATGCTGCGGCTGTGCAGGTGCAGGGCCAGCGCCTGCCCTTCGGGCGTCTGCGGCTTGCCGCCATAGACGGGATCACCCAGCACCGGGCAGCCCAGCAGTTGGCAGTGGACGCGGATCTGATGGGTGCGCCCGGTCAGCGGGTTCAGTTCCAGGAAGGCGATGGGACCGATGCCCGGCAGGCTGGCGCGGCCCAGCACCCGCCACTCCGTCACCGCCTTCTGCCCGTCCTCGGCCACGATCATGCGCCAGCCGCGCCTGGCGTCGCTGCGCTTGGCCAGGGCCGCATCGACGCTGCCGCCATCGCCGGCGGGGCCGCCCAGCACCGCGGCCCAGTAGGTCTTCTTCACCCGCCCGTCCTGGAACAGGATGCCCAGCTTGCGCAGGGCCTTGGGATGCCGCCCCAGCACCAGACAGCCCGAGGTGTCGCGGTCCAGCCGGTGCGCCAGGGCCGGCGGCCGTGGCAGGCCGAAGCGCAGCGCCTCGAAATGCCGTTCCAGATTGTCGCCGCCTCCCGGCCCGGCATGCACGGCCACACCGGCCGGCTTGTCCAGGATCAGCATCAGCCCGTCACGGTGCAGCAGGCGGGATTCGAGATCGAGCGGGGTCATGGGGCCGGACCAGATGCGAAAGGGATCAGGCGCCCGGTATAGCGCCCCCGGGCGCCCGGTGGAACTGTCGGCGCCGCTGCCGCTGGAAAAGCGGACCACCCCGCCGGCCCCGGCGGTTGGGCCTGCATCCGGATGGACAGGGGCGCTCCCCACCCTTGCCCCGTGCGCCGCGCCGCCATCTGCTGTAGAAGGGGAGAGGACGGCGGACCGGCAGAGATGAGGCGGGGTCATGGTTGAGACACGGCGGACCGGGGCGGGCGGCCCCAGCGCCCCCTTCGGCGGCGGCCCCGTCATCGGCAGCGGCGAAGGCCGCGGCACCACCCCGGCCCGGCCCGCGGGACGCATGCCGGCCCCCGGCCGCGCCGGCAACCGCTGGCCCAATCCGCTGGAACTGGCGGCCCTGATGGTGGACGGCATCCTGCGCCTGCCGGCCCGCTACCGCCGCGGCATGTTCATGGACATCCTGGTCTGACCCGTTCCCGCCCGGGGGCACGTTCCCGCCGGGGGGGGGCCGATCGCGGTCTCAGCCGATCGCGGCTTCAGCCGGGCGTGGCTCCGCGGGCGGCCCGCAGGAAGGCCAGGATGCGCGCCGGGTCCTTGTGGCCGGGCCGGTCCTCGACACCGGAGGAGACATCCACGGCCGGGGCGCCGGTGGCCCGCACGGCGTCGGCCACCGTTTCCGGCGTCAGCCCGCCCGACAGCATCCAGGGCCGGCGCCAGGAACGGCCGGCCAGCAGCGACCAGTCGAAGGACAGGCCGTTGCCGCCGGGCAGGGCGGCCACGTTCTTCGGCGGCTTGGCATCGAACAGCAGCCGGTCGGCCACATCCTCATAGGCGGCGGCCGCGTCCAGATCGGCGCCGTCGGCCACCTTGACCGCCTTCATCACCTCGATGGCGAAGGAGTCGCGGACGGCCTTGACCCGCGCCGGCGTCTCCTCCCCGTGCAGCTGGATCAGGTCCAGCGGCACGCTGCCGACCACCTGCCGCAGCAGCGCGTCGTCGGGATCGACGAACAGGCCGACCAGCCGCATGCCGGTGGGGGCCATGCGCGCCAGCTCCGCCGCCGTCGGCACCGTCACGCAGCGGGGCGAGCGCGGATAGAACACCAGCCCGACATAGCGGGCGCCGCCCTCGACGGCGGCGGCCATGGCCACCGGTTCGGTGATGCCGCAGATCTTGACCTGGACGCTCATGCCCCCAGCTCCGCGGCGATGCGGGCGGCGGCGGCGGCCGGATCGGCATCGCCGGTGATGGGACGGCCGATGACCAGATGGTCGGCCCCGGCCTCCACCGCCTGGCGCGGCGTCATCACCCGTTTCTGGTCGTTGGCCGCGGCCCAGGCCGGGCGGATGCCCGGCACCATCAGGGCGACGTCGGGTCCCAGCTCCGGCCGCAGCGCCGCCACCTCCGCCGGGGAACAGACGATGCCGTCCACACCGCTGTCGCGGGCCAGCAGGGCCAGCCGGCGCACCTGCGCCGCGGCGGGAGCGGCCTGACCGACGGCGGCCAGATCCTCGTCCCCCAGGCTGGTCAGCACGGTGACGGCCAGGATGCGCATGCGCGGCTTGCCCAGACGGGCCGCCTCCTCCCGCGCCGCCGTGGCCGCCGCCCGCAGCATGGCCGGCCCGCCGGCGGCATGCACGGTCAGGAAGCGGGGGGCCAGCGCTGCGGCCGAACGCACGGCCCCGGCCACGGTATTGGGAATGTCGTGCAGCTTCAGGTCCAGGAACAGCGGCAGGTCCAGGCCCGCCATGGCCGCGCGGATGCCGGCCGGCCCCTGGGCCAGGAAGAACTCCAGCCCCAGCTTCACCCCGCCGACATGGCCGGCCACCCTGGCCGCCATGGCCCGCGCCCCTTCCACATCGGGCATGTCCAGGGCGACGAAGACGCGGCCGCCCGGCGTCAGCGGGCCGGTCCCGGCGCTGGCGGGGCTGGAAGCGGGGGGGATGGCGGTCATGGCGGACTCCGGTCGTCGGGCGGAAAGGGGCGGCGGGTTCCCCCGATGTAGCGCGGATGCCGCCCGGGAGAAAGGGCGCACACCCGCGGGTCACCCCTGCCCGGCAGCGGGCGGGGACGCTGCCCGGACCGGCGGCGGCAGTCTGCCGCGGCGGAACCGGGACGGTGGACGCCGTTGCAGCATTGTCATGCCCGCCGCAGCGGCCTAAATGTAATATCCTTATCAAGTTGCACATTCTTTTCCGCCATTTCTTACACGAGGCCCCGTACCGTGCCGCAGCTCCGTTCCCGCACCTCGACCCATGGCCGCAACATGGCCGGCGCCCGCGCCCTCTGGCGCGCCACCGGGATGAAGGATGGCGATTTCGGCAAGCCCATCATCGCCATCGCCAACTCCTTCACCCAGTTCGTGCCCGGCCATGTGCATCTGAAGGATCTGGGTCAGCTGGTGGCGGCGGAGGTGGCGGCGGCCGGCGGCGTGGCCAAGGAGTTCAACACCATCGCCGTGGATGACGGCATCGCCATGGGCCACGCCGGCATGCTGTACAGCCTGCCCTCGCGCGAGCTGATCGCCGATGCGGTGGAGTACATGGTCAATGCCCACTGCGCCGATGCGCTGGTCTGCATCTCCAATTGCGACAAGATCACGCCCGGCATGCTGATGGCGGCCATGCGGCTGAACATCCCGGCGGTCTTCGTCTCCGGCGGGCCGATGGAGGCGGGCAAGGTGGTGCTGGGCGACGGCCAGACCAAGGCGCTGGACCTGATCGACGCCATGGTCATGGCCGCCGACGACCGCGTGTCGGACGAGGATGTGGCGCGGACCGAACGCTCGGCCTGCCCCACCTGCGGCTCCTGCTCCGGCATGTTCACCGCCAATTCCATGAACTGCCTGACCGAGGCGCTGGGCCTGTCCCTACCCGGCAACGGCACGGTGGTGGCCACCCATGCCGACCGCCGGGAGCTGTTCCTGGAGGCGGCGCGCACCGCCGTGCGCATCGCCCGGCGCTATTACGAGCAGGACGACGAAAGCGTGCTGCCCCGCTCCATCGCCGGCTTCAAGGCGTTCGAGAACGCCATGTCGCTGGACATCGCCATGGGCGGCTCCACCAACACGGTGCTGCATCTGCTGGCCGCGGCGCAGGAGGGGGGCGTACCCTTCACCATGGCCGACATCGACCGGCTGTCCCGCCGCGTGCCCAACCTGTGCAAGGTGGCGCCCGCCGTCTCCCATGTGCATATCGAGGATGTGCACCGGGCCGGCGGCATCATGTCGATCCTGGGCGAGCTGGACCGGGCCGGGCTGCTGCACACCGATGTCGGCACGGTCCACAGCCCCACCCTGGGCGCGGCGCTGGACCGCTGGGACGTGGCCCGCACCCGCGATCCCGACGTGCACCGGTTCTTCCGCGCCGGCCCCGGCGGCGTGCCGTCGCAGGAGGCGTTCAGCCAGTCGGCGCGCTGGGCGGAGCTGGACCTGGACCGCACGGGCGGCGTCATCCGCGACAAGGCCCATGCCTTCAGCCAGGATGGCGGTCTGGCTGTGCTGTTCGGCAACATCGCCGAGGAGGGCTGCATCGTGAAGACGGCCGGGGTGGACCAGTCCATCCTGCGCTTCACCGGCCGCGCCCGCGTGTTCGAAAGCCAGGAGGATGCCGTCTCCGCCATCCTGGGCAACCGCGTCGAGGCCGGCGACGTGGTGGTGATCCGCTATGAAGGCCCCAGGGGCGGCCCCGGCATGCAGGAGATGCTGTATCCCACCAGCTATCTGAAGTCGAAGGGGCTGGGCAAGGCCTGCGCCCTGGTCACCGACGGGCGCTTTTCCGGCGGCACCTCCGGCCTGTCCATCGGCCATGCCTCGCCCGAAGCGGCGGAGGGGGGCGCCATCGGTCTGGTGGAGGAGGGCGACCGCATCGAGATCGACATTCCCGCCCGCAGCATCCGGCTGGCCGTCGATGACGGGGAACTGGCCAGGCGCCGCGCCGCCATGGAGGCCAGGGGCGAGGCCGCGTGGCGGCCGGCCAGCCGCGACCGGCACGTGTCGGCGGCGCTGCAGGCCTATGCCGCCCTGACCACCTCCGCGTCCCGCGGGGCGGTGCGCGATGTCGGCCAGCTGACCCGCGCCCGCCGGGGGTGAGCGGAAAGGGCCGGACGGGCCTTGACCCGTCGGGCCGGGCCGGCCTAGCAACAGGAATGGTCGAGACCCCTCCTTCCCCGTCGGAGGCCGCCGGGCGGCCGCAGCGGCGATCCCAGGACCAGCGGCGGCGCGACATGCGCCGGCGGCTGGTGGAGGCCACCCTCGACAGCCTGTCGGCCAACGGGTATGCCGGGGCCTCCCTCTCCGACATCCTGGGCCGGGCCGGCGTGTCCCGCGGGGCCTGGGCCCATCATTTCGCCAGCAAGGGCGAGCTGGTGGCCCTGGCAGCGGAGGACATGCTGTTCCAGTCCGTCGCCGCCGCCCGCAGCGTGGCGGCCATGGCGCCGGACCCCGGCCAGGACCGGCTGGACCTGCTGCTGGAGGCGGCCTGGTCGCGCTTCTACCAGGGCCGCCACCGCGACGTGCTGTTCGAGGTGGCGCTGGCCTGCCGTACCGACGCCGACCTGCAATCCCGGCTGGCCCCCGTGTTCCGCGCCTTCATCGCCGCCGTCGGCGAAAGCTGGGGCGCCTCGCTGGGGCAGACCGACCTGTCCCCGGCCCGCCTGGGCGAGCTGATGACCATGAGCGTCTATCTGCTGCGCGGCATGTCCATCCAGGAGGTCGCCACCGGCGGCGGCAGCGCCACAGAGCACCGGGCCCTGCGCCGGCTGTGGGTAACGATGATGCGCGACCGCCTTGCCGCCGGGTCACAGTGAGCGCTCCCGACCGGGGGAACTGTCTCAACCGATCCCCAGCAGGCCGCGCACCGTGCGCAGCAGCGCCTCGGGGTCCAGGGGCTTGGTCATGACCGTTGTCCCTGGTCCCGACAATCCTTCCGCCTCGGGATCGCTGGACATGTAGCCGGTGACCACCACCACGGGCAGGTCGGGCCGGGCCGTCCGCAGGCGGCGGACCAGATCGGCGCCGCCAAGGCGGGGCATGCGCATGTCGGTGACCAGCAGGGCCGGCGGATCGGCCTCGGCCAGTTCCAGCGCCCGCAGCCCGTCATGGGCCAGGCTGACGCGGAAGCCCCGGCGCTTCAGGAACCGTTCGAGCGCCAGGGCGCTGATGGCTTCGTCATCCACCAGCAGCAGGTGGACGGGTGCCGTGTCGGTCATGGCCGCCTCCGTCATGGATGTCCTCCCGGGTCCTGCCGCTGCGGCAGGGTGATGCTGAAACTGGCCCCGCCGGGCCGGGAGTGGCCCTCGATCCGGCCCCCCATGCCGCCGATGATGCTGGCGCAGATCGACAGACCCAGCCCCATGCCCTTGTCGCCATCCTTGGTGGTGAAAAAGGGATCGAACAGATGGGCCGCCGCCTCCGGCGACAGTCCGGTGCCGTTGTCTTCCACCAGGATGCGCACGGCCGCCCCCTCCGCCGCCGCGGACAGATGGATGCGTCCGGGGGGAGCGGCGGGATCGGCCTGCCGCCGCTCGCCAATGGCGTCGCGGGCATTGGTCAGCAGATTGATGACCACCTGTTCCAGCCGGTTGGGCTGACCCTGCACCGGGGGCAGGCTGTCCGGCATGGCCAGCGTCAGCGCCACATCCTCGCTGGCAAAGGAACGCTCCAGCAGGGACACCGCCCGGCGCACCGGCTCCGCCGGGTCGAAAGCGGCCGGTTCGCGCGTCTCGCGGCGGCCGAACTGCCGCATCTGATCGACGATGCCGCCCATGCGCGCCGACTGGTCGCGGATGGTGACCAGCCCCTCGCGGACATAGTCCAGGTCGGGCGCCGTCTCGGCCAGCACCTCGACGCAGTCGGTGGCGGTGATGCGGATGGCGTTCAGCGGCTGGCTCACCTCGTGGGCGACACCGGCGGCCATGGTGCCCAGGGTCGCCAGCTTGGCCGCCTGCGCCAGGTCCTGCTGCAGCGCCCGATAGGCGGTGAGATCGCGGACGGTGCCGATGATCTGCACCACGGTACCGCTTTCCGGCTCCAGCACCGGGGCCAGCAGCGTCTGGAACACCTGCCGCCGGCCCGATATCTCGTCCTGTGTTTCGAACTGCACCGGCGCCCGGGTGCGGATGGCGGCGCCGGCCTGCCGCTCCAGCATGGCGCTGGCTTCCGCCGACAGGATATCGCCTGGGACCGCCCCGATGACCCCGCTTTCGCCGCGCTCCAGCAGCCGCAGCAGCACCGGGTTGGCCGCCGCATAGCGCAGACTGCCGTCCGGCTCCACCGCCAGCACGAAAATGGCGTCGGCCGCATTGTTGACGATGCCGGCGTAGCGCGCCTCGCTGGCCCGCAGCGCCTTGATGGCCTCGTTCAGCCGGGCATTGCTGTGGCGCACATCCTCCTCGGCCCGGATGCGTTCGGCGATCTGGGCCGACAGGGCGGCATTGGCCTGGCGCAGGGCCGCCGGGCTGGGCAGCGCCAGGGCGCGGGGGATCAGCGGCCACAGCAGGGTGGCCGTGGCGATGGAGACGATGGCGGTGAAGCCCTTCACCAGTCCCTCCGCCACGTAATTGGCGTTCCACAGGGTCCAGGCCCCGAAGAAATGGGTGGTGCCGCAGGCGAAGATGAAGGCGCCGAACAGCAGGAACATCCATTTGTACGCCAGATCGCGGCGGCGGCGGGCGAAGACCACCAGTGCCACCGGAATGGAGAAATAGGCCAGCCCGATGGCACCGTCGGACAGCAGATGCAGCCAGATCAGCACCGGGTCCCACAGCAGGCACATGCCATGCGGCATGAAGGGGGCCGGATCGATGACGAAGCGTAGAGCGTCCATGTCTCCCTGTCCTCCCGGCGCCTATCCGGCGGGCAGGGAGTTTATATGCATTCTTATGGTTCTGGCGAACAAACCATATGGACTATAACAATCCAACGACAGGCTCAGACCGCCGGCAGCGGCCGCGGTTCGGGATCCCCGCCGAGATCGGGCACTGCCGTCCGGTCCTGCACGGCGCACAGACGCTGGACCACGGCGGCCTTGGGGCTGGCGACCTCGCCATGCTCATAGGCCACGACCTGGAGCCGGCCACGGACCAGGTCCAGCAACTCGCCGCTGCGCAACAGGAAGGCCGGGCTGGACGGCCGGCCGAAGCGCTGGTTGCCCTGGGCGAAGGTCTCGTACAGCAGCACGCCCCCCGGCTCCAGACTGTCCAGCAGGGCCGGGAACAGGGGACGGTACAGGTAATTGGTCACCACGATGCCGGCGAACCGCCCGGTCAGCGGCCAGGGATTGCCGTTCTCCAGATCCGCCTCGACCAGCGTGACCATCGGCTGATCGCGCAGGTCCGCCACGCCCCGCAGATCCCGATCCACACCGGTGACGGGATGGCCGCGGTCGCGGAACAGGCGCAGATGCCGCCCGGCGCCGCAGGCCAGGTCCAGCACCGTCCCACCCGGCCGCAGCAGCGGCGCGAAGCGCGCCACCCAGGCCGCGGGCGGGCCGGCCAGCGGATGCGGGACCGCGGGTGGAACGGCTGGCGTCATGGCACGGCTTCCCTGCAAGGATGCGGCTTGCTGAACCGCTTTGCCCTACCACATTGTGCAGTGGATGTGACACCTCTGTTGCCGAGATTCCGAGGACCCGGGCGGCGGACCGCGACGATGATCCTGTTTGAACTGAAATGCAGCCATGGCCACCGCTTCGAGGGCTGGTTCCGCAATGGCGCGGCCTATGAGGCCCAGGCGGCGGCGCAGGCCATCACCTGCCCGGTCTGCGGCGACAGCGGCATCGACAAGGCGCCGATGGCGCCGCGCATCGCCAAGGGCCGGCCCGAGCCGGCAGCGGCCGCCATCCCGGGCAGCGGCGGCGATGGTGCCGGGGACAAGGCACAGCAGGCGGAGATCCTGACGCAGCTGCGGGAACTGCGCCGCAAGGTCGAGGAGTCCGCCGATTATGTGGGCGAGCGCTTCGCCGAGGAAGCGCGGCGCATCCATTATGGCGAGACGGACGCCCGCGCCATCTATGGTGAGACCAGCAGCGACGAGGCCGAGCGGCTGCGCGACGAGGGCGTGCCCGTGGCCCGCATCCCCTGGGTCCCCACCGGCAACTGACCGGCATCGGCCTCACGCGAAGGCGAAGGCGTCCATGGCCAGCACGCCATAGGTGGTGCTGCGATGCAGGACGCGGGGCGGGACGCCCGGCGTTCCCGCGCCCAGCGCGGTGAACAGCGGCAGCAGATGCTCATCGGTGGGATGGTTGCGGGCGGCATGCGGCGCCCGCGCCCGGTACGCCAGCAGATCGGCCCGCCGTCCCTCCAGCAACGCTGTCCCCATCCAGTCGGCGAAGGACTGCACCCAGGCCGGCGCCACCGCGCCACGGCCGG
Source organism: Oleisolibacter albus (assembly GCF_003336875.1). Classification (GTDB taxonomy): domain Bacteria; phylum Pseudomonadota; class Alphaproteobacteria; order Azospirillales; family Azospirillaceae; genus Niveispirillum; species Niveispirillum album. The sequence goes on along the minus strand of NZ_QGNJ01000002.1, from coordinate 18,448 downwards.
TGATCTCGCCCAGATTGTGGGTCAGGGCGCCGGACGCCAGGATCAGCACACCCTCGTCCCGCAGGGGCCGCAAGGCCTCACCCAGGGCCAGATGATGGGCCGGATCGCGGTGCCGCTGGATCGACAGTTGCAGCACCGGGATGTCGGCCCCGGGATAGATGAGTGTCAACGGCACCCAGGCTCCATGGTCGAGGCCGCGATCGGCATGCAGGGCCGCCGGCAGCCCGGCGGCGGTCAGACGCTGCGCCACGGCCACGGCCAGATCCGGTGCGCCCGGGGCCGGGTAGCGCATCTGGTAGAGCAGCGGCGGAAAGCCGCCGAAATCGTGGATGGTGTCCGGCTGGGCCGCGGCGGACAGCACGGGCTGGGCCGTGCTCCAATGGGCCGACACCGCCAGGATGGCGCGGGGCCGGGGCAAGGCGGCGCCCAGATGACCAAGAAAACGGTGGGCCGGCCCGTCCTCCACCACCAGCATCGGCGAACCATGGGACAGGAACAGGGCGGGAAGTGCGGTCATCGGGCGGGTCCTCGGCAGATCGGCCGGCCCTGACAGGCCGGCTTCGCTACGGACCACTGTTCCACACGGGCAGGCACAGGATAATCCGCCGATATGGCGACGGACTGTTGCGGCAGATGCACCGGTCAGTAGGAGCCGGCGATCATCCGCGGCGGGCGGCCCTTGGCCACCATCCGGACCTTCGCCTCCAGCTGTGCGGCGGAGAAGGGCTTGACGATGAAGGCGGTCACCCCGTGCTGGCGCGCGGCCATGACATGGTCGCGGGTGCCATGTCCGGTTTCCATGATGAAGGGCATCTCCGGCTCGATCTGACGCACCGCGGCCAGCAGATCGATGCCCGTCATGCGCGGCATGGCCCAGTCACAGATGATGAGATCGATCATGCGCACCTGTTCCTTGACCAGGCGCAGCGCATCGACGCCATCGGCCGCGGCCAGCACCTCGCGGATGCCCATGACCCGCAGCATGTCGACGATCCAGCCCCGGGTCTGCATCTGATCCTCGACGACCAGGACCCGCAGGCTGCGGATCGGATCTTCGGGAATGTAAAGGCGGGTCATGCAAGCGGCTCCGTCCGGCACGGCGTCTGCCCGGCCAGGGTCCGGGCGATGAGCTCCGACAGATGGGAAGGCTCGAAGGGTTTATAGATCATCGGCACGTTTTGCGGGAGGTCAATCGGTCCGCCACCACCGCTCCGGCCGGCATAGCCCGTCATCAGCACCACCGGCAGGTCGGGATAGAGCTCCCGAACCAGTTGCGTCAGGCGCAAGCCCCCCAGATTGGGCATGACCAGATCGCTCAGCAGCAGATCGACCCCGCCCTCCTCCAGCCGTTCCAGTGCCTCCACCCCGTCGGTGGCGCAGCGGACGCGGTATCCGGCCGCTTCCAGGCAGGTCCGGATGATCTCCAGCAGATCGGGTTCATCCTCGGCCACCAGAAGGCAGGCACCGCCGCCATCGATCCCGGCGGATTCCGGCGCGATCCCGGCCGGGTCGGCATCCGGTTCCGCCGCCAGCGGGAACCACAAGCGGAAACAGGCGCCCGTGCCCGGCGCGCTCTCCACGGTCACGGCACCGTTGGCCTGCTTCAGCACGCCATAGACCATGGACAGCCCCAGCCCGGTCCCCTGGCCCGGTGGTTTGGTGGTGAAGAAGGGATCGAAGATCCGGGCCTTGACCACCTCATCCATGCCGCAGCCGCGATCCTCCACCGCCAACAGGGCGCAGGTGCGGTCCTCCAGCCCCGGCGGCCCCGATCCGACGATCTCCAGACGCACCGCCAGCGGTCCATCCCCGGCCATGGCGTCGCGGCCGTTGATGGCCAGATTGACCAGCGCCTGTGCCGCCAGATCGGGATCGACCGCCACCCAGACCGGCCGCGCGGGCACGGTCACCGTCAGGCGGATACCGGCCCCCAGCAGCGGCTTCAGCAGGAATTCCTGGTCGCGCACCACCGCGGCCAGATCGACGACCCGGGCCTGCCCCCCCTTCTGGCGCGAGAAGGCCAACAATTCGCGGGTCAGCGCCGCCGCCCGATCCACCCCCCGCTGGATCTTGCCGAGATAGGTGGGGACCGGCCCGTCACCGCCCGCCGCCTGACGGGCCATGCCGGCATACCCGCCGATGACGGACAGCAGATTGTTGAAATCATGGGCGATGCCCCCGGCCAGCTGCCCCAGCGCCTCCATCTTCTGGGATTGCTGCAACTGGGTCTCCAGCGCCTTCTGCTCGGTGACGTCGGCGAACAGGGCGACATAGCCGCCCCCGGCCATGGGAAAATGCCGGACCTGCAGCCATTGGCCGGTGGGCCGGCGCCGCTCGGAAAAACAGACACCGGCGCGCTTCAGCCGGTCATAGTCGGCCAGGCTTTCCTCCACGGTCTCGCCGGGATATTCGCCATGCTCGGCCAGCCAGCGCAGCACCTCGATGTCGCGCATGCCGGGCCGCAGCATGTCGGGCGGAAGATCCAGCAGCTCCGCCAGACGGCGGTTGGCCAGCAGCAATTGTCCCTCGGCGTCATAGACCTCGATCCCGATGCCGACGCTCTCCATCATCGCTTCCAGGATGCGCGTCTTGTCCTCCACCTCGCGGCGGATGCGCTTGGCCTCGCTGAGATCGCGCAGATAGGCGGTGTAGCGCCGCCCCGGCCCCAGCGGCACGGCGGTGACGGCCAGCTCGACCGGCAGCCGGTGACCGTCCCGGTGCATCACCTCCAGCTCGACCCGGCGGCCCAGGACCGTATCATCGGACCGCAGCCGCTCCGGCGACAGCACATGGTCCGCCGCCTGCCCCGGCGGCGCGATCAGGGCCACCAGGGACCGGCCCACGGCCTCGACCCGGCGCCACCCTAGAATACGCTCGGCCGCCGGGTTGAACTCCTGGATCAGCCCGTCGGCATCGATGCTGACGATGCAATCCAGCGCCGTGTCCAGGATGCTGCGGGCCCTGGCTTCGCTTTCACGCAGGCGCAGATGGGCCGCCGTCTCCGCCGTGATGTCCAGGAACAGCACCAGAACCTGCCGCTCCCCTTCGGCGAAGAAGGGAACGAAGGACAGCTCCAGCGTGATGACGGTTCCGTCCCGGCGGCGCATGGGCAGCCGGCGCTGCCGGATCACCTCCCCGGTCAGCACCCGCCGCAGCAACGCCTCCACCAGCGGGCGGGTTTCCGGCGGGGTGAAATGCAGCAGGGTCAGGCGGCCGATATTGTCCGCCTCGTCCAGACCCAGCATGCGCCGCCCGGCCCGGTTGATGAAGCGGCCGATCCCGCGCTGGTCATGGATGATGATGCCACCCGGCGACAGCTCCAGCAGCTGGCGGTGGCGGGCATCGGAATCGGCCAGCCCCTGTTCGCAGCGCCGCAGCGCGCTGAGATCGCTGCGGATACAGACGGTGCTGCCATCGGACTGGCGCCGGTCCAGCCCGCGGATGATGCGGCCGTCCCGCAGGCGGAATTCGAACGGTGGCCCCGGCGCGCGGAATCCTGCCAACTGCTGCCGCACATAACCGTCGGCGTCCAGATCGACGGGATAGAGGATGTCACCGGCCTCCACCGCCCGCCGCAGCAGCACCTCATAGGTCTGGCCGGGCATGATGGATGCGGCGCTGCCGGGAAAAAGCGCGCAGAACCGGCTATTGGCCAGCACCAGACGCGCATCGGGATCGAACAGGGCAACCCCGTCCGATACGGCATCCAGACCGGCCTGGAGGAGCAGAAGATCCACACCGCCACCACAGGCTGAAAGACACAACGATGACAGTCTGTCAGGGCTGTGGGCTGGCGGCAAGCCGCCGCTCAGGGCAGCAGCACCGTCACCACGTTGCTGCCGTCGGCCACCAGCATCGCGGCCGTGCCGCGGAAGTCCTTGCGGCCACTGAAGCCGCCGTCCTGCTTCACCCGGTCGATCCAGGCGGCCGACGCGCCCAGATCCAGCAGCCGGGCGATCATGCGGCCTGTGGATTTCACCGTGACGGTGCCACTGTTCAGACCGCGTGGCGCATGGACCATGAAAGTGGCATCCGGCGCGGCATAGCGGGTCTGTCCCGCCATATAGAGGCCGACGCACATGCTCTCGCAGGCATGGCCGCCGCGCACGAAGGTGGCCACCTGGCGGCCGGCCGTCCGCTCCGCCAGCAGCCGGTCGATCATGGCATAGCCGGCCTCGGTGTAGCCGCCGGGGCTGGACAGATCCAGCAGCAGCGGCTGGCCCGGCGGCAGTGCCGCCATGGCGGCATCGAACCGCCGGGCCAGCTCCGGCGTGATGATGCCATCGATGGTCAGGACCGCCGCGTCGCCCTGCTGCCCGGCCGTCAGGCTGGCCGACGGCAGATCCGGCAGCGCCGCCGGACCGGCCTGCTCATCGGCCCTGCCCGGCTGGGGCAGCAGGAACAGCAGCAGGGCGATGACGGCAGACCGCATGACCATCCTCCGGGAACCGGGGACAGCATGCGGCGCCGGAACTTTCCGGCTGGTTAACGATCCCGCCCGATCAAGCCGTTCCAGCCTGTTTTGTCACGCAGGAGAGATCACAGGACCCCGCGCAGCAGCTCCTGCGGCGCCGCGAAGACCAGGTCGCGCGGGGACTGCGCGGCGATGAAGGCCATGACATCGCGTGCCTCGCCATGGACGGCCTCGTTATAGGCGTCCACCAGATCCTCATAGAGCCGCAGCTCCTTCAGCAGGGCGGCCTTCTGCTGCAGGCTGGCCTGGGCCAGCAACTCCACATGCAGCAGCGCCAACCCCTGCAGCGTCCAGTCGGCCCCGGCGAAGATCGGCAGCAGCAGCAGATTCTCCCGGCCCTGCGGACCGCTGGACAGCACGGCCCGGCCCAGGCGCAGGGCGCGGCGCTTGCTGCCCGCCGCCGGCTTGGCCCGGTCATAGCCCGACGGCACGCCCACAGCCTGTCCGGACCGCGGCCCGGCCTGCAGCAACGTCTCCACCCCATCGCCGCGGACATGGTAGAGCATGCCCGACGGCACCGCCGTCAGCACCGGCGACAGGGCCAGCAGCGTCTGCCGGTCATGCTCGGCCAGGGCGGCCGGCGCGATCCCCAGATCGGCCAGGACGGCCAGCAGCAGCGGGCTCAACTCGCGGCCCGGCCGGGAAATGCCCACCGTCACCGTCTTGGCCTGATGGCGGATGGTGTCGATGGGGCGGCTGGTCTCCTCGAACAGGGTCCGCAGCAGGCCGGGGCCGGCAGTCAGCAGCTCCCTCTGCTTGGCCGGGGTCAGGCTGCCACCGCCACGCAGGGCCTGCCCCAGCCGGGCCAGACCGGCCACGGCACGGGGCGGCAGGGCCGCGTCCAGCTCACCCGCGGCGATGCGGACCAGTTCCGCCTCCACCTGTTCCGCCAGACCGGCGCAGGCGGCAGAATCCACCAGCCCATCGACCGGGCCGTCCTTGCCGGCGGCAACGAGCATCTGTTCCAGCGCCACCCCCATCGCCTTGAACGGGGCCGAGCGGCGGTCGATGGCGCGGGCGGCGTGGAACCCCCAGAGATGACCGGCCACGGTGGCCAGCACGAAATCCAGCCCCGCTCCGGCGGACGGCACGCGGATCACCGCCTCGGCATAGCTGTCGAAGCAGGTCTCGCCCTTGGCGGCGATGACGATGGGCTTGCCGGCGTGGGCCTTGAAGATGGCCACTTCCTTGGCGGTGTCCTGGGCCAGGGCGGGCGGCAGGTCGTTGGCCACCACCAGGGTCAGCGGCTCGGTGGACAGGTCGATGTGCTTCTTGTCCTCGGTATAGTCCACCGGGATCGACTTGTAGCAGAGCTCCGACAGTTTGATGCGGATCTCCTCCGCCGCGATCTTGTTGGGGCCGTTTCCGACCACGGCCCAGTAGCGGTTGCACGGGGCGTAGCGCTCGGCACAGGCGGCGATGGAAGCCTCGTCCGCCAGCACCTCGCGGATGCGCGCCGGCAGCCCCTCCAGCGCCACCAGCTCCTCCTGGATCTGCCCCGGTGACAGGGTCCCCAGCACATCGGCCATGCACAGCGCCGTCAGCTTGCCCGCCGCCACCTGGCTGTAGAAGGCCTTGGTCGAGGCCACGGCCATCTCGATGTCGCGGCCGTCGCTGGTGAACAGGTGGCTGTCGGCCTTGCGCACCAGCGGGCTGTTGCGCCGGTTGACGATGGCATGGATCCAGGCGCCGGCGGCGCGGGCCAGATCGACCGTGCGGTTGGTGTCGGTGGTGGTGCCGGACTGGCTGATGGCGATGACCAGCGTGTCCTCCAGGCGCCGCCCCTCCAGATCGGAGGACAGTTCCGAGGCCTTGGCGGCCTCCACATGGATGGCGGTGCCGGCCAGGGCCTGACGCAGCAGATGGGCGATGCCGGTGCCGGCGATGGCCGCCGTCCCCTGCCCGGTGACATAGATGCGGCGGACGGCCGGGCGGCCCGGATCGGTCAGCCGGCCGCGCAGCGCGGCCCACAGCCCCGCCTCGCCGGCCTCCGCCGTCTGGAAGTCCACCCGCCGGCCCTGCCGGCGGTAGCGGCCCACCAGTGTCTTGCGCACGCTGTCGGCGCTTTCATGCACCTCCTTCTCGAAGAAGTGCTCGAACGCGCCGCGGAAGATGTCGCGGCTGAAGATCTCGATGCTCTCCGCCTTCAGCGTGGCCGGAGCGCCATCATCGATGGTGCGGGCCGACAGGGCGGGTTCGCCGGGACGGGTGGACAGCACCACCGACAGCCCGCCCTGTTCCACCTTGGCCAGCGGCACCGAGGCGCGGGCGCGCGGCGCCAGCCCGTAATTCTCCGACGCCAGGATCAGACCGTCAGCCACAGTGGCCACGAACAGGCTCTGTCCTGACCCCTTCTGGCCCAGATGCAGGCGTCCCGGCTCCTCCGGATGCATCAGGGCGATGGCGACCGAGCCTTCCAGCCGGCGCAGGGTCGACAGCACCCGCTCCGCCGTGCCGGAGCCGGGGATCAGGCGGAAGACCACGGGGATGATCTTGGCGTCGGTGGTCACCTCGGCCTCGATGGCCTGCCCGGACGCCTCCACCAGGGCTTCCTTGAGGCCGCGGTAATTGTCCACGTCGCCATTGAGCACGGCCATGGTGTCGGCATCGCCCGACAGGGCCGGGGCATTGTCGCCGGCCAGACGCCCGTTCAGCGGATGGCAGTTGGGCAGGGTGATGGCGCCATGGCTGGCCCAGCGCGTATGGGCGAGGGCAGTCAGCGCCGCCGCCTGGGCCGCAACCGACCACAGCAGCCTGTCACCGGCGATGCGGGCCCGGATCGCGGCGCCATTGTCGCCGAGCCGGCCGATCAGCTGGGCCGTCTTGTAGGCGAAACGCACGGTGGCGCCGCCATCGGCCAGCCGGTGCAGCACCACCGAACCGTCGCGGTCGAAACCGCCGCGGCCGGCGGCGATGCACGCGCCGATGGCCGCGGCATCCGTGTCATCCAACCGGTCGAGATGGATCTGCACGGCGATGCCGGCGCTGTCGCGGCCCCGCACCTCCAGCCGGTCGAGATTCTCCAGCACCTGCTCGATGCCCCAGGCCACGAACTGCTGCGGCCGCACCGGGCCGTCCACAGCGGCCAGCAGGGCCTGGCAGCGGCCGAGATTGTCCACCAGCTCGTGGCGCAGCTGCCAGGCATAGTCGCGCAGCCGCTCGGCCAGACGCTCCTGTGCCGGCTCGCGGGCCTGCGGCCCCTGGCGCACCGCCTGCTCCAGACGCTCCAGCCCGGTGGCTGCGTCCGTCACCTGCTGGCGCAGGCCGGCATCGGCCAGCAGGGCCGCATGGGTCCCGAAGGCCATCAGATCGCCGAAGCGGGCGGCCAGCGCGTCCAGCGCCGCAGCCATGGCAGCCGGGTCGGTCGCGGACACCTGCTCAACGGCGGCACAGGCCGCCGTCAGCCAGGACAGATCCACGGCATCCCGCCAGGTCTGATTCGACAGAAAGCCCGCTACGCCACACATGCTGGAAACCCGCCCGATTGCGCCATTGTGTCTTGATACCCCCTTCCTGCCAGGGTGGCAAACGCCCTGCCCGGAAAGACGCTGGCGCAATCGAGCATGGGCGAAAGGAACCCGACCTGCCGGGTCAGGGCTGCCGCTTTCCTTCCATCTCCACCAGGATCTCCACCACGTCGCCCACCAGACCGTCGGCCACGCCATAATTCATGCCGAAATCGCTGCGGCGGATGCTGCCGCGGGCGGAGATACCGACGGCGTAATGGCGATCGCCGAAGGGATAGGGGCCGGTGCGGTTCAGGGTCACATCCAAGGTCACCGGCCGGGTGACGCCGCGCAGGGTCAGGTCGCCCTCGATCCGCCCCGTGCGCTCCCCGGTCCGCTCGGCACGGCGGCCGACGAAGATCATGGTCGGATGCTCATCGGCCCAGAGGAAGTCCTTCTTGCGCAGATGGGCATCGCGGGCCTTGTGCCCGGTGAAGACACTGTCGGTCTCCACCGCGATGCGGATATCGGACACGGTCCCCGACGGCTCGTCGAAGGTGAAGCCGCCTTCCACCTCAAGGAACTGGCCCAGCACCCTGGCGAAGCCCGCATGGCTGACCAGGAAGCCGATGCTGGCATGGTCGGGATCGACATCGAAGCGCTGCGGTTCGGCCCACGCCACAGACGACCCGCCCAGCCACAGCCCGCCGATCATCGCCGCCATCCCCACGGCCCGTGCCCAACCCATGATCCCCTCCCCCGGTGCATGGTTCCCATTCCGGCATATGGGGCCGGGCCGGGGCCGGACCAGCTTCCCCCAATGGCGAAGGCGGCCCGGACACGGGCGGCGGAGTGCCCGGACCGGCCGGAAGAACCGGCCGCCGGCGCCCCGTCTGTAACCGCATCATCACAAAATCAACGAAAGCGCTTGACAGGTCGCGCCAGCCTGTCTATCTCAGCGCCCCACGGACGGGCGCGTAGCTCAGGGGTTAGAGCACTCGCCTGATAAGCGAGAGGTCGGTGGTTCGATTCCACCCGCGCCCACCATCCCGTCCCGATCACTTCCGCCGACGTGATCGCCGCAAAGAAAAGCCGGCCCTTTGGGCCGGCTTTCTTGTTTTTCAGGCCTTGGATATCCGGCCGTGCCGCGACCGGCACCGCGCCTGGCGGCGCCCTTGGCCGGCGCGCCCCGCCGCCCCGGATGCGGAGCGGCGGGTGACCGGTTGCGTCAGGCCTTGGTGATGGCCAGCTGGATGCTGGTGCCGGACAGGTCGACCTGGGTGCAGGCCCCGGTCAGGCCGCCATCATTGACCGCCAGCTCCACGGCCAGCGTCTCGCGCTTCACCGTCTCGGCATGGGCGGCCAGGGCCTCGGCCACCTCCGCCGGCACCGTGGCGGCGATGCGGATGCGGTCGGTGACCTGGAAGCCGGCATCCTTGCGGGTCTGCTGCACGGCGCGGACGAAGTCGCGGGCCCAGCCCTCCTTCTCCAGCTCGGCATCCACCTGGGTGTCCAGCACCACCACGCCCTTGCCGGCGGCGAAACGGGCGGCGCTCAGCCCTTCCCTGGTCTGGATGCGGATGTCGAACTCGCCCGGCCCCAGGATCTGGCCGGCCACCTCCACCGTGCCATCGCCGCGGTCGGTCCATTGCCCCTGCTTCGAGGCGGCCATGACCGCCTTCATGGCCGGGCCGACCTTGGGGCCGACAATGGCGGCATTGACCGCCAGCTGGCGGGTGCCGGCCTTGGCGATGTCGGTGGTCAGGGTCGAACCCTTGACGTTCAGCTCCTGCTTGATCAGCCCCAGATAGGGGTCGAGGAAACCGGCATCGGGGTGAATGATGGTCACCTCGCGCAGCGGCAGGCGGGTGCGCAGCTTCTTGGACTCGCGGATGGACAGGCCGGCGGCGCAGATCTCGCGCACCAGATCCATCTCCGCCACCAGCGTATGGTCGCTGGGCAGGGCCGACACATCGGGCCAGTCGGCCAGATGCACGCTCTTCTCCCCGGTCAGCGCCGCATGGATGCGCTCGGTCACATGCGGCAGCAGCGGCGCCAGCGCCTTGGCCACCGTGACCAGACAGGTATAGAGCGTGTCATAGGCGTTGCGCTTGTCCTGGGCGTCCCCCTCCGCCCCGCGCCAGAAGCGCGGGCGGCACAGGCGGATGTACCAGTTGTTCAGCGCATCGTAATAGCCGGGCACCAGCGCGTAGGCACCGGGCAGGTCGTAGGCGTCCAGCCGTTCGGCCAGCCCCTCCACCAGTTCCCGCGTCTTGGCCAGGATGTAGCGGTCCAGAACGCCGGCCTGATCCCGGGTCGAGGCGGTCTCGGCGGACTCGGTCCGCATCCGGCCGCGGATGCCGTCGATGTTGGCGTAGAGGGTGAAGAAGCTGTAGGCGTTCCACAGCGGCAGCACGCCCTGGCGCAGCGCCTGGGCGATGCCGCGGGCGTCCTTGGGCATGGCCAGGTCACCGCCCACCATCAGCGGCGACGACACCAGATACCAGCGCAGCGCGTCGGCCCCCTGGGTGTTCAGCACCTCCTGCGGGTCGGGATAGTTGCGCAGGCGCTTGGACAGCTTCTGCTTATGCTCGTCCAGCACCACGCCGTGGCAGATCACGTTCTTGAACGGGATGCTGTCGAACAGCGCCGTGGACAGCACCATCAGCGTGTAGAACCAGCCGCGGGTCTGGGCCACATACTCCACGATGAAGTCGGCCGGGAAGTTCTGCTCGAACCGGGCCTTGTTCTCGAAGGGGTAATGGAGCTGGGCGAAGGGCATGGAGCCGCTTTCGAACCAGCAGTCCAGCACATCCTCCACCCGGCGCATCATCGACTTGCCGGTGGGATCGTCGGGGTTCGGGCGTACCAGCTGGTCGATGCCGGGGCGGTGCAGATCGGCCGGCTTCACGCCGAAGTCGCGCTCGATCTCCTCCAGGCTGCCATAGACGTCCAGGCGGGGATAGCGCGGGTCGTCGCTCTTCCACACCGGGATGGGGGCACCCCAGAAGCGGTTGCGGCTGATGTTCCAGTCGCGGGCATTCTCCAGCCAGTTGCCGAACAGCCCGTCCTTCACATGGCCGGGGATCCAGTTGATCTGCTTGTTCAGCTCGACCATCCGGTCCTTGAACCGGCTGACCTCCACATACCAGCTGTTGACGGCCTTGTAGATCAGCGGCGTGTCGGTGCGCCAGCAATGCGGATAATTGTGGACGATGGTCTCGTGCCGCAGCACCACGCCCCGGGCCTTCAGATCCTTGATGACCTGGGGATTGGCCTCGATGACGTTGACGCCTTCATAGGGCGGCACCTCGCTGGTGAACTTGCCGGCCACATCCACCGGCACCACCACGGGGATGTCGTTGGCGACGCAGGTGTTCAGGTCGTCCTCGCCGAAGCCCGGCGCCATATGGACGATGCCCACGCCGTCGCCGGTGGCGACGAAATCGGCCGCCAGCACGCGGAAGGCGCCCTCCTTGGCCTTGTCGGCGAAGAAGGGGAACAGCGGCTGATAGGTGCGCCCGGCCAGCTCCGCGCCCTTCAGGGTGCGGACGACCTCATGGCCCTCCAGCTCCTTGGCGTACTTGCCCAGCGCCGCCTCGGCCAGGATCAGATGGCTGTCGCCCAGCCGAACCAGGGCGTAGTCGATCTCCGGCCCCACGGCCAGCGCCAGATTGCTGGGCAGCGTCCAGGGCGTGGTGGTCCAGGCCAGCATGTCCACCGGGCCGGGGTCGCCGTCGCGCGGGTCCAGGCGGAACTTCACCGTCAGCGCCGGGTCCTGCCGCTCGCGGTAGGAATTGTCCAGCCGCGTCTCGAAGTTCGACAGCGGCGACTGCACGGCCCAGCTGTAGGGCACCACGCGGTAGCCCTCATAGACCAGCCCCTTGTCCCAGAGCTGCTTGAACGCCCACATCACGCTCTCCATGAAGGAGAGGTCCATGGTCTTGTAGTCGTTCTGGAAATCGACCCAGCGGCCCTGGCGGGTGACGTAGTACTCCCACTCGTGGGTGAAGCGCAGGACCGAGACCTTGCAGTGCTCGTTGAACTTGTCGATGCCGTAGGCCAGGATGTCGTGGCGGCCGCTGACGCCCAGTTCCTTCTCCGACTGCAGCTCGGCCGGCAGGCCATGGCAGTCCCAGCCGAAGCGGCGCTGCACCTTGTGGCCACGCATGGTCTGGTAGCGCGGCACCAGATCCTTCACGAAGCCGGTGACCAGATGCCCGTAATGGGGCAGGCCGTTGGCGAAGGGCGGGCCGTCATAGAAGACATATTCGTTGCTCCGGCCCTGGGCGTCCGCCGGGCGGAAGTCGACGGATTCCGCGAAGATCCGCTCGCGCTTCCAGGTCTCCTGCACCTCCTCCTCGATCCGGGGGAAGTCCGGATTGGGCTCGGCGGCGGGATAGGGGCGGAACGGCTCGGAAGGCGTCGTCATTGCTGCATCCTGAACTGGCAGGGAAACCGGCGGATCGGGAACGGAAGATGGCCCGGACGGGGGCAGCCGGCGCAACAACCGAAACGCCGCTGATCCCAGCCGAGTGTCTTAGCCGCGCGGGCCGACCCTGTCCAGAACCGCCCCGCGGGACCCCGTCCCCCTCATGCCCATAGAATGAAGCCGGGACGCCCGTGGTTAAAGCCGCGCATCGACCCGGCCGGCGCGACTCTGGGCTGCGCCGCCGGCGGGTGCCTGCCGCCGAACACCCCGGACGGCTCTCGGCAGGCCGATGCCGGTGTCTATCGTACCGCATGAAACGAAAACCTCTTGCCATCATTCGCCGGCCAATCTAAAAACAAACCGATTGGTCTGTTTATAAGAGGGCCGCAGAGCCCGAGCAGGCCCATCTGTCTGGGAACCGAGGAAACGCCCATGAGCAAGCTGGCCGGCCACATGGCCTTCTACGCCGCCTATCACCGTCACCCGCACAACAAGCTGACGCACTTCTTTGGTGTCCCCACCATCGTGTTCAGCCTGCTGCTGGCGATGAGCGCGCTGCGGATGGAGGTGGCCGGCCAGCCTGTGACGCTGGCCATGGCCTTCGTCGCCGTGATGACCGTCTATTACATCAGCCTGGACGCGCTGATCGGCGTCACCGTGGGTCTGCTGACCCTGCCCTTCCTCTGGCTGGCCGATCTGGTCTCGCAGATGGAGACGGGAACGGCCGTCGGCATCGGTGTCGCCGCCTTCGTCATCGGCTGGGCCATCCAGCTTCTCGGCCACAAGTTCGAAGGCAACAAGCCCGCCCTGCTGCAGAACATCTTCCAGATCTTCGTGGCGCCCCTGTTCCTGACCACGGAACTGTTCTTCGCCCTGGGCCTGCGCAAGCAGCTGGAGGGCGAGGTGGACCGGTTGGTGGCCGGCGGCATCGGCGGCGTCCGCGCCTGATCCCGCCTGCATTCCCGCCCGGCCCCCTGATGTCGCCCGCCCGCCGCATCGCCATTGCCGGTGCGGGCAGCATCGGCTGTTATGTCGGCGGCTGTCTGGCCCTGGCCGGGCGCGAGGTCCGGTTCCTGCTGCGGCCACGGCTGTGCGACGAGCTGACCCGGCACGGGCTGCACCTCACCGATCTCGACGGCACTGACCGGCGCCTGCCGGCGGAGGCGCTGGCCCTGTCCACCGACGCGGCCACGGTGCTGGGCGGCGCCGATCTGGTGCTGGTGACGGTGAAGAGCGGCGATACCGCCGCCATGGCCGCCCTGCTGGCGGCCCATTGCCCGGCCGGCACCACCATCCTCAGCCTGCAGAACGGCGTCGGCAACGCCGACATTCTGGCCCGCGCCCTGCCGGGCCGCCGCGTGCTGGCCGGCACCGTGCCCTTCAACGTGGTCCAGGCCGGCCAGGGGCGGTTCCACCGCGCCACCGGCGGGCCGGTGCTGGTGGAAGCGACCGGGGATCGTCTGACCGACATCCTGGCCGTGCCGGGCCTGCCGCTGGCGGCGGCGGCGGACATGCCGGCGGTGCAGTGGGGCAAGCTGTTGCTGAACCTCAACAACGCCCTGAATGCGCTCTGCGGCCTGCCCCTGCGCGCGGAACTGGCCGACCGGCGCTGGCGCCGGCTGCTGGCGGCGCAACAGCGGGAAGCCCTGGCGGCCCTGGCGGCGGCCGGCATCCGCCCGGCCCGGATCGGGGCCGTGCGCCCATCGCTGCTGCCCCGGCTGCTGGATCTGCCCGATCCGCTGTTCCGCCTGCTGGCCGGGCGCATGCTGCGCATCGATCCCGAGGCGCGCTCATCCATGTGGGAGGATCTGCATTTCCGCCGCCCGACCGAGGTGGACTGGCTGCAGGGGGCCGTGGTGGATCTGGCCGGGCGCGCGGGGCTGGAGGCACCGGTCAACCGTCGTGTCCATGCCGCGGTGAAGGCGGCCGAAGCCGCCGGCCGGGGGTCACCCGGCCTGACGCCGGACGCCCTTCTGCGCGGCGGATCCGGGCCGTGAGGCACCAGGGCGCCCAGGCCCGTATCCGGTCGCCGCTGCGGGCGCGGTCACCACGGGTGTGATGCGCGTGCCGGCCTGGCCGCGGCCCTTACACCGCCAGCGCCGCCCCGAGCGTATGGGGGAAGCCGCGCAGGAAGTCGGCGCCGCTGACCGGCCCCTTGCCCGGCCGCTGCACCCGCAGCAGCCGGAGGGCACCACTGCCGCAGCCCAGGGTCAGATCCGCATCCAGCAGCGTGCCGGGCGCACCGGTGCCCGCCACCGGCGCGCCCGCCAGCACCTTGATCTTCTCGCCCGCCGCCGTCTCGAACCAGCAGCCGGGCCAGGGTGTCAGCCCGCGCACCTGCCGGTCCAGCTCCACCGCCGGGCGGCCGAAATCCAGCCGCCCCTCCTCCTTGGTCAGCTTGGCGGCGTAGGTGACGCCCTCCTGCGGCTGCGGCCGCGGGGGCAGCGTGCCGGCGGCCACCCCCGCCAGGGCGCGGACGATCAGCTCGGCGCCCTGGGCCGACAGCGCGTCGTGCAGGTCGCTGGCGGTCATGCGCGGACCGATGGGCACCGTGCCGGTCAGCAGCATGGCCCCGGTGTCCAGCCCCTCATCCATCTGCATGATGGTGACGCCGCTTTCGGTGTCGCCGGCCAGGATGGCCCGCTGGATGGGGGCCGCCCCGCGCCAGCGCGGCAGCAGCGAGGCATGGACATTGAGGCAGCCCAGCCGCGGTGCCTCCAGGATCGGCTTCGGCAGGATCAGCCCATAGGCCGCGACCACGGCGCAGTCCAGATCGAGGGCAGCGAACTCCGCCTGCGGTTCCGGTTTGCGCAGGCCCCTGGGGTGACGGACGGGGATGCCCAGCGCCTCGGCCCGGCGCTGCACCGGGCTGGCCTGCAGCTGGTGGCCGCGCCCGGCCGGGCGCGGCGGCTGGCTGTAGACGCAGACCACGTCATGGCCCGCCGCCACCAGCGCATCCAGGACGGGCACCGAGAAGTCCGGCGTGCCCATGAAGGCCAGACGCAGGGCCATGCTCAGCCCGCCTTGCGCTGCTTGTTGTACTTGCGCAGCAGCATGTTGCGCTTGAGGCTGGACAGGTGGTCGATGAACAGCACGCCGTTGAGATGGTCGATCTCATGCTGGATGCAGGTGGACAGCAGCCCCTCGGCATCCATCTCCTGCACCTCGCCGTTGCGGTCCACATAGCGCACGCGGATCTGACGCGGCCGGGTGACGTCGGCATAGATCTCCGGGATCGACAGGCAGCCTTCCTGCACCACCTGCATCTCGTCGCCGCTCCAGACCAGCTCCGGATTGGCCATGGCCAGCGGTGCCGGCGTCTCGGTCTTGTGATCGGTGACGTCGACGACGATGATCCGCTCCAGCACGCCCACCTGCGGCGCGGCCAGACCGATGCCCGGCGCCTTGTACATGGTCTCCAGCATGTCATCCATCAGCTGCGCCACGCGGCCATCCACCCCGGTCAGCGGCGTACAGGTCTGCTTCAGGCGGGTGTCGGGGATGGTCAGGATCGGCAACAGCGACATGCGGGCGGACTTCCGGCAGAATCACGGGGGAATGACCGGGGCGGACGGCGCCCGGAGATCATAGCTGGCAGATAGAGCCAGCCCGCGCCGGCGTCAAGCCACTCATGGCAGGGCCGGGTGGGAAGGGGCCGTCAGGGCTGGATCTCCGGCGTCTGCAGGCTGCGCGGCACCTGCTCCAGCGGCGCCAGTTCGCCCAGTTCGGCCTGCTCCGGCACGGCCTTCAGCTCCTTGAATTTGCGGGCAGTGACCAGCACCCGGCTTTCCAGGCTGGCCACGGCCCGGTTGTAGCACTCCACGGCGCCGCCCAGCCCCTTGCCCAGCCGGGCCATATGGTCGGCCATGACCGCCAGCCGCTCATACAGATCCCGGCCCAGATCGCTGATCTCACGGGCGTTGCGGGCCAGCCGCTCCTGCCGCCAGCCATAGGAGACGGCGCGCAGCAGCGCGATCAGCGTCGTCGGCGTGGCCGGGATCACCGACTGGTCGATACCGGCCTCGATCAGGGCCGGATCCTGCTCCAGCGCGGCGGAGAAGAAGTTCTCGCCGGGCAGGAACATGACGACGAATTCCGGCGCCTGTTCGAACTGGCTCCAATAGCGCTTCTCCCCCAGCCCCTTCATATGGTCGCGCACATGGCGGGCGTGGCGGGCCATCTGGGTCTGGCGCACGGCATCGTCGCTGGCATTGGCCGCGTCAAGGAAGGCCTCCAGCGGCGCCTTGGCATCGACGATGATGGTCTTGCCGCCGGGCAGGCGCACCAGCAGGTCCGGCCGCAGCCGGCCTTGCTCGCCGCCATCCAGGCTGGCCTGCTCGAAGAAATCGCAATGGTCCAGCATGCCGGCCATCTCCACCACCCGGCGCAGCTGGATCTCGCCCCAGCGGCCACGGGCGGCGGGGCTGCGCAGGGCGCGGACCAGATTGCCCGTCTCGGCCCGCAGCTGGCTCTGCGTCTCCATCAGCCCGGCCACCTGGGTCTTCAGCTCGACATAGGCGCCGACGCGGGCCTGCTCCATCTGCTGCAGCGCATGGTCGAAGCGCTCCAGCCGGTCGCGCACCGGGGCCACGATCTCGCCGATGGCCTGCTGCCGCTTCTCCAGATCGCCCTTGGCCGCCTCCTGGAACTTCTCCAGCTGCGCCTGGGCCAGGGCCAGGAAACTGCGGTTGTTGGCGGCCAGGGCATCGGCCGACAGGGCCTGGAACGCCTCGCGGAAGCGGGCTTCGGCCTGGGCCAGCAGCGCGCGGTTCTCCGTCAGCCGCTGCTGCAGCCCGTCCTGGTCGGCGCTCAGCCGCTCGACGCGGGCCGTCTCGGTGGCCAGGGCCGTGCGCAGCGACTCCAGCCGGCGCTCCAGCTCGGGCACGCGCGCCGCCGTGGTCTCCGCCGCGGCACGGCCGGCGCGGGCATCGGCCAGCTGACGGTTGAGGTCGGCCAATAGCTGGTCGCGCTCGATCATCTCGCCCCGCGCCTCCTCCAGCTGGTGCAGCGCGAACTCCTTTTCCGCCAGCAGGGCGGCCCGCTCGGCCTCCAGCCCGCCCAGGCTGCGGGCGGTGGCCTGGCGCATGGCCGCGAAGACCAGCGCCGCCGCCAGGGCGGCACCCAGCAGAAGCGAGGCGGGATCGAAAGCGAAGGGGGTATCCACGGGGCACACTCCGGGGGACGGGCAGGTGCGCGCATGCTAGCCGAGCCGGCCCCACATGGGAACAGGTCAAGAACAAAGACAAGCAGCGCCCGTGGGGCAGCGGGTTCAGGCCGCCGCCCATTGCACCGGTGGCGAGCGGGAGGGGCGGGCGGACGCTATGGCTTGGCGCTTCTCACCCGCGGCTCTGATCGGCCTCCCCCGGACCCCGCCCGATGACATCGACAGGACACCCGCCTTCGCGTGCAAGGATCTGGAGCCGGGCGCATCTACGCGGCGCATACCGGGGTGGCGGGGCATGAAGCGCCTGCTCGCCCCCGCCCTGGTCGGGCTGATCGCCGGGTTGGACACTCTCGGCGCCGGCATCGCCTTCGCCGCCCTGCTGTTCCCTGCCGGCCTGTCCGCCGGTCTGGGCATGGGCGTCATCCTGCTCAGCGGGGCCGTGACCGCGCTGGCCATCGCCTTGCAGCGGGCATGCGAACAGCATCGCCCTGGTGCAGGAAACCGGCATCGCCGTCCTGGCCGCGGCCACATTCCGGCCTTAAAATGCGCCCGCCCCGCGGGTTCATGAGGGCCTATCGTGGAAGCGCCTTACTGTCCGGCCAAACGGGGCCAGTTCACTGGGTTCTGTTTTGGGCGGTCTTTGCGGGCAGCAAAAAGCCCGCATGGCAGAGCTGCCATGCGGGCTTTTGTATTTGGTTGCGGGGGCAGGATTTGAACCTGCGGCCTTCAGGTTATGAGCCTGACGAGCTACCGGGCTGCTCCACCCCGCGGGAGAGGGTAGGGGTGAGGATGTGTGGAGGATGGGTTTCCAGTGCGCTGAGCGGACCTGGCGGCGACCGACTCTCCCACGTCTTGAGACGCAGTACCATAGGCGCGGAGGGATTTCACGGCCGAGTTCGGGATGGGATCGGGTGTAATGGCCCTCGCTATGG
>NZ_QGNJ01000019.1 GCF_003336875.1 Oleisolibacter albus | reverse complement strand
GGACGTGCTGGTCGCCCGCGCCGAGGCCTTCACCCAGGACGGTCTCGACCGGCTGAAGGACCAGATCCGCACACAGCTCGACCAGAGCGGAATCAAGGCCCCCGCCGGCTTCTGATCCACACCGCCCGTATACGGAAAACCGCCCGCCATTGCTTCTGGCGGGCGGTTCTGTTCGGGCGACCGGTCCTGAGAAAGAGGGGGTTACAAGGCCTTCTTCGGCGGAACGGTCAGGCAGCCATGGCCGACCTTGGCCAGCCTGGCGCAGGCGTTGCGCGCCGATTTCTCATCCAGCCCCATCAGCCGGGCCCGGTAGAGGGTGCCCTTGGCCGTCTTGACCTCCAGCACATCAGGCAGGGCGCTGTCCAGCAGCGTACCGGCCCGCTGCGTCGCCAGGGCGATGGCCTTCTGGCTCGAGGCCTTGTCATTGAAGGCGCCGACCTGGATACCCCAGCCCGACGGCACCGCCTTGGGCTGGGGGATGGCCATCGGGGTGGCATGGGCGCTGCGGGGCAGGGCGATTTCCCCGGCCCCCTCGGCGATGCTGCCGGCGGCCTTGGCCACGGCATGCACCACCTCCGCCACCTCGGTATCCCGGGCCTTGCCGCCCTTCTTGCCCTGGGGCGCCTTGGACGAGGCGACCAGCATCGGCGCACCGCGGCCCTCGAACGCCTCGTCCAGCAGGTCTTCCATGTGATTGTCACGCCAGACGGCCGACTGGCCACCGAAGACCACGCCCACCAGACGCCGCCCGTCACGGACGGCGGAGGAGACGAGGTTGAAGCCCGACGCGTTGATATAGCCCGTCTTCAGCCCGTCCATGCCGGGATAGCGGTACATGAGCCGGTTGTGCCCGACCACGGTCTGGCCGTTGAAGCGGAACTCGCGGACCCCGAAATAATGGTAGTAGCGGGGATGGTCGTAGATCAGGGCCTGGGCCAGCCGGGCCATGTCCCGCGCCGTCGAGAGCTGGCCCGCATTGGGCAGGCCCGAGGCATTGCGGAAGGCGGTCCTGGTCATGCCCAGCTGGTGGGCGCGCTCCGTCATCTTGCGCGCGAAATTGCTTTCCGTGCCCCCCAGCGCCTCCGCCATGACCACGGCGCAGTCATTGGCGGATTTCACCGTCATGCCCAGAATGCAGTCCTCGACCCGGACCGTGGTGCCGGCCACCAGCCCCAGTTTCGACGGGCTGACGCCGGCGGCATGGGCCGATACCGGGATGCGCTGGTCCAGCTTCAGCTTGCCCGCATCCAGCGCATCGAACGCCATGTACAGGGTCATCATCTTGGTCAGCGAGGCCGGGAAGTTCCGGGTATCGGCGCTGGCCGCATGCAGGACCTGACCGGTGCGCGCATCGATCACGATCGAGGCATATTTCGCCAGGGCCGTACCGGGAAGGGCGCAGAGCAGCACCAGCATCGACAAAAGAAGGGCGTACCGCCCATGGCGGATCACTTCCCCGAACGGACGATGCATGCGCGGCGCGGTCACAATAAAGCCCCCCAGTTCCGCCTCTTTCCCGGCCAGAGAGGCCCAAGGTAAAGGCGAACGGAATCAGTGTCTACCAGAGATTCGTTAAGAGATTGACTGCGCTTTCCCGCGCGTCTGCGCCAGCGCCAGCCGAACGGAGTATGGCAAGCGGGGAAGCGGGCGGGTGTGACATCGGCTCCCGACCGTGGCGGCGCGGCCACCCCGGACAGGGAGGGGCGGATCACTCCACCAGCCGGCCGAGCCAGGGACCGTCGGGAAGACGGGTGGCGAGTTCGGTGATCTGCTCATTCCACCAGCGCCGTTGCGCCAGAAGTTCCTCATAGTCGAACTGTCCTTCCCGCCAGTGCCCGGTTTCGGTGGAGAAGGTCAGCATGTCGATGGGATAGCCGACATCGGCCGAGCTGGTCCGGCTGCTGTCGAAGGACAGGTAGGCCAGTTTCAGCGCTGTCCGCATGCTGGTTTCCGGCCGCAGTGCCCGGTCGAGGATGGGCTTGCCATAGGCGGTGGAGCCGATGGAGAGATAGGGCGTCCTGTCATCCACCTCGATCCAGTTGCCCTCGGGATAGACCAGATAGATGGTCGGCTCCGCATCGGCCGACAGCCGGCCGCCGATGATGGCGTGCAGATTGAAGGACAGCCCGGACTCCTCCAGGGCCGCCCGGTCCTCGGCCGCCACGGTGCGCAGACATCGGGCAAAGGCCGTGACGGCATCCAGCATGCTGCTGAAGGGGGCGGGCTTCTCCGCCTCCCGCCGGGCGATGTCGCGGCGGAGATAGGCCAGCGTCTTGTCGCGGACGCTGCGCAAGCCCGAGGTCATGACGAAGAAGCGGGCCTCCCCCAGCCCCACCATCGCCACCTTGCGGGCGGCGGACACCTGGCTGCCGGCCGTGATGCGCCCATCGGACAGGGCAATCAGCCCCTCACGGATCTTGATACCAAGGCAATAGGTCATGGGGCCGGTCGGGTGGCTGCTATGGGCGCTGGTCTGTCGCCATCCTTGCATGCCCGCCCAAGTCCGGTAAAGCAAGCCGCGCGGGTTCAATAGGATACAGCCGCCAGACGGGCTGAGGCGGCCCATGCGGGCCGCTCTGCGCGCCAGGCGGGAATATCGCGGCGCACAAACGCCCTTGACGGGCTCTCCGTCATGCCGATATAACGTCTATGCTGCAGTGCAGCAATAGCGCGACGGAACCGGCGCGGCATCCAGCCTGCCGTTCGTCCGCCGCGGACCGGCGATCACCTGAGCGCGAGGAGGAATGCCATGGTTGCCCGTACAAAGGCCGTCAAGGTCGTTGCCGAACCTGTGGCCGCGGCGCAAGCCCCGGTCGCCGAGGATGTGACCGCCGGGGCCGGCGCCGCCGAAAGCGCCGCGCCCATTGCCGATACGCTTGCGCCGCCGGCGGCCTCCGCGATTCCCGCGGCCCCGGTCCAGAGCGTGGAACAGGTTCTGACCTATACGCAGGAGCAGGTGGAGAAGATGTCCGCACAGATTTTCAACGCCTATGGCGATGTGGCCGGCTTCCACAAGGACAATATCGATGCGCTGGTCCAGTCCAGTGCCGTGCTGGTCAAGGGGCTGGAGGCGCTGTCGAAGGCCGTGTCCAGCTACACCCAGGCGCAGTTGGACCAGGGGATGAGCGCGGCCAAGGCCGCCCTCTCGGTCAAGACGCTGAAGGAACTGGTCGATCTGCAGACCGAGTATGCCCGCAGCAGCTTCGATGCCTTCATGGCCGAGGCGACCAAGGTCTCCGAACTGTCGGTCCAGGTCGCCAACGAGGCGGCGGAACCCCTGACCGCACGCATCAATGCCACGGTGGAGCAGTTGGGCAAGCTGAAGGCGGCCTGACTCTTATGCATAGGTTCGGCCCTGGGCTGGACCGGCACGAATGGCAGCCCGGCGGTCATTGATCGCCGGGTTTTGCTTTTCCGACGGGCACATGGCGGTATTGTCCCGTCAGAGAGCGGAAACCGATCCGACGGGGTTGACCCCGTGTTCTCCGCAGGACCTTCCCATATGGCCCCTTCCAACCGGGGCTCCCGATTTCATATGATTGCTGTAGGACGCCCCCGGGTGACGACGACTTCAGAAGTGACCATGGCCGACAACGATAAGCGCGGCGACGAAGGCACCACGACAGGCGTGGTCGTGAAGGCCAAGCCGAAGACAAAGAAGCCTTCGATGTACAAGGTTTTGATGTTGAATGACGACTACACCCCCATGGAGTTCGTCGTTCATGTGCTGGAGCGGTTTTTCCAGAAGAACCGGGAGGAGGCCACCCGTGTCATGTTGCAAGTGCACAGGCGTGGGGTCGGCGTGTGCGGGGTCTACACTTATGAGGTTGCTGAGACAAAGGTGACGCAGGTCATGGACTTTGCCCGCCAGCACCAGCATCCTCTGCAATGCACCTTGGAGAAGGATTAGCCCTCGATGCTCTCGCGTAACCTCGAGCAGACGCTTCACCGGGCCCTAGCCAACGCCAACGAGCGGCGCCACGAGTACGCTACTCTTGAACATCTTCTGCTCGCCCTGTCGGAAGACCAGGACGCCGTGGCGGTCCTGCGAGCCTGTGGTGTGGATCTGCAGAAGCTGCGATCCGAGCTGACCGAATATCTCGATAACGAACTGTCCAACCTGATCACCAACCGTCCCGATGACGCCAAACCGACTGCGGGCTTCCAGCGCGTGCTGCAGCGGGCGGCGATCCACGTACAGAGTTCGGGACGTGAAGAGGTGACGGGAGCCAATGTGCTGGTTGCCTTGTTCTCCGAGCGTGAAAGCCACGCGGTCTATTTCCTGCAGGAACAGGAAATGACCCGGTTCGACGCGGTGAACTACATTTCTCACGGTATCGCCAAGGCACCCGGACGATCTGAACCCAAGCGTGTCTCCGGAGCCGACGACGACGCCCAGCCGGAGAAGGTCGTGAAAAAAGGCACCGAGGCCCTTGAGGCCTACTGCGTCAACCTCAACAAGAAGGCGGCCAGCGGCAAGATCGATCCGCTGATCGGCCGTGAGCAGGAGGTTGAGCGCACCATCCAGATCCTGTGCCGTCGCTCCAAGAACAACCCGCTCTATGTGGGTGATCCGGGCGTGGGCAAGACGGCCATCGCCGAAGGGCTGGCCCGGCGCATCGTCCATGGCGAGGTGCCGGAGGTCCTGAAGAATGCCGTCATCTATGCGCTGGACATGGGGGCGCTGCTGGCCGGCACCCGCTATCGCGGCGACTTCGAGGAGCGGCTGAAAAGCGTCGTCTCCGAGCTGGAGGCGCTGGACGGCTCCATCCTGTTCATCGATGAGATCCATACGGTGATCGGGGCCGGTGCCACCTCGGGCGGCGCCATGGATGCGTCCAATCTGCTGAAGCCGGCCCTGGCGTCGGGCGCGCTGCGCTGCATCGGCTCGACGACCTACAAGGAATATCGCAGCTATTTCGAGAAGGACCGGGCCCTGGTCCGGCGCTTCCAGAAGATCGACGTCAACGAGCCGACCATCGAGGATGCCATCAAGATCCTCGACGGCATCAAGACCTATTACGAGAAGCATCACCGCGTCCGCTACACCAAGGACGCCATCCGCACGGCGGTCGAACTGTCGGCCAAGTATATCGGCGACCGCAAGCTGCCGGATAAGGCCATCGACGTCATCGATGAGGTCGGGGCGGCCCAGGCGCTGCTGCCCGAAGGCAAGCGCAAGAAGACCATCACCCAGAAGGATGTGGAGGGGGTGATCGCCAAGATTGCCCGCATCCCGCCGAAGTCGATCAGCCGTGACGACAAGGAAGTGCTGCTGAACCTGGAGCGGGACCTGAAGACCATGGTCTTCGGGCAGAACCAGGCCATCGAAGCGCTGGTGTCGGCCATCAAGCTGGCGCGGGCCGGTCTGCGCGAGCCGGAGAAGCCCATCGGCAACTACCTGTTCTCCGGCCCGACCGGCGTCGGCAAGACCGAGGTGGCCAAGCAGCTGGCCCGCACCCTGGGCATCGAGCTGACGCGCTTCGACATGTCGGAGTATATGGAGCGCCATACGGTCAGCCGGCTGATCGGCGCGCCGCCGGGCTATGTCGGCTTCGACCAGGGCGGCCTGCTGACCGATGCCGTCGACCAGCATCCGCACTGCGTGCTGCTGCTGGACGAGATCGAGAAGGCGCACCCGGACCTGTACAACATCCTGTTGCAGGTCATGGACCATGGCAAATTGACCGACCACAACGGCAAGACGGTCGATTTCCGCAACGTCATCCTGATCATGACCACCAATGCCGGCGCGGCCGACATGGCCAAGCCCGCCATCGGTTTCGGTCGGGAGGTCCGCACGGGCGAGGATACCGAGGCGATCAACAAGATGTTCACGCCGGAATTCAGGAACCGGCTGGACGCCATCATCGCCTTCTCCGGCCTGACGGCCGAGATCGTCGCCCGCGTGGTGGACAAGTTCGTGATGGAGCTGGAAGCCCAGCTGGGGGACCGCGGCGTCACCATCGAACTGTCCGAGGATGCGCGGGAATGGCTGGCCAAGAAGGGCTACGACCCGGTCATGGGTGCCCGTCCGCTGGCCCGTACCATCCAGGAGCATGTGAAGAAGCCCCTGGCGGAGGAACTGCTGTTCGGCAAGCTGACCAAGGGCGGCGCGGTGAAGATCGTGCTGAACACGGCCGAGGACAAGCTCGCGTTCGACTATGCCGAGGCCAAAGGCGGCCGTCGTGGCGACAGCGACGAAGCCGTGGAGGAGATGGTGGACGCGGACTGACGCATCCACCGGTTCCCCTGAAAAGACCAAGGGCCTCCGGATCGCTCCGGAGGCCCTTTTTCCTGCCGGCGGCGGGTCCGGCTAGGGGGCCGTCCAGCTCACCACATTGTCGTCGCTGTTGCGGTCGATCAGCTTGTTGTAGGGATCGACGCCGATCCACAGCCGGTCGCTGCGATCCACCTCGATCTCGATGACCTGATCCTTGCGCTCGATCCTGTGCTTTTTCAGATAGAGCACGTCGGCGGCGCTGAAGGCGGGCTTGGACGGGTCGGCCTTGAACACGCCGATATCGATCCAGTCGTCCAGCGTGCGCGGCGTCTCCTTGCCCTGACCGTCGGCCTCCACCTTGGCGGCATCCAGCGTCAGCGTCACCTTGAGCTTGCCGTCGGCCGTGGGCTCCACCGTCTGCTGGGCGGGCTTCAGGTCATAGAGAACGATCTTCTCGAACAGATCCTCGATCAGACCGGTGCGGTCCGGCCCCACCTCCTCCTTGAGGATGCGCACCAGATCGACGGAACGGGGATAGGGATCGCTCCTGTAGGCTGTTTCCTTGACCAGCCGGGCCAGGGCCCGGTTCACCGTCTCCTCCCCGACCAGATCCTTCAGCGCGTACATCACGATCGCGCCCTTGCGGTAGTGGATATAGGCCTGGTTCTCCACCAGCATCAGCGGCTGTTCCTCGCGTTCCTCGCCGCCGCGGCCGCGCAGGTAGCGGTCCAGCTCGTACTTCAGGAATTTGCGGATCTTGTCCGGGCCGTATTCCTGTTCCATCACCAGCAGGGCCGAGTACTGCGCCAGGGTCTCCGACAGCAGGGTGGAGCCCTGGACATTGGCCCCCATCACCTGGTGCGCCCACCATTGATGGGCCACCTCATGCGCGGTGACATAGAAGACGTAATCGATGTCCTCGGGATCCCGGTTATCGGCGATGAAGCCGATGCCCTCGGAATAGGGAACCGTGTTGGGGAAGCTCTGGGCGAAGGTTGCGTAGGCCGGGAACTCCAGGATGCGCATCTGCCGATGCTGGTAGGGGCTGAAGGCACCGCTGAAATAGGCCAGCGACTTCTTCATGGCGTCCAGCATGCGCGGCACGTTCCAGGCGTGCGGCTCATGGTAATAGACGCTGAGATCCACGCCGTTCCAGCTGTCCCGGGCCACGCTGTACCGGGCCGACAGCCAGCTGTAGAAGTTCAGGATCGGGGCATCCATGGCGTAGTGGACGTAGCGCCGCCCATTCTCCACCCACTCCTTCTGCGCATAGCCCGGTGCGATGACGGTCTGGTCCGCGCTGGTGGAGACGGTGGTCTCGAAGCGGACCCAGTCGCTGTCCTCGCGCAGATAGTTGTTCCGCCATTGGCTCTGGTCATCCAGCTTCGCCATGCGGTCGATCGGGTCCAGCCCGTGCTTGCGCCGGGCATTGCGGTCCTGCAGCAGGAAGGCGCGGCTGAAGCCGATGAAGGGGGCCACGGCCGTATTGTTGAGGAAGGAGCCGTTATAGACCACCGGCGTCACCTCGGCATCGTTGGTGAAACCGGGATTCTCCTTCTTCACGGCGAAGCGCAGGGTCCGCTTTTCCCCCGGCTGCATCGGCACGGCCAGCTGATGGATGAAGTGGTTGTAGTGCCGATCCTCCTGCTTCGGGGTGCCTCCCTCCACCTCCAGCGCGGTGACAACGATATCCTGGTCAAACTGGATATGGATGTCGGGCACGGCCACGCCCGTGCGGTTCTCCAGGACATAGACACCTTTGGCCTGATAGCCGCGCGTTTCGGGGAACAGATCCAGATCGACGCGGACATCGGTGATCCGCGGCTGCGGCAGGCCCTCATACTGGCGGTAGGCCTTCTCATAGGCGACCAGATCCGCCTCGCGGCTGTCCGGACTGCGCACGTCGTTCAGGCCATGGGTGTTGTAGGCGATCCACCCGCCGGTCAGGAGGAACCCGGCCAGGCCGGCGGCGGCCAGCACCGCGGGGCCGCCGGTCCAGCCGTGGGCCAGGCTCCGCAGCCGTTTCGCCAGGGGCGCCGGCACGCCGGACGGCCACAGCCGATGCGCCACCGCCACCAGAACCAGGGCGGCGAAGCTCCAGTAGGCCAGGAACCACAGGGTCGGTTCGGCAAAATGGCCGAAGCCGTTCATGTCGGAGGTGCGGACCGTCGGGCTGTCGCCGAAGATCACCAGATTGTCGACCAGCCCCAGCTGCTCGGCCACCATCCCCAGCAGCATGTAGCCGACCATGGCCAGCATGCCGAGATACTTGTTGGGGACCAGCACCTGGATGAACAGGGACAGCACGGCCAGATGCAGGATCGGTATGCCGGTGAAGACCAGCATCTGCGCCAGATAGAAGCGGGGTTCGATCGGCGTCGGTCCGGCGACCAGCTGGGTGATGATGCCGGCCAGGGCGGCCGCGGCGAACAGAGCCAGCAGCACCAGGACCATGGCCAGCAGCTTGCTGGCCACGAAGACCCAGCCGGGAACCGGGCAGGACTGCACCAGCTCATGCATGCGGGTCTGGCGGTCGCGCCAGACCAGTTCCGCCGTGTAGTAGATGACGACGATCACCGGAATGATGCCGAAACTGCCGGCCAGCAGATCCACCACCATGCGGCTGACGGGATAGATCGGCGTGCCGTACAGCGCGTCCATGCTGCTCAGCGCGCCGACGGCATTGAACAGGCCAAGGGCCAGCATGACCAGGAAGCCGGGGCTTTTCATGACGCTCACCGCTTCCAGGCGGCTCTGCGCCAGGAATTGCGCCAGCCCGGCGCGGCCGGCGGGGGCCGGCGTGCCGCCGACAAGCCGCAGGTCGCCGCTGACGGGCTCGGTGGCGACAGGCTCCGCCTTGCGGCGGCGGCCACCACGGGGCTGGGTCTGGAACCGGAAGCTGGCCAGCGCCAGACCCACCAGCGCCACCGCGATGCCAAGCCACAGCAGCCGGTTCCACAGCAGAATGCCCTCCAGGGGCACCAGCTGCGTGTTGCGCTCGAAGGTGGTCCAGTAGCGCGTCATCTGCCCGGCGGCGCGCAGCCCGAACGGATCGGTGATCGCCACCAGCTCCCGCACCTCGGGACCGTCCAGCAGCTTGCCGGTGACGACCCAGGCCACCAGCAGGGCCAGCATGACGCCGTAGACGGCCCACTGGCTGCGGCTGAGCGCGGCGGTGGCGAAGAACAGCGCCCCCGTGATCAGCAGATTGGGCCAGCCCCAGATGAGCACGGCATGGACATAGTCGACGGCGCGGAACGGTCCCAGGGTCTCCGGGTCGAGCCACCACATGACACTGCCCAGCATGGTGCCCAGGGGCGCACCGAGGAAGGCCAGGGCCACGATGGCATAGGCGCCAAGGAAGCGGCCGAGCAGGAAGCTGGTCCGTTGCAGGGGCAGGGCATAGAGCAATCCGGCCATGCCGGTTTCCGGATCACGCAGCAGCGCGCCGGGCAGGATCGCCAGCGGAATGAACAGCCCGACCAGGCTCATGATGGCCGTGGTCTGGAAGATGGCGAACGGGGC
The DNA here is from genome assembly GCF_003336875.1 of Oleisolibacter albus. GTDB lineage: Bacteria > Pseudomonadota > Alphaproteobacteria > Azospirillales > Azospirillaceae > Niveispirillum > Niveispirillum album. The sequence continues at coordinate 58,596 of NZ_QGNJ01000019.1, read as the reverse complement.
GTTGGCATGGGTTCCGCCGCCCGATCCGATCTGCACATTGTCGTTGGTGATGGCCAGGAAGGTCAGCAGGAAGAAGGCGATGAAGCAGACCCAGAAGGCGGGCTGCCGCAGCTGGTAGCGGAATTCGAATGCGGCGATGCGGCCGAGCATGGGCGGTCTCCTCTGCGCGGTCCGGATCAGGCGGCGCGCCGGCTGCTGGCCAGCGTGGCGAAATAGACATCCTCAAGATTGCCGGGCGCCACTTCGAACCCGTCGCCGGGGTGGGTGTCGGCCAGGGCATGCAGCACCACGCGGCCTGCGAACAGGCGGGTGGAGATGAGGGCGTGGCGCTGCCTGTGCTCCTCCACCTCGGCCTTGTCGACGATCTTGCGCCAGATCCGGCCGCGCATGCTGTCGATCAGCGGCAGCGGCTCCCCTTCCAGCAGGATGCGGCCGCCGGCCAGAACGGCCATGCGCTGGCACAGATCGGCCACATCCTCGACGATATGGGTGGACAGGATCACCACCACATGCTCACCGATCTCCGACAGGAGATTGTGGAAGCGGTTGCGCTCCTCGGGGTCGAGGCCGGCCGTGGGCTCGTCGACGATGATGAGCTTCGGGTTGCCCAGCAGGGCCTGGGCGATGCCGAAGCGCTGGCGCATGCCGCCGGAGAAGCCGGCCAGCGCCTTCTTGCGGGCATGATAGAGATTGGTCTGCTGCAACAGGCCGGCAACCACCTCCCGCCGTTCGCCGGCGTTGGTCAGTCCCTTCAGGACGGCCAGATGCTCCAGCATGTCCTCGGCGCTGATGCGCGGATAGACACCGAACTCCTGCGGCAGGTAGCCGAGGATGCGGCGCAGCTCCATCGGCTGGGCCAGCACATCGATGCCGTCGAACTGGATGCTGCCGGATGTGGGCGTCTGCAGCGTGGCGATACAGCGCATCAGTGAGGATTTGCCGGCTCCGTTGGGGCCGAGAAGGCCGAACATGCCCCGTGGCACGGCCAGCGTGACGTCATTGAGCGCCTGCACGCCATTGGGATAGGTGTGCGACAGGGACGTAATGGTTAACATGAAGCTCCCCCAGCCGATGTATCGCCGGCCTTGTGGCCTGTTGTTGACGGATCGAGCCTAGGGCCAGGACAACCAGGCGTGCAAGCACCGCCGGCCAGCTGCCGGATGGGGCCGCTTTATCGACGGGGAGGGAGGCGCTATACATCGGTGCCTTCCGCCGGCCGGGAGCCGGACACGGAAAGGCGCCGATGCAGCTGCTGGCCCTGATCGAGATGAAAAGAACCTATAGCCGGAAAGACGTCCAGGACCTGCTGGCGGCCCTGGAGCGCCAGGCCCGCGAGGCCATGCATCTGGCCAAGCTGGCCGAGGAGGAAGCGGCCAAGGACAGCTTCCAGGCCTACAATGATTTCCGCAGCAAGGTCGGTGAGTTCCGCGCCCTCTGCATCCTGATCGAGGGGCGGCTGAAGAGTGTCGAAGGCGTGCGCGTCGATGATCTGCGCGAGGAATATGCCCGACTCGACACCATGATGCTGGGTCTGCTGGTCCGGGCCAGCATGCGCTTCTTCTTCGTCCTGTCGGCCAAGACCATGCTGCCCCTGGGCGCGCGCGACATCTTCGTGTCCGAACTGCGCAGCCTCTATGATGCCTCGGAGAAGCTGAAGCGGCCGGAATATGTGGGAAAGCTGGGCGAGAAGCTGCAGCAGGATCTCGATACGGCGGAGATGATCCTCGAAGAGATCATCCACAAGGCGCCGGCCCTGTTGAACTTCTAGGGCGGAGCGGCCGCCCTATCGGTCAGGAGGCCGGAAAGGCCCGGTTCAGCAACAGGGCCAGCCGTACGCCGGCCTGGGTGATGCGCTGTTCCATGATGGGCAGCCAGCGCTGGGCCGTGTCCGGGGTAATGGCCGGGGGGATCTCTGCGCCCAGCGCGGGATAGATGGCATCGCGGCTGACCGCCCAGCTTTCCTGCGCCCAGGACGCGGCGTCGCCCTTCGACCAGCGCACGCGGTGCTGCGGCGTCAGCGCCGCCAGCAGCTGCGGTGCCATGGCGGCCCCGTCCTTGCCCCAGCCCTTTTGCAGGATCTGGCTGTCCCAGACGCGGTGCAGGTTGGTCTCGGTGCCAGCCAGCACGACCTTGACGTCATTGCCGCCGCGGTCATGGTTCTCACCCACATGCATGGGCTGATGCAGATCGCCGACGAAATGCACCAGGAACTTCAACGCGGTGGCGCGGATCGGGGTCGGCAGCCAACGATCCGCCACCAGGGCGGAAAAGCGCTCGACCTGAGGCACCACGCATTCCCGTGTGTGGCAGTCGCGGTCCGCATCATAGCCCGCCGTAGTGATGGGCACGTTGACATAGTGCCAGCCGCCGGTGTTCGGCCGCTCCGGGCGGACCTCATCGGCCCAGCTGGCCACATCGGCCAGGGACTGGCCGGGTTCCAGCAGGGTGGCGATCCCGGCCTTGGCCTCCGGGGTCAGCAGCTGCTCTGCCACGGCGGCAACGGCCCGATGGCCGTCACGCCCCCAGGCGAAGGCGGCCGTGGGGGCGAGCAGGAAGCCGGAGAGCGCGACCAGCGCCGCCAGCGTGCGGCGGACAGGGAAACGGCACATGGAGATCGGTCCCTTGCGGATGGCATGTGCAGCCGGTTCTTGCCGACAGGCGGATCGGTGCGGGACAAGACCCGGCTGCGCCTGGCCTTCTATCGCCGGGGACGAGCGATTGCCAGCGCGGCGGCGATATGGGTCCGCTTTCGCTGACAGTCGCGTCCTGGCGCGCTATGTCTAGCGCCGGGGCGGCCTGTTGCCGCCGGCGTTCCTGTCCTTCAGTCCGGAGTTTGAATGCACGCCGACGATTTGACGTTTCTCCGCCATGCCGCCGACCTGTCCCGCCGGGGCATGGAGACCGGTGCCGGTGGCCCGTTCGGGGCCGTCCTGGTGCTGGACGGGCAGGTGGTGGGAGAGGGCTGGAACCGGGTTACCTCCAGCAACGATCCGACAGCCCATGCCGAGGTCGTGGCCATCCGCGACGCCTGTGCCCGTCTGCACCGGTTCGACCTGCGCGGTGCCGTGCTCTATGCCAGTTGCGAGCCGTGCCCCATGTGTCTGGCCGCCAGCCTGTGGGCCCGGGTCGACCGCATTATCTATGCCAATACCCGGGACGAGGCCGCGGCCATCGGCTTCGACGATGCTCTGCTCTATGCCCAGGTGGCGCTGCCGCCCAGCGCCCGCATCGTTCCCTGCCAGCATGCCCCGCTGCCCGAAGCCCGGGCCGTGTTCCAGGCCTGGACCGACAAGGCCGACCGTATCCCCTATTGAGCCGAGCCCGGAGCGACACCATGCGCATCACCGACACCGACGCCCTGCTGCTGGTCGATATCCAGCGGGATTTCTGTCCCGGCGGCGCCTTGGCCGTGACCGACGGTGCCGCGGTGGTGCCGCTGGCCAATGATCTGGCCCGCCGTTTCCCCCTGGTGGTGCTGACCCAGGACTGGCATCCCGCAGGCCATGGCTCCTTTGCCTCGACCCATGGCCGGCCGGACTTCTCGACCATCGAGATGCCCTATGGACCGCAGGTGCTGTGGCCGGACCATTGCGTCCAGGGGACGGCGGGGGCGGCCTTCCATCCCGATCTTGAGACCGGTCACGCCGCCCTGGTCCTGCGCAAGGGCATGCATCGGAACATCGACAGCTACTCCGCCTTCTTCGAGAACGACCATCGCACCAGCACCGGGCTGGCAGGCTATCTGCGGGAGCGGGGTGTGCGCCGGGTGGTTCTGTGCGGGCTGGCCACGGATTTCTGCGTGTCCTGGTCGGCCGAGGATGCGGTGCGCTGCGGCTTCGAGGCGGTGATCGTCGAGGATGCCTGCCGGGCCATCGATCTGGACGGCTCGCTGGCTGCGGCCCGGCGGCGCTGGGATGCCGTGGGCGTGACCACGACCGGCAGCGGGACGCTGGGCTGACCGTCCGCCATGCGCGGCTTTCGCCGCTCCTACAGGAAAGCGTCACTGGCGGTCACCGCCCCTTTCGGGATATGAGCGCTGCCGGCGATGGCCTTGAGTCGAGGTGGAGCTGTGCACTATTCGGTGGTGATCCCCGTCCTCAATGAGCAGGACAACATCCTGCCCCTGGTGGAGGAACTGGCGGAGGTGCTGGGCAATGGCCCGGCTTACGAGGTGCTGTTCATCGATGATGGCTCGACCGACGCCACGGTTGCCCGGATCGAGGAGGCCCGGCAGCGCCACCCGGTGATCCGCCTGATCCGGCACAGCGCCAAGTCCGGCAAGAGCGCGGCCCTGCGCACAGGAGCGGCGGCGGCGCGGGGAACCTGGATCGTCACCATGGACGGCGACCGGCAGAACGATCCGCGCGACGTGCCGCGCATGCTCGATCTGGTGGCGGCTGATTCCGGATTGGCCCTGGTGGCGGGCGTGCGCCGCCGCCGCGACGACACCATCTGGAAGCGCCTGGCCTCGCGTATCGGCAATGGCATCCGCCGGGCCTTGTTGCGCGACGCCTGTCCCGATACGGCCTGCGGGCTGAAGCTCATCCGCCGCGACCTGCTGCTGGAACTGCCCTTCTTCGACAGCATGCACCGCTTCTTTCCGGCCCTGACGCAGGGACGGGGACTGCGGTACGCCAATCTGCCGGTCAATGACCGGGCGCGGACCGCCGGCACGTCGAAATACACCAATCTGGGCCGTGCCGCTGTCGGCCTGTTCGATCTGTTCGGCGTGGTCTGGCTGCTGCGCCGCACCACCGTTCCTTCGCACGTCACCGAGGTCTGAGTCCCATGCACTGGCTTGAAATCCAACACTGGCTGATCTCCTGGTGGCAGGATGCCACGGCCCATAAGGGCTGGCTGGTGCTGTTCGGCCTGGTGGCGCAGGCCATGTTCATGGGGCGGTTCGTCGTGCAGTGGCTGGCCTCGGAGCGGGCCAAGCGCAGCGTCGTGCCCGTCGCCTTCTGGTATTTCAGCCTGGGTGGCGGCCTGATGATCTTCACCTATGGTGTGCTGGACCGGGACTTGGTCGTGATGGCCGGACAGATGCCGGCCATCCTCATCTATCTGCGCAATCTGCATCTGATCCGGCAGGAGAAGCAGCGTCTGGGCCGCATCGACATCCGGGCCGAGGCCGAGCGGGAGATCGTGACCGAATGAGCCATGCCCCGCTGCGCCTGACCGCGTTGAAGCCCGTCCACTGGCTGCTGCTGGCCGTGGTGGCCCTGGCCATGTTCCTGCCCGGCTTTGCCGGCATTCCGCCCTTCGACCGGGACGAGAGCCGCTATGCCCAGGCCAGCCACCAGATGCTGGAAAGCGGCGACTTCGTCGATATCCGCTATCAGGACGAGGCGCGGCACAAGAAGCCGGTGGGGATCTATTGGCTGCAATCGGCGTCGGTCTCGCTGCTGACCGGCGGGGCCGAACACGGGCCGATCTGGATGTACCGCATTCCCTCGCTGTTGGGCGCGGTGGCCGCCGTGCTGCTGACGGCCTGGACGGCGGCGCGGCTGTTCGGGGCGACAGCCGGCCTGCTGGCCGGGCTGGCGCTGGCCTCCACCGTGGTTCTGGGCGTGGAAGCGCGCATGGCCAAGACCGATGCCGTGCTGCTGGCGACCATCCTGCTGGCGCAGGGGGTGCTGGCGCGCGTCTGGCTCGACCGCGACAAGCCCATTGCGCCGTCGCTCGGGCTGACGCTGCTGTTCTGGCTGGGCCTTGGCCTGGGGATCCTGGTCAAGGGGCCGATCATCCTGATGGTGACCGGCGGCACCATCCTGGCCCTGTGGGGCATGGAACGCAGGGCCGGCTGGCTGAAGCGCCTGCGCCCGGCGACGGGCCTGCCGCTGCTGCTGGCCGTGGTGCTGCCCTGGCTGATCGCCATCGGCATCGCCACCAAGGGCGAGTTCTTCACCTATGCCATCGGCCACGAGTTCCTGGGCAAGGCCGGTACGGGGCAGGAGGGGCATGGCGCCCCGCCGGGTTATTTCCTGGCGACCTTCTGGCTGAGCTTCTGGCCCTGGCCGCTGCTGGCGCTGCTGTCCGTGCCGTGGATCTGGCGCAACCGTGCTGACGACGCCGTCCGTTTCTGTCTGGCCTGGATCATTCCCAGCTGGCTGGTGTTCGAGATCGTCACCACCAAGCTGCCGCACTATACCCTGCCGGTGTTCCCGGCCATCGCCGCCCTGATGGCGGCGGCGGCCCTGCACCGCTTCAGCCGGAGCGAGGTGCGCAAGCCCTGGCTGCTGGCCCTGGCCGGGCTGCTGTTCATGGTCGTGACCCTGGCCTTCGCCGGGGCGATCGCCGGATTCCCCTGGCAGCTGACCCAATCCGTCTCGCCGCTGGCCCTGCTGGCAGGGGCTGTGATCCTGGCCACGGGCAGCCTTGTGCTGGGCCTGGAGGCCGGGCGCGAACCGAACCGGCTGCTGGCGGCGGGGCTGGGCGGTGCCTTTGCCACCTATCTGCTTGTGCATGGGCTGGTGCTGCCGGGGCTGTCGCCGCTGTGGCTCAGCCCGCAGGTGCAGGCGGCGGTGCAGGCCAACCGGACCTGCCCCGGCACGGTGCTGGCGGCGGCCGGCTATACCGAGCCCAGCATGGTCTTCCTGGTCGGCACCAGGACCCGCCTGGGCAATGGCGCCATGGTGGCGGAGCATCTGGCCGCCGATCCCGCCTGTGCCCTGGGGCTGGTGACGACCGGGCCGGAGGAGGAGCTGTTCCAGCGGACCCTGGCCGGGGCCGGGCTGGCGGACAAGGGGCTGGTAGCGGTGCGGCTGGTCGAACTGTCCGGCTTCAACTACAGCCGCGGCAAGCCGGCGACGCTGCATCTCTATCGGCTGGGGCCGGCAGCCCCCTGATCCGGTCCCCTGTCCGGTCCCGGGTCAACCCATCCTGCGATTGCGGAGGCCGGGGTTGCATGGCCGTGGCTTCCAAGCGACGGTCGGGATGCCTATAGTCCGCGGCTTCGCCAGTTCCAGGATATGCCATGACCCCCGCCGCCCGGCTCCAGACGGCCATCGACCTGCTGACCCAGATCATCGAGGCCAAGCGCCCGGCCGATGCCATCGCCAGCGCCTATTTCCGTGACCGCCGCTATATCGGCGCCAAGGATCGCGCGGCCATCGCCGGTCAGGCCTATGGCGTGCTGCGCCGCTGGGCCCGGCTGACCTGGTGGATCGAGAAGATGGGGGTGACGGTCACGCCGCGCACCCTGGTCGTGGCCGACCTCATGCTGACCCAGGACAAGACGCCGGAGAGCATCGCCAACAATTTCGCCGGCGGCCGCTTCTCGCCGCCGCCGCTCAGCGACGAGGAATGGCGTCTGGCCAAGGCGCTGGAGACCCGCACCCTGGACCATCCGCATCAGCCCGATGCGGTGAAGGGGGAAGTGCCGGACTGGGCCGCCGGGCCGCTGCAGGTCGCCTTCGGCGACCGTTTCCTGGTTGAAATGGGGGCCATGCTGGGCGAGGCGCCGCTGGACCTGCGCGTCAACCCGGTCAAGGGCACGCGGGAGCAGGCCATCGCCGCCCTGAAGCAGGCCGGCATCAGCGCCGAGCCGACGCCGCTGTCGCCGGTGGGGCTGCGCCTGCCCACGCGGGCGCCCGTGATGGCGCTGGCCCCTTACAAGGAGGGGCTGATCGAGATCCAGGATGAGGGCTCGCAGCTGGTGGCCTTCCTGGCCGATGCGCGGCCGGGCATGCAGGTGGTGGATTTCTGCGCCGGGGCCGGCGGCAAGACCCTGGCCATCGCCGCCATGATGGACAACAAGGGCCGCGTCGTGGCCGCCGATGTGCTGGAGGGCCGGCTGACCCGGGCCAAGGAGCGTTTCCGCCGCGCCGGCCTGCACAATATCGAGACCCGGCCCCTGTCCAGCGAGCGCGACCCCTGGGTCAAGCGCCACAAGCTGAAGTTCGACCGCGTGGTGGTGGATGCGCCGTGCAGCGGCACCGGGACCTGGCGGCGCAACCCCGACAGCCGCTGGCGCCTGCTGGGGCCGGGGCTGTCCGAACTGGTGCCGCTGCAGGCCGGTATCCTGGCCAGTGCGGCCCGGCTGGTGCGGCCCGGCGGCCGGCTGATCTATGCCACCTGCTCGCTGCTGCCGGAGGAGAATGAGCGCCAGGTCGAGGCTTTCCTGGAGGCCAATCCCGACTTCACTCTGGTTCCCGTGCCCGAGGCCTGGCCTGCCGGCTGGGGCAAGGCCCCGACGACCGAGCCCATGTTGAGGCTGACCCCGGCCCGGCACAACACCGACGGCTTCTTCGGCGCGGTCATGCAGCGCAAGGAGGACGCCGCTGCGGCGGCAACGGAGCCGGACGGCCAGCAGGCCTGAGCATAAGCACCTGAAACATCAGACTGTAACGGATTGATGTGGCAAATTGCCTCTCCCGTCCGGCCGATCCATTCCCACATGTGAGGGGCGGTTGCAGCAGCCATAGCTGTTGCGCCGCTGGCGGCTGGCCGGTGTGCCGATCAGGCATGCGCGGGCCCAGCCAATGCCGAGGGTCCGCCGGCGCCGGATTGATCCGGTCCGCCAGGGGGACGTCCATGGGGCCGGCCCCAGGCCGTTCCCACAGATGAGGGAAGCACGCTCATGCACAGTGTCGGCAAGGTCGCCCTGGTTACCGGGGCTGGACAAGGGATCGGTCGCGGGATCGCGCTGCGTCTGGCGCGCGATGGTGCGGATCTGGTCATCGTCGATCTCAACCCCGAGAAGATGGAGGCGGTGGCCAAGGAGGCGCGGGCGCTGGGCCGCCGGGCCACGACCTTTGTCGCCGATGTCAGCGACCGGGCCCAGGTGCATGCCGCTGTCGATCATGCCGTCCACACGCTTGGCGGGTTGGACATCATGGTCAACAATGCCGGCATCGCCCAGGTGCAGCCGCTTCTCGACGTGACGCCGGAGGAGGTGGAGCGCATCTTCCGCATCAATGTCCAGGGCGTGCTCTGGGGCATCCAGGCCGCGGCCGCCACCTTCAAGAAGCTGGGGCGCAAGGGCAAGATCATCAACGCCTCCTCCATCGCCGGCCATGACGGTTTCGCCCTGCTGGGTGTCTATTCCGCCACCAAGTTCGCCGTGCGTGCCCTGACCCAGGCGGCGGCCAAGGAGCTTGCCGCCGACGGCATCACCGTCAATGCCTATTGCCCCGGCGTGGTGGGCACGGACATGTGGGTGGAGATCGACAAGCGCATGGCGGCGGTCACCGGGGCGCCCGTCGGGGCGACCTACAAGAAATATGTGGAAGGCATCGCCCTGGGACGGGCGGAGACACCGGACGATGTGGCTGGACTGGTCTCCTTCCTGGCCAGCCCGGATGCCGATTACATGACCGGTCAGGCCCCGCTGATCGACGGCGGTCTGGTCTATCGGTGATGCCGGCGGGGGGCGGGCCGCAGCCCGCCCCCCGACCCTGTAAGCTCTGGTCAAGGGCCGGGAACTGGGGCAGCATCGCATGAGCCCTGTTGGAGAGGCCGCCCATGGCCGTTGATCTGATCCGACCCGCCCGCCCCGGCGACGCCGCCGCCATCGCGCGCGTGCATGTGGAAAGCTGGCGGACCACCTATCCCGGCCAGCTGCCGGACCAGTATCTGGTGAAACTGTCGGCCGAGACCTATGCCCGCCGCTGGCAGTCGCTGCTGGGGGCGGCGGAGCGGGGCCGCCGGACCTTCGTGCTGGAGACGGCGGCCGATGGCGTTGCCGGCTTCGCCAGCTGCGGATCGCAACGAACCGGCCTGTCGGGATTCGATGGCGAATTCTATGCGCTGTACCTGCTGGACCAGATGCAGGGGCTGGGCTGGGGCCGGCGCCTGTTGGGAGCCATGGCGCAGCAATTGCTGGATACCGGCATGCAGGCGGCTGTGGTCTGGGTGCTGCGGGACAATCAGGCGCGCTGGTTCTATGAGCGGCTGGGTGGGCAGCGCCTGGCCGAGCAGCCCATCCATTTCGCCGGTGCCCGCCTGACCGAGGTGGCCTATGGCTGGAGCGATCTGGTGCCGCTGGCCCGGCTGGCGGCCGATCCGCCGGTGGGCGGGGACCACTGAGGCTGAGCCTCCGCCCTGGATGACCGGGGACAACCCGGCTTTGCACCCGCTCCGCTTGCGGGGACGGGGCGGCTGGGCTAGGGTCCGGCGCACTTTCGGCCCAGCCCAGGACAGTGCGCCATGACCGCTTCCGCGACCTCCGCCCATCTCGGCGTCCACCCCGGCGCCCATCCCGACCGCGTCCTGATCCTGGACTTCGGTTCGCAGGTGACCCAGCTGATCGCGCGCCGGGTGCGCGAGGCCGGGATCTATTGCGAGATCCATCCGTTCAGCGCCGATGGCGACCGCATCCGGGCCTTCGGCCCGCGTGCCATCATCCTGTCCGGCGGACCGGCCAGCGTGACCGAGACCGGCAGCCCCCGCGCGCCCGAGGCGGTGTGGACCCTGGGCGTGCCGGTGCTGGGTATCTGCTATGGTCAGCAGACCATGTGCGAGCAGCTGGGCGGCAAGGTGGAGCCGGGCGAAACCCGCGAATTCGGCCGCGCCTATGTCGATGTCAAGGAGCCCTGCGCCCTGTTCGAGGGGGTCTGGACCCCCGGCGCCCGCGAGCAGGTGTGGATGAGCCATGGCGACCGGGTGACCCGGTTGCCGCAGGGGTTCCGCATCGTCGCGCAGAGCGAGGGGGCGCCCTATGCCATCATCGCCGACGATACCCGCCGCTTCTATGGCGTGCAGTTCCATCCCGAGGTGGTGCACACCCCCCATGGCGATGCGCTGATCCGCAACTTCCTGTTCACGGTGGCGGGGCTGACGGGCGACTGGACCATGGCCGCCTTCCGCCAGGAGGCCGTGGCTCGCATCCGCGCCCAGGTGGGCGAGGGCAAGGTCATCTGCGGCCTGTCCGGCGGTGTCGACAGTTCGGTGGCCGCCGTGCTGATTCATGAGGCCATCGGCGACGCGCTGACCTGCATCTTCGTCGATACCGGCCTGATGCGCGCCGGCGAGGCGGAGCAGGTGGTGACCCTGTTCCGCGACCATTACAACATCCCGCTGGTGCATGTGGACGCCAGCGACCTGTTCCTGGGTGAACTGGCGGGCGTCAGCGATCCAGAGCAGAAGCGCAAGATCATCGGCCGCCTGTTCATCGAGGTGTTCGACCGCGAGGCCGCCAAGGTGGGCGGGGCCGGCTTCCTGGCCCAGGGCACGCTCTATCCCGACGTCATCGAATCCGTGTCCTTCACCGGCGGCCCCAGCGTCACCATCAAGTCGCACCACAATGTGGGCGGCCTGCCGGAGCGGATGAAGCTCAAGCTGGTCGAGCCGCTGCGCGAGCTGTTCAAGGACGAGGTGCGGGCGCTGGGGCGCGAGCTGGGCCTGCCGCCCAGCTTTGTCGGCCGTCATCCCTTCCCCGGTCCGGGGCTGGCCATCCGCATCCCCGGCGAGATCACGCGGGAGAAGCTGGAGATCCTGCGCAAGGCCGATACGATCTATCTGGAAGAGATCCGCAACGCCGGTCTTTACGATGCCATCTGGCAGGCCTTCGCCGTGCTGCTGCCGGTGCGCACCGTGGGCGTGATGGGCGACGGCCGCACCTACGATTATGCCTGCGCGCTGCGCGCCGTGACCTCGGTCGACGGCATGACCGCCGATTACTACCCCTTCGACCACAGCTTCCTGGGCCGCGTCGCCACCCGCATCATCAACGAGGTCAAGGGCATCAACCGCGTCACCTACGACATCACCTCGAAGCCGCCGGGAACGATCGAGTGGGAATGAAATGACGTGGTTCGCGGCGTTTCGCGAACTATCGCTAAATCATCATGACCAGCTGAAATGAATGAAAGGTCGATCGCTCGCTTTTGGGGGCAAAGATAAGTTGTGCATGGCGGCCGGGATGCGTTGACGATCGGCCGTTATGGCGTCGATGTCATCAGCGACTGCATGGAGGCAGGCTCCCATCCCCACAAGGGTGGGGGTTTGTCCTGCGGCCTCTACAACAAGGTAGAATGCGAGCCGCAGCGCCGGCTCATACTCCAGGAATGGGGCCACAGGGACCAGAGGCGTGTGTCGACGTAGCTGTCGATGCCGTTTATGTGTGGGAGGGGCCAATAGAGTCAAAAAGGAAGTTCAGGTGAACGTCGTTGTAACAGAGCGGCTGATTCTGCGAAATTTCCGGCAGGGTGATGCTGCTGATCTGTTTGCCTATTTGCATCAGCCCCGATCGAGTTGCTTTGCGTCTCTCGAACTTGCCGATCTCGATGCCGCTCAAGCCGAAGTCGAGGCGCGCAGCGGCAGCGATGAGCATGTCGCCGTATGCCTGCGAAGCTCTGGTAAGCTGATCGGCGACCTGCTTTGTCTCCCCGAGCCTCCTGACACATATTCGGTTGGTTGGAATTTCAACGTCAATTTCAGCGGTGGCGGCTATGCCTCCGAAGCGGCGCGGGCGCTGTTCGACTACTTGTTCAAGGTGAAAGAGGCCCGGCGGCTCTACGCCTATGTGGAGGACAACAATCTTGCCTCGCAGCGCCTCTGCGAGCGGTTGGGGATGCGACGGGAGGGGCTGTTCCGGGAGTTCGTGTCATTCGTCAATGACGATCAGGGTGTGCCAATCTACGAGAATACGATGCAGTACGCCATTCTGCGCAAGGAGTGGGCGGCGTAACGACTGTCATCAGGTCTGCTGCTGTCGTTTGACCTCTGGAAATGCTGCTTTGACCGGCCGCGTGCGCTGTTGGCGACCGTCCGGCGCCGGTGCTTTGCGGAAGGTGTCCGCTTTGGACGCGCTCCGCCTTTTGCCGAGCCAGACCTCGACCCCGGTCACATCGCACACCAGGGCCGGTCACTGCAGAAACCGTTCTGGAGAACTCACACCGCACGCCCCTTCAGTGGGACGCTCCGTGCGGGACAATCAGGAGGGCCGCAGCATGGTTTGCAGCCCGCTCTCCAGACTGGTCCGGGTTCCAACCCCCAGGAGGCGGATGGCTCGCGCGGGATCCCCCAGGGAATGGCGGATGTCGCCGGCCCGCTCCGGCTGGTGCATGATCGGGCTGTTGCTGCCGGCGATAGTTCGGATCATTGCTGCCAGTGCCAGCACGCTGGTGGAGTGCCCGGTGCAAACATTGAAGACCTCGCCACGGGCCTGGCCGGTCCGAACTCGTGTCATGGCTGCCAGCAGATGATCAACAGCGTCATGCACATGGATGAAATCACGCGTCGCACCGCCATCTCCATTTATATACAGCGGGCGACCGCAGAGCGCCTGACGAACGAAACGCGCGATGACCCCGGCGTAGGGCGAAGCGGGATTCTGCCGCGGGCCATAGACATTGAAAAAGCGCAACCCGGCGCTGGGTACGCCGTGTATCTGCGCCGCGACTTTGGCGTAAAACTCGCAAGAAAGCTTGTCAACGCCATAGGCGGAAAGCGGTTCCGCAGGGGATTGTTCGTTCAGGGGTAAATCCTGATTGGCGCCATATATGGCAGCCGATGAGGCGTAGACCACAGGACATTGAGTGCCGCGGGCCGCATCGAGAACCGTGACTGTTCCAGTCAGGTTGGTGCGATGGGTGCCGAGCCAATCTTCAAGCCCGCGCTCGACCGACGCGATTGCCGCAAGATGGAAGCAACCGCTGACGCCGGCCATGGCCCGTTGGACCAAGGCGGAATCCGTCACATCGCCGAGCAGAAACTCCGCCGCTGCAGGCACATTGTCTCGGCAAGCGCTGCTCAGGTCGTCGAGAATGCGGACCCTGTCCCCGCGGGCCAAAAGCGCGTCCACCAGGTGGGAGCCGATAAAGCCCGCGCCACCGGTCACCAGCCAGCAATCCATCACGTCAGGCCGTCCCCGGTGCCGAGGGGCGACGCATCCCGTCCATCTCGTGCTGACGGCCCCGGGGCAGTCCGCCGGCCTGTGCAGATGGGTCTGGACGGAAGGGAAAACTGAAATACTTATCCGTGACGCAATTTATATGATTGGTGTGCCTTTCAATAGGTGAGTGTGCGTTCTTTCGATCGTAGTGCTCGCCTCCAGTCAAGCCCTCTATGCGAACTGCTTTGTCTTGAGAAGTTTTTTTTAATTTTTGCTCAAAATTGGGCATGCTGCGACTCTCTTTGAGAACTCGGTAGATGCGGTATTTTCAGTCCAATTATACAGCCAAAGGCTTCAAGTCTGTGCATTGACATTAACCGGTCGGATAGTGTTATCTCACCCATCCGGGCGGGGGGCAATTACGAAAGATGCAGTGGGCTGGGGTAAAGAAAAATTCAAGCGTACTGCCAGAGATTTTGCTGAAAGTTCAGCAATGGTCGGCATGCCTTGGCAATATCAGCACCCAGACGGAGTGGTCGGAGTGGTTAGACGGCGCGCGCGTACCTGATCCGTCCTGGTCGCCTAAGCTTGATTTCTTGCCGCCTCTGCAGTACAGGCGCTATAGCCGCTTGTCTCGACTGGCCCTGAGTGTGGCCCGCAGTCTGTTGCAAGGCAATTCAGGGCGGCCTCATCTGGTTTTCGCCTCGCGCTTCGGCGAGTATGACGTCACCTATGCTCTTCTCTGCGCCCTGGCGAAAGGAGAGTTGCTTTCGCCTGCAGCTTTCAGCATGTCCGTTCATAATACGGGCGCGGCTCTCTGCTCGATCACGAATGGTCTCGACGGTCATGCGACCGCTATCGCGGCGGGGCCGGACAGCCTTGAGTTCGCCGTCCTGGAAAGCTGGTCCCTGCTGCAGGCGGGGGAGGCCGAGGACGTGCTGATGGTCTATGCCGAAGAGCCGCTTCCCGATTGCTATGGCGGTGATCCATGGCCGCCGGCCGGTGGTGGCGCGCTCGGGTTGCGTCTGACCCGGGCCGACATGGCGGCCGGGGGGACGACCGTGCATCTGGGGTGGCGTGCCGGCGACGGGTTTTCCGAGGAGACGACACGCTGGTGTGTACAGGATCTGGTGCCGCTGCTGCTGGGGCGGTCAACGCATCTCAGCCGCCGGGGCGCCCGATTCGAATGGACATGGAGCCAACATGGCCCGGCTTGACCAGATCTGGCGTCTCTGCGGAACGGTGATGAGCTTCGCCACCTTCGGTGTCGGCGGGCTGTTCATTGGCCTCGTTCTGTTTCCGGCCATCCACCTCGGCAGTGCGGACCGGGCCAAGGCCCAGCGTCGTTGTCAGATCGTGGTGGGGCGGTGCTTCGGTTTGTTTATCTGGCTGATGAAAACGCTCGGCGTGCTGTCTTACCGCTGGGAGCATGCCGGCCGGTTGAAGCGGACCGGCCTGCTGGTTGTGGCCAACCACCCGTCACTGATCGACGTGGTTTTCATCATTTCGCAGATGCCCTCCACGCTCTGCGTGGTAAAGAGCAGCCATTGGCGAAACCCTTTCGTCATGGGAGTCATGTGGGCGACCGGGTACATCCCGAACGATGATCCCCTGCAACTCGTGGAGCACTGCGTGGCGGCGCTGCAGGCCGGTCACTCGTTGGTGATCTTCCCTGAAGGCACCCGGACCGAGCCGGGACGGCCGTTGCAATTGAAGCGGGGAGCCGCGTCGATCATAGCGGCCAGTTGCAAGGCCTTCACCCCGGTGTCCATCCATGTGGAACCGACAACGCTGACCAAATGCAAATCCTGGTACGAGATCCCGCTGCGGAAGCCGCATTGGACGTTGCAGGTTGGCGATGATGTGTCCCCCGAATCTATAATCGTTGAAGGGGATTCACTCAGCCGTAACAATAGACGCGTAAACAGGCTTTTACAGAGTCTTCTGGAAACAAAGGTGGTTCATTCGGATGGAAGAGACGAGTCTGGAAATGTCATTGGAAGCCGAGATAAAACTCCTGATCATCAAGTCGCTTGATCTGGAGGATGTCCAGCCCGCGGACATCGGGTCTGATCTGCCGCTGTTCGGGGAGGGGCTGGGGTTGGATTCCATCGACGCGCTGGAGTTGGGGGTCGCGCTACAGAAGCGCTACGGCATCAAGATCGATGGCCGGTCTGACGAGATCCGGGGCTATTTCCGGTCTGTCTCCACGCTGGCGGAACTGGTCCGCCAGTTTCAAAGTGCGTGATGGCTGAAAGGGGCCGGTTGGGCCAGCGCCAAGTCGGGCCTGCCGGATTACAAATGGTTGGGGGAAGACATGCAGAGTAAGGAAGAGATTTTCACGACGCTGAAGGCGTTGCTTGTGGAACATTTCGAGCTGGACGAGGCCCTGGTGGTGCCGCAAGCCAATCTGTATTCCGATCTGAAGATCGACAGTATTGATGCCGTTGACCTGTTGGCGGAGCTTCGGGTCATTACCGGGCGCAAGATCGACCCTCTGACGTTCAAGCGCATCCAGTCCGTGGGGGACGTCGTCGATGTCCTGCACCGCGTATTGAACGAGCATGTGGCGGCCTGAGGCAGTCATGGTCCTCCTGCGCCGACAGCCGCGCATCGCCCCTGGCCGAAAGGCGGTTCTGGCTGCCTTGATCGGCTTGGCAGCCGTTTCGTATCCGCTGCTTGTCTATCTGGGGATTGCCCATGGCGGCTGGCGGCCGCTGTCCCTGATGCTGCTGGTCCTGCTGGCGCTGCGACTGTTCCTGCCCTTCGGAGATCGCTCGAGCCAACGGATGGGCTGGGCGTCTGCGATTGCTGCCCTGGGGTTTCCCGGGGCTGCTCTGCTCTCGGGAACGCCGGACTTCCTACTGTATTATCCCGTGGCGGTGAATACTGGCATGCTGATCATATTCGGACTTTCATTGCTGCGTCCTCCCCCTGTGATCGAGCGTCTGGCCCGCCTGCGCGAGCCGGATCTGTCTCCAGCCGGCGTGGCATGGACACGAAAAGTCACCAAGATCTGGTGCCTGTTCTTCGTTACCAATGGCGCAATCGCCCTTTACACCGTGCTCTCTGACGATCTGGAACTGTGGGCCCTCTACAACGGGCTGATTTCCTACATCGCCATCGGCTGCCTTCTCGGCGGGGAATATCTGGCGCGGCGGCTCATGATGAGGCGGGTTCCGGTATGATTGACCTGCTGTCCGTGCTGTTGCCGCTCTCCTGCGAGCGGGATCGACCCGCCCTGCTGCTTCGGGACGGGCCGCGCAGCCGCTCCTGGTTCCAGAAGGCCGCCCTGTCCCTGGCCGCCGAACTGGCCCGTTGCGGGACCAGGCGCTGCCTTTTGGCATTGTCCGATGAGGCGCGGATGGCTGTGGCCTTTGCCGCTGCCGCCCGGGCTGGCTGTGAGATCCTGCTCCCGGCGAGTCTGGCTTCCGCCCATCTGAAGGCCTTGGCCGCAACGGCAGACATGGTGTTTTCAGACCAGGCCGATCTGGCCGGCCGCGATCCGCTGTCTCCCGGTGCCGATGCAGAGGCCTTGCCTCCCGCGGTTCTGGACGGCGATCGTGTTTTCGTGACGTTCCACACCTCGGGTTCCACCAACGGGCCTGTGCCTGTGACGCGGCCGCTGATCCGGCTTGCCACGGAAGTGGCGACATTGGAGGCGACGTTCATCCGAGACGCGGCCGACCCTGCACTCGTTGCCGGTTCCGTGCCGTGCCATCATATCTACGGCTTCCTGTTCCGCCTCGTCTGGCCGCTTGCGGCTGGGCGGACGATTGTGACCGGCCTGCTTCTGCATCCGCATGAGCTGTGCCAGGCGCTGGAACGCGACGGTGGTACGGTTTTCGTTTCTTCCCCCACCTTTCTGAAGCGGGCCCAGCCGGCGCTGGATTTGGCGGCACTCGGCTCCGGTCTGGCCGCCGCCTTCTCCTCCGGTGGCCCCCTTGACCCCGCCGTGGCGGCGGCCTGGAACAACCAAACGAGAGCGAGCCTGTTCGAGGTGTTCGGAAGCACCGAGACGGGAGGCATCGCCTACCGGCGAGTGTCCGATCCGTCCCGGCCCAGCCGCTGGACACCCTTTTCGGGCGTGCATGTCCGTCGGGATGGGGAAACCGGCCAACTTCGCCTCAACTCTCCGCATCAGGCCTGTGCCGGGGAAATGGTCTGCGCCGATGTCATTGATGGGCCGGCCGCCGACGGCAGCTTCAGTCTCTTGGGGCGAGCGGATCGTATCGTGAAGATCGACGAGGTCCGGGTCAGCCTGAACGAGGTCGAGCAGGCCCTGTCGGTCATGGCCGGGGTGCAGGGGGTGCGCGTCTTCCCGCTGTCTCGGAGCCGGCGGACGGCCCTTGCTGCCGTCGTGGTGCCATCGTCCGACGGATGGACCGACCTCTGTGAGCGTGGCCGCCGCACCATCATTGCGGCCATGGCGAAAGACCTGCGCGAGGTTCTGCCGCGCTCGGCCGTGCCACGCTATTGGCGCTTCGTGCGCACCCTGCCCGAAAACAGTCAGGGCAAGATAACGACTGAGCAACTCGAGGCTCTTTTCCAGCCGGCCTGCGGCCACGGAACCCGGCCGGAGACGCTGTCGGTGAGCAGGGGCGAGGATTCCATAGCGGCACGGCTCCGCGTTCCGCCGTCGCTGTGCTATTTCGACGGGCACTTCGATGGGACGCCCATCCTGCCAGGTGTCGCCCAGCTTGGCTGGGCCGTTGCAATGGCCATGGCCGACGGCGGCAAGGGCGGCGCGGTTCTGCGGGTCGAGGCCCTGAAGTTCTTCCGCGTCGTCCGGCCCGCAGCGGAACTGGATCTGGTCCTGTCCTTTAAACCGGACAGTGACAAGGTCCAGTTCGATATTTCCAGTCCTTCCGGGCGGCATGCGTCCGGCCGCTTGCTCTTCGGCGGGGAGGGGGGAGGAGAGGCATGATTCCGCAACTCTGCCTGATCGTTCCAGTCTACCGGCATGCGGCTACCGCGGTGCGGTTGATGAATTCCCTGGGGGCCTATGGGCTGCCGGTCTTCCTGGTGGATGACGGCAACACAGCGGAGGATGCCGCAATCCTGGCCCGCAGCGGGGCTGAGCATGCGTTCGTCACGGTGGTCCGTCGCCATGAGAATGGCGGCAAAGGCGCTGCCGTCATCGATGGACTGCGCGCCGCGGCGATGGCCGGCCATAGTCATGCGCTGCAGATCGATGCCGACGGCCAGCATGACATTGCTGACATTCCCCGCTTCATCGAGGCGGCCCGGAGCAACCCCGATGCACTGATCGCCGGTGTGCCGCAGTTCGATGCCACCGCTCCGCTTGGGCGGCGCGTCGGCCGCGTGATTAGCCGCGTCTGCGTCTGGGCGGAGACCCTGTCTCTGGACATCGCCGATCCCATGTGCGGTTTCCGGGTTTATCCGATCGCAGCGACATTGCGGGCGGCGGAAAGCCGCTGGCTCGGCATGCGCATGGATTTCGATATCGAAATCCTGGTCCGCCTGCACTGGCTGGGTGTGCCCTTCCGGTTCATCCGGACCGCGGTCATCTATCCGCAAGGCGGGATCTCGAATTTCCGCATGCTGAAGGACAATGTCAGCATCAGCGCCATGCACACGCGACTGCTTCTGGGAATGGCCGGGCGACTGGCGACCGGGCACTTCCTCCGCCGCGGCAAGGTGGCGTGAGCATGTCGACCCTCGAAAGGAACCCGGTCCGGCCCGACACCGGCGTGCATTGGTCTGGAATGCGGGAACGGGGTGTCTTCGCCGGTCTGTGGTTCATGCTGCAGTGCTATCGGCTGTTCGGCCGGATTGGCTTCGGCCTGTTCCTGGTTCCGGTGATCACTTACTTCTTCCTGTCGGATGGTCGAACCCGGTATGCTTCGCGCTCCTTTCTGGACCGGGTCTGGGCCTACCCGGAGGGCCGCCATGCCCTGGGCAGCCGCCCGAACCTGTTCTACAGCTTCCGCCATTATATGAGCTTCGGCTCCGCCATCCTGGATAAGGTGGCGAGTTGGACCGGAGATATTCGGCCGCAGGATGTCGATTACGACAATCGCGACCTCCTCGACCGGGTCCTGGCCGAGGGGCGTGGCGGTGTGATGATCGGCAGCCATCTCGGTAACCTTGAGCTCTGCCGCGCTCTTGGCAGCCTGCACCAGCAGCTGAAGATCAACGTGGTGGTGCATACGGCACATGCCGCCGGTTTCAACCGGCTGCTCGCCCAGGCCAATCCCTCGGCGGCCCTCAATATGATCCAGACCTCATCATTCGGGGTTGATACGGCGATCCTCTTGAAGGAGCGCGTGGATCGTGGCGAGCTGGTGGTCATTGTGGGGGACCGGACCCCCGCGAGTGGCGGTCGGCGCACATGCGCCGTGCCGTTCCTGGGAGCCGATGCGGCATTTCCCGAGGGGCCGTTTATTCTGGCATCGCTGATGGCATGCCCGGTGCTGCTGGTCTTCTGTGTCAGGGAGGGGCGGCGCCATCGCATCATCTTTGAGGAACTCGATGCCGAAGGATTGCAACAATCGCGCCGGAATCGGCAGGAGAACCTGCGAAAGACAATCGCCAGCTATGCTGCCCGGCTTGGATACTATGCCCTGCGCTATCCGCTCCAATGGTTTAACTTTTTTGATTTCTGGGCGCCAGCCAGCGTTGATTTGGTTCATGGCCAGAATATAAAAAAAACAAGGCGAAAGCTGATAATGAATACTGTGCAGACTGCATCCCGGAATATTGGCTGTCCTGCCCCCATTCTTATTGGCGGTGGCCGTCTCAACATTGAAGAGGTTGTTGCGATCGCTCGTTCGCATGTGCCTGTGGCTTTGGACCCGGCCCCGGACGTGCAGCATCGTATCGAGGCCAGTGCCGCCTATCTTGATCAGCTGGTGGCGCAGGATGGCGAGATCTATGGCGTGACCACCGGTTATGGCGACAACTGCACCACCCGTATCCCCCGGGACCTGGTTGCTGCCCTGCCTCTACAGCTGTCCCGTTTCCATGGGTGCGGTCTTGGCGCGCATCTGGCCCCGCACCTTACCCGTGCGGTGATGGTTGCCCGCCTCGCTTCTTTGTCGCTTGGCCATTCCGGCGTTCGCCATGTGCTGCTGCAGCGCTTGGTGGATCTGCTGAACCTGGATGTGCAGCCCCTGATCCCCGAGGAGGGATCGGTTGGAGCGAGCGGTGACCTGACCCCCTTATCCTATGTGGCTGCGCTCCTGGTCGGAGAACGGTCTGCCCGCGTGGGCGAGCATATCCGGCCGGCTGCCGAGGTGCTGGCCGAGTTGGGGCTGCCGCCATTGGAGATGCGGCCCAAGGAAGGGCTGGCTCTCATGAACGGCACAGCCGTGATGACGGGTCTGGCCTGCGAAGCGTTCGTCCGGGCGGAGTATCTGACGCGGCTCTGTTCCCGATTGACTGCCATGGCGAGTCTGGCCCTGGGAGGCAACCCCGAGCATTTCAATGCCCGGCTTTTTGCCGTAAAGCCGCATCCCGGTCAGAACGAGGTCGCAGCCTGGATCCGCGCGGATCTGGACCAGGCGGGTGCCTATATGGCGCCCAGCCGGCTGCAGGATCGCTATTCCATCCGTTGCGCTCCCCATATCATCGGTGTTCTGCGTGACAGCCTTCCGTGGCTGCGCCAGTTCATTGAAACCGAACTGAACAGCGCCAACGACAACCCGATCATTGATGGCGAGGCCAAGGCCGTCCTGCACGGCGGCCATTTCTATGGTGGGCATATCGCCTTCGCTATGGATGGCCTGAAGACCTGTGTTGCCAATCTGGCCGATCTCATGGACCGGCAGATGGCGCTGCTTGTCGATCCGAAGATGAACAACGGTCTTCCCCCCGGACTGACAGGGGCGACGGGGGCTCGCCTCGCCATTAATCACGGCTTCAAGGCTGTGCAGATCGGGATGTCCGCCTGGACGGCTGAAGCCTTGAAATTGACCATGCCGGCAAGCGCGTTCTCCCGCTCGACCGAAAGCCACAACCAGGACAAGGTCAGTATGGGGACGATTGCCGCCCGCGACTGTCTGCGCGTGCTGCAATTGACCGAACAGGTGGCCGCCGCCCATCTCTTGGCGCTGGTACAGGCTCTCGAGCTTCGAGGGCGGGCTGGAGGCGAGGAACGCTGGCGGAGAGGGGCGATCGGCGCATTGGCCCAAGTCGTTCGGGGCTTGTCCCCCTCTCTGCTGGAAGATCGGCCACTGGAGGCGGATCTGCGCGCCGTGGTGGCGTCTATTCAGATTGCGGCTTGGCCGCTCCAGCACTAAGGCGTCGCTATGTCAAAATTTCCCGAAAACGAAATCGAACTCACGGTTCCCTTCCACGATATTGATGTCATGGAGATCGTTTGGCACGGTCACTACGTTAAATATTTTGAGATCGCGCGATGTGCCCTTCTGGAAAGTATCAATTATGATTATCCGCAGATGAAGGCATCCGGCTATGGATGGCCGGTCGTCGAGTTGTGGATACGCTATCCGAGGCCTGCCCGCTATGGTCAGAAGCTGCGGATTCTGGCACGTATTACTGACTATGATCCGCGATTGCGCATCGAATATGAGATCAGGGATGCCGCGACCGGCGAACGGCTGACCAAGGGCTACACGGTCCAGGTGGCCGTGGATATGAGCACCCGGGAAATGCAGTTTGGTCCCGTCGATGCCCTGGCGAGCCGGTTGGGGTGTTGAGATGATGAAACTGGCCGGTATCCTGCTCTTCCTGTCTGTGCTCGCCCCCTTGTCGGCCGGTGCGGCGACCCAGGCGGAGATCCTGCACGGCGAGGCTGCCTTGCGCGCGCTGCCGGCGCCGGTTCACGACGGTGTTCTGCGCGCCCGCTTCCACCAGGTGCGGATGGCGCAGGCGATGAGCCAACCGCTGGTCTCCGCCGGACGTCTGATTGTCGCGCCTGGTGTTGGCATTCTCTGGATTCTTGACGATCCGTTCGCCGTCACGGTCGCGATCACGCCTGGGCGGGTGACGGAACAGGAAGAGGGGATGCCTGCGCAAGAGATGCCGGCCATGGCACAGCCCGTCTTCCGGGCTTTTCTGCCGTTGTTTCTTGACCTGCCGACAGGAAATTTAAGCCGCTTCACCGATATGTTCGAGGCGGAACTGATACAGCAGACTGGCCGCTGGACGCTCAAACTCAGCCCCCGCGACCCGACTTTCGCCAAAGCGATCCGCATCGTTGAGGTGACGGGGGCGACCGAGATCGATACGGTCCGGATCGAAGAGGCGTCTGGCGACCAGACGACCATCAGCTTCAGCGCCCAGGCTATCGATCCTGCCGGTCTGGCCGCAGCGGAGCGGGCGCAGTTCGGTGAGTAAGGACCAATACACCCGATATGGCACCCTGGCCGGAGTGGGCTGGGCCGCCCTCGTGCTGGTGCTGGGAGTCTGGATTGTGCTCCGTCTGGCGGCGGGTGATGTCCTCAACGGCGAGTTGACGGCACTTCTCCCCGCGACGGAGCGTGACCCGGTATCGGAAGCATCGGCCTCGCTGGCCCAGGAACGGCTGGAACGCCGTCTGCTGGTCGTGGTCGGAGGGGCGGTTGATCCGGCTCACGCTGCGACTGCCAGCCGCGAAGTGCGGGACAGCCTGTTGGCTTCTGGTCTGTTGACGGCGGCGCCCAGTCTGGACATCGCGGCCGCTCAGGCCCTGGCCACTTTCTACCGGCAGGCGCCGTTCGGTCTGGTCAGCGAAAGACTACGCCAACGCCTGTCGGGCGACGATCCGGCAGGCGCGCTTGAGGCGGCAATCGTTCGCCGATATTACCTGCCGGGATCGCTGGCCAGTTCCACCCTGATCCGGCAGGACCCGTTGCTGCTGGTCACTGATTTCCTCCAGTCGGTGAACCGGCCGCCAGCCGGCGTGGAGTGGATGCTTGTCGACGGCCAGCCTGTGCTCATACAGGGGGGCGAGGCCTTCGTGCCGCTCCAGTTCGACCTTACGCGGTCCCCCTTCTCTGTGCCCTACCAGGACAGTCTGATGCCGCAGTTGCAAGCGGTCAGACAGGCCCTGGCCACCAGAAGCCCGGCCATGAGGTTGCACATCGCCGGTGTCCTCCCCCATGCGGCGGCAGGGACCGCAAGTGCCCGCGAAGAGGTCTCGGTCATCGGCACCGCCTCTCTTCTCGCCGTTGTTGGTCTTCTGATTCTGACCTTCCGTTCGGCTCGGCCCCTGATTTTCAGCCTGGTGGCCATCGGCGTGGGCACACTGGTTGGATTTGCTGCCACACTCTGGCTTTTTGGCAGCGTTCACCTGTTCACTGTCGTGTTCGCGGTCAGTTTGGTTGGTACGGCGGAAGATTTTACCTTTCATTTCTTCGCCACCCGTTTCGATCCGGGAGGGGAATGGTGCCCGGACGAAGCGATGCGGCACGTGCTGCCCAGTTTGACTTTGGGGCTACTGACCACCCTGCTCGGTTTCATGGGCTTGATCCTTTCCGGTTTCCCCGGCCTGATCCAGATTGCCATCTTCTCCATGGTCGGGTTGACGGCCGCTTTTCTCACGACGCTGTGGTGGTATCCGCTGTTCACCCGTCGCGCGGGACGCGCCGGTGGCGTGGTTGCCAAAGCCGCTGATCGTTGGCTGGCGTTCTGGGATCGTCCTGCAACCCGGCGCGCTGCTCCTGTGGCGTTGGTTCTGATTGCGCTGGCCTCCACTGCTGCCGCGCTCCGTCTCCACAGCAATGACGATGTCCGCCAGTTCCAGGCCCGGGACAAGGCTGTCGTCTCGGATGAGACGGCGGCGCGTCGCGCGTTGGGGGATGCCGGAGAGGGTGTTTTCCTGCTGGTCCGCGGGCGAAATGCCGGGGAGGTGTTGCAGCGGGAGGAACGGCTGCGGGATCTGCTGGATCCGCTCCAAAGGTCGGGGGACATCGCCGGCTATCAGGCCTTGTCCAGCCTTGTGCCATCGCCGGAACGGCAAGATCAATCCATCGCCCTGTTGCGGCGTGCCGCTGTCGGTCCGGATGGCGCGCTGAGCCGAATCACGGCCCGTATCGGCCTGGATCCGTCTCTGCTGCACTCCTACGAGCAGGCGCTGGCCGAAGCCGAACCCTTCACCTTGCAGTCCTGGCTGGCGGATGCGGCATCGGCGCCCTATCGCCATCTATGGCTTGGTCCCTCCAGCAGCGATGCGGGTTGGGTCGCTTCAGCGGTCCTACTGCGGGGTTTGAAGAAAAAGGATCTCTTCTCAGAAGTGTCTCTGCCGGACGGTGTCGAACTGGTTGACCCGGCCGCCGATGCGTCGGCCATGTTTGCGCGTTATCGCGTTCGGGCGGTGTGGCTGATCCTGGGCTCCTATCTCTGTGTCGCCCTCTTGCTCTGCCATCGGTATGGCGCGCTGGGTGGGGCGCAGGTCATGGCCGTCCCCTGTATTGCCGCTCTTGTCTGCCTGGGCGCCTTCGGCTTGCTGGGCATCGGATTCAGTTTGTTCCATGCCATGGCACTGCTTCTCGTGCTGGGCATGGGGGTCGATTACGGCCTGTTCTTCCGTGAATCAGAGGGAGCGGATCGAGGGACGCTGGTCGCAATCGCGACATCGGTGATCAGCACTCTGCTGTCCTTCGGCTTGCTCGGCCTCTCCGCTACGGCCGCCATCAGTGCCTTCGGCCAGACGGTGGCGATTGGCATTATTTCGTCCTTCCTGGCATCACCTCTGGCGCGCCGGACCGCATTTCTGCGCGACAAGCATACGGAGACTCGGCATGTCCAATGAGTTGAAGACGGATGTGGCAATCATCGGGGCTGGTCCGGCCGGCGCCGTCGCAGCGGCATTGCTGATCCGATATGGCCATCGCGTCACGGTGCTGGAGCGGGAGAGCTTTCCACGCTTCTCCATCGGGGAGAGTCTGCTGCCGCAGTCCATGGCCTATCTTGAAGAAGCAGGGATGCTGCCGGCCGTGCAGCAGGCCGGCTTCCAGCACAAGAATGGCGCGGCGTTTGAAGCCGATGGCCGGTATTTCGCCTTCGACTTCTCGGACAAGCTGTCGTCGGGGTGGGCGACGACCTATCAGGTCAAACGGGCTCATTTTGACAAGATCCTCGCGGATGAGGCGGCACGCCAGGGGGCCGACATCCGTTACGGGCAGACGATTACCAGCTTTACGGAAACGGCCGACGGTGTGGCCCTGGGCTTTGAAGGGCAGGAGGGGAGCGGGGTGGTCAGGGCCCGCTTCTGCCTGGATGCCAGTGGCTTCGGCCGGGTGTTGCCGAAGCTCCTTGATCTGGACCGGCCATCCGATTGGCCCGTGCGCCAGGCATTGTTCACCCATGTGGTCGATCATATCGACGATCGGAATTTCGACCGTGACAAAATCCTGATTACAGTTCACCCCCAGCACCGGGATGTCTGGTTCTGGCTGATCCCGTTTGCCGATGGAACCTGCTCACTCGGGGTCGTTGGCGAAGCAGAATTGGTGCAAGGGGTCCCCGGCGGCGAGGATGCGGCCAAGCTCCGTTATTGGGTCTCCAGCGTGCCCAACCTGTCCCGGTTGCTTGCCGGTGCGGAGTGGCCACTTCCCATCCGCCGGTTGACTGGATACTCCGCCAAGGTGTCCAGGCTTTGGGGCGGAGGCTTTGCCCTGCTGGGCAATGCCGGAGAGTTTCTGGACCCGATCTTTTCCTCGGGCGTGACCATCGCCCTGAAATCCTCGTTTCTGGCCGCGGCGGCTCTGGACCGCCATCTGCGGGGAGAGACGGTCGACTGGCAGACGGCTTTTGCCGCTCCGCTGGCCAGGGGAATCGAGACATTCCGCCATTTTGTCGAGGCATGGTACACAGGCGATCTGCAGGACATCATTTTCCACGCCGGCCGCGCGGAACCAAAAATCCGTCAGATGATCTGTGCCGTGCTGGCGGGGTACGCCTGGGATGAGGACAATCCATTGGTCGCCCGTCCCGGCCCCCGCCTGGCCGCGATCGCGGAACTGGCCAGGGCTGCGTGATGCGTCCTGTTTTTCGCCTTTTGCCGGTCTTGGTGCTGACCGGGCTTGCGGCCTGTTCCGGTGTGCGGGGGGGGGGGCAGGCTCCTGCGGCGCAGGAGCCGCTGCTCCTGGATCTGGCGCCCGCAGATTTCGGTGCCCCTGTGGTGCTCGATCAACTGGTGACGGGCACTTTCCAGGACCAGACGCGGTCTCTGCGCTTCCAGGTCGAGTTATCCGGGACAACGCTGCGGATGACCGGCCTCAGCCCCTTGGGACTGCCGCTGTTCACGCTCACGCATGATGGTCATACCGTTGAGGTGGTGGTGCCGGGAGGAAAATCTCTGCCGGTGGACCCGCGTCACGTGTTGGCCGACTTCCAGTTGGCGTTCTGGCCGGACGCAAGTCTCCGAGCTGCCTTCGCCCGTCAGGGCTTGGAATTGGTGCGGACCGAAACCGGTGGGCGTCGCCTGTTTGATCGCGATGGCACCCTGCTGGCCGAGACGTCCTTGCCCCCGGCAGATAGGACGGGAACTCCGACGGCAGACCTGATAGTGAACCGCGTCCATCCCGCCTATCAACTCCGCATCCGGACAAAAGTCATGGGAGCCTCGTCGTGACAGCGCGGCCGGTTTATCTTCACGCCCTTGGCGTCGCATGCGCGGTCGGACGGGGGAAGGCACACGTTGCCGCCGGGCTGTTTCAAGGCGAGCAAGGCGGGATGGTGCCGCGGCCCGATCTTATGATCAGCAACCTGCCGATCCCGGCCGGCGTCGTTTCCGGGGATCTGCCGGACCTTCCTCAGACCCTGGATTGCTTTTCCAGCCGCAACAGCCGGCTGATGACGCTTGTGATCCAGGAAATCCAGGCTGAGATCGACGCGGCGGTGGCCGAGGTCGGACCGGAGCGCGTCGCTGTGGTTCTGGGGTCCAGCACTTCTGGTATTGCCGAGGGCGAAGCGGCCATTGCCCATCTGCTGCGGCAAGGCGATCTGCCACCCGCCTATGATATCCGACGGCAGGAGATGGGCAGCGTGGCAGAGGTGGCGGCCCGGCAATTGGGGCTTGCCGGTCCGGCCTATACCATCTCCACGGCCTGCAGTTCCGGGGCCCAGGCCCTGGCGGCGGGGCGCCGCCTGCTGTTGACCGGACTGGCCGACGTGGTGCTGGCCGGCGGGGTGGACACGCTCTGCCGACTGACGATGAACGGCTTCGATGCGCTGTCCGTTCTATCCCGCCGGATCTGCAATCCGTTCAGTCGAAACCGGGATGGTACCAGCCTGGGCGAGGGGGCGGCGTTGTTCCTGATGCGACGGGAGCCCGCCGCCGTGGCTCTGCTTGGCACAGGCAGTACCTCCGACGCCTATTCCATGACGGCTCCCGATCCTGACGGGCGGGGGATCGCGGCCGCCATGGGGCAGGCGCTGCGCCAAGCCGGCCTGGAGGCGACGGCCGTGGACTATGTCCATCTCCATGGCACCGGGACGCTACAGAACGATCATATGGAGAGCCGCGCCATGCAGCGGATATTCCCCCAAGGTGTGCCCTGCAGTTCATCAAAGCCACAGCTGGGCCATACGCTCGGCGCGGCCGGCGCCCTGGGTGCTGCGGCCAGCTGGTTGACCTTGTCGGATGAAAATGTCGATGGCCTCCTGCCCCCCCATCTCTGGGACGGCGACGTCGATCCCGGTTTGCTCAGCGCCACGCTTGTTCGTCGGGGCGAGACATTGCGTCGGAAGGGGCAGGGGGTCGTGATGGTCAATGCCTGTGCCTTTGGCGGCAACAATATCAGCCTTGTGCTGGGGAGGCTCTGATGGAGGAGGTTGTCCCACAGGCGGGCCGGCATATCCCCTGGCCCGTGGACATGTTGCTGCCACATGCCCGGACGATGCTGCTGCTGGATCGTGCCCGTTGCTATGGCGATGGCTGGGCCGAAGCAGAAGTGCGCATCGCCGAGGATTCCCTGTTCTATGAGATCGGCCGTGGAGTCCCGTCCTGGGTCGGAATCGAGTACATGGCCCAGACCGTGGCCATGTATGACGGCATTCGCAGTCAACTCGAACGCAAGCCGATTTCTCTCGGCCTGCTGGTTGGAACCCGGCGGTTCACCGCCTCGTCACCCTGGTTCCCGTTGGGCGATCTGCTCACCGTCCGGGTGGAGCAGGAACTGCTGGACGGGCCGGCCGGTGTGTTCCACTGCCGAATCGAGGGGCATTCCGTCTGGGCGGAATGCCGGCTGAACGTCTTTGTCCCGAGTGATCGGAAAGCCTTTTTCGAGGAAGATCTGCCATGACGCGTCGTGTGCTCGTAACCGGATCCAGCCGCGGTATTGGCCGGGCCATCGCCCTGCGGCTGGCGCGGGATGGTTTCGATGTTACGGTGCATTGCCGCAGCCAGCGTGGACAGGCAGAGGACGTGGTCGCCGAAATCGAGGCGGCCGGCGGGACGGCGCGGTTGCAGGTCTTCGACGTTGCAGACCGGGCCGCAGCGGCCGCGACGCTGTCGGCCGATGTGGATGCCAACGGCGCCTATTACGGGATCGTCTGCAATGCTGGAGTCCACCGGGATAACGCCTTTCCGGCCTTGACCGGAGAGGAATGGGACGAGGTGATCCGCACCAATCTCGATGGTTTCTTCAATGTCGTCCATCCGCTGACCATGCCGATGGTGCGGCGCCGGAGCGGTGGTCGTATCGTGGTCCTTTCCTCTGTGGCCGGTGTCATGGGGAACAGGGGGCAGGTGAATTACAGCGCGGCCAAAGCCGGGCTGATCGGTGCGACCAAGGCCCTGGCCGTGGAACTTGCAAGCCGCCGGATTACCGTCAACTGTGTGGCGCCCGGCGTGATCGATACCGATATGACGGCGGAGATGGACAAGACTCGTCTGGCGGACCTGATCCCCATGCAGCGGATGGGAACGGCGACCGACGTGGCGGCGCTTGTCGGTTTCCTCTTTTCCGACGAGGCCGGGTACATCACCCGGCAAACGATTTCCGTGAATGGTGGAATGTTCTGATGCGGCGCGTGGTCGTAACTGGATTGGGAGCGCTGACGCCTGTCGGCAATGACTGGCCGTCTATCGAGGCGCATCTGCGCTCCCTGCGCAACGGCGTGTCTTATATGGCGGGCTGGGAAATCTATGAAGGGCTGCGCTGCCGGCTGGCGGCGGTGGTCCCCGAGTTTCCATTGCCGGCGCATTACAACCGCCAGCGTACCCGTGGCATGGGGCGTGTGAGCCTGTTGGCCACTTACGCCAGCGAACTGGCGCTTGCCGATGCTGGCCTGCTCGGCAATCCGGTGTTGACTGGGGGGCGGGCAGGGGTCGCCTATGGCTCGTCATCCGGCTCGCCGCCGTCGATCATCGAGTTCGGTGAGATGCTGATCAATCACCGGACCGGCAGCATGCGCGCCAATACCTACGTGCGTATGATGCCGCACACGACGGCGGTGAGTATCGGGATCTTCTTCGGCATGACTGGGCGCATTATCCCCAGTTCCAGTGCCTGTACCTCGGGCAGCCTGTCCATTGGCTATGCCTACGAGTCGATTCAGCGGGGGCTGCAGGATGTGATCCTGGCTGGCGGGGCGGAGGAGATCAGTCCGAGCCAGGCCGCCGTGTTCGAAACGCTCTATGCCACCAGCGAGCGCAATGACGACATCGGGGCGACCCCGCGCCCCTTTGACCGCAACCGCGACGGGTTGGTGATTGGCGAGGGAGCGGCGACGCTCGTCCTGGAAGAACTGGAACATGCCCAGGCCCGCGGCGCGCGGATCCTGGCCGAGATCGTCGGTTTCGGCACGAATTCCGATGGCCGGCACGTCACCCAACCGGCACAGGAGACGATGGCCACCTGTTTGCGGCTGGCTCTGGCCGATGCGAATCTGGCGCCCGAGGCCATCGGTTATATCAATGCCCACGGAACAGCGACAGAGGCGGGCGATATTGCGGAAAGCAACGCAACGGCGGATGTCTTTGGCAGACATATCCCGATCAGCTCGCTGAAAAGCTATACGGGACACACGCTGGGGGCCTGTGGTGCCATCGAGGCCGTCGCTGCCATCCAGATGATGCGGAATGGCTGGTTCGCTCCGAATCTCAATCTGGACGATCTCGATCCGCGTTGTGCTCCCCTTGACTATATCACTGGCGCTGGCCGCGGCATCGATACAGATCTCGTCATGTCCAACAACTTCGCCTTCGGCGGCGTGAACAGTTCGCTGATCTTCCGGCGCTGGACCTGAGATGGCGGGAGCAGGCGCCCCTGGAATCGAGCTGCATTACCTATATCTTGATGGTTCGGGCGACGTGCTGTCGAAGCGCTCGGCCGCGGCGGATTGGTTGCTGCGGACCAGGCTGGCCACAGCTCTGGGCCTGTCCGCCGAGGCTTTGGACCTGGAGCGGGGCCCATACGGCAAGCCTCGATGCCGCCAGGCAGTGCAAGCGGGGCTGGGATTCAATCTCAGCCACACCGGGGACCGGATCGTGCTGGCTCTCCGCAGCGGCGGAGATGTCGGTATCGATCTGGAGACACTATCCCACGCAGGCAAGGCGCTGCGCGTCGCTCGGCAGGCATACACGCCAATGGAATGCGACCGGCTTGCCCGATTGCCGGCGACCGCCGCAGAGCATCAGGCCTTGTGCTGGTGGGTCATGAAGGAAGCGATCGCCAAGGCTGTCGGCCTGACCGTATTCCACAGTCTTTCCGGTGTCGACCTGGCGGCTGGCAGACCCGCGATCCAACGCGGGGCGGGTCTGCCAGCCGGACCTTGGCGCGTGATTGCTGGTGCTTTCGGCACCCACCACATGCTGGCCTTGGCCCTGTACGCCGGGGCCGGCTTGGATGGAGGCTCGCCCTTGATGATTCCTGTGTATGAAACCAAGGAATCGAGCGGTACGGCACCAGCTGCGATCCGGCAGTGGGAGGCGGATTTCTCTTGGGAAATCAGCGCTGATTCAGCTTGACGTTGATATCCGCTTCCAGAAGCTTAACCCACTTGTTGTAATTCCTGTGGATGGTGGTCCCATCGTAGAGCAGGTTTGTGCTGTCCTTGTACTTGATGGAATAAAGCGTAGGCGAATAGAGGATGTCGACAACAGCGACGTGTGTCCGGGGTCTGACTGTTGCGGTCAGGTGACCTGGGCCGACTTCCTGCACGATCCATTCACGAGCCTGGGCCGCCTGGATGATCCTGGACTTGACCTCTTCGGCGCTCAGGCTTTTGCCAGACACCGAAGCGATCGGAGCGTCCTCCACATTGTAGACCGGTTGGGTCCGCCCGAACTGCGCCTGCGCCGGCAAGGCAAAAGCGACCAGCGCTGCGAATACCAGAAGAAGTCGTGAGAGCATGTTGTGCCACCGTGAGGTTAATACGGGGGCTTGCTAGCACAATTAAAAGAAGATTTCCAGGTGGTTTGAAGAGTAACGAACAAGCTGTGCAGAGTATGTCGGGTCCGGCGGGGCCGGATCAGGTGTTGAGGGCGGGCATGTATTTCCATGACGGCTGGTGGTCAGGGTCCGTGGCCGGACAGCCGTCGGCCCCGCGCTTTCATTTTAGCGTGCTGGAAAGCCGGCATGGATGTCGGGCAATTCTCGGCGGGCCTCTGCTCGGCCGTGGACGGATCCAACCGGTCCGAGCGGCCGGCGCGCCGGTTCAGATATCCGGGGTCTGCCAATGGGGATAGGTGACATAGGCGGTCACGGCTCCGTTCGCATGGGAACGGATGGTCACCATTTCGCCCTTGGGCATGTGGACGATCTCGCCCGGGCCGGCAATGACGGTGCCGGCCGTACTCGAGACCGACAGCTGACCCTCCAGCACCAGCATCACGTCGTCCACCTCCAATGTCACCTCAAGGGACTGGTCGGGTCCATAGCGGCCATAGCCGATGGTGATCGGCGCACCGTGACGCTGATCGACGACATTGCCGGCGAAGATCTCGCCATTCTGCCCGGGGGATCGTTCGAAGTGGGCGTCGGTGATCGAAAATTTGCGAACCGCCATCGGGAGCATCTCCGTGGTGTGGGGCTGTGCCCCTGGGAAGGGGCGTCTGCCAGGGCTCAACAGTGGGGCCGGGCGCTTGGTCCGATCCCCGGACCCAGTATCGGTAACGGTGGCGGCTCAGGTGTCGGCCGCCGCCATCGTTTCCGGTGCGTTCTGCCGGTCGAACTGTGCCCGCGCCGCCTCGATCCGGGGCAGGTTGCCGACGGCCCAGGTGCTCAGCCTCTCCAGCGGCAGCAGCAGCGAGCGGCCCAGATCCGTCAGCGCATAGTCCACGCGTGGCGGAATGGTGGGATAGGCGGTGCGGCTGACCAGACCGTCCCGCTCAAGCCCGCGCAGGGTCAGCGTCAGCATGCGTTGTGAAATGCCGCCGATCAGCCGCTTCAGCTCGTTGAAGCGGCGGGGCTGGCCGCCCAGCATGATGATGACCAGCACGCTCCATTTGTCGCCGATGCGCGAGAGCACGCCGCCGACCCGCTTGCACTCCGCGGCATGGTAGTGGCAGCCCATGGGTGGTTCCCTTTCTGTGCCTGGGTATCAAAAATATGCCTTCTTGCCGCCGGCCGGGCGGCCCCTATTTTAGCCAGGTTACAAAACGGTACCATGCCGGACGTGGCGGGGTGAGCCTGCGGCGCCGGACATGCTGTCCCGGCCTGGAGACGAGGTTTTTCCGTGTTGATCGAGAAGCTCAACTGGCGTTACGCCACGAAGAAGATGGATCCGGCCAAGATGGTGCCGCAGGACAAGCTGGACCGCATCCTGGAGGCCGTCCGGCTGGCCCCCACCTCCAGTGGCTTGCAGCCCTTCGAGGTGCTTGTCGTCACCAACCCGGAGATCCGCGAGCGGATCAGGGCCATCGCCTGGAACCAGGGGCAGGTGACCGACGGATCGCACCTGCTGGTCTTCGCCGCCTGGGACACCTACACGCCCGAACGCATCAACATGATGTTCGATCTGGTGAACAGCGAGCGCGGCTTCACCAACGAGGGGTGGGAGAATTACCGGAAGATGCTGCTGTCCACCTATCCGCAGCGCGACCCGGAGGTGAACTTCCAGCACGCCGCCCGTCAGGCCTATATCGCCTTCGGCGCCGCCATCATCGCCGCTGCGTTCGAGGGCGTGGATGCCACGCCCATGGAAGGGTTCGATGCCGACAAGCTGGACGAAATCCTGGGCCTGCGGGCGCGCGGTCTGCGCTCGGCCGTGATCCTGCCGCTGGGCTATCGTGATGCCGCCCATGACTGGCTGGTGAACCTGAAGAAGGTGCGCCGCCCGCGCGAGGCGCTGATCACCGAGGTGAAGTGACGGACGGCGAAACGATCCGGGGGGCGGGCCGTAAGACCCGCCCCCATCTTCGTCCAGGCTCGGTTCAGCGCAGCAGGTGGGCCAGAAGGGGGGCCGCCAGCACGTTCAGCAGACCGACCATCACCATGACCAGACCGGCGATGGAGCCTTCCTCCCGCCCGATCTGGTGGGCCTTGGCCACACCGGCGCCGTGGGCCCCCATGCCGAACAGGGCGCCGCGGGCCAGGACCGAGCGCAGCGGCAGCCAGCGCAGCAGCACCTCGCCCAAGGCGGCGCCGAAGACGCCGGTGAAGACCACGAACACCGCCGTGAGGTCGGGCACGCCGCCGATATCGCCGGACACGGTCATGGCGAAGGGCGTGCTGATGGAACGCGGCAGCAGGCTGAGGCGCAGCGTCTCATCCAGGCCGATGAGGCTGGCAAATCCCCAGGCCGAGAGCATGGCCGTGCCGCTGCCGACCAGGGAGCCGATGGCCAGCACCGGCCAGTGCCGGCGGATCAGGGCACGCTGCTCGTAGATGGGAATGGCGAAGGCCACGGTGGCCGGCCCCAACAGCGCCACCAGCCAGTGGGTACCGCTGATATAGTCGCGGTAGCTGGTGTTGCAGGCCAGGGTCAGGCCGATCAGCAGCACCGGCGCGATGGCCAGCGGTGTGGTCCACCAGCGCGGCCAGCGCCGATAGACACGCTTGCCGATGAGATAGAGCAGAATGGTCGCCGCCGACCACAGCACCGTGGACAGGACGGCGTTACTCCACAAGGGCAGGCTCACGGCGGAGACTCCAACGGCAGACCACATCAACGGTCAGGGCAGTGACCGCCATGACCACCACCGTGCCCAGCAGGATCACGGCCAGGATCTTCAGCCCCAGCAGGCCGATGAATTCCCGGTGGTCCAGAACGGCCGGCACGGCGGGAATGAAGAACAGCAGCATCTCCGCCAGGAACCAGTTGGCGCCGCGGCGCATGCTGAACAGGCTCAACCGCCCGCTGGCCAGCAGCAGCACAACCAGGAACAGGCCGACGATGCCGCCGGGGATCGGCAGGCCGGTCAGGCGCACCAGCGCATCGCCGGCAAGCCAGAAGCCGATCAGAAGGCCGATCTGCAGCAGCCGGCTGCGATGCAACTGCTGACGGGAGAGAATGGAGAGTTTGCGAGGGATCATGTCTGCACCTTTGTCGCAGGACTATAGCGCCGCGGCGCAGCATGCCGAAAATGAATTGATCGACTAATGACTAGTCGTATATGGAATGTTCATGGAACTCAGGACGCTGCGCGCCTTTGTCGAGGTTGTTCGCCAGGGGGGCTTCTCCCAGGCGGCCAAGACCGTGTTCGCCACCCAGTCCACCGTCAGCAAGGCGGTGAAACAGCTGGAGGACGAGCTTGGGCTGCCGCTGCTGGACCGGGTCGGTCACCGCAGCACGCTCACCGCCGCCGGGGAGATCGTCTATCGCCGCGCCCTGGCCATGCTGGCCGAACGCGACGATCTGGTGGTGGAACTGGACGAGCTGCGCGGGCTGAAACGTGGCGTGCTGCGCATCGGTCTGCCGCCCATCGGCAGCGACGTGCTGTTCGCCCCCATCTTCGCCGTCTATCGCAGCCGCTATCCCGGCGTGGACATCCAGCTGGTGGAGCATGGCAGCAAGCGGCTGGAGGAGCTGGTGCGCAGCGGTGAGGTGGATCTGGGCGCCTCGCTGCTGCCGGTGGCCGACGAGTTCGACTGGCAGGATGTGCGCTGTGAGCCCATCGACCTGCTGATCGCGGCGGATCATCCGCTGGCCGCGCGGGACCGGGTGCCGCTGGCGGCCCTGGCCGACCAGCCCTTCATCCTGTTCGAGACGGGATTCGCCCTCAACCCCATTATCCTCGATGCCTGCCGGCGGAATGGCTTCACCCCGACCATCGCGGCCCGCAGCAGCCAGATCAATTTTCTGGTGGAGCTGGTGGCGGCCAGGCTGGGCGTCGGCTTTCTGCCGCGGCTGATCGCCGAGCGTCGACGCCATCCGGCGGTGCGGGCGCTGCCCCTGGTCGAGCCATCCATGGATTGGAATATGGCCCTGATCTGGCGGCGAGGCGGCTATCTCTCCCACGCTGCCAAGGCCTGGCTGTCACTGGCGGCCGAACTGCATCCGGCCAGCTGACCATCCCCTTGCCGAATGGCGTGATCGGTGCATACTCACCGGAACATAAAGTGAACAGTCCCGGTGTGTGCCATGAGCGACGAGACGGTCTTTGCCAAGCTACGCATCCTGGCGGATGCCGCCAAATATGACGCCTCCTGCGCCTCATCGGGCGGGGCCAAGCGGGCGGCGGGCAAGGACGGCATCGGCTCGACCACCGGCAGCGGCATCTGCCACGCCTACACGCCCGATGGCCGCTGCGTGTCGCTGCTGAAGATCCTGCTGACGAACTACTGCCTGTTCGACTGCGCCTATTGCATCAACCGCCGCTCCTCCAATGTGCGGCGGGCGCGCTTCAGCGTGGAGGAGGTGGTGCAGCTGACGCTGGCCTTCTACAGGCGCAACTATATCGAAGGGCTGTTCCTGTCCTCCGGGATCATCCGCTCGCCCGACCACACCATGGAGCAGCTGGTGCGGGTGGCGAAGACGTTGCGGCAGCAGCATGGCTTCGCCGGCTACATCCATCTGAAGACCATCCCCGAGGCCAGCCCCTGGCTGATCGAACAGGCGGGCCTGTTCGCCGACCGTCTGTCCATCAATCTGGAACTGTCCAGCGAGCGCAGCCTGAAGCGGTTGGCGCCGGAGAAACAGGGCGGGACCATCACGGCTGCCATGGGCCAGATGCGCGAGCGCATCGCCGAGGCCAGGGAGGAGCGGCGCCGCTTCTCTCCCGGCGGGCAGAGCACCCAGATCATCGTCGGCGCCGACGACAGCAACGATACGGCACTCTTGCGGACCAGCGACATGCTTTACCGGCACTATGCCCTGCGCCGCGTCTATTATTCGGCCTTCAGCCCGATTCCCGAGGCCAGCGCCGTGCTGCCGCTGAAGCCGCCGCCCTTGCAGCGCGAGCACCGGCTGTACCAGGCGGATTGGCTGCTGCGCCATTACGGGTTCAGCGTGGAAGAGATCGCCGAAGGCAGTCAGGGCGGCATGCTGGATCTGGAGGTCGATCCGAAGCTGGCCTGGGCCCTGAAGAACCGGCACCGGTTCCCCGTGGATGTGAACCGGGCCGAGCGCGAACTGCTGCTGCGCGTGCCGGGCCTGGGCGCGCGGGCGGTGGACCGTATCCTCGCCGCCCGCCGGCACACGGCCCTGCGGCTGGACGATGTGGCCCGGCTGACCGCCGGGCTGAAACGGGCACGCCCCTTCCTCATCACCGCCGACCACCGGCCCTTGGCCCTGACGGATCGGGCCGATCTGCGGGCGCGGTTGCTGGCGCCGGCCCGGCAACTGAGCCTGTTCTGATGCAGCACCAGATCGTGTTGCAACCGGGCGCCGATCTCGACGGATTCCGTCAGGCCGTGCGCCGGTTGGTGGCCGCCGGGGCCGCGCCGGACGGCGTGACATGGCAGGCCGGTGGCGCCGACCTGTTCGGTGCGATGGTTCACGACGGGGAAAGGAACGGGGCGCCGCCGGTGGTCCTGCCGCGTGCCCTGGCCGACCTGATCCGGCAGGTGGTCTGCCACCGCGACCGCGAGCGCTACGCCCTTCTCTATCAGGCGGTCTGGCGTGTCCTGCGGGGAGAGGCAGCGCTGTTGCAGGTGCAGAGCGACCCGCTGGTCCACCGGTTGGGGCGCATGGCCCAATCGGTCGGGCGCGATGTCCACAAGATGCACGCCTTCGTCCGCTTCCGCCGGCTGGAGGATGCGAGCGGGGAGCGCTATCTGGCCTGGTTCGAACCCGAACATTACATCGTCGCGGCCGTGGCCGATTTCTTCGTTGAGCGGTTCCGCGGCATGGTCTGGTCGATCCTGACCCCGGTCGGCTCGCTCCACTGGGACCGGCACCGCCTGGACATCGGCCCGCCCGGCCGGCGCGAGCAGGTGCCGGAACAGGATGCGGTGGAGGAGGGCTGGCGTGGCTATTATGCCAGCAGCTTCAACCCGGCACGGGTCAATCCCACGGCCATGCGGGCGGAGATGCCGCGCAAATACTGGCGCAACCTGCCGGAAGCGGCCCTGATCCCCGATCTGGTCCGTTCCGCCCCGGAGCGGGTGCGGGCCATGGTGGCGCAGCCGCCGTCGGCCGCGGCCAAGCGCAGCCCCGACCGGGCCGTGGCCGCGGCCCTGTCCCAGGCGCCGGACAGTCTGGAGGCGTTGAACCGCATCATCGCGGCGGCCGAACCGCTGGTGCCCGGCGGCGGCCGGGCCGTTCTGGGCGAGGGGCCGCTGCAGCCGGCCCTGGCCCTGGTGGGCGAGCAGCCGGGCGACGAGGAGGACCGGCAGGGACGGCCCTTCGTCGGGCCGGCGGGGCAATTGCTGGATCGCGCGCTGGCTGAAGCCGGGATCGACCGCGCCCGGATCTATCTCACCAATGCCGTGAAACACTTCAAATGCGAGCAGCGCGGCAAGCGCCGGCTGCATCGCAGCCCGACCGCCGGCGAGGTGAAGCAGTATCGCTGGTGGCTGGACCGGGAACTGGCCCTGGTCCAGCCGCGGCTGGTGGTGGCGCTGGGGGCGTCGGCCGCCCTGGCCCTGGCCGGGCGCCCCATTGCGGTGACACAAGAGCGGGGCGAGTTCCGGTTCTCACCGGGCCGGCCCGGCTACGTCACCGTCCATCCGGCCCATCTGCTGCGTCTGCCGGACGAGACGAGTCGCCGCGACGCCTATGCGGCCTTCGTTGCCGATCTGGCGCGTGCATCGGCTCTGGCCGTGGCCTGAGGCCGGACCGGTGCCGGCGCACCCTTGTACGCCGGAAGGGGCAGGGGACGGCGTCGGGGGTAGGAAGGGGGCATCGGTGCAACAGCCTTCGCCTCCGGCCTGTTCTTGCTCCGGACGGCCGGCATGGCCGCACTGGTGGAGAGACATACGATGGCTGCGATCCGCGACACCCTGATCGACTATCTGCGCGATGCCTATGCCATGGAGCAGCAGGCGATCAGCATGATCGACCGGCAATTGGAACGGCTGGAGAGCTACCCCGACTTCACGGCCCGGCTGCGGCAGCACCGGGATGAGACCGAACATCAGGTCGAACGGCTGGAAACGGCACTGCACCGGCTCGGAACTGACAGTTCGGCCCTGAAGACCATGGGGGCGAAGCTGTCGGCAAACATGCAGGCCATGATGAACATCTTCGCCAGCGACGAGGTGATCAAGGACTTGCTGGCCAGTTACACGCTCGAGCAGTGGGAGATCGTCAATTACAAGGTTCTGATTCAGACGGCCCAGGCAGCCGGCGAGGTCGAGATCCAACGTCTGGCCGAAGAGAGCCTGCGCGAGGAGGAGGCCATGGCCAGCTGGATCGACAGTCAGATCCCCATCATCACCCGGTCGTTCCTGAGCCGCTTCGAGGCGGGGGGGCAACAGGCGGCCCGGTAAACCGGGTTCTTCGCCTGTTGCGGATCGGCATGAACGGATGGAGAACATTTCTGTTGATGTTCTTCATCCGTTCTGAGATGATCCAGGCATGCACCGATCT
This sequence comes from Oleisolibacter albus, assembly GCF_003336875.1. Classification (GTDB taxonomy): domain Bacteria; phylum Pseudomonadota; class Alphaproteobacteria; order Azospirillales; family Azospirillaceae; genus Niveispirillum; species Niveispirillum album. The sequence goes on along the minus strand of NZ_QGNJ01000019.1, from coordinate 18,989 downwards.
GCCCAACCGATCGGGCCGGTGCTTGCCGTCGCGCTCACAGGGGAGGCCATCATGACCCGTCTTGCGTATGTCCGCGATTTTCTGGCCATCACCGGTCTTTTCGGGACCATCTATGGCTGGTTCTTTGTCGGTGCCGCCCTCGTGGCCTGACGGGGCCGGCGGAAGCCGGGCCACGGCGCCGGTGGAAATGCCCGTTCATCGGGAACCGCGTGGGTAAGGCGTGGTTGGCAGGGGGCAGGGACCCAGTCACCGCGAGGCATGAATGTCAGCCCACGATCACTTGCAACCGCTCCTGGCCGAGATCACCGGGCCGGCTGTTTCAATTTTCCTGCCGACACATGTGGCGGGACGGGAAATCCGCCAGGATCCGATCCGCTTGAGGAATTTGCTGGGCAAGGTCCAGGCGGCCCTGGTCGATGGCGGCCTGCGCGGCCCGGAGGCGGAGGCGCTGCTCCGACCCGGTTATGCCCTGGTGGAGGATGGTCTTTTCTGGCGCCACCAGCAGCAGGGACTGGCCGTTTTCATCGCTCCCGGGACCACGCTGGTTCGCCATTTGCCGGTTTCTGTCGGCGAAAGCTGGCATGTGGGTCCCCGGTTCCAGATCCGTCCCTTGCTGCCTGCGCTGGCTGCCGACAGCCGTTTCGTTGTGGCTGCAATCAGCCTGAAAGAGGCGACGATCTATGAAGGCGGCGGGGGTGAACTGCGGCCGGTGGCGCTCGCGGATCTGCCCCGCGGCATGGAAAATCTGTTTGGTGGTGGTCCCGATGCGCGGGGAGAAGGCCAGACGCGGTCTGACGGGACAGTCCGAAAGCCGGTAACGGCCAATGCCGCCGATGCTCCGGCCAATGCCGATGCCGGCAGCCAGAAGCAGGTGTCCAACGATGAGGCGATCCAATATCTGAAGCAGATCGCCGCCTGCCTTGATCAGTATCTCGGCGGATCGGGTGTTCCGCTGGTCGTCGTGGCCGATGAGCGCCTTGCCGGTCATTTCCGCCGCGTCTGTCGCTACCCGGTCCTGGTGGAGCCCATGATCACGGTGCCGCCCGACAGTCTTGATCCGGCCACACTGCACAGCCATGCCCGTGAGGTGCTGCGGCCCCGGTTCGATCAGGCCCGCCGGGATGCTCTGGACCGTGTGCGTCAAGGGGTGGGCGGCGGCGGTGGAACGGCCTCGACGCATCCCGCCGAGATCGTGGCGGCGGCTCTGCAGGGTCGTGTCGAAACACTCTTGCTGCGGCAGGGCGGTGCGTGCTGGGGGCGCTGGCTGCCGAAGGAGCAGACCGCCATCCTGCATCATGCGCGGCACCCCGGTGACGAGGATCTTTTGGACCTGGCAGCAGCCCACACGATGGTCACCGGTGGCCGGGTCTTTGAACTGGACGTATCCGACATGCCGCCCGGACAGGTGATGGCGGCGCTGCTGCGTTTCTGAGCCGGGTGGGGCGTCGCGCGGCTGCGGGTCATAAAGCAAAAGCCCCGGCCTCGTCCGAAGGCCGGGGCTTTTCCCGTGTCGTTGCCGTCAGCCGCGCGGCTGCTGCGGCGGAGGCTGGTTGTGCCGATAGCCGGGGATCGGGATCGGCCGCTGCTCCTCCTTGCGGGTGGACGACATCTCGATCTCCATACGGGCCATCACCTTGCGCATCTCGTGCAAGGCGTCGCTCAGGGCCAGCATGTTGGCTTCACCCGATTGGGCCTTCCAGGCCATATAGGCCTCGGCGCAGCTCTTGGCCGCAGCCTCCATGCGCTGATCGGCCGGAAGCGTCGGCGTCTCCTGCGCTTCCATCCGGGCGGCATTGCGCTGCTGACGGTAGGGATAGACCACATCCGCAGGCGGCCCGTTCAATTCGGCCTCGCTCAGGGGCGGGGGGCCGATCTCCAGTCCGCGCTCATAGCCACGTTCCGGGCCACGATCCGGACGCGGCCCGCGCTGGTCGGCGAAACGCGGTTCAGCTGGCCGCTGGTCGGCCGGGCGGTCACGCCGACTATCGCCCTGGCGCTCGAAGCGCTGACCGCCCTGGGGCCGGTCTTCACCCCGCTCCCCTTGCGGGCGCGGCTGCCCCTGCTGGAAGCGGCCTTGACGATCTCCACCCCGGCGATCCTGGAACGGGGCGCGTCCTTCCCCCTGGGGCTGGCGCGGCTCCCTCGGTTCCCGCTGTTCCCGTGGCTCGCGAGGTTCCCGCGCTTCACGGGGAGGCATGTCCGGTCGGGGCTGGCGGGGACCGTCGCCCCGATGCTCCAGCCGCCGCGGCTCCCGCTGTTCCGGTTCCGCGGCGTCGGCAGACGGCACGGTGTCCGGCGTCGCAGTCGCGGACTCGGGCTGTGCCGGCGCGGGCTGCGGCGTCGGCGGGGCAACGTCCAGCGACGGCTGCACCACGTCGGCCGCAGGGGCGGGACCCGCCCCTTCCGCGGTCAGGCCAGAGGCCTCCGCCTTGCGGACAATGTAAGAGATCGCGCTCGGCGTGCAGTCGAACTCACGCGCGATTGCGGACAGGGTTGATCCCGCTTTGTACAGCTCGAGAATTCGAGGCCAAGCGGATTGCGGAATTCGGCCCCGACGTTTCGGGGTTTCCGCATCACCATCAGGTTCGGCAGTCAAGATGTCACTCGGTTGCCAGAGAGGCTCTTGCGTCATGCGGCGAAGACACAGGTTTTTTGGATCGCCGGGTTATTGAGCACACAGCTTTTGTAAAGCGGGGGCGCCTTGGACCGTCAGCCATCCAGGATTAGTCATTCACATATGGGCGAATTGGCTTTGAAATGCCAGCCCATAAATTCCCGGAATCGTCGGAATCCGTGGATTTTCCCGATTTTTCCAGCGCTGCCCCAAGCGCGTCGGGCCGAAGCAGGCGGATGGTTGTCGGCAGAGTATCTCGATCCGAAAGCAAAACTGGATTTTGAAAGCAGGATAATTTTCTGGAAAGAAAGCAACAGCATACTGCGCGATGCAAGTGAGTCGGTATTTTAAAACAGAAAGCAGCCGCTGGTGCTCCTGGAACCCGCCGGTTCCGGCCTTTGAAACGACCTTCCACGAACCCTGGGATGGATTCCCGGTCTTCAGCGTTGCCGATACGCCATGGTCGGGCGTGACATCGCCGGGGCGCCGGTCCGGTCCCCGTGCGGCCCCTTGCCGGGCCTGATCGGGATCGGGCAGACTGCGCCAGCGGAAGACCCCCGGGCTTTCCGCCACCCCTTGATCTTGGATTGGTCGCCATGCTGCGTTCCCGCCTTGCCACTGCCACCGCGATTTTCGCGCTGTTCTGCGCGTCCGCCTTCGCCGCCGATGCGCCGGCCAAGAAGAAGGCGCCCCCTCCCAAGGCGAAGGCTGCGCCCTGCTACACGCCCGCCGAGTTCGAGGCCGAACAGGCCATTCGCCTGCATACGGAACTCATGGTCGTCGGCTTGACCTGCCAGGCCATGGACCAGAAGGGCACGCCCAGCCTTTTCGCCCAGTACAAACAGTTCACCCTCAACCACCAAATGCAGATTCAGGAGTGGGAGAAGGCGCTGATCGGCCAGTACAAGCGCGCTGGCGTCAAGAACCCGACCAAGGAATTCGACAGCTTCCGCACCCGGCTTGCCAACGAGATGTCGCAACGGGCCATCGCGCTGACAACGCCGATCTTCTGTGAAAGCCATGCGGCCATTGTCCCGCAGGCGCTGGCCATGAGCGTCGCCGACGTCAAGCGGGCGGTGACATCGGAGGATGTCGTCCGCGTTTCCCTGCTGCCCCGTTGCGACCGGCCGGCCCAGGCTGTGCAGGTGGCCCAGTCCGCCGCCGTCGCGTCGCCGTCCGTGCGCTGACATCCAGCCGCAGGCTTGTGGAGACCGGCCGACCCGGGGCGCCGCAAGCCTGCCCGTCCGTCGCGGTGGCGCCGGTCAGCGCCAGGGCAGGGGCGTGGCGGAGGGCCGCCGGAGGGGCGCTGCCGTCGCCGTTTCGCCGCGCTGAGTCAGCAGATGCTCACAGGCGTGCCGGACGGCGCGCCAGAAGCGGGCGGCCCGCGCATTCCCCGCCGCCGTCACTTCAACCAGGCGGTTGCGGCTGATGGTCGGGGCATCGCTTCCATGGTCGTTCACCAACTGCAGGGCAACGGCCACGATATCGCTATCGTCTTTCATGGCGACATCAACGGCGGAGGCACAGCCGTGTTCCCGCGGATGTCCGGTCCGCATGGCGGCGGCGCAGGAACTTCCATGAAAAGGGCGTGTTCGCCGGCCATGGTGCGGGGGTGGCTGTGAGGGGACGCTGTGATCCGACGTCGACAGGAAGTTACCGAAGGGCAGCGGTATGTTAAGCGCGGGCTGGGAGCCAGCGTCTGGGAGGTGGTGGCGGTAACCCGCGACGCGGTGGGCAAACTGCATGTGCGCCTGGTCCGGGTCGATGATCCCAAGACCATGAAGACCCTGGCCGCAACCGTACTGGACGATCCGGCGCAGTTCACCCCGGCCGGGCGGGCCGGGGCGGGTGGCTCGGAGCGCTGAAACGGTTCACGGATTTTGGCAGGCGCGCGAGGCGCGGCATGATCGGGCGGTCCGTTCCGGCTGATTGTCCCTATCGGCGCTGAAACCACCATCGACCGGCGGCATCGGTCTCGCGCCGCAGCTGCCCCTGTACGACGAGATGGTTGAGATGAGCCAGCGCTTCGCCGACGGCGAAGCTCAACTGGTGGGTATCCAGCGGCCGGCGGAACAGCAGCCTGGTGATATCGCCCACGCTCTGGGGGGCTGCCGCGCAGGCATCCATCACCTCGGATAAACGGATTTCATGGTGGTGGAGCAGTTCATCAATCCGCCCATGCAGACCGTGGAAGGGAATGCCATGGGACGGCAGAACCAGAAGGTCATCCGGCAGCCCGCGCAGCCGTGACAGCCCGTCGAAGAACTCGCTCAGCGGATCGGCGTCCGGTTCATTGGCCCAGACGCTGACGTTGGGGCTGATGCCCGGCAGGATCATGTCGCCGGCGATCAACACGCCGGCATCCTCGCAGGCAAGACACACATGCTCAGGCGAGTGTCCGCCACCGGTCACGACGCGCCAGAGCCGATCCCCGATCCGCACCCCGTCATCCTGACGGAGCCGGTGGTAGCGCGCCGGCAGTGCCGGCACCCCGCGGGCGTAGGCATTGCCGCGCTCCGTCAGCGCCTGCGTCTGTTCATCGTCGAGACCGGCCGCCGAGTAGAAAGTGCGGATTTCATCGCGCAGCGCCGGCGTCTGGTCCTGATGCAGCAACCGGGCCAGCAGCCATTCGGTCCGGCTGGTCCACAAATCCGCGGAAAAGCGCTGACAGAGCCACGCCGCCAGCCCGATATGGTCAGGGTGGAAATGGGTTGCCAGCACCCGGCTGGCGGGTCGGCCCTGCATCGGCCCTGCGAACACCGCCTCCCAGGCCGACTGGCTGCGGCTGCTGTGGACGCCGGTATCGACCAGGGTCCAGGTGGCGCCATCCTCCAGCAGCCACACATTGACATGGTCCAGGGCGAAGGGCAGGGGGTGCCTGACCCAATGGACGCCGGGTGCGAGCCTATGGGCCTTGCCCTCGGACGGTGGCGCCGAGGAAATGAGACGGATGGCAGCGGACACGGGGATGGTTTCTCCGTTTGGTCGGGGCACCGATCCTACCATGGCTCGGTCTTCCGTCATTGTTCGGCCGAAGGTCGGATGGGACGGCTGAACCTGCTGGCCGTATGAACGCCCCGTTGTAACAGAAGTGTGGTGGCAACGCGGATCGCCACCCTGCTAGACCCGCGTCCGGCACGCCCGTATGGAACGGGGTCTGTCCTGAGGAAAAGCCATGCGGCAGAACACATCATTCATGATCGAGGTCGAGGATGAAGCCGTCGGTCTCGCCGTCGAGGATGCCGGTGGCGTGGTCTTCCACGCGGTCCATCCTGTTTTGCAATCTCTGCATGGGATCGTTTTCGCCGACATCGTCGAGGCGCAGCAGGCGGCGGTCCGAGCCTTCCGCAACGCAGCATAAGGGCCTAAATCCGGCAGAACGACCAAGGGTGCGGCCCTTTTGCACCGCCGTTCGGGGTAATCCTCAACGGTAGAGCCCTTTTCGCGGGGGCATGCCTTATTTCTGCCGGCTTGAGTCCCAATATCGATAGCGGTAACAGTTGCGCGGGCTGGACCGTTCGGGTTGCCGGCCGCGCTTCTGTGTGTCCGGGCCGGACAAGCCCGGCAACGGCTGTGAAGAAGGGAGCGGCCCATCCAAGGGCCCCATAAGGAGAAATCACTATGACGCTGCGCCATCTGCTCATGGGCACCGTTGTCGCTTTGGCTGTTCCGGCCATGGCTTCGGCTCAGGGCCTGCCGGAAGGGCTCTACTTCGGTTCCCAGGTCGGCATGACCTGGTTGAACGACACCACTTTCGAAGCCACGCCGTCTTCCAAGGCCGACTACAAGGGATCGGTCGCCAGTGTGGTCGAGGGCGGCTATCGCTTCGGCAATGGTCTGCGTCTCGGCGCCGAGATCGGCTACAGCCGTGCCACCATCGGTGACATCACCGGTGGCAGCGCCGGCCGCAGCGGCGGCAATGGCCAGACCAGCGCCCTGACCTACATGGGCGTCGCCGCCTATGAGATCCAGACCGGGACGCCGTTCCGTCCCTATATCGGCGGTGGCGTCGGTGTTGCGGACATCGGTCTGCATAAGGCCGGCAACCTGTTCACCGCCGGCGAGAACGCCAGCAAGTCCGATACGACCGTGGCGTGGCAGCTGAATGCCGGTGTCACCTACTCCCTGTTCGACAACATGGATGTGTCGCTGGGCTATCGCTACCTGAATGCCGATCCGGTGAAGACCACCTCCACCCGCGGCCGCGATTTCAAGTACGAGTATGAGAGCCACTCGGTCATGGTCGGCCTGCGCGTGCTGTTCGGCACCACGCCTGCTCCCAAGGCCGCCCCGGCCGTGATTCCGGTCGCTGCTCCGGCTCCGGCGCCTGCTCCCGTGGTTGCCCCGGCTCCGGCCCCGACCATCAGCCGCAACTTCACGGTCTTCTTCGACTGGAACAAGGCTGTGCTGAGCGCCGATGCCCAGCAGGTGCTGAACAACGTCATCAGCAATGCCAAGACCGGCAAGATCGCGGCCATTCAGGTCAGCGGCTACACCGACACGTCGGGCAGCGCCGACTATAACCTGAAGCTGTCGCAGCAGCGTGCCGAGGCCGTGCGCGAGTACCTGGTCAGCAAGGGTGTTCCGGCCGGCGAGATCGCGGTTCAGGCCAAGGGCGAAACGGATCTGCTGGTTCCGACGGCCGATGGCGTGCGCGAGCCGTCCAACCGCCGCGCCGTCATCATTTTCCCGTAATCGGACAGGCGGTCTTCGGACCGCCTTCCCTGTCCGGGCCAATGGGAGGGGGTGCCGTCAGGCGCCCCCTTTTCCCTATCCGGCCGGAGGAACTCCCAGCTTCAGCAGGCAACGGGCTGGATGCCGTGGTCCATGGCCCAGATGGCGGCCTGGGTCCGGTTTTCCGCGTCGATCTTCCGCATGACATTTTTGAAATGCATCTTCACGGTGCTTTCCGTGATGGCGAGCCGGCGTGCAATGGCCTTGTTGGACAGCCCGGCGACGACGCAGGCCAGGATCTGACGCTCACGCGGTGACAGTTCCAGCAGATCCGTGGATTCAGCGCCGTCGTCGCCGGCCTGCATCCTTTGATTCCACAGGGCGGCAATCCGCGCCGGATAGACGGCCTGGCCAAGCTGCGTCAGGCGGAGCGCGCGGAGCACGGTTTCGAAGGCGGCAGTCTTGGCGATATGGGCATCCGCGTCCGCGGCCAGACTGCGCAGCAGTGCCGTATCCTGCATACTGGATGTCAGCACGACGACACGGGTCTGCGGTGCCGCCTGCCGCAGCGCGGCAACGGCTTCCCCGCTGCCGGCGTCGGGCAGGGTGGCAGGGTCGACGATCACCAGCGCCGGTCCATCCTCCCGTTCAAGCCGCTCAAGAGCGGTGGCGAGGGTCGCGGCCGGCGTGTCGACGGTCATCCCCTCTTCGGAGAGGAGTGCCGCCAAGGCGGCGCTGAAAAGCTGGTCATGATCAACCAGCAGGACTGTTTCCGGCATGTGCGTCCCCGATAGATTGGATTTTATCAATCTTTTAAGAAAAAAAGTAGTAAATGAGGCGGTGAATAAACTTTAACCTGCCTTTACTGCGACGGGGCTCATCGGCCTGACGCCTGGGCGCAGACTTTGCAGAATAGTAAAACACTCACCCACCCCCTTCCCACCTTTATCTTGCGAAAGGACTTAACCCGAGGGAGTATGTTCACGCGGCGTTAACACAGCGGAAAAGGGGTGGGGGTGACGATGACGATGGCTCTCCGGATCGGTTCGGTGACCCGGACGGCAACGCCCTTGCGGCCGATGAGTCCTGCCGCTGCGCCGGCCGGTGTCGTGCCGGGCTTCCGCCGTTACCGCTTCCTTATCATTGATCCCCAGGCGCTCCTGCGCCACGGTCTGGCCCTGTCGTTGACCGCCATCTATCCGGGGGCGGCGATCCAGCAGGCTGCTACGCTGGAAGAGGGGCTGGCCCTGATCACGCAGGGTGCCGTTTGCGACGCCGTGTTGATGAATGTGGACGATCTCGGCCCGGACTGGGTGGAGCGGGTCGGGGAAGTGGCGCGGGGGCTCGCACCGGTGCCGTTGCTGGCCTTGTCGTCGTCCGACCGCGGGGCCGATGCGAGGGCCTGCATTTCAGCGGGGGCCTGCGCGGTGCTGCTGAAGAGTGATAGTTCAGAAGTCTTTGAAAACGCTGTAGCTTTGGCCCTTGCCCCCGATGCCTATGTGCAACTGCCGAAGCGGCTGATCCGTGACAGCCGGGTTCCGCTGCCTGCGTCGCAGGAGCCGGATGTGGCATGTCTGACCAAACGCCAGAAGGATATTTTCCATCTGCTGCAGTCCGGGTGTTCCAACAAGGAAATCGCCCGGCGGCTCGGCGTGCTGGAAGGTACGGTCAAGGTGCATATCCGCGCCATGATGCAGAAGCTCGGGGCACGGAACCGCACGCAGATGGCCGTGATGGCGATCCGCTGTGAGCGCGCCGACCAGGAATAGCCGTCGCTCTGTTTTTCCTGTGGCAGGGGGGGCGGCAGAAGCGCCGCCCGTGGCTCTCAGTCGAACAGGGCGTCGATATCGTCCTGGGAAATGGTCTCGGCCGGCATCGCCGGGCCGTGCAGTTCCAGCCCCGAGTCGGTCCGGGCCAGGCCGGGCGGCAGCGGCAGGGTTTCGAATTCCTTCTTGTTCCAGACCGACATCATGGCCTCCACACGCTCTTCGATGAAGGCCAGGGCATTGACCACCTTGGTGATGCGTTGCCCGGTAAGGTCCTGGAAGTTGCAGGCTTCATAGATGCGGGGAATGACCTCGCTGAGATCATGCAGGCGGCTGTTCTGGTAACCCTCCGGCAGTTGGGCCCGAACCTCGCCGATAATGTCCTCGATTTCCTCGGCGGCCCCGATGATGGTGTTGGTCGCAGCTTCGGCAGCCTTCACCACGGCGGCAAGCTGCTGGCTCGCCTCCTGGAAGGTGTCTTCGGTCGCCAGCGGATGCCGCAGCGCCGCCATCTCCAGTTTGGTTGCCCGTATCCGGCCGGCGATGTCCGAGACCTCCACCTGGATCTGTTCGATCTGCTGATGGTCGACGGTCAGGAATTTGTCCAGCTTGTTGCCCAGCCCCTGGATCGCCGCCAGGATTTCGCTGTTGTCCGCCGGAAGCTGGACCAATGCCGGAGGAGGCGCCGCGGCCGGTGCCTCGGCCTCACCGGCCTGTAGAGGACGGGTGCGCTGCGCCATCTGGATTTCCGCCATGAATGGCCGCCGCAAAGTCTGCGCCATCTCTCTTCACCCTTTTAGACGCTGCCGTACCGGGACACGTCACCATGCGGCAGGACGTGCAAAAAATGAAGGGGCAGGGTGACATCCTATGCGCTTGGACAGGAAGCGGGAACAGGCGGTCCGGGTTCGGCACGGGCCTGTTCGGGAACCAGCCCACCCCGGTCCCGTTCCGTCTGTGATGTCAGAACCGGCAGAGGGAGCGCATCCGTGTCAGCCGCCATGAAGCACGCCAACCAATTTCTCCCCATCGGTCCCGTCAATATCGGTCCGGGCGAACGTATCCTGACCGGCGGGATCGGGGGGGCCTTGCTGCTGCTCGGCCTGGATCGGGGGGGCGGGGCGGGAAGTGCCCTGGCGCTGGCTGGTGGCTTGCTGCTGCTGCGTGCCAGCAGCGGGCACTGTCCGCTGTACCAGCAGATGGACCGCAGAGCGTCTGCACCGGGTCGCCATGGCGCGCATTCCCGCCCCGCGCGCCACTCCGCGCCGGACGTGGCCGAGGTCCTGTCCGGTCCCCACCCCGATCCGTTTGCGGATCGCACGCCGCCAGAGCAGCGGGATCGGGTTGAGGAGGCGTCGATGGAATCCTTTCCGGCCAGCGATTCGCCGTCATACCACAAAGCGGCGAAATAGCGAAATATCGGGTATGTAAATAGATGGCATAGCCGAGGTTGGTTACTGCGAAGAACCAAGTCTGTTCGTGCTTTTGTTGTTTGTTTTTCTCTGTAGTGTCGCAGGAAAGGCATGGTATTACCGCACTGCACGATAGCGAAATGGAGCCGCCGCGTGGCGGTTGTTTCGCTGATTTGATCGGCAGGAGATTCCGCGATGGCGAACGAGAAAGACTCTGCGACCACGGTCAAGGATATGGCCGCGGCGGCAAAGGATACGACCCGACGCACCAGCGGTGAAACGCGGGACGCAGCCCAGGAGTTCGGGCGCGTGGCGCGGCAGGGGAGCGAACAGGTTGGACAAATCACCCAGTCGGCGGGCGATACTGTCAGCAAGAGCGTCGATATCGGCGGGCAGGTGGCCCAGAGTTCGGTCGAAGGCAGCCAACGCCTGATCGAAGGGGCCGCCAATTCCAGCCGTGACATGTCGGTGCAGGTCTCCCGCAACATGGAGGCGCTGATGTCCGCGCAAGGGGCCATGGCGGAAGGGCTGCAATCGGTCTGGCAGGAATGGCTGCGCTACAGCCAGGATTCGCTGCAGCGTTGGGCCGATCAGGCGCAATCTTTGCTGCGGGTGCGCAGCATGCAGGATCTGGTCTCCACCCAATCCGACATCCTGCGGGTGGAGATGGAGCATCTGATGAAAAGCGGCCAGCGCATCTCCGAACTGGCGACCAAGGCGGCCAATGACGCGGCCAACCGCGTCATCCGGCGCGAGGAAGACCAGGCCGACGATATCCGGCGCAGCGCCTGAGCCGCCTGCCGGTTTCCATGGCAGGCCCGGCCCTCGCCGCCTGTACTGGCGGGTGCTGGGCCGTGAGCGAAGAAGGGCGTGACCCCTGACCGGGATGTGCGCCCGCGTCAGGGGGCCGCTACCATCATTCCGGCACGATCCAATTGACGCTGGTCCCGCCGGCCGTCGCGGCCAGCAGCCCGTGCAGCCTGTCCAGCAGGTCGGGGAGGTGCTGATCGAGCTGCCAGGGCGGATTCACCAGGATCAGCCCGGAGCCGTTCAGGCGGTCGCTGCGGTCATCCTCGGCCCAGGTCAGTTCGACGGCCAGGATGCGGCGGATGCCGCTATCTTCAAGGTCCTGCTGGAAGCGCCAGACCGCGGCGCGGTCCTTGATCGGATACCAGAGCAGATATTGGCCCGTCGGCCAGCGGCGATGGGCCAGCGTCAGCGCCGCGACCATGCGGCCATATTCGTCCGCTGCCTCGAACGGCGGGTCGATGACCACCAGTCCCCGCTTCTCCTTCGGGGGAAGGTGAGCCTTCAGGGCAAGCCATCCATCCATGTTATGGACCGCCACCGCCTTGTCGCTGTGGAATTCCTGTTTCAGCGTGGCGGCATCGGCCGGATGCAGCTCGGCCAGCACCAGCCTGTCGGTCTCGCGCAGGAAGCCACGGGCCAGTCGCGGCGATCCGGGATAGTACCGGACCGGGGCGGCCCCGCCATTGCAGTGCCGCACCTGCTCCAGATAGGGGCGCAGGCTTTCCGGTACATCCGCCCCGGCGGCCAACAGCCGACGGATGCCGCCTTCGGCCTCCCCCGTGCGCGTCGCCTCGCTGCCCAGCAGATCATAGCGCCCGATGCCGGCATGGGTGTCCAGCACGAAGAACGGGCTGGGCTTGGCGCACAGCCGCTCCAGCAGCAGGCACAGGACGGCGTGCTTCATCACATCGGCGGCATTGCCGGCATGGAAGGCGTGGCGGTAGTTCATCAGTGACTGTCGCTTGTGCTCTTGGCTGTGGGCGGTGCGCCCAGCTTGATTTCCCGCAGGGTGATATAGACGCCGCTGGCGATCACCACCAGAGCGCCCAGCAGCACGAAGCGGTCGGGCCATTCATCCCAGAGCACGATGCCATAGCCGGTGGCCCACAGCATCGAGGTGTAATCGAACGGGGCGATCACCGCCACCGGCGCGCCGCGATAGGCCCGGGTCAGCAGAAGCTGGGCCACGCCGCCGATCAGCCCCATCACCACCAGCATGATGCCGTCGTGAAGGCTGGGCATCACGGCCTGGAACGGCAGCAGGGCGCCGCTGATCAGGCAGGCGGTGGTCATGAAGTAGAAGACGATGGAGGTGCTGGGCTCGGTGGCCGAGAGCCGGCGGATCGAGATCATGGCGAAGGCGGCGAAGACCGCGCCACTGAGCCCGATGGTGCTGCCCAGAGCGATCCGGTCGGCGCCCGAGAGGTCGAACGGTCCCGAGAAATCGGGACGCAGCATGATCATGACCCCGGCAAAACCGAAAACCAGGGCCAGGGTCCGGCGCCAGCGCACACGCTCGCCCAGCAGCAGCACGCCCAGAATGGTGATCCAGAACGGCGTCGTGAAGTTCAGCGCCACCGCCATGGGCAGCGGCAGCAGACTGATGGCGGTGAAGCTGCATCCCATGGCGGTGACACCCGCCAGGGACCGGCCCGCATGCCCCAGCGGCCGGTCGGTGCGCAGGCTGGACAAGCCGCCTGCGGCCCGCACCATCGGCCAGATGGCGACCAGGGCGAAGAGCGACCGGCAGAACACGATCTGGCTCAGCGGGTAGGTTGCGCTCAGCCACTTCACCATGGCGTTCATGGTGCCGAACAGGGCCACGGCGCAGACCATGTTCAGGATGGCTTTTCCGGCTGTGGCCGGCGGAGGTGGGGCGGGCATGGGAACTCAGCGCGACGGCGGCCGGAGATTCCTCCACCTGCCCCAGAACGGACACCGGGAACCAGTCCGATCCTGGCATGGCTGGGTCCCGGTCGCAGAAAAACGAACGCCCGTACCACGAAGGTACGGGCGTAAGGGCAGTCAACGCAGGCTGAGTATCAGCCCACAGGGGTCTGTGACTGCTCGAAAGCCCGGCGCGTGCGTGGGGTCACCACCGGAGTTTCATTCGGGCACCGGCGCGCATCGATCAGGTTCGCCGAGTCGGAGCCAAGGCTCACCAGCTGCCGCTGGATCTTGCACTGATAGGCCTGGGCGACCTTCGGGCTGGACGCGCCGTTGTAGCGGGCCACGGCCGCTGCCCAGCTTCCCGTCTCATTGCGGAGCTGGATCAGGTAACGGGCGGCATAACGGACATTGGCTTCCGGGTTCACGATCTTCTCGACCGGCTGGAAGCTCTTCTTATGGTGTTCCACGGACAGCTGCATGCAGCCGGCATAGGCCGCATCCTGGATCTTGCCCTTGTGGTCACGCAGATGGCGGACGGCGTCGCTCTCGGTCTTGCCGATCGTGGCACGGCCACGGACATTCACCGCATAGGCGGCCGGCTCGCCGCCACCGCCGGTCTCGACCAGCGACACAGCCAGCAGCATGCCACGGGGAATGTTGAAATCCTGTTCGGCCTTGACGATGTGATCCAGGCAGGCGCCTGCCTTGGCGGAGGAGGAGAAGCCGGCGATGCCGGCCAGAAGCAGGGTGGCGACCAATGCGGACGTGCGGCGGGGACGGGCGAAGGCGCTGATGCGCGTCTTGGTCATGTCGTCCTCCTTCTCAAAGTCCGCTGGTGATCCGGACCCCGGTCCGGACCGTTTACCCGCCTGCGCGCGGGCGCCACACTCAGGCCGCCGATACGGTGTTCAGCGACCGCTCCCTCAAAAAATCACCGGCACCATGCGCCGGCCGCATAGGGTTCCCAGATTCCGCCGCCAGGGTCAACCCTGAATCTCCGAAAAAGAGGCAGGCCATGGCTGTGGAGATGGGCGGCGCCGGCCGGTCCGCGGGTTCCACGGCCGTGGCGGGGGGACCGGGGCCTCTGCCGCCCGCTCGGGAAAAGCGGCCTGGAACCTGACTTTTCGGCAACACTCAAGATCAATTCGCTTCGGCTCCGGGCGGGCCGTCATGCTGCACGCCGGATTGATCCGGCGGCCGGACCCGATCATATGTCGCAGCCACCTGCACCGGTGCCCGACCCGGTCAGACTTCCTCATAGTGGCGGATGCTGTCCGTGACCGACCGAATCATGCCTGCCGACCTGTCCGACCCGACGCCACCGGGCGATGATCTCCAGTCCTGGCGGCGGGCGCTGACCGCCGATGATCCGGATGCCTGCGGCGAGGCGGCCGATGCGCTGCTGGCGCATGGATATGCGGCCGAGGCGGTGGCCGGTTTCCGCGCCGCGCTGGACGGCGATCCCGGCCGCCGGGACTGGCGGCGCGGCCTGATCCGGGCGCTGCGGGACAGCGGGGCCGTGGCCGAGGCGCTGTCCCTCTGTCGTGACGTGCTGCGGACACAGTCGGACGATGCTGTCCTGCACCGGCTGATGGCCGGGCTGCTGCTGGAGACGGGCGACAGCGCCGGCAGCCTGGACCATGCCCGCGAGGCGCGGTTCCTGGCTCCCCATGATCTGGCCGGGCTGGCCGAGGTCGCGGACATGCTGGTCCGGGCCGAGGAGCCGGTGCAGGCGGCGGAACTGCTGGAACCGGCGCTGCGCCATGCCCATCCGGCCGATCCGGCCCGCCATCCGGCCCAGGTGGCGCTGGCCCGCGCCTGGCTGGTGCTGGCGGACCCGGAGAAGGCGGAGAGCGCGTTGGAGGCGGCGCTGGAGGCGGCCCCCGACGATCCCGCCGGTGCCACCGCTCTGCTGGCCCAGATCCGCAGTGGCGCGGGCGGCGATCTGACGCCGGCCTTCGTCCGGGCGCTGTTCGACCGCTATGCCGACCGCTTCGACAGCCATCTGGTCGGCACGTTGCGCTATACAGCACCGCAGGCCTTGCGGCAGGCGTTGGAAGGGCTGGGTCTGGGCACCGGCCTGCGCGTCCTGGATGCCGGCTGCGGCACCGGGCTGGCCGGCGTGGAACTCCGCCCGTTCGCCGCCTGGCTGGCCGGATTCGACCTGTCCCCGCGCATGGTGGAGAAGGCACGCGCGCGTCATCTGTATGATGAATTGTGGGACGGCGAGCTGGTGGCGACGTTGCGGACGCGGCCGGACGCCTGGGATCTGATCGTCGCCGCCGATGTGCTGGTCTATCTCGGCGACCTGCATCCGGTGCTGGCCGCCGCTGCCGGAGCCTTGCGGCCCGGGGGGCGCTTCGCCTTCACCCTGGAACGGGGGGAGGGGGTCCGCCTGCACGAAGGCCGCCGCTATGCCCATGGCGAGGCGCATCTGCGCCAGGCCACGGCCGCCGCCGGTCTGCTGCTGGAGCACCTGCAGCCCGTGATCCCGCGCTGGAACAAGGGGCAGCCCGTGGACGGGCTGCTGGCGGTGCTGCGCAAACCGGCCTGACCCGGGGCCTGGGCGAGGACGAGGACATCATAGGGCCGGGATGGTCAGCGTCAGCGGCGTCGGCCCGGCTTCCGCATGCCATTCGGCGTCGATGCCGTTGTCGGCGTTCATGGTCAGGCTCAGCCAGTTGCGGCTGGGCAGCAGGCGCTGGCCGGTTTCGGCAAAGCCTGGCATCTCCTGCGTCAGCCCGTCGAACAGCGGCTCCGACCGGCGGGCCAGCCGTTCCAGCAGGGCCACGGCGGCAGCGGGCGGCGGCGGATGCACCACGCCGGAACTGATGCATTGCCACAGCTCCAGATCCAGGCCGCGGATGGCGCCGACGCCGCCCAGATGCACCTCGCCGGACAGCAGGGTGACGCGGCAGCGTGTCTCCCGCATGAAGCGGACCAGGGCACGGACCACCTCCTGGAACTCCTCGGCATGGGCCGGGCTGCGCCACTGGTCGCGCAGATCATCCTCCAGCCGCTGGCGGCCGGGGATCAGGTTCAGCATGCGCTCCAGCAGCCCCAGGCTGGGGAAGACCATGGGCACGCTGGACATGACCAGCAGATGCCGGCACTGGCGGAAGCGGGCCAGCCAGTCCGGCAGTTCGGCCAGGCTGCGGCTGGACATGACCCGGGTCGGGCGCCGCTCGCTGCGCAGATCCAGGGCCAGCACGCCGACGCCATTGTACTGCAGGCCCTGCGCGAAGCTGGGCGGCTCGGCCGCCAGCAGCGTTTCCGGGGCGTCGTCGTCGGGCATGCCGATCTGGAACAGGCGGAAGGCCCGGCGGGCGGCACCATACACGGCGCGGTAGAGCGGGCTGTCCAGCACCGGCTCGGGATGGCTGCCCCAGCCATCCAGGATGTCGTGATCGTCCCACATGCGCAGGCCCGGCACGCTGGCCAGCAGCGCGGCCGGTTCGCTCTGGCCCCAGGCGTGGCGATAGACATTGAGGTACCAGGCGTCGAGATCGGCCTCCAGGCCCGGGGGGGCATCCAGCGCGGCCTGTCTGGCCAGAGGCAGGGCCGCCGCCGCCCGCAAAGCCGGGATCTCCCGCCACAGACCGTCGGCATAGATCTGGTCGCCGCCCATCAGCAGCAGGTGGAACGGGTGCGCCCGGTGGCGGCCCAGCAGGTGGCCCCAACGGGCATTGCGCGACAGGCCGGCGGCGGCGATGTCCCCCTCGTCCTCGCAGCCGCCGCAGGCCACATAGGCCAGACGCGGGCGCATGCCGGTGCCGGGCACATCCACATACCAGCGGCGCGCATCCCGGTCGAAACCATAGCCGGTACGGCCGTCCTGCACCCCGCGCGGCACGGCGAAATCATAGCGCCACAGGCTGACCGGACCCTTGCCCGGCACGACCGCCCCCCACTCGTGCAGGAAGCGCGGCGGCACCGGCAGCCCCACCCCGTCCACCCGGAGGTCGGGCGGTTCGTCCATGCCGGCCAGCAGGAACGTGGCGGACAGCCGCCAGCGGTGAGGCTGGCCGCCGCCGCCCTGGGCGCCGCGGGCATGCAGGATGGGGCCGAGCACGATGTCGGGAGGTGGGCGGCGCCGGGCGGGGCGGCGCGGAGGTGGTGTGTTCATGCCGGTGATGGTGCCATGCCGCAGGGGGCGCGGTCACGGGCGGCGGCGGGCGGTACCCCGACCGAACGCCCCTCAGTTCGGCGCCGGGCGGTTGCTGCGCAGCAGCGCCAGCATGTCCTCCGGGACCGGCTCGTCGAGCACGCGGTCATAGAGACGGTGCAGTTCATTGACCTGCTGGCGGTACCGGGCCAGCAACTGCTGCGCCTCCGCGTCGGTTTCCAGGGCCATCTCCACGGCTGCACGCCCGGCATCGTCGAGGTCGCCGTCGAGATAGGCGTTGATGTCGTTCATGGTCAGCCGCTTCATCAACATCATCCGGAACACCCGTTTGCCCTGGTCCCTGCCTCGCCCGAAAGGCCGCACGGCAGCAGGCTCCTCGTCAACATCACGCCCCGCCGCTTGTTCCCGGAACGGAGGTACCCCGCCCCTGTTGTTTGCGCAAGCCCTGCCCACTGGATGAGACGGAGGTATCCCATGGCACCCGACAGCCGCGCCCCGCAGACCGACGGCCAACCGGCCCAGCACCAGGATGTGCGGCCCGGCCGCGAGACGGAGATGACCCCGCAGCCGCTGACCATCCGTGACGATTACCTCGGCAGCGACAAGCTGACGGGCAAGGTGGCCCTGATCACCGGCGGTGACAGCGGGATCGGCCGGGCCGTGGCCGTTCATTTCGCCCGTGAGGGCGCCGATGTCGTCATCGCCTACCTCAACGAGGACACCGATGCCGAGGACACCCGCCGCATGGTCGAGGCGGAGGGGCGGCGCTGCCTGACCTGGCGCGGCGATCTGGGCTATGAGGAGCGTTGCCGCGACCTGGTGGCCGCCGTGCTGGAGAAGTTCGGCCAGATCGACATTCTGGTGAACAATGCCGCCGAACAGCACCCGCAGCCCGGCCTGGAGCAGGTCTCGGCGGAACAGCTGGAGCGGACCTTCCGCACCAACATCTTCGCCCAGTTCTATCTGACCAAGGCGGCGCTGCCGCATCTCAAGGCGGATGCCAGCATCATCAACACCACCTCCATCACCGCCTATCGCGGCAGCCCGAAGCTGTTGGACTATGCCGCCACCAAGGGGGCCATCCTGGCCTTCACCCGTTCGCTGGCGGCGGCACTGGCGGAGAAGGGCATCCGCGTCAACGGCGTGGCGCCGGGGCCGATCTGGACGCCGCTGATCCCCTCCACCTTCTCGGCGGAGGAGACGGCCGACTTCGGCCAGGGCCAGCCCCTGGGCCGGGCCGGACAGCCGGCCGATGTGGCGCCGAGCTATGTCTTCCTGGCCTCCGCCGATGCCGCCTATATCAGCGGCCAGGTGCTGCATCCCAATGGCGGCGAACCGGTGGAAAGCTGATCCACGCCGGCGCGGCCCCGCGTCACCTTAAAGCCGGCCAAACGCGACCCAAGGCGACGCAAAGGTGACGCAAACGCGACAAAGGCGACATCGGCTCCGGTCGATGTCGCCTTTCAACGCATTGAAGTAGAACGATTTTTTCTCTTAAGGTGACAAAGGAGGCCTGTTTTCGGCCTGGGTCGCCTTAGGTGCGTCCGGCACCTTTTGCACTGAAGCGTCCTTGGACTGCCCCCCTAAACTGGGACATCTGGAAAAGCTACAGTTCTCTTGAGAGGAGAGGGCTGATGGGCAAGCGACGTAGTTTAGAGGAGAAGTTGGCTGCGTTGGCGCGGGTTGAGGCCGGAGAG
>NZ_QGNJ01000018.1 GCF_003336875.1 Oleisolibacter albus | reverse complement strand
AGCGGCGCGTCGGTCTGCAGACCGACGATGATCTCGTTGTCGCGGTCGATATAGCCGGCATCATGCGCCGTGATGCTGGACGCCCGGTCCGCCGAGACGTCCAGAACCCCCTTGGCCCGCTCCTGCTTCAGCAACGCGCCCAGACGCGCCCACAGCGCCGTCGTCCGCGCCGTCGGCCCCGCCAGAAACGACGAGTCCCCGGTGTACGGCGTGTAGTTCGCCTTGATGAAGGCCGAAACGTTGACCTGATCCTGCCAATCGCTGCCGCTGAACCCGCGCCAGGCGTCGGTGGTGTCGAGAGGACGTGAAATCATGTTCATGTCAGGCTCCTGGAGAGCTGGGATCGGGCGCACCGCTATTGCTGCAGTGCACCCAAATCCAAGTTATTCCGCGGGTGCAGCCGGAACGGTCTCCAGCATCTTGGCGGGGTTCGCCTTGATCTGGAACAACTCTTTCCATTTGCGCAGTGCGGCAAAAAGGATGACCATTCCGAGGACCAGCATGATCACCGAGATGATCGCGTTGAAGATGTTGAAGCCCTTGGCCGCCGGGTTCAGGTAGACGTTGGTGATCATCCAGTACCCGGCATAGTTGACCGTGACGAACAGGTAGGCCAATGGGATCAGACAGGTGAGCATGTAGGTCCGCTTCTGCGACAGGCGCAGAATGATGGTCGCACCGATGATCAGGCCGATGGAAGCCATCATTTGGTTAGATACGCCGAACAAGGCCCAGACCGAGTTGATGTCGCCCGAGTTCAGCAGGTAGCCCCAGGCCAGGCAGGCCAGGATGCTGGCGCCGATGGAGCCGGGCATCCAGTCGATCTTCTTCAGCGGCGCATAAAGGTCACCGCCCAGATCCTGGATCAGGTAGCGGGCCACGCGGGTACCGGAGTCGATGGCGGTCAGGATGAAGACGGCCTCGAACATCACCACGAACTGGAAGAAGTACGCGGCCATGCTGTGGAACCAGGGGATCCGCGTGAAGATCTCCGTCATACCCACGGCCAGGGTCACGGCACCGCCGGTGCGGCCGTAGAGGTCGATGCCGATCTCACTGGCCAGCCGCGGCAGGTCCACCACGTCCATGCCCAGCTTGGCAAAGACCGCGGGGGCCGAGTTGATGGCGAAATAGTCCGCCGGATGCAGCGAGGTGGCGGCGATCAGCGCCATGACGCCGACGACGCATTCGGCCAGCATGGCACCAAAGGCCACGGTCTGGATGTCGCTCCACTTGTCCACCAGCTTCGGCGTGGTGCCGGACCCGATGAAGGCATGGAAGCCGGAGATGGCGCCGCAGGCGATGGTGATGGAGATGAAGGGCCACACCGGACCGGCCAGGACCGGGCCGCCGCCATAGATGAAGTCGGTCAGGGCCGGGAAGCGGATCTCCGGGTTGATGAAGACGACACCGACGACCAGGGCGCCGAACACGCCGATCTTCATGAAGCTGGAGAGATAGCCACGCGGCGTCAGCAGCAGCCAGACCGGCAGCGCGCTGGCGAAGAAGGCATAGATGGGCAGGGCCAGACCGATGGTCCGCACATGCAGGTCCAGCCATTGGCCGACCAGGGTGCCCTGCAGAGAGGGACCGGCCAGGACCGAGGCCATGATGGCGGCGATGCCGACCCAGGTGGCACCCTTGGAATTGCCGGTGACGCGCTCGTAGAGGCCGACGCAGATGGCGATGGGAACCGTCATGGTGACGGCGAAGGTGCCCCAGGCGTTGCGTTCAAGCGCATGTACCACGACCATGGACAGGCCGGCCATGGTGATGGTGATGATGAACAGCATGGCCAGGCCCGTGCACCAGCCGGCGACGGAGCCGAGTTCGGCCTTGGCCACTTCCGACAGCGACTGGCCGCGATGCTTCATCGAGGCGAACAGCACGACGGTGTCATGCACGGCGCCGCCGACGACGCAGCCGATCAGCAGCCAGAGGATGCTGGGCAGATAACCGAACTGGGCGGCCAGGACCGGACCCACCAGCGGGCCGGCGGCGGCGATGGCCGCGAAGTGCTGGCCGGCATTCACCCATTTTTTCGTTGGGACATAGTTGCGCCCGTCCTCAAGTTCGTGGGACGGCGTAACGATCGTGTCGTCAGCACCCAGCACCTTACGGACGAAAAACACACCGTACAAACGGTAGCAGATCGCCAGGATGCAGAGCGTGCCGATCACGAAGGACAATGCGTGATCCATGGTGCGTCTCCTCGTCAAGACAAGGCAGACGCTACGCTTTTGCCGGCAGGCCGGAGGGGGGTATCGCGGGAGCGGTCGGAATCCGCGGGTGAGCGGCAGGCAATGGGGGTGAGCGGAGTCAGCCCGCGCCCAACCGCTCCTTCAGGGGGCCGAGATAGCGCCTGCTGACGGGAATCACCTTGTCGCCGTCGGTGATGATCTCGGCCATGCCGCCCTCGATCAGGGCGATTTCCTTGATATGGTCCAGGTTCACCAGATACTGGCGGTGGCAGCGGAAGAAGTCGGTCTTTTCCTCCAGCGTGCGCAGGCTGAGTTCGGTGAAGCGCTCCTGGCCATCGGGGCCGATGACATAGATGCCGGCGGGGGTGGAGGCGATGTACTGCACCTCCTCCACCTTCAGAAGCGTGATGCGGTTGCGGCCCCAGCAGGGGATCTGCCGCAGCCGGCTGGGCGGATTGAGGGCCGCCAGATTCTGCGGGGCCTGGTCGTGGCGCAGATGCTGCAGCGTCCGCTCCAGCCGGGCCGGATCGGTGGGTTTCAGCAGATAATCGAAGGCATGGGCCTCGAACGCCTTCAGCGCATATTCGTCGAAGGCGGTGACGAAGACGATGCGCGGCATGCGCACAGGGTCCAGCATGCCCAGCATTTCGATGCCGCTAACCCGCGGCATCTGGATGTCGAGGAAGACCACGTCCGGCGTCAGCCGGTTGATGGCGGCGATGCCCTCGATGGCGTTGGAGCATTCGCCCACCACCTCCACGTCGGGAGCCTCTTCCAGCAGAGAGCGCAACTCGTCCCGGGCCAGCTGTTCATCATCGACGATCAGGACGCGCATGCGAGCTCGGTCTCCATGGGAATGCGCAGGCCGATGCGGGTGAAGCAGTCCCGCAGGCAGGTGACTTCGACACCGTACTGGTCGCCATAGCGGTTCTTGATGCGGCGGTCGACCAGATTCATGCCCAGCCCGTCGCCGCCGGGGCGCCGCTCGAACAGGCCGGCATTGTCCTCCACCAGCAGCAGCAGATCGGCCCCGTCGGTGGCGGCGCTGATGCTGATATGGCCCTGGCCCAGCAGCTGCGAGGTGCCGTGCTTGATGGCGTTCTCCACGATGGGCTGCAGCGAGAAGGCGGGCAGGGTGACCTCCTTCAGCGTGTCCGGCACGGAGATGTCCACCGACAGACGGTCGGCGAAGCGGGCCAGCTCGATCTGCAGATAGGCGCTGACATGTTCGATCTCGTCACCCAGGGTCGCCACGCCGCTGGCCCGCTTCAGGTTCTTGCGGAAGAAGGTGGACAGGCTCTGCACCAGATGGCGCGCCCGCTCGGGGTCACGGCGGATGACGGCGGATATGGTGTTCAGCGCGTTGAACAGGAAATGCGGATTGACCTGGGCGTGCAGCAGCTTGATCTCGGACTGGGCCAGAAGCTGCTTCTGCTGTTCATAGCTGCCGGCCAGGATCTGCTGCGACAGCAGGCGGGCGATGCCTTCGCCGAGGGCGCGGTTGATGGTGGAGAACAGCTTCGTCTTCGGCTCGTACAGCTTGACGGCGCCGATGACCTTCTCGTCCTCGCCCACCAGCGGGATCACCAGCGAGGCGCCCAGCGGACAGTCGCGCTTGATCGAGCACTGATAGGCCACCTCGTTGCCGTCGGCGTAGATGACCTGGTTGTTGGCGATGGCCTGCTGCGTCTGCCGCGAGGTGATGGGCATGCCCGGCAGATGATGGTCGTCGCCCATGCCGATGAAGGCCATCAGCATGTCGCGGTCGGTGATGGCCACGGCGCCGACGCCGGTCTCCTCATAGATGATGCGGGCCACGCGCATGCTGTTCTCGCGGTTGAACCCGCTGCGCAGGATGCCTTCGGACCGGGCGGCGATCTTCAGCGCCTTGGTGGAGAAGACGGTCGAATGGGTTTCGATCATCGTCCGCCGGTCCAGCAGGATGCGGATGAACATGGCCGCGCCCACGGAATTGGCCACGATCATGGGCAGGGCGATGTTCTCGACCAGATGCAGGGCGCTGCCGAACGGACGGGCCAGCAACAGAATGATGCCCATCTGCACGATCTCGGCGAACAGCGTCACCAGCCCGACCCGGAACGGATGCAGCAGCTGGTCGATGCGCCCGTTGCGGACCAGGTACAGATGCACCATGCCGCCGATCAGCCCTTCCGCCGTGGTCGACACGGCACAGGCGAGATCGGTGAAGCCGCCCATGGAATAGCGGTGCAGGCCGCCGGTCAGCCCGACGGCCAGCCCGACCACGGGGCCACCCAGGATGCCGCCCAGCACGGCACCGATGGCGCGGGTATTGGCGATGGCCTCTTCGATGCGCAGCCCGAAATAGGTGCCCATGATGCAGAACATCGAGAACACCACGTAACACATCAGCTTGTGCGGCAGGCGGATGGTGGCGTGGGTCAGCGGGATGAACAGCGGTGTCTTGCTCAGCAGATAGGCGACCACCAGGTACACGCACATCTGCTGGACCAGGGCCACCACCAGGCCCGTCGTTTCCCAGAATGCCGTATCCACCGCAGTGCCCCCTATTGTTCCGTCCCGCCCGGGCCGGGGCATCCGGGCACATCGTCCTTATCCTTCGCGAGCGGCTGCGCCGGCGCAAGGGACATATCGACGCCGCGTCCGCAGGGCTGTACCGATCGGCCGGCGGGCCTATGACTGTCAGCCCGCGGGGTTGGAGAAGCCGTTGCGCCGCGCTACGTCCCGGTACCAGAAGGCGCTTTTCTTGGGATGGCGCTGCATGGTGTCCCGGTCGATGAAGAAGAAGCCGTAGCGCTTCTTGTAGCCGTTCAGCCAGCTGAAATTGTCCATCAGTGCCCACATGTAATAGCCGTGTACATTCATGCCCTCGCCGATGGCGCGGTGGATGACCTCCAGATGCTCGCGCACGAAGTCGATGCGGTAATCATCGGCCACCGTGCCATCCGCGGTCAGCGTCTCCTGGGCGCCGATGCCGTTCTCGGTGACATAGATCGGAAGACCGGGGCGGTACTGGTGGGCGCGGGCCAACAGATCGTACAGGCCAGGCGGATAGATCTCCCAGGCCCAGTCCGTATAGCGGCCCTTGGGGTTCTTCACGAACTTGAACTGCCCCTTGATGGAGAAATGGCAGTCCTCATCCTTGTTGCCGGAGGTGTTGAGGCCGAACACGGTCTCGGTGGCGTCGGCCGAGGCGTAATGGGGGAAGTAATAGTTCACCCCGATGAAATCCACCGTGTCGGCCGTGAACAGATCGAGATCCTGCCGCCGCATCTCCGGCAGCAGCCCGTGCCGGCCGTAGAGGTCCAGGGCCTCCTGCGGGAAGCGGCCCAGCAGGGCGGGGTCGATGAACCAGCGGTTATAGACGGCGTCGGCGATGGTTGCCGCTGCGGCGTCGCGGGCGCTGTCGCTGGCGGGATAGACCGGGCACATGTTCTGCACGATGCCGATCCTGCCGCCGCTGCCCAGGGAATGGAACAGCTTCACCGTGCGGGCATGGGCCAGCATGAGATTGTAGGCCACCTGCACCGCGGCCTTGTAATCGTGCTTCAGCGGCGGGTGCAGGGCCGTGACATAGCCGTTCAATGTCGACCAGGACGGCTCGTTGAAGGTGGCCCACAGTTTCACCTGATCCCCGAACGCCTCGAAGCAGACACGGGCATAGCGGACGAAGGCGTCCAGCGTGGCCGGGGATTCCCAGCCGCCGGCGGCGGCCAGCGGCTGCGGCAGGTCCCAATGGTACAGCGTGACGTTCGGTTCGATCCCGGCCGCGGTCAGGGCAGCGAACAGCCGGCGGTAGAAGGCGATCCCGGCCGGGTTCACGGCGCCGGTGCCATCGGGAATGATGCGCGGCCAGGCGATGGACAGACGGTACCCGGTGTGCCCGAACCGCTGCATCAGCCCCACATCCTCGGCCCAGCGATGGTAATGGTCGCAGGCCAGGTCCGGCGTGGCCTGCTGCCAGATCCGTTCGGGATGGGTGCGGCAGAACACGTCCCACTGGGAATCCCCGCGGCCGTCCTCGCGCGTGGCGCCCTCGATCTGCAGGGCCGCGGTGGCGGAACCCCAGATGAAGCCTTCGGGGAAATGGTAATCCATGGTCAGCCTGATGCTAGCGGGCGGGTCGGCCAAGGGTCCCCCGTTGCCGGGCCGGATGCAAGGGGGGGCTTCGCCGGGCCGGGTGACGCGGTGTCACGCCCGCGACCGGTTCCGCCTGCATCGGCCGCTGCCGTCCCCGCTCCCTCATGGCCTCTGGCCGTTTCGGCAGAATCCAGGAGTCGGCAGAAGGCAGGGCAAATTTTTACTATGGCGGTGCAAATCTTTCCAGATTGACCCTGGACCTGACCTCAACAACACTTGGAGCGTTCCAAAGGTCAAGTTGGTCCTTTCAGTCTGTTTATTGAGTCAGTCGCGTTCTCTGTGCCTGTCGCCATGGTCGGCGATGGGACGCAGGGCTTAAATCCTCTTTTGGCAGACACCGCCGCGGAACCGGTCGGTGCTGCCGGTGGCGTCCGGCCAGTGGCCCGCGTCTTCTGACCGGGGTCGGCGCCGCCTGAAGGGGTGAGGGAATGGTCGGGCTTAGGCCCGGTCGGGAGCGGCGCCGGGTCTGCCGCTCCCGCCCTTCCTGCCACGCTCAGTCACGCCGGGCTCCGTCACGCCGGGCTCCGTCACGCCGGGCTCCGTCACGCCGGGCTCCGTCACGCCGGGCTCCGTCACGCCGGGCTCCGTCACACCAGACCCCGTCACGATGCCGTCCATGCCGTGAACCTGCCTCCGTCCTGCCGACGGGCGCGGGACGGCCGGCCATTGCCGTCATCGGAGCACCGATGCGGCCCCCTTCCAAACAGCGATCCGGGAACAGCGATATGATCCTGACCATCAACTGCGGCAGTTCCAGCCTCAAATACCAGCTCTATTCATCCGACCTGACAAGGGTGGTGGCCAAGGGCATGGTCAGCCGCATCGGCGAAACCGGCGCCCACATCGACCACAGCGCCGGCCGTGAGCGCATCCATCAGGACATGGTCATTGCCGACCATGGCAGCGCCTTCCGTCATGTCATCGACAATCTGCTGCATCCGGAATGGGGTGCCCTCACCGATATCGGCCTGATCACGGCGGTCGGGCACCGCGCCGTGCATGGTGGCGACACCTTCGTGGATTCCGTGCTGGTGACTGACGCCGTGCTCCGCCAGCTGGAGGCCTGCACGCCGCTGGCGCCGCTGCACAACCCGGCCAATCTGCTGGGGATCGAGGAAGCGCGTCGGCTGCTGCCGGACGTTCCGCATGTGGTGGTGTTCGACACCTCCTTCCATCAGACCATGCCGCCCAGCGCCCATGTCTATGGGCTGCCCTACCGCTTCTATGGCGAGCACAAGATCCGCCGCTATGGGTTCCACGGCACCTCCTGCCGCTATGTCAGTGGTCTGGCCGGCGAGATTCTGGGCCGGCCGGTGGAGGATCTGCGCCTGGTGGTCTGCCACCTCGGCAACGGTGTCACCATTGATGCCGTGGCCGGCGGGCGCTCCGTGGACACCAGCATGGGCTTCGGCACCTTCTCCGGTGTGATGATGGGAACGCGGGCCGGTGACTTCGATCCGGGCCTGATCTTCCACCTGCACTCGGTCCTGAAGCTCGACATGCCCGAGATCGAACGCATCTGCTACAAGGAAAGCGGATTGCTGGGCATCTCCGGCGTTAGCAACGATATGCGCGATGTGGTGGCGGCGGCCGACGCCGGGAACGAGCGCTGCGCTTTGGCCGTCGACATGTTCGTCCATATGGTGCGCAAGCAGGTGGGCGCCTTCGCCGCGGTCATGGGCGGCATCGATGCCCTGGTGTTCACCGCCGGCATCGGCGAGAACAGCCCCTATATCCGTGCGCGGATCGCGGCGGGACTGGAATTCCTCGGTGTGGAGATCGACGCGCAGGCCAATGCCGACGGCAACCGCAAGCCCGCCCTCATCAGCCCGGCCGGAGCGCGCACCGCAGTCCTGGTGGCGCCGACGGATGAGGAGATGATGATCGCCCGTGACACTGTTCGCCTGGCGGGTTCGGCTCATCTGCTCCGGCTGCAGGACAGCCCGCTGTCGCTGCTGCCGGCGGAATGACCCTGGCGTTCATTGCTGGAAAAACCTGGACGACCGGCCCTGTGCCGGTCGTCTGCGTTTCGGGCCGTGTGTCGTGACCATCCGTGGGGAACCCGGCCGGTGCCCAACCGGTGTCCAACCGGTGTCCAAAAGGAAATGACGCCCCAGGCCGGAGGACCTGGGGCGCCATTCCTGGCCGACCACCCGGGCAAGGGAAGGTCGGCCACCGGCCCTGGCTGAGGATGGCCGGATTTCAGAAGGGCAGGTGCAGCACGCTCCAGAAGCCGATCGACGTCAGGAAATTGATCAGCAGCGTCATGGTGGCGATGGTAAAGGCCGGAGGATCGATGTGGGTGTCCCCGTGGGACAGGAAGGTGCGGGCGTAGAACTCGCCGACGAAGGCGCAGACCACGCCGGTGATGCCGGCCCAGAGCAGGCTGCCGGAGGCGAGCCCGGCCAGGGCGGAGGGCAGGGCGATGTGGTGGGTCACCGGGATCAGCACGCCCAACTGCAGGAACAGCAGGCTGGCCGCGGCGATGCCGAAGGACAGGAAGGCGCCGGGAGCCCCATACTGGGCACCGAGGAACCCGCACATCAGGCCGACGCCCAGGCCGATCACCGCCAGCTGGCCCGGATCACTCTCGAACTTCAGCCATTTGGCCTCATCGGACGGCGCGTAGAAGGGGCGGCCCGGCTCGGCCTGGCCGAACAGCCCGGTCTTGCCCCACAGGATGCGGGCAACGAAGGCGGACAGCACCACCGTCAGCGCCACCGTGTCGGTCCAGGCCAGGCCCGGGCCGAAATCGGGCACCTTGGCCAGGCCCCATTGCAGGATATAGCCCAGGATGCCGAAGGCTCCGCCGACCAGCAGCACGTCCGGGCGGTTCAGCCCCATCATGCCGGCGGCGATGTTGCGCCCGGTTTCCAGCTTGCCGCGGCTGGCGGCATAGGCGGCAGCGGCCACGCCGGCGGCGAAGCCGCCCACATGCGGCCCGAACATGCCGAAGGGGATGCTGTAATAGCTGGCATCCGCGGCGGTGCTGGCGATCTGGATCGCCGCGCCGATCATCACCAGGAACCCGACGAATTCAAAGGCGGTCAGGGCGCCGATGGCTGCACCGAAAATGCCGCCGCCGAAGGCAGCGAGCAGGCCGAATGGTGTCATTGCATCCTCCAGGGTGTTGCCAGATCGGGAGATCCGGGAATTCCGTGTCTCCGTTCACTCGCTGCCGGCCTGCCAGCGCCGGACCATGGCTGTCCGGTGACGGCGGGGGCTGGCCGCCCCTCCCGTGCCCCGTCCTTCATTCCATGTCTGCCTCCGCCGGGACCGAACGAACGTCCGGCCCGCGACCTGCGGTGTGGAAACACGGAAAGGCCCGTTCTGCGGGTCTTCTGTCATGACGGGGGTTAATGGGTGAAAGTCCAACGTGTGGATAAAGGATGTTGCCGCTCGACTGGGCGGTCAACATAACAAATTTGACATTCCGGAGTAAAAATTTGCTCAATACGGGGAATGGGTCGTTTTCTGCATGTTGATCTAAATCAATTCAAAATGATTGTCTAAAATGTTGAGGCGGACGAACAGTTCATGGTTCTGGGGTCTTTCGCTGTTCTGGCGCCGGAATGCCCGTTTTCCGCGGCTTTCCGGCATGGAGACTGAGCCACATCAAGCGATATCAAAATTTTACCATCTCAAATCAATTCTGTCCTGTTGACCGCAAAATTTTCCAGAGCCTAATCTGTGGGCACGATTGATGAAGTCGTTGTGGGCTTTGAAAATGAAAAAGCTCCTGATGTTGGCCGGTGATTTTTCCGAAGACTATGAAATCATGGTGCCATTCCAAGCTCTGGAAGCAGTGGGGTTTGGAGTGGATGTGGTTTGCCCTGGGAAAACCGCCGGTGATCTTGTGAAAACGGCCATTCATGACTTTGAGGGCGATCAGACCTATACCGAGAAGCCGGGGCACCTGTTCCGGCTCACCGCGTCCTTCCGGGACGTGGATCCCGGGCGGTATGCCGGCCTCTATGTCACGGGTGGACGCGCTCCCGAATATTTGCGTCTTGATCCTGCTGTACTTCAAATCGTCCGCTTCTTCATGGTTCGGGACCTGCCAGTGGCGGCCATCTGCCACGGCATCCAGATCCTGACGGCGGCCGATGTGGTCCGCGGGCGCCGGCTGACCGCGTATCCGGCCGTGGCACCCGAGGTGGCTTTGGCCGGCGGGGTTTTCGCAGCGCTGCAACCGCACGAAGCCCTGGTCGACCGCAATCTGGCAACCGCGCCGGCCTGGCCGGCCCATCCGGCCCTGCTGCGCGAATTCCTGCGCCTTCTTGGCGTGAGCGTCCTGCACTGAGACCCGTATCCCGGCGTCAGGACCTGGTGGCGAACAAGCAAATCCGAAGAACCCCTATGTGGAGGATGTCATGATCGAGAAGGGTTTTTCCAAACCGACCGATCGAGTGCTGCGGCTGAAGAACCAGATTCTCAATGCAACGCC
The DNA here is from genome assembly GCF_003336875.1 of Oleisolibacter albus. Classification (GTDB taxonomy): domain Bacteria; phylum Pseudomonadota; class Alphaproteobacteria; order Azospirillales; family Azospirillaceae; genus Niveispirillum; species Niveispirillum album. The sequence goes on along the minus strand of NZ_QGNJ01000018.1, from coordinate 63,608 downwards.
CTATGTCGAGGCGGACCGGGCGGTTCTGGTGACCGAAGCCTATAAGGAAACGGAAGGGCTGCCCCCGATCCTGCGCCGCGCCAAGGTGGCGGAGAAGATTTTCAACAATCTGCCGGTGACCATCCGCGACGACGAGCTGATCGTCGGTGCCATCACCCGCAACCCGCGCTCCACCGAGATCTGCCCCGAATTCTCCTTCGACTGGGTCGAAAAGGAATTCGATACCATGGGCACCCGCCTGGCGGACCCGTTCCAGATCCCCAAGGAAACGGCAGCCCAGCTGCACGAGGCCTTCAAGTACTGGCCTGGCCGGACCACCAGTGACCTGGCGTCCTCCTACATGTCGCAGGAAGCCAAGGACTGCATCGCCAACGGCGTCTTCACCGTCGGCAACTACTTCTATGGCGGCGTCGGCCACGTCTGCGTGGATTACGGCAAGGTCCTGAAGATCGGCTTCCGGGGCGTCATCGCCGAGGCGGTGCAGGCCATGGAGAAGATGGACCGCACCGACCCGGACTACATCAAGAAGCAGCAGTTCTATAACGGCGTCATCATCGCCTACACCGCGGCGATCAACTTCGCGCACCGTTATTCCGCCAAGGCCCAGGAACTGGCCCAGACCGAGAGCAACCCGGCCCGCAAGGCCGAGCTGCTGCAGATCGCCAAGAACTGCGCCCGGGTGCCGGAATGCGGCGCCACCACCTTCTACGAGGCCTGCCAGGCCTTCTGGTTCGTGCAGATCCTGCTGCAGATCGAATCCAGCGGCCATTCCATCTCGCCGGGCCGGTTCGACCAGTACATGTACCCGTACCTGGTTGCGGACAAGTCCATCAGCCAGGAGTTCGCCCAGGAGCTGGTCGACTGCATCTGGATCAAGCTGAACGACGTCAACAAGACCCGCGACGAGGTTTCGGCCCAGGCCTTCGCCGGCTACGCCGTGTTCCAGAACCTCTGCGTCGGCGGTCAGACCGAGGACGGTCTGGATGCCACCAACGACGTCTCCTACATGTGCATGGAAGCCACGGCCCATGTGCGTCTGCCGGCGCCGTCCTTCTCCATCCGCGTCTGGCAGGGTACGCCGGACGAGTTCCTGTACCGGGCCTGCGAGGTGACACGCCTCGGCCTCGGTGTCCCCGCCATGTACAATGACGAGGTCATCATCCCGGCGCTGCAGAACCGCGGCGTGGCCCTGAAGGACGCCCGCGACTACGGCATCGTCGGCTGCGTGGAGCCCCAGGCCATCCACCGTACCGAGGGCTGGCACGACGCCGCCTTCTTCAACGTGGCCAAGGTTCTGGAAATCACCCTGAACAACGGCCGCGCCAACGGCAAGCAGCTGGGGCCGGTCACTGGCGAGCTGACCGCCTTCCGCAGCATCGACGAGTTCTACGCCGCCTTCCAGAAGCAGATGGAATACTTCGTCTACTATCTGGCCGAGGCTGACAACTGCGTTGACCTTGCCCATGCCGAGCGCTGCCCGCTGCCCTTCCTGTCGGCCCTGGTGGACGACTGCATCGGCCGCGGCAAGTCGGTCCAGGAAGGCGGCGCCATCTACAACTTCACGGGTCCGCAGGCCTTCGGCGTGGCCGACACGGGTGACTCCGTGTACGCCATGAAGAAGCACATCTTCGACGACAAGAAGCTGTCGCTGGGCGACCTGAAGAAGGCCCTGGACGCCAACTTCGGCTATGCCGTCGGCGGCGGCGCCCCGGCCACTACCACGGCCGGCACCGGTGCCTTCTCCGAGGAGCAGGTCTATGCCGCGGTGAAGAAGGTTCTGGCCAGCGCCGGCTCGCTGGATGTGTCGGCGCTGAAGGGCGAGGTCTACCGCACCCTGTCCGGCGGCACGCCGGCCAGCACCGGCAGCGGTTCCGCCGACTTCGACAACATCCGCCGTCTGCTGGACAACACTCCCAGCTTCGGCAACGACATCGACGAAGTGGACATGGTCGCTCGCAAGTGCGCCCAGATCTACTGCCGCGAGGTCGAGAAGTACAAGAACCCGCGTGGCGGCCAGTTCCAGGCCGGTATCTACCCGGTGTCGGCCAACGTGTTGTTCGGCAAGGATGTCGGTGCCCTGCCCGATGGCCGTCTGGCCAAGGCCCCGCTGGCCGACGGCGTGTCGCCCCGCCAGGGCAAGGACGTCAACGGCCCGACCGCGGCGGCCAACTCGGTGGCCAAGCTCGACCACTTCATCGCGTCGAACGGGACGCTGTACAACCAGAAGTTCCTGCCGACCGCTCTGGCCGGCGAGAACGGCCTGCGCAACTTCGCCGGCATGGTCCGCAGCTACTTCGACCACAAGGGCATGCATGTCCAGTTCAACGTCATCGACCGTGAGACGTTGCTGGCCGCCCAGCGTGAGCCGGAGAAGTACCGGGATCTGGTGGTCCGCGTCGCCGGCTACAGCGCCCAGTTCGTCGTCCTCGCCAAGGAAGTGCAGGACGACATCATCAGCCGCACGGAGCAGACGTTCTGAGCGGGGATCGGGACGTACCCCGTGGGGGAGGTGGTTTCCTCCTCCCCTGCGGGAACCCGGCAAACGATGAATAAGGACAGGCGGTTATGACCGGATTCCAGCGTTTCTTCCTGAAAACCGAGATCGTGTCCGGCCCCGGCATGTACGGACGGTTCGGCGCGTTCGCCGGCAAACGGGTGGGCATCATCACCGACGCCTTCATGGTGAAGTCGGGGGTGGTGGACCGGATTCGGGCCAAACTGCCACCCTGTGAGGTGGAGGTGTTCAGCCAGGTGGTGCCGGAGCCGCCCCTGCAGGACGTGGTCAAGGGGGCCGGCCGCATGGCCGAATTCCGTCCGGATGTGCTGCTGGCCATCGGTGGCGGGTCCGCCATCGACGCGGCCAAGGCCATCCTGGCCACCCTGCGCGAGGCGGCGGCCACTGTCTGGCCGATCCAGCTGGCGGCCGTGCCGACCACCAGCGGCACCGGCTCGGAGGTGACCTGCTACGCCGTGATCTCCGAACCGGAGCGGGGGCTGAAGCACCCGCTGCGCGGGGACGGGCTGGTGCCGGACATCGCCGTGCTGGACCCGGAGCTGGTGCTGAGCGTGCCGGCCAAGGTCACGGCGGACACGGGCATGGATGTCATCACCCACGCCCTGGAAGCCTATGTCGCCGTCGGTGCCTCGGACTTCAGCGACGCGTTCGCGGAGAAGGCGGTCAGCCTGGCCTTCGCGAACCTGACGCGGGTGTTCGATGACGGGTCCGATCTGGCGGCCCGCACGGCGCTGCACAACGCCTCCTGCATGGCCGGCATGGCCTTCAATGCCGCCGGTCTGGGCCTGAACCATGGTCTGGCCCATGCCATCGGCGGCCAGCTGCACATCCCGCATGGACGCATCAACGCCATGCTGCTGCCGCTGGTGGTCGCGTACAATGCCGGCCTCTCGGCCGATTTCGGCAGCTGCCTGCCGGCGGCGGGGCGCTATGCCGCCATCGCCGCCCGGCTGGGGCTGGAGGCTTCGACCCCGCGGGCCGGCGCCGCCAGCCTGGCCAAGGCCCTGTCGCGCCTCAACGAGCGGCTGGGCATTCCGGTAACCCTGCGGGCGGCGGGCATCGACCCCGCCTCCTGCACCTCCATCGAACAGGATCTGGTCAACGCCGCCCTGGCGGATGCCTGCACGGCCAGCAACCCGCGTCGTCCCACGGCGGACGAGGTGCGGCAGCTGATCCGGGCGGTCGCCGGCTGAGCCGACACCATGAAGTGAGTTTCAACGAGCGAAACGAGGGAGCAAGCGATGCAACAGGAAGCTTTGGGCATGGTGGAAACCAAAGGGCTGGTCGGCGCGATCGAAGCGGCCGACGCCATGGTCAAGTCCGCCAATGTGGCCCTGGTGGGCTACGAGAAGATCGGCTCGGGCCTGGTGACCGTGATGGTCCGGGGCGATGTGGGCGCCGTGAAGGCGGCCACCGATGCCGGTGCCGTCGCCGCCGGCAAGGTGGGCGAGGTCATCTCCATCCACGTCATCCCGCGCCCGCATACCGAGCTGGAGAAGATCCTGCCGCGCGGCACCAGCAAGGCCGCGGCCGAGTAGTCACCGGGATTTGAAGAAGAGGGATCTGCCATGAAAGACGAACTGGTCGACAAGATCATCGGCGAGGTCGTGCGCAAGATGGGCACCACCGAGCCCCAGACCAGCTCCGCCAAGCCCTTCGGTGCCTTGGCCGGGTGCGGCCTGACGGAGTTCGTGGGTACGGCCATCGGCCACACCGTGGGTCTGGTCATCGCCAACGTGGACCCGCTGCTCCACGAGAAGATGAAGATCAACCCGAAGTACCGGTCCATCGGCATCATCGGCGGGCGCACCGGTGCCGGTCCGCACATCTTCGCCGCTGACGAGGCGGTGAAGGCCACCAACAGCGAGGTGGTGCTGATCGAGCTGGCCCGCGACACCGAGGGCGGGGCGGGCCATGGCTGCCTGATCCTGTTCGGTGCCGAGGATGTCTCCGACGCCCGCCGGGCCGTCGAGGTCACCCTGAAGGAACTGGACCGCACCTTCGGCGATGTCTACGGCTCGCCGGCCGGCCACCTGGAGTTCCAGTACTCCGCCCGCGCCAGCTATGCCCTGAACAAGGCCTTCGGTGCTCCCATGGGCCAGGCCTTCGGCATCACCGTCGGTGCGCCGGCCGCCATCGGCGTGCTGCTGGCCGACACCGCGGCCAAGGCGGCCACGGTCAATGCCGTCGGCTATGCCTCGCCGGGCAACGGGACCAGCTTCAGCAACGAAGTGATCTTCATGTTCAGCGGCGACTCCGGTGCCGTCCGCCAGGCGATCATCGCCGCGCGGGAAGTCGGCAAGAAGGTCCTGGGCACCCTGGACCCGGCGGAGATCAAGTCCAGCACGACGCCGTACATCTAACGGCGTCGGGGAGGTTCCATCATGGCGCAACTCAGCCTTGGCCTCATCGAGACGGTTGGTCTGGCCGCTGCCTTCGAAGCGGCGGATGCGGCCGTCAAGTCGGCCAACGTCGCCCTGGTGGGTTACGAGCTGACCCGCGGCGACGGCATGGCGGTCGTCAAGGTGCAGGGGGAAGTGGGGGCGGTCAACGCGGCGGTGGCAGCCGCTGCGGCGGCCGCGGCGAAGATCAACCGGGTCGTGTCCACCCGGGTGATCGCCCGGCCGGCGGCCGGCATCGACGCTCTGGTCGTCAATGCGGCCACCGTCGGGGCCACGCCGGCTCCACCTCCTCCGGCTCCGCCCGCCCCGCCGTCGCCACCGGTCCCCCCGCCGGCCCCGCCCTCTGAACCGACCGCAGCACCGGCTGCTGCACCGGCACCGGCTGCGCCTGCGGTGACACCGCCGGCACAGCCCGCGCCGAAGCCGGTGGCGGCCCTGACGGCTTCACCGCCGGTCGAGACACCGGTGGCCCTGCCCCTGGCCGATCCTCCGCCGGCTCCGCCGCTGGTCGATCCCCCGCCGGCTCCGCCGGCCGGCCCGCTGGCGGCGCCGCCGGTCCCGCAGCCTCCGCGGCCGACGCCGCCCGGTCCCCGGCCTCCGGTCGGGAAGTCCGGAAAACCCAAGAACAGGCGCGATGCCTGAGAGGAGAACGATGATGATTGGCGAAGCATTGGGAATGGTCGAGACGAAGGGCCTGGTGGGCTCGATCGAAGCGGCCGATGCCATGACCAAGTCCGCGAACGTGACGCTGGTCGGGTACGAGAAGATCGGGTCGGGTCTGGTGACGGTCCTGGTCCGGGGCGATGTCGGCGCCGTGAAGGCCGCCGTCGATGCCGGTGCCGCCGCGGCCGAGAAGGTCGGTTCGGTGGTGTCCAAGCACATCATCCCGCGTCCGCATGCGGACGTGGAGAAGATCCTGCCGCGCGCCGGCTGAGATCTTCGGGGCCGGGCGGCCCGGTAATGCGGGCCGTCCGCCCTTCCATCCAAGCCCTTCCGTCATTGGGACGCTTCGGCGCCAGACATCATGGAACTGCAGCAAGACACCATTGAGCGGGTCATCCGCCAGATCCTGGGCGAGATGAACCCGCAGACCACCCCCGGTGGGGCGCAGGACCCGTTCCTGGTTCCGGTCGGCGTGTCCAACCGGCACATCCACCTTTCCCGCGCCGACATGGAGATCCTGTTCGGTCCGGGCGCGGAACTGCATCGCATGAAGGCGATGAAGCAGCCGGGCCAGTACGCCGCCGAGGAGACGGTGACGCTGAAGGGGCCGAAGGGCAGCCTGTCCAAGGTCCGTGTGCTCGGGCCGGTGCGGGCCGAGACCCAGATCGAGATTTCGGTGGCCGACGGCTTCACCCTCGGCCTGCGGGCGCCGCTGCGCATGTCCGGCCAGCTCGACGATACGCCGGGGCTGGAGATCATCGGGCCGCAGGGCCGCGTGCAGAAGCAGAACGGCGTCATCGTCGCCCTGCGCCATATCCACATGACCCCGGCCACGGCCGCCCGTCTGGGCCTGCGCAACGGCCAGGAGGTGGATGTGGAGATCACCGGCGCCCGTGGCGGCATCCTGCGCCATGTGGCGGTCCGCGCGGCCGAGGCGTCGGCCCTGGAAATGCACATCGACGTGGAGGAGGCCAACGCCCTCGGCCTCAAGAACGACGACCTCGTCCGCATCCGTCCGCTCTGAGGACCGCACCCGCGGTTTCACGGGAGACAGCGCCATGCCCGCCCTGCCTGACATCGATGTGGATACGACCCTGCGGGACTTCGCCCGCCTGATCCGGGAGGCTGCCTGCCTGCCGGTGGAGGAGCGCAGCGGCGGTCCGCTGAAGGTCGGCGTCGATCTGGGCACGGCCAACATCGTGCTGTCCGTGGTGGACGCGGCCAACCGCCCGGTGACGGGCGCGACCTTCCCCTCGACCGTGGTCCGCGATGGTATCGTCGTGGACTATGTGGGGGCGGTTTCGGCGGTCCGGGCCTTGAAGGCCGAGCTGGAGCAGCGCCTCGGCTGCGATCTGCTCCACGCCGCCACCGCCATCCCGCCGGGCATCCATCACGGCAATGTCAAAGCCATCGCCAATGTGGTCGAGGCCGCCGGCTTCGAGGTGGCGGAGATCATCGACGAACCGTCGGCCGCCGCCCGGCTGCTGGGGGTGCGCGATGGCGCTGTGGTCGATGTGGGCGGCGGGACCACCGGCATCAGCATCCTGCGCGACGGCAAGGTGGTCTTCACCGACGACGAGGCCACCGGCGGCACCCATATGACTCTGGTCCTGGCCGGCGCCTATGGCCTGTCCATCCCCGAGGCCGAGGCCCGCAAGACCGACCCGGCCCTGGACCGGGAGGTCTTCCCGGTGGTCCAGCCGGTGGTGGAGAAGATGGCCGCCATCGTGAACCGCTGCCTGCAGGGCCATGCGGTGGACACCATCTACATCGTTGGTGGCGCCTGCAGCTTCGACCAGTTCGAGCAGGTCCTGCGCAAGGCCACCGGCCGCACGGTGGTGAAGCCGGCCGAGCCGCTGCTGGTGACTCCGCTGGGCATCGCCCTCTACGAGGCCGGACCGGCCGGAGGTGCGGCATGACCCCGACCGACCTCGACCTCCTCATCGTGCAGGCTCTGGTGGACTGCCTGTCCGACCGTGTAGTCGCCGCCCTGCAGGCCCGCCGCCGCACGGCCCTGCTGCTGTTCACCGGCACCGATCTGGGGCTGGAGCCGGCTCTGGCCGGGCTGGAGGCGCTGCGCCGCGACGGCTGGGTCTTCACCGCCGTGCTGTCGCCGCGGGCCGAGGGGCTGGTCCCCGCCGCGCGGCTGCGGGCGCTGGGCGACGTCGCCGTCCCGGCCGACGCCGCCGCGCTGGACCGCCTGCTCGATGGCAGCGGCCTGGTGGTGGTGCCGACGCTGACCGTGACCACGGCGGCCAAGGTGGCCGGTGTGCTGCGCGACAGCCTGGCGTCGTACCTGCTGGCGCGGGCGCTGGAGACGGGCAAGGGCGTGATCGCCGCCGTCGATGGCTGCTGCCCCGACAATCCCCAGCGGGCCGCCCGCGGCTTCCAGGTGGCCGACAGCTACAGGGCGCGCCTGCGCGCCAATCTCGAGGTGTTGCGCGGCTACGGCGTGCGTCTGACCACGGCCGACAAACTGGCCGGCAAGCTCGCCGCGACGCTGACCGGCACGGCGGCGGGACAGCCGGCGGGGCGGCAGGTCCCGCCGTCCGATGCGGCCGCCTCCAAGCCGACCCTCTCCGCGCCGCCGCGTACCGCCAGAATCTTCAGCCGCAGCGATGCCGCCCTGTGCGCCGGTCCCGACATCCGGCTGCCCGCCGGTGTGCTGGTGACCCCGGCGGCGGCGGATCTGCTGCGCACCCGCAACATTCGTCTCATCCAGGGATAGACGGAGGAGTCTCATGTATCTGGGCAAAGTCATCGGCACGGTGGTCTCCACCAGCAAGGACTCCTCGCTCTCCGGCTGCAAGCTGCTGATCGTGGCGCGGCTGACGGAGATGCTGGAGCCCGAGGGATCGACGGAGATCGCGGTGGACACGGTGGGCGCCGGCAATGGCGAGACCGTCATCGTCGCCCAGGGCAGCGCCGCCCGCCGGGCCAGCGGCCACGACCATTCCGTGGTCGACTCCGCCATCGTCGGCATCGTCGACACGGTGGAGACCGTGGGCGGGGGGAGGTTGTGATGTCCACCCATCCCGCCACAGACAAGGAAACGCTTGCCGCGCTGGTCCGTGCCACGGTCGCGGCCCTGGCCGACCGCCCGGCCTTCGGGCTGGAGCAGGCCAAGAGGCTGGCCGCAGCGGCGGAGCGGGCGGCCCAGGATCTGGCTGTGCCGGTGGTCGTCGCCATCGCCGATGCCGCCGGCAGCCTGATGCTGCTGCAGCGCATGGACGGCACCCTGCCGGGCAGCACCGACATCGCCATCAACAAGGCATTCACGGCGGCGGCCTTCCGGCTGCCGACCGACGAACTGGGGCGTCTGGCCCAACCGGGCCAGCCCCTCTACGGCATCCAGACCACCAACCAGGGCCGCGTCGTGCTGTTCGGCGGCGGCCTTCCCTGCCGCAGCGGCGGGGTGGTGGTGGGCGCTATCGGCATCAGCGGCGGGACGGCGGAGCAGGATGTGCGTATCGCCGCCCAGGCGCTGCAGACTTTTTCGGAATGATCAGGGAACCGGCCTGAAGGAGTGAACGATGATGAATGACGGACAGATCGCCGCCGCGGTGGCCAAGGTGCTCGAAGCCTATGGCGCGGCTGCCGATGCGCCGCCGCCCCCATCCGCGGAGCCGGCCGCCGTGACGAGGCCACTGGCGACGGGCCAATCGGCAGCAGGATTGATCGAACAGGCCATCGCCAAGGCCCTGGCCGGCGGCCAGCCGGCTCCGCATGTGCCCGATCCGGCCGGTTGCGGCTGGAAAGCCGGCGCCGGCAAGACGGCTGCCGATGATCCCATCGCCCGCATCATCGCCAAGGTGGTGGGGGAGCAGAGCCTGACGCCGGCCGCGCCGGCAGCCACGGTGGCGGCCCCGACCGATTGCGGCGATGGCGTCTTCGCCACCATGGACGAGGCGGTGGAGGCTTCGGCCCTGGCCCAGCGGCAGTATCTGCTGTGTACCATGGCCGACCGCGAGCGCTTCGTGCAGGGCATCCGCGATGTGGTGCTCTGCCCGGCGACGCTGGAGACCCTGGCACGCATGGCGGTGGAGGAAACCGGCATCGGCAATGTCGAGCACAAGCTGATCAAGAACCGGCTGGCCGCGGAGAAGACGCCGGGCACCGAGGATCTGACCACCGACGCGCAGAGCGGCGACAATGGCCTGACCCTGGTGGAATACTCGCCCTACGGCGTCATCGGGGCCATCACCCCGACCACCAACCCGACCGAGACCATCATCTGCAACTCCATCGGCATGCTGGCCGCCGGCAACAGCGTGGTGTTCAGCCCGCATCCGCGCGCCCGCAAGGTGTCGCTGCTGCTGGTGCAGCTGATCAATCGCAAGCTGGCCGATCTCGGGGCACCGGCCAATCTGGTGGTGACGGTGTCCAAGCCGTCGATCGAGAACACCAACGCCCTGATGGCCCATCCCAAGGTGCGGATGCTGGTGGCCACCGGCGGCCCCGCCATCGTCAAGGCGGTGATGTCCACGGGCAAGAAGGCCATCGGTGCCGGTGCCGGCAATCCGCCCGTGGTGGTGGACGAGACCGCCGACATCGAGAAGGCGGCCAAGGACATCGTCAATGGCTGCAGCTTCGACAACAACGTGCCCTGTGTCGCCGAGAAGGAGATCATCGCGGTCGATCAGATCGCCGACTATCTGCTGTTCAACCTGAAGAAGAACGGCGCCTACGAACTGACCGACCCGGCCCAGATCGCGGCGTTGCAGAAGGTGGTGCTGACGGACAAGGGCGGCCCGCAGACCTCCTGCGTGGGCAAGAGCGCGGTGTGGCTGCTGGACAAGATCGGCATCGCGGCCGATGCCAGCATCAAGATCATCGTCATGGATGTGCCGAAGGAGCATCCGTTCGTGCAGGAGGAGCTGATGATGCCGATCCTGCCGCTGGTCCGGGTCAAGGACGTGGACGAGGCCATCGACGTGGCCGTCGAGGTGGAGCATGGCAATCGCCACACCGCCATCATGCATTCCACCAATGTGCGCAAGCTCACCAAGATGGCGAAGCTGATCCAGACCACGATCTTCGTGAAGAACGGCCCGTCCTATGCCGGCCTCGGCGCTGGCGGCGAGGGCTATTCCACCTTCACCATCGCCGGCCCCACGGGGGAGGGGCTGACCTCGGCCAAGTCCTTCGCCCGCCGCCGCAAGTGCGTGATGGTCGAGGCGCTGAACGTCCGCTGAGGATGAATGGCCGATCCCCCCGGGGCCGCCCCGGGGGGATGAGGTTCCGGACCCAGGAGATCCCATTATGACTGCACGGATCATCAGCGCGCCGACCCCCGAAGTGGTGGAGATGCTGGAACGGCGGATGCGCCCGGAATCCCGCGATTTTCTGCGGCGGCATCGCTACGACGCCGTCGGGCTGGTCCAGACCAGCGTGACGGATCTCTTCTTCTTCGCGGATATCGCCGGCAAATCCTCCAATGTCCACACGGTGGAGCTGTACGGCAGCTGTCCCCAGCATGTTTCAACCCTGGCTTTCTTCGGGGAGACCTCCGCGGTCCATGCCGCCATGGAGGCCATCCAGAGGGAAATGAGCGCCTTCTGAACGCAAAATGGCGCCCCAGACGCGGCGCGAACGCGCAGCCCAGAGCCCGAGGAGACACCCATGACCCCGACCCGATATGAACAGGAAGGCACGGTTTTCGACATCCAGCGCTATTCGGTCCATGACGGGCCGGGTATCCGCACCATCGTCTTCCTGAAAGGCTGCCCCCTGTCCTGCCGCTGGTGCAGCAACCCGGAATCCCAGCGTCCGCAGCCCATCCTGATGTACCAGAAGTCGGCCTGCACCCAGTGCAACCGCTGCATCGAGGTGTGCAAGCAGGGCGCGATCTCCTTCGCCAACCCCACCTTCATCGACCGCAGCCGCTGCATCTCCTGCGGGGCCTGCGCCGAGGTCTGCCTGCCCAACGCCCTGGTGATGAAGGGCCGGCGCATGACCGTGTGGCAGGTGGTGCAGGAACTGCAGAAGGACGCCACCACCTATCGCCGTTCCAACGGCGGCATCACCCTGTCCGGCGGCGAGCCCCTGGTGCAATCCGACTTCGCCCGCGAGCTGCTGAAGGCCTGCAAGGAGAAGGGCTGGCACACGGCCATGGAGACCACCGGCCATGCCAGCAAGGAGGTGGTGGAGGATGTGATGCCCTTCGTCGACCAGGCCCTGGTCGATCTGAAGTCCATCGATCCGGCCGTTCACAAGGAGAATACCGGTGTCGACAACCGGCAGATCCTGGAGAACGCCATCCGCATCTCCACCATCACCAAGGCCGTGGTGCGGGTGCCGCTGGTGCCCGGCGTCAATGCCAACCGCCCGGCGGTGGAGGCCATCGGCCGGTTCGCCAAGCTGATGCACAATGTCGATACCGTGCATCTGCTGCCCTATCACACCTATGGGGAGAACAAGTACGATCTGCTGGGCCGGCCCTATCCCATGGGCAATACCCCGACCCTGCCCAAGACCACGGTCGATGAACTGAAGGGCGTGGTCGAAGGGCTGGGCCTGCGCTGCATCATCGGCGGCTGAGCGGGGCGTCCGGCGGCCATCCCGGCGGCGGCCGGACACCCGTTGCGGGCGGGCGGCTCCGGCCGTGACGCCCGTCCGTGCCGGGGAGGGGTGGCATGTAGGCATCCGAGCGCACACATAATGGTATGCTATCAGAACTAATGTGTGTCCGGGGGCTTGCGACAAGATCCATGGTTGCACTTGCCCTCGTCATCGGCCAAACTCCCGCCAAACGGTATCCATTGATACCTTCGGGACGGAAACCGCCGACATCGATCGGTCAAGTGCGGCAGTGCGGCAAGTCTTTCCCTTGTCCGTATGCGGTGGGATCGGAGGCTCCGATCCCAACCGGACCATAATCCGCCGGATGGCGGCCTATGGGCATTTCGGCAGGGAGAACGAGGGATTTCAATGGGAGCGCACGAATCGCGTGGACGCGCGGCGCGCCCTTTGCACGGGATCACCCCGGGGGCCGCGGGCGGCCATGCCAGTTGGGGATTCGGCATGGGTCAGTCTTTGCGTCTCCAGGATCTGATCAGCGTCGAGATGCTGCAGAAGGTCCAGGACAATTTCAGCGGCGCCACCGGCATCGCCATGATCATTGTCGACGACCATGGCACGCCGCTGACAACACCCAGCAATTTTTCCGCCTTCTGCCACGCCATCCGGACCTCGGCAGACCGTCGCGATCTCTGCTTCCGCTGCGATGATGATGGCGGGCGCCGGGCCCTGCTGACGGGCGAGCCCAGCATCTACCAGTGTCATTCCGGCCTGGTGGACTTCGCCGCGCCGATCATCGTCCGCGACCAGTATCTGGGGGCGGTGATCTCCGGCCAGGTGCTGCTGCGCGAGGGGCGTGATCTGCCGCTGGCCTTCATCAGTCCGCCGGACGACAGCTGGAAGCAGGACCCGCATCTGCGCGCCCTGCGCGAGAAGGTCCAGGAGATACCCTATCAGAAGCTGCGTTCGGCGGCCTATGCCCTGTTCCACATGGCGGCCTATCTGGTGGAGGAGAGCTATTCCAACGCCGAGAGCCAGGAGCGCAGCGCCCAGGATCTGCGGGTGATGGAGGAATCCAAGCGCCGGCTTGAGCTGGAGAAGTCGCTGCGTGAGGCGCAGCTGCAGGCGCTGGCCTATCAGGTCAATCCCCACTTCCTGTTCAATGTGCTGAACACCATCGGCCGGCTGGCATTGAAGGAACGGGCCCACCAGACCGAGGAGATCCTCTACGCCTTCTCCGACATGATGCGCTACATCCTGAAGAAGAGCCGGTCGCAGATCGTGCCCTTCCAGAACGAGATGGAGCATGTGCGCAACTATCTGAACATCCAGAAGATCCGCATGGGCGACCGCTTCACTTTCGCCCTCGATGTGGACCGCCGCTACGATTATGTGCTCTGCCCCTTCATGGTGTTGCAGCCCATTGTGGAGAACAGCATCAACTATGCCATCGAGCCGCGGGAAGCCGGTGGCGAGATCCGGATCACCGCGCGGGACGACGGGCGCGACCTGATCCTGGAGGTACTGGACAACGGCGACGGTGTCGATGCGGAAACCGTGCGCACGGCATTGGCCGGCACCGCCGACCAGCATGGCCGCACCAGCATCGGCCTGCACAATGTCGACAGCCGTCTGCGCCACTTCTTCGGTGACGCATACGGACTCCAGATCGAAAGCCCCCATATCCCGGGTGGTGGTACGCGCGTGCGCATGCGCTTCCCGCTGCAGTATGACCCCTGCAACGGGTGAACCGGGGCCGGAGGAACTGATGTACGGCGTGGTGATCGTCGAGGACGAGGAACTGGAACGCCAGGCGCTCCGGACCATCCTGACCGAGCATGTGGATGGCATCCGCATCCTGGGGGAGGCGCGGACCGGGCTGGAGGCGGTTCAGCTGATCGATCAGCATGAGATCGACATCATGCTGGTGGACATCAACATCCCGCTGATGAGCGGGCTGGAGGTGGTGCGTCATCTCCGCCGCAAGCGCGCCGACACCAAGGTCATCATCACCACGGCCTACGATTTCTTCGAGATGACCCACACGGCCATTCAGCTGAAGGTGGACGAGTATCTGCTGAAGCCGATCCGCACGCCGGCCCTGGTGGCGACCATCCAGTCCTGCATCCTGCAGTTGGGCACGGCCCGGCACTGCCGGGTCCTGGCCGAGCGGCTGGCCGAGCTTTTGGGCCAGAACGCCTATCAGGACAGCATCGCCCTGGTGCGCCGGCATGTGGAATGGATCTATGCCCAGCAGGGGACGCAGCAGGGGGAGGACCCGCGCAGCCTGCTGCTGGGCTTCTCCTCCGCCGTGGTCGGTCTGGTACGGGAGAAGGGGCTGACCATCCCGGACGGGCTCAGCCGTCAGATCATGGGGCTGCAATCGCTGCCGGCCGACGACCAGAGTGCCAAGGTGGTGCTGGATGTCTTCCTCGGTCTGGTCGATCTGCTGTTCGATCGGGACGGTGAGCGCTTCGGCGGCAGTTCCACCACGGTGAAGAAGGTGCTCGACTATATCGAGCGCAACATGATGCGCCGCGTGACGCTGGAGGATGCGGCCGAATATGCGGATATCAGCCCCTCCTATCTCAGCCGCATGTTCAAGAAGGCGCTGAACATCAACTTCGTCACTTATCTCACCGGCCGCCGCATCGAGATCGCCAAGGAAATGCTGCGCGAGACCGACCGCTCCATCACCGCCATCGCGGCGGAGCTGTCCTACAACGACGTCAATTATTTCTGTAAATCGTTCAAGAAGGAGGTCGGCGTCTCGCCGGCGGAATACCGCCGCCAGTCGGCCTGAGCGAGTGTCCGCCGCGCTTGCGGGCGGCGGCTCTGCTCATCCCTTGCCGATTCCGGCGTCCACGGCCTCTCCGTCCCGGTGTGGCCGCAGTTCCGGCGCCCGGGTCGGGGCGCCGGCCCCGTCCAGGCCGGCGCCGACGCGCAATTCGCCGCGCAGCCGCTGGATGATGGCCCGTACCTCGGCCTCGGGCACGCCCAGCCGCACCAGCGCATAGCCGGACATGGCCAGCGACAACTCGCGCTCGCCGGTGGCGGCCATGCCGACACCGTGGCGCTCCAGCCAGGCCATTTCGCCTTCGCCCTGGGCGCGGACCACCGTATCGACCCGTGGATTGGCGGCCTTGGCCGCCGCCACCACCCGCCGGGCCTGGGCGGCACCGGGGGCGGTCATCACCAGCAGCCGGGCACGGGCGACGCCGGCGGCCTCCAGCACATCCGGGGCACCGGCATCGCCCCAGACCACCTCAAGCCCCTTGGTGCGCAGATCCTCGGCCCGGCGGCGGTCCAGCTCGATGACCACGAAGGGGCGGCCGCGCTCCGCCAGCAGGCGGCAGACCAGGGCCCCGACACGGCCATGGCCGACGACCACGGCATGGCCGCTGATGCTGGCGGGGACCGGTTCGGTCGCGGCCGCGGCTTCGGCCGCCGCCGCGTCGGAGCGGCGGCCCTCCAGCCGCACGGCCAGCCGGTCGGCCAGGGTGAAGACCAGCGGGTTGAGGGTGATGGACAGGATGGCGGCGGCCAGCACCAGATCGCGCCCCTGTTCCGGCAGCATGCCCAGCGAGATGCCGAGCCCGGCCAGGATGAAGGAGAATTCACCGATCTGGGCCAGACTGGCGGAGATGGTCAGCGCCGTGCGGGGGCCGTGGCCCAGCAGCCGCACCAGCCCGTAGGCCGCGGCGGACTTGGCCAGGATGACGATGCCCAGGGCCGCCAGCACCGAGAAGGGGCTGTGCAGCAGCACCATGGGATCGAACAGCATGCCGACCGAGACGAAGAACAGCACGGCGAAGGCGTCCTGCAGCGGCAGGCTGTCGGCGGCGGCCTGATAGGACATGTCGCTTTCGCTCAGCACCACGCCGGCGAAGAAGGCACCCAGGGCGAAGCTGACACCGAACAGTTCGGCGGATCCGAAGGCGATGCCCAGCGCGATAGCCAGCACCGCCAGGGTGAACAGCTCGCGCGAGCCGGTGCGGGCCACGTGGGCCAGCAGCCAGGGCACGGCCTTGCGTCCGGCCACCAGCATGACCGCGGCGAACAGGGCCACCTTGCCGATGGTCAAGCCCAGCTCCGCCCACGGGATGGCGGACCCGGTATCGCCACCGGCGCCGGCGTCGGCCAGGGCGGGCAGCAGCACCAGCGCCAGCACCATGGCCAGATCCTCCACCACCAGCCAGCCCACGGCGATGCGGCCGTCCGGGCTGTCCAGCATCCCGCGCTCCTCCAGAGCCCGCAGCAGCACCACGGTGCTGGCCACCGACAGGCAGAGTCCGAAGACGATCCCGGCGCTGAGGTCCCAGCCCCACAGGGCGGACACGCCGACACCCACCAATGTTGCCGCCAGGATCTGTACCACGGCCCCGGGCAGGGCGACGCGCCGCACCGACCATAGATCCCCGACCGAGAAATGCAGGCCCACCCCGAACATCAGCAGGATGACGCCGAACTCCGACAGCTGCGCCGCCAGATCGGAATCCGCCACCACGCCGGGCGTGTAGGGACCAACCGCCACGCCCGCCAGCAGATAGCCCACCAGCGGCGGCAGCCCGATGCGTTTGGCGGCAAGGCCGAACGCGAAGGCGAAGACCAGACCGATGGCGATGGTGGCGATCAGGGGCGGCGAATGGTGCATCGGGCGGAGGCCTCCTGGAATGATGGTGATGGGGGTGGATCCGCGGCGAGGGATCGCCACATGACATGGTGATTAAAGACGTTCATGTGAACGGTTTTCATCCATGGAAACGGACATTTCTTTCACCTTCCAGCAACCCGGCGGCCTTACCGCTGCGCAATGCCGCGCGGCCCGGGCGCTGGTCGACTGGTCCCAGGCGGATCTGGCGCGGCAGTCCGGTGTCGGCTGCAGCACCATCCGCAGTTTCGAGCAGGGGCGGCATGCGCTGATGCGGGCCAACCATCTGGCCCTGCAGGCCGCGCTGGAACGGGTGGGGGTCGTCTTTGTCGAGGTGCCGGGGATCGGCTCCGGCGTCGTCCTGCGGCCCGCGGCCGGCGATGCCGCTGCGCCTGGCGACGACCTGCCCCCATGGACCCGCCCGATGCGGTGACCCGCGCCGCCGACGCTCGACACCCCGCCGGCACGGTCAGTTCATGGCATCGGTGCCGAAGCGATAGGTGTGCCCCGGCCAGACCTGTGGTGCCGCCCGCTCATATTGCGGGGCGTAAGCCACCGTGGCCCCCAGCGTCCGTGCCGCATGCCAGGCCCAGCGCGGATCGTCCAGCGCCGTGCGGCCCAACGCCACCAGGTCGGCCTGGCCGTCGGCGACGATGCGCTCCGCCTGCTCCGGCGCCACGATCAGCCCCACGGCCATGACCGGGATCTCCACGCGCTGGCGCAGCGCCGCGGCGAAGGGAACCTGATAGCCCGGCCCCACCGGGATGGAGGCACGGGCGATGCCCCCACTGGTCACATCCAGGAAATCGACGCCGCGCTGGCGCAGCGCTTCGCCGAAGATTGCGGCCTCCTCCACGGTGATGCCGCCCTCCAGCCAGTCGGACCCGGTCAGACGCACGCCCAGCGGCCGGTCCTTGGGCCAGGCCGCACGCACCGCCTCCGTCACCCGCAGCGGGAACCGCATGCGGTTCTCCAGCGGCCCGCCATGATCGTCCGTGCGCCGGTTGGCGATGGGTGACAGGAACTGGTGCAGCAGATAGCCGTGGGCGGCGTGGATCTCCGCCACGTCCAGGCCGATGCGGGCGGCCCGCGCCGCCGTGTCGGCGAAGGCCTGGGCCAGATGCCGCATCTCCCCGTCGCTCAGCGCCTCCGGCACCGGCCAGCCCTCGGCGAAGGACAGGGCCGATGGTCCGACCCGGCGCCAGGGCTGCTCCGGCCCCAGGGGTCCCCCGCCCTGCCAGGGGGCGGCGACGCCCGCCTTGCGGCCGGCATGGGCGATCTGGATTCCCAGGCGGGCGCTGCCATAACGGTGACAGGCCGCGACCACGCGTGCCAGCGCCGCTTCGGTGCCGTCATCATAAAGCCCGAGATCGGCGGCGGAGATGCGGCCCTCCGGTTCCACCGCCGTGGCTTCCAGCATCACCAGCCCGGCGCCGGATGTAGCCAGCATGCCCAGATGCATCATGTGCCAGTCGGTGGCCCGTCCCTCCTCGGCGCTGTACTGGCACATGGGGGAAATGACGATGCGGTTGGGCAGTTCCTGCCCGGCAAGGCGGAGCGGGGAGAACAGGGCGGACATGCGGCCTCCTTCAGCGTGCTGCATCCATTGACAGTGCGGCTTGACAGACCTTTCCGCCGGCGGAAACGACGACGGTCACAGCCGGCGGATCAAGCCTTTGCCCCCGCCGTAACCGTTCCGCAGCCGGAAGGATATCGTCGCTGGGCCAGAGGCCGCTGCCCAGCGCCGCGGCATAGCCGCGGGGCAGTCCGGCGGACTGCATGGCCGCCTGCGCCGCCCGCCAGTCGTAATCCAACGCCCGGTGCTCCAGGCGCAGTCCCTCGGCCGTCGGGGTCAGCAGCCCGTACCAGACGCGCGGCGTGCCGTCGTCGGCCGGCAGGCCGATGACCCCGGCATTGTGCCATAAACGGCCGTCGGCCAGCCGGGTGAAGGGAAGGCCGCTGTGGCCGCACAGCACGCCATCGGCCCCGGTGAGGGCGATCTCCGCCGTCAGGTCGGCGTCGGCGGCGGAGGGGAAATGGAAGCGGTTGCTGGCCGTGGCTCCGCCGTGCAGCACGGCCAGACGCAGGCCGGCGAGTTCCACCGTCAGGCGGGCCGGCAGCGACCGCATCCAGGCCCGGGCCTCGTCGTCGATGCGGGCATCGGCGTAGCGGTACCATTGGGCCGAAGCCAGATCGCAGGCCGTTCCGCTGCCGAAGCCGCAGCCGCAATCGCCGGCCCCGCGGCCCAGCTGCTCCTCCACATTGCCGGCGACGACGGCGATGCCCCAGTCGCGGACCAGGGCCACGGTGGCGGCGGGATCGGCGCCATAGGCCACCACGTCGCCGGTGCAGAGGATGTGCCGCGGCGGAATACCCAGCCGCTCCGCCTCGGCACGCAGGGCACGGGTGGCCTGGAGGTTGGAATAGGGGCCGCCGAACACCAGCAGCGGCCCTTCGATCCGGATCGGGGCGGGGGGCGGACGGGATTTCATGGCCAGACCATGGGCCGGCGCGGCTCCTTTGTCATGCCCCCTTGTGCCGGCGCTAACGCCCTTGTGACTTTTGCCGGTGCGTTTCCCCCGCCCATAGTGCCGGCCAGTCTCCACCGCAAGGAATGCTCCGCCATGCGCCTGCGCCTTCTCACTCTGTTGACGGCCCTGCTGGGCCTGTTGTCCTGGAGCGTTCAGGCGGCCGAGCCGCTGCGCTTCGCCGTGGCCCCGTTCCAGGCCAGTCCGTCCGACACGCGCCGCCTGTTCGAACCGTTCTTCAGGCATCTGGCCGAGGCCGTGGGCCGGCCCTACGAGCTGACCGTGACCACCGACTGGGCCGGCATCAGCGTCGCCCTGTCCAGCGGCACCGTGGATGCGGCCTGGATGGGACCGTGGGGCTATGTGCTGGCCCATGCCGAGGGCGGGGCGGAGGCGATCGCCACGGTGAAGTATGACGGCAAGCCCACCTACCACGCCATCATGCTGGCCCGCCCGGACCTGCCCATTGTCAACTGGCCCGCGGATGCCAAGGGACGCAGCATCAGCTTCGCCGATCTGGGGTCCACCAGCGGCTGGCTGATCCCGACGCACTGGTTCATGACGCAGAAGATCGACCCCAAGAGCTTCTTCCAATACCGGGAAGGCGCCAGCCACGCCGCCAATGTCACCGCCGTGGCCAACGGCCAGGTCGATCTGGCCACCGACTATGACCGCAATCTCCGCGCCATGCTGGACAAGGGTCTGGTCAGGCCCGACCAGGTGAAGATCGTCTGGACCAGCGAGCCGCTGCCCAATGATGCGCTGGCCGTGCGCAAGGGCCTGGACCCGGCCCTGGTCAAGGGGCTGCAGCAGGCCGCCACCGGCATCTCGGAGGAACAGGCCAGGACCCTGATGCCGCCGCATTATACCGGCTGGGTCGCCGCCGACCATGCCAGCTACGCCATGATCGAGGCGGCGGGCCGTGCCGTCGGCCGGGTGAAGTAGGGAATGCCTCCATCCCGTCCCCATCGGGACCCGGCCAGCGGGCGCTACGTGCTTCCGTCGCGGCGCCTGGGACCGATGGGCTGGCTGCTGCTGCTGGGGCTGGCCGGTTTCCTCGGCACCTGTCTCTGGCTGGTGGATGCCAGCCCGGCCCGGCTGGCGGCTGGTCTGCCGCGGTTGGCGGCCTGGACCGCCCGTGGCTGGCCCCCGGATTTCAGCGAGTGGGATGCCCTGCTGCTGCGGGCGGGGGAGACCCTGGCCATTGGCACGCTGGGAACGGCCTTCGCCGGGGTGCTGGCCCTGCCGCTCTCGATCCTGGCGGCGCGGCCGCTGACGCCGTCGCCGCTGCTGCGCCAGCCCGTGCGCCTGCTTCTGGATGGCCTGCGCGGGGTGGATGGATTCGTCTTCGCCCTGCTGTTCGTGGCCGCCGTCGGGCTGGGGCCGTTCGCCGGCATGCTGGGCGTGCTGCTGCATTCGGCCGGCAGCATCGCCAAGCTGTGGTCGGAGGAGATCGAAAGCGCCGATCCCGGCCCGCTGGAGGCGGTCGCCATGACCGGGGCCGGGCGGGCGCGCATCGCCCTGTTCGCCGTGCTGCCGGACCGTCTGCCGGCCATGACCAGCACCTTGCTCTACATCTGGGAGTTCAATGTGCGGGCCAGCACGGTGCTGGGCGTGGTCGGGGCCGGCGGTCTGGGCCAGGAGTTGAAGGCGGCCACCGATCTGCTGCAGTTCGACCGGGTCTTCGCCATCCTGATCCTGGTCGTCCTGCTGGTCACCGGCATCGACCGGCTCAGCGCCCTGATCCGGCGGCGGCTGGCATGAGCGGCGGTCTTGATATCCGCGGCCTGGAAAAGGCCCTGGCCGGCCAGCCGGTCCTGCGCGGCGTCGATCTGGCTGTGCGTCCGGGGGAACTGGTGGCCCTGCTCGGTCCCAGCGGTGCCGGCAAGACCACGCTGTTCCGCTGTGTCGCCCGTCTGGTCCGCCCCGATGCCGGCCGGATCCGGCTGGGCGGCGCAGAGTCCGCTCCCGATCTCGCCCGTCTGGAGGGCGCGGCCCTGGTGGCGGCACGCCGGCGTGTCGGGCTGGTGTTCCAGCAGTTCAACCTGATGCGCCGGCTGTCGGCCCTGGACAATGTGCTGACCGGGCGTCTGCACGGATTGCCCTTGTGGCGCGCCGCCCTGCGCCGCTTTCCCGAGGCCGAGCGTCAGGCGGCCCTGGCCGCGCTCGACCGGGTGGGGCTGCTGTCGCAGGCCCTGGTCCGGGCCGACCGCCTGTCCGGCGGACAGCAGCAGCGGGTCGCCCTGGCCCGGGTGCTGGTGCAGAACGTGTCGCTGCTGCTGGCCGACGAGCCGGTGGCCAGTCTGGACCCGGAAACGGCGGCGGGGGTGCTGGGGCTGCTGCGGGAGATTGCGCGGGAACGCCGCATTGCCGTGCTGGTCAGCCTGCACCAGCTGGATTATGCCCGCGGCTTCGCCGACCGGGTGGTCGGGCTGGGCCGGGGCCGCGTGCTGTTCGACCTGCCGCCGGCGGGCCTGGAAGAGGGGCATCTGCGCACCCTGTTCGCCCCGCCTGCGGGCTGATTTACGCTCTATGCAAAAGGGGTATGCGTCGTTTACCGAACTTTCAGAAAACGTATTGTAGTATTTGCCCAGCGCGGATGAGGGAAACCCCGGCGGGACTGTGACCCGCCGCCTCGCCTGAGAGGGCCGCACCCATAAAGGGCTCCACCCCGCGGTGGAGCCCTTTCGATTCCGGCACCGGACCGGGGCCGGTCCCAGGGCCTCAGAATGCAGGCGATGCGCCGCCGACGGACCCGATGCTGGTCGGCGCCACGCCCTGGCAGATCACGGGCAGCAGATCCAGCAGCGTGTCGCCCTGCCGCCCGTCCTCGTCTCCGCCCTCGACCCGCCAGCCGGTCCCCTCGGCCACGATACGGTAGTGCTGGCTGCGTTCCCGTCCGTCCCAGTCACGGTCGATCACGGCCACGCTGACGACCGTGCCGCTGCCGGGCCGCTCCGCCAGCACCAGGGCCGGCCCCAGATCCCACACCGCCTGTTCGCCCGCCTCGATCATGCGCCGTCTCCCCGGATGTGCGGGCAAGCCTACCGCCCCCTGTCGTCGCGGTCGAAAGAAAAGGGGGGCGACCCTGCCAACATCGCAGATCCGCCATCGATGCAGCGACAGAACGATTTGCGCTGAATCAACGCACGCCGGGATTGCGGCTGGTCTAGTGCCTGGAACAGCAGAAGAAGCGGAGAGAACCATGGCATCCGCCGGTCGCCCGATCGCCATCGCCCTTGTCCTTGTCGCTGCCGGCGCCGTCGGCTGGACCGCCCTGACCGGGCTGTCACCGCAGTCGCCACCGGGAATCGAAACCGCCAATGGCCGGGTGGAGGGGATCGAGGTGCATGTGGCGGCCAAGTTCGCCGGCCGCATCACCGGCATCCGCGCCGATGAGGGGGATCTGGTCCATGCCGGCGACATCCTGGTGACGCTGGACCGCCGGACCCTGGAAGCCCAGCGCAACGCCGCCATCGCCCAGGTCGCCCTGCGGCGGGAGGAGCGGGCCGCGGCCGAGGCCGCCCTGGCCGGCCGTGAGCGCCAGCTGTCCCTGGCCCAGGTCACCCTGAAACGCACGCGGGAGCTGGCGCGCCGGGGCAACATCTCCGATGCCACGGTCGATGCCGATACCACCCGGGAGGCCGTGGCGGCCGCCGAACTGGCCGCGGCCCGTGCCCAGCTCAACCAGGCCGATGCCGCCGTGCAGGCGGCCCTGGCCCAGGTCGAGGAGATCGAGTCCACCCTGGCCGACACGGTGATCTATGCCCCCATTGACGGCCGCGTACAGTACCGCACGGCCGAACCGGGCGAGGTGGTGGCCGCCGGGGCCCGGCTGCTGACCCTGGTCGATCTGCGCAGCCTCTACATGCAGGTCTATGTGCCCATGGGCACGGCCGGACAGGTCAAGCTCGGCGACGAGGCCAAGGTCCGTGTCGATGCCCTGCCGGGCGCCATCATCCCCGCGCGCGTCAGCTTCGTGGCCCCGGAGGCCGAGTTCACGCCCAAGGAGGTGGAGACGCGGGAGGAGCGCCAGAATCTGGTGTTCCGCGTCAAGCTCGACCTGCCGGAAACGGCGGACGAGCGGGTGAAGCCCGGCATGCCCGGCACCGGCTATGTGCGCACCCTGCCGGGCGCCGTCTGGCCGGAGACGCTGCCATGACAGCCGGGTCCGGCGCCGCCGTGCCCATGGCCGGTGAGCCGTCCGCCGGTGGCCCCCTGGCCGGCGCGGTTCCCCCGGATGCGCTCCCGGATGCGGTCGCCAGCCTGACCGGTGTCAGCCACCGCTACGGCCCGGTGCGGGCGCTGGACGGGCTGAGCCTGGACATCCCGGCTGGCGGCATGGTCGGCGTCATCGGCCCGGACGGGGTCGGCAAATCCACCCTGCTGGCCCTGGTCTCCGGCGTGCGCAAGCTGCAGCAGGGGGAGGTGCGGGTGCTGGGCGGGGACCTGCGCAGCCGCCGGCACCGGGCCGATCTCAACCGGCGCATCGCCTATATGCCGCAGGGGCTGGGCGGCAATCTCTACCGCGAGCTGTCGGTGGAGGAGAATGTGGGTTTCTTCGCCGACCTGTTCGGCGTCACCGGGGCGGAACGCCGGGCACGGCTCGACCGGCTGCTGGAAGCCACCGACCTGGCCCGGTTCCGTGCCCGCCGGGCCGGGCAGTTGTCCGGTGGCATGAAGCAGAAGCTGGGGCTGTGCTGCGCGCTGGTCCACAATCCCGATCTGCTGGTGCTGGATGAGCCGACCACCGGGGTCGATCCGCTGTCGCGGCGCGATTTCTGGCGTCTGGTGCGGGAGATGAAGACCACCGTGCCCGGCATGACCGTGCTGGTGGCCACAGCCTATATGGAGGAGGCGGCGGATTTCGATCATCTGGTGATGATGGAGGCCGGGCGCATCCTGGCCGACGGCTCGCCGGCCGATCTCATGCGCCGGGCCGGGGCCGCCGATCTGGAGGCCGCCTATGTGGCGCTGCTGCCGCCGGAACGGCGCGTGGGCAGCGAGCCGTTTCACAAGACCGCCCGGCCGGCCAGCGACGCCATCGCCATCGAGGCCACGGACCTGACCCGGCGCTTCGGCGCCTTCACCGCCGTCGATGCCGTCAATTTCCGCATCGGCAAGGGGGAGATCTTCGGCTTCCTCGGCCCCAACGGCTGCGGCAAGACCACCACCATGAAGATGCTGACCGGCCTGCTGCCGGCGACGGAGGGCAAGGCCCTGCTGTTCGGCCGCACCGTGGCCGCCGGTGACATGGAGGTGCGCCGCCGCACCGGCTACATGGCCCAGAGCTTCAGCCTCTATGGCGAGCTGACGGTGGCGGAGAATCTGCGCCTGCATGGCCGGCTCTATGGTCTGTCCGCCGCCGAGACGGCCGGGCGCATGCGGGAACTGGTGCAGCGCTTCGCCCTGGGCGACATCCTGGACAACCGGGCCGACGGACTGCCGCTGGGCATCCGCCAGCGCCTGTCCCTGGCCGTGGCCGTGATCCACCGGCCGGAGGTGCTGATCCTGGACGAGCCTACCTCGGGCGTGGACCCGGTGGCGCGCGACGGCTTCTGGCGCCTGATCCTGGAACTGTCGCGTCAGGATGGCGTCACCGTCTTCGTCAGCACCCATTATATGAACGAGGCCGAGCGCTGCGACCGCATCGCCCTGATGCGCGACGGCCGCCTGCTGGGCCAGGACGCACCCGATGCGCTGGTGCGGGCGGCCGGTGCCGCCAGCCTTCAGGACGCCTTCATCCATTTCATCGAGGCCGACATGGCCGCCCGCGGGCGGCGGGAGGCGGCGGCATGAACGCCCTGCGACGTCTTTCCGCCCTGCTGAAACGGGAAGTGCTGGAGATCCTGCGCGATCCCTTCCGCCTGTCGGCCGCCTTCATCGTGCCGGGCGTGATGATGCTGATCTTCGGCTTCGGCCTGTCGGTGGATATCGAACAGGTGCCGTTCGCCGCGCTCGATCAGGACCGCACCCCGGCCAGCCGGGACTATATCGACCATTTCGCCCGCAACCGCTATTTCGCCGACCAGGGCGTGGCCCGGTCCCGTGCCGAGCTGACGGAGCGGCTGCGCACGGGCGAGCTGAAAATGGCGCTGGAGATCCCGCCGGGCTTCGGCCGCGACCTGACCGCCGGCCGCGTGCCGCAGGTGGCCATCCTGGCCGACGGGACCATGCCCTTCCGGGCCGAGACCGTGCGCAGCTATGCCGAGGCCATGCATCTGGCGCTGATCCAGCGGCTGGCGCAGGAAAAGGCCGGTGCGGACACGGCGCTGATGCCCGCATCGGTGGAAACGCGCTACTGGTACAATCAGGCCCTGAAAAGCCGGGTGACCTTCGTGCCCGGCCTCATCGCCGTCATCCTGACGATCGTTCCGGCCATGCTGACCGCCGTGGCCGTGGTGCGGGAGAAGGAGCTGGGCAGCATCACCAACCTGTATGCCACCCCGGTGACGCGGCTGGAGTTCCTGTTGGGCAAGCAGTTGCCCTATGCCGTCATCAGCTATCTCAACTTCATCCTGCTGGCGGTGGCGGCCGTGCTTCTGTTCGGCGTGCCGCTGAAGGGCAGTGTGGCCGCCCTGGCCCTGGGGGCGGCGCTGGCCGTGCTGTGCAGCACCGGCATCGGCATGCTGATTTCCGCCTTCACCCGCAGCCAGGCGGCGGCGCTGCTGATCACCATGATCCTGACGCTGGTGCCCAGCTTCCTCTATTCCGGGCTGCTGACCCCGGTGTCGGGCCTGGGGCCGGGCGGCACGGCCTTCGCCTATGGCACGCCGACCATGTATTTCCTCAACATCACGGTCGGGGCCTTCTCCAAGGGGCTGGCGCTGGCGGATCTGGCGCCAAATCTCGGGGCGCTGGCCCTGTTCTTCGTCGGCCTGACCGCGGTCAGCACCGTGCTGGTCAAGAAGCAGGGGGCCTGAATCATGGACCGCAGCGGGACAGGCGGGGCTTTGGGGCGGATCGCCCGGCTGGGATTCAAGGAAATCCTGTCGGTGGTGCGCGACCTGGGGCTGCTGCTCTTCATCGTCTACGCCTTCACCGGCGACGTGCAGGTGGCGGGGGAGGGTATCTCGCTGGAGGTGCGCAACGGCGCCATCGCCGTGGTGGACGAGGATGACACGCCGCTGTCGCGCAGCATCATCGACGGATTCCAGATGCCCTTCTTCCAGCCGCCGCAGCGCATCAGCTATGGCGAGGTGGCGTCGGGGCTGGACAGCGGCCGCTTCACCTTCGCCGTGATCCTGCCCAAGGATCTGGAGGCCGATCTGGTGGCCGGCCGTGTGCCCGGCATCCAGGTCAATGTGGATGCCACCGCCGTGACCCAGGCCTATGTGGGGGCCAGCTACATCCAGCAGATCATCCTGCGCAAGGTGGCGGAGCATGCCGGCGGCAGCCCGGACCTGACCAGCAGCCTGCCCATCGATGCCCGCATCCGCGTGCTGTTCAACCCGAACCGCACCGACACCTGGTATTCCGGCCTGACCGAGCTGTTGCAGATGGTGGCGGTGATGTCGCTGCTGCTGCCGGCCATCGCGCTCCTGCGCGAGAAGGAACACGGCACGGTGGAGCATCTTCTGGTCATGCCGGTCTCGCCGGCGGAGATCATGCTGTCGAAGATCCTGGCCAATGGCGTCATCGTGCTGGTGGGGTCGGTCATCGGCCTGCTG
Organism: Oleisolibacter albus; assembly: GCF_003336875.1. GTDB lineage: Bacteria > Pseudomonadota > Alphaproteobacteria > Azospirillales > Azospirillaceae > Niveispirillum > Niveispirillum album. Next base: position 36,660 of record NZ_QGNJ01000018.1, on the reverse strand, counting down.
CTGGTGGTGCATGGCTGGTTCGGGGCCCCCATCGTCGGCTCGGTGGCGCTGTTCCTGCTGGTGACCGCCCTGTTCCTGGTCACCACCTCCGGCCTGTCCATGGTGCTGGCAACCATTGCCAGCAACGTGCCGCAGCTGGGGTTGCTGGTGGCGCTGGTTCTGTCGCCGATGATCTTCCTGTCCGGCGCCTATACCCCGGCCGAGAGCATGCCGCAGGCCGTGCGCTGGCTGATGGTGGTGTCGCCGCTGACCTATTACGTCGATGCGGCCACGGCCATTGTCTTCCGCGGCGCCGGGCTGTCGCTGCTCTGGCGCGATCTGCTGGCCCTGGCCGGGTCCGGTATCCTCTTCTTTGCCATCGCCCTGGTGCGCTTCCGCAAGGCCATGGCCGGCGGCTGACGGCGGGCGGTCGCGCAGGTCATCGCCCCGCAATGGTCCCGCCACCGTCACCGCCGCGTCCAGATCCTGTCATGATCGGCGTCCAGCCTGTTGTCATGGGGAACCCGCCATGGGCTGGCGGGTCCCGGACAGGAGATGGGATCATGCAACCACGGTCGACGCGTCTTGCTGCAGGGGCTCTGGCCCTGTCGCTGCTGACCTCGGGCTTGCTCATGGCGGCGCCGGCCCGGGCGGGGGATCGGGGCGACAGCGCCGCCATCGGTGCCGGCATCGGTGCCCTGGGCGGCGCCATCGTCAGCGATGGCGATCTGGCCGGCATCCTTGGCGGGGCCGCCCTGGGCGGCATCGTCGGGCTGGCCGTGGCGCCGGACCATGACGACCGGCGGACCATCTATGTCGACCGCCATCACGACCGTCCGGGACCGCCCCGCGCTTACTATCCGCCGCCCCGGACCTATTATCCGCCCCCGCCGCCGCGCGGCTGGCATGAGGGGCCGCGCTGGGATCATGGCCGTCATTGGGGGCCGCCGCCACCGCGCTGGACCCCGCCCCCGCCACGCCATCATCATTGGCATGACCGCTGATCTCGGCCCCCGTCGGAACCCCTGACAGGGGCGGGACCGCCCAGCCCCGTCTTCTCCGGATTTCCGCGGCATCGGCCGCCCCCGCCATGCGTCGCCTTCCGCCGCTCTGGCGCCGCGCAGGAACACCGCGACCTGACATCAACCGTCTGCCGTTGAAGCGCGCCACCGACGCCGGAGGGCGACGTTGACCGCTCACCAGGTCAGGCCGAGGCCGAGATAGGCGGTGCGGCCATAGCGCTCATGGCCGATCACCCAGTCCGGGCGCCCTCCCTGATAGTCCCACTGGCTTTCATCCAGCAGGTTCTGGAGTTCCAGCGACAGGCTGGCGGACTCCGTCAGGGCATAGCTGATCTTGGCATCCAGGCGGCGGTAGCGGTTGACGTAGAAGTCAGTGGCCCGGCTGTCGGACACGGCGTTGAGATAGGCGCCGCCATGGTGATAGGACAGCGCCGCTTCGATTCCGGCTCTCTGGTAGAACAGCTGGGCGCCGTACAGCCGGTCGGCCTGCCGCGGGAAGGGCACCCGGCCGCCGTCCGGCAGCGTCAGCACGGAATCGGTGAGGGTGAGGTTGGCCGCAAGGCCGAAGCCGGCCCAGAAGCCGGGCAGACCGGTGAATTGCTGCTGCACCGCCAGTTCCAGGCCCGTGATCCAGGCGTGGCCGCCATTGCGTGCCTGTTGGAATTCCAGCCGGTCGAAATGGACACCGCCATAGACCGTGTCGGTCCGCGTGTCGCGGTAGGTGAAGACCGGATCGCGGATGCGTTTGTGGAACAGTGCCGCCGACAGCAGCCCGCCCTTGGCGAAATAGTATTCGCCGGCCAGATCATAGTTGCTGGCCTTGTACGGGCGCAGCTCCGGATTGCCGGTGAACAGCTCCCCTTCGACGCTGCCGCCGGGCAGGGTCTCGAAGGTCAGGGCGGCGGCCGGGGCCAGGGTGCTGTAGGCCGGCCGGCCGAGCGTCCGGGTGACGGAGGCCCGCAGCACCACCTCCTCCGTCGGGTCGTAGCGCAGGTGAAGGTTGGGCAGCAGATCGGTATAGGCGGTGGTCCCCTTCACCGGCGTCACCACGCTGTGATTGGTTACCTGGGTCCCGGCGGCCGTGATGGCGGTGTGCTCCAGCCGCAGCCCGCCGGTCAGCGTGATCTGACCGACCACCAGATTGGCCATGGCGTATCCGGCCGCGATGTCCTCGTCGAAACGGTAGTCGGAGCGCAGGGAGGCCGCCAGGGTCGCCGCCTCGTTCGGAACGAAATGGCCCGTCCCCAGGAAGCCGGCCGTAAAGGCGCGGATCGCCTCCTGGTTGATGGTGGGGAAGACCGTATAGGTCTGTCCATCCACCGCCACATCGGCCCGCGGGCCGGCCAGGTCGAAATCGGCCAGGGTGAAGGCGAAGGCGCCTTTTCCGGGGCCATAGGTGGCGATGGTGTCGTCCTCCTGCTTGCGGTCGCTGCGGTACTTGGCGCCGACCTTCAGGTACGACCCCTCATCTCCCACGGGCAGGGCACGCTTGAGATCCAGGCGGGCGACGCCGGCCCGCTGTTTTCCATGATTGTCCTGGGTCGAATACTGGTTGAAGCCCAGCGCGCCGGGTGGGGCATCGGCGCGCGGCGTCAGGGCGAACAGCAGCGGCCCCATGTCGAAATCAGCCGTGACGGCACCGCCGCGGAAGCTCCAGACCTGGTTCGGTTCTTTCAGCCGGTTCTCCACCCAGGACAGATCGTAGCTGACCTCCCAGCCGCCGCGGCGGTGCTCGCCGCCGATGCCGACGGTGGCGACCTGCTTTTCCTTCTGCTCCAGACGCAGATCGACGCGGGCCTCCGCCCCGACAGACGTGCCGGTTTCGCCATCGCCGGGTGTGACCTGACCGTTCCCGATCAGGCTGGACGTGGCGAAATCCAGCCGGTAGCGCTGCCGGCGTTCATCCTCGCGGAAGCGGCTGAACAGCCCGCGAAGATAAAACCTGTCTCGGTCCGTCGGCTCGACCTCCAGGGCAGCGTTCAGGCCCAGGCGGCGGCGGTCCACGTCATAGATCGTGTCCTTCAGCGTCACCGGCAGGCCCCGGTCGAAACCGGGAACCGCCCGCCAGTCGTCGGGGTAGACGCCATAGGTGCGGTAGTCGCGGGCCGAATAGTTCCCGCCCAGCAGCAGACCCCAGGACCGGTCCGGACCGAACAGGCCTCCCAGGGTCAGGGACCCGGCCACCGGCGTCCCGTCGTTCAGCTGCTCGTGTCCGGCCTGGACGAAGGCTCGGCCGAAGAAAGCCCGGTTCTGGTCGAAGGGGCTTTGGGTCACCAGATTGATGGTGCCGCCCAGGGCCTGGGCATCCATGTCCGGCGTGACCGCCTTCACCACCTCGATGCGGGACACCAGCTGGGCGCTGATGACGTCCAGCGGCATGGCACGGCTGTCGCCATCCGGGGTGCCCAGCCCGACGCCGTTGACGGTGACATTGTTCAGGCTGGCATCGATGCCGCGGATGGTGACGTAGCGGCCCTCGCCCTGGTCGTAATGCAGGCTGACGCCAGGCAGCCTCTCGGCGCTCTCGGCCGCATTCTTGTCGGGCAGACGGCCGATCTCGTCGGCGGAGACCACGTCGCGGACACCGATGGCGTCCCGCTTCTCCTGCAGGGCCCGCATCTGGGCCAGGCGCTGGCCGGTGACGACGATCTCTTCCAGCACGGGCGGATGGGGCTCGCGTGGCCGGGACTCGAATGGGGGGGACTCGGGCGGGCGGCGGCCCAGGATCAGGGTTCGGCCATCGTCGGCCTTGACCTCCAGGGTGGTGCCGGCCAACAGCCGGTCGATAGCCTCGCGCGTGGCCAATCGGCCCTTGACCGCCGCACCCCACTGGTCGCCGGCGGCGGCGTCGGTGACCAGGATCTGTGTCCCGGACTGGCGGCTGAGTTCCAGGATGCCGGTGCGCACCGGCTGGGTGTCGATATCGAACTCATGCGGCTGCGCGGCGTCCTCCGCCCGCGCGCCGGCCATGCACAGGCCGATCGCCATCATCACGGTCGATGCACAGCGCAGACGCATGGTCCGGCTCAGGTCCGGGGGCTGACGCGGGGGCGCGGCAGAGCGGTGCGCCTAGGTGCGGCGGTCATAGCCGATGCGGATTTCCCGTTCGCTCAGGGTCAGGGGCGCGCCCAAAGCGATGGCGGCTGCGCGGGCGAAGGCTTCGGGGTCCTCGGCCCGGAAGGCGCCGAACACCTTTTCGCGGGCCAGGGCCGGGTCGGACACGACCAGTCGCCGCCGGTTGTAACGGTTGAAATCGCTGGCGGCGCTGCCGAGGCTCTCCCCCTCCAGGATGATCATGCCGGTGCGCCAGGCCAGCCGCCGCTCGGCCTCGTGGGCCGGCAGCGGGGCCACGGCCGGCGCCTGTCCCGCCTGACGGGAGAGATGCTGTCCAGACTGAACCAGGGTCGGTGGTGTCGTCCCGATCAGACCGGCTTCCCAGGTGCGCACAGCGCCGGCGGTGACAAGGATGTCCACCTGCGGGCTGAGATGGCGGACGGCGAAAGCGCTGTCCAGGCAGTGGATATGTGTCGATCCCGCCGTGACGATGAAAGGCCGGGTCTGGCGCGCCACGGTGAACAGGGCCTCGCCGCGGTTGAGATCGATCAGGCGTTCCGTCTCCCCGAACTGGACGCTGAGGGCGCTGTCCGTGTTCAGCGTGACCAACGATCCATCGGGCAGGGACAGGTGCCGCACCTCGCCCCTGGCCGTTTCATGCCGTTCGCGCCCCAGATAGCGCCCCGTCAACCCCAGTGCCGCCGCGGCCGCCAAAGCGCCGCCGCCGGCCAACAGGGCGCGGCGGCCGATGCGTGGCCCGTCCAGGGACTGATTCACCGACCGCTGCGCCAGGCCATGCCCGAAACGTCCGGTGGCGCTCTGCCCCAGATGGCCGATCTCTCGCGTGGCGCCGTCTCTACTCATCCGACAGGTGCTTCCGGTGGGTCGTGATCCGAAGTTGACCAGCGGTTGCCGTCAATTGCAAGCAATGTGCGCCGGGTGGAGGGGGCTGCGCGCAAATGCACCCTGGCGGTGTCGGCGGGTCCCGGGCGTGCGGGGCCGGTCCGGGGCGGACATGTCGGTGGGGAGGTTGGTCGAATATCGCATGGCGCGGGGGGAATGCCCTCCGCGCCATGTCTCCGTCAAATGAAGATTGGACGACAGTCGGGGTCAGGTGTCTGCCGCGGCCGTCGGTGCGGTCATGCCGCCGGGCGTGCCACCGGGCGCATCAGCAGCCGCAGCACCAGGGCCGTCACCACCGTTCCGGCCACCAGCGCCGCCACATAGCCGCCCAGATGGGTGACGGCATTGGGGATGGGCAGCACGAAGATGCCGCCATGGGGAACCTTGAGCTCGGCGGCGACGGCCATGGAGATGGCACCGGCCACGGCGGAGCCGGCGACCAGGGCCGGGATCACCCGCAGCGGGTCGCGGGCGGCGAAGGGGATGGCGCCTTCGGTGACGAAGGCCAGGCCCAGCACGGCGGCGGCATTGCCGGCCTCACGCTCCTCCGGGGTGAAGTGCTTGGCGAACAGCCGGGTGGCCAGCGCCAGCCCCAGCGGCGGGGTCATGCCGGCCACCATGGCCGCGGCCATGGGGGTATAGACCTGGCTGGCGATCAGGCCGGTGGAGAAGGCATAGGCCGCCTTGTTCACCGGGCCGCCCATGTCGAAGGCCATCATGGCGCCGATCAGCAGGCCCAGCAGGATGGCGCTGCTGCCCTGCATGCTCTTCAGCCAGGTGGTCAGGGCGGTCAGCAGCTCGGCCACGGGCACGCCGACCACATAGGTCATCAGCAGGCCCGTCAGCAGCGTGCCCAGCACCGGCAGGATCAGCACCGGCTTCAGGCCTTCCAGCGTGCGTGGCAACTGGATCGTGCGGTTCAGGAAGGCGACGCCATAGCCGGCGATGAAGCCGGCGGCGATGCCGCCCAGGAAGCCGGAACTGAGATTGGCCGCCACCATGCCGCCGATCATGCCGGGGGCGATGCCCGGCCGGTCGGCGATGGAGAAGGCGATATAGCCGGCCAGGGCCGGGATCATCAGGGCGAAGCCGCCCTTGGCCCCGATCTGGAACAGGGCATAGGCCAGGGTGCCCTTGTGGGCGTCGTCATAGGCGTAGATGCCGCCCAGGGCGAAGGCCACGGCGATCAGCAGGCCGCCCGCCACCACGAAGGGCAGCATGAAGGACACGCCGGTCATCAGATGCTTGTAGGGGCCGGTGCGCTCGCCGCGGGCCGGCTTGGCCGCGCTCCCAGCCGCAGCGGCAGCCGCAGCCGGGGCGGTGCCATGCGGCTGTGCCTCGGTCTCGGCCCGCCGGATCAGCGCCTTGCCGTCATTGATGGCGGGCTTGGTGCCGCTGAGGAACACGCGCTTGCCGCCGAAGCGGGCCAGATCGACCTGGGTGTCGGCGGCGATGATCACCAGATCGGCAGCCGCGATCTCTGCCGGGGTCAGCGTGTCGCGGGCACCGACGGACCCCTGGGTCTCCACCCGGATATCATGGCCCAGGGCCCGGGCCGCCTGTTGCAGACCCTCGGCCGCCATGAAGGTATGGGCGATGCCGGTGGGGCAGGAGGTGATGGCGACGATGCGCAGCGGCGCATCCCCGGCTGGCTCCTGTGCCGTTCCTTGGGCCGTGGCCGGGGGGGCAGCGGTCCCGGCGGCGGGACCCAGCGTCCTTGCCAGCACGGCGTCGGCGTCGGCCAGGACCTGTTCCAGCGAGGCCCGGAACTGGGCCCGTCCGCCGAAGCGTTCGGCCGGCAGCGGGCTGCTGGCTGTCCCCGTGGAGCTGCCGACCAGCAGGATGCGGGCCGACGGCGGGATGTCGGCCGCGTTGACCTCTCCCAGCACGCCCTGGTCGAGGCGGACCTCGACGGCGATGCCGATTCCGCGCTGTTTCGCGGCCTTGCGCAGGGCTTCCGCCGCCAGCACCCCCTGGGTGCTGTATTCGCCGGCGCCGATGACCGCCACCACATCTGTCATTGCTTCCTCCCGCAGGGTCAGGTCCCTGTTCTTCACGCCTCGACGTCGGCGGCACCGGCCGCCCAGAGTTTCGCATCGGTCACGGTGACCTGGCCGGCCAGCGCCAGCAGCCGCGGCTTGTCCGGCAGGTGCGGACCGATCCGCCCCAGCTTGCCGGCGGCGAAGGCCGTGGCCAGCCGCGCCGTGTCCGGCAGGGACAGGCCGGCGCCCAGCCCGGCCACCAGACCCGCCACCATGGCGTCACCGGCGCCGACGGTGCTGGGGGCCTGCGTCGGCGGCAGGCCGGCATGCACCGCTCCGGCCCCGGTCAGGAACAGGGCGCCGCCCGCGCCCAGCGAGACCACCACCAGCCCGATGCCCCGTGCGCGCAGGCGGGCGGCGGCATCCAGCAGGTCGGCGCGGCCGGTCAGCGGCCGGCCGATCCAGGCCTCCAGCTCGTGCCGGTTGGGTTTGACGCAGGTCGGCAGCGTGGGGGCGGCCAGGGCCGTGGCCAGGGGCTGCCCGCTGGCATCCAGCACCACCCGCGCACCGGCGGCGGCCAGTGCCGCCACCAGCTCGGCATAGATCCCGTCCGCCACCCCGGCCGGAAGGCTGCCGGCCAGCACCACCAGGCTGTCGGGTGCCGTGAGGGCGGCCATCTGCCGCCGCAGCGTGTCCAGGGTGGCGTCGTCCAGCGTCAGGCCGGGCAGGTTGATGTCGGTGGTGGTGCCATCGGCGTCCACCAGCTTGATGTTGGTGCGGGTGCTGCCGCCCTGGCGCAGGAAGCGGTCGCCGATGCCTTTGGCGGCGAACAGGGCCTCGAACGGACCCGCATTGTCTGCGCCCAGGACGCCGGTGGCGACGACGGGCACACCCCAGTCGGCCAGACAGCTGGCGACGTTGACGCCCTTGCCGCCGGCATTCTGCTGCACGCCCAGTGCCCGGTTCACGCTGCCGTGCGTCAGCCGCTCCAGGCTGATGGTCTGGTCGATGGCCGGGTTCAGGGTCAGGGTGACGACGGCGCGGGTCATGGGGTCGCTCCATCCAGGGCGCGCACGTCGGCGGCGGTTTCCAGCTCCAGGGCGCGCCGGGCCAGATCCTGCAACGTGGCCAGATCGGCGCCGCGCAGCCGCGCCTTCACCGCCGGCACGTCGCGCGGCGTCATCGACAGCTCTTGCACACCCAGGCCGGTCAGCAGGGCCGCGCCGAACGGATCGCCGGCGATGCCGCCGCAGACGCCGACCCAGCGCTGGTGGCGGGCGGCGCCGTCCACGGTCTGCCGGATCAGGCGCAGCACGGCCGGGTGCAGGCTGTCCGCCTCCGGCGCCAGCTCCGGATTCTGCCGGTCGATGGCCAGGGCGTACTGGGTCAGGTCGTTGGTGCCGATGGAGAAGAAATCCACATGCCGGGCCAGGATGTCGGCCTGGATGGCGGCCGCGGGCACCTCGATCATGATGCCCAGCGGCACGGCCGGCGCCCCCAGCTCGGTGCGGATGCGCTCGCAGGTCGCACGCAGGGCCAGCACCTCCGGGACCGAGGTGATCATGGGGAACATGATCGACAGCTCGCCACCGACATCGCGGGCGGTGCGGTAGAGGGCGCGCAGCTGCGGCTCCAGCAGGTCGTTGCGCCGCAGCAGCAGGCGGGCGCCGCGCACGCCCAGGAACGGGTTCTGCTCCTGCGGCAGGTTCAGATGCGCCACCTGCTTGTCGCCGCCGATGTCGAGCGCCCGCACGATCAGCGGGCGTCCGTCCAGGGCGTGCAGCATGGCGCCATAGGTGGCGTACTGCTCATCCTCGTCCGGCGTTTCGCCCCGCTCCAGGAACAGGAACTCGGTGCGCATCAGCCCGACGCCCTCGGCGCCCTGCGACAGGGCGAAGGCCGCCTGATCCGGCAGGTTGATGTTGGCGCCGATGGCGACCGTATGACCATCGGCCGTGCGCGCCGGCAGGCTGCGCTGCTCCGCCTCGCGGGCGCGGACCTGCTGCTGCTCCTCGACCCAGCGCCGGGCAGCGGTCACGGCCTCCGCGGTCGGGCCGGGATAGAGGCGGCCGCCCTGGCCGTCCAGGATGGCAGGCGTCCCGTTCTCCAGGTCCAGCAGGGCCGCCCCGCCGGCCACCAGGGCCGGCAGGCCCAGCGTGCGCGCCAGGATGGCGGTGTGCGAGGTCGGGCCGCCCTGCGCCGTGGCCAGCCCGACCACGCGCGACAGGTCCAGCGCCGCCGTATCCGACGGCGACAGGTCGGTCGCCACCAGGATGGTCGGCTCGTCCGGCAGGTCCTGCAATCCGCCGCTGCGCAGGCTCGGGTCGATCTGGGCCAGGACCCGGCGCCCCACATCGCGCAGATCGGCGGCGCGCGCCGCCAGCACCGGGTTGCCCAGGGCCGAGAGCTGGGCCGCCATGCGCTCGATGCTTTCGTTCCAGGACCAGGCGACGCCGTGGCCCTCGACCATCAGCTGACAGGCCAGGGTGATCAGGTCGGTATCGTTCAGCAGCTCGGCCTGGGCCTTGAAGATCCCGGCCTCCGACGGACCCAGCCGGCGCGCGGTGTCGTCGGCCAGGGCCTTCAGCTGCAGCCGCGTGGCCGTCAGCGCCTGATCCAGCTGGACGCCCCCCTCGGTCAGAGGCACGGGATGGTCCGGCACCCGCGTTTCCGCCGGTGTCAGCACGCGGACGGTGCCGATGGCGACGCCCGGTGCCGCGCCGATGCCGGCGATGGCCACCGGCGCGCCGGGGGGCGACCAGCCGCCCGCGGCCGGCTTGCTGCGCTGGGCGGCCAGGGCCGCGTCCCGCTGTTCCTGGGCCGACAGCCCGGTCATGACCGTCTTCAGCTTGGCCAGGGCTGCGGCGGCATCGCTGCCCTCGGCGGACAGGGTGACCACATCGCCGGCGCGCAGGCCCAGCTGCAGCAGCGACACCAGATTCTTGGCGTCCGCCGCCTGGTCGCCGTGGCGCAGGCGGATGCGGGCGGAGAAGCCGCGCGCGGCCTCGACCCAGGCCGAGGCCGGGCGGGCATGCAGCCCGGCCGGATAGTCCACGGTCCAGTCGAAGCGCTGGGCCAGATCACCGGCCGGCGTGCCCGGCGCCGGGGCGGCGCTGCCATCCTCGGTCAGGGCGGCGATCAGTCGGTCGGGGTCGTCGGTGGTGAACAGCTGCTCCAGTGTGGCGTCGTCCTGCAGCAGGCGGGTCAGACGGCGCAGCAGGGTGATGTGGGCGTCGGACTGGGCGGCGATGGCCACCACCAGCCGGGCCACCTGGCCGGGGTTCCATTCCAGCCCGTCTGGCACCTGCAGCACGGCGATGCCGTTGCGGCGGACCAGGCCGCGATCCTCGCCGAGGCCGTGGGGGATGACGACGCCATGGCCCAGGAAGGTGTTGGCCACGGCTTCGCGGCGGCGCATGCTGTCTTCATAGCCGGGCTCGACACAGCCGCCGGCAATCAGCATCTGGGCCGCCTGACGGATGGCGTCCTCTTTATCGGTCGGGGTGACCCGCAGGCGGATCAGCTCTCGGGTCAGCAGGTCGCTGGCTGCAGCGGCGCACATGGCAGACGTCTCCCGGACAGTCTCTTGTTGAAGGAACTGAAAACGTTTTCAGTCTTCCTGTCAAAGTTTTTTTCGGAACCTGCGGCAATCTATCAGCAAGGGAGGCTTGCAACCGGCATGAAAGCTGGAGGAAGGTGGTGAAAGGAGCCGTCAAGGCTGCTGGAAACGTTTTCCTGGACCCCTGCCCATGATTGCCCGCCCATGACCGTCAGCATCAAGGATGTCGCCCGTGCCGCCGGGGTATCGCCGGCCACCGTGTCGCGCGTTCTGGGCAACGGCCCGGTCAGTGCGGCGCTGCGCGAACAGGTGGAGGCGGCCATCCGGGCCACCGGCTACCGCCCGAATCTTTCCGCCCGCCGGCTGCGCTCACAGCACAGCCAGACCATTGGACTGGTGGTGGCCGATATCCGCAACCCCTTTTTCACCTCGGTGGCGCGGGCGGTGGAAACGGTGGCCTATGACGCCGGCATGCGGGTCATCCTCTGCAACACCGACGAGGACCCGGCACGGGAGGCCATGTATCTGCGCCTGATGCAGGAGGAGCGGGTCACCGGCCTGATCTTCGCCCCCACCCGTGTCGGCGCCGACACCCTGCGGCGGCAGCCGGTGGACGTGCCGGCGGTGCTGATCGACCGCACCGGCCCGGCCGGTCTGTTCGATGCCGTGGTGTTGGACAATCGTGGCGCGGCCCAGGCTCTGGTCGACCATCTGGTCGAACGCGGTTATCGCCGCATCGGCGGCCTGTTCGGTGCCACCAGCAGCACCGGCCTGGAACGGCAGGAGGGGTATCTGGCGGCCATGGCCCGCCACGGGCTGACGCCCGCCGTCCGGTTCGTGCCGCCCCAGGCGGAAGTGTCGGAGCCGGCGGTGCGGGACTGGCTGGGGCAGGCGGACCGGCCGGAGGCGCTGGTCACCAGCAACAGCCTGTTGCTGGCCGGGGCGGTGCGGGTCGCGCGCGGGCTGGGGCTGCGCATCCCCGCCGATCTGGCCCTGGCCGGCTTCGACAACGAACCCTGGACCGGTCTGGTCGATCCGGGCCTGACCGTCATCGAGCAGCCGACGGAAGAGATGGGGCGCCAGGCCATGCAGCTGCTGTTCGACCGGCTGCACCAGCCCGACGCCGCCGTCCGCACCGTGGTGCTCAGCGGCCGCTGCGTCCTGCGGGACTCGACGGCGGCGCGATCGGCGGTGACTGCATCGGCGGTGGCTGCATCGGCGTCATAGGCCACTGCGACGCCGGGGACAGTCCGGCAGACACCGGAATTTCCGCGTCATTCCGCCCGGCCGGTCAAGGTCCGGGGGCGGCGGGAGGGGTGGATGTTGATCCCCCTCAGTGATCGCCCAGAAGATGCTCGATCTCGGTGACCAGGCGGCCGGCCACGGTGATGGACTGGTGCAGGTCATCCTGCGCCATGCCCTGGTGCGGTTCGGTGTTGGCGGGGAAGGAGTCCGAGCGGCAGAGGCGCTGGCCGGTGGCGCAGACCATGACTTCGTAGCTGCGCGGGTCCTCATTGAAGAAGCAGGTGGATTCGAAGCCTTTGGCGTCGATCTCGCTCCACATCACGGTCTTGCTCATGGGGGCACTCCGTTGGGGCGCGCCGTTGGTCGGGGCGCATCGGCGAAGCAGTCTCCGGGTGCCGTGCGGCACCCGGAGACGGGAGGCGGGGATCAGGCGGCCGGGACAACCAGCGTCGGGCCGGTCGGCTCCACGCTGCCGGGCTGCTCCACATAGGCGCGGCCATAGTAGCTGTCGAGCAGCAGCTGCTTGATCTCGCTGACCAGCGGATAGCGCGGGTTGGCGCCGGTGCACTGGTCGTCGAAGGCGGCTTCGGCCAGGGTGTCGAGCTTGGCCAGGAAGGCCGCCTCCGGCACGCCGGCCGCCTGGATCGACGCCGGGATGTCCAGCGTGCGCTTCAGGTCGTCCACCCACTCGATCAGCTTCTCCACCCGCTCATGGTCGCGGCTGCCGCCCAGATTGAGGTGACGGGCGACCTGGGCATAGCGGGCAACGCTCTTCGGCCGGTCATACTGGCTGAAGGCGGTCTGCTTGGTCGGGATGTCCACCGCGTTGTAGCGGATGACATTGGAGATCAGCAGGGCGTTGGCCACACCGTGCGGCAGGTGGAACTCGGCCCCCAGCTTGTGCGCCATGGAATGGCACACGCCCAGGAAGGCGTTGGCGAAGGCGATGCCGGCCATGGCGGCGGCATTGTGGACCAGCTCGCGGGCCTTGGGGTCCTTGGCGCCGTTCTCATAGGCGGAGGGCAGGTTCTCCTTCAGCAGCTTCAGGGCCTGCAGGGCCTGGCCGTCGGTGTACTCGTTGGCCAGCACCGAGACATAGGCCTCCAGCGCATGGGTCACGGCGTCGATGCCGCCGGCGGCGGTCAGCGACTTCGGCATGTTCATCACCAGATTGGCGTCGATGATGGCCATGTCCGGGGTCAGGGCATAGTCGGCGATCGGGTACTTGATGCCCGTCGTCTCGTCGGTGACCACGGCGAACGGGGTCACTTCCGACCCGGTGCCCGAGGTGGTCGGCACGGCCACGAAGGACGCCTTCACCCCCAGCTTCGGGAACTTGTAGATGCGCTTGCGGATATCCATGAAGCGCAGGGCCAGATCCTCGAACGCCACATCCGGCGCCTCGTACATGACCCACATGATCTTGGCCGCGTCCATCGGCGAGCCGCCGCCCAGGGCCAGGATGACGTCGGGCTTGAAGGCGTTGGCCAGGGCCACACCCTTGCGCACCACCGCCAGGGTCGGGTCGGCATTGACCTCGAAGAAGGTCTCCACCTCCATGCCCAGCCCCTTCAGCACCGCCACCGTCTCATTGACGTGGCCGTTGTCGTAGAGGAAGCGGTCGGTGACGATCAGGCAGCGCTTCTTGCCGCGCAGATCCTCCAGGGCGAAGGGCAGGCAGCCCCGGCGGAAATAGATGGATTTCGGGAGCTTGTGCCAGAGCATGTTCTCGGCTCGCTTCGCCACGGTCTTGCGGTTGATCAGGTGCTGCGGGCCGACATTCTCGGAGATCGAGTTGCCGCCCCACGAGCCGCAGCCCAGGGTCAGCGACGGCGCCAGGCGGAAATTGTAGAGATCGCCGATGCCGCCCTGGGACGAGGGCGTGTTGATGAGGATGCGCGCCGTCTTCATCATGGCGCCGAAGTGGCGGACGCGATCGTCCCGCTGGTCCTGGTCGGTGTAGAGGGCCGAGGTGTGGCCGATGCCGCCCAGCGCCACCAGCGCCGCCGCCTTCTCGCAGGCTTCCTTGAAATCCTTGGCGCGGTAGAGCGCCAGGGTCGGCGACAGCTTCTCGTGGGCGAAGGCCTCGGTATCGTCGATATGCTCGACTTCGCCGATCAGCACCTTGGTGTAGCCCGGCACGGTGATGCCGGCCAGGGCGGCGATGCCACAGGCGGACTGGCCGACGATGTCGGCGTTCAGATGCCCGTTGATCATCAGCACCTTGCGCACGGCCGCGGCCTCGTCGGCCGACAGGATGTAGCCGCCATGCTTGGAGAAGCGGTCGCGCACGGCCTCATAGACCGAGTCCACGACCACCGCCGACTGCTCCGAGGCGCAGACCACGCCGTTGTCGAAGGTCTTCGACATCAGGATGGAGGCCACGGCCCGCTTGATGTCGGCGTATTCGTCGATGACGGCCGGGGTGTTGCCGGCGCCGACGCCGATGGCCGGCTTGCCCGAGGAATAGGCGGCCTTGACCATGCCCGGACCGCCGGTGGCCAGGATCAGGTTGATGTCCGGGTGCCGCATGACGGCGTTGGACAGTTCCACCGACGGCTGGTCGATCCAGCCGATGATGTCGGCCGGGGCGCCGGCATCGACGGCGGCCTGCAGCACCAGGCGTGCCGCCTCGCAGGTGGCCTTGCGGGCGCGCGGGTGCGGGGAGATCACCAGGCCGTTGCGGGTCTTCAGGGCGATCAGCGCCTTGAAGATGGCGGTGGAGGTCGGGTTGGTGGTCGGCACGATGGCGCAGATCAGCCCCACCGGCTCGGCGATGGTGACGATGCCGGCCTCGTCATCCACCTCCAGCACGCCACAGGTCTTCTCGTCCTTGTACTTGTTGTAGATGTACTCGGACGCGAAGTGGTTCTTGATCACCTTGTCTTCCATCACGCCCATGCCGGTTTCCGCCACGGCCAGCTTGGCCAGGGGAATGCGGGCGTTGGCCGCCGCCAGGGCGGCGTTGCGGAAGATCAGGTCCACCTGTTCCTGGGAGAAGCCAGCATAGATCCGCTGCGCCTCCTTGACCCGTGCGATCAGCTCGTTCAGCGCCGCGGGCGTGGACACGGTCATGTGTGTGGTCCTTTCAGTCGGGGATGGCCCTGGGGGCGCATCCGGTGCCGAGATCCGCGGGCGCCGGGCGCCCGCGGCAGAGGGGGATGTCCGGTCGTGGCTTACCGGGCAGCCAGGGATTTTCCGGCCGAGCCGAGGTCGGCGAAGGCTTCATCCATGCGGGTGATGATGCCCAGCTCGCCGTCGCGCAGCCATTTGCGGGGGTCGTAGATCTTCTTGAACGGCTTGCCGGTCTGCGGGCAGATCTGGTGCTTGAAGGCGTCCGGGTTCTTGAACACGGCGGCACCGATGGCCGAGGCGAAGGCGAACTGCGTGTCGGTGTCGATGTTCATCTTGAACACGCCATAGCTCACGGCCGCGGCGATCTTGTCCTTCTCCGAGCCGGAACCGCCATGGAACACCAGGGCCAGGGGCTTCTCGCCGCCGCCATGGGTCTTCGACACCAGCGCCTGCGAGGCCTTCAGGATCTCCGGCCGCAGCTTGACATTGCCCGGCGCGTAGACGCCATGGACATTGCCGAAGGAGGCCGCGACGGAGAAATGGCCGATCGGCGCCAGCATCTCATAGGCGCGCAGCACATCCTCGGGCTGGGTGTAGAGGGAGGCGTTCTCGGCGCTGTCCAGATCCTCGCTGCCGACCCCGTCCTCCTCGCCGCCGGTGACGCCCAGTTCGATCTCCAGGCTCATGCCCATGGGCGCCAGCCGCTTCAGGATGCGGGCGGATTCGTGCAGGTTCTCCTCCAGCGGCTCCTCCGACAGGTCCAGCATGTGCGAGCTGAACAGGGGGCGGCCGGTGGCGCGGAAATGCTCCTCGCTGTGCCCGATCATGCCCTCGACCCAGGGGATCAGGGTCTTGGCGGCGTGGTCGGTGTGCATGATGACGCAGACGCCATACTGCTTGGCCAGCAGATGCACATGCTGGGCGGCCGACACGGCGCCCAGGATGCGGGCGTTCAGCCCGTCCTTCAGCCCTTCGCCGGCGTAGAACTTGGCACCGCCATTGGACAGCTGGATGATGACGTCGGACTGGTTCTTGGCGGCCGCCTCCAGGACGGCGTTGATGGTGTTGGTGCCGACCACGTTGACGGCCGGCAGGGCGTAGCCGCCCTCCTGGCACGCGGCAACCAGGGTCCGGTATTCCTCGCCCGTAACCACGCCCGGCTTCAGTGTTGCCATAGTTCCTGCTCCTTGCGCCTGCTTGTCTGTCCTGAAGGCCCGGCCCGACTGCCGCACCCGGCCCGTTTACGCGGGCAGTCCCCGACCTGTACGGGGCCTGCCGTTCAAGCGCTGGTTCTGACGCCAGCCAATCCGTTGCCGTCGGGGCGTGCCCCGCCGGGACCCTCTGGTCCGCCGCCCTGGGTGCGGAAAACCGGCCCGACCGTGGCACCTCGCTCCGTCGGGGGCGATCCTCGCCCCGGCCCGGATCGGGTTCTCAACAGCCGGCCAGCGCCCTCCTTACCATCGGTCTCGCAGCGCTAACACTGATACAGGTCAGTTCTTATATCGGAATGCAGGGTGCTTTTGCGACCGAACAAATGGGGTGTCTGGGCTGGAGGTCCTGTATTTTCTGGCTTTTCCGCTGGTTTTCCGCCGGCCGGACCCGGTGGCGCAGCGCTATGGTCCCAGGCATTCCTGAAACGCAATTACACGATTTTCGTGGCCCGGTGTGCGGCGGAAACGGCGCAGATGCGGGCGTTTCCCGCCGTCGGCATGACGGCCGGCCCTATTGGCGCGATAGTTTGCCGCAGGTGGAACGCGGGAGTCCAGCGGCAGCCGGCGGGCGCCGTGCCTGGGCGGCCCGGACCCTGGGGGCCGGGGGGCGATGCGGGATGTGGGCCGGCGCGGCAGCGGGCGGTCAGTGGATGAACTTCACCGCGACGAAGCCGCCGACCAGCAGCAGCACGAACACGGTGGTGACCAGGGTCAGCCGTTCCTCGACGAAGGCCCGGATCGGCGCGCCGAACTTCCACAGCAGCGCCGCCACCAGGAAGAAGCGGACACTGCGTGAGATGATCGCGGCGCCGGCGAATTCCAGCAGGTCGAAATGCAGCGCCCCGCTGGCGATGGTCAGCAGCTTGAACGGGATCGGGGTCATGCCCTTGATCATGATGACCCAGGCCCCGTACTGGTCGAAATAGCTGCGCATGCTGTCATAGGTCGGCATCAGCCCATAGGCCTCGAACACGGCCCGGCCGATGCCGTCGAACAGGAAATAGCCGATGGCATAGCCGGCAAAGCCGCCGATGACCGAGGACAGCGTACAGACCAGGGCCAGCATGAAGGCGCGCTGCCGGCAGGCCATGATCAGCGGGATCAGCATCACATCCGGCGGAATCGGGAAGAAGCTGCTCTCGGCGAAGCTGATGGCCGCAAGAACCCAGACGGCGCGCGGATGCGCGGCCATACGCATGGTCCAGTCATAGAGCGGGCGGATCACGGAGGGCAGCCTTTCCCGGCAGAGGCGGATGAAAACCGCGGCTGCTGTACCAGCTTCGCCGCCCCCTCGGCAAGGACCGGCCAAGCCGATCCCGGATTGCAACAGCCGCGCCCCTCTCTCGGGCGTTGACGATGACACCGGTTACCTATAGCGTCTGTCCACCGGTGTCATTCCCTGCCGCATGGACGGGGTCGAGGCGCCGGCCAAGGCCGGGGCCGCGCTGGCGCGCCGGCACAGCACGTTGGACCAACCAACGCGAAAGACATGGGGAGGACATGACGGCGGCCGCAGAGCAATCACGCCCGGACACCGCCCGCATCGGGCGGTTTCGTTGGATCATCGTCGCGCTTCTGTTCGTGGCGATGGGCATCAACTATGTCGATCGGCAGATGATCGGGGTGTTGAAGCCCACCCTGTCGCGGGAGTTCGGCTGGACGGAAACCGACTATGCCAACATCATCTTCTGGTTCCAGGCCTCCTATGCGCTGGCCTATGTGGCCTTCGGCCGGGTCGTGGACCGGATCGGTGCCAAGTGGGGCTACGCCCTGGCCTTCACCATCTGGACCGTGGGCCATTTCCTGCATGCGGGGGCGCGGTCGCTGACCGGTTTCATCGCCGCCCGCATGATCCTCGGCATCGGGGAGGGCGGGGGATTCCCCGGCGGGCTGAAGGCCGTGGCCGAGTGGTTCCCCAAGAAGGAGCGTGCCTATGCCACGGGCCTGTTCAATGCCGGCACCAATATCGGCGCCATCGCCACCCCGCTGATCGTTCCCGCCATCACCCTGGCCTATGGCTGGGAGATGGCGTTCATCATCACCGGTCTTGCCAGCCTCGTCTGGCTGCCCGTGTGGCTGCTGGTCTACCGCACGCCACAGGAGCATCCCCGCGTCGGGGCCGGGGAGCTGCGCTACATCGAGAGCGATCCCCCCGATCCGGTCCAGCACATCAGCTGGTGGGTGCTGCTGCGCAGGCGAGAGACCTGGGCCTATGCCATCGGCAAGTTCATGATCGATCCGATCTGGTGGATGTTCCTGTTCTGGCTGCCGGATTTCCTGGGCAAGCGGCATGGTCTCGATCTCAAGACCTTCGGC
The DNA here is from genome assembly GCF_003336875.1 of Oleisolibacter albus. GTDB lineage: Bacteria > Pseudomonadota > Alphaproteobacteria > Azospirillales > Azospirillaceae > Niveispirillum > Niveispirillum album. The sequence goes on along the minus strand of NZ_QGNJ01000018.1, from coordinate 18,314 downwards.
ATTCCGCTGGTCATCATCTATCTGCTGTCCGATGTGGGCAGCATCGCCGGGGGCTGGCTGTCCTCCCGCTTGATGAAGCGGGGCATGGGCCTGAACAGGGCGCGCAAATCGGCCATGTTCGTCTGCGCCCTCTGTGCCGTTCCGGTGGGGTTCGCGGCCTTCGCCGACCAGCTCTGGGTGGCGGTGGCCATCATCGGTCTGGCCACGGCGGCGCATCAGGGCTTTTCCGCCAATCTCTACACCCTGCCGTCCGACGTGTTCCCGCGTGCCGCGGTCGGGTCGGTCGCCGGCATCGGCGGCATGGTCGGGGCCATCGGCGGCATGGTCATGGCCAAATATGCCGGCTGGGTGCTGGACCGGATCGGGACCTACACGCCGATCTTCGTCGTCGCCGCATCGGCCTATCTCATCGCCCTGCTGGCGGTGCATCTGCTGACGCCCCGCTATGCCCCGGTTGATCTGGCGCGGAAATAGCCGTGGCCCGCTGTGCCCGATCCCGTCTTCCCCGCGGCGCCGGCGGGCCTGCGCCGGCGTTCAGGCGGGGAAGGTCAGGATGAAGCGGGTTCCCGGCACGGCATCCTCGGTCTCCAGCGTGCCCTGCACCTGGGCCGTCAGGCCGCGCACCAGGGTCATGCCCATCCCGGTGCGGACGCCGGAGCCCCGGGCGTCCGGCAGTCCGATGCCGTCATCGGCCACGGTCAGCCGGAGTCCGGCGGGAACCGCCTCCAGCCGGACCGACAGCTGGCCCGTCCGCCCATCCGGGAAGGCGTGTTTCAGGGCGTTCAGCAGCAGTTCCGTGGTCAGCAGACCGATGGCGGAGGCACGGCCCGCTTCCAGCCGCAGGCCCTCGGCAGCGACAACCGACGCCCGGCAGGTCCCGTCCGGCGCCACGGCCGCCAGCAGATCCTCGGTAAGCACGCGCAGATAGAGCCCCAGATCCACCGGTCCGAGATCGTTTCGCGTGGCCTCGAACAGGCGGCGATGGACCAGGGCCATGGACTGGATGCGATCCACGGTCGTCTCGACCACGGCTCTCGCCTGGCTGTCCGCGATGGTGCGGGCCTGCAGGGTCAGCAGCCCTTGCAGCAGCTGGAAGCTGTTCATGACCCGGTGCCCCATCTCATGGGCGACCAGGGCGTTGCGGCGCGCCTGTTCCAGGGCGGTGCGCAGATCCTGTTCGGCGCGCTTCTCCGCGTCGATATCGATGATGGCGCTGATGGCCCCGGTGATCTGGCCATTGCGGCTGTGCAGCGGCACGGCCATGACCCGGGTCCAGACCTCCTCATCGGCGCTGCGCTGGAAGCGGAAATCGATGCCGGGGACCACATGCTCCCCCCGCAAGGCGCGGGCGCCGGGGAAGTCCGTGGCCTCCAGCCTGGACCCATCGGCGTCCATGGCCTGCCAGCGCGGTGCCACGCGCGGATCGGTGGAGGGGATGTTGTCGCTGATGTAGCGGTGCATGGCGGTGTTGGTCCGGATCAGCCGGCCATCCTTCCCGATGACCGCCACGCCCACCGGCAGGCTGTCGATGACGGTGGTCAGAAGATGTTCGCGTTCCTCGCGTTCTTCCTCCGCCTTGTAACGGGCGACCAGCAGAGCCGCCGTGTGCGCCAGCAGGTCGAGCGCATCGCGCTCGTCCGGGTCCGCGGTCCGCGGCGCATCGAAGTAGGTCGTCAGCACGCCCAGGGTGCGGTCACCGCTGCCGCGCAGCGGCGTCGCCCAGCAGGCCCGGATGCCATGGGCGGCCAGAAGGTCCAGATAGGGCGCGCACAGCGGGTCGGCATGGACATCGGGAATGATGACCTGCATCCCGGTATGGGCGGCGGTCCCGCAGGAGGGGACGTGCAGGCCGATGGGGAACCCGTCAATGGCCTCGGTATAGGTGGGCGGCAGCCCGGCGGCAGCCCGCAGCCACAGCTTCTTTCCCGGCGCATCGGACAGCAGGATGGCCGCGCGTCCGCCCAGATGTGTGGCCGCGGCCTCGGCAAGAAGCGTCAGCACGTCGGCCAGGGGAACCCCGCTGACGGCCTGTTCCAGGGCCTGTTTCTGCGATGCAAGGAGGCGGGCCGAGCGTTGCGCCCGGCTGTCATCCTGGCCGTCCTTGCGGAGCGCACTGGTCACTGCGCATTTTCCCTTACCAAGCTCACCGGGCCGGCGGAGCGTCGCTGCCGTCCCATGACTATAGGGGCATGGGCACGCCTTGTCCTGTGGCGTCTGTTGGCCCCAGAGTTCCGGCCGTGTCCGGCTTCATGACCCGGATCGGCCGGTGTGGCCACGGGACGAAGTGCGGCGTGGCCTCGGCGGCCCTGGCCGGGCATATCTTGGCCTCACCCTTCCCGAATCCTGGAGAATTGTCCCATGCGCCATGCTCCCTTCGGTCCGACCGGCCGTGCCGTTCCCGTCATCGGCCAGGGCACCTGGCATCTGGATGAGGATGACCGGGCGGCGGCGGTCGCCGCCCTGCGCAAGGGCCTGGACTGCGGCATGACCCACATCGACACGGCCGAGATGTATGGCGAGGCCGAGCCGCTGGTGGCCGAGGCCATCGCCGGCCGCCGGGACGAGGTGTTCCTGGTGTCCAAGGTCCTGCCCACCAATGCCTCGCGCCGCGGCACCATGGCCGCCTGCGAGCGCTCCCTGGCCCGGCTGCGCACCGACCGGCTGGATTGTTACCTGCTGCACTGGCGCGGCGCCTATCCGCTGGCGGAGACCATCGCCGCCTTGGAGGATCTGCGGACACAGGGCAAGATCCTGTCCTGGGGCGTCAGCAACTTCGACGAGGGCGACCTGGCCGAGGCGCTGTCCCTCGCCGGGCCGGGCCGCATCGCCTGCAACCAGGTGCTGTATCATCTGCAGGAGCGGGCAATCGAGCATGCCGTCATCCCGTGGTGCCAGCGCCACGGCGTGGCCGTCGTCGCCTACAGCCCCTTCGGCAGCGGCGATTTCCCCGATGCCGGCAGTGCTGGCGGCCGGGTGCTGGCCGGGATCGCCGCCGCCCACGGCGTCAGCCCGCGCCAGGTGGCCCTGGCGGCCCTGACCCGGACACCCGCGGTCTTCGCCATTCCCAAGACCGGCCGGGCCGGGCATGCCGCCGACAATGCCGCGGCCGGATCGCTGGTGCTGTCCGCGGACGAGCTGGCCCGCATCGATGCCGCCTTCCCGCGCGGCCCCAGGCCCCGCTATCTCCCGATGATTTAGACGGGCGTCCGCAAACCGGTCATCACGGTGCCTCGATCGCGGCGACAGGCTGCCGGATTGCGGGGGCAGGGTTTGCTCCTGGGCCGGTTCCGGTTTCGTCGCCGGCCCGTTTCCAGGGTGGAGGATCCCATGCGCCGCTGGACCGGACTTCTGTCGACTATTGCCGTTGCCGCGGTGGCCCTGGCGGCCGCCGTGCCGGCATCCGCCCGTGACCGCGACGATGACCGGCACGATCAACGCCGCATCGCCCGTGAGTATCACGACCTGCAACGTCAGCGGGCGGAGCTCGGTCGCGCCTATGCCTAGCGCGACCGTGCCCTCTGGTCTGGCGATTATCACGGCGCCGCCCGCGCCGAGCGCCGCATCCGCGAGGAATGGCGGGATGTGCGGGAGGCCAGGCGCGACCTGCGCGAGGCCTGGCGCGAGGCTTGGCGCGAGGCCGGACGGGACGATCATTGGCATCATCGTCCCGGCGGCTGGTCCCGTTGACCCACCTGTCGCGCGGTGGGCCCCGGCTGCGGGTCTTGGTCCCCGCTGTGTCGGGAGGAGGAGCCGGCCGCTCCTCCTCCGTTGCCCGGCCTCAGGCGGCCAGGGACAGGGTCGTGCGGCCGCGGCGGCGGCGTGAGGAGGTCCAGTCTCCGGCCCCGACCTCGAACCAGACGGAGTCCAGCGCCGCCAGCACCGTGGCGATGTCGGCCTCGCTCAGGTTGCAATGGACGGTGAACCGCAGGATGGCGCGGTTCTTCGGCGTGGCCGGGGCACAGAAGACCGACCCGAAGATGCCATGCCGCTCCACCGCGTCGCGGAAGGCGATGATGGCGTCGTCGCTGCCGGCCTCCAGGCCGATGATCTGGCTGTCGCTGATGTCCACATTGTAGCCGATGGCGTCCAGCCCGTCGCGCAGCCGGGTGTGGTTGGCATGCAGCCGCTGCCGCCGCCAGGGCTCGTCGCGGATGATATCCAGCGCCGCCTCGAATCCCGCCACCTCGTGGGCCAGCACCGTGGTGCTGAAGATCATCGGCATGGCCTCGTACCGGTAGAAATCGGCGTTGCGGGCCGAGCAGACGATGGCGCCGCCACGGCTGGACACGGCCTTGGACAGGCCGAGCGTGCGGAAATGCACGCGCCCGGTCAGGCCCGCCGCGTCCACCAGCCCGGCTCCGTCGGTGCCATGGGCGCCGAAGGAGTGGGTTTCATCCACCACCAGCACGCAGCCGTGCCGCTCGGCCACCTCCACGAACGCGGCCAGCGGCGCCTTGTGGCCGGAGGTGCTGTACAGGGCGTCGATGGCGATGACGCCCGGCCCGTAGGTCTGGATCTGGCGTTCCAGATGGGCCGGGTCGTTGTGCCGGAAGGCGCGGGCGGTGGCGCCGGCACTCTTGATGCCCTCCCACAGCGAGGCATGGGCCAGCATGTCGATATGCACCACCGATCCGGGGCCGGCGATGGCCTGGATCAGCCCGACATTGGCGCAGTAGCCGGAGTTGCAGAGCACGGAATCCTCCGCGCCCATCAGGTTGGCCAGCCGGCGCTCGAAGGCCCGGTGCCGGTCCTCCCGCCGGTGGGCGAAGATGCGGGACAGGCTGTCGCCGTGCCCGCCTTCCTCCAGCGCCTCGATCTCGGCCCCGATGATGCGGGGATGCGCGGCCAGGCCCAGATAGTCGTTGGTCCGCATCTGGATGCTGTCCGGCCCTGGGACGCTGCCGTTCAGCAGATGATCCAGCCGATGCAGATTTTCACGGTTGGCATAGGCGCGCCTGATATGCTCGGCCAGGATGGGCGGATCGACCGGCACCTGGAGCAGCGGACGGCGGCTGGTGGACACTGAAGAATGCAAACAATCCATGATAGACTCCCGTTTTGCGGGGAGAGCGGGCGCTCTCACTAACTGCCGCGTTAGGAAGTCTATGCTTCACCGACTGAAAGACACGGACGAAAGCCGCGTTGAAACGAAGGGTTCATCGCGGCTGCTCCGGCGGCGGGCGGCATACCAGCGCAGCGCGCAATACGCCTATGTCCAGACCAAGTTGCAGCTTCTGGGGATCATTGGCCTGTTCGGTTTTCCTGCCTATTGGGTTGTGTGGACACAGTTTTACCCGCAGCCCTACGAGAATCTGACGCTGCGTCTGCTGGGCGCCGCCGCCGCCATTCCGTTCATCATCGAGCGGTGGCTGCCGCCGCGTCTCAAGGCGCTGATGCCGACCTATGGCTTCGTCTTCTGCACCCTGGCCCTGCCGGGGTTCTTCACGTTCATGTCGCTGATGAACGGCGCCAACATGGTCTGGCAGACGTCGTTGATCGCGTCGTTCCTCTACTTGGCGCTGATCCTCGACGCACTGTACTTCATCCTGTCCGTCGTTGCCGGCATGGGCTTCGGTCTTGGTGTCTATCTGCTGACCAGTTCGCTGCCGGTGCCGGACGCCTTCCTCGACGCCTGGCCGATCTACCTCTTCGCCCTCTCCGCCGGCGGGATCTTCAACTATGCCGAGGCGCTGAACCGGGCCGAGGACCGGATTCGTGCCGCCCGCGCCGTCGGCGGCACCATCGCCCACGAGATGCGCACGCCGCTGCTCGGCATTCGCCTGGATGCCGGTGGCGGGGGGGAGCGGCTGGACGGCCTGCTGCGGGACGATCCCGCCCTGACCGCGGCGATGCGGGCGGAGGGGGAGGCACTGGCCGCCGCCTTCCGCCGCATCGAATCCCACAGCCTCTACGCCGAGACGGCGCTGAACCTCATGCTGGCCAATCTGGCCGGCCCGCGGCCGGCTGAAATCTTCGAGGATCTGCGCATGGCCGATCTGGTGGCTGCTGCCCTCGACCGTTTCCCGTTCCGTGGCCTGGAACGGGCCAAGGTGAGCGTGGATGTCCGTCAGGACTTCGCGGTTCGGGCCGCGCCGATCCTGCTGACCCAGGTGATTCATAATCTGCTGCGCAATGCCTTGCGGGCCGTTGCCGAGGCCCGTCACGGCGAGATCAGCATCCGGCTGGAGCGGGGGCGGCTGGAAAGCCGTCTGATCGTCCATGACACCGGTTTGGGGATTCCGGCGCACCGGCTGCGCGACCTGTTCCAACCCTTCACCACCATGTGGGCGGGCAGCAAGGGTGTGGGGCTGGGCCTGTCCTTCTGCAAGAAGGCTGTCGAAGATATGGGGGGCAGAATTACCGTGACGTCGAGATCTGGAACATTCACACAATTTACGATACGCTTTCCGGCGCTGCCGGATTGATATCAAGCATTTTGCATCATGACCTTTCATCTCCCGCCCTACAGCTACCCGACCACGGTCGCCACCGTGGACGATGACCCGCATTTTCTCGAAAGTCTGGCCTTTTCGCTGGGACGGGGCGTGCGCTGTGAGGCCTTCGAGCATCCGGCGACGGCTCTGGAGGCGCTGCGGGACCGCGACGGCAGCCGGCGGGCCGGCAGGTTGATCGCGCCGCTGGATGCCACCGATCTGGCCGATCTGCCGGGGGACTGGACGGACCGGGGCGTCCGCTTGCGCTGTTCGCAGATCGTCCAGGTCGCCCGCAATCCGGCGCGGCAGCTCGACGTCTGTGCCGTGATCGCCGATTACGACATGCCGGGGATGGACGGTGTCAGCTTCTTCCGCGCGCTGCATCCATCGAAGGCCAAGCGTATCCTGCTGACCGGGAAGGCGGATGAGCGCATCGCGGTCGCCGCCTTCAATGACGGGCTGATCGACCTGTTCCTGCAGAAGCACGATCCCGATATCCGGCTGCGCCTGCACGACGTGATCACCAATGCGCCGGCCGATTATTTCCAGCGGGTGACCGAACCGCTGATCCCCTTCTTCACGTCCGAATCCTTCCTGTGTGATCCCTGCTTCGCCGACTATGCCCGGGGCCTGTTCCGGCAGCACCGGGTGATCGAGCATTATCTGCTGCACCGTCCCTCCGGCCTGCTCTGCTTCGACCGGGACGGCGATGGCTGGCTGCTGCTGGTGCAATCGCTGGAAGAGGTCGAAGGGCTGTTCGAGGCTGGCTCCTGGCCGGACCGTCCCGATGAGCCGCTCTCCCACGGCATCCAGCCCTTCGAGTTGTTCGAATCCCGCCTCGGCGAGTTCGTCCAGCGGGAGATCCTGCCCTGCGAGCGGCTGACCAGCGGCTGGAACTGCAGCTTCATTCCCGCGCCCGCCCTGTTGCTGGAGGGGCTGAAGCGTGTGCCGGCCGGGCGGTTCCATCGCCATCACTGACGCGCCGCCGGCCGGGCGGAACAGGCCCGGTGCGGCGTCGGCAGCCGTGACGGCAGTCTCATGGTGCCGAGCAGCGCCACGGCGGTGTTCAGGATCTTCCGCATAGTCCTGCACTCCCCCTGCGGTCGTGGGGACGCCCATCGCGTCCGGCCAGGGCAGGCGCAAGAGCCGGACTTTCAGTCTATATGACTGAAATATATGGGAAATACGACCATACCAGCCGCCTGTGTCAATCCTCCGGGCGCAGGCCCGGTCCGGCTGTGGACACGGCAGGACCTTCAACGCCTGTTAACGCTCTGCTCCCATGCTGACGGCCGGGTGAGCGCGGCCAAGTCCGGCATTCCGCCGGCTGCCGCCCCGACGGAGTCTCAGATGCAGGATGTCCTGTCATTGGATGATGGCAAGACCTGGTACCTCCTCGACAGCCAGGAGGAGGCCAGCGAAGAGGGGTTGGTCATGGCCAACTCGACCGGCCTGGATTACATGCAGGAGAGCGGGCGTCTGGTCCGCCAGTACCGGGAGCAGACCCACCGCGACTTTCGCACGATGCATGCGGAAGAGCTTTATGTCCGTCGCCGCCGCGCCCTGTTCTTCAGCCTGCGCGGTCCCCAGGGGGAGCGGCTGGTGTCCGGGCGGTTGCCGCGGGGGATGGAGCCGGGCGAGATCCTGTTCGTCGCCTATGCCAACCATGATCCCTATGTCGAGCATGCCGGGGCCCTGATCGAGTTGGGCAAGCTGTACGGTTTCGATCTGCGCCGCGGCATCGCCTATCCCGGCGGCTATCCCTATGACAGCCTGCGCGGCAAGGCCCTGGTGGCCCGGCCCGCCACCATCCCCCGCTGCCCGGAACCACCCGGCCGCTGACGGCTCGCGCCCGGCAGCGACACCCGGGCGCGACACCCGGGCGCGGCCTCAGTCGGCCGCGGCCGTGGCCGTGCGCTCTCCCGCTTGCCGGTATCGGGCCGCCAGCCAGGTGCAGACGATCAGCTGCAACTGGTGGAAGATCATCAGCGGCAGGATCAGGGCGCCGATCTGCGGGGCGGGGAACAGCACGCTGGCGATCGGCACGCCGGACACCAGGCTCTTCTTCGAGCCGCAGAACAGCAGGGCGATGCGGTCGGCCCGCTCGAACCCCAGCAGATGCCCGGCCAGGGTGGCCAGGGACAGGGCGGCGCCCAGCAGCAGCGCCGACAGCCCGGCGATCACCAGCAGGTCGGACGGGGCCACCTTGTGCCACAGCCCCTCGACCACGGCGGCGCTGAAGGCGCCATAGACGACCAGCAGGATCGAGCTGCGGTCGGTGTAGGTCATCCACTGCTTGTTGCGCTGCAGGAACGGGCCGATCCAGGGCCGCATCAGGTGCCCGGCGACGAAGGGCACCAGCAGCTGCAGCATGATGGATTCGATGGCATCCAGGGAGATGCCGCTGTTGCCGGTGGATTCCGGATGCATCAGCAGCCCGACCAGGACCGGGGTCAGCACGATGCCCAGCAGGTTCGAGGCCGATGCGCTGCAGATGGCGGCGGGGACATTGCCGCCGGCGACCGAGGTGAAGGCGATCGAACTCTGCACCGTCGACGGCAGCAGGCAGAGATAGAGGAGACCGGCGGCGATGGTGGGGGACACCAGCGCCGGCGGCAGCAGCGTCACGCCCAACCCCATCAGCGGGAAGACCAGGAAGGTGAAGGCCAGCACCATCAGGTGCAGGCGCCAATGGCCGATGCCGGCCCAGATGGCCTCACGTGACAGTTTGGCGCCATGCAGGAAGAACAGCAGGACGATGGCGATGTCGGTCAGCCGGTCCACCCAGGCGGCGGCCGGCCCCTGCACCGGCAGCAGGGCGGCAAGGCCGACGGTCGCCAGCAGCATCACCAGGAACGGATCGATGACGGAACGCAGGAAATCCTTCATGGCCGGCCACATACAGACACAAGGGGGGGCCAAGGGTAGCCACAGGCCGCGCCACGGTGCCAGCCCGAAGCGCCGGCGCGGATCAGGACTGCGCCGCCCGCAGACGGAAGGGGATGCAGCCGTCCATGCCGGGCAGAACGGCCCGGTTCCGCCCCTGGCGCTTGGCCTCGTACATGCGGCTGTCGGCCAGTTCCACCAGATCCGGCCAGTCCCGCACCCCGTCGCAGCCGCGTTCGGCGATGCCGATGGAAACGGTGATGGGGCGTCCGTCCGGGCGGTTGCCAAGGCCCAGCTCGCGCAGGCGCTGGATCACCGCCCGCGCCCCCTCCACATCGGTGTTGTTGAGGATGGCCAGGAATTCCTCGCCGCCCCAGCGGATCAGGATATCGCCGCCGCGCAGACCCAGGCGGAGATTGTCGGCGACCATCTTCAGCGTGCGGTCCCCCACATCATGCCCGAACCCGTCATTGATCGACTTGAAATGGTCGATATCGATGAAGGCCACGGCCAGCGGCATGTCCTGCTGGGTCGACAGGCGGAAGAACAGGTCCAGCGTCTCGCCGCCGGAGCGCCGGGAATAAAGCCCGGTCAGCGGGTCGATCATGGCCCGGTTGACCAGGGCCGCCATGTAATGCAGCTGGCTCATGCCCGAGAACATGGCCGACCCCATCACCAGCACCATCAGCCACAGCATCGGCCCGTGCTCCATCAGCGAGGGCAGATCGCCGCTCAGCACGATGCCGATCATGGTGAACAGGAAGGCCGGAATGGAGAAGAACAGCACTTCCAGCGCGGTCAGGGGAAAGATGGCCAGTCCGGCCAGCACCACATTGGGCAGCAGTCCATAGAGCTTGGCCACCAGCGCCGCGCTGCCGGTCAGCGGCAGCCCGTCCAGGATCGACAGCGAGCCGAGGAAGAACAGCGGCGGCACCAGCAGCAGCACCAGCAGCATCAGATCGGCATGCAGGCGTGAGGCCGGCCAGGGCCATGGCCAGGCCAGCAGCAGGAACACCAGTCCCGAGCCCAGCCGCATCAGGCTCATCTGCGCCCATTGCGGCCAGGGGAACACCAGCCAGTCGATGGCCGACCACAGCGGCACCAGCACGGCGAACAGGGCCGCCACCAGCTGCACCCGGGAAATGATGACGGCGGCCGAATGCCGGCGGATATGGGCGGGATGGCCGAACGGCACCAGCAGTTCGGCCAGCTGCTCCCCGCGGATCCTCACCGGTGCGAACAGGTGGTCGGTGATCCGCACCAGGGCGTTCTGGCCCTTTTCGGCGTCCGGAGAGCAGGACAGTGGCGTCATCGGCAAGATCCGGTCAGCGATGAGGCGGGGAGCCGCCCTGATCCCTTGACCGCCCCGCTCCGGCGTTTGGAACAACCGGTCTTGACGACCTTGGTCATGGCGTAGCCCCCCAGTATGGTCAAGAAACGCACCGGCGGGCAGGTGTCGGCGATGACCTATATCAAGTATGTTAATCTTTTTGTAAGAAACCCGGTGTGCCGGGGCAGCGCTGTCCCGGGACGGCGATGCGGAAGCCGCGATACCAGGCCCGCTCGGTCCGCGGCGGGAAGTTGGCCGGACGTTTGATGTCGCCCCCCCACATGTCGGTCAGGATGGGGCCGCGGATCTGCCACTCGGCCCGGTCGCGGAAGCGCAGGCCCCCGGTCTGGCGGGCGGCGACGGGCCGGCCATCCACCAGCATCAGCGCCCGCATCCAGCCATCCTCCCGGTCGGGATGGTTCAGGACGACATCCAGCACGAACCGGACCCAGCGGCCGGTGGGCACCTGGACCGGGGCACCGGACAGACCGTCCAGCGGCAGGCCCTTGCCATAGGCCTGGTCGCCGCGGTCCCCGGCCCGGTTGAGGTGATAGGAATAGAGCGAGGGGGCGGCGCGGTCGCCGCCCTGGCGGTGGGTCAGCCGCACCGAGAACCCGGTCTGCCGGGCGGCGCCGCAGCCGCCGCTGAGACAGCCCTTCTCCCCGCCCCACAGTCCCAGGGGAAATTTGGCCGAGCCCTGGGGATTGAAGGCGTAGTCCGGCTCCAGCAGCATCTCCACGCTGATGCGGGCGGCCTCGGCCTTGAGGCTGCCGGCCGGGGCCAGGATCTGGGCGATGGGGTTGGGCTGGCCCCCCTGGGCCGTGATCTCCACGGCGCGGCTGCCGTCCGGCGCGGTGCCGGGCCGGACCCGGGGGCTGGCGAACCAGCGGGCGACCTTGTCCTCGTCCGGGCTCCAGACCGGCGTCAGGCATGTGTCCGGCCAGGGTGCCCCGGCCGTCATGGCGGACGGGTCGGTCGTGGCGGCTGTGGCGGCAAGGCTGGCGGGCGCGGGCAGCAGGGCGGCCAGCACCAGGGACAGCCGCAGGGCATGCAGGATCGTCGGCACCGGGTCCTCCTGAACAGCGGCCCCGGCACAGCCGGGACCGGTGGCCTGGAACGGCGGTCCCGACAGGCCGGAACCGCTGGAGAGTGTGGTGACGCCACCGCTGGCGGCCAAGCTGGCCGGCGGCGGTAGGGGCCCGCCCGGCCGTGGCAGGGCCGGCCCATGCGGACCACCCCGATCGGGGTGGTCTGCCCGGACTGCCGGGAACCGTCGGCCCGGTCCTGGCGTTGGTTCCTGGTGCGGCCCCCGCCGCCCTCCGGGCCTATGCCGACCCGGCCATCCCGCTTCCATCGCGCCATCCACAAGGAGCCTTGCCATGAGCGATGCCGCCCTGCTGCCGATCTTTGCCGGCGAACAGAACCTGTCCACCGTCCAGCGCGGCCTGTATCTGGCCGGCGGGTTGGGGCTGGCCGCTGCCGGCGCCCTGCCGCGGCCGAATCCGCTGCTGAATCTGCTGGCCCTGGCCGGCGGTGCCTATCTGGCCCTGGCCGGCTATCACGGCCATTGCGCCGTCAGGGCGGCGCTGGGGGATTGATCGGCCGCAGTCTCGTGGACTGATGACAAAATTCCTGTTTTGTGCTCTGCTGGCAGGGCCTCTCTGACCGGGGGCGGGTCTTGGACAGGGTGAATGCGAAAGGTCTGCACTGCGGCGGAAACGGAGAATAGCTATGGAATCGTGTGTCCTGTCCGGCCTGGATCGGCGACGGTGACGCAACCTGATCCCCAACACGGCTTTGTGTCGCCTTTGTCGCGGTAAGGAATAAAAACCTTTTTGCATCAAGGGCCTGAGTCGCGACATGCCCCCGCGCGGATGTCGCCTTAACGTCACCTTTGGTCACCTTAACGTCGCCTTTGGTCGCCTTGGCGTCGCCTGCGGTTGCGTTTGCCGCGCGCTGACCGGTCCCCGTTATCCAGCCTCCGGCCGCGGCCTTGCCCCTGGCGCGGAAGCCTCTATGCTCGGCGGCTCCCGGGGCACGGGCATGAGAAGGGCAGGGGAAGCGCATGCGGGTTCTGCACACGGCCGATTGGCATCTCGGCCATTCCCTGGCCGGTTTCTCCCGGGCCTATGAGCATGGCCGCTTCCTGGACTGGCTGGGCGACCGGGTCGAGGAGACGCGGCCCGACGCGCTGGTCATCGCCGGCGACATCTTCGACCACCAGAATCCGGCGGCGGAGGCGCAGGCGGCCTTCTACCGCTTCCTGGCCGGCATCGGCCGCCGCCGGCCCGGCCTCACCGTGGTCGTCGTCGCCGGCAACCATGACGGTGCCCAGCGCCTGCAGGCCCCGGCCGAGATCCTGCGGGCGCTCGATGTGCATGTGGTCGGGCATGTGCGCCGCGACGCGGACGGACGCCTGTCGGCAGCCCACATGCTGGTGCCGGTGCGCCGCGGGGCCGAGATGCTGGGCCTGTGCGCCGCCGTGCCCTTCCTGCGTCCGGCCGACCTGCTGAGTGCCGGCACGGCGGGGGAGGACCCCTGGCTGGCTTCCATGCGCGCCGTCTATGACCAGGCCCATGATCTGGCGCGGGCGCGGCTGGCGGCCGACTGTCCCGGCGTGCCGGTGCTGGCCACCGGCCATCTCTACGCCGCCGGCTGCCTGCCCTCGGCCAACAGCGAGCGGCGGGTCTTCGTCGGCGGGCAGGAGCATGTGCCGGCGGAGGTGCTGCTGGGCCGGTTCGACTATGTGGCGCTGGGCCATCTGCACCGGGCCCAGGCCGTGGGCGGACAGGAGGGGGTGCGCTATGCCGGCTCGCCGCTGCCGCTGGCCACGGACGAGGCCGGCTACCGCCATCAGGTGGTGCTGGCCGATCTCGCCGCCGGGCAGCCGCCGCGGCTGACCGTGCTGCCGGTGCCGCGCTCGGTTGCGGTGGTGCGGCTGCCCGGCAGCGGCGCCGCGGAGCCGCTGGACGCCGTGCTGGACCGGCTGCGCCGGCTCGATCCCTTCGACGGGCCGGCGGAACAGCAGCCCTTCCTGGCGGTCAAGGTCCGCATCGACCGGCCGGAACCGCTGCTGCGCCAGCGGATCGACCAGGCGCTGGAGGGGCGCAACCACCGTCTGGTGGTGCTGCAGACCGAACAGGCCGCCGCCGACGGGGATCTGGGCGCCGCCGGGGCGGTGCCCACGGCGCTGACCCAGCTGCGGGCGGAGCAGGTGTTCCGCCGGCTCTATGCCGACCGCTATGCCGGCCGCGACCCCGATCCGGCCCTGCTGGCCGCCTTCCACCAGCTGGAAGAGGCGGCCCGGCACGGGGAGGAGGACGGGGAGGCCGGCGCCGCCCCCTCGTCCGGTACCGGGGCCGACGGGGCGGCGGATGGAGCAACGCAGGGGGCCGCCGCCCGGCCGGCCGATCTGCTGAGCGGGGTGGGGGTATGAGGATTCTGGCTGTCCGCGGGGAGAATCTGGCCAGTCTGGCCGGTCCCTTCGCCCTGGATCTGGCCGCCGGGCCGCTGGCCACGGCCGGTCTCTTCGCCATCACCGGCCCCACCGGCGCCGGCAAAAGCACGCTGCTGGATGCGCTCTGCCTGCCGCTGTTCAACGCCATGCCGCGGCTGCCGGCGGGGACGGCGGTCTTCGGCCGCGACGGCGACCCCGACCAGATCAGCATCGCCGATCCCCGCGGCATCCTGCGCCGCGGCGCCGCCGCCGGCTTCGCCGAGGTGGATTTCCTCGGCATCGACGGGGGGCGCTACCGGGCGCGCTGGTCGGTGCGCCGGGCGCGCGACCGGGCCGACGGCCGCTTGCAGCCGGTACGCATGGCGCTGATGCAGGCGGCGGACGGTCTGGTCCTGGCCGAAGGCACGACGGCGGTGCTGGCGGCGGTGGAGGAGAAGCTGGGCCTGAACTTCGCCCAGTTCCGCCGCACGGTGCTGCTGGCCCAGGGCGATTTCGCCGGCTTCCTCAAGGCCAAGGGCAATGAGCGGGCCGAGATCCTGGCCCGGCTGACCGGCACCGGCATCTATGCCCGCATCTCCCGTCTGGCCTACCAGCGGGCGTCGGCCGAGCGCGAGCGCCTGCGCCAGATCGAGGAGGGGCTGGGCCAGATCACCCTGCCGACCCCCGAGCAGGAGGCGGAGATCGCGTCGGCCCTGGCGGCGGCCCGGGCCGGGACGGCGGCGCTGGAGCAGGCGGTGCAGGCGTTGGGCCGCGACCTCGCCTGGCACGATCAGGCGGCGGCCCTGGCGGCGCGGGTGGCGGCGCAGACGCAGATCCTGGCCGATTCCCGGGCGGCGCTGACGGCCCTGGCCCCCGAGGCGGCGCAGCTGGCGGCCTTTGACCAGGTGCAGCCCCTGTCGGTGCCGCTGGCGGCGCTGGACCGGGCGGAGGCGGCCGGCGCCGCGGCGGCGCGCCAGGTGCAGCACGACCGGGACGCCGTGGCCGCCGCCCGGCAGGCGGCTGGCGAAGCGGCGGCGCAGGCCGGAGCGGCAGCGGCCGTCCTGGCCGCGGCCGAGACGGATCAGGCCGCGCGTCTGCCGGCCCTGACCGCGGCGCGGGCGCTGGATGTGCGCCTGTCCGCCCTGGCCGACCAGCAGCAGCGCGCCGGGCAGGGGCTCGACCGCCTGTCCCGCGCGCTGGCCGAGGCGCGGGACGATCTGGAACAGCGCCGCACGGTCCTGAGCCGGGACGAGGCCGCCCTGGCCGCGGTGGCGGGCTGGCTCGATGCGGCGGCGCCCCGCCGTGCCCTGGCCGATGGCTGGCCCCGCTGGTCGGAACTGCTGGGCCGGGCCGCGCGCACGCGCCAGGCCCTGCGGCGCACGGAGCTGGAGCGGGAACAGGCCCAGGCCGCCCGCGACGAGGCCGCCCGGCCGGTGCTGGACTGGCGCAGCACCGCGCTGGAGGCAGACCTGGCGCGGCAGCAGGCGGACCGGACCCTGGCATCGCTGCCGCCGGCCCCCGATGCCGCCACGGCCACCGCGGCCCGGCTCGCCGCCGCCGGCCGGCTGGAGGATCTGCGGCAGGCGCAGGAGACGGCCAAGGCGCTGGCCGGCGCCGCCGACACCCTGGCCGCCGTGGACGCCGCCGAGGCCGCCCTCGACCGGCAGGCGGCGGACCGGGCCGCACGCCTGCCGGCCCTGGCGCTGGACCTGGCCGGTGCGCAGGGGGAACTGCGCGGCCTGCGGCGCCTGCTGGATGTGTTCGCCGCGGCGGACGGGCGCGATGCCGCGGATCTGCGCGCCACCCTGGCCGAGGGCGCGCCCTGTCCCGTCTGCGGCAGTCTGGATCATCCCTACCGCCAGCCGCAGCCGCCGCGCGACCCGCGCCGCGACGCCCTGGGCCGGGAGCAGGAGCATCTGGACGGCCGCATCGCGGCACTGCTGACGGAGCGCGCCGGGATCGAGGCCGCCGACCGTGCCGCGGGCGAGGACCGTCGACGTCTGGCGGCGGACCGGGCGCGGGCACAGCAGCTGCGGGCCGAGGCCGGCCCGCGCTGGGCGGCGCTGCGGCCCCGGCTTCCCCGCGACTGCGCCGCCGATGCGGGCGACATCACGGCGGCGCTGCTCGACCGGCTGGCGCAGGCCGTTACGGTGGCTACCCACGATCTGGCCCGCGGCCAGGAGCGGGAGGCGGCGGCGCTGGCCGCGGACCGGCAGCGGGCGGCTCTGGTGGCGGCCCTGGCGGAGGCCGGGACCGCCCATGGCAAGGCCCTGGCCGGACTGGCGGCGGCGGAGGCGAAGCACATGGCCGCCGCGGCGCGGGTCGACGGGTTGCAGGCGGAGATGGAGCGGCTGCGGGCCGAAGCGGCGGAACAGGGCCGCGATCTGGCCGGGGGGCTGGCCCCGGTCAGCGGCTGGGAGGCCCGGCTGGCTGCCGACCCCACGGCCCTGGCGGCCGAGCTCGACGGCTGGGTGGAGCAATATGCCGCCCGGCGGCAGGCCCAGTCCGATCTGGCCGGACGCCTGTCACTGGCCCGGGCCGGGATGGAGGAGCAGACGCGGCGGATCGCGGCCCTGGCGGCGGACCATGCCGATGCCGGCGAGCGCGCGGCGCAGCTGGCGGCCGAGATCGAGGCCCTGCGCCGGCAGCGGCACGACCTGATCGGCGCCGACGATCCCGACGCCCTGGAGGCCACCGCCCGCGACCGGGTGGAGACGGCCCGCCGCCGGCGGGAAGCGGCTGACGCGGCCTTGGCCCGCACGCGGGAGGCGCTGGCCCAGGCCGAGGGCAATGCCGCCGCCGCGGCCCAGGCCGATACTGCCGCCGCCGCTGCGCTGGCAGCGGCAGAGGAGAGCTTCAGGCCGCTGCTGGCACTGGCCGGGCGGTCGCGGGCGGAGGTGGCGGCGCTGCTGGCGCTGGGGCCGGACTGGGCCGCCGGGCAGCGCGCGCGGCTGGACCAGGCGCGCCGCCGGGTGGAGGAGGCGGGCTCGGTGCTGGAGGACCGGCAGCGCCAGATGGAGGCCCACGCGGCTGCCGGCCGGCCGGCCCAGGACCGTGCGGCGGTGCTGGCGGCGCTGGAACAGGATCGCCAGACCCTGGCCGCGGCCCAGGATCGGACCCAGACGCTGCGGCTGCAACAGCAGCGGCATGAGGACGCCAGGGCCCAGGCCGCCCGTGTCGGACAGCGTCTGCTGGCGCAGCAGGAGCGGGTGCAGCTCTGGGGCGGGCTGGCGGAGGTCATCGGCAGTGCCAACGGCGCCCGCTTCCAGAACTATGCCCAGGCCCTCAGCCTGGACGTGCTGCTGCAGGAGGCCAACCACCATCTGGCCATGCTGGCCCCGCGCTACCGGCTGGAGCGCACCCGCGTCGGCAACGATCCCGGTGCGCTGGAGATCCAGGTGGTGGACCGCGACATGGCGCTGGAGGTGCGCAGCGTCCACAGCCTGTCGGGCGGCGAGAGTTTCCTGGTGTCGCTGGCCCTGGCGCTGGGCCTCTCGGGTCTGGTCGGCGGCGGGGCCTCCATCGGCACCCTGTTCATCGACGAGGGGTTCGGGGCGCTCGATCCGGCCAGCCTGGATCTGGCCATCGGCTGCCTGGAGACGTTGCAGGCTTCGGGCCGCCAGATCGGCGTCATCAGCCATGTGGATGCCCTGACCGAACGGCTGGGTGTCCAGGTGCAGGTGCAGCGGACGGGGGGCGGACGCTCCTGTCTGCGGCTGCGCTCGCCCGCCGATCTCCTGGCGGCGCCGTGATCCTGCCCGTGTGAGGGTGACGGGGTAGGGGCGGAAGGGCCAGCCGTGCGGCGGACTGGCCCTTCCGCCACCGTCCGACCTGGACCGGGGCGTGGGTTTCCCGGTCCGCGGCCTAGGCTGGAGCCGGTGTCAGACGGGTCGGGAACCGGGCGGGATGCCCCCGCCCGGATGTCTCGAAGCAGGCGGGATCAGCCGCGTTCGACGCAGAGGGCGACGCCCATGCCGCCGCCGATGCAGAGGGTTGTGAGGCCCTTTCTGGCGCCGCGCTTCTGCATTTCGAACAGCAGGGTGGTCAGCACGCGGGCGCCGGAGGCGCCGATGGGGTGGCCGAGCGCGATGGCGCCGCCATTGACATTGACCCTGGCCGGGTCCCAGCCCAGATCCTTGTTGACGGCCAGGGCCTGGGCGGCGAAGGCCTCGTTGGCCTCGATCAGGTCGAGATCGCCGACACCCCAGCCGGCCTTCTTCAGCGCCAG
>NZ_QGNJ01000017.1 GCF_003336875.1 Oleisolibacter albus | reverse complement strand
AACCCGACGGGGCGGTTCGTCATCGGCGGCCCGGACGGCGACGCCGGTCTGACCGGACGCAAGATCATCGTGGACACCTATGGCGGTGCGGCGCCGCATGGCGGCGGCGCCTTCTCGGGCAAGGACCCGACCAAGGTGGACCGTTCGGCGGCCTATGCCGCGCGCTATCTGGCCAAGAACGTGGTGGCGGCGGGTCTGGCGCAGAAGTGCACGATCCAGCTGAGCTATGCCATCGGCGTGTCGCATCCGCTGTCGGTCTATATCGACACGGCCGGCACGGGTCAGGTGGACGAGGACAGGCTGGCCGACGTGCTGCGCCAGCTGATGAATCTCAGCCCGCGCGGCATCCGCGAGCATCTGGGCCTGAACCGGCCGATCTATGCCCGCACCGCGGCCTATGGCCATTTCGGCCGTGAGCCGGAAGCCGATGGCGGCTTCGGCTGGGAGCGCACCGATCTGGTCGACGCCCTGCGCCGCGCCTTCTGAGCCGCACAGGCCCGGCAAACCGCATGCAACGGCCCGCCCCCCAGGGGGCGGGCCGTTCGTCTGTCGGGGGACCGTCAAAGTGCGCCGCTCAGATCACCGGCCGCCGGATCCGATGCAAGGCGAGGATCACCAGGGTGATCAGCAGGATGGCGCCCCCCTGATGGGCGGCGCCCAGCCCTACCGGCACCGCCAGCAGCAGGGTGCTGATCCCCAGCAGCACCTGCAGCACCACAGCCGCGGCCAGCCCCAGGGCCACGGCCCGGCTGCGGTCGTCCAGATCGGGCTGGCGGCGCATGCGCCAGCACAGGCCCAGCACCACGGCAGCGGTCAGGATGGCCAGCCAGCGATGGACGAACTGCACGGCGGCCGTGTTCTCCAGCGGATTGATCCAGGCCGGCTCCAGCGTCCACATCTCCGGCGGGGCGAAGTGGCCATTCATCAAGGGCCAGCTGTTGTAGGCGAAGCCGGCATCGAGCCCGGCCACGAAGGCGCCCCAGACGGCGGTGAGGGCGACCAGGGCCAGGGCGATACGCCCGTGCCGGCGCAGGGCACCGGCGCCCGCCGCCCGCTGGCCGGCAGGAGCCGGGTCCAGCAGTCCCAGCGCCACCCACAGCAGCAGCCCGTAGAGGATCAGCGCCATCCCCAGATGCAGGGCCAGGCGGTAATGGCTGACATCGGTGCGCTCGGATAGGCCGGACTGGACCATGAACCAGCCGATGAAGCCCTGCAGCCCGCCCAGCAGGAACAGGCCGGCCAGCTTCCAGCCGAGCGCGCGGTCGATGCGGCGAGTGGCCAGGAACCAGAGGAAGGGCACGAAGAAGACCAGCCCGATCAGCCGGCCCCACAGCCGGTGGAACCACTCCCAGAAGAAGATGTGCTTGAACTCGGCCAGGCTCATGCCGCTGTTCAGCAGCCGGTACTCCGGGATGCGCTTGTATTTCTCGAACTCGGCCAGCCATTGCGCCTCGTTCAGCGGCGGGATGGCGCCGGTGATCGGCTTCCATTCGGTGATCGACAGGCCGCTTTCGGTCAGGCGGGTGATGGCCCCGATGATGGCCATGGCGAAGACCATGCCGGCGCAGGCCAGCAGCCAATAGCCGATGGTGCGGTGTGCTGGCGCGGCGGCCGGCGCGAAATGGGTCGTCGGAATGCTGGTCACGGCAGATGTCCGCTGGGCCGGATTCTGCTTCCGGCGGGAAATGGTTCGTCTGCCGATGATATAGGCAGCCGGGCCGCGGGAACCACGCCCTTGTGCAAAGGGGGTGCCGGGTGGCACCCCATCAGCCCGCCCGCGCCGCCCGGCTCGGTCGCGGCGCGGGCCTCTCGCCCAGCGCCGCAGTCAGCCGGCGCAGCGCTGCGGCCGGATCATCGGCCCGCATGATTCCGCCCATGACCGCCACGCCGGCCGCCCCGGCCCGCAGACAGCCGGCGGCATTCTCCGCGTCGATCCCGCCCAGGGCGATGACGGGCACACCGAATGCCTGCGCCGCTGCCAGCACCTCCAGCCCCAGGGCCGGACCATAGCCCGGCTTCGACGGCGAGACGAAGATGGGGCTGAGGGTGACATAGTCCGCACCGGAAATGGCGGCCAGGCGCACATCCTCCAGCGTGTGGCAGGACTGGCCGATCACGGCCTGCGGCCCCAGCAGCGCCCGCGCCGCCATGACATTGCCGCCACCGGGCAGATGCACCCCGTGGCAGAGGCGGGCCGCCTCCAGATCGCCATGCACGGTGACCCGGGCGCCGTAGGGGCTGGCCTCCTCCCACAGCTGGCCCAGCAGATCCCGCCGCGCCTCCGCCGGCAGGTCCTTCTCGCGCAGGCTGATCCAGCGGCACCCGCCGGCGAGGGCGGCGGCGGCCAGAGCCGGCAGGGGCTGGCGGGCCTGGCTGCGGTCGGTGATCAGCAGCAGCGGCGGCTGGGGCAGGACGGGCATCGGCAACTCCGCCGGGAATAGATTTCAATGATAACGAATGTCAGTGATACCCACGGACTCTCAGGCTTGGAAACCGCTTGTCCACCCCAGGCGCGGGGAAATCGGCGTGGGACACCCCCATCGGACAGGCCGGACGGCCCGTGCCATGCGGGCCACACAGGCCGCTTCTGTGACAATCGGATGACGCGGCCGCAATCTCCGGCTTGACACCCACTTATACTCTGGGCGAGCATAAGGATATTAATGCTCAAATAGAGCATAAGCCCTGCCGCTCCGACCTCCGGGCCGCAACGGCGGGACATGTGGGTCCCGGAAGCGCACCGTTTCCGCTGCCTGGAGGGTTTCCGTCGATGTCTGTCACCAGCCAGTCCCCGGCCGCGCTGGCCTATACCCCGGCCGTGGCCGAGGCGACCCGTCCTCTGTATGACCGCATCCGCCACGTCATCCCCGAGGTGGAGTGGCCGTTCCATGCCCCGCTGGTGCATGCCATCAACCGGCTGAAGGCCGAGCGCAACGCCGTCATCCTGGCCCACAATTACCAGGCGCCGGAGATCTTCCACACCGTGGCCGACATTGTCGGCGATAGCCTGGCCCTGGCGCGCAAGGCGGCCGAGACCAAGGCCGATATCATCGTCCTGGCCGGGGTCCATTTCATGGCCGAAACGGCCAAGGTGGTCTGCCCGGACAAGATCGTGCTGATGCCGGACATGAGCGCCGGCTGTTCCCTGGCCGACAGCATCACCCCGGCGGATGTGCGCCTGCTGCGGCAGAAATTCCCCGGCGTGCCGGTGGCCACCTATGTCAACACCTCGGCCGCGGTGAAGGCGGAGAGCGACATCTGCATCACCTCCGGCAATGCCGTGGAGGTGATCGAGAGCCTGCCCGGCGACGAGGTGCTGTGCATCCCCGACCAGTATCTGGCCAAGTGGGTGGCGACGCAGACGACGAAGAAGGTCCATACCTGGACCGGTTCCTGCGAGGTGCATGAGCGCTTCACCGGCGACCAGCTGGCGGCCTACCGCCGGCAGTTCAAGGGCGACATCACCATCATCGCCCATCCCGAATGCCCGCCCGATGTGCTGGCGGAGGCCGATTTCGTCGGCTCCACCGCCAAGATGCAGGACTATGTCGAAGGCACCCAGCCCAAGCGCGTGCTGCTGATCACCGAATGCAGCATGGCCGACAATCTGGCGGTGCAGAATCCGGCGGTGGAGTTCGTGCGGCCCTGCAATCTGTGCCCGCACATGCGCAAGATCACCCTCAGCAACATCCTCTCCAGCCTGACCACGCTGGAACCGCGGGTGGAGGTGGACCCGGCCGTGGCCGACCGCGCCCGTCTGGCTGTGGAGCGCATGCTGGCCGTGGGCCGGAAGTAACCGCCCGCGCCGGACCAACCGACAGGGCAATCCGCCCCGGACCGGGGCGCAGCAGGAGGTGGCCATGGACGGCGGCGTCTTCCGGCCGGACTGGAACTCGAACGGGCACCCGCCTGCTCCCCTGCGGGAGGAGCAGGCGGACATCGTCGTCATCGGCTCCGGCATGGCCGGGCTGGTGGCGGCGCTGCGGCTGGCGCCGCGGCGCGTCACGCTGCTGACCAAGACCCCGGACCTGCCCGGCGGCTCCAGCCACTGGGCCCAGGGCGGCATCGCCGTGGCCCTGGGCGCCGAGGACACCGCCGGCAGCCATGCCGCCGACACGGTGGCTGCCGGCGCCGGCCTGACCGATCCGGCCGTGGCGGAACTGCTGGCGCGCGAAGGCATCGCCCGCCTGTCGCGCTGGTTGGCCCAGGGTCTGCCGGCCGACCGCGGCGGCGACGGGGCCGTGGTTCTGGGCCGCGAGGCCGCCCACAGCGCCCAGCGCATCCTGCATGCCGGTGGCGACGCCACCGGCCGCACGCTGGTGGCCTGGCTGGCCGACCGGGTGCGCCAGGCCGCCCATGTGGACATCCACACCGGCGCCTTCGCCTGGGATCTGGTGATGCAGAACGACCGCGTGGCCGGCGTTCTGGCCCATCATGCCGGCCGGGGCTGGGTGTTCCACCGCTGTGGCGCGGTGCTGCTGGCCAGCGGCGGCATCGGCCAGCTCTGGCGCCACACCACCAACCCCGTGGAGGCCACGGCCGACGGTCTGGCCCTGGCGGCCCGGGCCGGTGCCGATCTGGCCGATCTGGAATTCGTGCAGTTCCATCCCACCGCCCTTGCCGGCAGCACGGCCGGACAGGTGCCGCTGCTGACCGAAGCGCTGCGGGGGGCCGGCGCGCATCTGCTGGATGGTGACGGCCTGCGCTTCATGCCGGCCGAGCATCCGCTGGCCGAACTGGCCCCGCGTGATGTGGTGGCCCGCGCCATCGGCCGCCGCGTGGCCGCCGGCCAGCCCGTGTTCCTGGATCTGCGCGCGCTGTGGGCCGCGGACGGGGCCGTCCGCTTCCCCACCGTCGCCGGCATCTGCGCCGCCGCCGGCATCGATCCCGCCGTCAGCCCGGTGCCGGTGGCTCCGGCCGCCCATTACCATATGGGCGGTGTCGTCACCGACCAGGACGGGCGCACCAGCCTGTGCGGCCTGTGGGCCGCGGGCGAGGTGGCCTGCACCGGCGTGCATGGCGCCAACCGGCTGGCCAGCAACAGCCTGCTGGAAGCCGTGGTCTTCGCCGAGCGGGCGGCGGATGACATGCTGGTCCGGGCGCCCCTGGCCCTGCCCGCGGCCCCCCTGCCCGCCGTCCCGCCGGTCACCGGCACACGGGCCACCCTGGATGAGCTGGCCGTGGCGGCCCGGGAGATCATGGCCACCCGGGTCGGGCTGGTGCGCGACGGCGCCGGACTGGCGGCGGCCAGGACCGAGCTGCTGCGGCTCGAGCGCCGGGCGGCGCGGCTGCCGGCCGCCACGGCGGCCGACGCGGTGCGGCCTGCGGGTGAACTGGCCAACCGCCTGCTGGTGTCGCGCCTGATCGTGGAGGCCGCCCTGGCCCGCACGGAGAGCCGCGGCGCCCATACCCGGACCGACTGGCCGGCGGCGCGGGCGGTCTGGCGCCGGCGTCAGATCGTCAACACCCGCACACCCCTGCCCGCCACCGTGGCCGCGGAATAGCGCGCGCGCCTCGTCCACCCCTCCCCTCCAGTCCTGGACCGACCATGACCGCTCCGCTCTACCCCATCCTCTATGATGATCTGGTCCGCGCCGCCCTGAAGGAGGATCTGGGTCTGGCCGGCGACCTGACCAGCGACGCCTGCGTTCCGGCCTATGCCCGCGCCCGTGCCCTGTTCCGGGCCCGCCGCGACGGTGTGGTGGCGGGGCTGGCCGCGTCGCTTCACGCCTTCACGCTGCTCGACCCCGGTCTGGAGATCCGGGTGGAGCGGACGGACGGCACCCGGGTCGCGGCCGGGGACACCATCGCCGTGGTCGAGGGGGCGGCCCGCCCGATCCTGTCGGCCGAGCGCACGGCACTGAACCTGTTGGGCCGGCTCTGCGGCATCGCCAGCGAGACCCGGACCCTGGTCGATGCCATCGCCGGCACCGGCGCCTACATCGTCTGCACCCGCAAGACCACGCCTGGCCTGCGGGCGCTGGAGAAATATGCCGTGCGCGTCGGCGGCGGCAACAACCACCGCTTCGCCCTGGATGACGCGGTGCTGATCAAGGACAACCATCTGGTGGCGGCCGGCGGCCTGCGCCCGGCGGTGGAGCGCGCCCGCGCCCATGTGGGCCACATGGTCAAGATCGAGGTGGAGGTGGACACGCTGGCCCAGCTGGAGGAGCTGCTGCGGCTGGATGTGGATGCCGTGCTGCTGGACAATATGGATACGGACACCCTGCGCGAGGCCGTGCGGATGGTGGATGGCCGCCTGATCACCGAAGCCTCGGGCGGCGTCACGCCGGAGACGGTGCGCGCCGTGGCGGAGACGGGCGTGACCCTGATCTCCCTGGGCTGGCTGACCCACTCCGTGAAGAATTTCGACGTGGGGCTGGACTTCGAGCCGGCCTGATCCGCTCCGGTTGCAGGAACAGTGCCACGGAATCGGAACCGTAGCGTAATCAAACGGATACGATGATCCGTCTAGGGTCTGGGGCGTTGATGCGGTATAGCTCGACGGGTCGGTCAGGGAAGAACGTCCCTGCCGCCGGTTGACAGACGGATCAGCCGCGACGGAAACGGTACGCCTCCATGCCCCAGCCCACGCCCCTGCTGCGCCGGATGACAGAAGATCCCCCGTCCCAGGCGGGCCGTCGCGACACGGCTCCCGCCGATGCCGGTCCGGCCGGCGCCGCCCAGACCGAGGAGGGGGGGCCGGCCGACGGACGCCGCACCGCGCTGCCGGATACCCGCAGCGGCGATGTGCCGGAGGGCTGGACCCCGGTCAGTATCGCCACCTGGAACATCCATTCCTGTGTCGGCATCGATGCCCGCTTCGCCCCGGACCGCATTGCCGGCGTCATCCGCAGCCTCAATGCCGATGTGGTCGGGCTGCAGGAGGTGGGCTGGCACCATCGCGGCGAAAGCGGCATCGACCAGTTCGATTTCCTGGAGAAGGCCACGGGCATGACCGCCCTGGCCGGACCGACCAAGCATCACCGCACCGCCCATTACGGCAATGCCCTGCTGACGCGGCTGCCGGTGCTGTCGGTGGAGATGCTGGACCTGTCGCTGCCGATCCGGGAGCCGCGGGGCGCCCTGGCCGCCCTGCTGGACACCGGCGGCACACCGCTGCGGGTCATCGTCGCCCATCTGGGGCTGGACCCATGGGAGCGCAACGAACAGGTCAGCCGGGTGCTGGCCTTCGTCAACGCCCAGCCGTCCGGCCCCACCGTGTTCATGGGCGATCTCAACGAATGGCGGCCAGGGGCGCCCCGGCTGAAGCGGCTGGCCGAGCGCCTGCCGGACTGCGCCGCCCCGCGCAGCTTCCATGCCCGCCTGCCGACCCTGCGCCTGGACCGCATCTTCGTGTCGGCCGACCTGCATCTGGCCGCCTATGAGGTGGTGCGCAACGCCACCACCCGCCGCGCCTCCGACCATCTGCCGGTCCGGGCCGTCCTGGGCGTTCCCCCGGCAGGCGCCACCGATCTGGCTGCCGACTGACCGGTCCCGCCCGCCAACGGCTGTGATGACCAAGCCGGATACAACCGGGAAACGATCATCGGGGCTTTACATGTGACCATATGGTCACCTATCATGCCGGCATGGATGAGGTCTTCACCGCTCTGGCCCACCCGGCCCGCCGGCACCTGCTCGACCTGTTGTTCGAGAAGGACGGGCGCACGCTGGGGGAGTTGGAGCAGCATCTGCCCATGACCCGCTTCGGTGTGATGAAGCACCTGCGTGTCCTGGAAGAGGCCAATCTGCTGACCACCCGCCGGATCGGACGGGAAAAGCGCCATTACCTGAATCCGGCACCGTTGCAGCGGGTCGCCGACCGCTGGATTTCCCGCTACGCCGCGCCCTTCGTCCGGGCCATGAGCGATATGAAAACCCTGGTTGAGCAAAGGACCGTGCCGATGTCGCCACCCCGCCATGTCTATGAACTCTATATCCGTGCGTCTGCCCAGGCGGTCTGGGACATCCTCACCGACGATGCCAAGACGCCGCTGTACCAGCATTTCGACATGACCTCCCGCACCGACTGGCGGGTCGGCGGCGCCATCTCCTTCCTGATGGATGGGCGGGCGGTGATCGTGGGCGAGATCCTGGTCCTGGACCCGCCGCACCGGCTGGTCACCAGCTTCCATGCCCGCTGGTCGCCGGAGGTGGCGGCCGATGCGCCATCCCGCGTCACCTGGGAGATCACGCCCATCGCGCCGGATGCCTGCAAACTGGTCCTGATCCATGACGACTTCACCGGCGACACGGCCACGTCGCAGGCCGTGGTGCATGGCTGGCCCGAAACCTTGTCACGGCTGAAGACCCTGGTGGAAACGGGCACTCCCTTCCCCATCGCACCGCGTTACGCCCCGGCCTCCTGACATCCGGGCGCAACGGGCGGCGGGGCGTTGAGCAACAGGGATGTGGCGGAAGGCGCGCCTATGCACTTTAGGGAAAATGCTATGATCCCCGTCACATCGCCTGGACAGGATCGATTGCCGGCGCGACAGTGGGCTTTCAGAAAGAAAACGCCCCGGGAGACCCTGTGGAGACTGGATGCCCGTGACCCTCGCCGCGGACCTGGAGGCGCTTCGTTCCGTGCCGCTGTTCGCCAGCATGGACATGTCCATGCTCAAGCTGCTCGCCTTCACCAGCGAGCGGGTGGAATTCGCAGCGGACAGCCCCCTGTTTCTTGAAAAGGACCAGTCCGACTGCGCCTATGTCATCCTGAGCGGATCGGTGGAGGTGATGATCGACCAGCCGCGCGGGCCGGTCTCCATCACCACGCTCGGCCGCAACAGCATCGTGGGCGAGGTCGGCATCCTCTGCGACAGGTCCCGCGGCGTCACCGCCTATGCCCGCGGGCCGGTGGTCGCGCTGCGGATCGGCAAGAACCAGTTCATGCGGCTGGTCACGGAGTTTCCGCAGGTGGCCATCGGCATCATGCGCGTCCTGGCCGAGCGGCTGGATACGCTGGCCCATCAATTGGCCCATCAGCTGGCCGATGCGCGCTGACCGGCCGGACGTCCACCGGCTGGTCCCGACCGCTCTGCCGTCCCCGGTGCCGCGCCGCCTATCCGGCAGCCGGCTCCGGAGCGTCCCCACCGATCCGGTCCATGAAGCGGGCCATGCGGATGTCCAGCTCCGTCAGGCCATCGGCGTCGTGGGTGGCCAGGGTGACGTCCACCCGGTTGTAGACATTGAACCACTCGGGATGGTGGTCCATCTTCTCTGCCAACAGGGCCACCCGCGCCATGAAGGCAAAGGCGGCGTTGAAGTCGGGGAAGCGGAAGCTCTTGTGGATGGCCTCGCGCCCCTCCACCATCCGCCAGCCCGTCAGGGTCTTCAGCGCATCCTCCCGCGCCGTCGCGGCCAGTTTCTGTGCCATGGTCGTCCTCCCGTCATGCCGCCTGCTGCGGGGGCGGCAGGGCTGACGTGGCGTGAAACGGGTGCGCCGTCAAGTCGAGACCGGTGTTGTTCGTCCATGGCCCAGATCCCCTCCCTCCGCCGCTTCACCACCGCCCCCAGCCTGGCCGAGATCGAGGCCATCGCCGAGCGCGCCACCGCCACCATCCCTGAGGCGCTGCTGCGCCATGTGCAGAATGTGGTGGTGCGGGTGGAGGACTTCCCCGACGAGGAGACCGAGCGCGAGATGGAGCTGGACAGCCCCTTCGACATCCTCGGCCTCTACCGCGGCGTCGGCATGCCCTGGCAAAGCGTGACCCAGCCCCATCTGGGGCCGGACATGATCTTCCTCTACCGCCGCCCCATCCTGGATTACTGGTGCGAGAGCGGGGAGGATCTGACCCATCTGGTCCGCCATGTGCTGATCCATGAGATCGGCCACCATTTCGGCTTCTCCGACGCCGACATGGAGGCGCTGGAGGCCGAGGCCGGCGAGCAGGAGGACTGACCGCCTCTCCCGATGCCGCCGGCGTCACACCGGACTGGCCGGCCGGCACCGGGTGGATAGGCACCGGGTGGACAGCACCGGTCCCCGCTTCTACCCTTGTTCCCCCGTCCCGCGCCCACGCAGCCTGCTTGCGGCCGCGCCGCGTTTTCCCGCCTGGAGATCCCGACCCGTGCGCATCGCCACCTGGAACATCAACTCCGTCCGCCTGCGGCTGCCCCTGGTGTGCAAGCTGCTGGACGAGCAGGCACCGGACGTCCTCTGCCTGCAGGAAACCAAGGTGGTGGATGACAGCTTCCCCACGGCGGAATTCCGTGACCGCGGCTACACCCACATCCACATGCATGGGATGAAGAGCTACAACGGCGTGGCCATCCTGTCCCGCCTGCCCTTCGCCAGCGTGGATGTGAAGCACTGGTGCGAGAAACAGGATTGCCGCCATGTGCTGGCCACGCTGCCGGGCGGCATCGAGATCCACAATCTCTATATCCCCGCCGGCGGCGACGTGCCCGACCCCGCGGTCAACGACAAGTTCGCCCACAAGCTGCGCTTTCTGGACGAGATGCGGGCCTGGTTCCCGGCCAACCGCAGCAAGGACCGGCCGATGATCCTGGTGGGCGATCTCAACATCGCCCCGCTGGAACAGGATGTGTGGAGCCACAGGCAGCTGCTGGACGTGGTCAGCCACACACCGGTGGAGGTGGAGAAGCTGACGGCGCTGCAACGGTCGCTGGACTGGGTCGATGCCGTGCGCCGCTTCGTGCCGGACAGCGAGAAGCTCTATACATGGTGGTCCTACCGGTCGGCGGACTGGGCCGCCAGCGACCGCGGCCGGCGGCTGGACCATGTCTGGGTCACGCCGCCCCTGGCCCCGGCCCTGACCGGCACCCGCGTCCTGCGCGAGGCCCGCGGCTGGGAACCCAAGCCCAGCGACCATGTGCCGGTGCTGGTGGACCTGGCCCTGTAACGACGGCGGCGGGGTCAGCCTCCGCGCCCTGTCGCGTCCTCCTCCGCGCATGCGGAGAGCCCGGGGGAGCACGGCTGCCCCCGGGTCCTGAGCGTCCGTCAGGGCTCCACGTCGGGGCCGCGCGGGTTGCGCATGGCGGCATCGACCAGCGGCACCGCCTCCGGCGTGCCCACATGGTACCAGGGGCCGTCGTGGCGCAGGCCATAGAGCCGGCCGGCGGCCTCGGCCCTGTGCCAGAGGACCAGATTGGAGAACGGCCCGTCGGGCGTGTCGCGATAGAGCGCCGGGCTCATGATGCAGACGCCGCCGAAGACGAAGGGCGCCAGATCCTGCGCGCTGCGGAAGGTCAGGCGGCCGGCCGGGTCCATATGGTAGTCGCCGCGGCCGTCATAGCCGATGGCGCGGGCCAGCGGCACCATCAGCAGCAGCGCATCCATGCGGGCCGGGTCCCAGGCCTGGGCCAGGCGCTTCAGCGCCGGCACCGGCCCGTCCAGCCAGACGATGTCGGCATTGACCACGAAGAACGGGTCGTCCCCCAGCAGCGGCAGGGCCTTCTTCACCCCGCCCCCGGTCTCCAGCGCCGCCTCCTCCCGCGACAGCAGGGTCGGCGGTTCCGCCGTGCGGGCGGCCAGATGCGTCTCGATCCGGTCGGCCAGCCAATGGGCATTGACCACGGCCTGCCGCACCCCGGCCGCGGCCAGACGGTCCAGCGCATGGTCCAGCATGGTGCGGCCGCCGACGGCGATCAGCGGCTTCGGCGTGGTCAGCGTCAGCGGGCGCATGCGCAGGCCCAGGCCGGCGGCCAGGACCATGGCCCGTGCGGGCACGGCAGACATCATTCCTCCCTTCCCAAGATCCGGACCACCGCACCGTCCGCCGGCAGATGGTCCGCCACCCAGGCCGCCACCGGGGCCAGCGCCGGGCTGTCGAGTTTGGCCGCGAACTGTCCCCAGACCCGCGGCAGGAACGCCAGCTGGCGGGCGCTGCCGCCACCGGCGGCCAGTTGGGCCACGCGGCCGAGGATGCGGGCATGGCGCACCGCGCCCATCACGGCATAGCTGGCGGCGAAGGCTGTCGCGTCCACCGCCGGCCGGGCCGCGCGGTAGCGCTCCAGCATGGCCGCCTGGATCTCCGGTGCCACATCGCGGCGTGCATCCTCCAGCAGCGACAGCAGGTCATAGGCGATGGGGCCGATGCCGGCATCCTGCACGTCCAGCAGACCGCAGGCCTCCACCCCTGGCCGTTCCGGCAACAGCATCAGGTTGCCGGGATGATAGTCGCGCAGCAGCAGACTGTCCGGCACGGCCAATCCCGCCGGCAGCACCGCATCCCAGGCCGCGGCCAGCGCGGCACGGGCCGTCCGCTCCAGCGCCCGGCCGCGGGCGGCGGGCACATAGGCATCGGCGAACAGCATGACTTGGTCGCGGAACAGGGCGGCATCGTAGCGGGGCAGGCCCGGGGCGGCGGCCATGGCGGCGGCCGTGTCGAAGCGGTCGTGCAGCCGGACCAGCACATCCGTGGCCAGACGGTACAGCGGCCAGGGATCGTCCCCCCGCTGCAGCAGGGCGGCAAAGCTGTCGTCGCCGTAATCCTCCAGCAGCAGCAGCCCGTCCTCCGCCTGCTCGGCATAGGGCAGCGGCGCCGACAGGCCGACGCCGCGCAGCAGGGCACAGATGCGGACGAAGGGTGGCACCTGGGCCGCCGCCTCGCCGGGCGCATCCATCAGGATGGCGCGGTCGACCCCGCGCGCCAGCCGCTCATAGCGGCGGCTGGACCAGTCGGCGCCCATGGGCCGGCGCGCGGCGGCGCCCCAGCCGGCGGCGGCGAGAAAGGCGGTGATGGTCTGATCGCGCTCGGACATGGATGATCCCTGTGGTCCTGGTCTGGTACCGGCGGTCAGCGGGCCAGCGCCGAGACGCGGGGCGCCCAGGAACCGTAACCGCTGATCTCGGCCACACGCGCCGTCGGCCCGGCGATGCGCAGGGTCAGGTCCAGCCGCTCGGCCGGCAGCCAGGCTCCCAGCCGGTCCGGCCATTCCACCAGGGCGCAGCCCTCCGCCCGCACCTCTTCCCAGCCCAGTTCCAGCACCTCCTCCGGGGCCGTCAGGCGGTAGAGGTCGAAATGCCAGAGGCTGAGGTCCGGCAGATCATAGGTCTGCACCAGGGTGAAGGTGGGGCTGGGCACCTCCTCCGCCGGATCGCCGGACAGGGCCCGCACCAGGGCGCGGGAGAAGGCGGTCTTGCCGGCGCCCAGATCGCCGCGCAGCGCCACCATGTCCCCACGGCGCAGCAGCGGTCCCAGCCGCGCGGCCAGCGCGGCGGTGGCGGCCTCATCGGGCAGATCCAGGCTCAGGGTGGCGGCGGTCATGGGTTGCGCGTATCTGGGCACATCGGTCATGGGCGCCTATACTGGTCATCCCGCCATGCGCCCGCAAGCATCCTGACCAGGCGGGCATCAGGGTTGATTGCGGGAACAAATCGGGGCAGGAACAGACCAGCCGCTTTCCCCAGATCACGAGACGTGCCGCACCATGGTTGAATCCGTCCATTCCACCGATGTCGTCATCATCGGCGCCGGCCCGGTGGGCCTGTTCGCCGTGTTCGAATGCGGCATGCTGAAGATGCGCACCCATGTGGTGGATGCGCTGGAGATGGTCGGCGGCCAGTGTGCGGCCCTGTATCCGGAAAAGCCGATCTACGACATCCCGGCCCACCCCGCCATCGAAGGCGCCGAGTTGATCGACCGGCTGGCCCAGCAGGCGGCGCCGTTCAACCCGACCTATCATCTGGGGCAACAGGTGGTGGGGCTGACCCGGCAGGGCGAGGATGGCTGGCGCGTGACCACCGACAAGGGCACGGTCATCGACGCCAGGGCCGTGATCGTGGCGGCCGGCGCCGGCGCCTTCGGCCCCAACAAGCCCCCGCTGGACGGGCTGGAGCAGTATGAGGGCCACGGCATCCACTATCTGGTCCGGCGGCGTCAGGATTTCGCCGGCAAGCGCGTGGTCATCGCCGGCGGCGGCGACAGCGCCGTGGACTGGGCCGTGAGCCTGGCCGAGGTGGCGGCCCATGTCATGGTGGTGCACCGCCGGCCGAAGTTCCGCGCCGCACCGGAAAGCGTCAGCCGCATGGAAGCGCTGGCCGCCGAAGGCCGGATCGAGATGGTGATCCCCTACCAGCTTTCGGGTCTGGAGGGGACCGACGGTCGCCTGACCGGCGTGCGCGTGGCCGATCTGGACGACAAGGAGCGGCTGCTGGACGCCGACGTGCTGCTGCCCTTCTTCGGTCTGGCCATGAATCTGGGGCCCATCGCCGAATGGGGACTGTCGCTGGAAAAGGGGCATGTCGCCGTCGATCAGCGCACGCTGGCCACCTCCCTGCCCGGCATCCATGCCATCGGCGACATCGCCACATATCCCGGCAAGCTGAAGCTGATCCTGTGCGGCTTCGCCGAAGCCGCCATGGCCGCCCACGCCATCCGCCCGCTGGTGCATCCGGGCGAGGCCCTGCATTTCGAGTACAGCACCAGCAAGGGCGTCCCCGGCGCCTGATCCGGGGACCCGGTCCGGACGGCAACCCGGATTGCGGCCGGGACCGGATGGCGGGTGGTGGCGCGGCCCGCCGTCCATTCTCCGATGCCCCCCGCCGCCTTCGCCGCGTCATCCTCCAGCCCTTCCCGCGTCATCCTCCGCGAAGGCGGAGGATCCAGGATCCCGGGCGCGACCCTCGTCCCCAGGAGCCCGGATGCCCGCCCGTGCAGGGCGAAAGGACGCTACGCCGGCTCCTCCAGCCGGGCGGCCTCCCAGGCCAGCAGCACGCGCTTGCGCGCCGGCCCCCAGCGGTAATTGTCCAGCACGCCGGTGCCGCGGATGACGCGGTGGCAGGGAATGAGGAAGCTGACGGGATTGGCGCCGACGGCATTGCCGACGGCGCGGGCCGCCGTTGGGCTGCCGATGCGCCGGCCGATCTCGGCATAGGTGGCGACCTGGCCGAAGGGGATGGTCAGCAGCGCCTGCCACACCTTCATCTGGAAGTTGGTGCCCTTCAGGTGCAGCGTCACCGGCCCCTGTCCGTCCCCGCCGGGCAGGAAGGCCCGAGCCGCCACTGCCGCGGTGGCGCCGGGGTCCTCCAGCAGACGCGCCTTCGGCCAGTCCAGGGCCAGTTCGGCCAGATGCCGCTCCGGCCCCGGCTCCGCCTCCGTCAGAAAGCTCAACCAGCAGATCCCGCGGGGCGTGGCCGCCAGCAGGGCGCGGCCGAGCCCGGTCTGGTGCATGCCCCAGCGGATCTCCAGCCCGGCGCCGGCGGCCTTGTACTCGCCGGGGGTGGCGGCCTCCGCCACCACGAACAGGTCGTGCAGGCGCGACGGGCCGGACAGGCCGAGATCCAGCGATGCCCCCAGCAGGTCCGTCCCGTCCTGGCGCAGCAGGCGGCGCGCATGGCCCAGGGTGACGAACTGGGCGAAGCGTTTGGGGCTGATGCCGGCGGCCCGCTTGAACAGGCGCTGGAAGTGCCAGGGGCTGAGGCCCGCCTCGGCCGCCAGCTGGTCCAGGCCCGGCGGGGCCTGCCAGTCGCGGGCCAGACGCTCGATGGCAGCGGCCACGGCCCGCAGGGCGCGGGGATCGTCCTCATCGGCGACAGGCGGCGGGGCGGGCGGGGTCGGCATCCGCAACTCGGCAGCGGTGTGGGGGCGCAGCATGGTATCCTCCAATCCGGGACACCACCATGCCTGCCTTGACCGGGCCGGCCCCACCCGCTTCTTGCGCGTCGCCGGTCTCAGACCGGCTGCCCCTGCAGATGCGGCGGCAGCCGCCAGCGGTGCAGGGCCGCCGTCAGGTCCTGGACCAGATCCTGGCGTTCCTGCGGCGGCAGGAAGCCGCCCACCACCAGATGCCGGCCATGGCTGGACAGCAGGACGTGACCCGCCCCCTCCTCCGGCCCGTCGAGGGAGACACGCAGCCAGGCCGGCTGGAACTGCCAGGACCGCACCGGGCGCTCGGCCTCGACCCGCTCCACCGTCAGGGCGGTCTCGTCCAGTTCGACCGTCTCGTACAGGCGGGCGCTGCGGTAGCTGGCCCGGAAGGCCCAATAGACCAGGGCCACGTCCAGCCCCAGGAAGCCGACGATCGGCCAGGCTCCGTTGAGGAAGAAGAGCGTGCCCACACCCAGGCTGAGCGCGGTGATCGCCAGCATCAGCCGCCGGAACCCGGCCGGGCTGAGGCTGCGGTGCGGATGCAGGATGGCCCGGAAGAACACCGGACGTGCTGCCGATGACGGGGGAACCAGCTCGATCATGCCGGGATGATATGTTCGGTGACCGAACTGCACAAGCCCGCGAAGGTGGGGCGCACCGCCGCAGCCGGCCCGTCCGGTGGCCGCGATTGCCCCGACGGGGAGCGCTGGCTACAGTCGCCCGGTCCCGCAGCGGATTTCAGCAAGCCAGGGGTCCGATCCCGTGAAGCGCGCCGCCATCGAAGAGTTCTTCCGCCGCCTGTCGGCCCGTGACCCCGAGCCGAAGACCGAGCTGGAGTACAGCAACCCCTACACGCTGCTGGTGGCGGTGGTGCTGTCGGCCCAGGCCACCGATGTGGGCGTCAACAAGGCGACCCGGGCGCTGTTCGCCCTTGCCGACACCCCCGCCGCCATGCTGGCCCTGGGGGAGGCCACGGTGCGCGA
This sequence comes from Oleisolibacter albus, assembly GCF_003336875.1. GTDB lineage: Bacteria > Pseudomonadota > Alphaproteobacteria > Azospirillales > Azospirillaceae > Niveispirillum > Niveispirillum album. Next base: position 58,030 of record NZ_QGNJ01000017.1, on the reverse strand, counting down.
CCACATCAAAACCATCGGGCTGTTCAAGACCAAGGCCGCCAACGTCATCCGCCTGTCGCAGATGCTGCTGGACAGGCATGGCGGCCAGGTCCCGCGCCGGCGCGAGGATCTGGAGGAATTGCCGGGCGTCGGACGCAAGACCGCCAATGTGGTCCTGAACGTGGCCTTCGGCGAGCCGACCATCGCCGTGGACACCCACATCTTCCGTGTCTCCAACCGCACCGGACTGGCGCCGGGCAAGGACCCGGAGGCGGTGGAGCAGGGCCTGCTGAAGGTGGTGCCAAAGGCTTACCGCCAGCATGCCCATCATTGGCTGATCCTGCACGGCCGTTACATCTGCAAGGCGCGCAAGCCCGACTGCCCGCCCTGCCCCGTGCGCGACCTCTGCGCCTATCCCGCCAAGACCACGGCCGACGAACTGTCCAAGGGCCGCGCAGCGGCCGAGGCCTGACGTCCCTGGCACCGGAGACCCGAAGTCCAGCAGCCTGAAATGAAGAACCCCGCCCCCTCGGGGAGAGAGGGCGGGGCTTCGGGCGATGGTGCGGGGGCCTTGACGGTCCGCGTCGCGGCGATCACTCGCCGGCGACGGTCTCGGCCACCTTCGGCGCCGCCGGCTTGATGCCGCCGGTCAGCACCTCGATGGTGCCGGACAGCTGGCCGCCATTCTCCACTTCCAGCGTGCCGTAGCGGATGCTGCCGGTGATGCGGCCGGTGCCGCGCACCTTCAGCGTGCCACGCACGGTGATGTCACCCTCGAAACGGCCGCCGATGTCGGCGTCGTCGATCTCCACCGAGCCCTTGAACAGGCCGCTGTCGGCGATCTCGATGACGCGGCCGTCCCGCAGCTTGGCCTCGACCGTGCCTTCGACCACCAGCACGTCGCAGGCGGCGATCTCGCCGGACAGGCTGATGTCGCGGCCGACGATCAGCTTGCGCATCTCGGTGCTGGCCGCCGCATTGCCCTCGGTGCCCGTGGGCGCGACCCGCTTCGGCGGGGTGCCCGGGATCTCCACCACCCGGCGCGGGATGTCGGGCTTGAAGCCCTGCGCCAGCGGGGCGCCGGTCGCAGTGGTGGTACCGGGCGCCGGCATGCCGCCGGGCTGGGTGGTCGGAATGTTCATGGACGGCCTCGTGGAAGTGTCGGGACCCCTGTCAGCGGAAACGGGCGAGCGCGGGGCAGTCTCCGCAGTCGTCGCCTCCACCGGCCGGTTGTCTGCGGGCGGGGTCGGAGTGCTCGCCGGAACCGGCGGGACGGGCGGTTTGGTGCGTCGGAACATGGCAGTCTGCCCCCAAATCAAGCGCGGGATGAACGGCGTGTCGTCGCTTGGCCGAGCACGTCCGGGGTATCACGCAGGCCCCGGGTGCGGCAAGCCCCGGCGCAACTGTTCGAACAAATGCACCATGAATGCCGTTGCGACGACGGGTGCGAAGAGATTCACGATCGGCAGCACGGAAATAAAGGCAATAATGACGCCTGCCACAAAAAGTCTCAGTGATTCTTCCGAGCGGAGGAGGCGAACGCTGTCGCGTGACAATCTCCTGACCGCGACAAGTTCGTAGTATTCTCTACCAAGGAGGTATCCATTCAGCGAGTAGTAAAGAAAAAGGTTCACGCCCGGGATGAAATACAGCGGCAGGGCCAACAGGTTCAACAGAACCACCAGGCCGAGAAATTTCAGGGAATTCCACAGCTCCTCACGCAGCGACTGTTTCCGCGGCGGCGGCAGACCGGGATAGTGGCGTGCCTCCACCGCCTCCACGATGCGGTCCAGCATCAGCGACGAAATGGTGATCATCACGGCGGGGAACATCAGCCAGGACAGGATCAGCACGGCCGCCCCGCCCAGCAGATCGATGCCGGTGTCGAGCCAGCCGATCTGGAACAGGCTGAGGCGGGCCAGGGTCCAGCCGGTCAGCCCCAGCAACAGCATGAACAGCAGCAGCGTGCCCAGGGCGGCGCGCCAGACCACACGGCGGAACGCCGGATCGGGCAACTGGGCCATGGCGCGGGAAAAATGTGAAATCATCGGTCCGGACGTCCCTTGCGTGCGCCGCACCATCTAGAAGCAAGGCGGCCCTTGCTGCAAGGCCGCGCCTGCCTATACTGCGCCGCGTTTCAAGACTTCATGGAGGCCTCCGTGGCGGCTCTGTTTGACGTGGTGGGGATCGGCAATGCGATTGTCGATGTGATTGCCCAGACCACGGATGCGTTCCTCAGCGACAATGATCTGATCAAGAGCGGGATGCGCCTGATCGAGGCGGACGAGGCGGAAAGCCTCTATGCCAAGATGGCGCCGGGGCTGGAGATGTCCGGTGGCTCTGCCGGCAACACCATGGCCGGTCTGGCCGGGCTGGGCGGCAAGGGCGCCTTCATCGGCAAGGTCGCCGACGACCAGTTGGGCAAGGTCTACCGTCACGACATGCGGTCCGCCGGCGTGGTGTTCGACACGCCGGACCTGACCGACGGCACCCCGACCGGCCGCTGCCTGATCCTGGTGACGCCGGATGCCCACCGCACCATGAACACCTTCCTCGGCGCCTGCGTGGTGCTGACCCCGGACGATGTGGATGCCGCCACCATCGAAGCGTCCCAGGTGACCTATCTGGAGGGTTATCTCTGGGATCGTCCCGCCGCCAAGGAGGCCTTCCTCAAGGCCGCCCGTCTGGCCCATGGCGCCGGGCGCAAGGTGTCGCTGTCCCTGTCCGATGCCTTCTGCGTCAACCGCCACCGCGACAGCTTCCTGGATCTGGTGTCCGGCCATGTGGACGTCCTGTTCGCCAATGAGAGCGAGATCACGGCCCTGTACCAGACCGGGTTCGACCAGGCCCTGGCCGCCGTGAAGACCCATTGCGAGGTGGCGGTGCTGACCCGCGGCGAGCATGGGGCCGTGGTGCTGGCCGGTGAGCGCGTGGTCACCATCCCGGCCGAGCCGGTGGCCCAGGTGGTGGATACCACCGGCGCCGGCGACCTGTTCGCCGCCGGCTTCCTGCGTGGCTTCACCAGCGGCCGCGACCTGGCCGACTGCGCCCGCATGGGCGCCATCTGCGCCGGCGAGATCATCGGCCAGTACGGCCCGCGCTCCCAGGTCGATCTGACCGCCCTGGTGGCGGGCAAGATGGGCCGCTGACCGGTACCCCCGTACCGGAGACCTGCCCGCCATCGCCGGAAGAAGACGGCGGGCAGGACCTTCGGACGGCTTCATTTCGCAGATGCACTCGCGTAAACTGCGCCCCGCCGGACGCCGGGACCCGCGTCCCGCCAATTTGGTCCCGCCAATTTGCCAGTGAGAAGGCCGCACCATGGACATCACCAAGATCCCCGTCGGCAAGAATCCGCCGTGGGACATCAACGTCGTCATTGAAATCCCGCAGGGCGGCCAGCCCGTTAAGTACGAACTCGACAAGGAAAGCGGCGCGCTCTACGTGGACCGCTTCCTGCATACGGCGATGTTCTATCCGGCCAACTACGGCTTCATCCCGCACACCCTGGCGCTGGACGGCGACCCCATGGACTGCATGGTGGTGGGAACCACCCCGGTGGTTCCGGGCGTGGTGCTGCGCTCGCGTCCCATCGGCGTGCTGGTCATGGAAGACGATGCCGGCATGGACGAGAAGATCCTGGCCGTGCCGGTGGACAAGCTGCACCCGTTCTACAAGGACGTGACCACCTACAAGCAGCTGCCGCAGATCCTGGTCGAGCAGATCGCCCACTTCTTCGAGCACTACAAGGACCTGGAGCACGGCAAGTGGGTCCGCATCGTCAAGTGGGACGACGCGGATGTGGCGGCCCGTCTGATCCAGGAATCCATGGCCCGCGTCAGCAACCCGCCCACCACCGACTGACGGTCTCCGGACCGGCGGCAGGGCGCGGACGATCCGCGATCCAGATCAACGACGGCCGGAGCGGGGCGACCCCTCCGGCCGTTTGCTTTGCAGCGCACCCGTTGAGCCGACCCGTGCTGGAGGCGTAGCGTGGTGTGGAAATCCGCCGTGGCCCGGGTGTGCCGATGCATCGTCGCCTACCGATCCTGTTCCTGCTGGCCCTGACCGCCTGCGCCGACAATGCCCAGGAGAGCATCTGCCCCGGCCTGGAGCAGTGCCGCTTCGCCGATCCCTGTACCGACACCGGCCAGATCGCGGCACACCAGGGCAGCTTCCGCCGCGCGCCGCTGCTGGGCGCCGCCCTGCTGGAGGCCTGCCGCGGCGACAAGGCCGCCGCCCTGATCCTGGGGGAAAGCCTGGAGCGCGGGGTCGGTCTTCCCGAAGATCCCGGTCTGGCCTCGCGCTGGTACCGGCTGGCCGCCGTGGCCACGCCGGGACAAGGCTCGCCCCGGGGCGAGCTTCCGGCAAAACCGGGTTACCCCGAAGCCGCCTTCCGGCTGGGGGTGATGCATCTGGAAGGGCGGGGCGTCCCCCAGGACTTTGCCGCCGCCCGCTATTGGCTGGGCAAGGCCGCCGCGGAGGGCCACCGGCGGGCGATCCTGGCCCTGGATGCCGTTCCGCGGGGACGCTGACCCATCGCGGCCGGGCCTGACGATCCTGTATCGGATGGAGTGTTTCCCGACGGCCTTGAGTTAGGTCATTGTCGTGCAACGAAACCGGTTTACGGTGGCGGGACCGCACGGTTTTCCGACAATCCGTTTCCTACGCCTTCTCGCCCCTTCGCCCACCCTCGCGCTCATGGACGGGAGACGCACGCGATGACCATCCGCAACCTGGACCGGCTGTTGAAGCCCGCCTCCATCGCGCTGATCGGCGCCAGCCGCCGCGAACGGTCCGTCGGCCAGGTGGTGGCCCGGAACCTGTTCAATGCCGGGTTCGACGGGCCGATCATGCCGGTCAATCCGCGTGAGCGCTCGATCGAGGGCGTGCTGGCCTATCCGTCGGTCGGCGACCTGCCGGTGGTGCCGGATCTGGCCGTCATCGCCACCCCGCCGCAGACCATTCCGGCCCTGATCCAGGAACTGGGCGAGCGTGGCACCAAGGCCGCCGTGGTCATCACCGCCGGCTTCGCCGAAATGGGGGAGGAGGGGCGCAAGCTGCAGCAGGAGCTGCTGGACGCCGCCAAGCCCCACCTGCTGCGCGTCATCGGCCCCAACTGCCTGGGCGTGATGGTGCCGGGCCACGGGCTCAATGCCAGTTTCTGCCATGTGCCGCCCCTGAAGGGTGACATCGCCCTGGTGGCGCAGTCCGGCGCCGTGGTCACCAGCATCGTCGACTGGGCCACGCCGCGGGGCATCGGCTTTTCCCATCTGATCTCGCTGGGGTCCATGGCCGACGTCGATTTCGGCGATCTTCTGGACTATCTGGCCCAGGACAGCGGCGTGCGCGCCATCCTTCTGTATGTCGAGGCCATCACCCAAGCCCGCAAATTCATGTCGGCCGCCCGTGCCGCCGCCCGGTCCAAGCCGGTGGTGGTGATCAAGGCCGGCCGCAGCGAGGAGGCGGCCAAGGCCGCCAGCAGCCATACCGGCGCCCTGGCCGGGACCGACGCCGTCTATGACGCCGCCTTCCGCCGCGCCGGCATGCTGCGCGTGACCGAGCTGGACGAGCTGTTCGACGCGGTGGAGACCCTGGCCACCGGCGTGCAGATCCGCGGCGACCGGCTGGGCATCCTGACCAATGGCGGCGGCATCGGCGTGCTGGCCACCGACGCGCTGATTACCGGCGGCGGCCGGCTGGCCCAGCTGGCGCCGGAAACCATCGCCAAGCTGGACGCGGTGCTGCCGCCGACCTGGAGCAAGGGCAACCCCGTCGACATCATCGGCGACGCACCGGGCAAGCGCTATGCCGACGCGCTGCGGATCATGCTGGAGGACCGCAACCTGGACGCGGTGCTGGTGCTGAACTGCCCGGCCGCCGTGGCCGACAGCCAGGATGCCGCCCAGTCGGTGCTGGCGGAGATCCAGGCCCATCACAGCCAGCCCGGCGGCGGCCGCAAGGTGCCGGTGCTGACCAGCTGGCTGGGGGAGCATCAGGCCGCCGCCTCGCGCCGGCTGTTCGCCCAGCGCCGCATTCCCGACTATCCCACGCCCAACCAGGCCGTGCGCGCCTTCCTGCACCTGGTCCGCTACCGCAAGAACCAGGACATGCTGATGGAGACGCCGGCCAGCGTGCCGGAGCAGTTCGACGTGGACATGGCGGCGGCCCGCGCCCAGGTCGAGGCCGCGCTGGCGGAAGGCCGGCCCTGGCTGACCGAGTTCGAGGCCAAGGAGGTGCTGCGCGCCTATGGCATCCCCTGCGTGCGGACCGTGGTCGCCGCCACACCGGCCGAGGCGGAGCGGGCGGCCAAGCGGCTGGGCGGGCGCATCGCCCTGAAGATCCTGTCCCATGACATCACCCACAAGTCCGACATGGGCGGCGTCGCCCTGAACCTGCTGCCGAACCAGGTGTGGAGCGAGGCCGAGGCCATGCTGGAGCGCATCCGCACCGCCCTGCCGGATGCGCGGATCGAGGGCTTCACCGTGCAGGAGATGGCCCATCGGCCAGGGGCCCAGGAACTGATCGTCGGCATGATCGACGACGTGCTGTTCGGTCCGGTGCTGCTGTTCGGGGAGGGGGGAACCCATGTGGAGGTGGTGGCGGACAAGGCCCTGGCCCTGCCGCCCCTGAACCTCAATCTGGCGCGGGAGACCATGGCCCGCACCCGCATCTACAAGCTGCTGCAGGGCTACCGCAACCAGCCCGCCGCCGATCTGGACGCCATCGCCCTGGCCATGGTCAAGGTCAGCCAGCTGGTGACGGATTTCCCCGAGATCGCCGAACTGGACATCAACCCGCTGTTCGCCGACGAGAACGGCGTTCTGGCCCTGGACGCCCGCATCCGCGTTGTTCCGGCCGACGACCGGGCCCGCTCGCGCCTGGCCATCCGCGCCTATCCCAAGCGTCTGGAACATAAGGCCAGGCTGCGGGACGGCCGCGAGTTCCTGATCCGTCCCATCCGGCCGGAGGACGAGCCGCTGATCCACGACCAGGTGGCCCATACCAGCATCGATGATCTGCGGCTGCGCTTCTTCGCGCCGATGAAGCGCCTGTCGCACCAGATGGCGGCGCGCCTGACCCAGATCGACTATGACCGCGAGATGGCGCTGGTCGCCACCTTCAACGAAGGGCAGGAGGGACCGGACCCCATCTATGGTGTGGTCCGCATCACCGCCGATCCGGACAATGAGCGGGCGGAATATGCCGTGCTGGTGCGCAGTGACATGAAAGGCAAAGGACTTGGCCACATCCTGATGACCGAGATCCTGAAATATGCCCAGAGCCGCAGCATCAAGGAGGTGTTCGGCGAGGTGCTGCGCGAGAATACCGGCATGCTGGCGCTGTGCCGCGAACTGGGCTTCGTCCAGCACGACAATCCCGACGACCACGGCATCGTCGAGGTCTGTTACCGGTTCTGAACCAGACGCACGGGCGCCTCCTCCTGCAGGTCGGCGGCGCGGGCATCGAAGTCCAGGCGGGCCGCCCGGATGGCCGCATGATTGCGATCGGCCCAGCCGATCAGGGTGGACATGGCCTGCAACAGCCCCTGGCCCAGGGGGGTGAGGCTGTATTCCACGGCCGGCGGCACGGTGGGAAACACCTGCCGCTGGATCAACCCGTCCCGCTGCAGATCGCGCAGGGTCTGGGTCAGCATGCGCTGGGAGATATCCGGCAGGGTCCGGCGCAAGGCGCCGAAGCGCAGCGGGCCGCCGCCCAGTTCCGTCAGGATCAGCGTGCTCCATTTCCCGCCGATCTGGTCCAGCACATCGCGCACGGGGCAATCGGTCAGGGCCGGGAACTTGGCCCGCCAGCCGCGCAGGCCGTCATGCAGCGCACGGGCACTGGCCGCCGCATCCGGTCCGTCGGTCAGGGCCGCCGCACAGGCGGGGGCGGTGGTTCCTTGCATGTGCCTATCTCCCAAATAACTGCCGTCTTCCGCATATCCTGAATGTCTCTATCTTAGCCTTACTCTCGAAAAGAGACCATAGGAGGATGCGGCCCCTCGGCCGGCCTCAAACCAGGAGACAGACCATGAGCATCGGCAAGCGGACCCTTCTCGTCACCGGCGCCGCCGGGCATCTGGGCCGCCGGATCGTCGAGCTTCTGCTCGCCCAGCATGGGACTGCCGTGAGCGGAACCCGCGTCATCGCCGGGTCCCGCGACCCGGCCAAGCTGGCTGATCTGGCCGCCAAAGGTGCCGAGACCCGCCGTGTGGATTTCGACGATCCCGATCTGGCCCAGGCCTTTGCCGGGGTCGACCGGCTGCTGATCGTCTCGACCGATGCCCTTGACCGGCCGGGCCGCCGTCTGGCCCAGCACAAGGCCGCCATCGCCGCGGCCGTGAAGGCCGGCGTCCGCCATCTGGTCTACACCTCGATGCCCAATCCGGAACCGGGATCGCCGATCCCGTTCGCACCGGATCACTACGGGACGGAACAGGCCCTGGCGGCCAGCGGCCTGGGCTGGACGGTGCTGCGCAACGCCTGGTACGCCGAAAACCTGCTGGCGTCGCTGCCGCACGCTCTGGCCAGCGGACACTGGTACAGCGCCGCCGGAGACGGGCGCGTCACCCATGTCACGCGGGAGGATTGTGCCCGCGCCGCCGCCGCCGCTCTGGCCAGTCAGGACAGCGGCAACCACCGGTATGACATCACCGGCCCGGAGGCCCTGACCACGGCCGAGATCGCCGCCCTGGCCAGCTCTGTCCTCGGCCGGCCGCTGCAGGTCATCCCGGTCAGCGAGGCGCAGTTGGAGGAGGGGCTGAAGGCGGCCGGGGTGCCGGCCTTCTTCGCACCTGTCCTGGCCTCCTTCGACACCAACACCCGCGCCGGGCGCATCGACATCGTCAGCGACGCCGTGAAGACCCTGACCGGGCAGGCGCCGCAGAGCCTGCGCGATTTCTTCAGCGCCAACCGGGCCTTGTTCCTGCCGGCGTGATCCGGCGCCACCACCGGCGCCATGGGATGGCGCCATGGGGCGGCTCCAGGGCTGTGCCGGATCGGCGCAGCCCATCGCCTTGACATATCCGCCGGGGAGGCGATCTACTGAAGCATGTTGATCCCGCCGACCATGCCGCCGCCGGTCCCTGTGACCGCCCAGGCGCCCCAGCACTCGCCGCAGGCCAATGCGGCGCTGGCCTCGGCCATGGTCGCAGCACAGAAGCTGGCGAAGCCGGTGGCGACGCAGACAACCCGCGCCGCCGCGGCCACCGGCAAGGCCGAAGCCAGTCGGGAAGACCAGTCCTCCACCTTCTCCGGCTATACCGTCGACACTGAGGCGGGGGCTGTCCGGGCCCAGACACCAAGGCGCCGCGGCACCCAATTGAACCTCAACGTCTGAGCCGCGGCGGCCGGCGCGTCAGCGCGCCTCCAGCTTCCGGATCAGTTCCGGCGTGGGATAGCCGTCGGGGATCAGCCCGACCGCCTGCTGGGCCAGCCGCACCGCTTCACGCGTGCCGCGTCCGACCAGACCATCGGGCTCCAGGCTGGCGATGCCCTGGTCATGGATCAGCGTCTGCAACCGGATCACCTGGGTCCGGGTCAAGGGCGCCTCGGCCGGGCGGGGACCGGCGAAGGCGGGGGCTCCCTTCAGGCGGTCGGACAGGTGGCCGACGGCCAGGGCATAGCTGATGGCGGCGTTCCAGCCCGTGGTCGCCTTGAAATTGGCGGCATAGACCAGAAAGGCCGGGCCGGTGTGGCCCTGCGGCACGATGATGGCCGCCGGCGCCTCTCCGACGGGCAGGGGACCGCCGAGGCCCCGCACGCCCATGGCCCGCCAGTCGCGCACCGGCCGCGCATTGGCGAGATCCGTGCGGTGATAGTCGAAGCTGGCCGGCAGCACCACCTGCTGGCCCCAGGGCACGGATTTGTCCCAGCCCAAGGCCTGGAGGAAGCGGGCGGCGGAGGTCAGGGCATCGGCCACGCTGGTGCGCAGGTCGCGGCGGCCGTCGCCGTCGCCGTCGACCGCATATTTCAGATAGACCGAGGGCATGAACTGGGTGTGGCCGACGGCACCGGCCCAACTGCCGACCAGATGGTCGGGCTGCACCCAGCCCAGGTCCACCAGCCGCAGGGCCGCCATCAGTTCACCGGTGAAGAAGGGGCCGCGGCGCCCCTCATAGGCCAGGGTGGCCAGGGCCTGGAAGGTGTTGTTGCCGCCCAGGATGCTGCCGTAATTGGTCTCCATGCCCCAGAACGCCACCAGCACCTCGCGCGGGACGCCATACTGGCGTTCGATCCGGTCCAGCAGCGCGGCATGGGTGCGCAGCATCTCCTGGCCCTTGGCCACCCGGGTCGGGTTGACCGCCCGGTCGAAGTAATCGACGAAGGCCTGCACCGTCTCGGGCTGGCTGCGGTCGCGCCGCACCATGGCGTCATCAAAGCGGATGCCGGTCAGGCTGCGGTCGAGCGTGGCTTTGGAGATGCCGGCGGCCAGGGCGTCCTGCCGGAACCGGTCCAGCCAGGCCGGGAATCCCGACGCGTCGGGCAGGGGCCGCTCACCGGCCGATGGCGATGCCGCTGTCTTCGGGGCGGCGGCCGTCGCGGCCGCGGAGGCCGGGGCGACGGGGGTGACGTCGCTGGCGCACGCTGTCAATGCCAACAGCGACACGCCGGCTGCCAGAACCAAAACCGGACGCATACCAAACCAATCCTGTTGTACCGGGCGAGGTCCAGACTTTAGGGGATCGGACGCCGCCCGTGCAGCGATCTTTACGCGACCGGGAGCCAGGACCCAGGGTCAACCGGCATAGGCCTCTTCGACCGAGCCGGGCTGTTCAACCGTGATTGTGGTCGGCCGGTCAGCGCGCCCGGCCACGGCCCGGTCGACACCGGCGGCCACCTGCTGCCAGCAATGGTCGGCCAGGGCCTTGCGGCTGCTGAACTGCTCCACCGTCACCGGGGCATGGAACTCCACCGTCACCCGCAGCCGCCCGGCCCGGACCATGCGCCAGAGATGGGGCGGAAGCTCCATATCGGCGTACCAGGCATAGAGCGAGCGCCAGATATGGCCCAGCGGCAGCCCGTCCAGATGGGTGGCGGTGACCGATACCGGCTGCACCGTCACCGGCGCGCCGTCGATCCGGGTCGAGGCCACGGCGAACAGGGCGGTCTTGAAGGGCAGGGTGCGGTTGCCGTCGCTGCTGGTGCCCTCGGGAAACAGCACCAGATTGTCCCCGGACTGCAGCCGCCCGGCCATGCTGTCGCGCTGTTCCTGGGCCTTCTGCCGCTGCTCGCGCTGGATGAAGACAGTCTGCTGCAGCTTGGCCAGCAGACCGAACAGCGGCCAGCCCGCCACCTCCGCCTTGGCAACGAAGGACACCGGCAACTGCGATCCCAGCACCGGAATGTCCAGGTAGGAGGAATGGTTGGAGATGAACAGCGTCGGCTGCACCCGCGACGGCGTGCCACGCACCACCACCTCGATCCCCAGCATCCGGCAGCAGACGCCGTGGTAGAAGCGGGGGAACCGATGATCGACCGGTAACCGGCAGGCCAGGATGACCGCCTGCACCGGAATGCAGGCGGCCGTCCAGATCCCATAGATCACCAGACGGACGATGCCGCGCAGGGAGGAGCCGATATCCATTGCGTCCTTCGGCCTCCGCCGTTCCGGTGTCAGAGCAGCGCGGTGCCGCGCCGCTCATAGTGGCGCAGATATTTGTCGGTGATCAGGTCGGTCTTCACGACGATGGACACATCGGTCGTGTTGAACTGGTGGTCGACGACGGCCCCGTCGCCGACGAAACCGCCCAGGCGCAGATAGCCCTTGATCAGCGGCGGCAGCTCGTTGATGCCGCGGCGCGGATCGACCTCATGCTCGTCCAGCATCCGCATGTCGACGAAGCGGTGCGGCAGGGCCACCGGCCGCAGCGCCGGCGGCGCCAGATGATGGTAGTAGAGATAGGACAGCGGCATGGCCAGCTGGGCCGGGTCGATGCCGGGCAGACTGGCGCAGCCGAACATCAGGTGGATGTCGTAGAGCACCGCATAGGCGGCGATGCCGCGCCACAGCAGCTGCATGCTGCCACGGGTGCGGTAGGCCGGGTCGACACAGGAACGACCCAGTTCCAGCACCTCGCCGGGATATTCCTCGATCCGCGAGATGTCGTATTCGTCCGAGGAATAGAAGGTCCCGATCCGTGCGGCAGCGGCCCGGCGGATCAGCCGGTAGGTGCCGACCACGCCGGCCGCGCCTTCGCCCACATTGCGGTCGATGACCAGCAGATGGTCGCAGACGGTGTCGAAATGGTCGAAATCGCGCTTGAGGGCCGCCATGTCCGCCGTGGGGCGGGCCTGCATCTCCTCGTAGAAAACGCGATAGCGCAGCTGCTGCGCGGCCAGAATCTCGGCCGAGGTCTCGGCAAGACGGACTTCCAGGCTACCTGATCTCAGATCGCCGGATGTCAGCGCATCGATGGTGATGTCTGCCATGCTCTCGTTCACGGTCGCTGGCGTGGGCCAGTCCGGTGTGGACTTCCACGTCTCGGCCCATTGGGATACCACAAAGCGCAGGCGCACGGTCAACCGCCTGCATGGGCCTTGCCCCCCGGTTTCACGAAAGTTTCACCGGTCCAGGCTGAACGTGACCCCGGTACCACGAAAAACAAAGGGGTCGGCATGCGCAGCCGACCCCCGATCTTGCATCTTGACGCTCTGGAGCTCAGATGCTGCTGCCGCGACGGGCGCGCGTGCCGAGGCCGATCTGCTTGGCCAGGCTGGAGCGCTGCTTGGCATAATTGGGCGCAACCATCGGGTAATCAGCCGGCAGACCCCAACGATCGCGATATTCCTCGGGGGTCATGTTGTAGGCCGTCTTCAGATGCCGCTTCAGCATCTTCAGCTTTTTACCGTCTTCCAGACAGATGATATATTCCGGCGTGACCGATTTCTTGATGGCGACGGCAGGCTGCAACTTCTCAACCTGGGGCACAGGCTCCTGTCCCACATTGGACAGGCTCTTATACACCTGTTCGATCAGGGAAGGCAGGTCAGAGATGGCCACCGTATTGTTCGAAACGTGTGCGGCCACGATTTCTGTTGTGAGAGACAAAAGCTCGTTCGACGGCGAGGCAGTGGACATCTATCTTTGCTCCAGATGAGGAACTTTCCTGTCATATAAGTCTTTCCGCTGTTTCACGCAATAACGTTTTACTCCCATAGAGTAGGAAAACGCAGGTCAGGATATGGAACCGGATTATTTCCTCGACATCACATCGCTGGTCTGCCCGATGACATTCGTCCGGACCAAATTGGCCGTGGAACGCTTGTCTGCCGGCCAAGTGCTTGAAGTTCGTATGAATTCCGGTGAGCCTCTGGTCAATGTGCCTCGTACCTTGACGGAACACGGTCATGTGGTGCTGTCGCTGTCACCGGAAAATGCGGCGCGACCGGATGGCATACATCGAATGATGGTGAGAAGAAGCTGAGTTCCCGAATCAGGAGAGCGGACGGCGCAGGATCAGCGCATCCACGGCGGCGCCGTCGAGATGGTAATATCCCTTGCGCCGCCCAACGGGACCAAAGCCGCAGACGGCATAGAGCAACCGCGCGGCTGTATTGGTCTCGGCTACTTCCAGGAACAGGACACCGGCCCCGGCGGCGGCGGCATGCCGCGCAGCGGCCTCGACCAGACAGCGGCCGATGCCCAGACGCCGGGCGGCGGGCCGTGTCCCCACGGTCAGAATCTCGGCTTCATCCAGCACGGTGCGCAGCAGCAGCACCCCCTGCGGTTGCCCGTCCGTCGCTGCCACCAGCGCCACAGTTCCCGGCAGGACCAGCAGGTCGGCAAAGGCGGAGGCGCTCCAGGGGGGACCGGTGACACCCGGATCGGCGAAAGCCTCGGCATGCATCGCTGCCAGCAGCGATGCCGCCTCCGGCCCATGCACCAGGATGCTGGTCACGCTCTCTTCCCACCGGGCAGGGTCACGTCGGGTGGTCGCAGATAGAAGGGGTCCGCCGGCCGGGCGGCGATCTCCGCATCGGTCAGGGTCGCAGCCAGCCGTGCCGCAGCCAGCGCCTCGGCGGCACCGGTGGTTGTCACGACCGGGAGATCCACCGGACGGGCATCCAGGGCGGCAGCGGCCCGTTCCGCGGCATCGCCGACCAGAAGCAACGGTCCCTTCGGCAGTTGCCCGGAGACAAAGGCGGGAACATCCGTCGGCAACACATCGGCCGGCCCGGTCAGCGGTTGCAGCTCAGACGAGAAGGCCTGAAGGAACAGGTCATCGCGCCGGCTTTCGATACAGGCCAGCAGCGTTCGCCCGGCCCGCTGCGCCGGCGGCAGCCCGCGCACCGCGGCTTCGAAGCTGGTGACACCGAGCAGCGGTCGTCCGGCGGCCAGGGCCAGACCGCGCGCCGCGGCCAGACCGATGCGCAAGCCCGTGAAGGTGCCGGGTCCGACCGTCACGGCGAAACGGTCGATGGCGGCGAAATCGACGCCGGCATCCGCCAGCGTTTCCATGATCAGGGGGACCAGGCGTTCCGCCTGTCCGCGGCTCATCAGCTCGGTGCGGACGGCCAGCGCCCGCGCCTGCGCCGCGGACCAGACCGCCACGGCACAGGCGCTGGTGGCGGTGTCGATGCCCAGGGTGATCATCGTCGTACTTACGTCCTGCCTGCTGCCGGTCGGCCCCTACCAGACAGGGCCATGCGCTGTCCAAAGCGTGGGACCGCCGACGGGTGCCGTCGGGGCCGGTCGTCCGGCCTCACCAATCCCCTTGGCTATGCCATGGCCGGCAAGCGCACGGGAAGCGTCATCTGGCGGCAGCCGCCCTGCGTCCAGCGCCCACGAGCATGGCGTCGCCATCCCGGGCCAGGATTCTGCCGCGTTCGAGGGCCACCGATACTGTGAACAAAACAAGGTATTCAGTTCACAGAGCCACACACCACCCATGGTGGCGCCGGCGGTCGCCGGCTGTTCTCGACCGAAGGATCGTCAGCGCACAACCAGCGGCAGGACCGCCGCCGTGTCACCGACCGCCTCATCCCCATCCGCCGCAGCCGGCAGTTCGAGATCACGCAGCACCGCCTGATCGAAATCGGCCAGTTTGTTGCTGCGGATCAGGCGTTGCAGGGTGTGGACATAATCCGCACCGCGCTCCGAATAGCGTTCCAGCGTGGACACCAGCTGGACGCCGTCCAGGGGCTTGCCATGGGTGCGCAGCGACGCACGCAGGCGCCGGAACCCTTCATAGGCCCGGTGGGTGTTGAGATTGTGGATATAGGCCTCGACGCTGGCCTTCGGGTCATCGAAGGCGCGGTAGCGGTGGGTCTGGCCGGGCTGGCGGTTGCGCGGAGTCACGCCGGCATCCTCGGCCTTCCAGGTCAGCTGACCGAACAGCACATTGGCCTTCTGCGCGAAGCGAGAGGTTCCCCAGCCGCTCTCCTCGGCGGCCTGGGCCAGGGCCAGGGACGGCGGCACGATATCAACGCGCTTCAGCAGATCCTTGGTATCCACCTCACCTTCGACCTCGACCCCATAGCGCTCGGCCAGATCCGCCAGCCAGAGCCGGTCCTGTGGTGCCAGGGCCTGCCCGCTTTCGCGGATCTGATGCAGTTTCGACAGGCGGTCACGGTCGGCCTCGATCCGTTCATTGGCCAGCAGGATCAGCGGCAGCATGGTCTTCACGAAAACCGCCTTGCGGTCATCGCTGGATTCCAGCCGGTCGATATCGTGGGGAAGATCCGCCAGCACCAGCCGCGGCACGGCGATGCTGCCGCTGCGCACCTGGTCGATGTGGTAGTCGGCGGCGTGGAACAGATCCAGCAGCGACCGCGCGTCCAGACGCGCGGCGATCCGCTTGACCGCCTTGGCGGGCATGGCCAGCGCGACCTCGTCATCCCCGGCCTCAACGGCGGTCGACGCGGCGCGTGCGACCTCTGCCGTTGCGGCCACATCGGCGGCCGGCTCGGCTTTCCCGATGCGCCACAGGCTGCAGGGAAACACCACCGTGACCGCCAACAGGATGGCGCACAAGGTCGGCCATCGGGGGCCGCAATGGCCCTCGGTCTTGTCCGTCGGCATGTACACCTCACTCCCGTACCCGTTTCCAAGCGATACCGATCGCACGGGCGGATCACCCGTCGCGGCTATCGGTGCCGGAACTTCTCCGGTCGACCCTTGGGTCCAGGCCGTGCCGAGTGTGGCCGGTTCCGCGGGTCCATAGAGGCTCCACCGGCGTCAACGGTCCCATTCTTCGGGTTTGACCGTGATGCCGGACCGAGCCGGTCGGGGTATCGCACCCCTGGGAGATCTTTGCTCCCCGGCTCTGCCTCTGCCTGCCATTTAAGACGATTTTTAGGCAGTGAATTTGCACCTTAGCGGATTTGGCGGACTTCGACAACCTCGGGAATGTAGTGCCTCAACATGTTCTCGATACCCGCCTTCAGGGTGGCGGTGGAACTGGGGCACCCCGCACAGGCACCCTTCATCGTCAGATAGACGATGCCCTGGTCGAAACCGTGGAAGGTGATGTCGCCACCATCCTGGGCCACGGCGGGACGCACACGGGTATCCAGCAGTTCCTTGATCTGGGCCACGACCTCGTCGTCATCCTCGGCAATGGCATTGTCGTCGGTATGCTCCTCCAGCAGGACCGGGCGCCCTGCGGTGAAGTGCTCCATGATGACGCCCAGGATGCTGGGCTTCAGCAGGTACCAGTCATGGCCGCCATCCTTGGTGACGGTCACGAAATCGGACCCCAGGAACACCCGGGTCACTCCCTCCACCTCGAACAGACGCTGGGCCAGCGGAGAGCGGGCAGCCATGGCGGCCTCGGGAAAATCGGCCGTGCCACGGCCCAGCACGTCACGGCCGGGCAGGAATTTCAGGGTTGCCGGGTTCGGGGTTTCTTCGGTCTGGATGAACATGATCGGGCACCTTGGAACTGCTGCCGCCGGACGGTTGCCGTGACCGGAAACCGGTCCGCGGGCCGCCCATGCGGCCCCTACGGCTGGCGGGACAGGGCGAAAGTGGGCAGTATGCGCCGGGAGATCAAGACGTTCATCGACAAGGCGGCCCCGCGCGGGACCGCGCGTGGAACCGCATCGGCGGAGTGATGATGGGGGAAGGACGGCCGGCAGAGGCAGCTGACGGGGATTTCAGCGTTCCCGATCCCGCGGCCATGCGCGTCGTAACCTGGCTGCTGACAGTGGGTGTGCGCCACGGCGACATCCCGGCCCTGATCGAGGCCTATGCCCATCATCTGCGTGAGGCCGGCTGCCCCATCGAGCGCATGACGCTGCATGTCCGTCTGCTGCATCCGCAGATCAGAGCCGTTACCTACATCTGGCGAGTCGATCGCGACGGGATCGAGCAGATCAACCGGGAACACGGGATCGAACTGACTCCGGATTACCGGCAAAGCCCCATCTCCGCCATCATCGATGGCGGGGTCGAGGGCATCCATGTGCCGCTGGAGCGCACGGCCCCGCCTTATCCCTACCCCGTGCTGCATGATCTCTGGGACCAGGGCTTCCGCGACTACACAGCCATGGCACTGGTCGGCGCCAATGGCCGCCGCAACGCCGTGACTTTCGCCACACGCCATCCCGGCGGCTTTTCCGCCGCCGATCTCGGCATGCTCTACGGCGCCCTGCCGGCGCTGAGTGTGCTGCTGGAGGCGCGGGCGCTGCGCCTGCTGGCCACCACCCTGCTGAACACCTATGTCGGGCCGGCGGCCGGCCAGCGCATCCTGGACGGCGATATCCGCCGTGGCAGCGGCATGACCCTCTCGGCCGTGCTCTGGTACTGCGATCTGCGCGGCTTCACGCCCCTGGCCGACCGGCTGGAGATCGGGGCGCTGATCGCCCTGCTGAACGGCTATTTCGAGATCATGGGCGGCGCCGTGCAGCGCCGCGGCGGCGAAGTGCTGAAATTCGTCGGCGACGCCCTGCTGGCGATCTTCCCCATCGGCGCCGGCAACGGACCGGACGAACTGGCGCGCCAATGCGCCGAGGCGCTGGCCGCGGCGGACGAGGCCATGGCCGGCATGACCAGCCTTAATGCCCAGCGCGCGGCCTGGGGCCAGCCGCTGTTGGGTGCCGGCATCGCCCTGCATGTGGGTGACGTGCTCTACGGCAATATCGGTGCCCCCGACCGTCTCGACTTCACGGTCATCGGCCCGGCGGTCAATCTGGTGACCCGTCTGGAAGGGCTGACCCGCGCCCTGGACCGGCCGCTGCTGACATCCGCCGCCTTCGCCGCGGCCTGCCCGGAGGGCGGGCTGCGCAGCCTGGGCCTGCATGCCGTCAAAGGGCTGCAGGACCCGGTGGAGGTCTTCGGGCGGGACTGACGCCTTTGGTGGTGGCCTATCCCGCCGCCCGCAGGCCGCCCGCCGCATGCGGGCAGCCGCTGAAGCTGCTGGGGCACTGGCGGGTACCGAAGGCGTTGCAGACACTGCCGCCGCCGGCCCGCACCTGCCGCACCAGATTGGCCAGGCCCTGGATGAAGGCCGGATGGGTCATCACCGTCGGCACGGCCACGAAGTGCGGCACGCCCAGTTCCCCGGCCAGATGGCGGTATTCGTCACCGATCTCCACCAGCGTTTCCGAATGTTCGGACACGAAGGCGATGGGCACCACGACCAGCGGCACCCGGTCCTTGCCGGCGCGGTGGACCTCCTCCTCGGTGGAGGGGCCGATCCACGTCATCGGACCGACGCGGCTCTGATAGCAGCTGACCCAGTCCAGACCCGGAATGCCCAGTTCCTTGACCACCGCCTCGGCCGTGCGCTCGCACTGCCACTGATAGGGGTCGCCGTCCTTGACCACCTTTTCCGGCAGCCCATGGGCGGAGAACAGCACACGCGGTTTGCCATGGGGAGCGGCCTCCGCCAAGCCCGTGCGGATCAGGTCGGCATTGGCACGGATGAAGCCCGGCTCCGTCGGGTAGCAGCAGACCAGCCGCGTCGGCTTGTCCAGGCCGGCCTGGGCGGCCGCTTGGTTCCAGACCCGCAGGCTGGATGCCGTCGTCGTGGTGGAGAACTGGGGGTAGAGCGGCAGCAGCAGGATCTCGTCAGGGTTCCAGTCCCGCACCGCCAGCGCCACCTCCTCCGACATGGGATGCCAATAGCGCATGCAGGTGAAGCAGCGCACCTCCCCCTCATCCCACAGGGCCGTTTCCAGGGCGCGGGCCTGGGCCTCGGTGTTGGGCAGCAGCGGCGAGCCGCCGCCCATCTTGGCATAGATCTCGACCGCCACCTTGGCCCGGCGGCCGGAGATCAGCTTGGCCAGCAGGAAGCGGACCGGGTTCGGCACCCGGATGATGGCGGGGTCGTTGAACAGGTTGAACAGGAAAGGCCGCACCGCCTCCGGCCGGTCCGGCCCGCCCAGATTGAACAGGACGATGGCGATCTTGCGCCGGCCGCCGGTGGCGGGACGGGCGACGGAAACGGAATCGGTCACAATGTGTCTCACGCGGTTCGGAAAGAAACCTATCCCCTACGTAGAGCGGGCCAGGTCCGGATCAAGTCTGCCAGCTGCGCCACATGCTCAGGGGGGGTTTCCTTGATGATGCCGTGGCCCAGATTGAAAACAAAGGGCCGATCACCCAGCGTGTCCAGAACGGCGCGGGCTGCCTGCTCCAGGCTGCTGCCGCCGGTGACCAGATGCACCGGGTCCAGATTGCCCTGCACGGCCACTTTGCTCTGCAGTGTCCGGGCCGCCCACAGCAGCGGCACGCCGGGGTCCAGAGACACGGCATCGACGCCGGCCTCGTCCACATAGGTCAGCAGGTTCAGCCCGGCCTGCCGCGGAAAGCCGATGATCGGCACACCGGGGTGCCGCTGCTTCAGGGCGGCGGTGATGCGGCGCGTCGGTTGCACCACCCAGCGGCCGAACTCCGCCGACGGCAGGGCCCCGGCCCAGCTGTCGAACAGCTGCAGCACCTCGGCCCCTGCCTCGACCTGGGCCGACAGGTAATCGACGGTGCTGTCGGCCACCAGATCGATCAGCTGCTGGAAGCCGGCCGGATCGCCGAAGGCCCAGCGTTTGACATGCAGATACTCCTTCGACCCGGCCCCTTCGACCATGTAGCAGGCCACGGTCCAGGGCGAGCCGGCGAAACCGATCAGCGCCGTCTGCGGGAAATCCCTGTCCAGGGCGGCGCGGATGCGCCGCACCGCCTCATAGACCGGAGCGGCGCGCTCATGCAGGCGCCCGCGGTCCAGCTGCGCCAGCGTCTTCAGATCGCGGATGGGGGTCAGCCGTGGCCCCTCGCCTTCCGCGAAGCCGACAGTCTGCCCCAGGGCGTGCGGCAGGGTCAGGATGTCGGAAAACAGGATGGCGGCATCCATGCCGTACCGCCGCAGTGGCTGCAGTGTCACCTCACAGGCCAGCTCCGGGTTCAGGCAGAGATCGAGGAAGCCGCCGGCCTGGGACCGCACGGCCCGGTATTCCGGCAGATAGCGGCCCGCCTGCCGCATCAGCCAGAAGGGCGGGCGCGGCTGCACCTCCCCCGCCAGGGCGCGCAGCATCGGTTTGGCGGCGGGTGCCGCGGTCTTCTCGCTCATGGCTTCCGATCACGTTCGGGCGGTACCCGCCCAGTTATCCCAGGCCCCCCTTTTACCTTGACTGACTCTTTGAAAGGAATGGGGTGATGGTGGGTTGTGTGGATAACGTGAATTCTATTCTGTCCGCATTTTTGTCCACAGGACCAGAGTCATAGGGGGGCCGTTGCGCCGGGCTGTGGACAAGTCTTGGGGAGATTTTTCCCGAATCGGCGGAAACACTGGGGTTCCCACCTGTGGGGAGTCGGGGAAAAAACCTGTCCACAGGTGATTCGTCCCGGACTCTCCCGTAAGGCTGCTGCGATTTCGCACGGGTGGGATTCCACAGGGACCGATGCACCCTGTTTCCGGGATGGATGTTTCCGGTGTATGGACTCCCATCGCTTTTCCCTGGGGTGCCCCCAAGATGTCCACATCCCCGCCCGAGATGCCGAAAACCTTCCATCTCCACCTGGTGTCGGACGCCACCGGCGAGACCATCAACTCCGTGGCCCGCGCCTGCGTCAGCCAGTTCGACCGCGTGCAGCCGATCGAGCATTTCTGGAATCTTGTCCGGACCGAACGGCAGCTGGACATGGTGGTCGACGGCATCCGCGATAATCCCGGCCTGGTGATGTTCACCCTGGTCAATGACCGGCTGCGCGCCAAGCTGCAGGACAGCTGCCGTGACATGGCGGTGCCCTGCATCCCCGTGCTGGATCCGCTGATCAATGCCATGGCGGCCTATCTGGACCTGGAAAGCCAGAGCCAGCCCGGCCGGCAGCACACGCTGGACGCCGAATATTTCAGCCGCATCGACGCCATGGACTTCGCCCTCAACCATGATGACGGGCAGAGCGGCTGGAACCTGCACGATGCCGATGTGCTTCTGGTCGGCGTCAGCCGCACCTCCAAGACGCCGACCTGCATCTATCTGGCCAACCGTGGCATCAAGGCCGCCAACATCCCGTTCGTGCCCGGCGTGCCGCTGCCGGATGAGCTGTACACCCTGACCAAGCCGTTGATCGTCGGTCTGACCAAGGACCCGGAGCGGCTGGTGCAGATCCGCCGCAACCGCCTGCGCCTGCTGAACCAGGGCGAGGAGACCAGCTACACCGATCCCGAACATGTGCGGGCCGAACTGCTGGAGGCGCGGCGCCTGTTCACCCGCAATGGCTGGCCGGTGATCGACGTCACCCGCCGTTCGATCGAGGAGACGGCGGCGGAAATCATGATGATCCTGGCGCGGCGGCGGCCCAATGCGGCCTTTTCCAGCGATCTCAGCCTGCCGCTCGGCAAACCCGGCCCGTTCCGCTCCGGTGGCGGCCCGGCATGAGCATGGTCCTGTCCAGCCAGCCCGTGATCCTGGCCTCCGGCAGCGTGACCCGCCGGCATATGCTGGAGGCGGCGGGTCTTGCCGTCCGGGTCGAGACCGCCGCCGTGGACGAGGACGAGGTCAAGCATTCCTGCCGTGCCGGCGGCATGCCGCCGGAGGCGGTGGCCGAGGCCCTGGCCGAGCTGAAGGCCGCCAAGGTCGCCCGCCGGCATCCCGACGCCTATGTCATCGGCGCCGATCAGATGCTGGAGTGCGAGGGCGACTGGTTCGACAAGCCTGGTGACCGGGCGGGTGCCGCCGCGCAGTTGCGTCGGCTGTCCGGCCGCCGTCACCGGCTGATCTCGGCCGCCGTCGTCTTCCACGGGGGCGAGCGGGTCTGGCACACGGTCGATCAGGCCATCCTGACCATGCGGCCATTGAGCGACGCCTTCCTCGACCGCTATCTCGACGCGGCCGGTGACGCTGTCTGCGGCTCCGTCGGTGCCTATCATCTGGAAGGGCTGGGCGCCCAGCTGTTCAGCCAGGTGCGCGGCGACCATTTCACCATCCTGGGCCTGCCGCTGCTGCCGTTGCTTGGCTTCCTGCGCGCCCGCGGTGTGCTGCCGGACTGACCCTTGCCCCCCTGCTCCGCCGGCGCTACTGATGCGGGTGACTAGGCCGGTCGGGCCCCGGCACGGGGACCAGACAGGGGCCAGACAGGGGGAAGCACCATGATCCTCAGCGGCAAGGCCGGGGTGGCCGGGGTGATGGGCTGGCCGGTGGGCCATTCCCGCAGTCCGCGGCTGCATGGCTATTGGCTGCGGCAGTACGGCATTGACGGGGCCTATATCCCCCTGCCCGTCGCGCCCGACCGTATCGAACAGGCCATCCGCGCCCTGCCCGCCCTGGGCTTTCGCGGCTGCAACGTCACCGTTCCGCACAAGGAGGCGGCGTTCCGCTGCGTCGACAGGCTGGACGAGGCCGCCCGGCGCATGAAGGCGGTCAACACCATCATCGTGCAGCCCGACGGCACGCTGGAGGGCCGCAACACCGACGGCTTCGGCTTCATGGCGAACCTTTCGGACGGCGCACCGTCCTGGCGGGCCGATGCCGGCCCGGCGGTGGTGCTGGGGGCCGGCGGTGCCGCCCGCGCCGTGGTCCTGGGCCTGCTGGATGCCGGTGTGTCCACGGTGCGCCTCATCAACCGCACCGCGGCCAAGGCGGAGGATCTGGCCGCCGATCTGGCCACTGGTCCGGCCACTGGTCCGGGCGGTGCCATCGACGTCATTCCCTGGGACCAGCGCGGTCCGGCCCTGGCCGATGCCGCCCTGCTGGTCAATACCACCACCCTGGGCATGCAGGGCCAGCCGGCGCTGGACCTGGATCTGACCCGCCTGCCGCCACGGTCCGTGGTCACCGACATCGTCTATACCCCGCTGCTGACCCCGCTTTTGCTGGCGGCGCAGGCGCGCGGCAATCCTGTGGTCGACGGGCTGGGCATGCTGCTGCACCAGGCCCGGCCGGGCTTCGCCGCCTGGTTCGGGCAGATGCCGGCGGTGACGCCGGATCTGCGCCGTTTCGTGCTGGAGGGGCTTTGATCGTCCTCGGCCTGACCGGCTCCATCGGCATGGGCAAAAGCACGGCGGCGTCCATGCTGCGGCGCCTGGGCTGCCCGGTGCATGATGCCGATGCCGCGGTCCACCGCCTCTACGCCCGCGGCGGTGCCGCCGTTCCCCGCATCGCCGCCCTGTTCCCCGAGGCCATCCGCGACGGCGCCGTGGACCGGGCCCGTCTGTCGGCCCTGATCCTGGGCGATCCGGCGGCGCTGAAACGGCTGGAGGCGGTGGTGCATCCGCTGGTGCGCAAGGCGGCCGACGATTTCCTGCGCCGCTCCGCCCGCCGGGGCGTGGCCGTGGCCGTGCTGGACATCCCGCTGCTGTTCGAGACCGGCGGACAGGACCGGGTGGACCGGGTGGTGGTGGTCAGCGCCCCCGCCTTCGTCCAGCGCCGGCGGGTGCTGGCCCGTCCCGGTATGACGGCGGACAAGCTGGCCCTGATCCTGGCCCGGCAGATGCCCGACCGGGAAAAACGGCGCCGGGCCGATTTCGTGGTCCCCACCGGCCTTGGCCGGCGCTACAGCTTGCAGTGCCTGGCCGCCATCGTCAGACTGTTGCGGTCACAGCGTGGCCGGGTCTGGCCCCCGGTTGCCGCCCGGCCCCGGACAGCCCGCTTCCCCGCCCCCCGCCGCACGAGTTCTTCCCATGCGTGAGATCGTCCTCGACACCGAAACCACCGGCATCGACGCGCTGAACGGCGACCGTATCGTCGAAATCGGCTGTGTGGAGATGATCAATCACGTCTCCACCAGCAGCACCTTCCACGTCTACATCAACCCCGAACGCGACATGCCGCAGGAGGCCTTCGCCGTCCACGGCCTGTCGGCGGAGTTCCTGTCGGACAAGCCGGTGTTCGCCTCCGTTGTTTCGGACTTCCTGGAATTCATCGCCGACAGCCAGCTGGTCATCCACAACGCCCAGTTCGACATCGGCTTCCTCAATACCGAGCTGGCCCGTCTGGGCATGAAGCCGCTGCGCAACCCGGTGGTCGACACGGTGATGGTGGCGCGCAAGCGCTTCCCCGGCGCGGCCGCCAGCCTCGATGCCCTCTGCCGGCGCTTCGAGATCGACAATTCCAACCGCACCCTGCACGGCGCCCTGCTCGATGCCCAGCTGCTGGCCGAGGTCTATCTGGAGCTGCTGGGCGGGCGTCAGCCCGATCTGGTGCTGGGCGGGTCACAGTCCGGTGGCCCGGCCCAGGCGGTGAAGCGCGACCGGCCCTTCCGCGCGGCCCGGCCCCATGCGCCGCCGCCGGACGAGCTGGCGGCGCACGAGGCCTTCCTCAAGGGCTTCAAGAAGACGCCGCTCTGGTTCGCCGACAAGGTGGAATGACGGCGCGGAATGACGGCGCGGGAGCGGCCGCTTGCGTGAAGGTCGGTGTCGGGAGGCGCTGGCGCCCGCACCGACACCGGGACCCCTGTTCCACGTGAAACGCGGCTCAGGGCAGCAGGATGGTGGAGCCGGTGGTCCGCCGGCTTTCCAGCGCGCGGTGGGCTTCGGCCGCATCCTTCAGGGCGAAGCTCTGGTGGACATTGATCTTCACCCGGCCGTCCCGGACCACGCCGAACAGGTCGGTTGCGGTTTCCAGCAGCTCGTCGCGGCTGGCCACATAATGACCCAGCGACGGACGGGTCAGGAACAAGCCGCCCTTCTGGCCGAGCAGGGCCGGCGGCATTGGCGGCACTGGGCCGCTGGCATTGCCGAAGGTCACCATCATGCCGCGGCTGCGCAGGCAGTCCAGGCTGCCCATGAAGGTGTCCTTGCCGACACCGTCATAGACCACCTCCACCCCGCGCCCGCCGGTCAGCTCCCGTGTGCGGGCGACGAAATCCTCCTGGGTGTAGAGAATGGGGTGGTGGCAGCCATGGGCTTTGGCCAGCTCTGCCTTCTCCGGCGTGCTGACGGTGCCGATGACAGTGGCGCCCAGGGCGTTGGCCCATTGGCAGGCGATCAGCCCCACCCCGCCGGCGGCGGCATGGATCAGCACGGTGTCGCCGGCCCGCACCGGATAGGTCTTGCGCAGCAGATAGCGCGCCGTCATGCCCTGCAGCAGCATGGCGGCCGCCATGCGCTCGTCCAGCCAGTCCGGCAGCTTCACCAGCCGGTCGGCCGGGTACAGGCGCTCCTCGGCATAGGCGCCCACCGGGCCGGAGCAATAGCCGACGCGGTCGCCGGGCTTCAGTTCGGTCACGCCCTCGCCCACTGCCTCGACCACGCCGGCCGCTTCCGATCCGGGGATCATGGGCAGCGGCAGCGGGTACAGGCCCGAGCGGTGATAGGTGTCGATGAAGTTCAGGCCGATGGCGGTATGGCGCAGGCGGACCTGACCGGGGCCGGGGGCGCCGACCTCGATGCTGTCCCAGCGCAGGACTTCGGGGCCGCCCACCTGGTGGACGCGGATGGCATGGGTCATGGCAAATCGACTTTCCGTTTCCGGGCGATCGGCGCCGGCCACCGGCATGGGCTGTCCCCGGGGGGACCTCCATCCATGAGATGACGCCGGCGCCCGCCGGGTGGTTACTTCAGATGCTTGGCAAAGAAGGCATCGCTGCGGTCATTGGCCAGCTTGGCCGCCGCCGGGTCCCAATGGATGCCGTCGGTGCGGGCGAAGGCATGATCCTGCTCCGCATAGACATGGATATCCACCAGCGTGTTGCCGCCCAGCGCGGCAAGGATCTTTTCGCGCGCCTCGGGCGGCACGAACTTGTCCTTGCCGGCGATATGCATCAGCAGCGGCTGGGTGATGGCTCCCGCCTCGCCCAGGGCGCCGTCGATGCCGACGCCGTAATAGCTGACGGTGCAGTCGGCATCGGAGCGGGTGGCCATCAGGAAGGCCAACTTGCCGCCCAGGCAATAGCCGATGCTGCCGACCTTGGGGCCGACGCCGGGGACCGTGCGCAGATAGGCCAGTGTCGCCAGCAGATCCTCCACGCCCTTGGTCTCGTTGAAGCCCTGATAAAGCTGGAAGGCCTTCTGCCACTCGGCATCGGTCTTGTCGCTGATCTGCACCCCCGGCTCCTGCCGCCAGAACAGATCCGGGCACAGCGCCACATAGCCCTGGGCGGCCAGACGGTCGCACAGGCCGCGCATGACATCGTTGACCCCGAAGATTTCCTGGATCACCACGATGCCGGGTCCGCTGCCGGAGGCCGGCTTGGCCAGATAGCCGGTGAAACTGCCGCCATCGGCGGCCGTGATCGTCACGTCGGTCATGCTCTGCCCTTTGGTCTTGCTCGGTTTCTTGGGATAGGCGCCGCCGGTGGACATTGCACGCGGGCGGACGGTTTTCGCCGGAACGATAGCAAGGTGCTTGCCGGCTTGTCACCGCTCCCTGGCGGCACCCCGTCCGGCAGAAACCGTGATTCTTTCCTTACAATCTCCGGCCAATCTCCGGCCAATCCCCGGCCAGTTGCCCCGGCGATCCCTCCCTGGCGCCCCGGCCGGCTCATCCCCCCAGGAGGTGCCGCAGGGCCGCCGGCTCGGTGACCGGAAGCGAACAGCTCTGGTTCCGGCAGACATAGGCGGCGGCCCTGCCCGCGACCGGTCCCTTGCCGGCGGCGGGATGACCTGCCGGCAGGTCGCTTCCCGGCGCCAGCCGGGTCAGCACCAGATTGGGCAGCGACAGGCTCTGCACCGCCGACAGCAGCGCCGCCGTGTCCGCCGCCCCCGGCTCCCCGGCGATGACCACCTGCACCGCCGACAGCAGCAGGTCCGCCCCGTTGAGATAGCCGGCCAGAGGGAAGAAGTTGCGGCTCAACTCGCCGCTGAAGGCCGTGACCAGGGCCTCCGCCCGCTGCCGGTATGCGTCCTCCCCGGTCTGCAGCCACAGGCGGGCCAGCACCCCGACCAGGGTCCCGTTCCCCGCCGGTACGGCATTGTCATGGGCGTGCCGGGGCCGCACCATCAGATCGCCGGCATCATCGGCGGTGATGAAATAGCCGCCCTCGACCGGGTCCAGGAAATGCCGGTCGCAGACATCGACCCAGGCCCGGGCCTGCGCCAGATAGGCTGGTTGCCCCGTGGCCTCGTACAGGGCCAGGGCGGCCCGGGCCATGTTGGCATGGTCCTCCAGCGTGCCGGCGTGCTTCAGCCGGCCCTGGCGCCAGGCATGGCGCAGCCGCCCGTCCGGCTGCATGGTGGTGCGGATGAAGGCGAAGGCCCGCTCGGCCGCCGCCAGCCAGCCCGGTTCGGCGAAGGCCATGGCCGCTCGGGCCAGGGCGGCGATCATCAGCCCGTTCCAGTCGGCCAGAACCTTGTCATCCCAGCCGGGCCGCACGCGGCCGGCGCGCACCGCCAGCAGCCGTTCCCGGCCTGCAGCCAGCGTGGCTTCCGTCTGCTCATCCAGCAGCTCGGGATGGTCCAGGCGATTCAGGATGTTGGTGCCTTCCCAATTGCCCGCGGCGCTGACGCCATAGACGGCGCAGAAGCGCTCGGCCTCGGCGCCCAGCACCTGCTCCACCTCGGCCCGCGACCAGACATAGAAGCGGCCCTCATGTCCCTCGCTGTCGGCATCCAGGGTGGCGGCGAAGGCACCGCCCTCGGCCAGCATCTCGCGCAGCAGCCAGCCCACCGTCTCCCGCGCCCGCGCCGCGAACAGCGGGTCACGCGTCTCCTGCCAGACCTGGGTCAGCAGGTCCAGCAGCTGGGCATTGTCGTACAGCATCTTCTCGAAATGCGGCACCAGCCAGCGCGCATCGACGGAATAGCGGGCGAAGCCGCCGCCCAGATGGTCGTAGAGGCCGCCCTGCCCCATGCGGACCAGGCTGTGGATGACGGCGGTGGCGAAGGCCGGCCGGCCCGTGCGCTTGAAGGCCCGCCACAACAGCTCCAGGATGCCGGGCTGGGGGAATTTCGGGGCGTCGCCGATGCCGCCATTGACCGGGTCCACCTCCCGCAGCAGCCGCTCGGCCACCTGGTCGATGACCTCCAGCCCGATGGCGTCGCCGGGGCGGTTGCGGGCCAGCTGGGTCAGCGCCTCCTTCAGCGCCCCCACATTGCGCCCCACCTTGTCCGGTTCCTCGGCATAGGTCCGGGCCACGCCGCGCAGCACCTCGGCAAAACCGGGACGGC
Source organism: Oleisolibacter albus (assembly GCF_003336875.1). GTDB lineage: Bacteria > Pseudomonadota > Alphaproteobacteria > Azospirillales > Azospirillaceae > Niveispirillum > Niveispirillum album. The sequence goes on along the minus strand of NZ_QGNJ01000017.1, from coordinate 29,562 downwards.
CCCAACGGCCCTCCGGCGGGAAATAGGTGCCGCCCCAGAACGGCTCGCCCTCCGGGGTCAGGAACATGGTCAGCGGCCAGCCGCCCTGCTGCCCCAGCAGCCCCAGCGCCTGCTGATAGACCTGATCGAGATCCGGCCGCTCCTCGCGGTCGACCTTGATGTTGACGAACAGGCTGTTCATCAGGGAGGCGATGTCCGGGTTCTCGAAGGATTCATGGGCCATGACATGGCACCAGTGGCAGGCGGCATAGCCGACCGACAGCAGCACCGGCCTGTTCTCGGCCCGGGCACGGGCGAAGGCCTCCGGCCCCCAGGGCAGCCAATGCACCGGGTTGTCCTTGTGTTGCAGCAGGTAGGGGCTCGTCTCCTGCCCCAGCAGGTTGGCGGCCATCGGCATGCTTCCTTCCCTCGGACGGGTTTTCTTCACTGTCTCGACCGACAACATATGGGGGCGGGAAATGCACCCGATCCCGTTCCTGTCCGGCGTCGTTCCGTCTCAGCTTAACCTTGTGTAGACTGGGACGCGCCGGAAAAATGGCCTTGATCTTATTGTGGTTTTTAACCGCTCCCCTGGGGCAGCCGCGAAAGGAGTCCCTCCGATGAAGGTCAGCATCGACATTGACTGCACCCCGGACGAGGCGCGGACCTTCCTCGGCCTTCCCGATGTCAAGCCCATGCAGGATGCGCTGATGCTGCAACTGCAGAAGCGGCTGGAGGCCAATATCCAGGCCATGGACCCCGAAACCATGCTGAAGACCTGGCTGCCGGCCAGCATCCAGGGCTTCGAGCAGTTCCAGAAGCTGATCTGGAGCCAGATGACGACCGCCATGGGCGGCAACAAGGACCCGAAGAAGTGAGCGAACCCGTCTCCCCCGATCCCCGGCCCTATTTCCGGGCCCATGTCTTCTGCTGCACCAACGAACGTCCCGACGGCCATCCCCGCGGCTGCTGCAAGGCCAGGGGAGCGGAAGCCCTGCGCGACCAGATGAAGAAGCGGGCCACGGCCCTGGGCCTGGGCAAGGCCGTGCGCATCAACACCGCCGGCTGCCTGGACCGCTGCGAGCTGGGGCCGGTCATGGTCATCTATCCCGAGGGCGTCTGGTACAGCTACCAGACGGCCGAGGATGTGGAGGAGATCCTGCAGACCCATCTGGTGGAGGGCAAGCGGGTGCAGCGCTTGCTGCTGCAGCCGGAGGACAGGCTGCCCGCCGACCGGCTGGCCCGGCTGGCGCTCCAGGACTGAGCCGCCCCTGTTCCACGTGAAACACGCGTCATGACCCCCGATACCATTTTCGCCCTGGCCTCGGCCGCCGGCCGCGCCGGCGTGCAGGTGCTGCGCCTGTCGGGTCCGTCCGCCGGCCCCGCACTGTGCCGGCTGACCCGCCGTCCCCTGCCGCCGCCGCGTCAGGCGGTGTTGGCCGCCCTGTACGCTCCCGGCCCGGATACGGGTCCGGATGCGGGCGAGCTGATCGACAAGGGCCTGTTGCTCTGGTTCCCGGCTCCGGCCAGCTTCACCGGCGAGGATGTGGCGGAACTGCATCTGCATGGCGGGCGGGCGGTGTTGCAGGCGGCGACCCGCGCCCTGGTGGCCCTGGGGCTGCGCGTGGCCGAGCCGGGCGAGTTCAGCCGCCGCGCCTTCGAGAACGGCAAGCTCGACCTGACGGAGGCGGAAGCCATCGCCGATCTGGTGGACGCGGAAACGGCGGCGCAGCGGCGCCAGGCCCTGCGCCAGATGGAGGGCGCGCTGGGCCGCCTCTATGAGGGCTGGCGCCAGCGCCTGACCCGCGCCCTGGCGCATCTGGAGGCCGAGATCGACTTCCCCGAGGAGGATCTGCCCGGCGGTCTGACCGACGCCGTGCGGCCGGTGGTGGAGACACTGGCGGCGGAGATCGCGGCACATCTGGCCGACAACAGCCGCGGCGAGCGGCTGCGGGACGGCATCGCCATCGCCATCCTCGGCGCCCCCAATGCCGGAAAATCCTCGCTGCTCAACGCCATTGCCCGGCGCGATGTCGCCATCGTCTCGGCCCAGGCCGGCACCACGCGCGACGTCATCGAGGTGCAGCTGGACCTTGGCGGCTATCCCGTCCAGCTGGCCGACACAGCCGGGTTGCGCGAGGCGGCCGAGGCCATCGAGGCCGAAGGCATCCGCCGCGCCCTGGACCGGGCCGGCCGTGCCGACCTGAAGCTGCTGGTGTTCGATGCCACCCAGCCGCCCGATGCCGCCACCCTGGCCCTGGCCGACGGCAATGCCCTGCTGGTGCTGAACAAGGCCGACCGGCCCGGTGCCGCCACCGCCCTGCCCGGCCATGGCGCGCTGACCGTTTCCGCCGCCACCGGGGCCGGTCTGGCCGGGCTGCTGGCGGCACTGGAACAGGCGGTGGCCGCCCGCTTCAATCCGGCCGGCGCGCCGGCGCTGACCCGGGCCCGGCATCGGGCGGCGCTGGAGGCGTGCCGCGACAGCCTGCTGCGCGCCCTCGGCGCCCCCTTGCCGGAACTGGCGGCGGAGGATGTGCGCCTAGCCAGCCGCGCCCTGGGCCGCATCACCGGCCGGGTCGATGTGGAGGATCTGCTGGACGTGATCTTCCGCGATTTCTGTATCGGCAAATAAGGTCCCGCATGGCCGGTGTTCCACGTGGAACACTGGACTTGCCTCCGGCTCGCCCCTACATTCCGGCCCATGCGCAGCTTTGACGTGATTGTGGTGGGCGGCGGCCATGCGGGATGCGAGGCGGCTGCCGCGGCGGCGCGTGCGGGAGCCCGCACGGCGCTGGTGACCCACAGGCTGGACACCATCGGCGAAATGTCCTGCAACCCGGCCATCGGCGGTCTGGGCAAGGGCCATCTCGTGCGCGAGATCGACGCGCTGGACGGCGTCATGGGCCGGGTCACCGACCAGGGCGGCATCCAGTTCCGCATCCTCAACCGCTCCAAGGGGCCGGCCGTGCGCGGTCCGCGCGCCCAGGCCGACCGCAAGCTCTACCGCCAGGCCATGCAGCGCGCCCTGGCGGAGCAGCCGAACCTCACCCTCGTCGCCGCGGCGGTGGAGGATCTGCTGGTGGATGCCGGCGGCCATTGCGCCGGCGTCGTCACCGCCACGGGGGAACAGATCGGCGCCGGGGCCGTGGTGCTGACCACCGGCACCTTCCTGCGCGGCCTGATCCATATCGGCGAGGAGAAGATCCCCGCCGGCCGCGTGGGCGAGGCGCCGGCCCTGGGCCTGTCCGCCACCCTGGCCCGCCATGGTTTTCCGCTGGGCCGGCTGAAGACCGGCACACCGCCGCGCCTGGACGGCAAGACCATCGACTGGGCCGGGCTGGAGGCGCAGCCCGGCGACCTGCCGCCGCCCCCCTTCTCCACCCTGACCGACCGCATCACCACCCCGCAGGTGGCGTGCGCCATCACCTACACCACGCCGGCGGTGCATGCCGTCATCCGGGCCAATCTGCACCGGGCGCCCCTGTATTCCGGCCAGATCGAAGGCACCGGACCGCGCTATTGCCCCAGCGTGGAGGACAAGATCGTCCGCTTCGCCGAGAAGGAGCGGCATCAGATCTTCCTGGAGCCGGAGGGGCTGGACGACGACACCGTCTATCCCAACGGCATCTCCACCAGCCTGCCGCGCGATGTGCAGGCGGAGATCCTGCGCCACATTCCGGGGCTGGAGCGCTGCACCATGCTGCGCCCCGGCTATGCCATCGAATATGATTATGTGGATCCGCGCGAGCTGACCAACACGCTGGAGACGCGGCGGCTGCCGCGCCTGTTCCTGGCCGGCCAGATCAACGGCACCACCGGCTATGAGGAGGCGGCGGCCCAGGGGCTGATGGCCGGCATCAATGCCGCCCTGGCCGTGTCCGGCACGGCGCCCTTCGTTCTCGACCGGGCCGACGCCTATATCGGCGTGCTGATCGACGACCTCATCACCCGCGGCACCACCGAACCCTACCGCATGTTCACCAGCCGGGCCGAGTACCGGCTGCTGCTGCGGGCCGACAATGCCGACCAGCGCCTGACCGACCGCGGGCTGGCGGTCGGGGCCGTCGGCCCCGTCCGGGCCGCCCATTGGGCGGAGAAGAAGGCGGCTTTGGAGGCTGCCCGCGAACTGGTCACCCGGCTGGCGGCTACACCGAACGAGCTGGAAAAGCACGGGCTGCAGGTAAACAAGGACGGCGTGCGCAGGACCGCGCTGGACCTGCTGCGCTATCCCGATATCGATTTCGCCCGCCTGTGCCGGGTCTGGCCGGAGCTGGCCCGCCTGTCTCCGGCCATTGCCGAGCAGGTGGAGATCGACGGTAAATATGCGGGCTATCTCGACCGGCAGGAGGCCGACATCCGCGCCTTCCGCAAGGACGAATCCCTGGCCCTGCCCGCGGATCTCGACCCGGACAGCATCGCCTCGCTGTCGGCCGAGATCCGGCAGAAGCTGCGTGCTGTGCGTCCGGCCACCCTGGGGGCCGCCGCCCGCATCCCCGGCATGACCCCGGCCGCGCTGACGGCGTTGCTGCGCCATGTCAAGCGCCGGCCCGCCGCCTGATCCCTTGCGCCCTTCCTGACCCGGAACGGAGGACGACCATGGCCTGGATTCTGCTGACCATTGCCGGACTGCTGGAGGTGGTCTGGGCCATCGGGCTGAAATACACCGAAGGCTTCACCCGGCTCTGGCCCAGCCTCATCACCGGCGGGGCCATGTTCGCCTCGGTCTGGCTGCTGGGCTTGGCGTTGAAGACCATTCCCGTGGGCACCGGCTATGCCGTCTGGGTCGGGATCGGGGCCGTGGGCACCGCCACCCTGGGCATGGTGCTGCTGGGCGAGCCGGTCAATCTGGCCCGCATCCTCTGTATCCTGCTGATCGTGGCCGGCATCGTCGGGCTGAAGCTCTTCACCCCGGCCTGAGCCCTTTTCGATGAAAAGCCCCTCCCCAGCCGGCCGCGGACGGGCTACAACGACGCCATGACCCCGACCGACTTCCAGTCCCTGTTCCGTGTTTCACGTGAAACACTGGACCGACTCGCCGCTTACGAGGCTCTGCTGCGGAAGTGGAATCCGGCCATCAATCTGGTGGCCAAATCCACGCTGGCCGACGCCTGGGAGCGGCATCTGGCCGATTCCGCCCAGCTTTTCGCCCTGCTGCCGCCGGATGTGCAGGTGCTGACCGATATCGGGTCCGGTGCCGGCTTCCCCGGCCTGGTCCTGGCCATCCTCGGCGTGCCCCAGGTGCATCTGGTCGAGTCGGACCAGCGCAAGGCCGCATTCCTGCGGGAAGTGGCGCGGGTGACCGGCGCGCCGGCCACAATCCATGCCGTTCGCATCGAGGAGGTGGCCCTGCCCCCCGCCGATGTGGTCAGTGCCCGCGCCCTGGCCGACCTGTCGCTGCTGCTGCCGATGGCCGCACGGCTGCTGAAGCCCGGCGGGGTCTGCCTCTTCCCGAAGGGCAGGTCGGCCCAGGATGAATTGACCGGGGTCCGGGATTCCTGGAATATGCGCGTCGAGGCCTTTCCCAGCCGGACGGACCCGGCCGGCAGCATTCTCCGCCTCTCCGACATCTCCGCGAGATAACCGCGCGCGAAAGGTCAGAACATCGTGCCGAGCGCTCCTCTGCCCATTCCCGCCGCCCGGGCGCGCATCATCGCGCTGGCCAATCAGAAGGGCGGCGTCGGCAAGACCACGACCACCATCAATCTCGGCACCGCGCTGGCCGCCGTCGGCAAGCGCGTGCTGATCATCGACAATGACCCCCAGGGCAACGCCTCCACCGGTCTCGGCATCGCCCAGACCGAGCGCGAGGTCGGCATCTACGACCTGCTGTTCGCCGATCTGTCGGTGGAAGAGGTGTCCACCCGTACCTCCATTCCCAACCTGGATGTGGTCACCGCCAATGTCGACCTGTCCGGCGCCGAGGTGGAGCTGGTCAATATCGACCGCCGCGAATTCCGCCTGAAGGATGCGCTGGCCCGCTCCCATGGCGGCTACGATTACATCCTCATCGACTGTCCGCCGGCCCTGGGCCTGCTGACGCTGAACGCCCTGGCCGCCGCCGATGCCGTCATGGTGCCGTTGCAGTGCGAGTTCTACGCGCTGGAGGGCCTGTCGCATCTGGTCCGCACCATCGAACGGGTGAAGCGCGCCTTCAACCCGTCGCTGGAGATCGGCGGCGTCATCCTCACCATGTTCGACCGTCGCAACAACCTGTCCGACATGGTCGCCGCCGATGTGCGCGGCTTCTTCGGCGACAAGGTGTTCGAGACGGTGATCCCCCGCAATGTGCGGGTGTCCGAGGCGCCCAGCCACGGCAAGCCGGTGCTGCTCTACGACGTGAAGTCGGCGGGCGCCCAGGCCTATATCCATCTGGCGGGCGAGGTGTTGAAGCGTGAGCGGAAGCGGCAGATTGCCTATGGATGAGACGAAGAAGCAGCCGCGGACCGGCCTTGGACGCGGCCTGTCCGCCCTGTTCGGCGAAGCCGCCGGCAGCGAGGAGGAGCAACAGGTCGACCGGGTGCGCCTGACCCGCCTGTTGCCCATCGACCAGGTCCGCCCCGGCAAGTACCAGCCCCGCCGCCACTTCAACGAAGAGGAACTGCGGGCGCTGGTGGAAAGCGTGCGCGAACGCGGGGTGCTGCAGCCGCTGCTGGTGCGCAAGGACCCGGCGGCCCAGCCGGGCCATACCCAGTACGAGATCATCGCCGGTGAACGCCGCTGGCGGGCCGCCCAGCTGGCCGGCCTGCACGAGGTGCCGGTGCTGGTCCGCACCCTGTCGGACCGGGAAGCGCTGGAAATCGCGCTGATCGAGAACATCCAGCGCCAGGACCTGACCCCGCTGGAGGAGGCCGAGGGCTTCCGCCGGCTGATGGACGAGTTCGAGCATACGCAGGAGGATCTGGCCCGCGCCGTCGGCAAGAGCCGCAGCCATGTGGCCAACATGCTGCGGCTGCTGTCCCTGCCCGATGCGGTGAAGCAGATGGTGCAGGACGGGCTGTTGAGCATGGGCCATGCCCGTGCCCTGCTGACGGCGGCCGATCCAGTGGCCCTGGCCAGGCTGGTGGTGGAAAAGGGTCTCAATGTCCGCCAGACCGAACAGCTGGTGAAGCAGGTGGCGGCCGGGGCCGAGCCGGCGGCCAAGACGCCGAAGGTCAAGGCGCCCGACACCGTGGCGCTGGAAAAGGAAGTCTCGCACGTGCTGGGGCTGAAGGTCACCGTCAGCACCAACGGACCCAAGGGCGTGCTGCAGATCCATTACAAGACGCTGGACCAGCTGGACGGGGTGCTGAACCGTATCCTGCGCCGCTGACGGCGGACGGGTTTGCAGAGGGGCGAGGAGGTCGGGAATGCCGCACTACAGCCTGACCCTGCTGCCGGACCGGCTGGCGGTCTGCCGCCTGCCGCCGAACAGTCTGGCGCCGGACAGTCTGGCGCCGGGCGGCGCGCTACCGGCCTGGATCGCCGGGGCGATGCGGGCGCCCGGCTTTCTCTCCCTCACCCGCACGGCTGATGAACTGTCTCTGATCTGTGCGGCCGAGCATGTGCCGGGGGGCGGGGCGGTCGATTTCAGGGTTGTCGCTGGCTGGCGCATCCTGCGGGTGGATGGTCCCTTTGATTTCGGCGTCACCGGCGTCATGGCCGCGCTCTCCGGCGCCTTGTCGGCCGCCGGCATCAGCCTCCTGCCCCTTGCCACCTTCGATACGGATTACCTGCTGTTACGGGAGACTGATCTCGACCGGGCCGTGACGGCACTGGTCCATGCCGGCCATGCCGTGCAGGGGCAAACCGGCCTGGCCTGACTCGTCTTGGCCGGCCGGCCCCTCTCTTCCGCATAGGCTTGCGCCGACTTTCCCTCTGACCGATAGTGGTGGGGAACGGAGGATCGGATGGCCGACGTCATATCCATTGCCATGTCGGGGGCGCAGGCCCAGGCCCGACGCCTGCTGGGGTCCGCGTCCAATGTCGCCAATGTGCGCACCACCGGCCCGCTGCCCGGCAGCGCCGGCGCCGCGGCGGCAGCCGATGCCGGCCGTCCCTACCAGCCGGTGGAAACGGTCCAGAGTGCTGTCGCCGGACCGGAGGGCCAGGGCATGGGCACGCGGGCCGTGTTCAAGCCCACGGCGCCGGGCTTCATCGCTGAATACCAGCCGGACTCGGCCGATGCCGATGCGGACGGCATGGTGGCCGCTCCGGCTGTGGATCTTGCCGGCGAGCGGGTGCAGCAGACGGTGGCCCAGCGCGCCTATGAAGCCAATCTGCTGGTGCTGAAGGCCCAGGACCGCATGCAGCGCGAGGTCGTCAACACGCTGGCCTGATCCGCCGCCGGGACTCTCCTGGACGGAACGATGAAGGACGGCGCGGGGCGGCGCCGTTTCCATGGGGACCGTTCCGGCCCGGCTGGACCGGTCAGGCCACCATTGTGCTGGCCCTTGTCCTTGGCGGCGAAGGTGCCGACAGCCGTGCCATCGACCGTGGCGTCGTTGCCGGCAACACCGGTGCGCATGATTCCCTTCAAGGGAGGCCGGTTGGCTGCACCGGAGAGCCAAGGTGTCTGCAGCAGAAAATAACGTATGAATTCAATATGTTGCCGTTACACTGATCCCGATATGCAACGGCCGGCGACGGGATGCCCACCCCTTCCAGGCTTGCACGCGGGCGGATTCGCGAATATCTATCATTTCACATTGCGTGTTCGTTCTTTATCGGGATCCGCACGGTGGCAGAGTATGAAAGTCTGCGGGGCAAACATGTCCTGCTGATCGTCTCGGGCGGGATCGCCGCTTACAAGACACCGGAGCTGGTGCGCCGCCTGCGCGAGCGGGGGGCGTCCGTGCGCTGCGTGCTGACCCGCGGCGGGTCCCAGTTCGTCACGCCCCTGGCCCTGCAGGCGGTCAGCGAGGACAAGGTCTATACCGACCTCTGGTCCCTGACCGACGAGTCCGAGATGGGCCATATCCAGCTGTCGCGGCAGGCCGATGTCCTGCTGGTGGCGCCGGCCACGGCCAACATCCTGGCCCGCATGGCCCAGGGGCTGGCGGAGGATCTGGCCAGCACGGTGCTGCTGGCCACCGACAAGCCGGTGCTGGTGGCGCCGGCCATGAATGTGCGCATGTACCAGCATCCCGCCACCCAGGCCAATCTGGCGGTCCTGCGCCAGCGCGGCGTGACCCTGGTCGGCCCCAACGAGGGGCCGATGGCCTGTGGCGAGTATGGCCCCGGCCGCATGAGCGAGCCGATGGAGCTGGTGGCGGCGCTGGCGGCCCATTTCGACGGACAGACCGCTCCGCCCCTGCCCGTGTCCGCGGCGCGTCCCCTGGCCGGCCGGCACGCGCTGGTGACCAGCGGCCCGACCCATGAACCCATCGACCCCGTGCGCTACATCGCCAACCGCTCCAGCGGCAAGCAGGGCCATGCGGTGGCGGCGGCACTGGCGGCGCTGGGCGCCCGCGTCACCCTGGTCAGCGGCCCGGTGGCCCTGCCCGACCCCGCCGGCTGCCGCGTGCTGCGGGTGGAGACGGCGCGGGAGATGCTGGCGGCCTGTACGTCCGCCCTGCCCGCCGACATCCTTGTGGCCGCCGCCGCCGTGGCCGACTGGCGCGTGGCGGTGGAAGCCGGGCACAAGCTGAAGAAGGACGGGGACCGGCCCCCGGCCCTGGCCCTGACCGAGAATCCCGACATCCTGGCCACCCTGTCCCGCCCCGGTCCGGCCCGGCCGGCGCTGGTGGTGGGGTTCGCCGCCGAAACCCGGGATGTGGTGGCCTATGCCACGGCCAAGCGCGCCCGCAAGGGCTGCGACTGGATCATCGCCAACGATGTGGCGCCGGGCAGCGGCACCTTCGGTGGCGACCACAACCATGTCCATCTCATCCGCGCCGACCGCGAGCCCGAGACCTGGCCGCGCCTGCCCAAGGCCGAGGTGGCGCAGCGTCTGGCCGCCGCCATCGCCCAGCATTTCGCAGCCCGAGAGAGCGACCGCCCATGAGCACGACCACCATCGCCGTCCGCCGCCTGCCCCATGGCGCGGACCTGCCCCTGCCCGCCTATGCCACTGCCCATTCCGCCGGCATGGACCTGCTGGCCGCCGTGGCGGAGCCGGTGACGCTGCAGCCGGGGGAGCGCCGGCTTGTTCCCACGGGTCTTGCCATCGCCCTGCCCGAGGGGTTCGAGGCCCAGGTGCGGCCCCGCTCCGGTCTGGCGCTGAAGCATGGCGTCACCCTGATGAACAGCCCCGGCACCATCGATGCCGACTATCGCGGCGAGGTCGGGGTCATCCTGGTCAATCTGGGGGCGGAGCCCTTCACGGTCGAACGCGGCATGCGCATCGCCCAGATGGTCATCGCCCGCTATGCCCGCGCCGACTGGTCGGTGGTGGACAATCTGCCGGACACCGATCGCGGCACCGGCGGCTTCGGCTCGACCGGGACCAGGGCATGAGCGGCAGGCGAGGGCGTCCGCTATGATCCGTATTTCCAAGAAGCTGATGTTCGCCATCGAGACGGTGCTGGACATCGCCTACAACGCCGGCTCGGCCCCGGTTCAGTCGGCGGAGATCACGGCGCGCCAGGGCATTCCCAAGCGCTATCTGGAACAGGTGCTGCAGGCGCTGGTGCGGGCCGGGGTGCTGTCCGGCGTGCGCGGCCCCAAGGGCGGCTACCGGCTGGCCAAGGAACGCCGCCGCATCACCGTGGGCGAGATCGTGCGTGTGGTGCGCAGCCTGGAACAGGCCACCGACCCGATCGAGGAGGAGGTCGGGGCCGATCTGGGCCGCCGGGTGGTGCGCCCGCTCTGGGCCGAACTGCAGGAGGATGTCATGGCGCGGCTGGACCGCACCAGCATCGAGGATCTGTGCGTCCGCGCCCACCAGGCCGGCATCCCCTCGGAAGCGGCCAGCAAGCTCGATTTCAGCATCTGATCGCCAAGCGGCGGAGGGAGGCCGTGCGGGCCCGGTTCGCGTGTCCGGCCGTCCGCGCGGCGTCAGCCTTCCAGCATCCGCCGCAGCAGTTCCACATCCTCGGCGAAGGCCGGGTCGCTGCCGCACAGCTCCTCCACCTTGCGCACGGCGTGCATCACGGTGGTGTGGTCGCGGTCGCCGAACTTGCGGCCGATTTCCGGCAGGGAGCGCTGGGTCAGCTGCTTGGCCAGATACATGGCCACCTGACGCGGGCGGGCGACGGCGCGGGCGCGCCGGGCGCTGCTCATGTCGGCCAGGCGGATGTTGAAATGCTCCGCCACCTTCTTCTGGATCTCTTCGATGGTGACGCGGCGGTTGCTGGCGCGCAGCAGGTCGTGCAGCACGTCCTGGGCGCTTTCCAGGGTGATGGCGCGGCCGACCAGCTCGGCATGGGCGACGATGCGGTTCAGCGCCCCTTCCAGCTCACGCACATTGCTGGTGATCTTGTGGGCCAGGAATTCCAGCACCTTGGGCGGGATCTTGGCGCCGATGCGGTCAGCCTTCTGCTGCAGGATGCCCAGGCGCAGCTCATAGGTGGTGGGGTGGATGTCGGCCACCAGACCCCAGCCCAGGCGCGACCGCAGGCGCTCCTCCATGCCCTCCAGGTCCGACGGGCTCTTGTCGGCGCTGATGATGACCTGGCGGTTCTGGTCCACCAGGGCATTGAAGGTGTGGAAGAACTCCTCCTGGGTGCTGTCCTTGCCGCTGATGAACTGCACATCGTCGATCATCAGCACGTCCACGGAGCGGAACTGCTCCTTGAACGCCATGGTGTCCTTGAAGCGCAGGGCGCGGATGAACTGGTACATGAACTTCTCGGCCGAGAGATAGATCACCCGGCGCGGCGGGTCCTTCTTGCGGATGTGCCAGGCGATGGCATGCATCAGATGGGTCTTGCCCAGGCCGACGCCGCCATAGAGGAACAGCGGGTTGAAGGTCACGGACGAGGCGTCGGCCACGCGGCGCGCGGCGGCGAAGGCCAGCTCGTTCGGCTTGCCGACGACGAAATTCTCGAAGGTGAAGCGCGGGTCAAGCGGCGCCGTCAGCTCGTCGGCCCGGTCTTCGCTGCCGCCATGGTGGGACACCGGGAGCGGCTCCGGCTCCGGCTCATGACGGGGCGGCGGGCTGTCGTTGGCGACGATGGCCGGCGCCCCCACCGGTTCGGCCACCCGGCTGGGGGCGGCCACCACGATCTCGACCGATTGGACACCGGGATTCTCGCCCGACCACAGGGCCTTGATGCGGTCGGCATAATGGGTGCGGATCCAGTCGCGCATGAAGCGCGTCGGCACGACGATACGGACCTGACCGCCCTCGAAATCGGCCACGGTCAGGGGCTTCAGCCAGCTGCGGTACGCCGTCTCGCCGACCTCGTCCTTGAGGCGGCCGCGGACACGCGCCCATTGTTGATCCAGCGAACCCTGCACCGACATCCTACCCTCTTGTTCTCTGATCATGGCCCTGGCCACGGGGCATGATCCTCAAACCAACGATCCCCTCGGACCAGGATCGCCGACCTGGTCCCGCGACACCCTCTACCGGCACACTCCTTCTGGTCGTGCAGCGGTCCGGCGCCAGGATCAGACGCGGTCCGCTCAACCATCCTCTGTGTCGCGGCGTCCTGTCTCCGGACGCTCTGTCCTTGAGGCAATTTGCCCTGGGGCATTTCACCCCTGTCCACCCGGGTTCGCATCAGCCCCCGGGGGGCATCGCGGTTCGCGGCCTTGCCCTGGGGTCTGCACAAATCCATACAAGCATAACCAGACGCTTCAAGACGCCCCGCGCGGAGCGCCCCACAGAAACCCGCCCATCAATGTTGGGAAAAACGAGCTATCCCGGAAGTATAGGTACCGGTTCGATTTGCCCCCGACATCGACACGCCGCCTTCCGGACACGGACGCCACGTCCACCGGGCACATTCGGTGGTCGACTCCGCTTTCGACTTGTAAGGTTCATCTGCGCCCAAGCGCGGACCACGATGCTAGACGGGGGCGCCGGGACTCGCAACGGGACCGAATAGGGAACGCACCAAAAAGCAAAATTCGTGCGCGTTCATCCAGACGAAAGCGGCACTACAAACGCAAATCGCTCCACGACCAGAGATCGGGAGTAAACAAAAAGCCGCGCAGGCAGAGCCTACGCGGCATTCCGTACAGGTGAAGACCTTAGGCCAGCGCCTTGATGCGGCTGGACAGGCGCGACAGCTTGCGGGAGACGGTGTTCTTGTGCAGAACGCCCTTGCCCGCGCCGCGCATCAGCTCCGGCTGGGCCTCACGGAAGGCGGTGGTGGCGGCCGTCTTGTCGCCGGAGGCGATGGCGGTCTCGACCTTCTTCAGGAAGGTGCGGATACGGCTGACGCGCGCACGATTGATCTCGGTGCGACGCTCGGTCTGACGAATGCGCTTTTCAGCGGACTTATGATTGGCCATAGGAAACCCTTACGCGGACCCAGGTGGTACCGTTGAAGCGGCGCTTATAATCCGGGCTGCCACAGCCGTCAAGGCCGCTTTGTCGGTGTCCGCATGTGCTGCGGGTGAGTCACCGTTGCATTGAAAAGCGGCTTCGATTTCGAACGGCGGAGTCTTCGCCGATTTGACGCTGAGATCGCCGAGATAATGCGCAGATCGCCATAGATATGGTGGCTGATTTATAAGAACTACGCTTGATCTGGTCTGCTGTCCGGGACAGGGGACGGGCATGCCCCGCCCCCGTCCGCAACGGATCAGCGGCCCTTGAACGAGGGCTGGCGCTTTTCGATGAAGGCGGACATGCCCTCCTTCTGGTCTTCCAGGCCGAACGCGCTGTGGAACACGCGGCGCTCGAACAGCAGACCCTCGGTCAGGCTGACCTCGAACGAACGGTTGACGCTCTCCTTGACCATCATGGTCGCCGGCAGCGACATGCTGGCGATGCGCTCGGCCAGCTTGATGGCCTCGTCCATCAGTTCGGCGGCGGGCACGACGCGGGCGACCAGGCCCGAGCGCTCGGCCTCGGCCGCGTCCATCATGCGTCCGGTCAGGCACATCTCCATGGCCTTGGCCTTGCCGATGGCGCGGGTCAGGCGCTGGGTGCCGCCGGCGCCGGGCAGGGTGCCGATGGTGATCTCGGGCTGGCCGAACTTGGCCGTATCGGCGGCGATGATGATGTCGGCCATCATGGCCAGCTCGCAGCCGCCGCCCAGGGCATAGCCGCTGACCGCGGCGATGGTCGGCTTGCGGCAGGTGGCCAGACGGCCCCACTTCTTGGTGATGAAGTCGCGGAGATAGGCGTCCATATGGCTGAAGCCGGCCATCTCCTTGATGTCGGCGCCGGCGGCGAAGGCCTTCTCCGAGCCGGTGACGATGATGACGCGGATGCTGCCGTCATCCTCAAAGACATTCAGGGCCTTCTCCATGTCCGTGACCAGACCGTCCGACAGGGCATTCAACGCCTTGGGCCGGTTCAGGCGGATGATGCCCACCGGACCGCGGGTTTCCACCAGGATGTTCTCGTAGGACATGGTTACTTTCCTCTTCGGTTCGGGGCGGCTGTCACGCGATCAGCCGCGTCGCTGCCGGTTTCGGTTCAGGGGGCAGGCTCGGGGCGGGCCAGGTTCAAGGTCCGGCCGTGCCCGGGGGTCAGGATTGCGGTGTCAGGCTGAAGCGCACCTGGATGCGCTTTCCCTGCCGTTCGATGCTGATGTCAAGCCGTTCGCTTTCCCGTGTCCACAGGCTCGGCCCGGCATTGGTCCAGCCCAGCTGCGGCAGGGTTTCGGCGTAGAAGCGCTGGATACCGGCGGCATCCACGCTGCCGCTGGCGGTGGCCTGCACGATGCGCCCCGACGGCTGGTCGAACACCACGGCCTGTTCCCCGTCGGCCGTCAGGCCGGGGGCCAGCGGCACATCCTCCGTTCCCGGAACGAAGGTGGCCGGTGCCGCTGCCGGAGAGGCGGCCCAGGCTGCGCCGCAAAATCCGGTTCCAGCCAGGCCGATCTGACCGGCCAGCGCCAGGGCGCGGACGGTGCGGCGGATGACTGACATGGTGTTGCCTCCTCTCCTACCGTTGCCGCCGGGGGCAATAGAATGTGGAACGGCCGGACTGGACAATCCGGGCGATCCCGCCGGTCTTTTCCATATCGCAGGTACAGCCGGGACAGGGTTGCCCCTCCCGCCCGTACACGGTGAAGCTGTGCTGGAAATAGCCCAGCTCGCCGTCGGACTGTACGAAATCCCGCAGCGTACTGCCACCCGCCGCGATGGCCTCGGTCAGCACCTGACGGATGACCGGCACCAGCCGTTCGGCATCGGCCCCGGCCACCGTCTGCGCCGGCCGGGTGGGGTCGATGCCGGCCCGGAACAGGGATTCGCAGACATAGATGTTGCCCAGGCCGGCCACCACGGTCTGGTCCAGCAGCGCCGCCTTGATCGGTGTGACCTTGCCGGCCAGCCTGTCCGACAGCTGCGTGGCGTTGAAGCCGTTGCCCAGCGGTTCCGGCCCCAGGGACGCCAGCAGGGGGTGGCTGTCCAGCCTGTCCTCATCGATCAGATCCATGAAGCCGAAACGGCGGACATCGTTATAGGTCACGACCCAGCCGTCATCGGTCTCGAACACCAGATGGTCGTGGGGGGCGGGAGTTCCAGCGGGTCCCGGCTTCACCACCATGCTGCCGGACATGCCGAGATGGGTCATCCACACCATGCCGTCATCCAGCCGGGCCAGGATGTACTTGGCCCGCCGATCCAGGGACAGCACGCGCCGGCCGGTCATGCGGGTGGCGAAATCGGCGGGCAGGGGGAAGCGCAGGTCCGGCCGGTATTGCCGCACCCGCTTCAGGACCCTGCCTTCCAGCTTCATGGCCAGACCACGGCGGACGGTTTCGACTTCGGGCAGTTCAGGCATGGAATCCGGTCGGGGGGTGTCACCGACCCCTAGACATACCTCCTTTCCCTCCGTCCGCCCATCCCCCCAGGCCGTGGGCGGGCGCTTTGACACGGGAACGGACCGTCTCCCCCGTCAGACGAACAGCATCTGGTGCCCCGGCGGAACGGCGCCGAACAGGGTGACGACGCCGGCGGTCTCCACCGTCAGGCCGGGGCGGATGCGGGGATCGTGGATGCCCAGAGCCCGCCAGCCCATCTCGCAGGCCATCAGGCGCACGCCCAGTTCGGGCAGCGCCTCCAGCAACTCCTCCATGGTGGCGACTCCGCGCCGGGCCAGGATGGCGTCGCGGGCTTCGGGGCTGGTGCCGTCGTCGGAGAAATCCAGCCGCAGCCAGCCCTGCCCGTCCAGCAGCACGGGCAGCGCCCGCCCGGTGACGAACAGGATCACCGGCCGGCCGGTGGCGGCGGCGCCACTGGCCAGGACAAGGGCGTAATGGACGCGGTCATAGCCGCCGGACTGGACGATGATGGCCAGACCCTGGGTGCCGTCGGGCATGGTTCCCTCACGGATGCGCGGACAGATCGCGGATGGTCGGATGGGCGCCGCAGAGCGGGCAATCCGGGTCGCGCCGCACCTTGATGCTGCGGAAGCTGGTCTCCAGCGCCGAATAGAGCAGCAGCCGGCCGGACAGGCTCTCGCCGATGCCCAGCAGCTCCTTCAGCACCTCCACGCTCTGCAGCGATCCCATGGCGCCGGCCAGGGCACCCAGGACCCCACCCTCGGAACAGCTCGGCACCGTGCCGGGCGGGGGCGGCTCGCGGAACAGGCAGCGATAGCAGGGGTGCGGCTCGCCCAGATGCGCCTTGAAGGTGGAGAGCTGCCCGTCGAAGCGCAGCATGGCGGCGCTGACCAGCGGCTTGCCGGCGAAATAACAGGCGTCGTTCAGCAGATAGCGGGTGGCGAAATTGTCGGTGCCGTCGGCCACCACGTCATAGCGGGCCAGAAGGTCCAGGGCGTTGGCCCGGGTCAGGCGCGCGGCATGGGGCTCCACCACCACATCGGGGTTGATGGCGCGGATGCGGGCGGCGGCGCTGTCCACCTTGGGCAGGCCGATGCCGGCCGTGTCGTGGATCACCTGGCGCTGCAGGTTCGACAGGTCGACATGGTCGTGATCGACGATGCCGATGCGGCCGACGCCGGCGGCGGCCAGATACAGCAGCAGCGGCGCCCCCAGCCCGCCGGCCCCCACCACCAGCACCGACCCCGACAGCAGCCGGGCCTGCCCGCTGCCGCCCACCTGCGGCAGCATGATGTGCCGGGCATAGCGTTCGATCTGGGAGTCGGTCAGGTCGATCATCACGCGGTCCTTGGCAGGGATTGGGAAACGGGCCGGGCGCTCATCCCGCGGAAAACAGCCCGCGCACCAGCGCATAGATGGGGTGGTCGGGGTTGGAGACCAGCCGCACCGTCATGCCCAGGCAGACCAGCACCAGCAGCGGGCGCACCAGCCGGGCGCCGAAGCGCAGGGCGGCGTGGCTGCCCAGATAGCCGCCGGTGACCTGACCCACGGCCATGGCCAGCCCCACGCTCCACAGCATCTCCCCGCCCAGGGCGAAGACGGCCAGACTGACGGCATTGCTGGTGAAATTCAGCAGCTTGGTGGTGGCGGTGGCCTTGCGCAGGGTCATGCCCAGCAGGGCGACGCAGCCCAGGGCGAAGAAGCTGCCGGTCCCCGGCCCGAAGAAGCCGTCATAGAAGCCGATGCCGATGCCCACGCTCAGGCCGAAGGCCCGCAGCGAGATGCGCTGCTGCGCCTCCATGTCGCCGACCCGCGGGCTCAACAGGAAATAGGTGGCGATGGCCACCAGCAGCACCGGGATCACCGCCGACAGCAGGCCCGAGCCGACGATCTGCACGGCGATGGTTCCCGCCGCCGCGCCCACCAGCACACAGGCCACCGGGAACAGCATGGACCGGATGTCGATCTGCCCGGCCCGCCAGAAGGTCAGCGTCGCCATCATGGTGCCGAAGGCGCCCTGCAGCTTGTTGGTGGCCAGGGCCTGCGACGGGGCGATGCCCGTGGACAGCAGGGCCGGAATGGTGATCAGCCCGCCCCCGCCGGCGATGGCGTCGATGAAGCCGGCGACAAAGGCCGTGGGGACGAGGAAGAGCAGCTGCGACGGATCCATGGGGCGACCATAGGGGGAAAGCCGCGTCTCCTCCCAATGCCGCCAACGGAAGGGTGGGTTGCGCCGACGCCGGACGCTGCGGTCTCTGCCGGGCTGTCTCCGCCGGGCTGTCTCTGCCGGGCTGTCTCCGCCGGTTCCCCGTCGTCGCGGCGCCGGAACCGCGATGTTCCCGCACCGGCCAGCGGCATCATGCCGGCGCAGGCGGGCAGCCGGGGGACAGGCGCCACGCCCATCATGCCCTGGACAAAAATCCTATATCATGCTCCCCTGATCGCGGCCCCCCCATCCGGGACGCCGGGATCTTGAACATGTGAAACCAGGCTTGACGCAACCAAGCTTAACGCAACAGGGCTGACAAAGGCGACCAGGGTCGAAAACCCGTCACCTTTGTCACCTTAAGGAAAATATTCCTTTAGCATCAACGCCATACCAGGCGACATCGTTTGCGGCCACTGTCACCTTAGTCGCCTTGCCGTCAGCTTAAGGTCGCCTTGGCGTCACCTTAAGCCAACGGAGGGCAACCGGAAGGGGGGACCGGTCTCAGTCCAGCCCGTCGAACAGGGCGGTGGACAGGTAGCGTTCGGCGAAGCTGGGCAGGATGACGACGATCAGCTTGCCCTTCATCTCCGGGCGGCTGCCCAGTTCGAAGGCGGCGGCCAGGGCCGCGCCGGAGCTGATGCCCACGGCCAGCCCCTCGACACGGGCGGCCTCGCGGGCCAGTTCGAAGGCGCGGACGTTGGAGATGCGCAGCACCTCGTCGATCTGGTCCTTGGCCAGGATGTCGGGCACGAAGCCGGCACCGATGCCCTGGATCTTGTGCGGGCCGGGCAGGCCGCCGGACAGGACGGGGCTGTCCTCCGGCTCCACCGCCACCACCTTGAAGTCGGGCTTGCGGGCCTTGATGACCTCGGCGATGCCGGTCAGCGTGCCGCCGGTGCCGACGCCGGACACCAGCGCATCCACCTTGCCGGCGGTGTCGCGCCAGATCTCCTCGGCCGTGGTGGCGCGGTGGATGGCGGGATTGGCCGGGTTCTTGAACTGTTGCAGCATGTAGGAGCCGGGGGTGGAGGCCACCAGCTCCTCGGCCCGGGCGATGGCACCCTTCATGCCCTGGGCCGCCGGGGTCAGCACCAGCTCGGCCCCCAGCAGCTTCAGCATCTTGCGCCGTTCCACCGACATGCTCTCCGGCATGGTCAGGATCAGCTTGTAGCCCTTGGCGGCGGCGACGAAGGCCAGGGCGATGCCGGTGTTGCCCGAGGTCGGCTCGATCAGGGTGGTGCGGTCCGGCGCGATCTTGCCCTCGGCCTCGGCGGCTTCGATCATGGCCTTGCCGATGCGGTCCTTGACGCTGGACAGCGGATTGAAGAACTCGCACTTGGCGACCACGTCGGCCACCACCCCGTGCCGGGCCGACAGGCGCGGCAGCCGCACCAGCGGCGTGGCCCCGATGGTGTCCAGGATGCTGTCATAGATGCGGCCACGGAACTCGGTCGCGGCGGCTTGGCTCTCGGATGCGGCCATAACACGTCTCCGAAGTGTGAATTGCGGTTAAATCCGTTCCTGCGCTGTATATAAGCCCCTTTGTGCCGCCGCACAAAGGGGAAGCAGAGAAAGTTCGCCGATGGGCCTATGCCCTGGACCCCTGCCCGCCCCTGCCGCTACGCTGGCGGCATGAGCGCCGTCGATCTCTTCCCCCCTGGTCCCGCCGAACCGGCCGATGCCGACCGGATCGATCCCAATGTGCTGCAACGGCGGGCGGCGGACCCCACCGCCTCGGTCTGGGTGGGGGCCTCGGCCGGGACCGGCAAGACCAAGGTGCTGACCGACCGGGTGCTGCGGCTGATGCTGGCCGGCACGGCGCCGGCCCGCATCCTCTGCCTGACCTTCACCAAGGCGGCGGCGGCGGAGATGGCGAACCGCATCGCCGCCCGCCTGTCCGGCTGGGCCGTGGCCGACGAGGCGGCACTGGAACGCCAGCTGCGCGACCTGACCGGCAGCGCCCCCACGGTGGACGAGGTCACCGCGGCCCGCCGCCTGTTCGCCCGGGTGCTGGAGGCGCCGGGCGGGATGAAGATCCAGACCATCCACGCCTTCTGCCAGTCGCTGCTGCGCCGCTTCCCGCTGGAAGCCGGCCTCGCCCCCAATTTCGAGGTCATGGACGACCGCACCGCGGCCGAGCTGCTGGCCGAGGCGGAGCAGGAGGTGCTGACGGCGGCCCGACTCGATCCGGACGGGGCGCTGGGACAGGCGGTGGCCGTGCTGGCCGCCGCGGTGTCGGAGGACGAATTCGGCCGGCTGCTGCAGGACATCACCATGGAGCGCGGCCGCATCCGCCGCATCCTGGACCGTCATGGCGGTCTGTCCGGCGCCATCGCCGCCATCGGCCGCACCCTCGATGTGCCGCCCGGCACCACCGAAGCCGACGTGGTGCGGGAAGCCTGCCGCGACGGGGCGTTCGACGACGCCGGCCTGCGCGCCGCCTGCCGGGCCCTGGCGGACAGCGGCAAGACCGACGGCGAGCGCGGCATCGGCATCCAGGCCTGGCTGGACCGGGCGGACGGCCGCATCCATGGGTTCCAGGAGTACGGGCTGCTGTTCCTGACCCGCGACGGGGACATGCGGAAAGCCCTGCTGGGCAAGAAGGCGGCGGAGAAGGATCCGGCGGCGCTGGCGGCCCTGCAGGCCGAGGCCGGGCGGCTGATGGCCGTGATGGAGCGGCTGCGCTGCGTCAGCGTGGCCCGCAGCACGGCGGCGCTGCTGACCCTGTCGGAAGCCATCCTGGCGACCTACCGCCGGCTGAAGGACGGGCGGGCGCTGCTGGATTTCGACGATCTGATCCTGACGGCCAGCCAGCTTCTGGGCGGACAGCGCGATGCCTGCGCCTGGGTGCTGTTCAAGCTCGATGGCGGCCTGGACCACATCCTGGTCGACGAGGCGCAGGACACCAACCCGGAGCAATGGGCGGTGGTCAAGGTCATCGCCGAGGAGTTCTTCGCCGGGGACGGGGCCGAGTCGCCCGCGCGAGCATCCGGCAGCCGCACCCTGTTCGTGGTGGGCGACGACAAACAGTCCATCTTCAGCTTCCAGCGCGCCGACCCGGCCGAGTTCGCGCGCATGCGCCGGCATTTCCAGACGCGCATCACCGCGGCGTCGGGCCGCTGGAGCGGCATCGACCTGCAGATCTCCTTCCGTTCGGTCCGGGCCGTTCTGGCGGCGGTGGACGCCGTGTTCCTGCGCGAAGCGGCGCGCGACGGCGTCATCGCCCCCGGCCAGGAGATCCGGCACGTCCCCTTCCGCCGCGGCATGGCCGGGACCGTGGAGGTCTGGCCCCTGGTCAGCCCGGCCGAGACGGCGGAGGCGGAACCCTGGGCCCTGCCGCTGACGCCGGAACAGGCGGCCCGGCCCATGGCGCGGCTGGCCACGCTGGTGGCCGACCAGATCCGCCATTGGCTCGACAGCGGCGAGATGCTGCCGGCCCGCGGCCGGCCGCTGCGGCCGGGCGACATCATGGTGCTGGTGCGCCGCCGCAACCAGTTCGTGCAGCAGCTGGTGCGCGACCTCAAGGATCGGGGCGTGCCGGTGGCCGGTGTCGACCGCATGGTGCTGACCGAACAGCTGGCGGTCATGGACCTGATGGCCCTGGGCCGTTTCCTGCTGCTGCCGGACGATGACCTGACCCTGGCCACGGTGCTGAAATCACCGCTGATCGGGTTCGGTGAGGAGCAGCTGTTCGCCATCGCCCATGACCGCAGCGGCCGGCTGTGGCCGGCCCTGGCCCGCAAGGCCGAGGAGGACGCCGCCTTCCGGCCGGCCCATGACTGGCTGCACGGCCTGCTGGCGGAAACCGATTTCCACGCGCCGTTCGAGCTGTTTGCCGGTCTGCTTTCCCGCCCCTGCCCGGCCGATCCCCGGCTGGAGGTGGGCGGGTCGGGCCGCCGGGCCATCCTGGCCCGGCTGGGGTCGGAGGCGGTGGACCCGCTGGACGAGTTCCTGACCGCCTGCCTGGCCTATGAGCGCGAGCATGTGCCGTCGCTGCAGGGGTTCCTGCACTGGCTGGAGGCCAGCCAGGCCGAGATCAAGCGTGAGCTGGATGCCGGCGGCGGGCCGGGCGGCGGCCGCGTCCGCATCATGACGGTGCATGGCTCCAAGGGGTTGCAGGCCCCCCTCGTCATCCTGCCCGACACCATGGGCGTGCCCGACCAGTCGCCCCGCATCCTCTGGCCCGATGGCACGGACGGGCGCGAGGTGCCCCTGTTCGCTCCCCGCCGCGCCCTGGAGGACACGGCCTGCCGCACGGCGCGGGCCGCGGCCGACCGCCGCCGCGACCAGGAATACCGGCGGCTGCTCTATGTGGCGCTGACGCGGGCCGAGGACAGGCTGGTGGTCTGCGGCTATGAGGGCAGCCGCAAGGCCCCGGACGGCGCCTGGTACGCGCTGGTGCAGGAGGCTCTGGCCGACATGGCCCAGGAGCGGGACTACGACTTCTCCCAGGTCAGCCCCGCCGGCTGGCAGGGCAAGGGCCTGCATCTGTACGACACCCAGATCGACCCGCCGCGGAGCGACGACAAGGACCGGGCCGAACCGGAGGCCAGCGTCCGGCTGCCGGACTGGGCAAGGACCCCGGCGCCGGAGGAACCGACGCCGGCCCGGCCGCTGACGCCCTCGCGCCCCGAAGGGGTGGAACCGCCGGTGCGCTCGCCGCTGGGGGCCGATGACGGCCACCGCTTCCGCCGCGGCACGCTGATCCACAAGCTGCTGCAGGTGCTGCCCGAGATCGAGCCGCACCGCCGGGACGGGGCGGCCCGCGCCTGGCTGGCCCGGCCGGCCCATGGGCTTGACCCCGCCCAACAGGCCGAGATCGCGGGCGAGGCCCTGCGTGTGCTGGAGGACCCCCGCTTCGCGCCGCTGTTCGGTCCCGGCAGCCGGGCCGAGGTGCCGATTGTCGGCGTGGTCGGGGGGCGGGTGCTGTCGGGCCAGATCGACCGGCTGTGCCTGACCGACGAGGCTGTCTGGATCGTGGATTACAAGACCAACCGTCCCCCGCCCACGCGCGAGGAGGATGTGGCCCCGCTGTATTTGGCCCAGATGGCGGCCTATCGGGCGGCGCTGCGCCGCGTCTATCCCGGCCGGACCATCCGCTGCGTGCTGCTGTGGACCGACGGTCCCTATACCATGGAGATCAGTCCCGACCGGCTGGCCCCCTATGACCCGGCCTGATGCGCCCCTCGCCGTTTCGGCCCGCCTCTGCTAGCCTCCGGCGGCGCGGGCCGGCTGCGCGGGGGAGATATGATCCAGATCCATGCCACCTGTGTCAGCCTGTCGGGGGCCGGGGTGCTGCTGCGGGGGCGCTCGGGGGCCGGCAAGTCCGACCTGGCGCTGCGCCTGATCGAGGGCGGTGCCCGGCTGGTGGCCGACGACCGGGTCGATCTGGCGCGGCAGGGCGACCGGCTGCTGGCCGCCTGTCCCGCGCCCTTGGCCGGACTGCTGGAGGTGCGGGGCCTGGGCATCCTGCCGGTTCCGGCCGATGGTCCGACGCCGGTGCTGCTGCTGGTCGATCTGGTGCCGCCCGCGGATGTGCCGCGCCTTCCGGAACCACAGGACGAGGAAATCTGCGGCGTCACCCTGCCGCGGCTGTCACTGGCCCCTTTCGAGGCCTCCGCCGCGGCGAAGCTACGGCTTGCAGCGGCGACGGCCATGGCCCAGATTTCCACTGAACCGGGGACACCGTCCCCGGCAGGATGGGCGCACGGGCGATGCAATCACAGGTGATGCCATGACGACCCTTGATCCCTCGGCCGGCCCGGCCCGGCTGCCCCTGGTGGTGGTGACCGGCCTGTCCGGCGCCGGCCTGTCGACGGCCCTGAAGTCGCTGGAGGATCTGGGCTACGAGGCGGTCGACAATCTGCGGCTGTCGCTGCTGCACGCCCTGGTCTCGCAGTTCCACGACCGGCCGCTGGTGGTCGGGATCGACAGCCGCACCCGCGATTTCGATGCCGAGGGGCTGCTGGAGGAACTGCGCCTGTTGCGGCTGCGGGACGACATGGCGGTCAAGCTGCTGTTCCTCGACGCTTCCGACGAGGTGCTGCAGCGCCGCTACACCGAAACACGGCGGCCGCATCCGCTGGCCGCCGACCGGCCGGTGCTGGACGGCATCGCCCGCGAACGCCAGCTGCTGCAGCCGCTGAAGGATACGGCCGACGAGGTGCTGGACACCTCGCAGCTATCCATCCACGACGCGCGCCGCCACCTGGGGCAGGTGTTCCGGCTGGATGCCGAGCCGCGGCTCCACATCTTCGTCACCAGCTTCTCCTACCGGCAGGGGGTCCCGCGGGAGGCCGACATCGTCTTCGACGTGCGCTTCCTCGACAATCCCCATTGGGAACCGGCCCTGCGCCCGCTCAGCGGGCTGGATGCGCCCGTCGCCGCCTATGTGGAGCGCGACCCGGACTATGCCGGCTTC
The DNA here is from genome assembly GCF_003336875.1 of Oleisolibacter albus. Taxonomy (GTDB): domain Bacteria; phylum Pseudomonadota; class Alphaproteobacteria; order Azospirillales; family Azospirillaceae; genus Niveispirillum; species Niveispirillum album. The sequence continues at coordinate 5,123 of NZ_QGNJ01000017.1, read as the reverse complement.
TTCGCGAACCTGACCCGGCTGATCGGGCCGCTGCTGCCGCGCTATGTGCGCGAGGGCAAGCACTATCTGACCATTGCCATCGGCTGCACCGGCGGCCGCCATCGCTCTGTCCACATCACGCACAGGCTTGCCATGTGGCTGCGCGACCATGGATATAAGGTGGTGGAGGGGCACCGCGACCTCGACCGCAAGGAACCGGGGGGGCCGGTTGAGCCGCTGGACGACCGTTCGCGGCCCGGGCGGGCGGCATCGGGCGGCCGGTAACGCGGGCAGGGAGACTCAGGGAATCCAATGATCGGCTTGGTCCTTGTCACGCACGGCCGTTTGGCCGAGGAATTCATCGCCGCCCTCCAGCATGTGGTGGGGCCCACCCCGCAGGTCGGCGCCGTCTGCATCGGTCCCGACGACGACATGGAGCGCCGGCGGGAGGACATCCTGGCCCGTGTCGCCGAATGCGACAGCGGCAGCGGCGTCGTGGTCCTGACCGACATGTTCGGCGGCACCCCGTCCAATCTGGCCATCTCCATCATGGACCGGGCCAAGGTGGAGGTGATCGCCGGCGTCAACCTGCCGATGCTGATCAAGCTGGCCAGCGTCCGCAAGACCGAGGGTCTGAAGGCGTCGGTGCAGGCGGCCCAGGAGGCCGGACGCAAATACATCAATGTCGCCTCGTCGCTGCTGGCGGATGGGTGAGCCATGACGGTCCAGGACCAGGCCGAGGCCGGCGATGCCCGCACGGCCGTCGTCACCATCCGCAACCGCCGCGGGCTGCATGCCCGCGCCGCCGCCAAGTTCGTGCGACTGGTCGCCGACTATGAGGCGGAGGTCGAGGTGTTGCGCGGCGATACCTCCGTCTGCGGCGAGAGCATCATGGGACTGATGATGCTGGCCGCCGGGCCGGGGACGTCGATCACCCTGACCGCTTCCGGGCCCCAGGCGGACGATGTCCTGCGCGCCCTGACGGATCTGGTCGACCGCAAGTTCGACGAAGACTGATCCCGGAAGACCCAACCCGAAAAAGGGGGGCTCGCAGTCCCTTGTCGCCATTCCGTTCCGACCGCAACCGCGGCGATCCGTCCAGCCATGGAACCGCACAGGAACCTGCCCACGGGCAGGAGCGCATCCTGCGTGGACTCGGCGTTTCGCCCGGCATCGCCATTGGTCCCGCCCATGTGGTGGAGGCCGGCGCCGTGCAGGTGCCGGAATATGTGCTGATGCCCGATGCGGTCGAGGCGGAGGTGGAACGGTTCTCCGCCGCCACCGAGAAGGCGCGTCGCCAGTTGCGCAAGCTCCAGGGCAAGGCCTCGCTGTTGCCGGGGGCGGCGGCCGAGGATGTGGCCATCCTGCTGGAGGCGCATCTGGCCATGCTGTCCGGCTCCCGCCTGATCCGCGGTGTGGAGCGGCGCATCCGCGCCGAACGCCAGAATGCCGAAGCGGCGGTGCAGGCGGAGATCAACGCCATCGCCCAGAGCTTCGCCGGCATGGACGACGCCTATCTGTCGGCCCGCATCGCCGATGTGCGGGAGGTGGGGCGCCGGCTGGTGCGCAACCTGATGGAGTCGCCGTTCCAGGCCTTTTCCATGGTGCCGGCCGGCTCGGTGATCCTGGCGGAGGAACTGACGCCGGCCGATACGGCGCTGATGGACCCGCGGCGGATCGCCGGTTTCGCCACCCTGCTGGGCGGAGCCGAGGGACATACGGCCATCATGGCCCGCTCGCTGGGCCTGCCGGCGGTGCTGGGCGCCCCCGGTCTGCTCCAGGGCATCCAGAATGGCGACATGGTGGTGGTGGACGGCCTGTCCGGCCGGGTGCATCTCAATCCCCAGACATCGGTCCTGGACGAGTACCGCCGCCGCAGCGCCTCCTGGCGGGCCGAGCGCGAACAGCTGAAGACCCTCAGCCGGCTGCCGGCCATCACCCGTGACGGCACCGAGGTGACCCTGCACGCCAATCTGGAACTGCCGCGGGAACTGGACACCGCGCTGGAGCTGGGCGCAGCCGGGATCGGCCTGCTGCGGACCGAGTTCCAGTTCATGAACCGGGATGATTTGCCGGACGAGGACGAGCAGTACGAGACGCTGCGCGGCATCGTCGAGCGCATGGATGGCCGGCCGGTTACCGCCCGCACCCTGGATGTCGGCGGGGAGAAGCTGGCCACCGCCCTGCGCCAGCATTTTGGCGATCCGGCCAACCCGGCCCTGGGGCTGCGCGCCATCCGCCTGGGGCTGAAGGAGCCGCGCCTGCTGGAAACGCAGCTGGCCGCCATGCTGCGCGCCGCGGCCCATGGTCCCTTGCGCATCCTGGTGCCCATGGTCGTGACCATGGCCGAGATGCGGGCCGTGCGCACCATGCTGCACGCCGTGGCCCGCCGCCTGCACCGGCGCGGCGTCAAGCTGCCGCCGGTGCTGCCGCGCCTGGGCGCCATGATTGAAATCCCCGGCGCCGCCCTGTCCGCCGACAGCCTGTCGACGGTCAGCGACTTCTTCGCCATCGGCACCAACGACCTGATCCAGTACACCCTGGCCATCGACCGTGGTGACGAGCAGGTGGCCCATATGTACGACCCGCTGCACCCCGCGGTGCTGCGGCTGGTGCAGTTCACGGTGGAGGCGGCCCTGCGCAGCCGTATTCCCGTGTCCGTGTGCGGCGAGATGGCGGGCGACCCGCGCTATACGCCGCTGCTGCTGGGGCTGGGTGTGCGGGAACTGTCGATGGCACCGGCCAATCTGCCGCTGGTGAAGCGCCGGACCCGCTGCCTGGACCTGATCGAGGCCACGCGCCGCGCCGACAGCATCATGATCCAAAGCGACAGTGGCCGCATCGCCACGCTGCTGGATGATTTCAACGATGCGGCCGGCTGACCCCGGCCGTCAGCGCACCAGCACCTGTGCGGCCTCACGCGTCTTGCCCACGGCGCCGGCGACCTGACCGACGGCAGCGGAAATGCTGCCCACATTGGCGGACACCGTACTGACGGCCTGGGAGGCGTTCTGCACATTGCCCAGCATGCCGCGGGTCACGGCGCTCTGCTCCTCGACCGCGGAGGCGGTGGTGGTCACCAGTTCCTGGACCGAGGTGATGGCGGCACGGATATCGTCCAGCGCCCCGGCCACATCGGTCGAGGTGGACTGGATGCTGTCGATCTCGCCGGAGATCTGCTCCGTGGCCCGGGCGGCCTGATTGGCCAGGTTCTTCACCTCCGACGCCACGACGGCAAAGCCCTTGCCCGCGTCGCCGGCCCGCGCCGCCTCGATCGTGGCGTTCAGCGCCAGCAGGTTGATCTGTCCGGCGATGTCCTGGATCAGCGCGATGATCCCGTTCATGGCCTGCGCCGCATTGGTCAGCCGGCTGGTGCTCTGCTCCGCCACCGCCGCCCGCTGGGCCGCCGCCTCGGTCGCCGTGCGCGACTTCGTCATGCTGCGGGAAATCTCGTCGATGGACGCGGCCATTTCATCCACGCCCGCCACCACGGCCTGCACATTGCTGGCGGCCTCTCCCGCTGCCAGTGCCGCGGACCCGGCTTCGGCACTGGAGCGGTCGATGTCGCTGGAGATCTCCCCGAAGTTGCGGTCGATCAGGGATTTGAGATTGGCCAGCAACTCCACCTGGGCAGTGATGTCGGTGGCGACCTTGACCACCTTCACCACGCGGCCGGCATCGTCCAGGATCGGATTGTACGAAGCTTCGATCCAGACGACCTTGCCGTTCCTGCCGATGCGCTTGAACTGGGCGGCCTGATACTCGCCGGCGCGCAGCCGGTCCCAGAAGGCGGTGTAGTCGGGACTGGCGGCATATGCCGCCTCCACGAACATGCGGTGCTGCTTTCCCTGGATCTCGGGCATCGTGTACCCAAGGGTTTTCAGGAAATTCTCGTTGGCAGCGACGATGGTGCCGTCCGGCGTGAACTCGATCACGGCCTGGGAACGATTGATGGCATCGATCTGGGCGCTGAAATCGCGGTTCTGCAACCGGTGCCGGGCATCGGTCCATTCCACGGTGAAGCCCACGCGCTTGCCGCCCTGAATGACGGGCGAGATCCCGATATCGAAGATCCGGCGCCCGATGGTGATGGTGGCGTTGTGCGGCTTGGACAGGGCCACCAGAATATGGCGCTGCCGGTCCGGGGTCTTGTGGAAAACGTCGATCTTGCTGCCGATCAGCGTATCGACGCGGAACTGAGGCAGTTCCTTGCGCAGATCCGCTTCCGCCTCGCGCATCAAGTCCAAGGCTGCCGGGTTCATATAGACGATGGTCAGATCGGCATCGGCAACCATCACCTTGGTGCTGAGCTGATCCAGCATCCCGGTCTGGGCGAGCAGGCGGTCATTCCGGCGGAAACGGCTCAACATGACGCTTATCCATGGCAGGGCGAACGGCTCATCCAAACTGACATCCGTTCGCCCGCTCGCGTGCGCGAATTTGGATAGCCTATCCGATGGGCTATCTGGACGAAGGCCGCGGCGGTCGAAGGCGTGGCAGGGGACGGCCCCTTTCCGTCGCCGGCCAGGGCCACCACCTCAGAAGCCCTTCCGGCTTTGCCGTATTCCCAGGACCGATGTCATGCCGCCACCGCCCGACTTCTTCCGGCGTTTCCCTATGCGCCCCGTCTTCAGCGCCGACCTCGACGCGGTTCTGGCCGAACCAGAGGCGGAGGCGCTCGATATCCTGTTCCTGTGGGGCCGTGACTGCCCGAACTGCGATCTGGCCAAGCATGCCCTGCTGGCCGATCCCGCCCGCTTCTCCTGGCCGGGCGTCCGCTGGCTGCATGACAATGTCTATGATGATTTCGAGATGGCCACCCGCTTCGGCCTGCACGGGATTCCGGCCTTCTTCGTCTTCCACCGCGGCAGGCTGCGTGGCCGCATCACCAGCTGGCCCGGGGCCGAGGCCTTCTGTGCCGCCATCCAGCGTCAGCTGGCCACCTGATTTCCCGGGCCGGACCGCGCCGCCCTGACGGTGCGTTGATGAAACGATGGCACAAAGCAAGGGGAGACACTGGACTGCACCCCATCATTGAGACATGTCGCAAAAGCTACAGCATGGTTTCCGCCACCAGTGCCGCCCGGCCGGGCGGCACTGGTGGTTCGTCCTGTGCCTCGAACTCCACCGGGCTCAGGTAGTCG
>NZ_QGNJ01000016.1 GCF_003336875.1 Oleisolibacter albus | reverse complement strand
CCGAACCGCTTGGCCGCCGCCCGGCGGGACTGCCCGCCCTCCACGGCGGCAATGAGCCGCGAACGCAGGTCCAGGGAAAGAGGTCGCGTCATGCCGGCTGGCCTCCTGCTCCAGCCCGCACCTTGAAACATGTCCCGCAGAAAAGGGGAATCCCAATACGATTCCGTCAGACAGAAAATCGCTCTAGAAAATAAATCCTGCTTATGCGTGGCGGATTCGATTTTGGGTGACTGAGATGCCGGGTCTACAGGGTGAGAGCGGAATAATCTGCAAGCCCAGCCTTGTTGGAGATTTCACCGCCCGCGGGTGATCTCCACGCCGACGCTGGCGCAGTCGGCGAAGGCGTCCAGCTTTTCCAGGCGGATGGTGGCGCTCTGGATGCGGGAATCGGCCAGGAGGTCGGCGGCGATGCGCTCGGCCAGGGTTTCCAGCAGATGCACATGGCCCTGCCGCACCAGGGCGGTGACCCGGTTGACCGCATCCTCGTAGGAGACGACGGCGGTGATCTCGTCGCGGACCTGCGGTGTCCAGTCGGCCACAGTCAGGTCGAGATTGATGCGCAGGCGCTGGGCCGCCCCCTTCTCGCGGTCATAGATGCCCACCAGCGCCGGCAGCACCAGATCGCGCACGAAGATGCGCGCGGGCGAACGCTTGACGCTGTGGATCTGCACGGGGACGGGGGCCGGCCGGGTGACCTGGGCGAACAGGGTCTTGGTCTTCATGGGGCCGGCATCTAGCACCCGGAGCCGCCCCGGCACAAGGCCGCGCACCCCGGTAAAATCGGGGCACGGAGGCGCAGAGGAAGCAGGGCTCAGGCCGCCGGCGCCCTGTCCGGCCCGGCCTCCCGCCCGGCCTGCCACCCGGCTTCCTGCTGGCGCAGCTCGCGCGGGCCGGGCGCCCGCTGCAGCAGCAGGGCCAGATAGAGGAAGAAGGTCACCGCCGTCGGCGCCGACAGGGCATTGTCGGTCAGGCTGTAGATGCCGAGGCAGAGCAGGGCGGTCCAGGCCATGATCCGGATCTCCGCGGGCTGGCCGCGGGTCTGGCGCCGCAGCAGCGCCAGCAGGCCGGTGACGAACAGGCCGAGGCCGACCCAGCCGCCATCCACCAGCAGCCGCAGATATTCGTTGTGCGGCGCGCGGATATTGCCGGGGATATGGGCGTCCAGCATGAAGATGATGCCGGTGCCCAGGCCGCGGCCGATGACGGGATTGACCTTCAGCACCTCGCCCGCCAGCTCCCAATAGAGCATGCGCCCCATGAAGTTCAGCGATCCGCCGGTGTCGCCGGGGCTGCCGGAACTGACGAAGCGGCTGATCAGCGCGTCGGCGAAGGCGACCACGAACAGGGCCAGACACAGGCTGCCGGCCAGCAGGATGATGAAGCGGCGCTCGACGCCCAGCACGCGGAAGGGCAGCAACAGCAGCAGCGACAGGGCGTAGAGCATGCACAGCGCCAGCGGCATGCGCCCCAGCGTGGCCAGCAGGATGGCCAGATTGACCGCGGCCAGCAGCCAGAACACCCGCCGCCGGTCCAGGATGGCCTCGTTGAGGGCGGCGACGAAGCCGGTGAAGCAGAGCGAAGCCAGATAGGCCGGAATGGTGCCGCCCTGCAGCCGCAGCACGTTGGAGATGGGATCGATCTCCAGCATGCGGCCCAGACCCGCCGCCTCCTCCGCCAGACCGCCGACGACGCTGAGGGGCGGCAGCAGGGCGATGACCCAGATCAGCCGGCGGCAATCCTGCGGCCGGTAGGCCAGGTTGAAGACGATGAAGACCGATCCCAGCCCGATCAGCGATTTGATGATCTGGAACCGGGTCAGGGCGGGATAGAGGTCCGGGTTGAACAGGCTGTAGAAGGCGATGACCGTCATGGCCAGCAGCGGCCAGTTGGTCCGGCGCAGCAGCCCGAAACGGGCGGCATAGAGGATCAGCACCCCCAGCAGCCCCAGCTTGTACCAGGAACTGCCCTCCATGCCGCCGATCGGGTCCAGATACTCCTCCGGCCGCAGCGCCATGAAGGCGGTGAGACCCAGCAGGTACAGATCCGGCCGCAGCAGGCCGCCCAGGGCCAGCAGGGCCAGGATCACCAGCCCGTACAGCATCAGCACCAGCGTCGGCTTCAGCACCGCCAGCGCCAGGATGGCGGCCAGGGCCAGGCCCGACAGGGTCAGCAGCAGCCGCAGGCGCGGCTGGTCGGGGGCAAGATCGGTGCTGCTCATGGCCGGGTGGTCGTCCGCTCCGCTGTCACTGCCGGCAGCTAACGCCGGCCCCCCGGCCACAGCCAACAAAGCATTCGGGCTAACCAGAGTTTCGCACCGCGGGAGAGCCGTTGCCCGCCCCGGTGCGCACAGCCTTTAATCCGACACGCGCTTCATTCTTCGGACGATCATGACCGCATTGACTTCACCGGCGCGCCTGTCGGATCTGGACGGGCTGCGCGGCTGGCTTTCCCTGTGGGTGGTCAACGCCCATGTGGTGCAGTTCGCCCTGCTGCGCGAGACCTATCCCGGGTCCCGTCTGGCCGGCCTGCTGGGCAATGGCGAGCTGGCGGTGGCCGTGTTCGTCATCCTCAGCGGATTCGTCATCGGCCGCCAGCTGCGGGTGGCACCGGAACCCTATGCCATCTTCATCCTGCGGCGCTTCCTGCGGCTCTATCCCGCCTTCCTGCTCTGCTTCGCCGCCGGGCTGCTGCTCTATACAGCACTGCCCCTGTTCGCCGCCCACAAGGCCGATATGGCGGAGCATGTGCTGCTGCACCTGTCGCTGATGCATGGGCTGGTGCCGGACAGCTGGCTGCCCGGCAGTTCCACCGCCTTCCTGGCGCCGGGGTGGAGCGTATCGGTGGAATGGCAGTTCTATCTGCTGGCGCCGCTGATCGCCGCGGGTCTGGCGCTGCCGCGGCTGCGCTGGCTGGTGCTGGGGGGCTGCGGCCTGCTGGTGCTGGCCATGGGGCAGGTGCCCCTGGCCTGGGCCAAGCCCAGCTTTCTGCTGCTCTGCCTGCATCTGTTCCTGCTGGGCATGCTGACCGACCGCTGGCTGGCCGCCATCGCCGCGGGACGGCTGCCCGGCGACGGGCCGGTGCGGCTGGCGCTGGCCGTGGCCATCGCGGCCGCCCTTGCCCTTCTCAACCTGCCGGTGGCGGCCTGGCTGCTGGTGGCGCTGATGCTGATGCCGGGATCGGAGCGGCTGCCCGTGCTGGGGCGTCTCTGGGCTGTCAGCATGACCGGTCCGCTGGCCCAGTATCTCGGCCGCATCAGCTATTCCCTTTATCTCGTGCATTACCTGGTGCTGGAAGCCGTGGCCTGGGGCGCCGGCGCCTGGTCCGGCCTGCGCGGCCCGGCGGTGCTGCCGCTGCTCTATCTCGGGGTCCTGCTGTCGCTGGGGCTGGCCGATCTGATGGTCCGCACGGTGGAACAGCCGGGCATCCGCATGGGCCGGCGGCTGGCGCGGGCCCTGCTGCCGGGCACCCGCGCCGGGTCCGGCGCGTTGTCCTGAGAACCGTCCCGGATTTTCTTGAGGTTACCGGATGCAAGAGCCCCTGGTGTCGATCATCGTCCCCGTCTGGAATGCGGCGCGGACCCTGCGCGAGACGCTGGAATCCGCCCTGGCCCAGACCTGGCGGTCGCTGGAGCTGATCGTCGTCGATGACGGCTCGCAGGACGCCACCGCCGGGATCGCGGCCGAGCTGGCGGCGCGCGACCCGCGGGTGCGGCTGCACCGCCAGCCCAATGGCGGCTGTCCCGTGGCCCGCAACACCGGCCTGCATCTGGCGCGCGGCGAGTTCATCGCCACCCTGGACGGCGACGATCTGTGGCAGCCGACCAAGCTGGAGAAGCAGATGGCGCTGATGCAGGCCAGCGGGCCGGGCACGGCCCTGGTCTATTGCTGGTCCTGGGCCATCGACGAGCGCAGCCGCGTCATTCCCAACGGCATCATCCATGCCTTCAGCTTCGACGAGAATCCGTTCCCGCCGCTGATCATGTACGGCTTCATCGGCAATGGCAGCACCATGCTGATGCGGAAGGCGGCCATGCTGGCCGTGGGCGGATACGACACCAGCCTGCCCCATTACGACGAGGGCATGATGGCGCTGCGTCTGGCCGAGCGCTGGCGCTTCGCCGTGGTCCCGGAATTCCTGGTCGGCTATCGCATCCTGGCCACCAGCCTGTCCCACCGCACCCATGAGACCGAGCAGTTCCACGCCGAACTGCTGGACCGGCTGCAGGCCGAGCATCCCGAGCTGCCGGCCTGGCTGTTCCGCCTGACGCGGGCCAAGTTCGAGCTCTATGCGGCCAAGCGCGATCTCAAGGTCGGGCGGCACCGGCGCGGTCTGGCCCGGCTGGCGCGGGCCATGGCGCTGGACCCGCTGCTGCCCCTGACCATCCGGCCCAAGGGCGTCGTGGCCCAGCTGGCCCGGCTGACCGGCCGGGAAATGGCGGGCCGGGTGCCGGCCGAGCATTTCCTGCGCGTCGGCGACCGGCTCGACCGGGCGGGGGCGCCGGTGATGCCGCCGCTGGAGCGCCGCCGCCGCGCCCGTGTCGCCACCCTGGCGGCGCACAAGCCGGCCGGGGCGCCCCCGCGTCTGATGCTGCCGGCGGCGTCATGAGCGCAGGGGGCCCGCCGCCAGGCCGGTGAGCCGCAGGCCCAGCGTGTAGAGGCCGATCCCGGCCCCGATCAGCAGTGTCAGGGCCGCAGCCGGCGGGAGGTGGTCCGGCAGCAGCCGGGCCAGGGCGGCGACCAGCGCGGCCATGCCGGCCGCCAGCAGCAGCGGCGACCAGGCGGCGGCCAGGGCCGCCCGCGGCAGGGCCGGACAGAGCCGGTGCAGCCGTCCCGCCCACAGGCCCAGGCCCAGCAGGGCGCAGGCCGGATCGACCCAGGCCACGGCCGTCAGGCCCTGGGGCAGGGCCAGCAGCACGGCCGTGATCTTGACGAAGGCCAGCAGCAGGTTGGTGCGGACAGCCTCGCCGCCGCCGCCCAGGGCGCGCAGGGCCGCGATCAGCAGCCAGGCCAGGGCGGTGAACAGCCCGCCCAGCGCCAGCAGCGGCAGCAGGGCGGCGGCGTCCGCCCAGGCCGGCCCCAGCAGGGCGGCCAGCAGCGGCCCGGCCACCACGGCCAGTCCCAGGAAGGCGGGGGCGGCGGCCAGGGCCAGCAGACCGGCCTGCCGCCGCAGCGGGTCCGCCGCCGCGCCCGGCGGCAGGCGCGACAGGTCACGGAACAGCAACGGCCCCGCCACCCCGGCCAGGGCGAAGACCAGATTGTCCACCAGCCGCCGCGCCAGCCCGTAAAGGCCCAGCGCCGCCGGCCCGGCCAGGGTGCCGATCAGCACCCGTTCGGCCTGCAGCACCAGGAAGCCGGTGATCTTCATCGCGGTGCCGTCGGCGGCATCGCGCAGCAGCCGGACGAGGTCCGGGCGGGTGATCCGCGGCCGGGGCAGCCCCAGCCCGGCCACCAGCAGGGCCAGCTCCAGCCAGCGCAGGGTGGCCTGGGCCGCGACCATGGCCAGGGCGCCCTGGCCCCAGGCCGCCAGCAGCACGGCCAGTCCCCAGGCCGGGCCATGCGCCAGCACGCCGCGCAGGGCCAGCAGCCGAAACCGCTGCTGCCGGCGCGCCAGCCCGTCGAGAACGGCGGCTGGGCCGGTGGCCGGCAGGGACAGCGCCCCCAGCAGCAGCAGGGTCATGAAGCCCGGCCCCGCCGCAGTCCCCGTTGCTGCCGCTGCCGCTGCCGCGGCGGCGGCCAGCAGGGCCAGCACCAGAAGCCCGGCCAGGGCGCTGGCCCAGACAGCCGTGGCAAGCCCCCCGCGGGTCAGGCGCTGCCGGCGCAGCACGGCGTCGGTCAGCCCGTCCAGCAGCAACCCCTGGAGAAAGGTCAGGGCCAGCAGCACCAGGGCGGCGGTGCCGAAGGCCTGTGGCCCGATCAGCCGCGCCACCAGCAGCGCGCCGGCCAACTGCGCGCCCTGCTGGCTCCAGCGGTCCAGCACGGCCCAGCCGCGTCCGGTGCGTCGGCGGCTGTGCATTCGGCGGCTGTGCATGGGATCAGGCCGTGGCCGCGCCGGAGCGGGTCAGACGCCGGCGGACGGCCCCCAGCAGGTGCAGCACCTCGCCCCGGATGCGGTCATGGACCAGCAGGGCCGAGCCAAGCCAGGTCAGGCACCAGACGCCGGCGCCGACCAGGACCAGGCTCCAGTCGTGGCCGGCCGGCACCAGCGTCAGCACGGCCAGCATGGCGGCACCGCAGGCGGCGGTCATGGCCAGGCTGGGGCCGGTCGCGCGCCACAGGTCGGCCAGGGTGAAGTCCAGCTTCATCTTGATCGGGCGCTGCATGATCCAGGCCTTGATGCCCCAGTCCACCACCAGCGTGGCGGCCAGCCAGGCCAGTGACAGCTGGGCGGCGCCGATGCAGAGGGCCAGCCGGGCCAGCTGCGACCAGGCCAGCCGCCGCAGCCACACATCCAGCGTGCCCAGCACGATGACGAACTGGATCGACAGATGGGTGAAGGGCATGAACAGGCCGACGCCCGACAGGATGCGCACCACGGGCACCGCCTCGTCCCACTGGTGGCCCAGCAGCACGCCGACCAGCGGCTCGGCGAACAGGAAGACGAACAGGAAGAAGGGCCAGCAGGCCGCCGACAGGAAGGCCAGCTTGGTGGTGTAGAGCGGCTTCAGATCCCGCCCCTCCCGCGTGGCGGCGCCCAGCGCCGGCAGGATCACCGGCGTCACCGCCTGCAGGATGACCTTGTCGAACAGGGTGTTGACGGCCTGCGCCCGGTTCAGCAGGCCGACGGCGGCATAGCCCAGGAAGACCTGCCCCACCACCAGCGTGCTGGTATTGCCGAACTCGTGCAGGATGCCCATGCCGGTGGCCAGCCGGCCGAAGCGGAACACCTCGCGCCAGCGCGACAGGCTGGGCTTGCGCACGGGATAGCGCTTCAGCAGCAGCAGGGCGCAGACAGCACCGGACAGATGCTCCGCCGCCATGCCCCAGGCCAGCGACAGATAGCCGAAGCCCTGCCAGGCCAGGATCACGGACACCGCCACATTCATCAGCGTCTTGAAGGTGCCGATGTAGAACAGCGTGTCGAACCGCATCTGCCGCTGGGTCATGGCCATGATCGGCAGGGTCAGCGGCTGGACCAGCAGGCAGACCGCCAGGATGGACACCGTGGCCGCCAATTGCCGGTCCCAGACCAGTCCCACGCCGAAGGCGGCGGCTAGATAGACGCAGGCGGCACAGGCCAGCGACACCAGCAGCGACAGGCCCAGCGCCGTGCGCTCCCGCTCCGGCGTCAGCGCCGTCTCCTGGATCAGATATTTGGTCAGGCCGAACTCGGCCACCACCAGGATCAGCATCATGATGGCCTGGCCGGAGGCGAAGACGCCGAAATCGTCGGGCGACAGCAGGCGGGCCAGCAGCACCAGACTGACGATGCGGACCATCTGCGAGCTGTAGCTCTGGGCGAAGGAGAACAGGAAGGAGCGCCGGATCATGCGGCACGCGTGGGCTGCGGGGTGCCCAGGCGGGGGGGCGGCCCCATGCGGTAGCTGTCGGCCAGGCCGCGGTACCATTGCTCCCGCCAGAGCATCCAGAAGCGCTTGCGCGACGGCGGCAGCGGCCGCACCAGCGGCGCCGCCGCCCGGTAGAAGGCCAGCCGGGCGGCGACGGCCAGCGGCAGGGCGCCGATCATCGGGCCGCCGCCGCCGCGGTCCGGGTCGAAGCGGCGGATGCCGCGGCCATGGCGGTAGGCGCGGCCCAGGATCCAGCCTTCGTCCATCTGTTCCGGCCGGATCATGTGGTGAACCAGGGCGTCGGCCACGAACCAGGCCCGGTGGCCGGCCCGCTCCAGCCGCGTGTTGAACTCCGTCTCGCTGCCCATGGCATAGGCGGGGGTGCCGTCGGGTCCGACCGTGTCGTCGAACCGGTGTCCCTGGCGGAAGACCGCCGCCCGGATGGCCATGTTGGGACCCCAGACCAGGGAGGCGGCGCAGGGACCCTCCTGCTCCTGCGTCACGGCATAGAGCACGTTCAGCGGCAGCTTGAACCGGGCCATCCAGTCCGGCGGGTCGTGCGGCCAGAAGGGGCGGATGGCGCCGCCGAAGATGTCATGCTCCCGGTGCGCATCCGCCGCGGCCCGCAGGCGCAGAAGCCAGTCCGGCTCCGGCACGGCGTCATCGTCGGTGAAGACGAACAGATCGCCCTCGGCCTGGGGCAGGGCCCGGTTCAGGGCCCGGTTCTTGCCCTTGCCGGCTTCACGCAGCAGCGTCAGCGGCAGCCGGCCGACGAAGGAGGACAGGATGGCGGGCGTGTCGTCGCTGCTGCCGTTGTCCACGGCGATCAGGCGCCAGCCACCCCGCGGCGCGATCAGGCGCGTGTAGGCCTCCAGCACCCGCGGCAGGGTGCGGGCCCCGTTGTGGGACGAGAAGATGACGGTGAGCATGGACCCCAGATCCCTCCGCTGCCGGTCTGTCCGGCGGGTAACGCGCGGGAGCCCGACCGGGCACGGGGCGCACGCCCTTCGCGTGCCGTCGAAGCCAGGGGAACCATAGGCAGAGCGGAGGGTGGCTGTCGCGGCACCTTGCGCGGCTATCCAGACGGTTAGTCGGGGGGCAAGGGCGGTAAAGCCGGCGTGGCAGGGCTGGCAGGGGGTGTTTCGCCGCGATAAGGTGGTGGCGGATTTCCCGGCATGAGGACGCCATGCGGTATGAACAGGAGTTGGCCCAGCGGGCAACGGTGATGCGCAAACTGGCGCGGTCGCTGTCCGATGCGGTCGTCCAGTTCGAGAAGAGCGTGGGTCAGACCCTGCGCACCTTTCCCGACTACAAGAAGGCCCGCGCCCAGTATCTGGAAATCCAGTCGATGATCTTCACGATCAGCGACAAGGCCGAGGAGGCGCCGCGCCAGGGCGTGCCGGAGGATCTCAAGGGCTGGCTGGTGCGCATGCGCCTGCGCGGCATCGCCGCCTTCACCCGCATCAGCCTGGCCTTCTTCCGCCATCCGCCCGACATGCTGGTGCATGCGTTGGGGGCTTACGAGATCCTGGAGATGGAGCGCGACGCCTTCGAGGGGGTGCTGCGCGACTATGACATGATGCTGCTGGAAGCGGCACTGGACGACAAGACCTCCGAGGAGCTGGACAAGGTCCGCCTGGAGATGGAGGAGATCGTCGGTCTGCTGGAAGAGCTGCTGAAGACGGCGCCGCCGCCCTTGCAGCGCTTCGGGGATTAGCGCCGGCCCCTGCCGGCGGGACCGATCCCGCATCGGCTCCCACATCGGCCGTGCGGCGCTTCGGGGCTGGATTTCTGACGGGGCCGCGCCCATTTGCCGGAAACGATGCCGAAAGATCCGCTCCCGACTGTCCCGTCCCACCATACCGCGGGTGGGTTCCGCAATCCGCCCGGAAGTCCGCAGCGCCAGCCGGGGTCCTGGCGCGCCATGCTGTCCTTCCTGAGACGCACGTCGCAGAAGGGCGGCCAGCCCGTCGCCATTCCAGACGGTCATGTGCTGCCCCTGGCCGAAGCGGAGGCCCGGCTGGCGGCGGCCCGTGCCGCCGGTCAGGACAGCATCACCTGGCTGTGCCATGCCTGCTTCCTGATCCGCCTGGGCGGCCTCACCATTCTGACCGATCCCTGGCTGTCCGACTGGGCCAGCCCGCGGCCCGGCTGGGGGCCGAAGCGCTATGTGCCGCCGGGCCTGCCGGTGGAGCGGCTGCCGCCGGTCGATCTGGTGCTGCTGTCGCACAGCCATTACGACCATCTCTGCGTGCCGACCCTGAAGGCCCTGGCGCGGCGGGGCATCCGCACCGCCGTGGTGCCGCTGCGGCTGGCGCCGCTGGTGCGCCGGCAGGGATTCACCAGCGTGCAGGAGCTAGATTGGGGCGACAGCCACCGTCACGGCGGGCTGACGGTCACGGCGACGCCGGCCATCCATGCCAGCGCCCGCGGCCTGTTCGACAGGAACCGGACGCTGTGGTGCTCCTATGTGCTGGAAGCGGGGGGGCGCAAGCTCTGGTTCGGCGGCGATTCCGGCTATCACGCCCCGGTGTTCCGGCAGATCGGCGCCGCGCACGGCCCCTTCGATCTGGCCATGATCGGCATCGGCGCCTATGACCCGCGTCCGCTGATGCGCCCGGTCCACACCACGCCGGAGGAAGCGGTGGCCATCGCCGGCGATATCCGCGCCCGCCGCATCGTCGGCATGCATTGGGGCACCGTGGTGCTGACGCTGGAAGATCCGTTCGAACCGCCGGCCCGCTTCCGCGCCGCGGCGTCCGCTGCCGGGCTGGATCAGGCCTGGCTGCTGCGCATCGGCGAGACACGGGGGTTGGCCGGCGCGGCAGACGGCGACGGAGGAGCCGGCGTGGGCTGACCCGCTGTCCCGGCGGGAGGCCTTGTCCCGTTGGTTCTGTCCGGGCGCCGCTGCGCCCGATCGTCAGCGCCGGTCGGCGTCATCCGGAGTGCGGGCAGGGGGACGGCTCAGTGCCGGACGTCCCAGGTGAACTCGACCCGGCAGGGGGCGTTGGGCATGGCGGCGATGGGGTTCATCTGCAGCCAGGTCCAGAAATCGCGGAAGGACAGCTGCGGACGGGCCTGGGCATAGGCGCCGAATTGCCGCGACACCCGCTCGCTCAGGGTCCGCGTCACCTCCTCATAGGCGACCTCCGGCACGCCATGGGTCACCGCGACCTCGCCCAGGCGGGGGTCGGCGGCCCGGAAGGTGTGGGCGCCGTTGCGGAACGCATATGCAACCTTGATCGGCTCGTCCTGATACATCATGTCCATCCTCGACCGGATATGGAACATTATGTATCGGCCATATCGGTTAATGGAAAGAAAAAATCACATGCGCGCGGCGCAGTGCAGCAATCGGCCGCAGATGTCCGGGCCTGGGTATCCAGGCCTGGGTATCCGGGCCGGCGCTGCGTCCGCAGCCGGCCCGGATGCTCCTGACCGAGCGGCCGGTCTTACTCGATGACGATCTTCGGACCGGCGCGGCGGGGGCCGGCGCCGATCTTGGCCCAGACCGTGCTCGCGATCTGGCGGTAGACCTTGGCGTGCTCGCTGTCCGGGCGGGCCATGACGATAGGCGTGCCGCCGTCGCTGGTCTCGCGGATGGCGATGTCCAGCGGCACTTCGCCCAGGAAGTCCACGCCCAGCTTCTCCGCCTCGGCCCGGGCGCCGCCATGGCTGAAGATGTCGCTGCGGTGGCCGCAGTTCGGGCAGCAGAAATAGGACATGTTCTCGACGATGCCCAGCACGGGCACATCGACGCGGCGGAACATGTTCAGCCCCTTGCGGGCGTCCAGCAGGGCGATGTCCTGTGGCGTGGAGACGATGACGGCGCCGGCCAGGGGCACATTCTGGGCCATGGTCAGCTGGGCATCGCCGGTGCCCGGCGGCATGTCCACCACCAGCACGTCCAGCTCGCCCCAGGCCACGTCGCGCAGCATCTGCTGGATGGCGCTCATCACCATGGGGCCGCGCCAGATCATCGGCGTGTCCTCGGCCACCAGGAAGCCCATGGACATGACCTTGATGCCGTAATTCTCCATCGGCTCCAGGGTCTTGCCGTCGCGGCTGTTCGGCTTGCCGGTGATGCCCATCATGCGCGGCATGGACGGGCCGTAGATGTCGGCGTCCAGCAGGCCGACGCGCTGGCCGTTGGCGGCCAGGGCCAGCGCCAGGTTGGCGGCCGTGGTCGATTTGCCGACGCCGCCCTTGCCCGAGGCGACGGCGACGATGGCCCGCACGCCGGGAACGCCGGCCTTACCACCACCACCCTGGGGGCCACCCTGGGCCGGCGCGGCGCCATGGGAATGACCGCCGTGCCCGCCATGGCCGCCATCATGGCCGCCACGGCCCGGCATCTGCGGGCCGGCGCGATGGGCGGTGAGGATGGCCGTCACCGAGGTGACGCCGCGAATGGAATCGACGGCCTTCTCCGCCGCCTGGCGCAGGGGCTCAAGCGCCGGACCGCGCTTGGGATCGACCTCGATCGAGAAACCCACATTGCCGCCCTTGATCGCCAGGCCCGAAATCATGCCCAGGCTGACGATGTCGTTCCCCCTGTCGGGGTCTTTTACGGTCCGGAGCGCGTCCAGAACTTGGGCTTCGGTGACCTCGGCCATGGTTGAAAACTCCAATCCCTTCCCAATATTGGCAGGCATCTCTCGGCCGAGAGGCTTCCCTGCGCAGCCCCGGATATATACGGTGGGGACCCAGGCGAGGAAAGGACCGCGGCACGAAAGCCGGGGCTCTCCCGGAACGGTTTCAAGCAAAGGGTCGGTGAACATGCCCTGGAACAATCAAGGCGGCGGTGGAGGCGGCGGACCGTGGGGATCGCCCCCCGGAGGCGGCGGAAACAACAATCCCTGGGGCCGGCCATCCGGTGGCGGCCAGCCGCCGGGACCCGATCTCGACGATCTTCTGCGCAAGGGGCAGGAGCGGTTCAAGCGCATGGCGCCGGGCGGTTTCGGCAGCGGCAAGGGCGTGGCCCTGGTCGTCGGCGTTCTGGCCGCCCTCTGGCTGGCCAGCGGCATCTACCGCGTGCAGCCCGACGAGCGCGGTGTGGTTCTGCGCTTCGGCGCCTATGAGCGCACCACGGAGCCGGGCCTGCGCTACCATCTGCCGGCCCCGATCGAGCGGGTGCAGATCGCCCAGGTCACGACCGAGCGGCGGCTGGACATCGGCTATCGCTCGCAGGGTGATTCCCGCCGTCCCGGCGCCAGCGACGTCCCGGACGAGTCGCTGATGCTGACCGGCGACGAGAACATCATCGACATCGACTTCACCGTCGCCTGGAACGTCAAGGACGCGCCGAACTTCCTGTTCAACATCCGCGATCCCGAGCAGACCGTGCGCAAGGCCGCCGAAAGCGCCATGCGCGAAGTCATCGGCCGCACCGAGATCCAGCCGGCCCTGACCGAGGCGCGCTCGGAGATCGAGCAGTCCACCCGCAAGCTGTTGCAGGAGATGCTGGACGACTACGCCGCCGGCATCGAGGTGCAGCGCGTGCAGCTGCAGAAGGTGGACCCGCCGGCCCCGGTGGTCGACGCCTTCAACGATGTGCAGCGCGCCCGGCAGGAGCGCGAGCGCCTGCGCAACGAGGCCGAAGCCTACCGCAACGGCATCATCCCCACCGCCCGCGGTGAGGCCGAGAAGCTGATCCAGGAGGCCAGCGCCTACCGGGAGCAGGTGGTGAGCCTGGCCCAGGGTGATGCCAAGCGCTTCCTGTCGGTGCTGGAGGCCTATAACCAGGCGCCCGAGGTGACGGCGCGGCGCATGTATCTGGAGACGATGGAGGAGGTCCTGGGCAAGACCAACAAGATCATCCTCGACGGCAAGAACGGTGCCGCCGGCGCCCTGCCTTATCTGCCGCTGAACGAGCTGCTGTCCCGGCAGTCCGGCCAGCCGGCCCAGCCGCGCCAGTAAGGAGCGACCGCGATGAGCAAGAAGCTGGTCTCCCTCGGCGTTCTGGTGCTGGTCCTGGCGATCGTCGCCACCGGCGCCATGTTCACCGTCCCCCAGACCCAGCAGGCGCTGGTGCTGCAGTTCGGCTCCATCGTCCGGTCCGAACAGGACCCGGGCCTGAAGTTCAAGATCCCCTTCGTGCAGGACGTGGTCTTCCTGGAGAAGCGCGTGCTGGACGTGGACCCGCCGGTGGAGCCGGTGCTGCTGGCCGATCAGAAGCGGCTGGAGGTCGATGCCTTCGCCCGCTACCGCATCACCGATCCGGTGCTGTTCTATCAGCGCTTCCGCACCGAGGCCAACGCCCAGAGCCGTCTGGCCTCCATCGTCAACTCCTCGCTCCGCCGTGTGTTAGGGTCGGTGACGCTGCTGGCGGTGCTGTCCCAGGACCGGGCCAAGGTCATGGCCCAGATCAAGGAGCAGGTGAACATCGAGGCCCGCGCCAACGGCATGGAGATCGTCGATGTGCGCATCCGCCGGGCCGATCTGCCGGAAGCCACGTCCCAGTCCGTCTATCAGCGCATGAGCTCCGAGCGTGCCCGTGAGGCCGCCGAGGCCCGCGCCCAGGGACAGGAGCAGGCCCAGCAGATCCGCTCGCGGGCCGAGCGCGAGCGCACCGTGATCCTGGCCGAGGCCCAGCGCGACTCCCAGGTGCTGCGCGGTGAGGGCGACAACCAGGCCATCCGCATCCTGGCCGAAGCCGCCGGGCGCAATCCGGACTTCTACCAGTTCTACCGCTCGCTGGAGGCGTACCGGACGGCGCTGAAGGACGAGAACACCTCGCTGGTTCTGTCGCCGGACAGCGAGTTCTTCCGCTTCTTCGACAGCATGTCCGGCGTGCAGGGCAACACGGCCGGTTCCCGCCGTTAAGCCCGGCCCGTCCCCGTCAGCCGGGCCGGAGACCGCTCCGGTCCGGCTGAATTCTGTCCGCCTCCCCCCCCCTCGCCTCTGCCGTGCCGCCAGGGACATGACCCCGTGACCGACCTCGTGACTGCCCTGGCCCTCGTCCTGGTGATCGAAGGGCTGCTCTACGCCGCCGCCCCGGCGGCCATGAAATCCATGGCCGCCAAGGCCTCCGATACGCCCGACCGCCTGCTGCGGCGTGTCGGACTGATCGCCATGACGTTGGGCGTGGCCCTGGTCTGGCTGATCCGGCGTTAGAGGAGGGCCGGCGACGCGGCCTGCAACGCGGCCAGACGCGAAGGGCGGCCAGACGCGAAGGAATGCTTCGCGCCGCCCGTGGCTCCGCCTATAGTATGTCGCGTGCAGGGTGCCCAGCAGGGGCGGGGACCCGGCGCGCCGCCACCGCATCGCGGAGCTGACGGCCAGCGTTTCCCGAAGGCCAGCGGTCCTGGACCCGGGGCCGTGGACGGGTGACGTCGGACCGTGGGACAAGGGGCGGCCATCGCAAGGCCCATGGAGATTGACGTGACCATACCCGTTCGCTCCCGCCCGATGCAGGCCCGGCCGGCCCTGGCTCGGCTGGTTCCCTGGCTGCTGATCCTGACGCTGCTGGCGGCGCTGCTGTCCGGCGGGCTGGTCCATGCCCGGAGCGCGCCGGAGAGCTTCGCGCCCCTGGCCGAGCGCATCCTGCCGGCCGTGGTGAACATCTCCACCACCCAGACCATCCAGGCCAACCGCCAGGGCCGCAGTCCGGTTCCCATGCCGGAATTCCCCCCGGGATCGCCGTTCGAGGAATTCTTCCGCGATTTCTTCGACCGGCAGCAGCAGGACCCGAACGCGCCGCCGCGCCGGGCCCAGTCGCTGGGCTCCGGCTTCATCATCGACTCCTCCGGCTATGTGGTCACCAACAACCACGTCATCGACGGGGCCGACGAGATCACGGTCATCCTGCAGGATGCCGACCAGACCGAGCTGAAGGCCGAGCTGGTGGGCACCGACAAGGAAACCGATCTGGCCCTGCTGAAGGTCAAGGCCGACCGCAAGCTGCCGGCCCTGTCCTGGGGCGACAGCGACGGCATCAAGGTCGGCGACTGGGTCGTGGCCATCGGCAACCCCTTCGGCCTGGGCGGCACCGTGACCGCCGGCATCATCTCCGCCCGCGCCCGCGACATCGGCGCCGGCCGCTTCGACGACTTCCTGCAGACCGACGCCGCCATCAACCGCGGCAACAGCGGCGGCCCGCTGGTCAATCTTGAGGGGGAGATCATCGGCATCAACACCGCCATCTTCAGCCAGACCGGCGGCTCGATCGGCATCGGCTTCGCCATTCCGGCCAACATGGCCAAGGGCGTGATCGCGCAGCTGCGCGAGGGCGGCAAGGTCCGCCGCGGCTGGCTGGGCGTGCAGATCCAGAGCATCACCCCGGAAGAGGCGGAGGCGCTGGGCCTGAAGGAGCCCAAGGGCGCGCTGGTCGGCGTCGTCACCCCGGACAGCCCGGCGGCCAAGGCCGGGATCAAGCCGGGCGACGTCATCCTGACCTTCGACGGCAAGGAGGTGGCCAACAACCGCGCCCTGCCGCGCATGGTGGCGGAGATGCCGGTCAACAAGAAGGTCAGCGTCGTCATCTTCCGCAAGGGCGAGCGCCAGACCATTCCCCTGACCCTCGGCGAATTCCCGGAACAGCCCACCGTCCAGGCCAACCTGCCCGGCGGCCGCGGCGGCAACGACCAGGACCCGGCCCAGCAGACGGTGGACTCTGTCGGCATGACCGTGGCGGCGCTGACGCCGGAATTGCGCAAGCAGTTCGAACTGGCCGAGCAGTCCAAGGGCGTGGTGGTCACCCGCGTCGCCCCCAACAGCCCGGCGCAGCAGCGCCAGCTGAAGCCCGGCGACATCATCGTCGAGGTCAGCCAGCAGGAGGTCGCCACCCCGGCCGATGTGCAGGACCGGGTGAAGAAGGCCCAGGAGGCCGGTCAGAAGGCCGTGCTGCTGCTGATCGAGCGGCAGGGCGAGCTGCAGTTCCTGGCCCTCAGCCTGGGCGAAGGCTGACCCGGCCGGTCAACGGGACAGGACAGGGCCGCCGCTCCCCCGGGGACGGCGGCCCTTTGCCTTGGGGCTTGGGCTGGCGTTCCCGCGTCAGTCCAGCAGGGCGGCGATGCCGGTGACCAGCAGCACGCCGATGGCGATGGGGCGGAAATTGGCGCCGCCGCTGCGGCGGAACCAGCGTTCGCCCAGCCAGGCCATGGCCAGCAGCGGCGGGATCAGGATGCCGGCCAGCACCATTGTGCGGGCATCGATCAGCCCGTTCCAGACCAGGGCCGTCAGGGAGAGGAGGTTCAGCAGGGTGAAATGCAGGATCAGGCTGGCCCGCGTCACCACCGGCGGGATCGGCAGGGCCAGCAGCAGCAGGATCACCGGCGGCCCGCCCATGCCCACGGCCCCGTTCATCAGCCCGGACAGGGCGCCGGCCCCCAGCTTCAGCCCCGGCCCGGCCTTGGCCAGCCGGAAGCGCGGCCGTGACAGCAGCAGCGAGGCCAGGATCACGCTGACGCCGATGGCGGTTTCCAGCGTCTGCGCCGGCAGCACGGTCAGCAGATGCACGCCGAAGGGCAGGGCCACCACGCAGGCGGCGAAGAACCAGCCGACGGTGCGGTAATCGGCCTCCCGCCGGGCACCGGCCAGCAGGGGGATGTTGGTGCTGCCCACGGCCAGGATGTTCACGGCCACGGCATGGGTCGGGTCCAGGAACAGCGACAGGCCGGGCACGATGACCAGGGCGGCGCCGAACCCGGTCAGGCCGCGGATGAGGCCGGCCACGGCGCCGACGGCGACCAGCCCCAGCGCCTGGGGCAGGGTGGGCAGCAGGGGAAGCAGGAAATCCATCGGGGTCCTCGGCCCCGCTCGGTTGCGGGGGGGCTCTTGTTCAGCGCTCTGTCCGGGCCTGCGCCGCGGAGCACGGGTCAGGCCGCCGCGATCTCCGCGGCCCGGTAGCCCTGGATGTACAGCAGGGCCGTCAGGTCGCCATGGTCGATGCGGGCGCGGGCCTGGGCGGCCACGGCCGGCTTGGCGTGGAAGGCCACGCCCAGGCCGGCGGCCTGCAGCATGGGCAGGTCGTTGGCGCCGTCACCGACGGTCATGCTGGCGGCCAGCGGCACCCGGCGGGCGCCGGCGATGCGGATCAGCGCCTGGAGTTTGGCATCCTTGTCCAGGATCGGCTCCAGCGGCCGGCCGGTCAGGCGGCCGTCGGCCGCCTCCAGATCGTTGGCCTGATCCTCGTCGAAGCCCAGCCGGTCGCGCACATGGGCGGTGAAGGGCTTGAAGCCGCCGGAAACCAGGGCGCAGTGGACCCCGTGCCGCTTCAGCGTCGCCAGCAGCGGGACGGCGCCCGGCATCAGGGTGATGCGGCCCATCATGTCGGCCAGCGCCGTGGCGGGCAGGCCGGCCAGCAGGGCCACACGCTCCCGCAAGGCGCCCTTGAAGTCGATCTCCCCGTTCATGGCGCGGCGGGTGATCCCGGCGATGCGGTCGCGGGCGCCCACCAGCTCGCCCAGCTCGTCCAGCATCTCCTGTTCGATGATGGTGGATTCCATGTCGGCCACCAGCACCGCCTTGCGCCGCCCCTCGGCGGCCTGTGCCACCACATCGACCGGGTGCCCGGCCAGGGCCCCGGCGGCGGCGGCCTGGGCCTGGTCCGGGTCCAGACTGTCGAAGGCCAGATCGCAGGCAATGCCGGGGGCCAGCCAGTCCGGCGGTGAGACCGATGCCCCCAGCGCGCGCAGGGCCGCGCGCGCGGCGCGGGCCATGCTGTCGTCCAGTCCCGCCAGGGCGGGGGACGTGATCAGGGTCAGCACATGGGGCATGGGGCACATCCGGATCGAAAGGGCGGCAGGGCCGGAGATGTAGCATGGAAGCGGCCGGCGGGGCCATTGCCCGTGGGCGGCGAGCGGTCCCGCAGCGGGCTGGACAGGATGCCCGGCGCCGGGCTTAATCCGCGGCGCGATCACACGCGGGCAGGGTGCAGCATGTCGACAGTGGCTGAGAAGGTGCAATCCGTGGCCGGGACGCCGGCAGCCGCCACGGAGCAGATGTCCACGCCGCAGCTGGCGCTCTATGTCTCGGCCCTTCTCCACAAGGAGAAGAAGGCCGAGGCCGTCGTGGCTGCCCAGGCGGCGCTTGCCCGCCCCGATCTCGACCAGCGCTCGGCCGGCTGGATACAGGGCCTGCTGTCGCAGAACGTGCCGCAGTTCCACCGGACCATCCTGACCGACCAGTGGCGCAACGACGTCTATGACGCGGCGCTGCGCCGGGCCATCGGGCCGGGCGACCATGTGCTGGATATCGGCACCGGCAGCGGCCTGCTGGCCATGATGGCGGCCCGCGCCGGTGCCGGGCGGGTCATCGCCTGCGAGATGAACCCGGTGACCGCCGCCCTGGCCGAGAGCGTCATCGCCGCCAACGGCTATGCCGACCGCATCCAGGTGGTGGCGCGGCATTCCAAGGAGCTGGAGCTGGGCCGCGATCTCGAGCGGCCGGTGGATGTCATCGTCTCCGAAATCGTCTCGAACACCCTGGTCGGGCAGAATGTGCTCGAAGTCCACCGCGATGGGGTGGGGCGTCTGCTGCGGCCGGGCGGCCGCGTGATCCCCGGCCGGATCGCCGCCCGGGTGGCGCTCGGCTACAATCCGGACCAGTCCCCCTCGCTGGGCACGGTCAGCGGATTCGATCTGCGCCGGTTCGATCCGGCCGTGCAGCCCGTCGCCAAGCTGAAGCCGGGCCATGCGGGGCTGGAGATCCGCTCCAGCGTGGCCGAGCTGTTCGCCTTCGACCTGGAGCACCCCGACAGCTGGCAGGACATGCGGGCCAGGGTCACGGTCCAGCCCACGGGCGCTCCGGTCAATGTGCTGCTGCAATGGCTGCATCTCACCATGGATCCGTCCGGCGCGGCCGATGCGGTCTATGAGAACCGGCCGCAGGCCGGGCTGAAATCCTGCTGGGCCGTGCTGTCGCACCGCCTGCACGGCGGCGTCTGGGACGCGCCCGACGCGCAGGTCGCCATCAACGGCCTCATCACCGACGACAAGCTGTCCGTGTGGCTGGATGGGCCGGCTGTCCGCTGAGTCCGACATGGCGGCGCGGACGGCTGTCCTGGTCATCGGCGGCCCGACGGCGTCGGGCAAGTCGGGCCTGGCCCTGGCCCTGGCCGAGCGGGCCGGCGGCACCGTCATCAATGCCGACAGCATGCAGGTCTATGATCTCCTGCGCGTGGTCACGGCCCGCCCCGATGCCGCGGAGATGGCGCGGGCGCCGCACCGGCTCTATGGCGTGGTGTCCCCCGCCGTGCGCATGAGCGCCGCCGCCTGGCGCGATCTGGCCCTGGCCGAGATCCGGGCCGCCCGCGACGCCGGGCGGCTGCCCATCGTCGTCGGCGGCACCGGGCTCTATCTGCGCACCCTGATGCATGGCATCGCCGATATCCCCGATATTCCCGCGGAGGTGCGGGCGGCAGCCCTGGCCCTGCAACAGCAGGTGGGCAGTCCCGGCCTGCATGCCCTGCTGGCCGGCCGCGATCCGGAAACAGCGGCGCGGCTGGCGCCCGGCGACACCCAGCGGCTGGTCCGCGCCTGGGAGGTGCTGGAGGCCACCGGCCGCTCCATCCGCCAGTGGCAGGCCCAGGCGGCGGCCGACCGCCCGGCCGATCTGGCCTTCCTGACCGTGGTGGCCGATCCGCCCCGCGACCGGCTCTATGCCCGGTGCGACCGCCGGTTCCTGCAGATGCTGGAGCAGGGGGCGCTGGAGGAGGTGCGGCAGCTCGACCGGCTGGGCCTCGACCCGGAGCTGCCGGCCATGAAGGCCTTGGGCGTGCCGGAACTGCGCGGGCTGCTGCAGGGGCGGCTGGATCTGGCCACGGCCACGGCCACGGCCCAGCAGATGACGCGGAACTATGCCAAGCGGCAGGTCACCTGGTTCCGGCACCAGCTTGTCGCAGCGCACCGTGTCGATCCGGCCGATCTATCGGCGTCGGCCGGGCTTGAGAAATTTTATGACCAAATCATGGCTGGTATGACTCAGATCATTTCCTCTGAGGATTGACCGTGTTTCCGTTTTTGTCTAGGGTCGGCTTCCCCCGCTTCGCGGCTGCGGAAAGCGGGGGGCTGCCACTTCGATCCAGGGACCAAGCGGAAAGCGTGCTGCCATGTCTACGGGAACCAAGCTCACCGGTGCCGACATCGTTCTCAAGGCGTTGCGGGACCAGGGCGTAGACACGATCTTCGGCTATCCCGGCGGCGCGGTCCTGCCGATCTATGACGCGCTGTTCCAGCAGAACGATATCCGCCACATCCTGGTCCGGCACGAGCAGGCGGCCGTGCATGCGGCGGAAGGCTATGCCCGCTCCACCGGCAAGGTCGGCGTGGTGCTGGTCACCAGCGGCCCCGGCGCCACCAACGCCGTCACCGGCCTGGTCGATGCGTTGATGGACAATATTCCCATCGTCTGCCTGTCCGGTCAGGTGCCGACGCACCTCATCGGCAATGACGCCTTCCAGGAATGCGACACCACCGGCATCACCCGGCCGGCGACCAAGCACAATTACCTGGTCAAGGACGTCAACAATCTGGCCCGCACCCTGCACGAGGCCTTCTATGTCGCCAAGCACGGGCGCCCCGGCCCCGTGGTGGTCGATATCCCCAAGGATGTGCAGTTCGCCACCGGCACCTATCGCAGCCCCGGCGAAAGCCAGCCGAAATCCTACCGCCCCCAGGTCAAGCCGGACCTGAACCGGGTGGAGGAGGCGGTGGAGCTGATCGCTTCCGCCAAGCGCCCGATCTTCTATGTGGGCGGCGGTGTCATCAATGCCGGGCCGGTGGCCAGCCAGCTGCTGACCCAGTTCGTGCGCATGACGGGCTATCCCTGCACCACCACCCTGATGGGGCTGGGGGCCTTCCCGGCGTCGGACCCGCAGTGGCTGGGCATGCTGGGCATGCACGGCACCTACGAGGCCAATCTGGCCATGCATGGCTGCGACGTCATGATCACCATCGGCGCCCGCTTCGACGACCGGGTGACCGGCAAGCTCAGCGCGTTCTCGCCGGGCTCGAAGAAGATCCATGTCGATATCGACCCCAGCAACATCAACAAGAACGTCCAGGTCGACATTCCCATCGTCGGCGACGCGGCCTATGTGCTGGAGGACATGATCCGCATCTGGAAGGCGCGCGCCAAGCGCGCCGATCAGGCGGCGCTGAAGCTGTGGTGGGACCAGATCGCGGTCTGGCGGGCGCGGGACTGCCTGCGCTACGAGAAGACCGATCAGGTCATCAAGCCGCAATATGCGCTGGAACGGCTGCGGGCGGCGCTGAAGGGCCGCGACGACGTGTTCATCAGCACCGAGGTCGGCCAGCACCAGATGTGGGCGGCCCAGTTCCTGCCCTTCGACAAGCCGAACCGCTGGCTGACCTCCGGCGGACTGGGCACCATGGGCTATGGCCTGCCGGCGGCCATCGGCGCCCAGATCGGCAATCCCGGCGCGCTCTGCATCGATGTGGCCGGCGAGGCCAGCATCCAGATGAACATCCAGGAGATGTCCACGGCCCTGCAGTACCGGCTGCCGGTCAAGGTCTTCATCCTCAACAACCAGTGGATGGGCATGGTGCGCCAGTGGCAGGAGCTGCTGCACGGCTCGCGCTATTCCAACAGCTACAGCGAGGCGCTGCCCGATTTCGTCAAGCTGGCCGATGCCTTCGGCGGTGTCGGCCTGCGCGCCAGCCGGGTGTCCGAGGTGGACGACGTCATCCGCGAGATGATCGAGACGCCGCGCGCCGTGATCGTCGATATGTGCGTCGATCCCAAGGAGAACTGCTTCCCCATGATCCCGGGCGGCAAGGCCCACAACGAGATCCTGCTGGGGCCGGCGGACCAGCCCGCCCAGGCCACACCGGAAGAGGGCATGGTGCTGGTGTGAGCGGCGTGCCGCCGCTGACGCCACGGCTTAGACTGACGGGCTAGAAGAAGAAACGGACTCCTCCCATGTCCCCACACGACACCATCCGCCGCCATACCATCAGCATCCTGGTGGACAACGAGCCGGGCGTGCTGGCCCGGGTCATCGGCCTGTTCTCCGGCCGCGGCTACAACATCGAAAGCCTGACCGTGGCCGAGGTGAACGAGGCGGAGACGCTGTCGCGCATCACCATCGTCACCTCGGGCACGCCGATGATCGTGGAACAGATCAAGGCCCAGCTCGACCGTCTGGTGCCGGTGCACCGGGTCAAGGACCTGACGCTGGACGGCCCCTTCATCGAGCGCGAAATGGCGCTGGTGAAGGTGGCGGGGACCGGGGAGAAGCGGGTCGAGGCCCTGCGCATCGCCGACATCTTCAAGGCCCGGGTGCTGGATGCCACCATCTCCAGTTTCGTGTTCGAGATCACCGGCAGCGGCGAGGACCTGAACCGCTTCATCGACCTGATGCGGCAGCTGGGCCTGGTCG
This sequence comes from Oleisolibacter albus, assembly GCF_003336875.1. Classification (GTDB taxonomy): domain Bacteria; phylum Pseudomonadota; class Alphaproteobacteria; order Azospirillales; family Azospirillaceae; genus Niveispirillum; species Niveispirillum album. The sequence continues at coordinate 83,775 of NZ_QGNJ01000016.1, read as the reverse complement.
ATATCAGCCGCACCGGCGCCGTGGCCATGAGCCGGGGTCCGGCCGGGCTTTGAGGCCATTCCCGATTTCAACTTCCTTTCTCACAGAACGCTAAGGACGAGAGGCACTCCATGCGCGTCTATTACGATCGCGACGCCGACGTGAATCTGATCAAGGGCAAGAAGGTGGCCGTCATCGGCTATGGCAGCCAGGGTCACGCCCATGCCCAGAACCTGCGCGACAGCGGGGTGCAGAATGTGGTGGTGGCGCTGAAGGCCGGGTCCGCCACCCGCGCCAAGGCCGAGGCCGCCGGCTTCCAGGTCATGACCCCGGCCGAGGCCGCCGCCTGGGCCGATGTGGTGATGATCCTCACCCCCGACGAGCTGCAGGCCGATCTCTACGCCACGGATCTGGCGCCGAATCTCAAGCCCGGTGCCGCCGTCGCCTTCGGCCACGGCCTGAACATCCATTTCAAGCTGATCGAGCCCAAGGCCGACCTGGACATCTTCATGGTGGCGCCCAAGGGTCCCGGCCACACCGTGCGTGGCGAGTACAAGAAGGGCGGCGGCGTGCCCTGTCTGGTGGCCGTGCATCAGAACGCCTCCGGCAACGCCCTGGATGTGGCCCTGTCCTATGCCTCGGCCATCGGCGGCGGCCGCTCCGGCATCATCGAGACGAGCTTCAAGGAGGAATGCGAGACCGACCTGTTCGGTGAGCAGGCCGTGCTCTGCGGCGGCCTGACCAAGCTGATCCAGTCGGGCTTCGAGACCCTGGTCGAGGCCGGCTACGCCCCGGAAATGGCCTATTTCGAGTGCCTGCACGAGGTGAAGCTGATCGTGGACCTGATCTACGAGGGCGGCATCGCCAATATGCGCTACTCCATCTCCAACACCGCGGAATATGGCGACTATGTCACCGGCCCGCGCATCGTCACCGACGAGACCAAGGCCGAGATGAAGCGGGTGCTGGAGGATATCCAGTCCGGCCGCTTCGTCCGCGACTGGATGCTGGAGAACAAGGCCGGCCTGCCCAGCTTCAAGGCCACCCGCCGCCGTCAGGCCGAGCATCCCATCGAGGAGGTCGGGGCCCGGCTGCGCGGCATGATGCCCTGGATCGCCGCCAACAAGCTGGTGGACAAGTCGAAGAACTGATCCGGCGTCGCGCCCGGTCGGTGAAGGGGCGGCCCCGCGGGGCCGCCCCTTTCGCATGGTGCGCCTTTCGCATGTCACGCCTTGCGTGTGCCGCCCCTTCGCGTTCCGGTGCGTTCCGCCACCGGCGCCCGCCCCGGCCGCTTCGTTAACATCGCGGAAATTTCAAAGGAGCCTTGCGGCGGCAGACTGTTTATTCCAGTGGAACGGCCTTGCGGCTAATGCTGTTGCGGGCTAATCATGGGGTCGCGGGCCATGGTCCGCTTTCCCGCCCGGCTTGCCGGGCCGCGCAACCAGACCTGCCCGGTCCGCCGGGCCGGACAACAGGCAGGATCAGGCGCCGTGACCGCCCCCCGCACCAGCACCCGCCGTCCCACCGCCCGGGCCCAGCGCCTGGAGCGTGGTGCGCTGCTGCTGCCGGGTCTGCTGGTCGGCCTGCTGCTGGGCCTGCAGGGTCTTGCCCTGCTGGGGCTTCGACTTATCGGCCCCTGAGCGCTTCCGCCCCATGATGTGGGCACCGCGTTCAGGGGACCTGACGCGCAGCACTGCATGATATCTGTCGCAAGACACCGCACTGCATCCCGCCGCGCACACGATCCGTCCGAACCCGCCATCCGTCCGCCTGACCCGGCGACGGGCGGCACGAGGCAGACACCCCCGCTCCGGCGGGGCCTTCAGGGCCGAGAGACAGACATGACCAGCGCCACCGCTTCCCGCGATCCCAACCGCGTCATCATTTTCGACACCACGCTGCGTGACGGCGAGCAGGCGCCCGGCTGTTCCATGAATCTGGAGGAGAAGCTGCGCATCGCCGGGGTGCTGGAGGAGATGGGCGTCGATGTCATCGAGGCCGGCTTCCCCATCGCCTCCAACGGTGATTTCGAGGCCGTGCGCGAGGTTGGCCGCGTGGTCAAGACCAGCGTGGTCGCGGCCCTGGCCCGCACCGCCCGGGCCGATATCGACCGCGCCGCCGAGGCGCTGCAGTTCGCCGAGCGCCGCCGCATCCATACCTTCATCTCCACCAGCCCCGTGCATATGCAGCACATGCTGAAGATGACGGAAGCCGAGGTGCTGCAGCGGACGGTCGACTATGTCACCTACGCCCGCAATTTCACCGACGATGTGGAATGGTCGGCCCAGGATGCCAGCCGTTCCGACATCGATTTCCTCTGCCGCTGCGTCGAGGCGGCCATCACCGCCGGTGCCACCACCATCAACATCCCGGACACGGTGGGCTATGCCCTGCCGCACGAATATGCGACCCTATTCCGCACGCTGATCGAGCGGGTGCCCAACAGCGACAAGGCCGTGTTCTCGGCCCATTGCCACAATGATCTGGGGCTGGCCGTGGCCAATTCCCTGGCTGCCATCGGGGCCGGCGTGCGCCAGATCGAATGCACCGTCAACGGCCTGGGCGAGCGCGCCGGCAACGCCTCCATGGAGGAGGTGGTGATGGCCATCCGCACCCGCCACGACCTGATGAAGGTCCATACCGGCATCCGGACCGAGCACATCACCCGCGCCTCGCGCCTGGTGTCCACCATCACCGGCTTCCAGGTGCAGCCGAACAAGGCCATCGTCGGCGCCAACGCCTTCGCCCATGAAAGCGGCATCCACCAGGACGGCATGCTGAAGCACGCCGAGACCTACGAGATCATGACGCCGGAGTCGGTGGGGCTGAACCGGTCCTCGCTGGTCATGGGCAAGCATTCCGGCCGCGCCGCCTTCCGTGCCAAGCTGAAGGAGCTGGGCTACGACGATCTGGGCGAGAATGCCGTCAATGACGCCTTCAGCCGCTTCAAGGATCTGGCCGACCGCAAGAAGGAGATCTTCGACGAGGACGTCATCGCCATCATGGATGACGAGGCGGGGCGCAAGAACGACGCCATCCGCTTCCTGGCCCTGCATGTGGTTGCCGGCTCGCGCGGGCCGCAGCATGCGGTGCTGGAACTGGAGGTCCAGGGCAAGGCCATCGCCCCGGTGGTGGCCTTCGGCAACGGCCCGGTGGACGCCGTGTTCAACGCCATCAAGCTGGCCTTCCCGCACGAGGCGCGGCTGCAGCTCTACCAGGTGCATGCCGTGACCGCCGGCACCGATGCCCAGGCCGAGGTGACGGTGCGGCTGGAGGAGAGCGGCAAGACCGTCAACGGCCAGGGCGCCGATGCCGACACGCTGGTGGCCAGCGCCCGCGCCTATGTCCATGCCCTCAACAAGCTGATGACCAAGCGGCAGAAGACGGCGCCGGTGGCGTTGAGCGCGTGAATCGGGGCAGGGGGGCTTCGCGCTCCCCTTTCCCTGCGTCCCTGCCCTGCCAGGGAGTCGCGGCACGCGGGCGGCCAGCCCGTGCTATAACAGCCCCCGTTCCGCACACCGGAGCCACCCACCGATCCGTTGACGTTCCGTTACGGCCACGGCAGGCGCCAAACTTGTCCTGGGATGGATGCGGGCAGGGCTTACCGGCGACAAAATCCGGTAGCCGGCCTTTCAGCCCTTGAGGGTTTACGCCGAAATGGTCTATGCAACGGACGCGGACCGGCTTTCCCCGGTGGCCGGACGCGGAGCGGCCCAGACACCGGATTCAGAGACACCCCCCAAACATGTTTCCCAACCTGCTCGGTATGTTCTCGGCCGATATGGCAATCGACCTGGGGACGGCGAACACGCTGGTCTATGTCAAGGGCCGCGGCATCGTCCTTAACGAACCTTCCGTCGTTGCCATCGCCAATGTGCGTGGGAAGAAGCAGGTTCTCGCCGTGGGGGACGAGGCCAAGCTGATGCTGGGCCGCACGCCCGGCAATATCCAGGCCATCCGCCCCCTGCGCGACGGCGTCATCGCCGACTTCGAGGTGGCGGAGGAAATGATCAAGCATTTCATCCGCAAGGTTCACAACCGGCGCAACTTCGCCCGGCCGCAGGTCATCATCTGCGTGCCCTCGGGCAGCACCGCCGTCGAGCGCCGCGCCATCCAGGAATCGGCCGAGGCCGCCGGCGCCCACCGCGTCTTCCTGATCGAGGAGCCCATGGCCGCCGCCATCGGCGCCGGCCTGCCGGTGACCGAGCCGACGGGCAGCATGGTCGTGGATATCGGCGGCGGCACCACCGAGGTGGCCGTGCTGTCGCTGGGCGGCATCGTCTACAGCCGTTCGGTGCGTGTCGGCGGCGACAAGATGGACGAGGCCATCATCGGCTATATCCGCCGCCACCATAATCTGCTGGTGGGCGAGGGCTCGGCCGAGCGCATCAAGAAGGAAATCGGCTCGGCCTGCCCGCCGGAAGACGGCGAGGGCCGGGTCATGGAGATCAAGGGCCGCGACCTGATGAACGGCGTGCCCAAGGAACTCATCATCAGCGAGCGCCAGATCGCCGAGAGCCTGGCCGAACCCGTCTCCCAGATCATCGAGGCGGTGAAGGTGGCGCTGGAGCATACGGCGCCGGAACTGGCCGCCGACATCGTCGACAAGGGCATCGTCCTGACCGGCGGCGGCGCCCTGCTCAGTGATCTCGATTTTGTCCTGCGTCATGCCACCGGCCTGCCCGTTTCCATTGCCGACGACCCGCTCTCCTGCGTGGCGCTGGGCACCGGCCGGGCGCTGGAGGAGATGAAGACCCTGAAGAATGTGCTGATCAGCATGTACTGACGGGGTAACGCGGGATTAAGTTATCCTATCGCACTCTATGATCCGGTCCGGCGGAATCGTTGTCGGGCCGGTGACCGGGAAGCGGCACGTGAAGATGAGGAATGGCGGAACCGTGGTGCGCGTGGCGGCGCCGGTCTGGGCCCTGGTCCAGCGGTTCTACTTCCTGCTGCTTATCCTGGCGGCAGTTGCGCTGATGCTGGTGGCGCGGATGGACCCGGTCCTGGTCGATCAGGCCCGCGCCCGCGCCACCGATGCCTTCGCCCCGCTGCTGTCGGTTCTCGCCCGCCCGGCGGCGGCCGTGGCCAATGTCATCGAGACCGGGCGCGAAATCCTCGACCTCTATGATGAGAATGCCCGGCTGCGGGAGGAGAATGCCCGGCTGCAGCAATGGCAGCAGGCGGCCTTGCGGCTGGAAGCGGAAAACAAGTCCCTGCGCTCGCTGCTGGCCTATCGGCCCGACCCGGCGGCCAGCTTCGTCACCGCCCGCGTGGTCGGCGATCCCGGCGGCGCCTTCGTGCGGACCGTGGTTCTGACCGCCGGCCGCCGCGACGGGGTGCAGCGCGGACAGGCCGCCATGGCCGGCCAGGGGCTGATCGGCCGTGTGGTCCAGGTGGGCGAATGGTCCAGCCGGGTGCTGCTGATCACCGATATCAATGCCCGCATCCCCGTGGTCCTGGAGCAGAGCCGGCAGCGCGCCATGCTCAGCGGCGACAATTCCGACCGCCCCAAGCTGATGTATGTGCCCCGCGACGCGCAGGTGGCGGTGGGCGAGCGTGTCTTCACCTCGGGCCATGGCGGCCTGTTCCCGCCGGGCCTGCCCGTGGGCACGGTGGAGGCGGTGACGGCCGAGGGCGAGGTGCGGGTGTCGCCGCTGGTGGACCTGTCCCGCATCGAGCATGTGCAGATCGTCGATTTCGGCGGCGCCGGCGGGCTGGCGGCCGAGGCGGTTCAGCCCGGCGCCATGCAGTGAGGGCCGCGGCCATGGCCGTGGGTGTTTGGCATCGACTCGATCAGACGGCGCGGCATCTGCTGCCCTCGGCCAGCACGGTGCTGCTGATGCTGGTGGGGATGGTGCCCATGCAGTTGCCGGGCTGGTCCAGCGTGGCGCCGCCGCTGGCGCTGATGAGCATCTTCTATTGGGCGGTGCACCGGCCCGACCTGCTGCGCCCGTCAGTGGTGTTCCTGATCGGGGTGTTGCAGGATCTGTTGAGCGGCACGCCGCTGGGCCTGACGCCGCTGGCCTTCGTGCTGAGTTACTGGCTGCTGCTGACGCAGCGGCGGTTCTTCCTCGGCACCTCGTTCCTGGTGCTGTGGTACGGGTTCGCCCTGGTGGCCTTCGGGGCCGGGGCGGTGCAATGGGCGGTCTTCTCCCTGATCGCCGTCGATCTGCTGGATGCACGCCCGGTGGCCATGCAGGCCCTGCTGGCGACGGTGCTGTTTCCCATCCCGGCGGCGCTGTTCCAGCGCCTGCACCGGGCGTATCTGAGCTGAGCGGGGCCGTCGATGCTGTCCGGGTATGATCGCGATGCCGAGCGCCAGCGGCTGCTGACCCGCCGCACGCTGGTGCTGGGCGGGATGCAGGCGGCGGTGGCCGGCGTGCTGGTGGCCCGTCTCTATTATCTGCAGATCGTCGAAGCCGACCGCTACACCATGCTGGCCGACGACAACCGCATCAGCCTGCGCCTGATCGCGCCGCCACGGGGCCTGATCGTCGATCGCAACGGCGTGCCGCTGGCGGTCAATGAACAGAATTTCCGCATCAATCTGGTGCGCGAGCAGGCGGACGACCTGACCCGTGTGCTGTCCCAGGTGGAAAAGCTGGTGGGGCTGACCGATGTGGATCTGCGCCGTATCCAGCGCGATATCCAGCGCTCCCGCCGCTTCGTGCCGGTGACCCTGAAGGAGAATCTCACCTGGGACCAGGTGTCGGCCATCGAGGTCAACATCCCCGACCTGCCCGGTGTCTCCATCGATGTGGGGCAGGTGCGCTCCTATCCCTTCGGCGAGACCATGGCCCATGTGCTGGGCTATGTCGGCTCCGTGTCCGAGAAGGAGCTGGAGAATGCCGACGATCCGCTGCTGTCGCTGCCCGGCTTCCGCATCGGCAAGAACGGGCTGGAGAAGGAGCATGATCTGGCCTTGCGCGGCGTCGCCGGCAGCCAGCAGCTGGAAGTCAACGCCGTCGGCCGCGTCATCCGCGAACTGTCCCGCGATGACGGGCAGCCGGGCCGCCAGGTCACGTTGACCCTGGATGCCAAGCTGCAGCATTACACCCAGCAGCGTCTGGCCGAGCACGAGTCCGCCGCGGCCGTGGTCATGGACGTCAAGACCGGCGGCATCCTGGCCCTGGGCTCCAGCCCCAGCTTCGATCCCAACCAGTTCGCCATGGGCATCGGCTACGAGGCCTATCAGGCGCTGCTGAAGGACGAGCACAATCCGCTGACCAACAAGGCCATCGCCGGCCAGTATCCGCCCGGATCCACCTTCAAGATGATCACGGCGCTGGCCGCCCTGGAATCCGGCATCGTCAATGCCCAGCACCGGGTCACCTGCACCGGCCACATGAATCTGGGCGACCACCGGTTCCATTGCTGGAAGAAGGGGGGGCACGGCACGCTGGACATGGTTGGCGCGCTGATGAACTCCTGCGACGTCTATTTCTACGATCTGGCCCAGCGCATCGGCATCGAGCGCATCGCCGACATGGCCCGCCGCTTCGGCCTGGGGGATCGCGTCGGGCTGGAGCTGCCCGGCGAGCGGCCCGGGCTTGTTCCGGATCCGAAATGGAAAAAGCAGAAGCTGAAACAGCCCTGGCATCCCGGTGAGACGCTGATCGCCAGCATGGGACAGGGCTATGTCCTGGCCACGCCGCTGCAACTGGCCGTGATGACGGCGCGGCTTGCCAGCGGACGGGCGGTGCAGCCGCATCTGACCAAGGCCATCGAGGCGACCTTCACCGAAACGGTGGACTGGCCCCGGGTGGCGGTGAAGCCGGAGCATCTGGCCGTGGTCCTGGCCGGCATGAATGCCGTGTCCAACATTCCCGGCGGCACCGGCTACAAGGCCCGCATCGCCGTTCCCGGCATGGAGCTGGCCGGCAAGTCGGGCAGTGCCCAGGTCCGCCGCATCTCCATGGCCGAGCGCAACACCGGCGTGAAGAAGAACGAGGACCTGCCCTGGCGCGAGCGCGACCACGCCCTGTTCGTGGCCTTCGCGCCGGTCCAGGCACCCCGCTTCGCCTGCGCCGCCATCGTCGAACATGGCGGCGGCGGCGGTGCCGTGGCCGGGCCGGTGGTGCGCGACATCCTGCTGGAATGCCAGATGCTGGAGGCGTCGCGGGCCAATGTGGCGCAGCAGGCCGATCTGCGCGGCGGACCCGTGGGGACCGGCGGCGGCATGGCGGAGACGGCGGAATGAATCTCGATCTGGGCAGTCCCGACAGCATGACCATCGGCGAGAAGCTCGCCGGCATCGCCTGGAGCCTGGTGCTGCTGGTGATCCTGGTCGCCTCGGTCGGGTTCGCCATGCTCTATTCCGCCGCCAATGGCAGCCTGGACCCCTGGGCTTCGCGGCAGATCGTGCGCTTTGCCATCGGCCTGGTGGCCATGCTGTTCATGGCCCTGGTCGATATCCGCATCTGGATGAAGCTGGCCTATCCGCTCTATGGCGCTGTGTTCGTGCTGCTGATCGCGGTGGAGCTGGTGGGCGATGTCGGCAAGGGCGCGCAGCGCTGGATCGATCTGGGGTTCATCCAGCTGCAGCCCTCCGAGATCATGAAGGTGACGCTGGTCCTGGCCCTGGCCCGCTATTTCCACGGGGCCACGCTGGAGGATGCCGGCCGCATCCCGTTCCTGTTCGTGCCGCTGCTGATCATCTTCGCCCCGGTCGGGCTGGTGCTGATGCAGCCCAATCTGGGCACCTCGCTGATCCTGGTGATGATCGGCGGTGCGATGTTCTTCCTGGCCGGTGTGCGGCTGTGGAAATTCGGGCTGGTCATCGCGGCGGTGCTAATCGCCATCCCGCTCAGCTGGCAGTTCGTGCTGCACGATTACCAGCGGCACCGGGTGGAGACCTTCCTTGATCCGGAAAGCGATCCGCTGGGGCACGGCTATCACATCACCCAGTCGAAGATCGCCTTCGGCTCCGGCGGGCTGATGGGGAAGGGCTTCCTCCAGGGCACCCAGAGCCATCTGAACTTCCTGCCGGAGAAGCAGACCGACTTCATCTTCACCATGCTGGCGGAGGAGTTCGGTTTCGTCGGCGGCGTCGGCTTCCTGGGCCTCTATTGCCTGCTGCTGCTGTTCGGCTTCGTCATCGCCCTGCGCTGCCGGCACCAGTTCGGGCGGCTGGTGGCGTTGGGTCTGACGGTCAATCTCTTCCTCTACATGTTCATCAATGTGGCCATGATCATGGGGCTGATCCCCGTGGTCGGCGTGCCGCTGCCGCTGATCTCCTATGGCGGGACGGCGACCCTGGCGGTGATGATCGGCTTCGGCCTGCTGCTGTCGGTGCATGTGCATCGCGATGTGCGCATGTCGCGCCGCGGCATCAGCGACCTTTGACGGGAATGCAGATCTCCCCTGCCGGAAGTTTCGGCCTCACCGCCGCATTCAGGGTATCGACAAGCCGCTTTGCCTTTGGTATACCGCGCGCCTCGCAACGACGAACGTCGCTTGTGAGCACGCAAAGGCGTGATACGCCGGTGCGTGGGTAAGGGCTGGGTGTATAGCTCAGTTGGTAGAGCAGCTGACTCTTAATCAGCGGGCCCAAGGTTCGAGTCCTTGTACACCCACCAACCCTTCCCACGGCGCCGACACGGTCGGGTGTATAGCTCAGTTGGTAGAGCAGCTGACTCTTAATCAGCGGGCCCAAGGTTCGAGTCCTTGTACACCCACCACTTTCCCTCCCCATGACAGGGCTTCGGCCCATCGGCATAAATCGGCGGCATAAATCGGCCCAACGGTCGCCAAAGGGGTACCCCGGCTGATCCGGGGCGGCCTTAACCGCTGCTTTACCAGGTCTGGCCGAATCATTCGGTGGCCAACGCGCGATCCTCTGCGGCCTTCCGGACGCTGTCGCCGCTGTGCCGACTGGACCGACCAATGCGCCTTCTGGCTCCCCTGTTCCCGCTCCTTGCCGGCATGTCCTGGCCCGTCCTGGGGTGGCGCCGGCAGCAGGGTCGATTGCCGCTCCAGAGGAGCGACACCGGTATCGGCCTCGCGCCCGGGCGGCTGCGCGGGGCCTTCAAGGAGGTCGTGCGGATGCGACACACGGAGCATGACGGGGGCCAGGGCCTTGGATCGGCGATCGTTCGCCGTCTGTCGCTGCTGCTGGAGCATTCCCCGTTGCTGCGCCCAGGCGCGGGTGCGGAAACCGCCGTCGCCATCACGGCGCCGGAGGCGCCGCGCGGTCCGCCACCGCCCGCCCGGCCCGCGGCGCCGCCGGCGCGGGCGCCGGAGAGCGGCCGCCAGGTCACCATCCTGGTGGTCGATGATGAAACCATCATCCTGATGGGGCTTCAGGCCATGCTGGAGAGCTGGGGCTATCATGTGATCCCGGCCAACAGCGAGCAGCAGGCGCTGGAGCGTCTGCGCGCCGCCGCCCTGTCGCCCGATCTGGTCCTGGCCGATTACCGGCTGCGCGCCGGCCAGATCGGCCCCGACATGGTCCGGGCGGTGCAGGCGCTGTGTGCCTGGCCGGTGCCGGCCGTCATCCTGACCGGCGACACCGATCCGGCCCGCATTGCCGAGGTGGAGGGGGCCGGGTTCGGCATCCTGCACAAGCCGGTCACCGCCCGCGACCTGCGCCGGGCGGTGGAAGCGCGCCTTCCCAGCCGTCCAGGACCGGGTGGGGCGGGACCGGGTGGGGCGGGACCAGGTCGTGCGTGATGGCGGCGCGGCGGTTCAGCCGTCGAGATAGTCCCGCATATAGACCTCGATCCGGTCGGCGATCCGTTGCAGACCGGCGGCTTCCTCCGGCTGGCCAGGGCCGATGCGCTGCGCTTCGCTGCGCAGTTCGGCGGCCTTGTTCAACATGCTGGTGCGCAAGAGTTTCACATCCGCCCGGTCCAGGGCGGGTGACGCCACAAGCGGCTGCGGCATGGATGACATGGCTACTCACTCGCGAACAAATGTCACGTTTCTACCACTTTGAAGTAAAGCACGCATTAAAAATGAGACGGGTCTGGTCGGTCCGCGCGGGATTTCAGTCAATATTTCAGCCAATGTTAATGGGGTAATACTTTATAAAATTTATGAAGATACGATTTTGTTCCGAGATTGGCGGTATTGCAGTGGGGATTGATATCGTGTGGCTGGAAGAAACGGATCTGTCGGCGGCGCGCGGCGACCTGCTGGCCTGGGCCGGCGGCGGTGTGGTCTGGGGGGTGGTCTCCGAGCTGGCAACCGGAGCTCCGGTGGGATTGCTGCTGGGGGCGACCCTGGCCCTGCTGCTGCGCCGTGTCTTCCGCAGCGTGGCGGAATTCTAGGCGGATCGACCGCTGTCCATCCGGGGCATCGCGGGCCGCTCATGACCGCTTCCCGGTGGTCGCCTTGACGTCGGCGGGCATGATTTCGACGGTCGCCGTCATGCCCGCGGCCAGTTCGACGCCGGACGGCACCTGATCGATCTGGATGCGGACCGGTATGCGCTGGGCAAGGCGCACCCAGGAAAAGGTCGCCGCCACATTGGGCAGGCCGAGATGGCCCGGCGCGTCGTTGCTGTTCTCGATCCCGCGGCCGATACTTTCGACATGGCCGGTCGCCGGCTGGTCAAAGCCCATCAGCATGATCTGCGCCGGGTTTCCGACACGGATCTTATGGATCTTCGTCTCCTCGAAATAGCCGGTGATCCAGAAGCTGGACGCATCGAGGACGGCGACCTTGGTCGTGCCCGCCGTCGCATAGTCGCCGGGCCGCAGCCGCAGATTGGTGACATAGCCATCGATCGGTGACCGGACCGTCGAGCGGGCCAGATTGAGTCTGGCCAGCTCCAGTGCCGCGACCGCGGCCTGATAGGCGGCACTGGCCACCGCTGCCGCCCCGCCCGATTGTTGTATGGCTTCCTGTGAAACGACATCCTTGAGCTGGCTGTGCCGACGCGCCGTCGCCTGACGCACGAGCATGTCCTGACGCTTGGCTTCGACGTCAGCCTCGGCCAGCGCCACGGCCAGCCGCAGCCGTTCGGGATCGATCTCGTAGAGAATGTCGCCCCGTTTGACATACTGGTTGTCGGCCACGGGCACGGAGCGGATCGTACCGGAGACCTCCGGCGCGATCTGTATGACATCCACCCCAACCCGCCCGTCGCGGGTCCAGGGTGATCGCTCGTACTGGCTCCAGGCCTGCACGGCGACAAAGGCGGAGGCAACGACCACGCCAAGGGTCAGGGCATAGCGGCCGAGCAGAAGCAGAAAAGGTTTCACGACGATCGTCCGATCAATGGCAGGGACTGGATGAGCAGACCGTAGATGATGAGGAAGGTGGCGGCCTCGACGAGCGCCCGGAAAGCGACCAGGCGGAAGACTCCGGCGGCGGTGCAGAAGCGTACCGTTGCCATGGTGATGATCAGCGCGATGAAGCCGAGGACCACCAGACCGGGGATGAAGACGCCGCCGATATTCAAATCAACGATCATGAGCCGGATGCTCCTTGCTTTGCCCTTCCACCGCTGCCGAGGGCGAAGCGGAGGTCGATGAGCAGATCGAGTGTGCGTGACCGGTTTTTGTCTGCGCCGCCGCCCATCATCGCCATCACGGCTTCGATGCGCTGATCGAGACCGACGAGATCGGCCGGCATTGTCGGTCTTCTGGCGCGGAAGCACGCGGCGATCGCGGACAGAAGCGCGCCGAGCGCCGCCCCGGCCTCGCCCTTTGTCTGGGGGACCGTCTTGCGCAGCTGGCCGGCGGCATGCCCGATGCGAAGGTGGCGCAGCGTATCGTCGAGGATATCCGCAGGGGCTTTCCCCGACGCCCGCAGCCGCGGCAGCAGCAAGGCCGTCCGGTCGATCATCAGGCTGGCCCAGTGCGCTTCGTTCGGCGCGCCGCCCAGGGCGCGGCGGCCGACATCCCGTCGGCTGAGGCGAAGCAGCCGGTTGATCGACACGTCCGCCGGGACGGTCTGGAACAGGGACATGCTGACCGCCCCGAAGCCGATCGCCGCAAAGAGCGCGATCACGGTGTTGAGGGCGGCGGCGAAGTCACCGGCGTAAGCGGTGCCCAGCCCCGAGAGGATGGGAATGGTGAGGGTGATGCCCATCGCCATGAACGTCGTCGGCAGTCGGGCCTGGAGCGAGCCGGCGAACAGGAATGCCGGGGCCAGGACCGCAACAAGAACCGGGAAGCTGGTGACCTGGGGCAGGATGGCGAAGCTGTAGACGAGGCTGATCAGCACCCCATAGATCGAGCCGATGATATATTTGACGACAAAGGGCACCGGCGCGTCGAAATTGCCGAACAGGGTGCAGCAGACGCCGAGAATGGAGACGGCCGTTCCGCCCTCCGGCCAGGCCGATCCTATCCAGAAGGCACAGCCGCCGAGGATCGCGACGATGGAGCCCAGCGCGGCGCGGGCCGCCATCCACGGATCACGGTGATAGACATAGCCGCTTGCCCGCTTCGGCCCGTGCAGCGGCGCCGCCTGTCGTGAGCGCCAACGGGTGCTCAGGCTCTGCCCGAGCCGGTCGCAGTCATGAAGCAGCCCGATCATCTCGGCCAGATGGCCGGCGAGATTGGCGCCGACAGCGCCGTCTGGCGCAGTCGCATCGGCGCCCCGCTGCGTCTGGAGCGATCGTGCCCGCCCCATCAGCCGGGCTGCCGTCTTGCCGTCATCCGTGTCCGTGGCGGCACTCCAGGCCCGGACATCGCCGACCAAGGCGGTCAGGTCGTCATCGCCGTCGCCGATGCCGAGACAATGCACCCGGTCTTCGATTACAGCCGTGAGGGGAAGAAGCCGGGCGAGCCGGTCATGGATAAGCTGCAGCGTCCTGCGCCGCGGCGTCACCGCCGCGGGGTCATAGGGCAGATGCGTCGCAAGCCCCTGAAGCGTCAGGAGGTCGAGGGAAAGCTGGTAGCGATCCTGACGGTTTTCTTCCGGCGTTCCCGCCAGCGCGTCGCCGGCAAGCCGGCGCGCGTCCCGCAGCGTCGCCGACAGCTTGCCGGTGAACTGGCCCGTCATCGGTTTCGGCAGGATGTAACGATGGATCAAGGCCGCGCAGAGAATCCCGATGCAGATCTCCTGCACGCGCAGGGATGCCGTATCGAAAACCGCACCGGGATCAAGCACGCTGGGAAAGCCGATCAGGCTTGCCGTGTAGCCTGAAAGAACGAAGGCATAGGCGCGTGGCGTGCGGTCAAGCAGCGAGAAGAACAGGCAGAGGCCGATCCAGCCGGCGAGGATGATGCTGCACAGGATCGGGTCATTCACGAAGTTCGGAATGATCGCCACCGTCGCCATCGCGCCGATCAGCGTGCCGGCGAAGCGATACACACCGCGGCTGAGGGACGCTCCCGCCGATGTCTGCGAGACGATATAGACCGTGACGATGGCCCAGAACGGTTTGGGCAGCCCGATCCGCAGCGAGATGTAATAGGCCAGCATCGCGGCGGCGAAGCTCTTGGCCGAAAACAGGATCGCATCGGCATCGGCCTTCATGGCGGGCGTGCGCAGGACACTCGGTCCCGCCTGCAGCACGGCGGCACAGGCCTTGATCAGGCGGGGGCATATGGACGGCGGCGTGTTCATGCCGACAATTGTGATTGATTTGCATAATCAGTTAAATTCGGTATTAAGACATGAAATCCCTGAAAACTGCCAATCTCATGCCCCTATTGCCCTCCGCCGTTTCCGTTTTCGATCCCGATCTCACGCTGCTGCCGGCGGTCGCCCATAAGCTCGATTTCGCGGACCATGAGGCGGAGGTGCCGTTGCATGTGCATCGCAAGGGGCAACTGATCCTGGCCCTGCACGGTGCCGTCACCTGCACGGCGGGCAATGAGGTCTGGATCGTGCCCCCCCAGTGCGGGGTGTGGATTCCGGGCGGCGTTGCCCACAGCGCCCGCGCGACCGAAAATGCGCGGCTGACCTATCTGTTCGTGGAACCGGGCGCGGTGAACCTGCCGGAGAGCAGCTGCACATTGTCGATTTCATCCATGATCCGGGAAATGGTCGAGCGCCTGGCGCGCGAGCGTGCGGATTACCTGCCCGACAGCCACGCCGCCCGGATGGCCCGTGTGGTGTTGGATGAACTCGCGGAAATGCCGCATGAGCGGTTCAATCTGCCGATTTCCAGCCATCCGAAGATCCGGGCGATCGCCGATGCGCTGACAGCCGATCCTGCGGACCGCAGCACCTTGCGTGATTGGGCGAAGCGGGTGGCGATGAGCGACCGGTCGCTGGCGCGTCTGCTGATCCGTGAGACGGGACTGACGTTCGGACGCTGGCGGCAGCAACTCCACCTCATTGTCGCCCTGCGTGAGCTGGCGAGCGGCGAGGCGGTGCAGAATGTTGCCGCCGGACTGGGCTACGAATCGGTCAACGCCTTCATCACAATGTTCAAGAAGGCCCTGGGCAGCACGCCCGCCCAGTACTTCGCGCAGCGGAATGTCTCGCCCCATCCGGCCCGGACGTGAAGCCGGGCTGTCTTCCCCGGCGCTTCGCGCGCCCGGTCACCGGTCCCTGCGGCCGTCAGGCCGGATGGCGCCGTACACCGGTTCAGCCCGGTGAACCACCCCCGGGCAGCCGCACGCCGGGATAGCCCGCCTCGGCCAGGCCGGAGCAGAGGGGGGACCATGCGCACAGGGCACAGGCCCGGCGGATGCTGCCGGCCCGGAAATCCACCCGCAGCCGGTCGATATCGGCGGCGGAGAGGTGCAGCCGCGTCCCGACGGCCAGGGACCCCAGCAGCGGTTCCAGATCGGCTGCCGCCGCGCGGTCGCGGACGGTGACGGAGGCGCCGTGGCAATGGGCCACCGCCCCCTGCTCCCGCAGCAGAGGGGTGCAGATATCGTCCGGCCCGGCGACGATCTCCACCGTCTCACCGGCGGCCAGACGCCGGATGATGGCGTCCATGCCGGCGGTGAAGGCGGGGCTGTAGCCCTTGCCCACCCAGGTCAGCCCGCACAGCAGGTGATGGGGGCGCAGGCGCATCGGCGGCCTCAGGCCGCCTGACGCAGACGGGTGCAGGCCCGCAGCGTGGCCACGCCGAGGCCGGTCTTCAGGACGGTTCCGGCCAGGAACGGCACGACACCGGCCGCCAGGGCCGTGCTCCAGCCGGTCAGCCCGGCCAGCCAGACCGCACCGGCGGCCAGGATCAGCCCATGGCCGGCCAGCAGGCCCAGCGTTGCCCCGGCCAGGGACCGGGTCCAGCCGCGCTCGGCCATCCAGCCGACCAGCGCCGCGGCGGCCGGGAAGGCCAGCAGATAGCCCGCCGTCGGGCCGACCAGATGCTGCGGGCCGGCGGCACCGCCGGCGAACATGGGCAGCCCCAGCACGCCCTGGGCCAGATACAGGGCCAGCGTGGCGCCGGCCAGCCGCCAGCCGCAGAGAGCGCCCACCAGCAGCACCATGTAGGTCTGCATGGTCATGGGCACCGGGATCATGGGCACCTCGATCCAGGAGGCGGCGGCCACGGCCCAGCTGCCGATGAGGGCGGTCAGGGCCTGACCCGGCAGGCGTCCAGCCAGCCGCCGCAATGGCGGGATGGCCGGTGTCTCGGAGAGGTGTGGCATGGGGAATGTCCGATCAGTCGCAGGGATCAGGAGAATAGCGGAGATGACGGGACCGGTTGCGGTGCCGGTCCCGGATCAGAGCCAGTCCACCGGCATGTGCCAATAGACCGTCACCACCTCGACCCCCGGATTGAGGCTGGTCAGCCCGCCATTGGAGATGTGGCCGAAGGCGACACCCAGCCGGCTTTCATTCTCGAAGCGGTAGGCGACCTCGATGGTGGAGCGGAACTCCATGCTGGAACCCAGCCGCTTGCCGCCACCATCACGATGGAGACCGGCGCCGAAGCTGGGGGTTATCGCCAGCGGCCCCAGTTCCAGGTCCAGGAACAGACCGCCGCCGCCGTAAAGGCCACCATCGCTGGTGACCTCGGCCCCGACCCAGGGCCGCAGGCTGACATGGGAGCCCAGGTGCAGCAGGGCGTCCGCTTCGCCGAACCGGTACTCCAGCCGGAAATCCGCGGCCCGGTTGCGGGGCTCGTTCTTCAGCACGTCGAAGGACCCGGCGCCGAGACTGAGGAGGTTGGGGGTTTCGGGTGCTCGGGCCTGGGTCGCCGTGCTTCCGGACAGCACGAGCATGGCAAGGAGAACGGGCAGGACAGGCTTCACAGCATCATCCTCTGCAGGCAGGGGGGCGGCCTTGCCCGCTCCGACCGCTCTGCGGGGATAGGGGGGCAGGGCCGCGGGCAGGGCGGCCCACCCGCTCCACCAGTGCTGGGAAGTCCCTGTTCTGTCAACTGTTTAGAAATATTAGCCAAAAAAGCCGAAGCGCTGGGTCATGGCATTGCCGGTCCGGCGGATCAGCTCGTACAGCGCGGCGATGGGTTGGAAGATGCGGACATTCTCCTGGCGGTAGTCCTGGCTCTCATCGCCGACATAGGTGGCGGGTTCGCCGAAATCGGCATCGGCCACCGAGTCCCCCGTGACCGGGAAGATGCGGGCCAGCTGGTCCAGGGCCCAGGGCACGTCGAGATGCATCAACCGCCCCACCAGCCGCTTATGGGTGATGGCGTGCTGGCTGGAGAATTGCGGCACCTGGATGGCGTAGCGGAAGACCTCGTGGATCAGGGCCAGACGCAGGGCGTGCAGCAGCCGCAGCGACACATGCAGGTCACTCTCGGCCGCCGGCAGGGCGCCGGCCCCGCCCAGATGCTGGACCAGCAGGCCATAATCGCGGAACAGCCGGCGATAGACGCGGATCAGGCGGGCATGGGTCGGCGCCTCCTCCAGCACGGCGGCCACATGGCGCAGGGCATCGGCATCGGCGGGCTTCTCGGCACGGGCCGCCAGCGACAGCCACAGGCCGGGGTCCAGCGTGTCCACCTGCGCCTTCAGCGCCTCGGGACAGGCGATGGCGGCGCCATACTCGATCATGCCCAGCAGCTCCCGGAACCGGGGGGAGGCGGCATAGAGGGCGCGGAAGCGGTCGGGGTCGCGGTCGATGGCCTCGCCCACGCCCGACAGCGTGTTGGCCGGCAGGCCCAGCTGCTGCAGGATGGCGTTGTGCGGGATGGCACGGAACTGGGCCGCCATGGTCTCGGCCGTGTCGTCGGGCGCCGCATCATGCTGGCGCTTGATGGCGCGGCTGCCCGAGGGATAGAGCAGGTTGGTGCCGAAGGCGGCCAGCAGGGCGCCGTAGTTGGGATCGTCCACCAGCCCGTTCTGGAAGGTCTTCACCGTGGTGAAGAACTCGCGGATATAGTCGCCCTCAGCATAGAAGCGGTCATGCTCCAGGTCCGGCTTGGCGCTGCCCAGCATATATTCCAGGATGCGGGTCACGGCGGCCAGGGCCGAGGCCGGCGAGACGAAGTAGAGATAGCCGTCGCCGCCCTGGAAACTGGTCTCCTGCTTGAACTCGATGCCGTGCTTGGCGGCGAAGGCCAGGGTGGCCGGCGGGCTGACATAGGCCAGACGGCTGGCGAAGCCGCCGGGATGGCCGCCGCGGCCGATGCTCTCGCCATGGGTGTCGAAGATGACCAGCTGCACGCCGCTCAGCCCGTGGCGGGTGAACAGGCGCAGCACGCGCAGGCGCAGCCGCTCGATGGAGGCGCTGGCCGGCGTCTGGCCGAGATAGCGGCCGGCGTCGGAATAGCCGGTCTGGATGCACAGCCGGCCGCGCTGGCGCACATATTGGCGGTAATGCGGGTTGTCCAGCAGCTGCTCGATGACGCGGCTGCCCACCTCCAGCGCCTTCTCCGTCTCGAACAGCGGGCTGATGTCCAGCCGGTCGGCGACCCCGAACAGGCGGGCGAAATAAAGCGCCGACAGCACGGTGAAGGCGCTCTCGGACTCGGCGATCAGGAAGCGGACCGGCGTGGTGGCATCGCTGTATTTCAGCATCTGCGCCACCAGCATGAACAGGCGCTTGGCGCTGGTGCGCTCGGCCATGACGCTGCCGAAATTGATGCGGACCGGCTCGACCCGGTCCAGCAGCTCGGTCAGGGCGTTCAGGTAGGACTGGCGGTAGCGCGGATCGTCGGGCGAGGTCTCCAGCCCCACGGTCTTGCGGATGGCGTTGTGGACCTGGGTGGAGTTGATGCGCACATGGGTGTGGGCCATGCCCAGGCCGAAATTGGCCAGCTCGGCCCGCAGCACCAGCAGCCGTTCCAGCGTCGGCCCGGCGGTCCCGTCCGCCGCGTCCGCCTGCATCCGTTCCGTGCACAGGCGCACGGCGCGGTCGATGGACTCGATGGCCTCGGCCGCATCCACCAGCCGCAGCGGCAGTTCCTCATACATGCGCTTGGCCGTCTGGCGCAGCACGCCGGTATCCTGGCTCAGCGGGCCGCCGAAGGCCGCCATCTCGTCGGTGACCTGCTTCAGCGCCAGGATCAGCCGGCTTTCCACCAGGGCCAGGGTGTGGCGCAGATCGTCGCCCACCGGGGCCAGGGCGCGCAGGTCGTCCAGCTCCGACAGGTAATGGCGCAGCTGGCGCTGCTGCACCACCAGGCGCTTATGCAGCGAGTCGGTCCAGCGGATGTCGGAGCGCCCATCCAGGTCGTAGCCGACCCAGCTGGCCACGGTCATCAGGCGCGGCTTCAGCTCGGTCCAGCGCTCCGGCCAATGGCGCCGGGCCACGCGCAGCACCACCCGGTACAGGATGCGCAGGGCGCTCTGGATGTTGGCGATGGCCTCCAGCGACAGCGCATGCTCGCGCTCCAGAGTCATCTCTTCGGGTGCGTGGCTGCTGGTGGCGACCCGCCGGATCAGGGCCTTGCGGTCGGCGTCGGCCAGCGGCTGCCCCTTGGCGTCGCGCCCGGTGGCCAGCAGGGCCAGCGCCTCCATCATCGGGCCGGGCAGGTTGAAGGTGGGGTGCGCGGTGATGACGATGCCGAACACCTCCCGCTCCACCCGCCGGCGGAAGGTCTCGAACGGCAGCGGCGCTTCGTCCGGACTGGTGGCCAGCGCCTCGATCAGGGCCTCCAGCCGCGCCTCATTGGCCTCGGGGGCGGCCTCGCCGAGATAGCGGCCCAGCCGGGCCGCGCGGGCGATGAAGCCTTCGGCGGCCAGATACTGGATCAGCTGCTCGATGGCGGCATGGGTCAGCTGGCCGCTGCGCAGCCGGCGCGACACCTCCAGCGCCAGCAGCAGCACGGGATTGGCCGCCGGATCGGCCGCGGTGTCGCGGCTGTAGCGGTCCAGCGCCGCCCGCAGATCCGCCTCAAGCGCTTGCAGATCCATGGATTTCGGCGGGGAATAACAGGCGGTCGGTGCGGTCAGCAGCGGGCCCTTTCCGGTCACGGCCGCCAGGCAGTCCAGGTCGGCAGCGGCGACGGAATCGATCGGGTCCAACGGCATCGGGCATGCTCCCCGTTTCAGGTGCAACGGTCATGCTGCGGCGCAGCGGGGAAGCCTGGGACGGGGGGGTAATCCTGTCAATGTCCATTCAGCGATTGCAGTAAGATTCGGTTGAAATGCCGCGATGCGGCGTCAACGGTCCTCGAAATGTCATCAAGCTCGTGTAACTCTCTTGCCATGGACGGGATGACGGCACAGCATCCGGGCGGAGCGGACCCGCAGGCGGCGGTGATGGCCCTGCTGGGCGATCCGGCCACCCATGGCGGTGCGCCGGTGGAGCGCATCGACACCCATGCCAACAGTGTCTTCCTGGCCGGCGACCGCGCCTACAAGCTGAAGCGGGCGGTCCGCTTTCCCTTTCTCGACTTTTCCACACTGGCGCGCCGGCTGGAGGCGTGCCGGGCCGAACTGGTCCTGAACCGCCGCACGGCGCCGGACCTGTATCTGGGGCTGGGCGCCGTGGTGCGGACCGCCGAGGGCCGTCTGCGCCTGCTGGACCATCTGCCCCGGGACGAGGGGGACCTGGTCGAGCCGGTGGTGCGCATGCGCCGCTTCCGTCAGGAGGATCTGGCCGCCCACATCGCCGATGCGGGGGGGCTGACGCCGCCCGTGGCCCTGGCCCTGGCCGACACGGTCGCCGCCTTCCATGAGGCGGCCGACCCCAGGCCGGACGGTCCGGGCGTGCCCGAGATCGCCCATCTCATCGCCATGAACACGCAGCAGTTGCGTCAGCACGCCGCCCTGTTCCCGGCCGAGGCCGTGACCCGGCTCGACCGGCGGGGGCAGGCGGCGCTGGACCGGCATGGCGGCCTGATCGACCGGCGGCGTCAGGCCGGCTATGTGCGCCACTGCCATGGCGATCTGCACCTGCGCAACATCGTGCTGGTGGACGGACGCCCGCAGCCGTTCGACTGCGTCGAGTTCGACGAGTCGCTGGCCGTCACCGACGTGCTCTATGATCTGGCCTATCTGCTGATGGATCTGGAGCATCGGCGCCTGCGGCCCGTGGCCAATCTGGTGTTCAACCGCTATCTCGACCAGACGGAGGATCTGGCCGGGCTGGCGCTGCTGCCGCTGTTCCTGTCGATCCGCGCCGGCATCCGGGCCCATCTGACCGCGGCCGGGGCCGCGGTGCAGTCGGACCCCGGACAGGCCGAGGCATTGCGGGCGGAGGCGCGGGCCTATTTCGATCTGGCCCTGGCGCTGGTGCAGCCGCCGCGCGGGCGGCTGCTGGCCATCGGCGGCCTGTCCGGCACCGGCAAGACCACCCTGGCCCGCCATCTGGCGCCGGAGATCGGGCCGGCGCCGGGCGCGGTGATCCTGCGCAGCGACGTGCTGCGCAAGCGGCTGCTGGGCTGTGCCGAGACCGACCGTCTGCCGCCCGACGGCTATGCCGAGGCCGTGACCGACCGGGTCTATGCCGAGATGGATGGCCGGGCCGGGCTGGTGCTCGACGGCCGTCACGCCGTCATCTGCGATGCCGTCTACGCCCGCACGGAACAGCGGCGCGGCATCGAGGCGGTGGCCCAGGCCGCCGGCATGCCCTTCACCGGCCTCTGGCTGGTCGCCGACCAGCAGACCCAGCTGGCACGGGTCAGCCGGCGCAGCGGCGATGCCTCCGACGCCACGGTGGAGGTGGTGCGCCGTCAGGCGGCCTATGATCTGGGGGAGATGACCTGGGATGTCATCGCTGCCAGCGGTCCGGCCGAAGAGACGGTGGCGGTGGCGCGCCGGCTCTGTGCCGGGTGACCGCAAGGCCCGGTTGACCACGGGGCCGGTTGACCACCGGGGGGCGACGGAGGACGATGGAGGCCGGGCCGGCTTCCAGTCTGCCGGAAGCCGATCCCGGGCCGATTGTTTCGATATAGAATCGACTTTTGCTCCGGGCCGGTTCTGCCGGACGGTCCATTTTGACGCACGTCAATGTGGGGCCGGGTCGGCGGGCCTACCGTTCGCCGGACAAAAGATCCGAAAGGGGGAACAAGCCATGGCTTTCCGGAAACTGCTCTGTGTGCTCAGCGGAGGGCCCGGTGATGCCGCGGCCCTGGGCACGGCCTTCGCCCTGGTGCGTCCGGTCGAGGGTCATGTGGAGGCCTTGTTCGTCCGCACCGACCCCCGCGAGGCCGTCCCCATGGTCGGGGAAGGTGTGTCCGGGGTGCTGATGCACGATATCCTCACCGCGGTGGAGAAGGAGAACCAGACCCGCAGCCAGACGGCGCGGGCGGCCTTCAATACCGTGCGCGACCAGGCCGGGGCCACCCTGGCCGAGGTGCCGCAGGGCCATCATGGCTGCACCGCCCACTTCACCGAAGCCGAGGGGCTGGCGGAGCAGGTGGTGGTCGATCTGGGGCGCCTGTCCGATGCCGTGGTGTTCCCGCGGGTGGGCGCCGAGCAGGAATCCAGCACCTTGCTGGCACTGGAGGCCGCCCTGCTGGACAGCGGCCGCCCCCTGATCGTGGCCCCGCCCACGGCGCCGGAGGCGGCGGGCCACCGCATCGCCATCGCCTGGAACGGCAGCACCGAGGCGGTGCGGGCCGTGGCCATGGCCCTGCCGATCCTGAGCAAGGCCGACCAGGTGACGGTGCTGACGGCGGAGACGCCGAAGACGGCCGCGGCCAGCGGACAGGCCCTGGCCGCCTATCTGGCCTGGCATGGCATCGACGCGGCCGTCCGTGCGGTCAGCCCGGACGGGGAGTCGGTGGGCGCCGCCCTGCTGCGCACGGCGGCCAATCTCCGCGCCGACATGGTTGTCATGGGCGGTTACGGCCATTCCCGCCTGCGTGAGATGATTCTGGGCGGCGTCACCCGCCATGTGCTGAACGCCACGGAACTGCCGGTCCTCATGGCCCATTGATCCGGGGGGCCGGTGTGCGCAGGGGCGCATGCCGGCTCCGGCAGGCCATCGGCCGTCCGGGACCTCAGCCCGCCAGGGCCGCCTGGTGCAGGGCTGCGCTTCCGGCCGTGCGGCAGCAGAAGATGATCTCGTCGAAGGCGCCCGGTGCGGCGGCGACGGCCTCGCGCACGGCCGCCACGGCGATGCGCGCCGCCTGCTCACGCGGGAAGCGGTAGGCCCCGGTGGAGATGGCGGGGAAGGCCACGCGCCGGGCGCCGATCTGCTGCGCCACCTCCAGCGCCCGGCGGTAGGTGCGGGCCAGCACCGTGTCCTCGCCCAGGGCTCCGGTGACATAGATCGGCCCCACGGCATGGATGACCCACCGTGACGGCAGCGCGAAGCCGGGCGTGGCGGCGGCGTCGCCGCGGCCGACCGGGTCCAGGGCCGAGGCCGCCTCGAACAGCTGCGGGCCGGCGGCCGCATGGATGGCGCGCGACACGCCGGTCCCGCCGCCCAGACCGGGGGCGGCGGCATTGACGATGGCGTCCACGGCCAGGGTGGTGATGTCACCTTCGATGACGCGCAGCGTGGTCATGGCGCAACTCCGCTTGTCCGCTGCCCCGGGCGGGCAGCCTCCTCCCCGCGGGGTAGCGCACCCGCCCGCACCGGCGCAAGGAAAAGCCCGCGGCCGGAAATCGGCCGCGGGCTGCTGTCCGGGAATGTGTCCCGGGACTGTCGGGTCAGGCCGGTCAGCTGGCCGGCGACCCTTCGGGGAAGACGATGACCGAGCGCCGGTTCGACGGCTCGCGCACACCGTCGGCGGTCGGCACCAGCAGGTCGGTTTCGCCCTTGGCCTCGACCGTGATCTGGCCGCTGCCGACGCCCTGGCTGACCAGGAATTCCCGCACCGCGTCGGCCCGGCGCTGGGACAGGCGCAGATTGTAGTCGGGCGAGCCCGAGGTGTCGGCGTGGCCGCTGACGGTCACGGCGGTGATGTTGCCCTGGCGGGCATTCTCCACCACGTTGCGCAGCACCTGCTGGGCGTCGGCGGTCAATGTCGCCTTGTCCCAGTCGAAGAAGACCGTGAAATTGCGGCTGATGGTCGGGGCCGGTGCCGCCGGCGGCGGCGGCGGCGGCGGGGGCGGGGGAGGCGTGTCGACCACCGCGGCCGGACGCGGCGGTGGGGCCGGCGGGGCGCCGAAGGTCCAGCGCAGGCCGACCATGGCCGTGTGGTTCTGATAGTCGAAGCTGGCGCGCTGGCCGTTGCCGTCCTGGCTGACCCGGATGATGCCGGTGTCGAGGAAGCGATAGCCCAGCGTCAGATCCAGGTTCGGCGACACGGCATAGGCGACGCCGGCCCCCACCTGCCAGGCCACGCCCGTATCCTTGTCGTTGAAGGTCTCACCGGGGCCGAACAGGTCGGCGGCATCGTCCAGCTTCACCGTGGCGACGCCGACGCCGGCGCTGACATAGGGGCGCACCGGCCCGATGGCGTTCAGCTCGTAGCCGATGACGCCCATATAGGTCATGGCGGTGACGTCGCCGGCTCCGCCGGCCCGGCCCGGCGGCCCGCCGGCGATGTCGCCGATGGTGCTGCTGGTGTAGCCGATTTCCAGGCCGGCGCGCAGGCCGTTGGACAGGCGGTAGCCGCCCTCGACGATGCCGGTCCAGCCGTCCTCGAAGTCGGCTTCATAGCGATAGCTGCCGGCCTCCGTTTCCAGGTCCTGGGTCCAGGTGTAGCCACCCTGCAGGCCGAGATAGGGACCCGAGACCATGTCCTGGGCCTGGGCGACCGCCGGCAGCAGGGCCACCGCGGCAACGGCCAGCATTGGACGCATATAGCGCATTCTTTCCTCCTTGCTCCCTTGGCTGAACTGTGCCCCGGCGCCCGGCGCCGGACGGGAATCAACGGGTCGACAACGGCTGGTGCGGCCGGATCGGCACGGCGCGGGCGGACGATTTGCCGGACATATCCACCTTCTGGTGGCAGGTGTGACCGAAAAGCCGCAGACGGCCCGATGCACCGGGTTCCCGATGCACCAGAACGGCAACCGCGTCGAGACAGCGGGAACGACCTAAAGCTGTTCGATGCATCGCAACAAGGCGGGCAGACAGGGTAGGCACCCTGGGGGAGGGGGCGGTAAGGAAGTACCTCCGCCCGCGGGGCAGGCGGGGTGGGGAGGCCTTTGCCGGGCACGCGTCCCCTGGGCGCGGCACTTGCGCCGGCTGCCGTGCCGCTCTAGCCTGCGTGAAAAACGCCCACCCCGGGCGCGACCCGCGCAAATGAGAGCCTTCCCGTGCCGCATTCCCCCATCGCCTATGTCGGCGACGCCGCGCTTGACCGCCTTCTGCGCGACGCCGGCATCGCCCAGACCGCCGCCGCCATCCGTGACCTGATCGACGGCGTCAACGCCGCGCCGGACGGGGAGGACACCGACCGCTGGCTGCTGCTGGTGGGCGAGACGCTGCCGCCGGCCGTGCGCGACCAGCTGCTGGCCCTGCGGGCCAGCATCGCCCGGCCCGTTCCGCCGGAGGTCGGCGACCATGCCGCCCGGTTGCAGGCGCTGCGGGCGGAGCTGTATCGCCGCGGCCTGGATGGCTTCGTCATTCCGCGCGCCGACGAGCACAATGGCGAATATGTGCCGCTGCGGGCCAACCGCATGGCCTATCTCAGCGGCTTCACGGGGTCTGCGGGCGCCATCGTCGTGCTGCGCAAGAAGGCCGCCATCTTCGTCGATGGCCGCTACACGCTCCAGGTTCAGCAGGAGGTCGATGCCGGCCTGTTCGAGTACCGCAATCTGATCGAGGAGTTCCACGGCGACTGGGCGGCCGAGCATATGCTCGCCGGACAGAAGCTGGGCTTCGATCCCTGGCTGCACACGGTCGGCTGGGTGGAGCGCATGCGCAACAGTCTGGCCAAGGCCGGCGCCGAGCTGATCGCCGTCGAAGGCAACCCCGTCGATGCCATCTGGACCGACCAGCCGCCGGCCCCGCTGGGGCTGGTGGTGCCGCAGCCGGACGCCTTCACCGGCAAGTCCAGCGCCGACAAGCGCGCCGAGCTGGGGGCCGAGCTGGCCCGCAGCCGCACGGCGGCAGCCGTGCTGACCCAGCCGGACAGCATCGCCTGGCTGCTGAACATCCGCGGGGCCGACGTGCCCTGCACGCCGCTGCCCCTGTCCTTCGCCATCCTGCATGACAGCGGGGCGCTGGACTGGTTCGTGGACCGGCGCAAGCTGGCCCCCGGTCTGGAGCGGCATCTGGGCAATCAGGTGGTGCTGCGCGCCCCCGACGAGCTGCCGGGGGCGCTGGACGCGCTGGGGGCGGCCAAGGCCAAGGTGCGGGTCGATCCGGCCACGGCCACGGTCTGGGTGTCCGACCGGCTGCATGAGGCCGGTGCCACCCTGGAGCGGGAGACCGATCCCTGCGTCATGCCGAAGGCGGCCAAGAACGCTGTCGAGCTGGAGGGCAGCCGCGCCGCCCACCGCCGTGACGGGGCCGCGCTGGTGCGCTTCCTGTCCTGGTTCGACCGCGAGGCGCCGGCCGGCGGCCTGGACGAGCTGACAGTGGTCGACCGGCTGCTGGCCTGCCGCCAGCAGGTCCAGCATTTCCGTGGTCCCAGCTTCGAGACCATCGCTGGGTCCGGCCCCAACGGCGCCATCGTCCATTACCGCGCCAATGAGAAGAGCAACCGCCCGGTGGAGCGGGACAGCCTGTTCCTGCTGGACAGTGGCGGCCAGTATCTCGACGGCACCACCGACATCACCCGCACCATGGCGGTGGGCACGCCCACGGCCGAGATGAAGCGGCATTTCACCCTGGTGCTGAAGGGCCATATCGCCCTGGCCACGGCCGTGTTCCCGGCAGGCACCACCGGCAGCCAGCTCGACCTGCTGGCGCGGCAGTTCCTGTGGCAGGCCGGCCTGGATTACGACCATGGCACCGGCCACGGCGTCGGCAGCTTCCTGTCGGTGCATGAGGGGCCGCAGCGCATCGCCAAGATCCCCAACACGGTGGCGCTGCAGGCGGGCATGATCCTGTCCAACGAGCCCGGTTACTACAAGACCGGCGCCTATGGCATCCGGGTGGAGAATCTCGTCGTCGTCCAGTCCGCCACGGACATTCCGGGGGCCGAACGGCCGATGCTGCGCTTCGAGACCATCACGCTGTGCCCCATCGACCGCCGGCTGGTGGACACCGGTCTGCTGACCACGGCCGAACGCGACTGGCTGAACAGCTACCATGCCCGTGTGCGGGAGGCGCTGGCGCCGCTGCTGGAGGCGGAGGAGCGCGACTGGCTGGACCGGGCCACGGCACCGCTCTGACCGGTCCCTGAGACCGATTGCAGAGGCGGTTCACGGATCTGCCGGGGAACGGCGCGGCAGATCCGTCCCGGACCTCAGATCCGGACCATGTCGCGGGCAGGCTCCGGGAACTTGGCGCTGAGATGGTCGGCCGAGCAGCGCGTCAGCACGCAGCTGCGGAAGGAGCCGGGGGGAACGCCCACGCAGCGGCCGAACAGGTCGGTCAGGTGGGCCTGGCTGGAAAAGCCGGTGGCCGCCGCCACCTGGGCAATGGGCAGGCTGCTGACCGCCAGCAGCCGCTTGGCCTCGTACAGACGCCGCTGCATGACATAGCGGTGCGGGGCGAGGCCGGTGGCCCCCTTGAATCGGCGGGCGAAGTGGCTGGGACTCAGCCCGGCGGCGGCGGCCAGCCGGACCAGTCCCAGATCCCCGTCGAGATTTTCCTCGATATAGGTGGCGACCCGGCGCAGCTGCAGGCGGGACAGGCCACCGGCGTCCGCCGTCGGGACCGGTAGCAGGATGCGGTCAAGCGGGTGCGGCTCCGCGGCGGGGCAGGTCATGGCGCACATGGCGAGGCTCCGGCGAAAGGCAGGCGGGTCCCGGCGCGGTCAGCATCGGAATCGCGTGCATGCCCCTGGCGTATGGGCCGGGGCCGGTGGACAGATGGGAAGAGGCATCATGGCAAGAAGCCTGGACCCTGTCTGTGCGCCCCGTCACTGGCTATTCGGCAGCAGCGGCACCCCCTTGGATCACGCCCGGGCCGGCATCCTTGCGGAAGGCGATGGTGACCGTGGCCAGATGTATGCCGAACTTGCTCATGGCGGCCCGGTTCAGCACCACCCCGTCGGGCATCAGGAACATCCAGTCGTCAAAATGCACCCGCGTGCGGCCGCCATCGAGCTTCAGGTTGAAGTCGTAGCGCAGGTTGAAGGCGTTGCCGTACTGCTTGCCCACGGCGGTGCCGATGGCATCGGCCGTGCGCCCTTCCCACTGGTGCTCGTCGCGCCTGGTCAGGTGCCAGATGCGCTGCTCCTGCTCGCCATCGTTCCAGTGGAAATCCTCCACCAGGGTCAGGACCTGGCCGTCCCAGCTGCCGGTGATATCGACGGTGAACTGGCGGCGGATGGTGCCGAAGCGGTCCTCCACCAGCCCGTAGGCGCGGGACCTGCCCTGGAAATATTCCTCCAGGACGAAGCGGGGGGTGGAATCGGCGAACTGTTCCGGTTTCATGCTGCTGCATCCATTGAGGACGGCAAGGCTGAGAAGAAGGAGCAAAAGGCGGCTGAGCATGGAACCTCCGGTGGCGGGAACGGTGTCATGGTGCCTGGGCCTGCACGGTGATGCGGCGGCGCAGGGCGGTCTGGGCGCTCTCCGTCAGCGGCCAGCGCCAGAGCAGGGCGATGGCCGCCAGCTTGAAGGGGATGGGCAGCAGCCCGTACAGCAGGGCGAGCGCCGTCAGCGCCCCCTCCCCGTTCGGACCGCCAGGGGAGAAGCCCAGCAGGCCCGCCGCCGTCAGGCCCAGGGCCGCCAGGGCCACCGCCAGCTTGGTCGCCAGCCCCCAGAGGGCGAAATAGAGGCCGGTGCGCGCCTGTCCGGCACGGGCGGTGTCGGCATCCACCACATCGGCCTGCATGGCGCCGGGCAGGATCAGGTCGGCCCCCAGCGCCAGGCCGGTGGCGACGCAGATGGCCAGGAAGGGCAGGCTGTCCCCCGGTCCCAGCAGCGGCACCAGGGCAAACCAGGCGCAGGCCCAGAGCATGGCCGCGCCCCAGACCCGGTGCTTGCCCCAGCGCCGGCTCAACCGCAGCCAGAGCGGCACGCCCAGCAGGCCGGCGCTGAAATAGGCCAGCAGCAGCAGGCCCGTCTGCTCCCCGGTCTGCAGCCGGTGCTGCACGAAGAACAGGAAAAGCTGCGCCGGCAGGCCGTTGGCCACGCCGTTCAGCAGATAGGCCAGCACCAGCCGGCGGAACGGGCCGTTGCCGGCCAGCAGTGCCGCCCCCCGGCGCCAGCCGAGGGCCTGCGGCGGACGGGCCGGCGGTTCCGGCACCAGCAGCAGGCAGAGCAGCAGGCAGACCGGCAGGGCCATGGCCACGCTGCGGGCCAGCAGCGCCAGCGCCTCTCCCTCCTGCCCGGCGGCGGCGACCCCGGCCAGGACCGGCAGCAGCAGGGCCGCCAGGGTGCCGGCCAGGGCCGCCCCCTCGCGGTAGCCGGCGATGCGGGTGCGCTGGTGGTAGTCGTCCGACAGCTCGGCTCCCCAGGCCGCCAGCGGCACCAGGATCATGGTCCACCCGGTGTACAGCACCAGACTCCACAGCAGCAGATAGGCGGCGGTGACGCCGGCCGGCGGTTGCAGCAGGAACCAGAGGCCCAGCAGCGTCGGAGCCAGCCCGGCCAGCAGCCAGGGCCGGCGGCGGCCGAAGCGGCCGCTGGTGCGGTCGGACAGCCAGCCCACCAGCGGATCGCTGACCCCGTCCCACAGCCGCGACAGCAGCAGCACCCCGCCCAGCACCGTCAGCGGCAGGCCCAGCGCGGCGTAGTGCGGATGCAGGAAGATGAACACCGGCAGGGTCAGGGCCGCCAGCGGCAGCGCCGGCAGCCCATAGGCCAGCAGCACCGCCGATGTGGGCGCCTGCGGCGCGGGCGTGGTCGGATCTCCGGCCATGGGGGCCTCAGTCGCGGGCGAGGCCCAGATGCAGCACATCGATGGTGCCGTTGCGGAAGCCGGCGGCGCAGTACCAGAGATACTGCTCCCACAGCCGCTTGAAGCGGCTGTCGAAGCCCATGCCGGACAGATCCGGCCAGGCCGCCTGGAACCGCTCCTGCCAGGCATCCAGCGTGCGGGCGTAATGCAGGCCGTAGCCCTGGCTGCCGGTCCAGCGCAGGCCCGCCCGCTCCACCTCCTGCCGCAGCCGGGTGGGGGAGGGCAGCATGCCGCCGGGGAAGATGTAGCGCTGGATATAGTCGGCGGCGCGCCGGTAGCTGTCGAAATGCGCCTCGTCGATGGTGATGATCTGCAGGCATCCCTTGCCGCCGGGCGCCAGCCGGGCGTGCACGCTGTTGAAGAAGGTGGGCCAGTACCGCTCGCCCACGGCCTCGAACATCTCGATGCTGGCGACACGGTCGAACTGGCCGCCCGTATCACGGTAATCCTGCAGCCGGATCTCCACGCGGTCGCCCAGCCCGGCGCGCTGGATGCGGGCGCAGGCATAGTCGTGCTGGGCCTGGCTGATGGTCAGGCCGGTGACATGGGCGCCGATCTCCCGTGCCGCATATTCGGCGAAGCCGCCCCAGCCGCAGCCGATCTCCAGCACGCGCATGCCGGGGCGTAGATCCATGCGGCGGGCGATCTCGGCATATTTGCGGGCCTGGGCGCTTTCCAGCGTCTCCGGCGCCGACAGATCGGCGAAGACCGCGGCGGAATAGGTCATGCTGGCATCGAGCCAGCGCGCATAGAAGCGGTTGCCCAGGTCGTAATGGAAGGCGATGTTGCGCCGGCTGCCGCTGCGGGAATTGGGCTTCAGCAGATGCAGCACATGCTGGGCCGCCCGGAACCAGGGGCGTCCGAACAGGGCGCGGTGCAGCTCCGCCTCGTTGCGCAGGGCGGTGTCGAACAGGGCCGGCACGTCGGGGCTGGTCCAGTCCCCGTCCAGATAGGCCTCGCAGAAGGCCAGCTTGCCGCCGGTCAGCATGCGCGCCGCCAGCCGGTCGTGGCGCACCACCAGCACGCCATGCGGGCCGGGCTCGCTGCCGTCGAACCGGTGGCTGCTGCCGTCGGGCAGGGTGATGGTCAGGGACCCGACCCGGATGGCGCGACAGATGCCCAGCAGCAGGCGCATCAGGCGGGACGGGCGGTAGGGAACGGCGGGCGCGAGGGCGCTGGTCTCGGTCTGCTCGGTCATGGCTCTACGACGTTTGTGTCCACACTGAAGTGGATCACCGCGCCGTTCTGGCAAGCCTTACGGGCGGATCAGGTCTCCGATGGAAAGGGGCACCCTTGCGCCAGAGGTGGAGGGCCTGCCAGTGGATGCCGCCGACCACCTTCAGCGTCTGCAACGGATGCATCAGCACCGCCCGCAGCAGGCTGCGGCCGGTCAGGGGCAGGCGCCGCCCGGTCTGGGTGGCGATCAGCTTGTCGCCGTCCGCGTCGGCCAGACGGATGCGGATGCCCAGCTGCTCGCCCGGCGGCAGCAGCCGGAAGGCGTAGTGCCCGTCCAGCGCCATGAAGGGGGAGACGTGGAACTCCTTCTCGTGCCCCTGGTCCAGCGCGGCCCCGGCCGGCTGGTCCGGGTCGACGGGGCAGAGATAGCAGTGCTGGTCGCCGAAGGTGTTCTTGACCTCGTACAGCACGGCGCGCAGCCGCCCGGCCGGATCGTGGCAGAAATAGAGGCTCAGCGGATTGAAGCAGGCCCCCAGCACGCGCGGCAGGGCCAGCAGCCGGATGGGGCCGCCGCCCAGATCAAGCCCCGCCGCCGCCAGCTGCGCCTCCACCCAGGGGCGCAGGGGGCTGCCATCGCGCGGGCCGTGGTCGGCATCGTGCAGGCTCAGCAGGTTGAACCGGTTGTGCGACAGGCCGCGGGGCAGCCGGTCCAGCCGGTCCAGGTCCAGCAACAGGGTGAAGGCGCGGTAGGCGAAGGCATGGCGGAAGGGCCGCAGCCGCACATGCACGATGCGGCAGAAATAGACGGCATGGGCCGGCGCAGGGTCGGCCGGGCCCGCACCGGCAGGGTCTGGGGCCATGGGCTCAGTCCTTGGCCGGGGTCAGTTCGGCCCCGCGCGGGCGGGCATTGCGTCCGGCGGGGGACGCGTCGGTGACGCTCCAGGGCCGCTTGGCGCCCAGCGCCTCGGCCACGGCCAGCCCGGCCGACAGCCCATCCTCATGGAAGCCGTAGCCGAACCAGGCACCGCAGAACCAAGTGCGGCGCACGCCCTGGATGCGGCCCAGCTCCCCCTGGGCGGCGACGGCACTGCTGTCGAAGATGGGATGGTCGTAGATGAATTCCTTGTATTTCAGCGCCTGCTGCGGCTCGACCAGGGGGTTCAGCGTCACGAACAGCGGGCTGGATTCATCGATGCCCTGCAGCACGTTCATCCAGTAGGTGACGCTGACCCGGGCCTGACGCTCGCGGGTGCCGTTGGCCAGGTAGTTCCAGGCCGACCACGCCTTGGGCCGGCGCGGCATCAGCGCCGGGTCGCAATGCAGCACGGCCCGGTTCAGCTGGAAGCGGAAGGCGCCCAGGATGCGCCGCTCCTCCTCGCTGGCATCGGACAGCATGGCCAGGGCCTGATCGGCATGGGCGCCGATGATGACATGGTCATAGACTTCCGACAGGCCGGTGGCGTCCTGCAGGTGAACGCCGTCGGGAAGGCGCCGCAGCATGCTGATGGCGCGGCCGCGATGCACGGTTCCGCGCAGCTCGGCCAGCATCTTCCTGACATAGGCCCGGCTGCCGCCATGGACGGTGCGCCATTGCGGCCGGTTCTTCAGCTTCAGCAGCCCGTGGTTCTGGAAGAAGCGCACGAAGCTCTGCAACGGGAAGCGCAGCATCTCGCTGATGGTGCAGGACCAGATGGCCGAACCCATGGGCAGCAGATGGTCGTAGATGAAGCGGTGCCCGTAATTCTGCCGCACCAGATACTCACCCAGCGTCAGGTCCACGGCCGACGGGTCGTTCAGCAGCTTCGGCGCCTCCTTGTAGAAGCGCACGATGTCCCGCAGCATCAGGTGATAGGTCGGACTCAGCAGGTTGCGCTTCTGCGCGAACATGCCGGCCAGATTGCTGCCGGAATATTCCAGCCGGCCCCGGTCGATGGAGACGGCGAACGACATCATCGACGCGTCCGTCTCCACCCCCAGATGGTCGAACAGGGCTGTCAGGTTGGGGTATGTGGCCTCGTTATAGACGATGAAGCCGGTATCGACGGCCACGGCGCGGCCGTCCCGCGTCAGCACATCCACCGTGTTGGAATGGCCGCCCACATACTCGTTCTGCTCGTACACCGTCACGTCATGGCCGTGCCGGTCCAGCAGCCATGCGGCACTGAGGCCGGAAATGCCGGCACCGATGACCGCGATCCTCATGCTCCCCACCCCTTCATGCGTTCTGTCCGTCCTGCTGCTTCAGCGCGGCGAAGGCGGCCAGCGCCCGCGCGCGTCCCGCCTCGTGGTCCACCACCGGCCGCGGATAGGTTTGCCCCAGCACCACGCCGGCCCGGCGCAACTGCTCCGCCGTGGCGCTCCAGGGCGCGTGGATGACCGTGGCCGGCAGCTTCGACAGCTCCGGCACCCAGCGCCGCACATAGTCCCCGTCGGGGTCGAATTTCTGTCCCTGCAGGATCGGGTTGAAGACCCGGAAATAGGGCGCGGCATCGGCGCCGCAGCCGGCGATCCACTGCCAGCCCCCGGCATTGTTGGCCAGGTCGGCATCCACCAGCGTATCCCAGAACCAGCGCTGCCCCTCCTGCCAGGGTTGCAGCAGATGCTTCACCAGCAGCGATCCGGCAATCATGCGCACACGGTTGTGCATCCAGCCCATGGACCAGAGCTGGCGCAGCCCGGCATCCACGATGGGATAGCCGGTACGTCCGCGGCGCCACGCGGCCATCAGCGTCGGGTCGGGCTGCCACGGGAATTCCTCGAACCGGGGGTTGAGCGGGCGCGCCGATAATTCCGGGAAGTGATAGCAAAGGGAATGGCAAAATTCGCGCCAGACGATTTCCCGCAGGAACGCTGAAATCCCCTTCTCACGATCGGGATGCGCGGCCGTCACGGCCAGCGCCGCATGCCAGGCCTGACGGGGCGAGATCTCGCCGAAATGCAGGTGCGGCGACAGGCGGGAGGTGCCGTCGCGGTCGGGGAAATCCCGCCTCCCGGCATAATCCCCGGCCGGCCCGTCGAGGAAAGCCGCAAGCCGGGCGCGGGCGCCGTCCTCGCCCGGTGTCCAGGCCGCCCGCAGCCCGCCGGCCCAGTCCGGGGCCGTGGGCCGCAGGCCCCAGTCCGCCAGCATCTCCGACACGGGCAGCCGGGCGGGGGCCTGAAGGGCCGCCGGGGCCGGCAGCGGCGTCTGCGGCGCGCCGCGGGCCAGCACGGCCTTGTAATAAGGGGTGAACACCCGGTAGGGCTGGCCACCCCCGGTGGCCAGATCCCAAGGCTCGTGCAGCAGGCTGCCGTTGCAGCTCTTCACGCTGACGCCGTCGGACAGCAGCGCGGCCTTCAGGCGTGTGTCGCGCGCGATGGCCCAGGGCTCGTAGCAGCGGTTCCACACCACCATGCCGGCGCCGGTTTCCTCCACCAGTGCCGGCAGCACCAGATCGGCCGGCCCCCGGCGCAGGATCAGCGGTGCCCCCAGCCGTTCCAGCCCCGCTGACAGGGCGGCAAGGCTGTGGTGCAGCCACCAGCGCGAGGCGCCGCCGGGGCGCCAGTCGCCGGGTGTCCCATCGTCCAGCACATAGACGGGCAGCACCGGGCGGCCGCTCTCCACGGCCAGCCGCAGGGCGGGATTGTCGGCCAGCCGCAGATCCTGGCGGAACCAGACGAGACAGGGGGACAGGGACATCATCACACGGCATGCAACGGGACCGTGCATGAGGTGGAGCGCCGGGAGGCGGCGTCAATGCCCGCTCTGGAAAAGCCCCAACGGCGTCAGGGCCATCCTAACCGTAAGAACCGAAGGGACAGTGCCGCCGTCCCTTGATCCTGGGCGGCACTGTGCCAACCTGTGTCCACAAGGGTCGTCGTCTGCAGCCTTCGGTGCTCCCGCGCACCGTCCCCCAGGGTTGCCGGTGGCGTTCCGGTGGCCGGTCCGGAGCATGCCCCCCTGCTCCGGGCCGGCCGCTTTTCCGGGTGCTGCCTCCCGTCCGCAGCCCGTTCAGGGCGCCAGCGCCGCCAGGCCCCGCGGCTCCGCCGCCAGCCGGCTGGCAGGCAGCCGATGGACCCCGTCCCGTCCCAGCAGCCAGACCTGGAAGTCCGGCCGCAGCAGATCGGCCACGGCCGGGTCCAGCACATTCAGCCCACCGGTCAGACTGCCGAAGGCCGGCAGGATCAGCCGGCAGCCGTCGCTGACGAAGCAGCGGGCCGTCAGCCGGCCGCCGCGGGTGCGTACCGCCGCCTTGGGATGGTAATGGCCGGACACCTCACCCGCGGCGGGGCCGGCGGCCGCCTCGTGCCGGAACAGCAGCCCGCCCTCGGCCAGGTCCGCCAGCACCGTGCCGCCCCAGCCCTCCGGCGGGGCGGGATCGTGGTTGCCGCTGATCCAGACCCAGTCGCGGGCCGCGGTCAGGGCGGCCACGCGCCGGCCGTCATCGACCGACATGCGGGCGGCGGCATCACGGTCATGGAAACTGTCGCCGAGGCAGACGACGCGGGCCGGGTCCAGCCGGCGGCAGACCTCCGCCAGCCGCGCCAGCGTGGCCGCGGTGTCGTAGGGCGGCAGCATCTGGCCGTGCCGCGCATAGGACGACGCCTTCTCCAGATGCAGGTCGGCCACCACCAGCCAGCGCCGCCCGGGCCACCACAGGGCGCCGGACAGGTCGGGCGTCAGCGCAACACCATTCAGCAGGAGATCGGCAGCGGCCATGGACGAAACGGGAACAGGGAGCCTGACACCGCTCTAGCAGGCCGCGGCCCCCATGCCCAGGGCCAATCCACCGGCGATGGGCGGGCCGTGGCGAAACGGATACGGCTCAATAGGTCAGGCTGGCCGCATTGATCAGGCCCACCGTGACCGACAGGGCGGCCAGCAGGATGCCATGGGCCATCTTGTCATGCTCGATCCCGGAACGCAGATCCCCCAGCAGGCGCGAGGCCAGCAGGAAGGCGGCCAGTTGGCTGACCAGGGCGATCACGCTCCACATCAGCATGTCCAGCAGGCTGCCGGCGGAGGAGCCGACGGCATTCAGCGGCAGGGCGAAGCCCAGCAGCACACCGGCGAAGGAGATGGCAGCGGCCGAATTGCCCTGGCGGATCAGGGCGATCTCCTTGTAGGGGGTAATGAACAGATAGATGACCACAGCCACGGTCAGCAGCACCGCCAGCGAGGCGGCATAGGCCAGATAGGCCGGGAAATGCGACAGGCTGTAGCTCAGCAACGGCTCCATGACCAACTCCCGTCAGACGCGCGGAAGCGGCACGGCGGCCGCCCCGGTCCGCAGCATTGCGAGCCGGGGCGGGGCGCTGTCAAGGGGG
Source organism: Oleisolibacter albus (assembly GCF_003336875.1). Taxonomy (GTDB): domain Bacteria; phylum Pseudomonadota; class Alphaproteobacteria; order Azospirillales; family Azospirillaceae; genus Niveispirillum; species Niveispirillum album. The sequence goes on along the minus strand of NZ_QGNJ01000016.1, from coordinate 47,178 downwards.
CGGGTGCCCGCCGGGGACCCGGGAAAGCGGAGCCGTGACAGGGATTTCGGCCGGGCCCGGCCTCAGCCGATGCTGGCCCGCAGCATCCAGGCCGCCTTTTCGTGATAGGCCATGCGGCCGTTCATCAGATCCTCGGTCACGGTGTCGCCGGCATCCTGCGCAACCTCGACCACGGCCTTGCAGGCCCGGTTCACCGTCTCATTGTCGCGCACCAGCTGTTCCAGCATGCCGCGGTCGCTGGGGACGCCATGTTCGTCCTCGATCTCGGTCAGTTTCAGGAACTGCGACAGGCTGCCGGGGGCGAAATGGCCGAGGGCGCGGATGCGCTCGGCCAGATCGTCCACCGCCCCGGTCAGATCCTCGTACTGCATCTGGAACATCTCGTGCAGCGAATGGAACTGGGGGCCGGTCACATTCCAGTGGAAGCCATGGGTCTTGCCCAGAAGCGTGTAGGTGTCGGCCAGCACGCGGGCCAGCCCTTCCGACAGACGCTGGCGCTGCTCGTCGGCGATGCCGGTCTGCACGGGCAGGGACTCGCGCGAGGCCGGGGTGCGGTCGGTTTCGGTGTCGGGACGCTGAAGCTGGTCCATGGGTCGCTGTCCATTGTCGCGTGGGGAGGGACGGGGGGCCGCCGGCCCCCCGCCTGCTGGACACAACATTCCACGCGGACAAAGGTGCCCGAGAGGACCCCACGCGGCGGCAGCGTTAGGCCGCCGCGGCCGCCGCGGCCCGGCTTTCCACCACGCGGTCGGCCTGCTTGCCCACCAGTTCGGCCAGATGCGAGAAGCTGGCGCTGTACCCGCCCAGGCCCAGGGTCAGTGAGCGCAGCTCGATCACCAGATCACCCATGTCGGCCTGCGGGATCAGGGCCTTGACCTCGTCCCAGCCCGGCCAGTCCGTGCGCGAGTCGAAGCCCAGGATCTGTCCGCGCCGGCCGCTGATGAGCCGCTGCACCCGGCTGGTATAGTCCGTGGGCGTCACGAAGGTGACCTGCAGGATCGGTTCCAGCAGCACCGGCTCACCCTTGGTCAGCGCCTCCTGCACGGCCATGCGTCCGGCGGTCTTGAAGGCCAGTTCGCTGCTGTCCACCGCATGGTACTGGCCGTTGGTCAGGGCCACCGCGATGTCCACCACCGGGAAACCCAGCGGCCCGCGGGCCATGGCCTCCCGGGCGCCGTCCTCCACGGCGGGGATGTAGGTGCGGGGGATGACGCCGCCCACCACCTTGTCCTCGAAGCGGAAGCCCTCGCCGCGGGCCAGCGGCCGCACCTCCAGATGCACGTCGGCGAACTGCCCGTGCCCGCCGGTCTGGCGCTTGAAGCGGGCATGCTGGGCGCTGCCGCGCCGGATGGTCTCGCGATAGGGCACACCGGGGGCGCGGCTGCGGACCGGAAGGTTGAAGCGGCTGCGCAGCCGGTCCAGCGCGATCTGCAGATGCACCGGCCCCTGGCCGGACAGCACCAGCTCGCCGATCTCGGTGTCATGGCGGAAGGACAGGCTGGCATCCTCCTCGGCCAGCTTGGCCAGGGCGGCCGTCAGCTTGACCTCGTCGGTCTTCTGCTCCGCCTCCACGGTCAGGGCATAGACCGGCTCCGGCGCCGCCGGCCAGAACGGGGCACGCCCCGTCATCTCCTTCTCGGTCAGCAGGTCGCCGGCCCTGGGCTTGTCCAGCCGGGCCAGGGCCACGACCTCGCCGGCATCGGCCGTGGTCTTCTTGACCAGCCCGCCGGGGCCGAAGGCATAGACGCCGCCGACCCGCTCCCCGGCCAGGGTCATGCCGTCCTGCACCGGGCCGGACCAGATGCGGGCCAGGGACAGCTTGCCGGCATGGGCGGCGTACTGGGTCTTGAACACCTCGACCAGGGGACCGTCGGTCCTGGCCGCAATCTCCAGCCGGGCCGCCGTGCGCTCGGCGGTGGGAACCTCGTGGCGCAGCGCCTTCAGCAGCCGGCGCACGCCATGGTCGCGGTCGGCCGAGCCCAGGAACACCGGCACGATCAGGTCTTCGGCCAGATTCTGGGCCAGATGGCGATAGACGTCGTCGCGCTCGGGAGTCACATCCTCCAGCAGCTGTTCCAGCAGCTGGTCATCGAAATCGGCCAGGGCTTCCAGCAGCTGCTGACGGGCATCCTGTTCCCGTTCCTTCACCGTGGCCGGCATCGGCACCAGATCCGAGGTCTGGCCGGGGCGCCAGTGATAGGCGCGCTCGCTGACCAGATCCACATGGCCGGTGATGCTGCCATTGTCGCGGATCGGCACCTCCCGCAGCACCAGCGGCCGTTCGGACACGCCCTGCAGGGCCGCCAGCACGTCGCGCACGCGCACATCGCTGCCGGCCAGCTGATCCATCTTGTTGATATAGACCATGTGCGGCATGGACATCTCGTCCAGCATGCGGAACAGCGGGGCCAGCATGCCCGCCTTGTCCGCCGACGGCTCGCAGACCACGATGGCCACGTCGGCCACCTGCAGGGCGCGCAGCGTGTCGGCCTGGAGCTCGACCGAGCCGGGGCAGTCGATGAAGGTCCAGCGCTCCCCCAGATAGTCGCCGGAGGCCAGGTTCATCTCCACGCTCATATGGCGGGCGCGGGCTTCGGGGCTGCTGTCGCCGGCGGTGGAGCCGTCATTGACGCTGCCCTTGCGGTGCAGATTGCCCGCGGCCAGCAGCAGCGCTTCCAGCAGCGTGGTCTTACCGCTGAGATAGGGTCCTACCAGGGCCGCAACACGCGGCCCGGACCTCATGCCGTTCATCATCTTCCGCCTCCGGTTTGTGGTGCGTGACGGGCACCCCGGGGGCAGCGCGGGCGGTCGGCCATCGGGCCGCCCGCCGGTCTGTCCGCGGCTGGCGCCCATTTTCCTCCAGCGCCAATCGAACGCCTGTCCCGACCGGGTGTCGAGGGGAAATCGGCACAACCGCTGCGGCACATTCCCCGCCGCTCTACCCTGTCCGTTTGGACCTGCCCATTCCCCCGGGGGCTGACATATCGTAGCGTCTTTGAGAGCGTTGCTCCGGGCCGGGAGGCGGTGGTGGGCCCCAGTCTCTTCAGTATCGTGCAGTTTGCCCTGCTGACGTTCCTGGCGGCCATCGGTGTCAATTTGCTGATCGCCGTCGGCGGCTTCGTCTGGGCCGTGCTGATCCGCAGCGAGGGCAGGGAACAGCCGCTGCGCGATGCCATCGTCCGCTATGCCCGCATCGTCAACGGCCTGTCCAGCCGCGTGGAGGCGCGCAAGGAGGCTGCCACCGGGGCTGCGGCGGAACTGTTCGGGGTGCAGCGTCAGGAAAAGCAGCTGCGCAGCCGCCTGCGTGAACTGGAAATGGCGCCACACCGCTTCGTCCGCCTGCTCGGCTCGGAGGCGCGGCCCCACCATCCCTTCGAGGCGCTGGTCTTCAACAGCTCGGTGGCGCATCAGGCCAAGCGGGGCGAGAAGCACCCCTTCTACGATGCCAGCTGGGGCATGCCTTGCCCGGTGCATGTCTGGGCCAGGACCCTGGACGAGGCCAAGCATGAGCTGGAGCGGGCCTTTCCCGCCTCCGGCGGTTTCAAGGTCGTGCATATCCAGCCGTTGCCGCTGGCCGAGGAGCCGGCACCGGCCGGGGACCCGCCTCCGCCGGAGGCGGCGTCGGCATGATCTCCTTTCCCCTGCTGCTCGGGCTGTTCATCGTGGTCCTGTCGACCCGGCCGTCGCTGGAGCGGGCCCGCCATGTCATCGCCGATGCCCACCGCAGCATCCGCGAACTGGAACGGCGCAAGCAGGCGTTGAGCCGGCGCATCCGCGAACTGGCCAAGGAAAGCCTCAACCAGCGGCTGACCTCGGGTCAGGACAGCAACGAGACCGACGATCTGCGCGACCGTCTCCAGACGTTGCAGCAGCGCATCCGCGACCTGGAGGCAATGGATCGCCGCATCCTGGTGCTGGACGAGCGGCGTGGCCTGTCGGAAACGGGCTGGGTCCTGCGGGTGCGCCGCGACCCGGCCGCCGCGCCGCCGCTGGAGCCGCGGGTCATCACCGCCCTGTGGGACGATGGCCGCTATGTCTTCTTCTTTGCCGGCGATCCGGCCCGCGCCCGCCGTAAGGCCCAGATCCGGTTCCCTGAGGAGCACGGGTTCACCGTCATCGAGGTGATTCCCCATGCAGGCGACCTGACGGACATACCTAAGCTCGCCGGTCCTGCAAAAATTGCATGATTAAAAAATAGGCTTTTGCCAGCCTATAATTTAGGCCGAGGGTCTGTCGCCCTGTTAACGGCATCCCAGGCCCACGGCGCGCACGGCACACGGCCCGCCGCGGCAGCGGCATCAGCGGTCGTCTGATTTCAGGGGGCGGAAAAAAGAACGCCCGGAAAGCCATGCCTTCCGGGCGAGTTGAACAGGGAGGCTTCACGTCTGGGAGACGCGGGTCCGAAGACCCAACCCCGGACGGGTAATCCGGGGCGAAACGCTGGGTGCTGCTCCGCAGCAACCAGTGCCCTGAAAATATGCATTCCCGTTGATTTCACCAGGGGTGAAGCGCGAGCCTTGCTATGCGGTGGTCGCATGGCTGGCCGGGAAGGTTTCCGCCACCTTCTTGACCAGGAAATCGCGGAACACGGCGATGCGCTTGGAGTGGCGCAGCTCCTCGGCATAGACGAAATAGGCGTCGATGCGGGGGCCGCTGACATCGGGCAGCACGCGCACGATATCGGGCCGGCCTTCGACCACATAGTCGGGCACGGCGGCGATGCCGAGCCCGCTCTGCACGGCCCGCGACATGGCGTACAGGCTGTTGACGCGCAGCGCCGTGCGGCGCTCGCCGCCGGGCGGGTCACCCACATGCAGCAGCCAGTTGATGTTGGCCACCGGGGCGCGGGCCTCGTTCGGGTAGGCGATGAGGTCGTGCTGGTCCAGCTCGGCGATGGACTGCGGCACGCCCCGCTTCTCCAGATAGGATTTGTGGGCGTACAGATGCACGCGCACCGTCATCAGATGGCGCTGGATCAGATCCGGCTGGCGCGGCGCCGACATGCGGATGGCGATATCCGCCTCGCGCATGGACAGGTCCAGTTCATTGTCGTCCAGCAGCAGCGTCAGCTGCACATCCGGGAACAGGCTGAGGAATTCCTTGACCCGCGGCGTTAGCCAGGTCGAGCCGAAGGCGATGGTGGTGGTCACCTTCAGCGGACCCTTGGGATGCTCCTTCGATTCGGACAGCATCGCCTCGGTCATGGACAGCTTGGCGAACACCTCGCGCGCCGTGCGGTACAGCAGCTCGCCCTGCTCGGTCAGGATCAGGCCGCGGGCATGCCGGTGAAACAGCGGCACATGCAGGCTCTCCTCAAGCGCGCTGATCTGCCGGCTCACCGCCGACTGGCTGAGGTTCAGGGTTTCCCCCGCATGCGTGAAGCTGCCCGCCTCCGCGACCGCGTGAAAGACGCGAAGCTTGTCCCAATCCATGACCTGTCCCTAGGTGAAGCGGCCGACGGGAACCCGGCCGCTGGAGATCTTGGCCGGGCGCGGAATGCGCCCGGCGCATGGATGATATACCGATGCCGCCGGAAGCGCTAGGGATTGTGGTAACCCAGCGCCGCCGACCACACTAGCTCGACGAAAGGTGAGGGTCTTTCGGATCACCAGGCACCGATCATGCTCTGGCGCGATGCCTCGGCGAAGGCCTCGGCCGGGCTCGCCGCCTGGATGGCGAGCCATTTCTCGGCCTCCAGTGCCGCCATGCAGCCCATGCCGGCGGCGGTGACGGCCTGGCGGTACACCTTGTCCTTGACGTCGCCTGCGGCAAAAACGCCGGGGATGCTGGTCTTGGTGCTGTCCGGCGCCGTCAGCAGATAGCCCTCGGCATCCATCTCCAGCTTGCCCTTGAACACCTTGGTCGCGGGGTCGTGGCCGATGGCGACGAACACGCCTTCCAGTGCCAGATCGCTGACCGCATCGGTCTTGAGGTTGCGCAGGCGCACGCCGGTGACCCGCTTGGGATCGGTGAAGCTGGAGCCGCCCTCGCCCAGGATCTCCTCGACCACGCTGTCCCAGACCACCTCGATCTTGGGATTGGCGGCCACGCGCTCCTGCAGGATGCGCTCGCCGCGGAAGCTGTCGCGGCGGTGGATCAGGGTGACCTTGCTGGCGTGATGGGTCAGGTACAGCGCCTCTTCCAGGGCGCTGTTGCCGCCGCCGACCACGGCCACCGGCTTGCCGCGGAAGAAGAAGCCGTCACAGGTGGCGCAGGCCGACACGCCGGCCCCCTGGAAATGCTGCTCGCCGGGGATGCCCAGCCAGCGGGCCTGGGCGCCGGTGGCGATGATCACGGCGTCAGCCACGAACTCGTCGCCGCTGTCGGCCTTGCAGACGAAGGGGCGCTTGCTGAAATCCACCTCGGTGATGACGTCGAACACCATGCGCGTGCCGTAGCGCTCGGCCTGTTGGCGCATCTGCTCCATCAGTTCCGGCCCCTCGACGGGGGCGGCGAAGCCCGGGAAGTTCTCCACATCCTTGGTGATGGTCAGCTGTCCGCCGGGCTGCATGCCCTGGACCAGGGTCGGTTCCAGGCTGGCGCGGGCGGCATAGATGGCGGCGGTATAGCCGGCGGGCCCGGCGCCGATGATCAGCAGCTTCATACGGTGGACGGCCATGGAACTTCCCTTTGCAATGCAGGCGCCCGACCGTCGGGCGCGGCGTCTGGTCATGCACACATCGCCCCGGCGGGCGGGGGCTGCGACCCTACCCGCATGCAGGCCAGCCTTCAACCTCCGGAATGCCTTGTCCCTGTCGGCGCCCCTGCGACATGGGTTCCGTTGCCGCCCCGCGCTGTGGCAGGGTGGCGGTGCAGGGCGGCAGGGTCCATATATCCGCCTCGCCCCATCCGCCTCGCCCATGCGTCTGACAGGTCCGGGTCCCATGCTGCACAAGGCCGCCGCCCTTCTCCTCGTCCTTTTCGGCCTCACCGCCGCCCTGCCCGCCACCAGTGCGCCCGCCGCCGCCAACCCGGTCCGCACCGAGAATGTCGAGGCGGAGCTGACGGCCGAGCAGGCGGCTGTGCCCGGCCGGACCGTCTGGCTGGCGCTGACCCAGCGCATCCGTCCGGGCTGGCACACCTACTGGCTGAACCCGGGCGACAGCGGCATCGCCACCGAGATCAAATGGACCCTGCCCCCGGGCTGGAGCGCCGGCGCCATCGTCTGGCCGGCGCCGCAGCGGTTCCCCATCGGGCCGCTGGTCAATTTCGGCTATGCCGGCGAGGTGCATCTGCTGACGCCGGTGACCGTGCCGGCCGATGCCGTGCCGGGGCAGCCCGTCACCCTGACCGCCGCCGCCGATTGGCTGGTCTGTGAGGACATTTGTATTCCCGAGTCGGCCACCCTGAGCCTGACCCTGCCGGTGGCGGCCGGTCCCGCCGCCCCGTCGCCACAGGCGGCTGCCCTGTTCACCGCCGCCCGCGCCAGCCTGCCGGCGGACAATCCGTTCCCCGCCCGGTTCGAGGCGGGCAAGGAACAGCACAGGCTGACTCTGGCCCTGCCGCAGGCGGAGGCCGGCCGGCTTGCCGGGGCCTTCTTCTTCCCGGAACAGTGGACCGTCGCCAGTCCCAACGCCGCCCAGACGCTGACCACCGATGGGGACGGGCTGCATCTGACCTTCCCCGTCGGCGGCGCCCTGCCCAAGGAGGATATCCGCGGCGTGCTGGTGCTGGAGGAGAAGCTGGGCGACGGCGCCACGGCCCGTCAGGCCCTGCAGATCAGCGTGCCTGCCACCGGGGCTGCCACCGGGGTCGCGGCCACGCCGGACGGGTCCGCCCCCGGCACGGCCGCTTCCGCCGCGGCGACCCTGCCCACGGCGGCGGCGACCGAGACGGCGGGGCTGGGTCTGGGGCCGGCCCTGCTCTTCGCCCTGCTGGGGGGCATGGTGCTGAACCTGATGCCCTGCGTCTTCCCCGTCCTGTCCATGAAGGCCCTGGCCCTGGTCCGGCATGAGGCGGAGCATGCCCGCGCCCATGGTCTGGTCTATACCGCGGGTGTGCTGGTCTGCTTCGCCGCCGTGGCCGGCGTGCTGATCGCGCTCCGGGCCGGCGGAGCGGAGATCGGCTGGGGCTTCCAGCTGCAGGACCCGCTGGTGGTGGGAATCCTGGCCTATGTCATGTTCCTGCTGGGCCTGTCGCTGTCCGGTGTGTTCAGCATCGCCGGCAGTTTCATGGGCGTGGGGCAGGGGCTGGCCGGGCGCGAAGGGTACAGCGGCAGCTTCTTCACCGGTGTTCTGGCCACGGTGGTGGCCACGCCCTGCACCGCCCCCTTCATGGGGGCCGCCGTCGGCTACGCCCTGCTGCAGCCCTGGTACGAAGCCCTGGCCGTGTTCCTGGCGCTGGGGTTGGGCATGGCGCTGCCCTTCCTGGCCCTGACCCTCAGCCCGGCCCTGCTGCGCCGGCTGCCGCGGCCGGGCCTGTGGATGGACCGGCTGAAGCAGGCCCTGGCCTTTCCGCTCTACGCCACCGCCGCCTGGCTGGTCTGGGTGCTGTCGCTGCAGGCCGGGCCTGCGGCCGTGGCCGGGGTGCTGGGCGGCATGGTGCTGGTGGCCTTCGCCGCCTGGCTCTATGGCGTGACCCGCACCGCCGACACCGGCTGGCGCCTCGGCGCCTCCGCCTTCGGGCTGCTGGCCCTGGTGGCGGCCGTGGCCCTGGTGCGCCTGCCGGCCGGACCGGCTCCGGCCGCCGCGGCCGAGACCGCCGCCGCCGCGGGCGAGGGGCACGAGCCCTTCAGCGAGGCGCGTCTGGCCGAGCTGACCGGGCGCAACAAGCCCGTGTTCGTCAATCTGACGGCGGCCTGGTGCATCACCTGTCTGGTCAACGAGAAGACCTCGCTGTCCGCCGCCGCGGTCAAGGCGGCCATGGCCGAGCGCGGCATCACCTACCTCAAGGGCGACTGGACCAACCGCGACGCCACCATCACCCGCATGCTGGCGCGCTTCGGCCGCAGCGGGGTGCCGCTCTATCTGCTCTATGTGCCGGGCAGGGCCGAGCCGGTGGTGCTGCCGCAGGTGCTGACCGAAGGGCTGGTGCTGGATGCCCTGGCCCAGGTGCCCGCCGGCGCCGCCTGAGCCGGGTCCGGCGTGACAGTCCTGCTTCCGGCGGCGTGACACCGCCGCCGGGACGCTGTTGCCCTTCGAGGTCCATACCTTGGAGGAGATCCCATGCTCAGCCTACTTGAGGTCGCCCAGGTCCAGCAGATCGCCGAGCTGGCGCGCAAGGCGGGCGATGCCCATCGCCAGCTGATCGGCGGCCTGCACGACATCGACCTGGGCGACCAGCCGCTGGAGCGCGGCAGCCGCAATCCGACGGATCTCGACAGCCTCAACGTCCTCGAAAAAACCACAAAGCTGGGCGAGATTACGCAGTTGCGGGCGGCCATCGACGCCCTGCCGCCCGATGCACGGCACGAGCTGAAGGCCGTGATGCTGATCGGGCGCGGCGATTTCACCGTCGGTCAATGGGATCAGGCCATGGATGAGGCCGCCCGGACCGCCCCCAGTGGCGATGCCGATTATCTGGTGGAACGGTTGAACCTGCACCAGTACCTGACCAAGGCGCTTTACGCCATGAAGTGCCTGTAGACGGCGTCATCTCGTCGGCGGCGGACGCCAGGAACCGGCGGCCGGGGGACAAGGGTTCGGGAGACAAGGGTCATGAATGGGCGCTGCGGCGCCGGTGCATGACAGCCATTTAATGCCCGAGTAATGCCAGGGGTCTTGCGCCCCGGCGGGGAACGACATACATTAGAACCGTTCCAAGGAGGAGCGGCAAACGATGACGCAGCCGGTGCCGACAGCCGGGCCGGGAGGGGCGTCCGCCGTGTCGCAAGGAGACAGACGCATGACGGCGTATTCCGACAGCATTGACCTTCTGCGGTCCTACACGGCGCAGGCCAATCGCTACCCCATGCTGAAGCCCGAAGAGGAGCAGCAGCTGGCGGAGGCGTGGGTGGAGCGCCAGGATCGCCGGGCCTTCGACCTGCTGGTGAAGAGCCATATGCGGCTGGCGGTGAAGATCGCCTCCAAATATGGCCGCTCCGGCCTGCCGATCGGCGATCTGATATCCGAGGCCAATATCGGCCTGGTCAAGGCGGTGCAGCGGTTCGATCCCAGCCGCGGCTTCCGTCTGGCCACCTATGCCCTGTGGTGGATCCGGGCCGAGGTGCAGTCCTATGTTCTGCACAACTGGTCCATGATCAAGGGCGGCAACACCGCCGCGCTGAAGCGGCTGTTCTTCAACCTGCGCCAGACCCAGCGGCGCCTGGGCTTCCAGGACCGTGTCATGACCGACGCGGAAGCCGCCAAGGTGGCGGAGGAGCTGGGGGCCAGCGTGGAGGAGGTGCGGGAGATGGAGCACCGCTTCGCCACGCCGGTCACCTCGCTGAACGTGCCGGTGGGCGAGGATGGCGACAGCGAGGCCCTGGATCTGCTGGCAGATGACAGCGACACGGTCGAATACCGTCTGGCCGAGAAGAGCGAGATGGATGCCCGCCGGGCCCTGATGGTGGAGGCGCTGACCATCCTGGGCGACCGCGAGCGGCACATCTTCGTCTCGCGCAATCTCAGCGACCAGCCGGTGACGCTGGAGACGCTGGCCCAGCAGTACGGGGTCAGCAAGGAACGTATCCGCCAGATCGAAAGCGGCGCCTACAAGAAGGTGGCGCGGCGGGTGCGCAGCTCGGCCGAGGCCTCGGCCAACCCCATCCTGCCCATGGCCTCCAAGCGGGCCCGGGGCGAGATGCGGCTGCTGTCCTGACCGGCCGCGGCGGCGGCGGATTGCGGCGGTGGGACCCCGCGTCCCACTGCCGCGGTGATTTACCCCCGGTTTCCTTTGGTGTAGGGCTGTGGCAACACAGGCAGCCTTGCACTGCACAAAGAACGCATGGGGGAAGGCCATGAGCGCATCGGCTCAGATCAAACGCATCACCGTCCCGGAGCTGGCGGCCCGCAAGGGCAAGGAGCCCGTGTCCATGCTCACCGCCTATACGGTGTCGGTGGCGCGCCAGCTCGATCCCCATGTGGACTGCCTGCTGGTGGGCGACAGCCTGGGCATGGTGCTGTACGGGCTGGACAGCACCCTGGCGGTGACGCTGGACATGATGATCGCCCATGGTGCCGCCGTGGTCCGCGGCAGCAGCCGCGCCTGCGTCGTGGTGGATCTGCCCTGGGCCAGCTACCAGGAAAGCCCGCAGCAGGCCTTCCGCAATGCCGCCCGCGTGCTGGCGGAAACCGGCTGTGCCGCGGTCAAGCTCGAAGGCGGCCGGGAAATGGCCGAGACCATCGAGTTCCTGGTGCGCCGTGGCGTCCCCGTCATGGGCCATATCGGCCTGACGCCCCAGGCGGTCAATGCCCTGGGCGGCTACAAGGCCCGTGGCCGTTCCGACGCCGAGCAGGAGAAGATCCTGGATGACGCCAGGGCCGTGGCCGAGGCCGGGGCCTTCTCGGTGGTCATTGAAGGGGTGGTGGAGCCTTTGGCCAGAAAGATCACCGAGTCGGTGCCCATCGTCACCATCGGCATCGGCGCCTCCGCCGCCTGTGACGGCCAGGTTCTCGTCTCGGACGATATGTTCGGACTGTTCAGCGGCTTCACGCCGAAATTCGTGAAGCGCTATGCCGAAATCGGCCAGACCATGGCCGAGGCGGCGCGGGCCTATGCCGAGGATGTCCGTGCCCGCCGTTTCCCGGCGGCTGAACACACCTTCGCCGAACGCAAGCCGGCCTGACCGGGTGCGCAGCGGCGGGGGGGGGGCGCAACGGCGCCCGGATTGAACAATGGATAGGGGGGAAGGGCTGACGCCGCTTCCCCCTCTCCGGATCAGTTTGCCGCGGCGGGCTTGCCGGCGGCGGCAGCAGCGGCAGCCCGGGCCTTGCCCACGGGCAGCTCCACATTGACCTCCAGCACCGAACAGCCGCTCTCGCGCTCCAGCTTGATTGCGACCTTGTCGTCGTCGATCGGCACGTACTTCTTGATCACCGCCAGCAGCTCCTTCTGCAGCTGCGGCAGGAACTCCGGGCTGTTGCGGTCGCCGCGTTCGTGCGCCAGCACGATCTGCAGCCGTTCCTTGGCCTGGGCGGCGGGCGCAGGGTCCTTTCGGCGGAAAATGTCGAACAGGCTCATGCAGACCTCCGCAGCAGCCGGTCGAAGAAGCCCTTCTTCTCCGGCTTCATGAAGCGATGCTCCACCTTCTCGCCCAGGAAGCGGGCGACGGCATCGGCATAGGCCTGCCCCGCGGCGGACTTGTCGTCCAGCACCACCGGCATGCCCACGTTGGAGGCCTTCAGCACCGCCGGGCTTTCCGGAATGATGCCCAGCAGCGGGATGGCCAGGATCTCCAGCACGTCGTCGACCTTCAGCATCTCGCCCTTCTCGACGCGCTCCAGGTCGTAGCGGGTCAGCAGCAGATGCTCCTTCACCGGCTCCAGCCCCTGCTCGGCCCGACGCGACTTGGCCTGGATAACACCCAGGATGCGGTCGCTGTCACGCACCGACGACACTTCGGGATTGGTGACGATGATGGCCTCGTCGGCGAAGTACAGCGCCATCTGGGCGCCCTTCTCGATGCCGGCGGGGCTGTCGCAGACGATGTAGTCGAACTCCTTCTTGAGTTCGTCCAGGATCTTCTCGACGCCTTCCTTGCTCAGGGCATCCTTGTCGCGGGTCTGCGAGGTCGGCAGGATGTACAGGTTCTCGACCCGCTTGTCCTTGATCAGCGCCTGGCTCAGCTTGGCTTCGCCGTTGATGACGTTGACGAAGTCGAACACCACGCGGCGTTCGCAGCCCATGATCAGGTCGAGGTTCCGCAAGCCCACATCGAAGTCGATGATGCAGGTCTTGAAACCACGCAGGGCAAGGCCCGTGCCGAAGGCGGCGCTGGAGGTCGTCTTGCCCACGCCGCCCTTGCCGGAGGTCATCGTGACGATCTTGGCCAAGAGGCGTCTCCCAAGGTCAGAGGTTGCTCAAAAACGAAAAGGCCAATCAGACGAAAAACATGTCGAAAGCAAGGCCCCGTGTCAGGCGGCGACGGGGTCGATATGCAGAAAACCGTTATCGAGGAAGATCTGGACCTGCCGGCGACGGATGGACTTGTCCATATCCTCGCTGACACGGTACAGCCCGGCGATGGAGACCAGCTCCGCCTCCAGGCTCTGACAGAAGATCCGGGCGCTGCGGTCGCCGCTGACCCCCGCCAGGGCACGGCCACGCAATGTACCATAGACGTGGATGCTGCCGTCGGCCAGCAGTTCCGCGCCGGGGCTGACCGGCGCCACCACCACCAGATCGCCGCCGGCCGCATAGACCTGCCGGCCCGAGCGCACCGGCTCGGTGACGATCAGCGTGCTGCGCTGATAGGGCAGAGGCTCCGCGGCAACGGCAGGAGGGGCGGCAGGAGAGGCGGCGGCCGGCTCCGGCGCGCTCTGCGGCTGCATGTTGTGAACGCCCTGGGCCGGGCTGCGGCCGGTGCCGGCCAGCGGGTCGAAGCCTTCCGCCCGGCCCTTGGCCGCGGGCAGGGCCGCCAGGCCGGCGGCCAGGGCCGCATCCTGCAGCTCCTTGGTCCCTCCCTGGAGGCCAACGGCGATCAGGCCCAGATTGTGCAGCAGGCCGCAGAAATTCTCGAAATCGAAGGGCACGCCGGCCGGGATGTCGTCCAGGTCCAGCACCACGGGCGCGTTGCGGAAGAAGTTCGGCGCCTGGGCGATCTTGCCGGCCAGCACCGGGAAGAAGTTCGGATTGCGCGGGTCGCCGACCTTCAGCACCATCATGGTGAAGTTTGCGCCGCGCAGCTGGAACGGCGCGTCCCTGGTGGCCACCTGGCTGCTCATTGTCGGTCCTGACCCCGCCCGTGACTGCCGGTGCCGTCGCGGATGGTCGCGGCGGATGATCCGGCCTCTTCAAGCCCGCCGTTCAAGCCCAGATGGGACCCGGCGTCAAGGAAATCCCTCACCCACATCTTGCGACAGGAGACGGTCGCAGCACAATATCTGTTGGAGAGGGAGTTTTCGCCTTTCGATCGTGCAATTTTGCCGCTCTCTTCCCCTTGCGCACGGATGGTCCGGTCACGGCGTCCCGCCCAGCGCGGCCAGGCGCCGACGGTACTCCGCCTCGGGCAGCAGCCCGCGCTCATACAGGACCTTCAGGGCGTAGAGCGATTTGCGGCGGTCCTCGGCCCCGCTCAACCCCTCCTGTCCGGACTCCGCGTCGGTACCGGCAGCGGCGGCGGCGGGACGGCCCGGCGGCCTGCGATGATCCATGGACCGGCCCATGGGATGGCTCCTGTTGCGGCGCGTGTTGCGATGGCTTCAGTCTAATCCGGCCGGCCGGCGCGGGCCAGCACCGTCGCGGGTCATAATCCCCTGTCCAAACGGGCGTAGGCGCAAGATATAGGGTGAAACTTCCGTGACAGACGCAACAGATGCTGACGAAGGGTGTTTTTTGCAGTAGCGTCATGCCAGTGGTTCCCCATGGATGGACGAGGGTTTTGCCGCAGCGCACCTGTCCCCTTCCGCGCACCCGTCCCGCCGCCGGCCTTGCCGCAGGCGGGGGTGGACGCTGCACCGGCGAACCACCCGGCCGCCGCCGTCTCCCGACGCTGGACCGCATCGACCGCACACCTCGCCCGAGGGTGCGGTTTTTTGTTGTCCGGGGGCCGGCTCTCCGCCCGCAAGCCTTCTCAACCCTGTGAGGAGATGCCCCATGGCCAAGCGCCAGCCCAAGTCCCTGACTGCCGACGCCAAGGTCCACCCGCTGTTCCCGCGTGACGGCGGCTGGGACCCGCTGGCCGATGGCGAAGAGCGCCGGGAACAGAGCTATGTCCGCAAGGTCCGGCCCATGAGTGTCGGCCAGGCGGACCTGATGGAGGCCATTGCCACGCACAACCTCACCATGGCGCTGGGGCCGGCCGGCACCGGCAAGACCTATCTCGCCATCACCGCGGCGGTGGAGGCCCTGGAGAAGGGGCGGGTGGAGCGCATCGTCCTGTCCCGGCCGGCCATCGAGGCGGGGGAGAGCATCGGCTATCTGCCGGGCGACATGACGGAGAAGATGGCCCCGTTCCTGCGGCCGCTCTATGACAGCCTGTCGGACCGGCTGGGCATGAAGCGTCTGCGCACCATGATGGCCGACGGCACCATCGAGATCGCGCCGGTGGGCTTCATGCGGGGCCGCACGCTGAACAACGCCTTCGTCGTCATCGACGAGGCCCAGAACTGCACCTATCCCCAGATCAAGATGCTGCTGACCCGTCTGGGCTGGCACTCCACCATGGTGCTGACCGGCGATCCCGACCAGTCCGACCTGCTGAACGGCCTGTCCGGACTGGCCGACATCGCTCACCGTCTGGAAGCGGTGGACGGCATCGCCGTCGTCCGTCTGGCCGACACTGATATCGTCCGCCACCCGCTGGTGGCCAGCATGCTGACGGTGCTGTAGGCGGGCCAGGACCCGGATGAGGCGAGGGGCCAACGAAAAGGGGCGGCCTTCTGTGGCCGCCCCCCGCATCGACCCCGGTCCGGGTTCCGCTTACTTCTCGATGCCATAGGCCTTCAGCAGGAAGGCGTAGACCATGGCCGTCTCCTTCAGCGCGTCATAGCGGCCGGCGGCGCCGCCGTGGCCGGCGCCCATGTTGGTGTAGGACAGCAGCACGCTGTCGCCGGTCTTCATGGCCCGCAGCTTGGCCGCCCACTTGGCCGGCTCCCAATAGGTCACGCGCGGGTCGGACAGGCCGGCGGTGATCATGATGTGGGGATAGGGCTTGGCGCTGACATTGTCATAGGGGCTGTAGCCCTTCATGCGCAGATAGGCGGCCTTCTCGTTGGGGTTGCCCCACTCGTCATACTCGCCGGCGGTCAGCGGCAGCGTCTCGTCCAACATGGTGCTGACCACATCGACGAAGGGCACCTGGGCGATGGCAGCGCGGAACAGACCGTCCGGCGCCAGGTTCAGCGTGGCGCCCACCAGCATGCCGCCGGCGCTGCCGCCCTGGATCGACACGGTGCCCTTGCCGGCATAGCCCTCGGCCACCAGGAACTGGGCGGCGTCGATGAAGTCGAAGAAGGTGTTGGTCTTGTGCTCCAGCTTGCCGTCCTCGTACCAGCCGCGGCCCATCTCGTCCCCGCCGCGGATCTGGGCGATGGCGAAGGCGAAGCCGCGGTCCAGCAGGCTGATGCGGTTGGTGCTGAAGCGGGGGAAGGTGGGGATGCCGTAGGAACCGTAGCCATACAGCAGCACCGGCCGCTTGCCGTCCTTCTCGAAGCCCTTCCTGTAGACGATGGAGACGGGGATCCTGGTCTTGCCGTCGCGCGACGGCGCCATCAGCCGCTCGGTGACATACTGGCTGGCGTCATAGCCGCTGGGGATCGCCTGCACCTTGCGCGTGGTCAGGGTGCGGGCCTTGAGGTCGTAATCATAGACGGTCCGCGGCGTGACCAGCGATTCATAGCTCAGCCGCAGGGTCTGCGCCTCGTAGTCGGCATTGTCGCCGGGGCCGACATCGAAGCTGCTGTCGGGGAAGGCGATCAGATGCTCCTGGCCCTGGGCGTCACGCACCCGCACGCGCTGCTGGCCGTCCTTGCGGTCGAACAGGATCAGCCAGTCGCGGAACGCCTCGATCCCCGTCAGATAGACATCGTCCGATCCGGCGATGACCTCGGTCCAGTTGGCCGGCGACGGGTCCTTGGCCGGGGCCTTGACCAGGCGGAAATTGCGGTGGGTGTCGTTGGTCAGGATCCACAGCGTGTCGCCCTGGTCCGCCACCTGCGTTTCACGGAAGGTCTGGCGCGGCACCAGCACCGTGGGCGCGGCGGTGGGCTGGTCGGCGGACAGCAGCCGGATCTCGTTGCTGGCATTGTTCTGCGCGCCGATGACAATGAAGCGGCCGGACAGGCTCCGGCCCACGCTGACGGTCCAGGGGCCGTCCTTTTCCTCATAGATCAGGACGTCGCTCTTGGGATCGGCGCCCACGGTGTGGCGCATCACCTTCTTGGCCCGCTGGAACTCATCCTGCAGCGTGTAGAATAGGGTCTTGCTGTCGGAGGCCCAGGCCACGCCGTAGCTGGCGCCGCTGATTCCGCCGCCGATGGTCTTGCCGGTGGTCAGGTCCTTGACCCGGACCTTCAGCTGCTCGGAGCCGTCATCATCCTCGGTGAAGGCCAGATAGCGTCCGTCCGGGCTGGGGCTGGCGCTGCTGACATGCATGTAGCCCTTGCCCTCGGCCAGGGCGTTGACGTCCAGGATGGTGGCGAAATCGCCCTTGCCGGCCGGGCGGCGCACATAGACCGGGTACTGTTTGCCGGCCTCGTAGCGCACCTGGTACTCGTAGGCGCCTTCCCGGTAGGGCACGCCGCTGTCATCCTCCTTGATGCGGCCCTTCATCTCCTCGAACAGGGTGCGGCGCAGCGGCGACTCGGCGTCGCCCAGCACCCGCTCGACATAGGCGTTCTCCGCCTTCAGATGCTCCAGGATGGCCGGATCGTCCACGGTGGGATAGTCGCGGTCGCGCATCCAGTCATAGGGATCGACGCGCACATCGCCATGCTTCTCCAGCGTGGTCGGTACCTGCTTGGCCACCGGCGGCGGCGGAAAGGCGCTCTGGCGGAACTCCGCCGCCGATCCGGCCAGCGCCGCGGCGCTGGCCAGCCCCACCATCAAGGAAAGCGCGGCCCCAGCCACGGCCGATCCCGTCGTCCTGTTCATGTCTGTTCCGTCCCGTTCTTGTGTTCGGCCTGGACGGGGGCGAGCCGGTCCAGGAATTCCATGATATCGGCCAGCACCCGGTCGCGGATGGCATCGGTTTCCATCAGCAGCTCGTGCCGGGCGCCGGCATAGCGCCGGTGGGTGCAGTGCGGCAGCCGCCGGGCCGCCGCCGCGTGCCGGTCCAGCCGGACGATGCCGTCATTGACACCCGACAGCAGCAGCACCGGCAGATCCATTGTCTCCAGCAGCGATGGGGCCAGCAGGTGCCGGATCGAGGCCAGCGCCGCCGCCAGCCAGCCCCAGCTGGCGCCGCCCAGGGCCAGATCCGGATGCTCCGTGAACAGCCGCACCTGGGTCTGGAAGCGCACGGGGTCGCCGGTCAGGCGGTTGCCGGCGAAGACCGTGTCATGGGGACCCCAGTCGCGCTGGCCCCAGGCATAGCGCTCGCCCAGGCCGCGGCCGACCATGGCCGTGGCGATGCGCAGGGCCAGCCCTTCCGGCATGGGCAGGCGCACGCCCAGCATGGGGGCACAGGCGATCAGGCCGGCGAAGGGGGGCACGCGCCCGGGGCCGCCCTGCGCGGCCCGCTCGGCGGTCCGGTCTGCCGCGAATCGCAGCAGCAGGTGCCCGCCCATGGAATGGCCCAGCGCGATGACCGGCTGCGGCATGTCGGCCAGCAGGGCCGGCAGCGCCGCCTCCAGATCGTCCAGGAAGGTCTCGAACCGGTCCACATGGCCGCAGAGCCGGTTGGCCGCCATGCGGGCGCTGCCGCCCTGGCCGCGCCAGTCCAGGGCCACGGTGCGGTATCCCCGCGCCGCCAGCGCCTGCGCCAGCTCCTCGTATTTCTCGATGGCCTCGCAGCGGCCGGGCAGCAGCAGCACGCTGCCGCGGGCCGGACCGGCCGGTGCCGGCCCATGGCCCAGCCGCAGCCAGGCCCCGCCGGGGCGGGACAGGCGCTCGAAACGCCAGAACGGAGCGTGTGTGGCAAGACAGGCGGCATCCCGCACGGTCGGGCGCTCCGCTGTGCTGGTGGACGGGAGGGGCAGCCTAGCGGCGGGCCAGCGCGACGGGCAAGCAGGAACAAAGATGGGACCGCATCGCGGCCGGGCACGGCCCGCGGCGGTGCCGGTTTGACCGTCACCCTGGCGCGGAGGTAGTATGTGCAGCGCAGCATGCCCCCACCCCGCCGGGCCGCCCAGGGGGCGTCGGCCTGACCAGAGTCGGCCCGCCGCAGAGGAGACGCCCATGGACGCCATCACCCGCCGCACCGGCCTCGACCCCGCCGATCTCACCGGCTTCTATCTGGAAGACCTGTATGTGGGCATGCGCGGCGTCTATGCCCGGACCATCACGGAAACCGACATCGTCATGTTCGCCGGCATCTCCGGCGACACCAACCCGATGCATCTCAACGAGGAATATGCCCGGGCCACGCCGTTCCAGGGCCGCATCGCCCATGGCATGCTGTCGGCCTGCTTCATCACCACGGTGCTGGGCACCCGTCTGCCGGGGCCGGGCACCATCTATCTGTCCCAGACCCTGCGCTTCCGCTCGCCGGTGCGCATCGGCGAAACGGTGACCACCACCGTGACGGTGAAGGAGATCGTGGCCGAGAAGCGCCGCGCCATCCTGTCCACCATCTGCACCGTGGGCGAGACCACGGTGATCGAGGGGGAGGCCATGGTGATGGTTCCGCCGCGTCCGACCGGCGACGCGGCCTGATCCGCGTTCCTTCCGGGCGATCTGCCGGTGGGGCTGGACCGGGCAGGGGGCTTGCGACTATATCCGTGCCCGTACCCCTGCGCGGCACCGCCGGCTGCGGGCATGCTCCGGCAGGGGCTGCCCCTCGGCGGCGTCTCCCCGAGTGAACCGGACTCCGGCCTGATGAAGCTGTATCGTCATATCGTTGGTCAAGAGCCTGCCGATCGCGCCGCCCCCGACCAGGGCTCCGCCGATCCGGGGGCGGCGATCCGCGGCAGCGTCGTGGCCCTGGGCAATTTCGACGGGGTGCATCTGGGCCATCGCGCCGTCATCGCCGAGGCCCAGGCCGTGGCGCAGCGGCTGGGGGCGCCGTCGGCGGTGCTGACCTTCGAGCCGCATCCCCGCAGCCTGTTCCGGCCCGACGATCCGCCGTTCCGGCTGACACCGCTGCGCATCAAGGCCCGGCTGATCGAGGCGCTGGGGGTGGATGCGCTGTTCGCCCTGCATTTCGACCGCGCCTTCTCGCAGCACTCGGCCGAGGCGTTCGTCCGCGACGTGCTGGTGGCGGGGCTGGAGGCGCGCCATGTGGTGGCCGGCTATGACTTCGTCTTCGGCCACCGGCGCCAGGGCACCATCGACTTTCTGCGCCGCATGGGGACCGGCCTGGGCTTCGGCGTCAGCGAGGTGCGGCCGGCCGCGGCACCCGACGGCACCGTCTATTCCTCCACCCGGGTGCGGGAGCTGCTCCAGGCCGGCGAACCGGACAAGGCGGCGGCCATCCTGGGCCATGCCTTCGAGATCGAGGGCCGGGTCGAGCATGGCGACAAGCGCGGACGCACCATCGGCTTTCCCACGGCCAATATCGAGCTGGACGATTATCTGCGTCCCCGCTTCGGCGTCTATGCCGTCCGGGCCGGCATCGACCAGGGCGAACGGACCGTGTGGATCGACGGGGTGGCCAATCTGGGCCGCCGTCCCACCGTCGGCGGGCTGGTGGAGCGGCTGGAGGTCAATCTGTTCGATTTCGACGGTGATCTCTATGGCCGGCACCTGCGGGTGCAGCTGCGGCATTTCCTCCGGCCCGAGATGAAGTTCGACGGGCTCGACCATCTAAAAGCCCAGATTGCGCGGGATGCAGAGACGGCCCGCCGCGTCTTGGCGGCAGACAGGGGCAGACAGGGATAGATGATGATGACCAGGGACGCGGTGGCGGCACCGCAGGTGCGCCGGCGCATGCTGGCGGTGGGATTCGGCGTAGCCGCCCTGGCCTTCGTGCTGGACCAGCTCAGCAAATGGTGGATTCTGCATGTGGCGCTGCCCTGCCTGGCCGGCACCACCGGGCCGGGCTGCCTGGCGCCGACGGCGCCGACCCAGATCACCGGCTTCTTCAATCTGGTCATGGCCTGGAACCGCGGCGTCAGCTTCGGTCTGTTCGCCCACGAGGCGGACTTCATGCCCTATGTGCTGATCGCCATGGCGCTGGTCATCAGCGCCGTTCTGGTGGTATGGCTGCAGCGGACGCAGCAGCTCTTCCAGGCCGTGAGCATCGGGCTGGTGATCGGCGGCGCCCTCGGCAATGTCATCGACCGTGTCCGGTTCGGGGCCGTTGCCGATTTCCTTGACTTCCATATTGCGGGCTGGCACTGGCCGGCCTTCAATGTGGCGGACAGCTGCATCGTCGTCGGTGTGGTTCTCCTGGTAGCCGAAGGCCTGTTCGCGCGGCCCGCGCGGGGGTAAGGTCGGGAACTTGTTCAGAAGGTACGGATCGGACCATGGGTGAGGTTAAGGTTTCGCGGGCCGTTCTGCCGGCCATGATGCTGCTGGCCGTGGCCGGTTCGCTGTCCGCGTGCAGCTTGTTCGACCGCTCGTCGCCCGACGAGTTCCAGGTGGTGGCCCGTGCGCCGCTGGAGGTCCCGCCGGACTACAGCCTGCGTCCGCCGCAGCCGGGCAGCCCGCGTCCGCAGGAGCTGGACCGCGAGGCGCGCAACGCCGGCAGCGTGTTCGGTGCCGCCGGCGGCGGCACGGGCGGGCTGATCGATCCGCGCGTCAGCCGTCAGCAGAGCAACGGCGAAGGCGCGCTGCTGGCCCTGGTCGGGGCCGATCAGGCCAATCCCGACATCCGCGCCATCGTCGACCGCGAGAATCCGGGTGTCGTGGTCGGGGATCGGAATTTCCTCGACAAGCTGATGTTCTGGAAGGGCGAGCAGCAGCCCGACATCGTGACCCAGCCGGGCAGCCGGGATGACACCGTCACCCCGAGCGCGCCGCGCAGCAAGGTCGCCATCCCCGAGCCGGGGTCGGGCGGTGCGCCCGGCGAGTCGCGCGGTGTGCGCATCCCCCTGGGCAACTGAGCCCCGGCGGGACCCGGTGCGGACCGGGCCGACAGAAGGCAGAGAAGGGCGCTGGCGACGGCGCCCTTTTTGTTTGCCGGCTTCTGGCCGGAGCGTGGTGGACGGTGAAGATGAACCCGGTTTCATTTGGCGGACGGGTCCGGGCGGGCCACAGTGCCGCCGCGGACCGCGTGCCGCGCGGCGGCCCGGGGGTCTGACCCGACGGCGACCGGTATCATCGGGCACGCCGGCCTGTTTCCCTGTTCCCTCCTGCCCGTGCCCGAGGTGTGACCCGTGACTGCACTGCCCCTTGCCCGTCTCCGCCGCCATGCCGCCGGCCTGGCCGCCGGGGCGGCCCTGACGGCGCTGGTGGCGCTGGCGCCGCCAGCCTTCGCCCGCGTCTTCGATCCGGAAACCTTCACCCTGTCCAACGGCATGCAGGTGGTGGTGGTGACCAACCGCCGCGCCCCCGTCATCAGCCAGATGGTCTGGTACAAGGTGGGCTCCGCCGACGAGCCCTGGGGCAAGTCCGGCATCGCCCACTTCCTTGAACATCTGATGTTCAAGGGCACGGATGAGATCGCGCCGGGCGAATTCTCCAAGACCATCGCCCGCAATGGCGGCCGCGACAACGCCTTCACCAGCCACGATTACACGGCCTATTTCGAGAATATCGCCCGCGACCGGCTGGAACTGGTCATGGGCATGGAGGCGGACCGCATGGCCGATCTCCGCCTGACGCCGGAGATCACCAAGCCCGAGCTGGCCGTGGTGCTGGAGGAACGGCGCCAGCGCACGGAAAACAATCCCGGCGCCCGGCTGGCCGAACAGCTCAACGCCACCCTGTTCGTGCATCACCCCTACGGCACCCCCATCATCGGCTGGATGAACGAGGTGGCGTCGCTGGACGACAAGGACGCGCTGGCCTTCTATCGGCGCTGGTATGCCCCCAACAATGCCGTGCTGGTGGTGGCGGGCGACATCACCGCCGCCGAACTGAAGCCGCTGGCCGAGAAGACCTTCGGCAAGGTCCCCCGCCGTGATGTGCCCGAGCGCATACGGGTGCAGGAGCCGCCGACCGAGGGCCAGCGCCGCATCACCCTGGTCGATGCCCAGGTGCGCCAGCCCAGCTGGCAGCGCGTGTGGAAGGCACCCTCCTACCATGACGGGGCCAAGGAGCATGCCTACGCGCTGGAGGTGCTGCAGACCATCATGGGCGGCGGCGCCACCAGCCGGCTCTACCGCACGCTGGTGGTGGAGCAGAAGCTGGCCGCCGGCGTCTCCCTGTCCTACGACGCCCAGGCATTCAATCTCGGGACCCTGGCCATCGGCGCCAGCCCGGCGCCGGGCGTGGATCTGGACCGGCTGGAACAGGGCATCGAGGCCGAGGTGGCCCGTCTGCTGAAGGACGGCGTCACCCAGGCGGAGGTGGAGACGGCCAAGACCCGGCTGACGCGCGAGGCCATCTTCGCCCGCGACAGCCTGCAGGGGCCGGCCTATGCCTTCGGCCAGGCGCTGGCCACCGGCGGGACGGTGGAGGATGTGGAGGCCTGGCCCGACCGCATCGCCGCCGTCACTGTCGAGCAGGTCAATGCCGCCGCCCGCGCCGTGCTGACCCCGAACACCAACGTCACGGGCATCCTGCTGCCCGATCCCGATGCCCCGGTCACCGGTCCGGCCGCCGCCGCGGCGCCGCTGGTGCCCACGACCCGGGGGGAGGAGCATTGATGACCGCCCTTTTCCGTAGCATGGCCCGTACCGCCGCCCGGCAGGCGCTGGCCGCCACCCTCGCCATTGCCGCCCTGGCGCTGCTGGCCCTTCCGGCCGGTGCGGTGGAGATCGAGCGGGTGGTCAGCCCCGGCGGCATCGAAGCCTGGCTGGTGCGTGACCAGAAGAATCCCGTCATCTCCCTGCAGTTCGCCTTCGACGGCGGCTCGGCGCTGGACCCGCAGAACAAGCTGGGGCTGGCCACCATGGTGGCCGCCACGCTGGATGAAGGCGCCGGCAGCCTGGACAGCCAGGCCTTCCAAAAGAAGCTGGAGGACAATTCCATCGGCCTGAGCTTCGGCGCCGGCCGCGACAGCTTCGGCGGCGGGCTGACCACGCTGGTGGAAACGCGGGAGACGGCCTTCGATCTGCTGCGGCTGGCCCTGACCCAGCCCCGGTTCGATGCCGACGCGGTGGAGCGCATCCGCGGCCAGATGACCGCCGGCCTGAAGCGCAGCCAGGCCGATCCCAACTACTGGGCGCAGCTGACCTTCTCGTCGACCCTGTTCCCCGACCATCCCTATGGCCGTCCGGCGCGCGGCACGCTGGAGACGGTGCCCGCCATCACCCGCGATGATCTGGCCGGCTTCGTCAAGGCCCGGCTGGCCCGCGACACGCTGAAGGTGGCCGTGGCCGGCGACATCAGCCCGCAGGATCTGGCCAAGGTGCTGGACCGGGTGTTCGGCGGCCTGCCGGCCAAGGCGGCCCCCTTCGCCGTGGCCGATGTGCAGCCCAAGGCGGCCGGGGAGACGGTGCTGGTGCCGCGCCCGATCCCGCAGACCATCATGGTCATGGGCCAGGCCGGCATCAAACGGCAGGACCCGGACTGGTACGCTGCCACCGTGCTGAACTATGTGCTGGGCGGCGGCAGCTTCTCCTCGCGTCTGATGGAGGAGGTGCGGGAGAAGCGGGGTCTGACCTATGGCGTCAGCTCCGGCCTGCAATCCCTCGACCACACCGCCCTGGTCACCGTGGGCGGTTCCACCGTCAACGCCAAGGCCGGCCAGGCCATCGACCTGATCAAGCAGATCTGGGGCGAGGTGGGGCAGAGGGGCATCACCGAGGCCGAACTGAACGATGCCAAGACCTATCTGACCGGCTCCTTCCCGCTGCAATTCACCTCGAACGGTGCCATCGCCGGTATCCTGCTCGACGTGCAGCAGGAGAAGCTGGGGATCGACTATCTCAACCGCCGCAACGACCTCATCAACGCCGTGACCCTGGCCGATGTGCAGCGGGTGGCCAAACGCCTGCTCGACCCGGCGCAGCTGACCACCATCGTGGTCGGCCAGCCCGAGGGTGTGACGCCGACCCGCACCGCCGCCGGTGAGCGCGGCTAGGGATACCACTTTCTGGCATGTGGCTTGCTTCCCTCCCGGGCAGTCCAGACCCGGGAGGGAAATTTGTTCGATCCCAGCAGCCGTCCGACCCGCCGCCTTTCGCCGTCGTCCGTGTCCCTGCCGGCGGCGTCGCCGCCTGTATGCCCTGGCTCGGAGCGGGGACTGGCGGCAATTCTTGCCGTTTCCCCGGCTGCGGCGGCCCCGGCAGCAAAATCCCAGGGCGGCGACCGCCTCGCCGCCCTGGAGGAGGAGATCCGGGTCCAGTGGGCGCGCCTGCGCTGCCTGATGCACGAGCATGAAACACTTGTGGCCGCCCTGGACCGGGGCCAGCCGCAGAACCAGGGCGAGCCGGGGCCGGTGGCCACCGTGCATCCCTTCCCGGTCTGGCGCCGCACATCATCCCGCTGATGCCCCTACTCCGCGTGGCTTAGCCGCGGCTTCCATGGCTTGTGGTCGAGCACAACCGTGATAACAATCGGGCCGCCAGAGTGCGGCCGGGACAGACGGGACCATCCGGACCGGCCGCACGGTAAACCGAACGCTTGGGGGTTTTCCGGTGCGCCACGAGAACCGGAAACACCCCGGCCCGCAGCGAGGAATGCCGCCCCGATGTCCGCCCTGACCCGCTCGCCCGCCTGGACCGCCCTGGAAACCCACCGCCGCAGCCTGGACGGCACCACGCTGCGCGATCTTTTCGCCGCCGATGCCGGCCGCTTCCAGCGCTTCTCGCTGGGGCTGGACGGGCTGCTGCTGGATTATTCCAAGAACCGCATCACCGACGAGACCGTGCGGCTGCTGCTGGATCTGGCCCGCGCCCGCGACCTCGAAGGCTGGCGCGACCGCATGTTCGCCGGCGACCGCATCAACAGCACCGAAAACCGCGCCGTGCTGCATGTGGCCCTGCGCAACCGTTCCGACCGGCCGATCCTGGTGGATGGCGCCGATGTCATGCCCGAGGTGCGCACCGTGTTGCGCCGCCTGTCGGCCTTCGCCGACCGCGTGCGCGCCGGGGACTGGACCGGGTACACCGGCAAGCCCATCACCGATATCGTCAATATCGGCATCGGCGGCTCCGATCTGGGGCCGGCCATGGTGACCCAGGCGCTGACGCCCTGGCACCATCCGCGCCTGACGGCGCATTTCGTCTCCAACGTGGACGGGACCCACATCGCCGAGGTGCTGAAGCGGGTGGACCCGGAGACGACGCTGTTCATCATCGCCTCCAAGACCTTCACCACCCAGGAGACGCTGACCAACGCCCATACCGCCCGCGCCTGGTTCCTGGAGAAGGGCGGGGACGAGACCACGGTGCCCAAGCACTTCGTCGCCGTCTCCACCGCCGAGGCCGAGGTGCGCAAATTCGGCATCGACCCGGACAACATGTTCGGTTTCTGGGACTGGGTCGGCGGACGCTACAGCCTGTGGTCGGCCATCGGCCTGCCCATCGCGCTGATGGTGGGGCCGGAGAAGTTCACCGAACTTCTGGATGGCGCCCATGCCATGGACGAGCATTTCCGCACCGCGCCGCTGGAGCGGAACCTGCCGGTGCTGCTGGGCCTGATCGGCGTCTGGTCCATCAATTTCTGGAACGCGCCGGCCTATGCCGTGCTGCCCTATGACCAGTATCTGGCCCGGCTGCCCGCCTATCTGCAGCAGCTGGACATGGAGAGCAACGGCAAGGGCGTGGACCGTGACGGCAATGCCGTGGACTATGCCACCGGCCCCATCCTGTTCGGCGAGCCCGGCACCAACGGCCAGCACGCCTTCTACCAGCTGATCCATCAGGGCACCCACCTGATCCCCTGCGATTTCATCGCCCCGGTGCAGACCCAGAACCCGCTGGGCCGCCACCACCCGATCCTGCTGTCCAACACCCTGGCCCAGACGGAAGCGCTGATGCGCGGCAAGACCCCGGACGAGGTGCGGGCCGAGCTGGCGGCCGAGGGCAAGTCCGGCCCGGCACTGGAGGATCTCCTCCCGCACAAGGTGTTCCCCGGCAACCGTCCGACCAACACCATCCTGCTGGACACCGTCGATCCCCGGCGCCTGGGCATGCTGATCGCGCTCTATGAGCACAAGGTCTTTGTCCAGGGCATCATCTGGAACATCAACAGCTTCGACCAGTGGGGCGTGGAACTGGGCAAGCAGCTGGCCAAGGCCATCCTGCCCGAGCTGGAAGGCGGGGCCGCCAAGCCCCATGACGCCAGCACCGCCGGCCTCATCGGCACCATCACGGGCGGCCGGCCCGGCTGATCTGTCGGGGAGGGGGCTGGTCTGGTGGGCGGCGCGAAGGCCATGGCTGGCCCCGGTGCCGCCCAGGCGGACCGGTTCCTGTCCGGGCAGGCTGGTCTGTCCCGATGATCGTTGTGGACAGCTCGGCTCCGATGGCCGTGCCGCTGGGGGGAGGGACGGCGCCCTGACGGATGTGACACAGGCCGCCATCTTTCCGCCCCGGACCCCGGCGATATCTCTGGCGGGATCGTCGGGGGTAAGGGCATGGAGCATCCGTCAAGCGCAGCGTCCTGGCCGGCCCTGGCCCGGTTCATCGGGCGGGAGCAGGTCTTTGCCGCCACCATGGCGGCGCGGGGACCGCTGGGTCTGGCGATCTATGAATTCCTGCGCTTCGGCATGAAGCAGGCCTGGGCCTGTCTCTATGGCGGGCTGCTGCTGGCCCTGCTGCTGGGCACGTCCCTGGTCTATCCCCGCGATGCCGTCCTGGCCCGCTATGATGCCCTGACCCTGGCCGCCCTGGTGCTCCAGGTCGTTCTGATCCGCACCCGCCTGGAAACGCGGGAGGAGGCGGTGGTCATCGGCCTGTTCCATCTGGTCGGCACCGGCATGGAGCTCTTCAAGACGGCCATGGGGTCCTGGATCTATCCGGAACCCAGCCTGCTGCGGCTGGGCGGTGTGCCGCTGTTCACCGGTTTCATGTATGCCGCCGTCGGCAGCTACATCGCCCGTGCCTGGCGCCTGTTCGATTTCCGCTTCACCCGGCATCCGCCCTTGGCTGCCACGGTCCTGTTCGCCGCCGCCTGTTACGGCAACTTCTTCAGCCACCATGTCCTGCCCGACCTGCGCTGGGCCCTGTTCCTGGCGGCGGCTTTGCTGTTCGGCCGCTGCTGGGTGCATTTCCGTATCTGGAACGCGTACCGCCGCATGCCGCTGCTGCTGGGGTTCGGGCTGGTGGCCCTGTTCATCTGGCTGGCGGAGAATATCGGCACCTTCGCCGGTGCCTGGATCTATCCGCATCAGGCCGGCGGCTGGGCGCCCGTCTCCCCGGCCAAGATGGGCTCCTGGTTCCTGCTGATGCTGATCAGCTACGTGCTGGTGACCCTGGTCAACCGGCCCCGGCCCCTGCCGTCGGCGTGGACACGGATGGCCTGATCCTGGTGGCCGGACAACCTTTTGGTGGGGCGTCGTGTGCTTGGCACCGCGCCGACCGGGGTGATAGACTCAAGGATACTCCAGCATGCCTGCGGCCGTGGGCGGGGCCGGCCATTGCGGACGCGGGTCCCGGATACGGAAGACGGGGCGGTGGAGCGATGGAGCCGGGATGACCCTTGAGAAGCGACCGCTGGTCCGCATTACCCAGGACCAGTTGAACCAGATCGTCCGGCGGCATGAGATGTTCCGCAATGCCCGCATGGGCGGAGCGCGGGCCAATCTGGCCTTCCATGATCTGTCCGGCCTCGATCTCACCGGGCGTGATCTGGCCCATGCCGACTTCACCGGCAGCGTGCTGATGGGCGCCAACCTGCGCGAGTGCATCCTGGATTGCGCCGTCCTCTTCAGCTGCGACCTGCGCCAGGCCAATCTGTACCGGGCCTCCCTGGTCAAGGCCGATCTGCGCGGCGCCTGCCTCAAGGCCTGCAACCTGACCGGCGCCAATCTGCTGAGTGCCGACCTGCGCGACGGGTCCCTGGCGGAGAAGGAGCGCGACGGGTCGCTGCGCTTCCTGGTGGTGGAAGCCACGCCCTCCGACATGCAGGGGGCCGATCTGTCCAGTGCCAACCTGACCGATGCCCGCCTGTCCGGTGCCATGGCCATGCATACGGACTTCACCGACGCCATCATGCGCGGCACCAAGCTGATGCGGGCCAATCTGCGCAACGCCACCCTCAACGGCGCCATCCTGGAGGGGGCGGACATGTCGGGCGCCGATGTGCGCGGGGCGTCGCTGCGTGGGGCGGTGTTGACCGGCGCCACCCTGACCCTGACCGAACTGGCCGGCGCCGACATGACCGGCGCCCTGACCGACAAGCCGGCCGGGCGGCCGCTGGCGGACCTGCCGCATCCACTGCACGAGCTGCTGCGGCTGCATGCGGACTGGGTCGGCTCCGCCGGTCATTCCGGAGCGGCGCTGGACCTGTCGGGGGTGGATCTGCGCGGGGCTGATGGGTTGTCGCGGGCCTGCCTGACCCGGCTGGTCGCCATGGGGGCGGTCTTCTGCGGCGTCGATCTCAGCGGGGCGCAGATCCAGGTCGGGCAGTTGCAGAATGGCGACTTCCGCGGCGCCGACCTGTCGGCGGCCGATCTGCGCGGCGCCAGCCTGGCCGGGGCCAATCTCGGCAACGCCCGTCTGGTGGGAGCCTCGCTCGACTATCTCAAGATCAGCGACACCCGTCTTGTCGCCGCCGATCTTACCGGGGCCAAGCTGCGCTACGCCGACCTGTCCGGAGCCAAGCTGCGCCGGGCCGATCTGTCGGGGGCCGATCTGGCCTATGCCGATCTGCGCAGCGCCGATCTGCGCGGCACCAATCTGGCCGGGGCCACGCTCACCGGCACCCGCGTGACCCGGATGCAGCTGGAGGAAGCGACGGGACTGTCCCGCCGCGATGGCTGACCTCCACAATCCCTTGCGTCCCCATCTGGAATACGCCCCCATTCCTTGCTAGATAGGGGCTATGCCCACGATCCGCCGCCTTCCCGATACCCTGGTCAACCAGATCGCCGCCGGCGAGGTGGTGGAGCGGCCGGCCGCCGCCGTGAAGGAGCTGGTGGAGAACGCGCTGGATGCCGGGGCCACCCGTATCGACGTGACCCTGCGCGATGGCGGCAAGGCCCTGCTCTGTGTGGCCGATGATGGCTGCGGCATGGTGCCGGAACAGCTGGAGCTGGCGGTGGAGCGCCACGCCACCAGCAAGCTGCCCGATGACGACCTGACCCATATCCGCAGCCTGGGCTTCCGCGGCGAGGCGCTGCCCAGCATCGGCGCCGTCAGCCGTCTGACCATCACCAGCCGCCCGCGCGAGGCCGACCATGCCTCGGCCATCACGGTGGAGGGCGGGGCCAAGGCGCCAGTGGCGCCGGCGGCCGGCGGGCCGGGCACGCGGGTGGAGGTGCGCGACCTGTTCTATGCCACCCCGGCCCGGCTGAAGTTCCTGAAAAGCAGCCGCACCGAGACCGAGCACGCCCGCGATGTGGTGGAGCGGCTGGCCATGGCCCATCCCGGCGTGGCCTTCACCGTCACCGACGAGGGGCGTTCGCCACTGCGCCTGTCGGCCTGCAACGGTGATCTTCTCGATGCGCGGCTGGCCCGCCTGGGCGCCCTGCTGGGGCGGGAGTTCCAGGACAACGCCATTCCGGTGGCGGCGGAACGGGCGGGGGTGCGCCTGACCGGCCATATCGGCCTGCCCACCTACAACAAGGCCACGGCAGCGGGACAGTACCTGTTCGTCAATGGCCGCCCGGTCAAGGACCGGCTGATGGTGGGGGCCGTGCGCGGCGCCTATGCCGATTTCCTGGCCCGCGACCGGCATCCGGTGCTGGCCCTGTTCCTGGACATCGACCCGGTGGAGGTGGACGTCAATGTCCATCCGGCCAAGACCGAGGTGCGGTTCCGCGACCAGGCGCTGGTGCGCGGCCTCATCGTCGGCGCCCTGCGCCATGCGCTTGCCGCCGCCGGGCACCGGGCCAGCACCACCGTGGCCCAGGACACGCTGGCCAGCCTGACGCCGCGGATCGCCCCCGCCGCGCCGCAGACGGGGCTCCTCTGGCAGCCGCGTGCGCCTGAGCCCCCGCCGCGCCATCTGGCCGAGGCCGCGCTGGTCTTCCAGGCCCCCCTCGGCCCGGCCATGCCCGGGCCGATGCCCGCCCTGACCGCGTCTTCCCCCGCCGCCGGCTTCACCCCGGCCGCCCGGGCCGAGGAGGTGCCGGCCCTCGCCATGGCGCCGGAAGCCGGGCCGCCGCCGCAGTTCCCCCTGGGCGCGGCGCGGGCGCAGCTGCACACCACCTACATCGTGGCCCAGACCGCGGACGGCATTGTCATCGTCGATCAGCACGCCGCCCATGAGCGGCTGGTCTATGAGCGGGTCAAGGACGAGTTGCTGGGCGGCACGGTCAAGCGGCAGGTGCTGCTGATCCCGGAGGTGGTGGAGATGGACCCGGCCGACGCCGCCCGCGTGGCCGACCGCTCCGACGAGCTGGCCGAGCTGGGGCTGGCGCTGGAACCCTTCGGCGAGGGCGCCGTCGTCGTGCGCGAGGTGCCGGCCCTGCTGGGCGCGCGCGCCGATATCCGCGGGCTGGTGCAGGACATCGCCGACGAGCTGGCGGAACTGGGCGACGCCCTGGCCCTGAAGGAGAAGCTGGAGGCCATCTGCAGCCGCATGGCCTGCCACGGCTCGGTCCGCGCCGGCCGGCCGATGAATGTTGACGAGATGAACGCCCTCTTGCGCCAGATGGAAGCCACGCCCCACAGCGGCCAGTGCAACCACGGCCGCCCCACCTATGTGGAGCTGAAGCTGGCCGACATCGAGCGCCTGTTCGGCCGCCGCTAGGACGCGCGCCCCACGCCCGCGGCCCGGCTACTGCGGCCCGGCTACTGCGGCCCGGCATTGGTTGCCGCGCCCGTCCCTTTGCCGCGCCGTCTCCGCAGCGTTTCCGGCCTCACCTTTCGTTCTTTGTCCGCGTCATCCTCCGGCCCCTCCCGCGTCTCCCTCCGGCCCTTCCCGCGTCATCCTCCGCCCCCTCCCGCGTCATCCTCCGCGAAGGCGGAGGATCCAGGGGAAGCGGACCAAACCGCCGTTCCCCCTGGGTGCCTGCCTGCCGCGGGTGCCGGCGGCCCGCATCGTGGCGCCTTCTGGGCATTGTCGTGGCCGGCCTGGGAACCGGGGAACCCGTCCGGCTTGGTGCCGTTGGCACAGGAAACGCGCGACCAGTCACGAAAGGCGTTCCCATGACCAAGATGATGCTTCTGGCCGGGCTGGCGCTGGCCGCCGGGCTGCCCCTGACCGCCACGGCCCAACAGGCAGGGGACCGGCAGGCTGTTTTGCTGAACGGGCCGGCACCGACGCAGGAGGCGCTGATGGCGCCGCTGGACCCGGCCACCGAGCGCACGGCCGTGCTGGACGGGTCCATCGATGAGCGCCCGTCGGCCAATTTTTACCGGGTCCTGGACTGGGTGAAGCCCAACACGCAGGTGCCCAAGCCCAGCTGTGCCGCCGGCCTGGAGCCGCGGGCCTATGCCACGCCGGTGACCTATGGCATGACCCAGGCGCCCGCCGCCGTGTCCGGGTTCGACACGGTGGCGGAGGATCGGGGCGACCATTGGCTGATCCGCAACCGCATGCTGGCCGGAACCGAGGGGGCGCCGGCCACCGAATATGGCGGCTGGGTCAAGGTCAGCGCCATCTGCGCCGAGCCCGCCACGGCCGACCCGGCCCGCACCGCCACCGGCAACACCGACACGCCCGGCTGAGAGTCCCGGCACCCGTCCCTGTGCCCGTCCCGGCGCTCATCCGGGCGGACATGGGGCAAGGGAGCCGGTGGTTACGGACCTGTCCCCTTCGGCAATTAGCGGCTCAGACCTTCATGTTCAGCGTGATGCGGCTATAGCCTGCCGTCGGTGCGGCGGCAGCGGTTGGCAGGCCTTGGGCCAGACGCCGCTGCTGGTTTTCCTCCTGCCGCTGGGCGGTCAGCCCGTCGAGATCCAGGCGTGTCAGGGCGGCACGGCCTTCATCGGCGCCATCGCCGCCGGCCTGCTTCAGCGCCAGATGCAACTGTTCGAGGCGCTTCTGTTCCTCCACCAGCTCTTTCTTCTTCTTGGCCAGTCTGGTGTCCGCGGCGGCCTTCTCGTCGGGTTTGAGGGCCCTGCGCGCCTGGATCTCCAGCTGGTCCTGTTCCTTGCGCAGCAGATCGATACGCGCCTCCGCCTGGGCGATGCCGGCGGCGATGGTTGCACGGTCACCGCCCGAACGGCCTGACAATGCGGACGATCCGAGAGTCTGGCTGGCGGCCATGGTGCCGCCGCCGGAAATCGTGGTCATGCTGGCTCTCCTGTCCTTTTGACGGGAAACACCCATTTGGGTAGGGAAAGCCTAGCACTTCCCGCGATACGGGAAAGGGCGGATGAAACCATCCCGGCGGGCGGTCCGGGCTAGGCAGCGCCGGCGCGCAGGAACAGCAGCCTAGCCTGGCTGTAGCGCCGCTCATCCAGCAGGGTGAAGCCCGGCGGCGGGGTGAAGGGGTCGCGGTCGCCCACCTCCACACAGGCCAGCCCGCCGGCGGCCAGCCAGCCCGCGGCATTCAGCCCGCTCAGGGCCGGCGGCGCCAGATCCTGGGCATAGGGCGGGTCGAGGAAGGCCAGATCGGCGGCGGTGGGGGCCGGCGGCGGCTTCACCGCGTCGCCCAGCACGAAGCGGCAGGCGGCCGTCTCCCCCAACAGGTCGGCGTTGCGCCGCGCCATGTCCAGGGATGGCCGGGCACGGTCCAGGAACAGGGCCCGGGCCGCGCCGCGCGACAGCGCCTCCAGCGCCAGGGCGCCGGTGCCGCAGAAGGCGTCCAGCACCACGGCCCCTTCAAGCGCCACGCCCCAGTCGGCATGGGCCAGGATGTTGAACAGGCTTTCGCGCGTCCGGTCGGAGGTGGGGCGGACATCGCGTCCGCTCGGCGCCTCGATCCGCCGGCCGCGATGCTTACCGCCGACGATCCGCACCCTTGCCTCCGCGCGGACCACCCGCTGACGCCCCCTGGCCCGGTCCACCCCGGGACGTGCTGCTGCCGGGACGCGCCGTCCTGCCGCCCGGCTTGCGTCCGGCGCCGGCCGGCGCATCCGTCGTCCGGGCCTCGCGTTTCGGGCCAGCCGTCTGGGGGCCGGCGGCCTTGGCGCCAGTCGCCTTGGGACCGGTGCGCTTCGTTCCGGCCCGTTTCGCCTCCGGGCCTTTCGGGGCCGCCTGTTTCAGGCCGCCGGCGGGGCGCGGCCGCTTGGACGGGGACCGCTTCCCGCCCTGTTCATCCGCGTCGCCATCGCGGCCCAGCCGGTCCAGCGCGGCATCCATGCTGCGGGCCAGGGCCTCGGCCCGGGCCTGCGCCGGGGTCAGGGGTTTGCGGCCCCGTGGCGGTGCTGCCGGCTGCTCCGTCACCGGAGGCGCGGCCGCCGGGCGCTGTGGCCGGCGGTCCGTGCCGCGCCGCGCGCCGCCATCCAGCAGTCTCTCCGCCGTCAGCCGAGCCGTGCGGGCGGACGGGGCCGCCGGCTTGGGCTCCCTGGTCTCCTTGCCGGCGGCCCCCTTGGTGGCCGAACTGGGAGCGGCGGCGGCCAGCGCCTTGGGCAGCCGGTCATAGCGCAGACGCGGCCCGCCCCCGGCGGGGGCGGGGGAGCGCGGCTCGTCCTTGGGGAAGAAGGCGGGCAACTGGTCGCGCAGCACCCGGCGGGGGATCTCCTCCACGCCGCCGCGGTCCAGCTTGCCCAGCTGGAACGGGCCATAGGCGATGCGGATCAGACGGCTGACCGGCAGCCCCAGATGCTCCATCACCCGGCGCACCTCGCGGTTCTTGCCCTCGCGCAGGCCCACGGTCAGCCAGGAATTGGCGCCGATGCTGCGGTCCAGCTCGGCCTCGATGGGGCCGTACTCCACCCCGTCGATGAAGATGCCGTCGGCCAGCCGGTGCAGCTGCTCCGCCGTCGGGACACCATGGACACGCACACGGTACCGCCGCAGCCAGGCATTGCTGGGCAGCTCCAGATGCCGGGCCAGCGCCCCGTCATTGGTCAGCAGCAGCAACCCTTCGGAGCTGAGGTCCAGCCGCCCCACCGACACCACCCGCGGCAGATCGGGGGGCAGACGCTCGAACACCGTCGGACGGCCCTTCTCGTCGCGGGCCGTGGTCACCAGCCCGGCGGGCTTGTGATAGCGCCAGACGCGCGTCGGCTCCGGCTCCGGGATCGCCGTGCCGTCCACGCTGATGCGGTCGCCGGGGCGGACCAGCACCGCCGGGCTGTCCAGCCGGCGTCCGTTGACCGAGACGCGGCCTTCGGCGATCCAGCGCTCGGCATCGCGGCGGGAACACACACCGGCCCGGGCGAGGCGCTTGGCAATGCGCTCACCGGACTCGGCATCGGTCCCGGCGGCGGCGTCATCGCCGGCCCCCGGGTCTAGGGGATCGATCTTGTCCTGGGACATGGGGCCGGACATTACGCGGCCCCCGCCGCCGGCGCAAGGCACCCGGCGCAGGGCAGGGCGGTGCGTCGGCGCGAAATGCCGGCCGGCCGGTCCCGGACCGATCAGGCCCGATCGAAATCCAGCTTGCGGTTCTCACCGGGGTGGGGCGGCTGGCCGGTCAGGGCCGCCTTGGCGTAGCCATACAGATGCACCATGGCGGACGACGGGCTGTCCCAGTACTCCGCCGCCTCCACCTCCACCGCCAGCAGGGCCAGATCGGGATCGTCCAGACCCTTGGGGAACCAGGTCCGCATCGGCTCCCGCCACATCTCCCGGATCAGCTGCGGGTCGATCAGAACCCGGCCGCGGCCGGAAACGGAGACATAATCCTGCTTGTCCGGCCGGGCGAAGGACAGGCCCACATGGCTGTCGCGCTCCACCTCCTCCACCTTGTGGGCCGAACGGCGGGTGAAGAAGTAAAGCCGGCCGTCGAAGCGGTCCTGCAGGCACCACATGGGGCGGGAGCGCAGCTGGTCGCCATCCAGCGTGGTCATCATCGCCACGTCGATGCCGCGGATCATCGCCCACAGCTTGGCGGCTTCGGGGGTGTCGTCGGCGGGGGATCGGGCCGGATGCGGGGCCGCCATGCGGGTCTCCTTCTGCGGGGTCGTCCGCCGCGCGGCCATCGTCCTCAACCCTCATCGTCCTGAACCGGATCGACGCCGCCGCGGTCACTCCCCCTCAACAGGCCATGGCAGCGGCGGGTTCCGCCCCGCCGGAGCCGGCGCGGGGGCCTCGCGGTAGCCGATGCGCACCCCCACCTGCCAGCGGCCCACATGGCCGTCCTCCACCGTGCCGCGCAGGTCGCGCAGCTCGAACCAGTCCACCGGACCGACCAGGCCGGCGGCCCGGGTCAGCGCCGCCTCGATGGCGTCGGGCAGGCTGCTGGCCGAGGTCGCCATCAGGTCCAGCGTGCGGTAGTCGCCGGCCGGGGGACGGCTGTCATTGGCCGGGGGACGGTCGCTCCCTGCCTCCGTGCGGTCACCGGCGGGGGGCTGGGGAAAGGGCGGCATCGGCGGCTCCGACGGGGTCCGGGCGGGTCCTGCCGGCGGCCGGCCATGGGCGGGCCGGTGCGGCGGCGGCAGGGCGGACCCAACCATGGCATGAAGCGTCGCCCGGCATGGTCCGCGCGAAAGCGGCAGGGCTTGACGCGATGGGGGGACCGGCGCAGCCTCCGCGCACCATGACCAGTCCCGATCCGTTTCCGTCCGTGATGGCCATGTCTGCGATGCCCCCGCTGGAGCGCGCCTTCGCCGAGGCCGCCGCCGCCGCCGCCCGCGGCGAGGTGCCGGTGGGGGCTGTCATCGTCGATCCCGCCGACGGCCGCATCATCGCCGCCGCCGGCAACCGCACGGAGGAGCTGGCCGATCCCACGGCCCATGCCGAGGTGCTGGCCATCCGCCAGGCCTGCGCCGCCCTGGGCGAACCGCGCCTGCCGGGCCTGGACCTCTATGTGACGCTGGAGCCCTGCGCCCTCTGTGCCGCCGCCATCAGCTTCGCCCGGCTGCGGCGCGTCTATTTCGGCGCCTATGATCCCAAGGGCGGCGGGGTCGAGCACGGGCCGCGCTTCTTCCAGCAGCCCACCTGCCACCACGCGCCCGACGTCTATGGCGGCCTGCAGGAGCGGCGGGCAGCCGACCAGCTGCGCGCCTTCTTCCGCGACCGGCGTTAGCGGGATCGGCAGGTGTCTGGGCCACCGCTCTTTATCGGGGGTTGGGCGGAACGGGCAAATCGGGTATGAGAGGGACCATCTGCGACATCGAGCGACAGTGGAACCCGGCGGCGGCCAGCCGCGGACCGGGTTCCCGGCGACCAATCCAGGGAATTCGGCGGGATGGCCAGCTATCAGTACGTCTATGTGATGAAGGGTGTGACGAAGGTCTATCCCGGTGGGAAGAAGGTCTTCGAGAACATCTGGCTCTCCTTCTATCCGGGAGCCAAGATCGGCGTTCTGGGTGTCAACGGCGCCGGTAAGTCCACCCTGCTGAAGATCATGGCCGGGCTGGACAAGGATTACAACGGCGAGGCCTGGGCCGCCGACGGCGTCAAGGTCGGCTATCTGCCGCAGGAGCCGCAGCTGAACCCGGACAAGAATGTCTGGGACAATGTCATGGAAGGCGTGGCCGAGACCAAGGCCGTGCTGGACCGCTTCAACGAGGTGTCGAACCTCATGGCGGACCCCGACGCCGATTTCGACAGCCTGCTGGCCGAACAGGCCGACCTGCAGGAGAAGATCGACGCCGCCAATGCCTGGGAGCTGGACCGCACGGTCGAGATCGCCATGGACGCGCTGCGCTGCCCGCCGGGCGAGGCCGAGGTGTCCAAGCTGTCGGGCGGCGAGAAGCGCCGCGTGGCGCTGTGCAAGCTGCTGCTGTCCAAGCCCGACATGCTGCTGCTGGACGAGCCGACCAACCATCTCGACGCCGAGAGCGTGGCCTGGCTGCAGCGCTTCCTGGCCGATTATCCCGGTACCGTCGTGATGGTCACCCACGACCGTTACTTCCTGGACGCCGTCACCGGCTGGATCCTGGAACTGGACCGCGGATCGGGCATCCCCTACGAGGGCAACTACTCCTCCTGGCTGGAGCAGAAGCAGAAGCGGCTGGAGCAGGAAAGCCGGGAAGAGGGCGCCAAGCAGAAGCAGCTGGCCCAGGAGCTGGAATGGGTGCGCGCCAGCCCCAAGGCGCGCCAGGCCAAGTCCAAGGCCCGCATCCAGGCCTACGAGGAATTGCTGGCCTCGGCCAACCAGAAGGAAGCCATCGGCGAGACGCGCATCGTCATCCCGACGCCGCCGCGCCTGGGCAATCTGGTCATCGAGGCCGAGAATCTGCGCAAGGGCTTCGGCGACCGGCTGCTGATCGACGATCTGTCCTTCCGGCTGCCGCCGGGCGGCATCGTCGGCATCATCGGCCCCAACGGCGCCGGCAAGACCACCCTGTTCCGCATGATCACCGGCCAGGAGCAGCCCGACGGCGGCACCTTCAAGGTCGGTGAGACCGTGCAGCTGGGCTATGTCGACCAGAGCCGCGACGCGCTGGAGGACAAGAAGACCGTGTGGGAGGAGATCTCCGGCGGTCTGGACGTGATCGAGCTGGGCAAGAAGTCCATGCCGAGCCGTGCCTATGTCTCGGCCTTCAACTTCCGCGGTCCCGACCAGCAGAAGAAGGTCGGCCAGCTTTCGGGCGGTGAGCGCAACCGCGTGCATCTGGCCAAGATGCTGAAGTCCGGCGCCAACGTCCTGCTGCTCGACGAACCGACCAACGATCTGGACGTGGAAACCCTGCGCGCCCTGGAAGAGGCGCTGACCAGCTTCCCCGGCTGCGCCGTGGTCATCTCGCACGACCGCTGGTTCCTGGACCGTCTGGCCACCCACATCCTGGCCTTCGAGGGCGACAGCCAGGTGGTCTGGTTCGAGGGCAACTACGCCGACTACGAAGTCGACAAGAAGCGCCGCCTGGGCGCCGAGGCCGACCAGCCCCACCGTATCAAGTACAAGCCGCTGGTCCGCAGCTGACCGGCCGTGCGCTCCCGGCGGGATGCCGCCGGGAGCACCATCCCGGCGTGAATGGAACAGGGCCGCCCCCCCGGGGAGCGGCCCTTTTTCCTGCCCGCGGCCTGCCCCGCCGCTGCCACGCTTCGACGCGACGCCATCCTTTCCCGTCTTCGCCCGCGTCATCCTCCGCGCAGGCGGAGGATCCAGGGGGACAGGCACGATGCGCGCCCCTGGGTCCCCGCCTGCGCGGGGACGACGCTGATCTGAAGGAGAGCCGTCGTCCTTTAGGCCCCCTTCCTGCGGCCTGCCCGCCGCCGTTTCAGCCCAGCGCCTCCAGCTCGTCGATGAAGCCGGACAGCATGGACAGGCCCCGGTCCCAGAAGGCGGGGTCCTTGAGGTTCAGGCCGAAGGGGGCCAGCAGCTCCCGGTGGTGCAGGGTCCCGGCCTTGGCCAGCATGGCCATGTACGTGGCCGCGAAGGCCGCGCCCTCGCCGCGGGCGGCGGCATCCTCATAGGCCGCGTACAGGCTGTTCACCAGACAGTCCCCGAAGGCGTAGGCATAGACATAGAAGGGGCTGTGGATGAAGTGGCCGATATAGGTCCAGTAGGGCCGGTAGCTCGCATCGAAGTGGAAGGCCGGCCCCAGGCTCTCGGTCTGCACCGCCAGCCAGATCTCGCCCAGCCGTTCGGGCGACAGCTCGCCCGCGCGCCGTTCGGTATGGACACGGCGCTCGAACTCGTAGAAGGCGATCTGGCGCACCACCGTGTTCAGCATGTCCTCCACCTTGCCGGCCAGCAGGGCCTTGCGCGCCTTCGGCTCGGTGGTTTCGGCCAGCAGGCTGCGGAAGGTCAGCATCTCGCCGAACACGCTGGCCGTCTCGGCCAGGGTCAGCGGCGTGGCCGACTGCAGATGGCCCTGGGCGCGGCAGAGATACTGGTGGACCCCGTGGCCCAGCTCATGGGCCAGGGTCATGACATCGCGCGTGCGGCCCATATAGTTCAGCAGCAGATAGGGATGCGCGCTGGGCACCACCGGATGGGCGAAGGCGCCGGGGTTCTTGCCGGCCCGCGGCGGCACGTCGATCCAGGGATGCTCGAAGAATTCGCGGCCGATGCTGGCCATTTCCGGGCTGAAGCGGCCATAGGCGGCCAGCACCATCTCCTTGGCGCGCTGCCAGGGGATGATGCGGTCGTCATCGCCCGGCAGGGGGGCGTTGCGGTCCCAGTATTCCAGCTTGTCCTGGCCGAACCAGCGGGCCTTCAGCGCGTAATAGCGGTGGGACAGGCGGGGATAGGCGCGCTGCACGGCGGCGGACAGGGCGTCCACCACCTCGTCCTCCACCTGGTTGCCCAGGTTGCGCGACGACCAGGGCTGGGCATAGCGGCGCCAGCGGTCCTCGATCTCCTTGTCCTTGACCAGCGTGTTCATGATGTGGGCGAACAGGCGCTCCTGGGCGCCCAGCACGCTGCCCAGGGCCAGGGCCGCGTCCTTGCGCAGGCTGCGGTCCGGATCGGACAGCAGGTTCAGCGCCTCGGCGCTGGTCAGCGCGCGCTCGCGCACGGGGAAGCGCAGGCCGGCCAGATGCTCGTCGAACAGCCGGGTCCAGGCGGCGCGGCCGGCCACATATTTCTCATGCAGCAGCTTCTCCACCTCGTCCGACAGCTGGTGCGGCCGGAACACGCGCACATCGCGCAGCCAGGCGGCATAGCGGACCAGCCGCGGGTCGCCCAGCTTGGCCAGCAGGTCGGCATCCTCCAGCCGGTTGATCTCCAGCTGGAAGAACAGCAGATGCACGCTGATGGCGGTGACCTTCTCGCTCATGGCCTGGTAAAAGCGGCCATTGGCGGGGTCGCTCATATTGCCGGCATAGAGCAGGCCGGCATAGCTCATGATCTTGGTCAGCACCTCGTCCAGCCGCTCATAGGCGGCGACGGCAACGGCCAGCTCGCTGCCGGACAGGCTGGCCAGCCGGCCCTCATAGGCCACGGCGAAGGCCCGCGCCTCCCGCTCCACCGCCGTCAGATCGGCCGTCAGCGCCGGGCTGTCCGGGCCGGGATACAGGTCCGACAGGTCCCAGCTCGGCATGTCGCCCAGGGGCTGGCCCGGGGACTGGGGGGAGGCGTGGATATCGGGCATCGCGGTCGTCCGTGCGCAAGCGGAAAGGGAGACCTGGATATAGCGCGCCGCGGGCCGGGCTTCAAAGGGCGGTCCCGGCCGGCCGGGAAATCTCCACCGTCCCGATGCCCGGCCGCCGGGCCGGCCTCAGCTGCGCCAGCGCAGCACCGTGTCCTTGACCGGGTTCTCGAACGGCCGCCCCTCGTCCCGGCTGCGCTGCATCTCGTTCTTCAGCTGGTAGTACCAGCGGGCCATGGTGTCGGCGTCCTTGATCAGCATCAGCGGGGGATTGTGCTTCAGGCCCTGCTGCTGCTGCACCACCACGTCGCGGTCCTGGCCCAGGAAGCGTCTGGCGATAGGGCGGAACAGGGGTTTCAGCAGATCGGCCCAGCCCATGGTCCAGTAAAGGCTGTTGGTGACCTCGGTGCGGGTGGCGTCCAGCGGGGTCACGGTGGTCAGGTTGACCACGGTGTGCCGGCCGTTGCGGATATGCTCGATGCGGATGCCGGGCAGGCGGAAGCTGATCTCGGTTTCCGGCGCGCCGCCCAGGATCTTGTAGGCGCCGCTGTTGCGGCTGGGCGTGTGCCGCTTCATGGCAAAGCCGAAGGGGGCGGGGCCGAACGCCTTGGCCTTCTCATGGATGCTCTTGCGGCTGCGCCAGAACCAGCTCTGATGCACGAAGGGGCCGTGGGCCGGGTCCATCAGCCCGACCACGGCATGGTCCAGGAAGCAGGGGAATTCCATGGCCAGCGTCAGGTTCGGCGCCTTCCCCTCCATCTCCGGGATGGCGGGCGGCTCCTGGT
Source organism: Oleisolibacter albus (assembly GCF_003336875.1). Taxonomy (GTDB): domain Bacteria; phylum Pseudomonadota; class Alphaproteobacteria; order Azospirillales; family Azospirillaceae; genus Niveispirillum; species Niveispirillum album. Next base: position 5,501 of record NZ_QGNJ01000016.1, on the reverse strand, counting down.
CCGGCTCGCTTTCGCCCATCCAGATCCAGATGTTGCCGCTGGCCTCGCGCACGGGATAGCGCCGCACCCTGATGCGGGAGACGTCGAAAGCCTGCCCCGGCACCAGCGAGGGGATCTCGGTGCAGGTGCCTTCGGCATTGAAGCGCCAGCCGTGATAGCAGCACTCCACCTCCTTCCCGTCGAAACGCCCGCAGGACAGCGGGATGCCGCGATGGGGGCAGATGTCGCGCAGCGCGAACACGGCGCCGTCATCGCCGCGGCCGAACAGCACCGGCTCGCCCAACAGGGTCTTGGCCTGCATGGCGCCGCGGGCCAGTCGGGCGGACGGCAGGGCGAAGTACCAGATGTCCTTCAGCAGGAAGTCGGCGGACACGGGGCGCACTCCGGCAGGGGGGAAGGCCGGCACCTTACCACTTCCGGCCCCCAGGATAAGAGGCGCATGCAGCGTATGCGGGCGCCGGACCGCCCGCATACGGCCATACCCGCCGTCACAGCCAGCGCGGCGGCGTCTCCAGCGTGGTCAGGTCCAGGCTTTGCAGCAGCCTGGCCTGCGCCTCCGTCTTCGGCAGTTCCCAGGCATAGAAGTAGCGGCAGGCCGCCAGCTTGCCGTTGAGGTGGTCCGGCTCGCCCCGTCCGGCCGCCAGCAGCGCGCGCGCCGCCAGGGCCTGGCGCAGCCAGATCCAGGCCAGCACCGTGTGCCCCACCAGTTCCAGATAGGCGGTGGCGTTGGCCAGGCTTTCGGCGATGCGGCCGGCGGCCCGTTCCCGGCCCAGCACGGCGGTGGTCTCCGCCACCCGGCGCAGGGCCGCGGCCAGATCGGCGGCGGCTCCGGCCAGGGCGGTGTCCCGCATGGCCGCGTCGATGGTGGCGCCGATCTCCTGCCCCAGCAGCTCCAGGGCCGCCCCGTTCTCCAGGAACACCTTGCGGCCCAACAGGTCGGCGGCCTGGATGCCGTAGGTGCCCTCATGGATGGGGTTCAGCCGGTTGTCGCGGTAATACTGCTCCACCGGATAATCGCGGGTATAGCCATAGCCGCCCAGGATCTGGATGGCCCATTTGTTGGCCTCCAGGCAGTGCTCCGACGGCCAGGATTTGGCGATGGGCGTCAGCACGTCCAGCAGCAGCCCGGCCCGCCGCCGCGCCGCCGGGTCGTCGGTGGTGTGCTGCTCATCCACCAGCCGGGCGCAATGGAGACAGAGGGCCAGAGCCCCTTCGCTGGCGGCCTTCTGTTGCAGCAGCATGCGGCGCACATCGCTGTGCTCGATGATGGGGACCATGGGGCTGGCCGGGTCCTTGGCGTCGGGCCGGCGCCCCTGCGGACGGGTGCGGGCATAGTCGGCGGAATAGCGGTAGCCGGCATAGCCCAGCGCCGCCGCCCCCAGGCCGACGCCGATGCGGGCCTCGTTCATCATCTGGAACATGTAGGCCAGCCCGTGATGGGGCTGGCCGACCAGGAAGCCCTGGCAGCGCCCCTGCTCGCCGAAGGCCAGGATTGTGCTGGTGGTGCCGCGATAGCCCATCTTGTGCAGCAGGCTGACCAGCCGCACATCGTTGTCGCCGGCCCGATTGTCCTGAACCAGGTTGCCATCCGCGGCCACACGGTAACGGGGCACGATGAACAGGCTGATGCCCTTCACCCCGGCCGGGGCGCCCTTGATCTTGGCCAGCACCATATGGACGATGTTCTCGCCCAGCTCATGCTCGCCGGCGCTGATCCACTGCTTGGTGCCGGTGATGCTGTAGCTGCCATCGTCGTTGGGCACGGCCATGGTGCGGATGTCGGCCAGGCTCGACCCGGCCTGCGGCTCCGACAGGGCCATGGTGCCGAAGAAGCGCCCGGTCAGCATCGGCGCCAGGAAACGCTGCTTCTGCGCCTCGTCGCCGAAGGCGGCGATGAGGTTGGCGGCGCCGATGGTCAGGAACGGATAGGCGGCGGTGGCGATGTTGGCGGTCTGGAAGAAGGTGAAGGCTGCCTGCACCACGGTCCAGGGCATCTGCAGGCCGCCCCGCTCCTCGTCATGGTGGGCGGCCAGGAAGCCGGCCTCGGCGAAGGCCTGCACCGCCGCCTTCACCGCCGGCAGCAGCACCACCGTGCCGTCGGGTCCGCGCTCGGGTTCGTGGTGGTCGGCCTCGTGATAATGGGGGCCGAATTTCTCGTCGGCCAGGGTGGCGGCGGTCTCCAGCACCTGGTCGATGGCGGCGCGGTCCAGATGGCGGAAGCGCGGGCGTTGCAGCAGCCCGTCCAGGTCCAGCAGCGTATCCAGCAGGAATCCGATCTCGCGCGGGTCCATGCGGCTCATGGGTCATCCTCCCCAGGATGTTTGTTTTATGCGGGGATGAAGGTAGTCGGTCGCACCGGTGCCGTCGAGGGGGGATGGTGCCCTGTGCCGGCGCGTCGCCGGGATCAAACGGGGGGAAAGGCGCGAGCGACGGACCCGCCGGGGATCAGCTGCGCCAGAAATTGGGGCTCAACAGCACCAGCACCGTGAACAGTTCCAGCCGGCCCAGCAGCATGGCCAGGGACAGCAGCCATTTGGCCTCGTCCTGCAGGGGGGCGTAGTTGCCCACGGGGCCGATGATGTGGCCCAGACCCGGCCCCACATTGCCCAGGGCGGCGGCGGACCCGGACAGGGCCGTGACGAGATCCAGCCCGGTCAGGCCCAGCCCCACCGCGATCAGCAGCAGCAACAACAGATAGACGAAGGTGAAGCCCATGACCGAGATGATGACATCGGCATCCACCGGCTTGCCGTTATAGGCCAGCGGCAGCATGCGGTGCGGGCTGAACAGCCGGTGGACCTGGGTGCGCAGCGCCAGCCACAGGATCTCGAACCGGAACATCTTGATGCCGCCCGAGGTGGAGCCGGTGCAGCCGCCCACCAGGGTCAGGATGAAGAACAGGGCCACCGGCCCCGGCCCCCACAGCGTATAGTCGGTGGAGGCGAAGCCGGTCGTGGTGATCAGCGAGATGCAGTTGAAGAAGCTGTGCCGCAGGGCTGTGCCCAGTCCCATGCTGCCGCTGCCGGCGACGTAGACGGCCAGCCCCACCGACACCACCACGCAGAACAGGGTGTAGTTGCGCACCTGGCTGTCCCGCCACAGGGCGGCGGCGTCGCCGCGCACCAGCGAGATGAAGCGCACGAAGGGCAGCGATCCCAGGAACATGAACAGGATGGCCACCCAGTCCACGGCGGCGCTGTCATAGGCGGCCAGCGATGTGTCCTGGGTGGAGAAGCCGCCGGTGCCCAGTGCCGCCATGGCATGGCAGATGGCGTCGAACAGGGACATGCCGGCCAGCGTGAAGCCGATGGTGCAGAAGATGGTGAGGGCCAGATAGACCCAGCCGAATCCCAGCGCCAGATCGGCGGCGCGGGGGACCACCTTGTCCGACTTGTCCGAGGATTCCGACCGGAACAGCTGCATGCCGCCGACCCGCAGGAACGGCAGGATGACGATGCCCATGCCGACAATGCCGATGCCGCCCAGCCAGACCAGCAGGGCCCGCCACAGCAGCAGGCCCGGCGGCAGGTCCACCACCGATGAGAACACGCTGGCCCCCGTCGTGGTCAGGCCCGACATGGCCTCGAAAAAGCCATCGGCGAACCCCAGCTTGCGCTCGGACAGCATGAAGGGCAGCGACGAGAACAGGCAGACCACGATCCAGGCGAAGGTGGTCAGCACGAAGGTCTGCCGCAGATTAAGGCTGATGCCGGAGGTGCGGTTGGTCAGCATCAGCAGCACGCCGAAGAACAGCGACAGCGCTGCCGACACGGCGAAGACCTGCCAGTCACGCTGGCCGGCCGCCAGATCGACCAGCATCGGCGCCAGCATGGCTGCCGCCAGCACGACCAGCAGACTGCCGATGACATAGAAGATGGGACGGACGTCCAGAAAGGACATGGTGCTCCGGCGGCAAGGGCCGGCAAGGGCCGGCGGCGGGTCCCGTCCGGCGACGGGCGCGGACCCTGCGGTCCGTACTCTCCCCCTGTCCTATATCGGGCCAGCCTTTGGTGGCAAGGGGGCGCTGCGGCGCACCTGCGCGCAAAGGTCGTATTTTTTCACGGCGCCGCCATCCCGCCGGGAGGCGGGCGGGCCTGACAGGCCCCCTGATTGAGCGCATTCCGTGTGGAGGCCCTACCGGGGGTGCGGTGCGGCCGCCATCGCACGGGCGGCCGCACCGTCGGTCCGCATCACTCCATGCCGAGTGCGGCCTTGTACAGTTCCAGCAGCGCATCCTGCTCCTGCCGGTCATCCTTCTCCATTTTCCGCAGGCGGATGATCTGGCGGATGATCTTGACGTCGAAGCCGGTGCCCTTGGCCTCGGCGAAGATGTCCTTGATGTCGTCCTGGATGCCCTTCTTCTCCTCCTCCAGGCGCTCGATGCGCTCGATGAAGGAACGGAGCCGTTCCGCTGCAATGCCGCCGACGTCGTTCGTCTGCGCCGCATCAGACATGGGGTGCCTCTTTGGGATGATGGTCGCGGGAAAGGCCGGGACCATACCCAGACCGCTCCCGCCACGCAAGTGACCGGCGTGGGACCCTGCCCGACGGAGAATGCCCTTCCGGCAGGGGGAGCCGCCCCGCTGACCGGGGCGGGGTCAGTGCGCCGCGGCCGAGCTTTTGGCGAAGGCGGCCTTCTGCTCGGCGCTGGCCTCGGTCTGATGCTTGGCCTTCCACTCCTCGTAGGGCATGCCGTAGACGATCTCACGGGCCGTGTCGTAGGACAGGTCCAGCCCCTTCTCCTCGGCGGCGGCCCTGTACCATTTCGACAGGCAGTTGCGGCAGAAGCCGGCCAGATTCATCAGATCGATGTTCTGCACGTCGGTGCGTTCGCGCAGATGCTGGACCAGCCGGCGGAAGGCGGCGGCTTCCAGTTCGATGCGGGTCTGCTCGTCCATGGCGGTGTTCCTTCCTGACTGGGGGGGGCGAGTGGGATGGCCGGAGGTGGGGGCATGGCGGGGGGCGGATCACCGCCGGTCCCTGTCGGCCCCGGCGGTCCCCTCCGGCGGCCTGCCCCAGGATCCTTGGCCCAGAGATGGCATCGCGCCCGCCCCTTTGGCAAGGCCTGCTCGGGGGCGGACCGATCCCGCCGCCGGTCACCCCGTGCCGCTCCGCCCGTCCCGGCAGACGTCAGTCAGCGCCCGCAATGGACAATAATCCTAATTCATGCTTCCCTGAGCCGTCCCCCTTATCGGGAGACGGTTCTTGGACAGGGTAAAACAGACCAGAATGGCGCCTTAACGCGACAGGTGCCGCGCGGATGCGGTTGACGTCGCCTTTGTCACCTTAAGGTTTTAAGTCCTATAAATATCAAGATCATGGCAGGCGACATGCGGGATGCCGGATGTCGCCTTAAGGTCGCCTTTGTCGTCTTTGGACTGCCCCCCTAAACTGGGACATCTGGAAAAGCTACAGTTCTCTTGAGAGGAGAGGGCTGATGGGCAAGCGACGTAGTTTAGAGGAGAAGTTGGCTGCGTTGGCGCGGGTTGAGGCCGGAGAGA
>NZ_QGNJ01000015.1 GCF_003336875.1 Oleisolibacter albus | reverse complement strand
CGGTGAACCGTGCCGATGCCCACCGGCGTCCCGCGCTCCGCCAGACGACGCTGGATCTCGACCAGCGTGATGTCGCCCTGATCCGCCCAAAGGCCGAGGATGAAGTCCGCATGCGCCTCGATCCGGTGCGAGAGCTTGTCCCCACCCTGCGGTTTTGGGGCCGGGCTGCCCGTGGCCCGCGTCCGGGAGCACCAGCGGATCGCGGTCGACGGCGCGATCCCGAACCGGGACGCAGCGCCCCGGCAACTCATTCCCTCGTCCAGCACCGCCGCAACCACCCGACGGCGCAGATCCATCGAAAGCCCAAGACCCATGCAGGCTGGCCTCCATACCCAGCCAGCAGCATGAATCACAAAATCAGGCCCCTGGGAATCCCTAACGACTCCTGTCGCCCGGAAACCGCTCTAAGGTCGCGTTGGCGTCACCTTTGCCGGGCTGATGTCACCGTGAGCCCCTGCCTGGAAATCAATGTCCGGCTGGCCGGGGCCAGGCCGGAGCCAGGCCGGGATGGAATCTCGCCAGGGGAACGGGACAAGCGGCTCTGTCCGCTGTTGGCGCTGCGAAGCCTGCCTCCTTCCCATGACCGGGGACCCCATGCCCGACACCGCAGCCCCCACCCGCCTGACCGCTGTGCGCCCGCCGGTGCCCGAGGGACAGACGCTGACCTTGACCATCAATGGCGTCGACCGGGCCGTGACCATGCCGCCCTGGACCACGCTCCTGGATGCGCTGCGGCAGCACCTGGATCTGACGGGAACCAAGAAGGGCTGCGACCATGGGCAGTGCGGGGCCTGCACCGTGCTGGTGGACGGCAAGCGCATCAATGCCTGCCTGACCCTGGCGGTGATGCAGCAGGGGCGGGCGATCACCACCATCGAGGGGCTGGCCTCCGGGGCGGACCTGCATCCGCTGCAACAGGCCTTCATCGACCATGATGCCTTCCAGTGCGGCTACTGCACGCCGGGACAGATCTGTTCCGCCATCGGCCTGATGAACGAAGGCACGGCGCGGACACCCGACGAGATCCGGGAACTGATGAGCGGCAACATCTGCCGGTGCGGGGCCTATCCCAACATCGTCGATGCCATCCGCACCGTCATGGCCGCGCAAGCCGGCGGGGAGCAACAGCCATGAGGAGCTTCAGCTACAGCCGCGCCGACAGCGTGGATCAGGCGCTGCTCGGCATTGCCGCCAATGGTCACGGGCCTGCGGGCACCGCCGCCGCCGTCCGTTTCATCGCCGGAGGCACCAATCTGCTGGACCTCATGAAGGCCGATGTGCTGCGGCCATCCGCCCTGGTCGATATCAACCCCTTGCCGCTCGCCCGTATCGAGGACGGGCCGGATGGGGGGCTGCGCCTGGGCGCCCTGGTGACCAATGCCGATACGGCATATGATGACCGTGTCCAGGCCCGCTATCCCCTGGTCAGCCGGGCCATCCTGGCCGGGGCCTCCCCGCAGCTGCGCAACATGGCCAGCAATGGCGGCAACCTGCTGCAACGGACGCGCTGCTATTACTTCTATGACACGGCCACGCCCTGCAACAAGCGGACCCCTGGGTCCGGGTGCGCGGCCCTGACCGGGGTCAACCGCATCCACGCCATCCTGGGGGCGAGCGAACACTGCATCGCCGTCCATCCGTCCGACTTCTGCGTGGCCCTGGCCGCCTTGGACGCGGTGGTGCAGGTCAGGGGCTCGGATGGGGAACGCTCGATCCCGTTCGCCGATGTCCACCGCCTGCCCGGTGATACGCCCCACATCGACACCTGCCTGAACGCGGATGAGATCATCACCGCCATTGATCTGCCCCGACAGGGCTTCGCCCGGCACTTCACCTACCTCAAGGCGCGGGACCGGACATCCTATGCCTTTGCCCTGGTTTCCGCCGCGGTGGGGCTGGAGATCGAGGCCGGCACGGTGCGAACGGCCCGGGTTGCGCTGGGCGGTGTCGCCCACAAGCCCTGGCGCGACCCGGCGGCCGAAGCCCTGCTGGTCGGCAAGCCCCCGACGGCGGAGACCTTCGCCGCGGTGGCGGACGTCCTGCTCCAGGGGGCTCGCGGCTACGGCCACAACGACTTCAAGATCGAACTGGCCCGGCGGGTGGTGGTGCGGGCCTTGCGCGATGCAGCCGAACGGGAGCCGTCATGATCGCCTTTCCCTCCTTCCCCGACAGGCTGGAAACCCCGGGCGGACAGATCGGCCGTCCCGTCAACCGCGTGGACGGGCGCCTGAAGGTGACCGGCGCCGCCAGATATGCCGCGGAGCACACGGCCCCCGATCTGGCGCACGGCTACATCGTGTCCAGCGCCATCGCCAAGGGACGCATCACCCGCATCGACACCAGCGCCGCCCTGGCGCTGCCGGGGGTCCTGGCTGTCTTCACCCATGAGAACCGGCCCGACCTGGCCTGGTTCGACCGCAAATGGAAGGACGAGGATTCGCCCAAGGGCTCCCCCTTCCGCCCGCTTTACGACGCGACCATCAGCCATTCATTCCAACCCGTGGCACTGGTGGTGGCCGAGAGTTTCGAACTGGCCCGCTATGCCGCCCGGCTGGTCAAGGTGGATTACGCGGCCGAACCGCACCAGACCGACCTTGCCGCCGTCCATCGTGATGCCTTTGCCCCCAGCAAGGACAAGGGCGGCTTCCAGCCGCCGCCCAGGCCGCGGGGCGATGCCGACCGCGCGTTGGTGGAGGCGGAGGTGACCGTCGACTGCCACTACAGCCAGCCCGCCGAGTACCACAACCCCATGGAGATGCACGCCTCCACCGTTCTCTACAACGACGACGGCACGCTGACGATCCATGACAAGATCCAGGGCGCCAGCAACAGCCAGACCTATGTCTGCAACGTCTTCAACCTGCCGAAATCGGCCGTGCGGGTCTGTTCGCCCTTTGTCGGCGGCGCCTTTGGATCGGGTCTGCGGCCGCAGCACCAGCTGTTCATGGCGGTTCTGGCCGCCACGCAGCTGAAGCGGTCAGTGCGGGTGGAGCTGTCGCGGCCGCAGATGTTCAGCTTCGGCCACCGGCCCCGATCCCTGCAGCGGGTGGCGCTGGGCGCCCACCGCGACGGCCGCCTGCGGACGCTGATCCATGAGGCCGTGCAGGAGACCTCCCAGTTCGAGAATTATGTGGAGATCGTCGTCAACTGGTCGGGGCAGCAGTACAAGGCGGACACTACGCGGCTGGACTACAGGCTGGCCCGGCTGGACGTCTACACGCCGCTGGACCAGCGGGCGCCGGGGGCGGCGACCGGCGTCAATGCCATCGAGATGGCCATGGACGAGCTGGCCTATGCGCTGGAGATGGACCCCATCGCCCTGCGGCTGAAGAACCATACCGACATCGATCCCAACACCGGTCGCCCCTTCTCCAGCAAGGAGCTGCGGGCCTGCTTCGCCCAGGGGGCGGAGCGCTTCGGCTGGTCACGGCGCAATCCGGTGCCGCGCTCCATGCGCCAGGGCCGCGACCTTGTCGGCTGGGGCGTGGCCGCCGGTGTCTGGGACGCCATGCAGGGACAGGCGGAAGCCCGGGCCGTGCTGGGCCTCGACGGCAGCCTGATGGTGGCCAGCGCCACGGCCGACATCGGCACCGGCACCTATACCGTCATGTCGCAGATCGCCGCCGATGTTCTGGGCCTGCCGCTGGAACAGGTCCGCTTCAGGCTGGGCGATTCCGCCCTACCCACGGCCCCGATCGAGGGCGGGTCCTGGACCGTGTCCAGCGTGGGATCGGCGGTCAAGGCGGTCTGCGACAAGGTCCGTGACCGGCTGGCCCGGGCAGCGCTGACGCTGGAGGGGCGGCCCTTCGGCACGGCCACAGCCGACGACCTGCTGTTCACGGACGGCTGCATCCAGTCCCGCATCGATCCCGCCCAGCGCCTGCCATTGACCGAGGTGATGCGCGAAGCCGGCCTGTTCGCCATCGAGGAGACGGCGCGGTCCCTGCCCTACCTGCTGCAGCGGGCCCGGCACACGCTGGGCACCCATTCCGCCATCTTTGCCGAGGTGCGGGTGGATGCGGATCTGGGCACCGTCCGGGTCAGCCGCATCGTCAGCGCCGTGGCCGCCGGGCGCATCATCAATCCGAAGACCGCGGGCAGCCAGATCCTGGGCGCCGCCGTCTGGGGCATCGGCATGGCCCTGGAGGAGGAGGCCCTGACCGACCATCGGCTGGGACGGGTGATGAACCATGACCTGGCCGAGTACCATGTGCCGGTCAATCCCGACGTCGGGACCATCGACGTGATCTTCGTCGACGAAGAGGACAGGGTGGTCAACCCGCTGGGCGCCAAGGGCGTGGGCGAGATCGGCATCGTCGGCGTGGCCGCGGCCATCGGCAATGCCATCTTCCATGCCACCGGGGTGCGGGTGCGCGAGCTGCCCTTCACCGTGGACAAGATCCTGGCGGCCGGCGGCCCGTGAACCGGCATCCGCCGGCCCCGGTCAGGGGATCTGGCGCAGGGCGGCCAGTCCCGCCTCGGCGATGCGGAGGGTCCGGGTGTCGTCCTGGCCATACGCTTGGCCCTCGGGCCGGTTCTGCCGGGCCGCCGCGCGGGCCCGTTCGAGCATGGCCTTGAGTTCCCGGGCCAGTTGCCGTGCATCCTCCAGCAGGGTGTCCCGCGAGCGCACAGGCGATGAGATGGCTTCGCGCGCGCCCAGCGGCCGGGGGCCTCCGTCGTCATGCCCCTCTGCCTGCTGGCCTGACGGCTGCTCTGCCGGCCCGGCGGCGGCTGTGGCCGGGGCCGTGGTTTCCTGCGCCGTCCCGTCCTCCACGCCGGCCACGGTGTCGGCCTCGACGACAGGGAGTGAGGGCGGCGGCATGGTGGCCGCAGCGTCGGTGCTGTCGGCCAATGGCTGGTCGGCCGTCGCCTCGGCCGCAGCCGCGCTTCCTCCCGCACCCCCGGTCGTGGTTACGGTCGCTGACCCGGTCATGGTCTGCGGCCCGGTCGCCGCCGGAACGCCGGCATCGCCGCCACCGGCGGACCGCACCGCTGCCGCCAGATCCCGGGCCAGCCGGGCCGCCATGCGCGCCATGGTCTTGGCGTCCAGGCCCATCATCCGCAGGCTGCGCAGCTGCTCCTTGATCTGCTCAATCCGCTTCTGGGCCGCGGCCTTGCGGGTCTGTGCCGGATCGGCCCGGTTGCGGTACATCTGCTGCAACACTTCCATCGCCTTGGCCTGTGACTCGCGGCGTTCCGCCCAGAGGCCCGGCGCGGTCCGGCCTGAAGCGTCATAGAGGCCGAGCGGGCCAGACTCCACAGCACCGGTCGGCGACGCCGTCGGAGCCGAACCGGTCTCCGCCGCCGCCACAGGGGCAGACCGCACCGGGGACGTCCGCAGCGACGAGGGCAGCAACGGCATAAGTCTGGTGGACAGAACGGACATGATGGTCATGCTCCAGCAGCCGGGTTCATCCCGGCCCATCATACGCGGACAACAACCTGCCGACGATAGCCCGCTGCGGTTTACGCACCGTAAAACGGCGGATGCGTCAGGTCAGCAGGACCGCGGCCCCGGCCCCCAGCGCGGCGATGCTGGCGCCTCCCACATAGGCACCGATGCCGCGGCCACCAACCCAGGCGGCGATGACGGCCTTGGAGAGGGTGTTGACGGCCACGGCGGTGGCGATGGCCTGGGCCGCCAGCACCGCCAGGGTGCCGTCGGCCATGCGGGCCATGGAGATGGTGACGGCATCCACGTCGGCGATGCCGGAGGCCGCCGCCACCAGCAGCACGCCGCTATTACCGACCCAGTCGCGCACGGCCTGCGCCGCCAGCAGGACTAGGGCGATGAATCCGGCCAGCTTCAGGGCCGTCGCCAGATCCAGCGGGTTGGAGATGGCCAGATCCGGCTGTTCCTGCCGGGTGTTGCGGGCCAGCAGGGCCAAGCTGGCCACGGCCTGCACCAGCGCCGCAACGGCCAGGGCCGGCAGCAGGGCGCCGGCGAGAGCGGGATTGAGCAGCAGGGCCACCGCCCCCACCCGCAGCACCATGACCACACCGGCCAGCAGGATGCCGGCGGCCAGCAGGCGGGCGGAGTCCGGATGCTGCCGCCCCAGCCGCGCCAGAGTCAGGGTGGTGGCGGTGGAGGAGGCCAGTCCCCCGGCCAGCGCTGCCATGACCACGCCCAACCGCTCCCCGAACAGCCGCACCGCCACATAGCCACCGAAGGAGATGGCGGCGATGAGGATGGCCAGCAGCCAGATCTCCGCCGGGTTGAGACTGTCCCAGGGATCGACGGTGCGGTTCGGCAGCACCGGCAGCAGCAGGAACGTCATGGCCAGCAGGATCAGGACGGCCCGGATCTCCTCCCAGCGCAGGGTGCGCAGCCATTGGTGCAGCGGCTCGCGCATGGCCAGCAGGCCGGTCATAGCCACCGCCCCGGCCACCGCCACCCGCTGGTCGCCCAGCAGGGCGTAGGCGCCCAGCAGGAAGGTGCAGAGACCGGCCACCACAGCGGTCACGCTGCGGGACTGGCCCGCCCGCGCCTCCAGCAGGTGGAAAGCGGTGAAGGCAATGGCAAAGCCGAGGAAGGCGAAGCCCAGCAGCCCGACCTGGGTCAGCGCGGTCAGCGCTCCTGCGACGCCGCCCAGTAGACCGGTCAGGGCGAAGGTGCGCAGACCGGCGATGCGCTGGCCTTCCACCTCGTCGCGGCTGCGCCAGCCCCGCTCCAGCCCGACCAGCAGACCGATGGCCAGGGCAACGCTGAGGCGCATGAGAAGGGACAGTTCATCCATCCCCCGTTTTTGCCGGCCAGGATGCGATTTGAAAAGAGGGAACTGCAGAGACCCGAAGTAGGGCGACCGGAGCAGGTCAGCGGATGGCGGCCGGCGTCTGTACCGGCCTCACGCCGCCGAAAGGGCGCAGGCCCGGACCAATGGATTCAAGGCCAGCCTGTCACCATCGCGCTCAAGCATCGACTTTCCATGCAGCCGGCCCAACCAGCCTCCGCCGCCTCCGACGCGGGCCAGGGCCAGGCCGGCTTCACGGGCGGTGAACGCACCCGGCAGCGCCGACAGCGCGGCCAGCGCACTCCGCTCCTCCGGTGTCAGCAATCCCAGAGACCAGCCCATGGCGGCGCCCACCGACTGATGGCGGGCCGGCCCGGGCCGGCGCAGCCCCGGCAGGGCGCGCACCGGGTCGCGGCAGGCCTCGGCCGTTGCCGCCAGTCCCAACAGCCCGGCGGCCCGCGCCGCGAGTTCCACCCCCAGCGGCAGCCCACCCAGATCGCGGCAGATGCTGGCAATGGCGGGAGCCGCCGTCTCGTCGCCCTGGAAATCCAACCCTGCGGCGGCGGCCGTTTCCAGGAACAGGCTGGTGGCGGCTGCCGGGGCTCCCGCGGCGGGAACCGGCAGCGGCGACAGGCGCACGCAGAAGGCGTGCAGCCGCCGATGGGCCAGATGGGACGTGACCAGGACGGCCGCCTGCGGACAGGCCTCCAGCAGGCGGGGCACCAGCGTCAGCGCCCCCTCCCCCAGCAACTCCACCCCGTCCAGCAGCAGCAGGCAGGCGCGCTGGCCGACAGCATCGATCAGGGTTGCGACCGGACTGCCCTGTATTCCTCCGCTCGCCCCCAACCGGCTGTTGATCCGGATGGCGAGCGCCTCGGCATCGGTCAGGGTGACGCCGCTGAGGGGCACCAGCCATTGGCCGGCGGGAAAATCATCCGCCAACTGACGGGCGGCGCTGCAGGCCAGCCGTGTCTTGCCCGTTCCCGAAAGGCCGGTGATGACCAGCAGACGGTCGCGCCGCAGCCGCCGCACGGCATTGGCCAGCTCGGTCTCCCGTCCCGACAGGGCCAGCAGCGTGTGCGGGATGTTCCCTGGCGTCGTCGTCAGCGCCGGTGACGCCAGCCGGTATCCACGGCCATGCACGGTCAGGATCACCGAGCCGTCGCTGTCGCCGATGGCGGCCCGCAGGCCGGAGACCTGCACGGCGACATTGGCCGGATCGACGATCTGGCCGGGCCAGACCCGGTCCAGAAGCTGCGCGGCGGAGACATCCTGGCCGGCATGGTCCGCCAGCACCGACAGCAGTGCCCGGGCCCGCCGGCCCAGCGGCACCACCGAGCCGCTGCGGCAGGTCAGGGTTCCGCTGCCCCGGCGGAAGATATAGGCGCCGACGGCCAGATCGGGCTGCCGCGCATCCTGTGCGGTCTGTCCAGTGTCGGTCCACATGCGCGCCTCCGCCAGCAGGACACCGGTTCCCGCCGAGGACGGCGCCCCGGCGGGAACCGGCAGAGTAGCCTCAGGCCCTGGCAAACGCCAGGAGGTCTGCGCTTAGCTGCTCCTTATGCGTATCGGTCACCCCATGGGGACCGCCCGCATAGACCTTCAGTTCAGCATGGGGAACCAGGCGGGCCACGGCGCGGCCGGCAGCGTCGATCGGCACGACCTGATCGGCATCGCCATGGATCACCAGGGTCGGCAGCCCTTCGAACGCTTTCAAATCCTCGGTGAAATCGGTTTCCGAGAAGGCCTTGATGCAGTCATAGGTGGCCTTGTGGCTGGCCATCATGCCTTGCATCCAGAAGCTGTCCATCATGCCCTGCGATGGCTTGGCATCGGGCCGGTTGAAGCCGAAGAAGGGACCCGCGGCGATATCCTTGTACAGCTGCGAGCGGTCGGCCAGACTGGCGGCGCGCAGCCCGTCGAAGACGTCCTTGGGCGTGCCGGCCGGGTTTGCATCCGTCTTCAGCATCAGCGGCGGCACGGCACCGACCAGCGCCACTTTCGACACGCGGGCACGGCCATGGCGGGCGATGTAGCGGGTCACCTCGCCGCCACCGGTGGAAAAGCCGACCAGCACGGCGTCGCGCAGATCCAGCGTTTCCATCAGTTGGGCCAGATCATCGGCATAGGTGTCCATGTCATGGCCCTGCCAGGGCTGACTGGAACGGCCATGGCCGCGCCGGTCATGGGCCACGGCCCGCAGACCGTTGCTGGCCAGATGGAACATCTGGGCCTCCCAGCTGTCCGAATTCAGCGGCCAGCCGTGGCTGAACACCACGGGGCGGCCACTGCCCCAATCCTTGTAATAGATCTGTGTGCCGTCATCGGTGATGATCGTGCCCATGTGTCCGCTCCGGTTTCTGCGTTGGCGTCGGGGTGCCGATCGTCGGTGCCGCGCCGGCACCGGAAAAGATCGACGAGGGAACTATTCGGACGAAAACCGGAATTATGCGTGTTAAAAGACATAAAATCGCACCCGGACCAGGGGCTATCCGCCTACCTCTAACGGTTTGATTATTTGTGTGGATGGATGTCTTTGCGATCGGACAGCCGTTTTCTGTTGGATGCCGCCCGCCGCCGCCTGTTGCGGGATGGAACCCCCGTGCCCCTGGGTGACCGCGCCTTCGATCTGCTGCTGAGCCTGGCTGCGGCGGACGGGCGTGCCGTCACAGTGGAGGATCTGACAGACCGGGTCTGGCCGGGCCTGACGGTCGGAGCCGGGAATTTGCGTGTCCAGGTGCGGGCGCTGCGCCGCGTCCTTGGCAATGACGCGGTGGAGAATGTGCCCGGCATCGGCTATCGCCTGGCCTTGTCCCTGGACCGGACCGGTCGCACTCCCCTGCCCGCAGCCGATGACCTGCTGGGGCGAAGCCGGGATATGGCCCGTCTGGACGAGCTTCTGGACCACTCGCGGCTGGTCAGCATCATCGGCCCCGGTGGCGTGGGCAAAACGGCACTGGCTCTGGCAGCCCTGGCGACCAGAGCCGGACAGGACGGGGTGCGTGTGGCCCATGTGGAACTGGCACCGGTACGGCAACCGGGACTGGTGGCAGTGGCGACGGCGGCAGTCCTGGCGGCCAAGCTGCTGGGACCGGACATCATTGCCGCCATCCAGACCGCCCTGGCGGATCAGCCGACGCTGCTGTTGCTCGATAATGCCGAGCATCTGCTGGATGAGGTCGGGGACTTCGCCGAGGGCCTGCTGGGTGCCTGCCCCGGCGTGCGGCTGCTGCTGACCAGCCGGGAGCCGCTGAACATCAGCGGGGAGCTGCTGTTGCATCTCTGCCCGCTGGACTGTCCGCCCGACGGACCGCTGTCCGCGGCGGAGATTCGCCGCTATCCCGCGGTACAGCTGGTGCTGCACCGCCATGCCTTGGGTGGCTGGCTGTCACTGCCCGACGAGGATCTGCCGGCCCTCGCTCGCCTGTGCCGGCAGCTGGACGGACTGCCGCTGGCCCTGGTTCTGCTGGCGGCACAGTTGCGCGACTGCGGGGTGGAGGCTGCGGCACAGGCTTTGGACGGGCGGTTCCAGGATCTTCCCCTGCCCGATACCGTCGAGTACCACCATGGCAGCCTGTCACGGATGTTGGACTGGAGCCTCGACCTGTTGCCAGAGGCGGACCGGCTGCTGCTGGGCCGCCTGACCGTCTTTTCCGGCCTCTGGCAGGTCCAGGCGGCGGCGCAGGTCTGCGGCGGCCCGCCCCTCGATCCGGCAACCGTTCCCGGCCTGGTGGCGGGTCTGGTGGCCCGCTCGTTGATCGCCGGACCGGTGCAGACCCAGCAGTCCGGTCTGCGCATGCTGGAAACCATCCGCCAGTACATGACCGCCCGCAGCCACACCCGCCTGGAACAGGAGGATCTGCAGCGTCGGCTGGTTCGCTGGCTGACGGTCCGGCTGCGGGAAATCCGGTCCACCATGGCCAGCACGGGGTCCATTGATCCACGGACCATTCCGGACCTTGCCGATATCTTCGCTGCCACGGATTGGGCACTGCGCGGGGGTGACGTGACCGGCGGGCAGATCCTGGCCATCGATGCCCTGAAGACGCTCTGCCGTGACGCCCTTTACCCCCAGGCGGCCCGGATCCTGATCCAGGCCCGCGACGGCGGCGGCGATGCGACACCTCGCGCCGTGCGTGCCATGCTGGATCTGCTGCTGCATGGGGAGGCGATCCCCATCCGCCTGCCGTTCCATGCCGATCGGCCCCGCTTCACACGGAACGAGTTGGATCCCATCCTGGCAGTCCTGCGCCAGACCCCGGACCTTCCGGTCACCTGGCAGATCGATGCCCTGACGACAGCCGGCTGGCTGAAGCATTATGCCGGCGATTTCGACGGGCGGCATTCCCTCTGGATGGACGGTGTTGCCGTGGCCGAACGCAGCGGCTTCTGGCATGATCAGGCCTCGATAGTCTCTCTGCTGGGCTGGACCAGCGCAGGCCAGGGAGATTTCGTCCAGGCCCGGGCCTATTTCGTCCAGGCCCAGGCTTTGGCGGAGCAGCATGGATTGCGGCGCAAGCTGCTGCTGCTCCGCTACGCCGATATGGAATTCATGGCTGGCGAGCTTGACCGGGCCATCGCCATCACCCGGGATGCGATCGCCTTGGATGAACAGGCTGTGCCCGCGCTGATGCAGACGCTGCATGCCAACCTCGCCTCGTATCTTCTGCTGGCCGACCGGACGCAGGAGGCTGTGCCCCAGGCGCTGGCGGCCTTGCGCCTCACCCTTCGCCACCAATATGCCTATGCCCATGCCTGGACCCTGGAGCGCGGCGCCCTGCTGGCCTTGCGGCTGGGACACCGCGATCTCGCCCTGTCCCTGGCCTGCCTTGGTCAGGCCCTGGTCCCGGCCAATGATCTCAGCCGCAGCGGCCCCGAACTGGCCATCCATACTCTGCTGGCCGGGACCCTGGGCGAATTGCATCCGGCCATCGACCAGCCATCCGTCGATGCCGTCTTGACCCGGCTGGCCGATGTCTATGAAGCCGCGATGGAGAGGGCACCCTCATTGTGAAGTGAAGCGTGCTTTTGCTTCACACACGCCCTTGGCTCCTACCCTTGTCTCCATGACATCCCCGGCAGACAGGCGACCGAACCCTCGACCGCTCAGACGACGCTGTACGCTTCAACTCCGCGCCAGAAGGGCACCGAGCCGCCGATACAGGCTGTCCAGCTGCGCCCGCTGTATCGTGGTCAAGGGCGCTGCCTGATCTTCCAGGAGCGTCAGGCTGCGCTCGACCCGAACCACATCCAGGAAGACCTTGCCCACCCGATCGCCATCCCGGGTCTCGGCCGGTCGGCGCGCCTGTTTCGGTTGGCGGGCTTCCCGCAGGGCCTTGACCGAGCCGCCGCGGCGAACCAGCTCCATCAACATGGCCCGTTCCGCCGGGTCCTCGGCCAGCGCCAGTTCGATCATGGCATTGCGGCTGAGGTGCAACGTTGCACATTCCTCCAGCACCGCGTCCGGCAGGGTCAGCAGCTTCAGCGCCCGGTTGACCTGGGTCCGGCTCCACCCAACAGCCGCCGCGGCGGCCTCCTGGGTGTAGCCGTGGCTGTCCATCAGGGCTTGCAGCCCCCTAGCCTCTTCCGCCGGTGACAGATCGACCCGCTGCAGATTCTCGACCAGGGCGATTTCGGCGGCATCGCCGGTGCTGACGATGGCATTGACCCGGTCCCAGCCCAGCAGTTGCACCGCACGCCAGCGCCGCTCGCCGGCCACAAGATCATAGTCGCCCCGCGCCCCGGCCTTCGCCCGGACGATGATGGGCTGCAACAGCCCCTGCCGGTTGATGCTGTCCGCCAGCTCACGCAGAGCCTGGGCATCGAAGTGGCGGCGCGGCTGGTCCGGGCGCGGATGCACATGGGCCAGTTCCACCTGGATCAGGCGGGGGAAGTCGCGCTTCAACAGCGACGGATCGCCCTGTTCCGCCACATCATCCATGGCCCGCTCGAACGCGGCATTACCCTTGCGCAGCTTCATCGGCGATCTCCCGGGCGATCTGCATATAGGCTTGCACCGGATGATCCGCCGGCAACACGTCCACAGCGATCAGGCCGTTGTAACTGGCCTGGTTCAGGCCGGTGCTCATGCGGATGGCCGGAAACACACGGCCCAGCCCGCTTTCCGGCGTGAAGCGCCGGCCCAGATCCGACAACACTTCTCGATCAACCGTTTGCCGTTCCGTGAACATGGTGGGCACCACGCCCAGCACCTCCAGGTCATGGTTGGTGAAGCGCCGAACACGGCTGATGGTTTTCAGCAGCAGCGGAATACCCAGCAGATCCACCGGCCGCGTCGCCACGGGGATGATGACCTGATCGGCAGCGTTCAGGGCATTGATGGTCATGCTGCCCAGGTTTGGCGGTGTATCGATCAGGATCCAGTCGTAATCCTGCCGGACTTCGGCCAATGCTGCGCGGAGCCGTGTTTCCCGTCCGACGATTCCCGCGGCGGCATCGAAATCGGCCAGGGCCACACCGGACGGCAGCACATCGAATGTCTTCAGCCGGATGATGGTGTCACGGATTGGCCGGTCTTCCACCAGCACGGCATAAAGGGTGGCATTGGCCTGCTCCAGTTGGATGATATCGCATCCGACCATGGAGGTGGCGCTGCCCTGCGGATCGGCATCCACCAGCAGCACCCGGAATCCAAGCCGGGCGAAGCAGGCGGCGAGGTTGACTGCCGACGCCGATTTGCCGACGCCGCCCTTCTGGTTGCTGCAGGCGACCACACGCGCTTGTGCATTGGTTCCGCCTTGCATGAACCGGCTGACGGCTTCCGGAATCGGTTCCTTGCCGCTTTCCCAGCGGCTTATCCGGGCTTTGTCATAGGCACGGTCAAACCGTTCATTGAGAAGGCTGGCCAGTTGGTCCTGCGTCAGTTCCCGTTTGCGGCGGAATGCCTTCAAAACGTCGCCGTCCATGGCCCCCTCGTTCGGTCGTCCGAAAAAGATAGAGCATGGCGTCTTGGGGCTGTCAATAAAGTTGACGATACTGCGTCAACCATGACGTCACCTGTCGTGTCTGTGCAACGTTGCACAACGATCGGCTGGCCCGTGTCGAGGGAACGGTCGCCTGCTGCATTCCGAGCGAAGGATACGGTGTTATCGCCTATGTTGACATTCATCGAGGGAACGGTCGCTTGATCGAGCATGGCGACCTTGATTGAGAAAATCTCCCCGTCGGCCCGCGAATGAGCTGACCTTTTCTGCTCTGTGCTTTCCACGCACATTGTCCGGGAAGCCCGTCTTTTCACTGCCGCTGTCGTTTGGTCCTGGCCGGTTGCAGCGAGGCGTGAGCTGTCCTGGCCGTCTAGACCAGTCGTGATTCTGGTTAAAAAGTTAAGGTGTTAAAGGGTTACGGGCTGGAATCCAACAGCCTTTTCAGCGACTTATGATCGGGTTGGGCGACTGATCCCTCGCAGATAGGCGTCTGATCCCTCGATTTCTGGCGACGGTTCCCTCGGCTCCAAGCGACTGTTTCCCCGACTTCGTTTTTCCTGGCGACCGTTCCCTCGGAGTGCATTTCCCCGAGTCCTGACCTGTTTCGGCCTCTGGCGATCATTCCCACGGTGGAAGGCGACCATTCCCTCGCTGCTGGTGGTCCCATTGCAGGGCTTGTACGGCACATTACGAGTCCGCGTCTGATTCGTGACAGCGATTTGGCGATCGTTTCCTCGACACAGGTCTTTCGCCGCCACGGACGGCCTTGAAAATTCATCTGTATAACAATGGGTTCTGGATGATTTGGCGACCATTCCCTCGAAACCGTCGCTTGACCATTGGAATAAGCGACCATTCCCTCGACTCCGGGCCGAACTTTCCCGGGAAGGGACGTCTTGTGCCGATTGGCGACCCATCCCTCGAGTCTGTCTCAGGAATCTTCGAGGGATGGGTCGCTTGTTCCAAGATCTGGGTGACAGAATTGCCTTGGATACCACATGCTGCTGATCCCCTCCGGCCATGGATCGGTCGGTGCCATCCATGGCCGCTCTTGGACCGTGGGAACGGTCGCCTGTCAGCGGGAGCGTGAATGGACGGTGAGGGCAGGGGGCCTGACCCGACGAGGGATTGGTCGCTTACGACGGAGGAAGTCATGGTCGCCAAGCAGCAGATCTTGCCGGGCCTCGACAGTCCGCTGCGCGGATCGATCAAGAATGAACGCAGCGTCATGGCCTATTCCTTCTTCAGCCTGTCGAAGGAACCGAAGACGGAGCTGGAACCCTATGACGACGGCAATGTCCGTATCGAGGTCAAGGGCACCAAGGCCGGCGTCGCCACCGTCTACGACAAGGAACTGCTGATCTACGCCGCTTCGCTGATCGTGGACAAGGCCAATCGCGGCGAGCGCATCAGCCCGAAGATCACCTTCGCCGCCAACGACTTCTTCCGCGTCATCCATATCCAGAGCGCCGGCACCGCCTATGAGCGTGTCACCGGGGCGCTGGAGCGGCTGCAGGGCACCCAGATCAAGACCTCGATCGAGACGGGCGGGGAGGGGACGGACAGCTGGTTCAGCTGGCTGAAGGATGCCCGCGCCAATTACCGCAAGGATCCCCGCACCGGTGAGCGTGTGCTGCAATCGGTGACGCTGGAGATCTGCGACTGGCTTTACCGCGCCATCGAGCGCGACAACAAGATGCTGACCTACCACCCCGACTATTTCGAGCTGGGGGTGCTGGAAAAGCGCCTGTACGAGCTAGCCCGTGCCCATTGCGGGCATCAGCCGGGCTTCCGCATCGGGTTGGAGAAGCTGCGCCGCCGCGTCGGCAGCGAGATGCAGCTGAAGGATTTCCGCATCCGCCTGTCCCGGATCGCCGAGAAGCAGAAACCGCTGCCGGAATACGCCTTCAAGCTGGAGGACCGCTCGGTCCTGCGCCCGGGGGCCGAGAAGAAGCCGCGCCAGCGCATGAAGCTGGAGAATGTGCTGGTGGTGTTCTGGCGTCTGGACCGCTGGCGCGACTACAGCCTGGAACGCTTCCCCGACGTGGACGATCTGGAAGACTGATCCGCCCCCACGGCGAGGGTCCCGACGTCGGGACTTCGGCCGGTCATGTCCAGCAGATTCAGACGACGCGCTGCCCGGCAACCCAGGTGCCGCGTACCCGCAGATCGGTATCCAGCAGCACCAGATCGGCCTGGGCGCCGGGGGCGATTCGGCCGATCCGCGTCTCCAGGCCGAGATAGCGGGCCGGATACAGGCTGGCCATGCGCAGCGCCCGCTCCAATGGCAATCCCAACAGGCCGATGGCGTTGCGCATAGCCGCGGCCATATCGATATCGGCGCCGGCCAGCACGCCATCCGCGGTCACCAGCCGCCCGTCGCGGCGATAAATGGTGCGGCCATGCAGCTCGAAGCTGGTGGCATCGGTGCCTGTGGGCGGCATGGCGTCGGTGACCAGGAACAGCCGATCCTCGGGCTTCAGGGCAAGGGCGGTGCGCAGCAGCGCCGGATGCACATGCACACCGTCGGCGATGATGCCGCAGGCTGTCGCCGGGTCGGTCATGGCTGCCAGGGTGATGCCAGGCTCGCGGTTGGCGATGGGCGGCATGGCGTTGAACAGGTGGGTGAAGCCCGCCAGACCGGCGGCGATGGCCTGGAGCGTGCGGGCATGGCTGGCGGCGGAATGGGCGCCGGCCACCACCAGCCCGGCAGCGGCAAGGCGGGCGATGTCGCTGTCGGCTACCACCTCCGGCGCCAGCGACAGCAGCACCCGGCCGCTGGGGAACCGGGCGGGCAGGGTGCAGAGAAAGGCCAGATCGGCGTCCGTGGGCGTGCGCACATAGGCTTCGGTATGCACACCGCGCCGCTCGCGGCTGATGAACGGGCCTTCCAGATGCAGGCCGGCGATGCCGCTGCCGGGCCGGGCGGCCGCCTCCGCCGCTGCGTCGGCGGCCCGGCGCATGCCTTCGGCGCTGTCGGTGATGAAGGTGGGAAGCAGCGCCGTGGTGCCGAAGCGGCGATGGGCGGCGGCAATGGCCAGGACACCCTCCAGGGTCGGCGTCTGGTTGAACAGCACGCCGCCGCCACCATTGACCTGGGTGTCCAGGAAGCCGGGCGCCAACAGCCCATGCTCGGGCAGCGGCACCATCGTGACACCGGCCGGGGCCTCATCCGCCGGCACCAGGGCGGTGATATCCCCATCCTCCAGCAGGACCCCGTAATCCTCCCGCATGTCCGTGCCGGTGAAGATCCGGCACCCCGTCAGGAACTGTCGCATCCATGGCCTCCGCGGCCGGCCGGTCCATCGCTGACCACACCGTCCCATACCGGAATCACACGTCATCACAAGTGGTTAAGGTCCCTGCGGTTCGATGCGGGACACGGGTACGACCCTAGCACGCCGGCAGTGGCCGGGCCAGACGCAGGGCGCCGTCCAGCGCATCGCCCCGTGGCGCGACCAGTGCCGCCTGGGCGGATTCCGGAAGCCAGGGCCGCAGCGGCCCGGCCAGCCCGCCCATCAGGCTGACGCCCGGCGCCCCCAGGGCACATAGCCGGGCCACCATGGCGGCCAGATCCCGGGCCGCCTGCCGCAGGATGGCCGCCGCAACACCATCGCCCTGACCGGCCAGATCCAGCACCAGTGGGGCCAGGGCGCCGTAATCACCCGGCGTGGCCTTGGCCGACCAGTCCACCACGGCCACCGGCCCGCGTCCCGGCCCTGCGTCCAACCGTGTCAGCACTGCCGCGGTCAGCGGGCTTGCCGGGGTCAGTCCGTCATGGGCCAGCAGGGCCATGCGCACCGCCTCCCGCCCGATCCAGGCGCCACTGCCCTGGTCGGACAGGGTCAGGCCATAGCCGCCGATGGCGTGGCCGCGCCCCTGGATGATGGCATAGCCCTGGCTTCCGGTGCCGGCGATGAGGATGGCGCCGTCGGCCCCACCCGCAGCGCCAAGGCAGGCGGTGTGGGCATCGCTGGCCACGGCGATGGCGCCGAATCCCACCGGGACCGTTGTCAGCAACGGGTCCGAATCCGCGGGGGCGACGATGCCCGCCAGTCCGAAGCCGGCGCGGAGCCGGGGCAGGGCGCTCCGGTCCAGCCCGGCGGCGGCGAGGGCCGCATCGGTGGCCGCCAGGATGCCGGCCCAGGCCACGGCCGGTCCCAGGCGGATATTGGCCGGCCCGCCCACCCCTTCCCCCAGGATGTGCCCCTGCGCATCGGTCAGGCGGGCGCGGCAGCGCGTGCCGCCACCATCGATGCCGAGGTATAGGGGCAGGGCGGGATCGATGCGCATCGGGGAAACCCAGTTCCGTTTCAATCTTGAACTGCAAGGCACGCCACCAGGCTGGGGCCTTCCTCCGTATCGAGATACACCGGGAAGACTCCGGGTTGGCAGCAGAAAATCATGGACATGCGTAGTTGGAAGCGTGTTCACCGTGGCCGGCACCGGTGTTCAGCCGGCGCAAGGCACCCTTCCTGAAACGGCACTGTTCGGATGCATCGCCAACCCGCACTCGATAGGACCGGAAGATGCTTCCGCCTGCCGGTCCGGTACAGTAGGGAGCTCCCGACGCAGGGATGGGGTTGCTGAGTGGCCAATCAGTCCGTGAAGATCGATCCGGTATCCGGGCCGCAGTCCCGCGCCCTGCCGCTGCTGTTCCTGCTGGCCTCGCTGCTGTCGCAATATGTGGGCGCAGCCTCGGCCAAATCCCTGTTCCCGCAGGTGGGGGCGGAGGGGGTGACGGCGCTGCGCGTCGGCATCGCCGCCATCCTGCTGATGCTGGTCTGGCGTCCCTGGCGGTCGCCGCCCGCGGCCGGGGCCTGGCGGACGCTGGTGGTCTATGGCCTGACTCTGGGGCTGATGAACCTGTCGATCTACCGGGCCATGCAGCTGATCCCCATCGGCATCGCCATCGCCATCGAGGTGACTGGGCCGCTGGCCGTGGCGCTGTTGGGATCGCGGCGGCTGCGGGACTTCGTCTGGATCGCCTGCGCCATGCTGGGGCTGTCGCTGCTGCTGCCCATCGGTGAGGCCGGATCGGCGCTGGATCCGCGCGGCGTGGCCTTCGCCGTGGCCGCGGCCGTGTGTTGGGCGCTCTACATCATCTTCGGCAAGCGGGCCGCGTCCCTGCCGGGCGGACAGGCGGTGGCCTGGGGCATGCTGGTGGCGGCCAGCTTCACCGTGCCCGTCGGTCTCGCCCATGCCGGGACAGCCCTGTTCGCGCCGGGGGTGCTGCTGGTCGGTCTGGCCGTGGCCGTGCTGTCCAGCATGGCCCCCTATTCGCTGGAGATGCTGGCGCTGAAACGCCTGCCCGGCCCCGTGTTCGGCGTCATCGTCAGCGCTTCGCCCGCCGTGGCCGCGGTCATCGGCTTCCTGATGCTGGGGGAGCGGTTGAGCCCGCTGCAATGGCTGGCCATCGCCCTGGTCATGCTGGCCTCGGCCGGCAGTGCCCTGACACGCCGCGCCCAGCCTTGAGATCGCGGCGGGCTGACACCGTGGGGCAGGGGGGAAGGGGATAGGGCCGGAGGGGCTTTATCCCAGCAGGCCGGCCAGGGGCAGGGCGTCCAGCAGGACCCCGGCCTCCACCGATCCCAGCTCCGCCGGCACGATCAGCAGCGCGTCGGCGGCGGCCATGGCCGATTGCTGCGCCGAGCTGCCATGGCCCAGCCGGTCGGCCACGGGCACCCCGTCGTCCGCCTGACGCAGTGCCACGCTGACATACTCCTCCCGACCCGGCTGGTGCCGGATCGGACCGCCGGTGCGCACGCGCAGCCGGGCTGGGGGCGCATGGGGGCTGCCGGCCAGGGCCCGCAGCAGCGGCAGGCCCACCAGCGCCAGTGTCACCAGCACGGCATTGGGATTGCCCGGCAGGCCCAGGAACAGGGGGCGCCGGCCATCACCTCCCGGCAGATGGCCCACGGCCAGCGGTTTGCCCGGCTTGATGGCCAGGCGCCAATGGTCGATCTCGCCGCCCACCGCCACCAGGGCGGTGCGCACATGGTCCTCGTCACCCACCGATACCCCGCCGGAGGTCACCAGCGCGTCGCAGCCGGCGGCCGAGCGCAGCGCCGCCTTCACCTGCTCCGGGTCGTCGGCCACGGTGGGCAGATCCACCACCTCGAACCCCGCGCTCTCCAGCAGTCCGGCGATCAGGAAGCGGTTGGAATTGTGGATGGCGCCGGGGCGCAGCGCCTGACCCGGTTCCACCAGCTCGCTGCCGGTGGACAGCACCGCCACCCGCAGCCGGCGACAGACCGGCACGGTGGACAGCCCCAGCGTGGCGGCCGCGGCCAGATGGCGCGGGTCCAGACGTGTGCCGGCCGGCACGGCCACGGCGCCGGCCTCCATATCGTCGCCGGGCAAACGGACATTGGCGCCCGCCGCCGGGATCTTGCGCACATGCACCATGCCGGCCTGTTCCCGGCAATCCTCCTGCATCACCACCCGATCACAATCGGGGGGCAGGGCGGCGCCTGTGAGGATGCGGACCAGTCCCGGACCATCCGGCAGGTCCAGGCCGCTGTCGCCGGCCGCCACCCGTCCGCGCAGCGGCAGCATCAGCTCGCCCGCCCCGTCCGGCACATCGCCAGGACGCAGGGCATAGCCGTCCATGGCCGAGCGGCGGAAGTCCGGCACTGGACGGGTGGCCACCAGATCTACGGCCAGAACCCGGCCGCGGGCCGCCCGCAACGGCACCGCCTCGCGCTCCAGCACCGGCTGCATGCGCGGCAACAAGGTCGACAGCAGGCCGGCGATGGTCCGGTCCCGGCTGTCAGGGCCGCAGCAGCCGCAGGCGTCGGGCGATGGCATGAGGTGGTCCTCCGCGGCAGGGGTCAGTGCCCGGCCGCGTGGGCCGGCATGGTCCAGATCGGCACGCCGGTCATGTCCGGCAGGCGGTGGGCGATGCCCTTGTGGCAGTCTATACAGGTCTGCCGTCCCGTGAACAGGAACTCCTGGTGGGCGGCAGCGGCACGGGCACTCTGGCGGGTAATGTCCATGGATTCCGCGCTGTGGCAGTTGCGGCATTCCAAGGAGTTGTTGGCCTTCAGCCGGGCCCATTCATGCTCGGCCAGTTCGCGCTTCTTGGCCTCGAACTTCTCCGGCGTGTCGACGGTGCCGAACACCTTGCCCCAGACCTCCTTGGACGCCTGCATCTTGCGGGCGATCTTGTCCGTCCAGTTGTGGGGGACGTGGCAGTCGGGACAGGTGGCGCGAACGCCCGAGCGGTTGGACCAATGGATGGTCTGTTTCAGGTCGGCATAGGGATTGTCCCGCATCTCATGGCAGCTGATGCAGAACGCTTCCTTGTTGGTGGCCTCCAGGGCGGTGTTGAAGCCGCCCCACCAGATGACGCCGGCGACGAAGCCGCCGACGGTCAGGACGCCGATGCCCAGATGGGCGGCAGGACGGTTGAAGGCCGCCCAGGCCGCTTTGGCCAGACAGAAGACCCGGTTGAGCAGCCCCATCACTTGTCCCCCTTCCCCTCGGGATGGGCGCCGCGGATGACGCTGTCCACATCCTGGAACTGGTTGGGCACGCGTGGCTGTGCATCGGTCTGCGGCACATGGCACTGCAGGCAGAAATAGCGGCGGGCGGAAACGGCGCCCAGAACCTGGCCGTCGCGGTCCTGGAAGTGGGTGACGGAGATCATCGGCGCCTGGCTGTCGCCGGTGAACTCACGGGCGTGGCAGGTCAGGCATTTGTTGACCTTCAGGTCCAGCTGGTAGTTGACCACGCTGTGCGGAATGACCGGCGGCTGTTCCGGATAGTTGCGCGGTCGGCGACGGTCGTCGGTCACGTCCTTGGGCATGGCTGGCGCTTCCATCACCGTCTGCCCGCCGGCCCCGGTGAAGGCGGGCCGGCCGCTGGCGGCGACGTCGCGGGCTGTGGCCGTGGCTGGAGTTGTCGTGGTTGCGGTGGCAGGCGCGGGCGCCTTGTCCTCCGCTGGCGCTGCCAGCGGTACTGCCAGCACGGGCAGAGCCGCCAGGGCGGCTAGCAGCAGACAGGTGCGCAGGGGCCGGGGCATGCGGAACGTCATCATCGATCAGGCCTCCTGCGCCAGGGTGATGCGGACGGCGCACTTCTTGAAGTCGGTCTGCTTGGAGATCGGGTCGGTGGCGTCCAGCGTGACGCGGTTGATCAGCACGTCGGCGTCGAACCAGGGCACGAAGACCAGGCCGACGGGCGGCTTGTTGCGGCCGCGGGTCTCCACCCGGGCCCGGACCTGACCGCGGCGGGAGGCGACGACGACCTCCTGCCCGCGCCGCACGCCCAGGGTCTTGGCGTCTTCCGGGTGCATGTAGCAGAGCGCCTGCGGCACGGCCTTGTGCAGTTCCGGCACCCGCCGGGTCATGGACCCGGAATGCCAGTGCTCCAGCACGCGGCCGGTGCTGAGCCAGAAGGGATAGTCCTTGTCCGGGCTTTCCGCAGCGGGCTCGTAGGGCAGGGCGAAGATCCGGGCCCTGCCGTCCTTGTGGCCGTAGAAGCGCATGCCTTCACCGGCCGGCACATAGGGGTCGCTGCCCTCGCGGAAGCGCCAGCGCGTCTCCTTGCCGTTCACCACCGGCCAGCGCAGGCCGCGCTCCTGGTGATAGACGTCATAGGGCGCGAGGTCGTGGCCGTGGCCGCGGCCGAAGCTGGCATATTCCTCGAACAGCCCCTTCTGCAGATAGAAGCCCAGTTCCTTGGACTCGCGGTTCTCATAGGCCGGGTCACAGTCGCTGACGGGGAACCTGTCCACCTGCCCGTTGCGGTACAACACGTCGTACAGGGTCTTGCCGCGGTAGTCCGGCGCCTTGGCCAGCAACTCCTCTGGCCAGACCTCTTCCACCGTGAAGCGTTTGGAGAATTCCACCAGTTGCCACAGGTCCGATCGCGCCTCACCCGGCGCATCCACCAGCTGATGCCAGACCTGGGTGCGGCGCTCGGCATTGCCGTAGGCGCCTTCCTTCTCCACCCACATGGCGGCGGGAAGCACCAGATCGGCGGCCATGGTGGTCACGGTGGGATAGGCGTCGGAGACGACGATGAAATTGTCCGGGTTGCGGTAGCCGGGCCAGGTCTCGTTGCCCGTGTTGGGCGCGGCCTGCATGTTGTTGTTCACCTGCACCCAGTAGCAGTTCAGCTTGCCGTCCTTCAGCATCCGGTCCTGCTGCACGGCGTGGAAGCCCGGCTTGGCCGGGATGGTGCCTTCCGGCAGCTTCCACAGATGTTCGGCATGGGCGCGGTGTTCGGGGTTGGTCACCACCATGTCGGCCGGCAGCCGGTGGGAGAAGGTGCCCACCTCCCGCGCCGTGCCGCAGGCGCTGGGCTGCCCGGTGAGGGAGAAGGGGCTGTTGCCGGGCTGGGAGATTTTCCCGGTCAGCAGATGGATGTTGTAGACAAGATTGTTGGCCCAGACACCGCGGGTGTGCTGGTTGAACCCCATGGTCCAGAAGCTGGTGACCTTGATCTTGGGATCGGCATAAAGCTCGGCCAGGGCCAGCAGCCGGTTGGCCGGCACGCCGGACAGGGCGGCCACCTTCTCCAGCGTGTAGGGCGCCACGAAGGCCGCATATTCCTCGAAGGAGATCGGCTCGGAATCATTGGCCTTGGCCGCGTTCTTGGCCGCCTTCTCCAGCGGATGCTCGGGACGCAGGCCATAGCCGATATCGTCCAGGCCCTTGACGAAGCTGGTGTGCCTGCCGACGAAGTCCTTGTTGACCCGGCCGGTCTTGATGATGTGGTTGGCGATGAAGTTCAGGATGGCCAGATCGGTCTGCGGCGTGAACACCATGGGGATGTCGGCCAGCTCGAAGGAGCGGTGCTCGAAAGTGGACAGCACCGCCACCTTGACGTCCGGCTTCGACAGGCGGCGGTCGGTGACCCGTGTCCACAGGATCGGGTGCATCTCCGCCATGTTGCTGCCCCACAGCACGAAGGCGTCGGCCGCTTCGATGTCGTCGTAGCAGCCCATCGGCTCATCAATGCCGAAGGTGCGCATGAAGCCGGCCACGGCCGATGCCATGCAGTGCCGGGCGTTGGGATCGATGTTGTTGGAACGGAAGCCGGCCTTCATCAGTTTGACGGCGGCATAACCCTCATGCACGGTCCACTGGCCGGATCCGAACATGCCGATGGCTTCCGGCCCCTTGGCCTTCAGCGTGGCCTTCCACTTCTCCGCCATGATGTCGAAGGCCTGGTCCCAGGTGACCGGCGTGAACTCCCCGTCCTTGGCGTACTGGCCGTTCTTCATGCGCAGCAGTGGCGTGGTCAGCCGGTCCTGGCCATACATGATCTTCGACAGGAAATAGCCCTTGACGCAGTTCAGGCCGCGATTGACCTCGGCCTTCTGGTCGCCATGGGTGGCGACGATGCGTCCGTCCTTCACGCCGACCATGACGCTGCAGCCGGTGCCGCAGAAGCGGCAGGCGGCCTTGGACCAAGTCATGCTGGCGTCGGTGCCTGTGGGCAGCTGGGTGGCTCCAGCCTGGAGCGTGACGCCCGCGGCAGCCGCGGCGGTCACGGCGGCCTGGGCTTTGAGATAGTCGCGTCGGGTCAGGCTCATGTCATCAGTTCCCCAAGGGCGGCCGTGGGCTCGGCGTGGTGGTAGACAAGCAGGGCGCTCAGCACGCCCGGGATTTCATGGATGGCGTCGATGGCCTGGACCACGGCGCGGTCGCTGGGCCGCTCCAGCAGCACGACCAGGCGTCCCAGGGCGCCGCCGTCCGTGCTCGGGGCGATGTCGCAGTCCAGGGTCCGGATCTTCGCGGTCACTGCGCCGATCATTTCCGGTCGGGCATGGACGACGACGCTGGAGATGTGGATCTCGTCACTCATGCGGCGGCTCCCGGGTTGGCGGGCGAAGAACTGGCGGGCAGCGAGCCGGCCGACAGGGTGATGGCGCCGACCGGGCAGACCGGCAGGCACGCGCCGCAGCCGGTGCAGCGCTCGGCCAGCACTGCGGCGCGGGCACGGCCCTGGAGCAGCAGATGGAAGCGGATGGCGACCTCCGGGCAGGCCTCGTCGCAGGTCCGGCAATAGGCGCCGTTCTCGGCCAGGCAGCGCGCGGTCACGACGGCCAACTGCGGCACCTCCGCCTCGGCAGGGGGGGCGGGGGCCGCGACGGCCGGCCGGGGGGCGAGGGCGCGGGTGAACAGGGCGCGGCGGGACAGGGAGGGAGCCATGGCGGTTGCTCACATTCCCGGCGGGCCGGCGATCAGCTGGTACATCCAGACGGAAAAGCCGTAGGCGCCGACCACGGCCACCGACAGAACCGGAACCAGCACGGCGGCCAGGAACAGGAAGGTCAGCAGCT
The DNA here is from genome assembly GCF_003336875.1 of Oleisolibacter albus. Taxonomy (GTDB): domain Bacteria; phylum Pseudomonadota; class Alphaproteobacteria; order Azospirillales; family Azospirillaceae; genus Niveispirillum; species Niveispirillum album. Next base: position 82,471 of record NZ_QGNJ01000015.1, on the reverse strand, counting down.
CCCGGCATTTCCCGGCTTGGACCTCTTGGCGCGGCATGATGGTGCGTCTTTCCGTTCAATGTTCAGGGGGCGATAGATCCATGAATCCGACAGGGTGGCGTTGATCGAGATCAAATCAAGACAAGCGTTACCTGAAACAGTATTTCTAAGTTTGGAAATAAAAAATGAATCACCCGGAATTTTGCCGAACTGCATATATGCGCTTGATATTTATCAATCTAGAAGTTGATGTAGTTTTATTTTGTTTGTCCGTTGCGTTTTCTGCATGGAGCGTGTCTCGCGATCCGCGGGTCCGGTGTCCACCCCCGCTTCCTGGTCAGTGTCCGCGCCCTGGCATCAGTCAGCCATCCCCGGGACGGCGGCTCTTTGTCCCGGCGCAAAGAAGCCGGCGATGTGCTGGATTAGAGACCCGGCCGACAGGGGCTGCGACAATTCGGCGGGGCGGTCGTCCTTGACGCCGCCAACCCCAAAGAGCCACCATATTTGGTGTTACGGATACGGATCGCCTCAACATATTGCGATTATGGACCTTCAGCGCGTCGGAATGCCACGCCGCGGGCCGGGGGGTCTGCCGTAACCTGTCGAAACCGCCGGGTGGGGGTGCTCGGGGGGGGCGGAGGGTGCCAGCTTCAGCAGAGGCTTGGCGCTGCCGGCCTTTGCCCGTTCCGGCCCCGTCCGTCAGTCCCCTCCCGTCAGCCAGGATCACTGACCCGATGTCTGCCGCCTCCCTGCCCTTCACCTCGGTTGCCAAGCGCAACGGGACTGTCGTTCCCTTTGACGGCCGCAAGATCCAGGCGGCCATCGCCCGCGCCGGGGAGGCCACGGGCGAGTTCGATGCGGCCGCAGCCGAAGGCCTGACGGCCGATGTCATCAAGGTGCTGAGCCACCGCTATGCCGGCCAGACCCCGCAGATCGAGCAGATCCAGGACGTGGTGGAACAGGCGCTGATCAGCGCCGACCATATCAAGGCCGCCCGCGCCTATATCGTGTATCGCGAGCAGCATGCGCGCCTGCGTCAGGACAAGGCGACGGTGGTGGATGTGGCCGCCTCCATCAACGAGTATCTCGACCATGCCGATTGGCGCATCAACGCCAACGCCAACCAGGGCTATTCCCTGGGCGGGCTGATCCTCAATGTCTCGGGCAAGGTGGTGGCCAATTACTGGCTCTCCCATGTCTATCCCAAGGAGATCGGCCAAGCGCATCGCGACGGCGACATCCATATCCACGATCTCGACATGCTGGCCGGCTACTGCGCCGGCTGGTCGCTTCGCACTCTGCTGGCCGAGGGGCTGAACGGCGTCCCCGGCAAGGTCGAGGCCGGGCCGCCCCGTCACCTGACCAGTGCCGTTAGCCAGATCGTGAACTTCCTGGGCACGTTGCAGAACGAATGGGCCGGCGCCCAGGCCTTCAGCTCCTTCGATACCTATCTCGCCCCCTATGTGCGGCTGGACGACCTGACCTACGAGCAGGTGCGCCAATGCATCCAGGAACTGGTCTACAACCTCAATGTCCCCTCCCGCTGGGGCACGCAGACGCCCTTCACCAACCTGACTTTCGACTGGACCTGTCCGGAGGACCTGCGCGAGCAGGTGCCGGTGGTGGCGGGGCAGGAGGTGTCCTTCACCTACGGCGACCTGCAGCGCGAGATGGACATGATCAACCGCGCCTATATCGAGGTCATGACCGCCGGTGACGCCAAGGGCCGTGTCTTCACCTTCCCCATCCCCACCTACAACATCACGCCCGACTTCCCCTGGGAGAGCGAGAACGCCACGCGGCTGTTCGAGATGACGGCCAAATACGGGCTGCCCTATTTCCAGAACTTCGTGAATTCCGAGCTGAAGCCCAACATGATCCGGTCCATGTGCTGCCGGCTCCAGCTCGATCTCAGCGAGCTGCTGAAGCGCGGCAACGGCCTGTTCGGCTCGGCCGAGCAGACGGGATCGCTGGGCGTGGTCACCATCAATTGCGCCCGGCTGGGCCATGTCCATAAGGGCGACGAGGCGGCGCTGTTCGCCCGCCTGGACACGTTGATGGAGCTGGGCCGCAACAGCCTGGAGATCAAGCGCAAGGTCATCCAGCGCCTGATGGACAACGGCCTGTTCCCCTACACCAAGCGCTACCTGGGTACGCTGCGCAATCACTTCTCCACGCTGGGGGTGAACGGCATCAACGAGATGATCCGCAATTTCACCGGCGACCACGAGGACGTCACCAGCGAGTGGGGCCGCGCCTTCGCCCTGCGCTTCCTCGACCATGTGCGCGCTCGCATCGTGCAGTTCCAGGCCGAGACCGGCCATATGTACAATCTGGAGGCCACGCCGGCGGAGGGGACGACCTACCGCTTCGCCCGCGAGGACCGCAAACGCTTCCCCGGCATCATCCAGGCCGGCACGGCGGACAAGCCCTATTACACCAACTCCTCGCAGCTGCCGGTGGGCTATACCGACGACCCGTTCGAGGCGCTGACCCTGCAGGAGCCGCTGCAGGCCAAATATACCGGCGGCACCGTGCTGCATCTTTATATGACGGAGCGCCTGTCCTCGGCCGAAGCCTGCCGCAAGCTGGTGCGCCGGGCGCTGGAGGGCTTCCGTCTGCCCTACATCACCATCACGCCCACCTTCTCCATCTGCCCCAAGCACGGTTATCTGCCGGGCGAGCATGCCTTCTGTCCGAAATGCGACGAGGAGATCCTCGACCGCAAGCGCCGCGCCGCGGCGCATTGACCCGCACTCTCCTTCCGACCCGATCATCCAGAAAGGACCAGCAATGACCACGCTTGCCAGCTTCCAGCGCGCCCGCGATGCCAGCTTCGAGCTGACCGATGCCGAACGCCAGCCCTGCGAGGTCTGGACCCGCGTCATGGGCTATCACCGGCCGGTTTCGGCCTTCAATGTGGGCAAACAGGCGGAACATCAGGAGCGGCGCTTCTTCCAGGAATGCCATGCCAAGCTCGACTGATCTGCGCATCGGCGGGCTGACGCGGCTGTCCAGCTGCGACTGGCCGGGGGAGCTGGTGGCGACCATCTTCTGCCAGGGCTGCCCCTGGGCCTGCCGCTACTGCCACAACCCGCACCTGATCCCGGCCGGACGCGAGGGCGATGTGCCCTGGGCCGGGGTCCTCGCCTTTTTGCAGACGCGCCGCGGCCTGTTGGACGGAGTCGTCTTCTCCGGCGGGGAGCCTACCCTTCAGGCCGGTCTGGCCGAGGCCATGGCCGCGGTGCGGGATCTGGGGTTCCGCGTGGGGCTGCACAGCGGCGGCCCCTATCCCGACCGGTTGGCCGCCCTGCTGCCCCTGCTCGACTGGGTCGGTTTCGACGTCAAGGCCCCGTTCGAGGCCTATGCCCGCATCACCGGTGTGCCTGGCAGCGGCGAGCGGGCCAGGGCCAGCCTGGATCTGCTGCTGGCCAGCGGTGTCGATCTGGAGGTGCGCACCACCGTCCATCCGGCGCTGCTGGGGGCGGAAGATCTGACCGCCTTGGCCACAAGCCTGCGGGACCTGGGCGTCCGCCGCTATGTGCTCCAGCCCTTTCGACCCCAGGGCTGCGCGGACCCGGATCTGCTGACCCGGGCCGTCGTGCAGGATGGCACCCTGCTGGCCCGTCTGGCCGCACTATTTCCGGCCGGTGCCGTGCGGGTGGGCTGATCAGCGCATTCCACGCCCGGACGGGTCGGTTTATGCGTCGTGGCGGGCGACCGAGAACAGGAGCGGCTGTGTCGCCGCCACATCCGGGTTGCACCAGCGGGCGGACAGGCCGGCCGCGCCCAACTGTTCCAGCCAGCGGGAATAGGTCCCCTCCAGGATCAGCGCAATCCAGGCCGGCGCCACCGGTGCCGTTCCCGCCCGCACCGGGACCGGATAGGCGCCATGGCTGATGCGCAGGGCGTTGCCCTCGTCGTTGAGCTGGGCCCAGCCCCAATCCAGCCGTGCCCAGGTGGCGTTGACGGCTTTCTGCAGATCGGCCAGGGAAACGCAGGCCGGCAGGGGCATGGCATCGGCGAACTGGCGGCCCACCGTGTTCAGCAGGTGGACCATGGTCGAGGGATCGAGCATCTGGCCCAGCTCTTCGCCCAGGATGGCCAGCAGGTCGCGCCATTGCAGGGCACAGGACGCCGCGGTGTGGCTTTCCAGGCTGCGCAGGGTGGCAGGGTCCGCCGTCGTGACCGAGGACATCCGTTCAGTGAGCTGATTCTTCAGGATCGGGATCATCTGTCATTGCCCAAGGGTTGCTTTGAGGGAGACGAGGCCGCGGCCCTCTGTCCAGTCGGCGGCCCGGCGCATGCTGATGCTGCCTTCCATGGACAGGCCCGGTTGCAGACGGTAGGTGACGGCACCTTCAATGTTGTAATTGATGCCGGTGGTGGACTGGCCGGCATAGCCGGAGGCCGAGGTGGGGTCGGTGGCGGCGCGCTCGGCAGCCAGGACCTGGACCGCCGCCTGTCTGTCCGGATCGTTCGGGAACAGCACGGTGCCGTCCTCGCGGAAGTAGCGCAGTCCGATCCCGGCACCCAGCTGGTATTTCAGATCCCCTTCGGTGTGCGTGTAGGTGACAGGGAAGGTCACGGCATAGAACTCCTGCGGGCTGAAATAGCCGCCATGGCCGAAGCTGAAGTGGCGCAGGTTGTGCTTGTAGCTCGCGTTCGTCAGGTTGGCGCCGATGGTCAACTCGGAATCCTCGCGGCGGACCAGCCGCAGGAAGGTGCCGAGGCTGGCTTCCGTCCTGCTGTTGCCCTTGACATTGGTGCCGTCCAGATCGGCGTAGCCGACATCGCCATAGAAGCCGACCCAGCCGGTGTCATAAACCACGCCGACGCTGCCGCCTGTGCTGTCCACGCCGCCCCATTTCAGGTTGGTGCTGGGATCGCGGGCACCGGCATAGCTGAGGACGCTGTCGGTTACCGGGCGACGCTCCGCCTTGATGCGCAGTTGCAGCTTGTCAGCCAGCTTGGGTTCCCAGCGCAGCCCGCCTTGCACGCGGGTCAACACGAAGCCGAGCGGCGTCGTGCCAATATCCGCCGCCAGCGAGCCGATGCGGTAGGCCAGGTTCAACTCGACGCCCGTATCCTTCTGCTGGGGCGGCTTCAGGGCCGTGGTCAGGGTGCGGAACATGCCGAAGCCGAAGAAGCGGTTGGTCTCGGCGTTCGATCCGAACGCACCTGCATCGACATAGACAGCCGTGGCCTTTGTGGTCAGCCGGTCGCGTCCGAACAGCGGCAGTGACAGGCCGGCCGACGCCTTGGTCTCCACCAGCCGGCTGGTGCCGCTGGAGCCGGAGCGTGTGCGCAGGCTCGCATCGCCCACGATCTGCGGCGCCAGGGCGTCCCGGACCTGGTCGCGTTCCTGCGCGATGGCGGCCAGCATGGCGTCCTGCGGCTTCAGCGGATCGCCCGTCAGCCCCTCATTGCGGAACGGATTGGCGGCCGCCCTGATCCCGCTTTCACCGCCGTCACCGAGGGCGGTGCGGCGCAGATTCTCGGCACGCTCCAGGCTGGCCATGGCAGCGCGCTCGTCTCCAGCCGCCCGTTGCAACTGCGCTTGGCGCAGGATCAGAGCGGGGTCGTCGGGGGCACGCACAAGGGCGGTCTTGATGATGGCGGCGGCCTGGGCCGGTTTGCCCACGGCCAGGGCCGCCGTGGCTGCCCCCTGGGCCGCATCGGCATTGGCCGGGTCCTGCCGCAGCACACCCTCATACAGGGCCAGCGCTTCCCGCGGGCGGCCGGCGCTCTGATAGATGCGGGCCATGGCCTGGGCCAGCACCGGATCGGAGGGCCGCTCGCGGTACAGCGGCCCCACCTGATCATAGGCGTTGGCGTAGTTCTGCTCCAGCCGGGCGGCGTCGGCGGCGGTCACGGCCATGGCGATGCGCAGGGCGGACACGCCTTGCTGCTCTGTGGCCGACAGATCGGAACGGCCTTCGAGCTGGCGCAGGATGGCGGCGGCTTCGGACCGCTGCTCCGCCTTCAGCAGCAGCATGGCATATTGGACCTGGGTGCCCGGTGTGACCGTCGGCTGCATCAGCTGCGGTCGCAGCAGGGTCAATGCCTCGGGCAGTGCATCCGCCTCGGCCAGGGCCGTCGCCAGATCGGCCTGGGCGGCCGCTGTTGTCGCCTGGGGCCGGAGGGCCAGCAGCCGCTCGCGCGCCTGTCCCCCGGTCCGCCGGGCCTCGGCGATGCCGGCCTTCAGCGACGCCTGCTGCCGCAGGGTCTGGATGGCAGGGGTAACGGCGCTGGGCGGCAGCTTGTCCAACAGGGCGGGCACCGCCGACCAGTGGCCGCGCTCCATTTCGAACAGGGCACTGGCATGGATGAATTCCGGGGAGGGAGCCTGTCCGCCCGATGGGAGCGCCATCAGCCCTGCGGCCGTGGCCTCCTCCTTCTGCCGCAGCAGCAGGCGGGCATAGTCCAGCCGCAGCCAGGGGTCGTCGGGGGTCAGCGACAGCGCCTCGAAATAGCGCGACCGGGCCTCCTGCAGGTTGCCGCGTCCGGTCAGCGCCGCTGCTTCGGCCCGCAGGCTGGCGGCCCGCAGCCGCGGATAACCGGGCAGGCGGGCGATGGTCGACTGGTCCAGACTGGCGATCACCTGCTTGGCGTCATTGTCACGGCCCTGCCGGAACAGGGTGGTCACCAGCCCGTTCAGCGCATCGGCATTGCTGGGGTCGGCGGCCATCAGGCTGCGGTAGGATTGTTCTGCCCCGGTCAGATCGCCCTGGCGGTCCTGGATATCCGCCAGCAGCAGCAGGGCGGCCTGGCCCTCCGCGCTCTTCTGCGCCGCCAGCGGCCGCACGCGGGCCGCTGCCTCGGCCAGGCGGCCATTGTCGCGCAGTGTCTTCGCTTCTGCCATGCCGGCCCACAGGTTGGCACTGTCCAGGGCGGCCTTCCATCTGCCGGCCTTGTCGGGTGCGGCCTGGGTTGCTGCGGCCAGGATCTGCTGCGCCTCGCCGAAGCGCTGCTGCCGCAGTCGGATCAGGCCCAGTCCGGCGCGGGCCTCGGCATCGGCCGCATTCTCGGCCAGGGCGGCATTGAACTGTCGTTCCGCCGCGGCCAGATCGCCGCGGTTCAGGGCGGCGTAGCCTTGCGCCCGTGCCCCGCCTTCGCTGGGGGCGGGCTTCAAGGCGATGGCCAGTTTGCTGCGCACCTCGGTATCGCTGGGGGTCTGCGCCAGATAGGTTTCATAGGCCGCCTTGTCGGCCGGCCCGGCGTTCATCCATAGCAGGGCGTCGCGCCAGGCGGCGCGGACATCGGGGGCCGGCGGCCCGTTCTGGGCCATGCGCGCCAGCAGGGAGATACCCTCGCGCCGGGTGTTTTCCTGATAGGTCAGCACCCGCGCCAGCACCAGCCGGTCCTCCGCGGTGGCTCCGGCCGCGCCGGCCCGCTTGCGCAGGCCCGCCACCGCTTCGGCCACGCCGTCCTTGGTGCCCGCCAGGGTCTGGTAGTACTCGGCGGCGAGTCCGGCCGGCGGTTCGCTGCCGCCGAAGGCCTCCTTGTACTTGGCCACCGCCTCTGCATAGGCACCGCCCTTGGCAAGGCGGCGGGCTTCGGCCAAGACGCCGGAGCGGTTGCCTGCCAGCTGCACGGCCTGGGTCGCCCGCTGCACCTCTGCCGATGCCGACGGTTTCAGTTTCGACAGCTGGGCCAGCAGGGCGTCGGCCCGGGCGCGATTGCCCTGGTCGGCCTCCAGCTCCGCCAGCCGGGCCAGGGCGTCGGTGTTGTCCGGTGCCGTCTGCAGGATGGTGTTGAGGGCTTCTCGGGCCAGATCCGGACGGTCGCGCCGGGACCAGAACTCCGCCTTCTCCAGCAGCAGGGCATAGGGGTCGTCCGCGGCCCGGCTGTGGCTGGGGATGCCGGCGGCAAGAGCCAGGACAAGCAGAAGGGCCAACCTGTTACGCACGACGGGACTCCACACCGTTGGTTGCGGCGAGACGCTGGCGCGCACGGCGCTGCAGCAGCCGGGTCGCGCCCACTGTGATCAGCACCAGACCCAGCAGCGTGCCCAGCAGCACCAGGCCCGAATGACGGGACAGGACATGCTGTATCCAGATCCAGCGCGGCAGCGAGCCGACCCAGTAGCGCGGTCCGATCCGGAAGCTGCGCAGGTCCCCGCCATTCATGATGACAAGGTCGCCCTGGAAGTGGTCGGCCAGCGCCGGCTGGCGCAGGGCCGCCGTCAGCCGCGGCAGCGTGGCCGCACCGGTGCCGGTCACGGCCACCACCGTGCGGCCGGCGGTCACCGGTGACTCGAACGACATCAGGATCCCCAGTCCGCCGGCCTGATCGATCAGGGCCCGCTCGGCCTCGGCCGGTTCGCCCATGCCGGCAGCCTCCAGCTCATCATCCAGGATGGTGTAGAGCCGGTAGAGCGGGCTCAGCGTATTCAGTGCCAGCACACCGCCGGCCTGTTTGACCGGTGCCTGCTGTCCCCAGCGCTGCAGCAGAGGCTGACGGGCGAAATCGCCGATGATGATGATGTCGCGGTCGCGCAGCTGCGCATCCCCGGCATTGGCGCGGCGCACCTGTACCCGTGTCGCCGGGAAGCCCGTGGCCGCGCCGGTCAGGCCGAACAGGTCCAGCGCGGCCTCCAGATCGGCCGGCTCCGGCCGGTCGGGCAGCACCATCACCGTCTCGCCCAGATCGGCCATGCGGGTGAAGGGGAAGCCGGCTCCCGTGAGATGCGCCAGGTTCGGCATGGCCGTGAAATGCACGGCGCCGGACAGGTCGATCTCGCTATCGGGGTCGATGACCGTGCGCAGGTTCTCCGGAAGGGTCGGCTGGCATTCGCCGCGGTCAACCGGATGCAGCGCGTAATAGAACTCCAGGCGGTTACGGCCATAGAACAGGTAGGGCGGCAGCTGGACCTTGCGTTCCCGTTGCTGATAATCCCCCAGCAATTGGGACCGGAACCAGTCGGTGATCCAATCCTCCCGCAGACGCAGGCTGTTCACATAGACGCCGTTCATCGAGACGTCCAGGCGTGAATGGGCGAGGTCGATCCAGTTATCGCCGGGATAGCGGTAGCGCACCGTCATCGGCAGGCCCTTGTTGCGCCAGACGAACAGGTCCGGGGCCATGCCGAAGGTCACGCGCAGCGGGGCCGGGGTCAGCCCGGCGGCCTGGAGGTCGGCGGGGGCGACCAGTTCTCCCAGCCGGATCGACCGGCCTGACGGTATCCAGCGCGGCGCATCATAGGGCTGGCGAGCCGCCAGCAGCGGCGCATGGACAGAGGCCCGGTTACCGGTGAGCCCGCCGCTTCCGAGCGCCAGCACCTGGGCGGCGGCGGCAAGTTCCTCCTCGGTCCGGCCCAGCACCAGCAGCAGGCGGTGGCTGGGGGAGATCGGATTGGTGATCACGGCCAGGGTCGGGCCGGCGACCGGACCGATATCCAGCCCGGCGGGGGCCGTTTCCGGTGTCGCCACGATGACGGCGTTGTCGTCCGGCAGCTGGTCGCCATAGGCCGGGAAATGGGCCGGCCGGTAATCCGCCAGCAGGCCGAACCAGGAGGCCACGATTCCCGCCGCGCGCACCACGCTGTCGGACGGGGCCGCGCCCAGCACGAAGGGAAGCGTCAGCGGCCGCCGGTCATTGGTATCGAAGAAGGGGCGCGGCAGCATGGCCAGATCCGGTACCAGCGGCAGGCGCTGCAGGCTGACATTCAGCGTGGAGCTGGCATTGACCGTGGCCCACAGGCTGCTGTGCCGCGGATCCTCGCAGGACATGGTGTAATGGCCGACGAACTCCAGATCGACCCGGTTCTCGGGGCGTAACACCAGCGGATTGATGGGCAGCGTGACGGTCTGACCGGCCGCGGTTTCGGGCGCCAGGGTGATGGTGCCCACCACCTCGTCATTGACGCTGACCTTGAGATGGCTGAGCTGCTGCAACAGCGCCGGAGAATTGCCGAGACTGAAATTCAGGCTCGCGGCCGTCGGCACCTCGTCCTTGCGGATGGTGAAGTAGAAAGAGCGCCGGTCGGTGACACCGCGCAGGGTCAGCGCATCCTGCGCCGTCAACTCGGACAGGGGCGTGATCTCCGCGCGGCTGTTGCCGGGGAGGGGTGCCGGAGCGGCGGCAGGGGGGGATGCAAGGACGGGAACCGGGTCCTTGGTCGCCGCCGCTGCCGGCAGGACGCTCCAGGTCAAGCCCAGCAGAAGCAGCACGGCCACCGGTCCGGCGATCCGGCGTCCCGGTGTCCGCAGGCCATGGACCAGGAAGGCCAGGAAACTGGACAGAATGCGGCGGATCGAGCGGCTCAGGCCCGACGTTTCCACCTGATCCCAGTCGAGCCAGGCATCGGCCCGGCCGAAGGTGGCCAGCACCAATTGCCGGGTCTGTTCCTCATCCAGGTCGGAGAAGGCCAGGCGCGTGGCACCGGCGCCATTGCCGGCAATGCGGGCCGGCAGGAACAGCGGCCGGCCACGCAGATCGAATTCCACCTGCACCTCTGTGCCGGCGGGCGCCGTCGGTTCCCGCGTGTCGAGACTGAGATTGGCGCCACCCATGGAGATGTCGTTGGCGGTGCCAGCCAGGACACGGCCGTCTGGGAAATGTATGGACAGGGGCAGGCGCATGCCGATCCGCACATGTTTGCGGGCCTGCCGCTTCTCCAGCCCCACCGCCGCCGCGGCCCCCAGGATCACGATGTTGAACAGAGCCCAGAACAGGTTGATCAGGAGCACGCCGATCTGATCGGACGGAAGGTCGCCGCTCAGCCAGACATAGAGGCCGTAGCCATAACCGGCCAGCAACAGCAGCATGACCAGGACCTGGGGCCGGACCGAACGGCTGTCGAAGAAGCCCTGGCTCAGCAGGCCGCCCTTGCTTGTCACGTTGAACTGGCCGCGTCCTGGTTTGAACAGGGTGATGGTGGTGGGGATCAGCAGATGGAACGACAGGATGGTCTCGTAGATCTCTCCCCAGAACGGCCCGCGCAGATGTCCCTGGATGCGCTGGTTGGTCAGGACGGCCAGCAGCAGATGCGGCGCGGCATAGCCCACCACCTCCAGCGCATTGGCGGCCATCACATTGACGTTGAGCAGCAGGAAGGCCAGCGGCGCCGTCAGCACCACGATCCGCGGCAGCGGAAAGAAGAAGTGCAGCATGGCGTTGATGTAGCAGAGACGCTGCGGCAGGCTCAGTCCAGGACAGAGGAGCGGGTTGTCGATGCGGAAGACCTGATGCATGCCGCAGGCCCAGCGCAGCCGCTGTTTCAGATGTGCCGCCAGGGTCTCCGTCGCCAGACCGGCGGCCAGCGGCAGGCGCAGATAGGCCGAATGCCAGCCCCGCTGGTGCAGGCGCAGCGCCGTATGTGCATCCTCGGTCAGTGTCTCGATGGCGAAACCACCGATCTCCTCCAGGGCCGAGCGGCGCAGGACCGCGCAGGAGCCGCAGAAGAAGGCGGCATCCCACAGGTCGTTACCGTCCTGAACCAGCCCGTAGAACAGCAGCCCCTCATTGGCCAGCCGGCCGCCGTTTTTAAGGTTCCGCTGCACCGGGTCGGGTGAATAGAAATGGTGCGGTGTCTGGACCAGCGCCAGGCGCGGATCATTGACGAAACCGCCCATGGTCATCTGCAGGAAGGCCCGGTTAGGGACATGGTCGCAGTCGAAGACGGCGATGAACTCCCCCTGGGTCTTGGACAGGGCATTGTTCAGGTTGCCGGCCTTGGCATAGCGGTTGTCCCCGCGGGTGATGTAGTTGATCCCGAAGCGGTCCGCGAATGCCCGAAGTTCCGGCCGCCGGCCATCATCCAGCAGATGCACATGCAGCCGGTCTCGTGGCCAGTCCATATCCAGGGCGGCCCAGACCGTGTTGCGCACGATATCCAGGCTTTCATTGTAGGTGGGGATGAAGACATCCACATGGGGCCATTGCGCCATATCCGCCGGCATCGGCACCGGCTTGCGCCCCAGGGGCCAGGCGCACTGCACATAGCCCAGCACCATGACCAGCCAGGCATAGATCTCCGCCAGCAGAAGCCCGGTCCCCAGTACGCCCTGCAGCGGATCATCCGCCACCATGGTGGTGCTGATGCGCCACCACAGGTAACGGCTGCTGAACAGGACCGAGACCGCCATCATCAGGATGATCCAGCGCCGGCCGCCGCGGTACAGCATCAACAGGATCACCGCTGCCAGCGACAGCAGAGCCTGGGCTGCCAGAGACAAGGGCACGGTGACCGCCGGCACGGCCAGAAGCAGCCCAAGTGCGAACAGCAGGGAAGCCTGGCCCGGATTGTCCGATAACCAGCTTGGAGCTGCAGAGGTCGATCGCATCAGTTCAAGCCCCTCCAGGGCGACCGGCTGAAACAGGCGCGTTTCAGGCGCGGATCGCACGACAAACCGAAAGCCGGGGATTTCCCGCTGTGCCGCCTTTGCCCGGCGGCCCGCCGGTCAGCGAATGCGCGCGAACAGCGCACCCAGTGCCGTGGTCCCGTCCCGCTGTTCCTCGCCTTGCTCTGCCGACAGGCGGCGGAACAGGGCATCGATCATGATCTCCGATGGATCCTTGGCGGGCGCGGGTGAAGACGGAGGCACGGGCTGCGGAGCGGTCCAGGTCTGTCGGCTGTCGGCGGCGCCGGGTGCCGGCCGGTCCGTCCGGGGGGCTGCTGTGCTCTCCGGTGCGCACAGGGGGCCAGGTGCCGGTGCGCGCACCGGCTCAGCACGGACAACCGTGACCGGTGCCGCCGCTGGGCGCGCCGGTGGGTCATCCCGGCCGCTCCGGGCAGTCTGCGGAATCTCGTGATAGGTGAAGCCGGAAACGCTCGACGCACTGATCAGACGAGCGATATCGGACAGAGCTTGCATGACCACCCCCTTGACACACTCGCGTTCGGTTCCGCAGCCGAGATTCCCGGTCCGCCGGACGCTTGTTCTGGCCTGCGACCCCACGCTGACCGGAATGGACCGGCAACGGCCCCGTCTGCATCCTGTCGGCCGACCACCGCCATGGCGGGGACCGTCCGACGGAATCAATTTTAGATAATTTTGTTCTTAATCCCGTGGTATAATCCGTTTGCCGGTGAAATCAATAGAAAACATCGAATCTCGTTGTTGATCGTAGTGACGACCCGCAAATTAACGCGTTAATTCACAATGCTGACATGAGCGCGGGGAGATCTTAAGCGGTTAACATACGCTTGAAGATGATAATAACTGGCATTCTGATAAGAGTGTAGTGCGTAAATAAAAGGGCTTTTAGGCTTCGTTTGAAGTTAAACCCAAAAGATGGTATTAATGAATTATTTTCTCGAATATCGATTCGGCGTCGCTGCCATCCCCGGCCAGTGCGCACGGAATGGCGAATGAGTTTGTTCGTGCGGGGATGAGTGTCGTATCCCTCTGCCACAGCGTCTGTTTTCGATACCTCTTCCTGGCGTAGCGTGGTGAGACATGTCCTTCTTCATTTCGCGTCGGACTTTGATGATGCTGTCCCTGACCACGCTGTTCGCCGCCGCGGCAGGCCGTGGCCATGCCCGCTCCGGCACGGACTTCCAGCAGGCCTGGCAGATCTATCGGCGGCGTTTCGTGCGGGCCGAGGGGCGTGTCGTCGATACCGGTAATGGCGGCGTCAGCCATACCGAAGGGCAGGGCTGGGGCATGCTCTTCGCCGAGGCTGCGGATGACCGGCAGACCTTTGATGAGTTGTGGACCTGGAGCCGGGCCAACCTGATGCGCCCGGAGGACGGGCTGCTGAGCTGGCGCTGGCTGCCCAACCGGGCCGATCCCGTGCCCGACCGCAACAATGCCACCGATGGCGACCTGTTCGCCGCCTGGGCCCTGTCGCGGGCGGCCCGGCGCTGGCAGGAGGAGGCGTATCGGCAGGCGGCGCTGCGGATCTCGCAGACACTGCTCGATCGGCTGGTGATCCGGGGGGATAATGGCAAGGTCCGGGCCTTGCTGCCGGGTCTCGATGGCTTCCGCAGCGATGGCGGCGTCACGCTGAACCTGTCCTACTATGTGTTCCCGGCCCTGTTCGAGTTGGTGGAGCTGGAACAGGGCGCGGCACAGCGCGACAGGGCGGCCGACTGGCAGGCCCTGATCCTGCAGGGGCTGTCGCTGGTGCGCCGGGCGCGCTTCGGTCGGTCGCAGCTGCCACCGGACTGGCTCAGGCTGGGTGATGACGATTCGCTCGCCCCAGATCCGGGTTTCCCGCCGCGGTTCGGTTATGATGCCGTGCGGGTGCCTCTGTATCTCGCCTGGTCCGGCCTGCTTGATGCCGATCTGGCGGCGCCGTTCCAGACCCTGTGGTCGCAGTCGATCCCAGGTTGGGTCGATCTCAGCAACGATCAGGTGTCCGACTATCAGGAGCGCAACGGTTACCGCTCTGTCGCCAGCCTGTTGCTGCCGGCGAACCGGCCGCCGCTGGATCTGCCCGCCGACGGCCTGCCCACGGCAGAGGACAATTACTATTCCGCCAGCCTGACGCTTCTGGCGCTTCTGGCGACCATCATCGGCAAAGCGCAGACGAATCCCGCCGGCTTCCCCTGATCCCGTCGCCTCTGTGCGCGACGCTCGCGGCCAGCGGCCCGGGCGGCTCCGACCCGCTCATCGGGCCTGAGTTTCTCCGGCGTCACCGGGGGGCGTCAGCTCGCCCGGCTCCACGCCCAGCGCCGCGGCCAGCCGGGCCAGCATGCGGGGGGAGGCCAGCTTCTTCCCGGCCTCGACCTCGCTGAGATAGCCCTGGCCGATGCCGGCGGCCTGGGCCAGATCCATCTGCTTCATCCGCCGGTGTTCGCGCCACAGCTTCACCGGATGCTCGCCGGCCACCAGACGGGCCAGGAACGCCAGCGGCAGCCGGTCCTCCACCGCATCCACCACCGTGTCATGCACCAGCCGGTCCAGCAGCAGGCTGTCGCTGCTGCGGCTGTAGGTCCCGACCAGGGTGACGGCGCCGACGCGGTAGCTGCAGCGGCAATGATCGCCGTCCGGATCCTCGTCGGCCTCCGGTGCCACGCCGCGGCGGGTGATCTCGCCATGGAGGTCGCGCATCACCGTCACGCCGAAGCGGCCGAGGTCACGCAGCACCGACCGTTCGATCAGGACCTCCATGCCGTCATTCCTCAGCCGCCGGTTCGAACAGGTGCGGGATATAGCGGCTGTCATTGCCGGTGATCAGGCTGCTGGGATCCTCGCGCACGCCCAGGCCGCAGGCCTCGTCGCCAATGATCCAGCCGCCCAGGATCATGCTGCCGCCGCCGAAATCCGGCAGGTCCACATAGTCCTGATAGACCCAGCCCTCGTCGCCGGCAAAGGACCGGTCCGCCTTCTCCACAATGCGGGACGGGCGACCGTCGGCACCGATCTCGGCGATCTCCACCCCATCGCCTTCGCGGCCCCAGATCGGCTTGGCCACGACCTTTGACCCCGGTCGGAAATCGGCGGCGCGGAAGCTGGCTTTCAGCAGATACGGGTGGTGCGGGTACAGCTCCCACAGGATCGGCAGGATGCCCTTGGTCAGCATGATCTTCCAGATCGGCTCCAGCAGGGTGATCCGGTCCTCCAGGATGGCGTCCATCAGCCGGCTCGGCCCGCCGGCCTCGTCCAGGATGAACCATTCATGCGGATACAGGCTCCACAGAACCGAGATCCGCTCGCCATCGGCATCATAGAAGCAGCGGTCGGCCTGGTCGTACTGGATGCTGGCCACATCGATCAGCTTGCCGGCCAGCCCCGCCTCCACGGCGCAGATGCGCATATAGTCGGCGGTGCCCATGTCCTCGGGATTCTGCTGGGCGGTGAAATGGACCCGGCCGGTGCCCAGCATCGGAGCCACGGCCCGCCAGCGGGCCACCAGCGCCTCGTGCAGGCTGTTGAACTGGTCCTGATCCGGGGCGAACTCCTCCAGCCAGTGCCATTGCACCACGGCACTCTCATAGAGCGAGGTCGGGGTGGCGGCATTATATTCCAGCATGACGGGGGCGCCGGTGCCGTTCCAGACCAGATCGAAACGGCCATAGATCGGGGCCTCGCCCCGGCCGGCGGCGAACCGGGCCCAGCTGCGCTCGACGGCGGGAATGACATGGGGCGGGATGCCCAGCTCGGCATAGAGCCGGTTGTTCACCACATGCTTGCACGCCTCCAGGCACATTTTATGCAGCTCGGTGGCCGCGGCCTCCAGCGTGTCGATCTCGTCGGCCGTGAAGCGGTAATGGGCATCCTCGGTCCAGTAGGGATCGCCGCCCGGGCTGTGGAAGGTGAATCCCAGTTCCTGTTCCACCCGCTTGGTCCAGGCGGGGCGGGGGGCGTTGCTGACGCGCTGCATGGCAGAAATCCTCAGCTGGAGGCGGACAGGCCGGCGCGGCCGCCGGTGCGGCCGAAGCCGGCCGAAGCCCGGGACTTCGACGGGCTGGAACTGGTGGCCGCCGGGCTGCGGGAGACGCTGTCGCTGTTGACCCGGGCCGTGGTTGACCAATTGTAGGCGGTGCGGCCGGCATAATAGGCCCCGCCGCTGCCGGTCCGGCAGTCCGCCGCCCGCGGATTGCAATTGCCCATCCGCGTGATCTCGTTGCCGCCGCTGTACAGGAAGCCGCGGCGGTCGGCATAGAGCGGCCGGCTGTAGTAGCGCCGGGAGTCCCCGATATTGTCCAGGGCGTTGGCCACCATGTAGCCGACCATGAACGGCATGAACATGTCGGTGAAGGACCCGTCGGCATTCTGCTGCCGCACGGTCTGGCAGGCGCCGGGGCCGGCCTCACCCTCGCATTGCTCCAGGCTGGCGAAGCGTGGCGCGCTGACCGCGTGCTCCTTCTCCGCCTCCTTGAAAGCGGCCTCGCAGGTGTCCGCCGGCATTTCGGCGGTGCAGGCCTCCAGCGAGGAATAGATCTTCACATCCTGCTGCGGCGGCTCGCCGTCGCAGGCGCTCAGGGCCAGGGCGGATCCTGCCAGCAGCAGGGTGGTGACGGCGCGGGAACGGCGCATGGTCGGAACATCCCCCTCGGGGTCGGGGGCCGGCCCGGGCCGGCCCCGCCGGATTGTCATCTGTGCGCTGATGTCACTTGCGCTTGGCGGCGATGGCCGCGATGCGGTCGCGGGCGGACGGGCCGCTGCTGCCCGTGCCCTGCACCTCGGCCAGGGCCGCGGCGATGTGCTTGTCGCCCTGGGCGGCGCTGCGCACCTCACCCAGCGCATCGGCCTTGATGTCCATCGCGGCGGCGCGGGTGCGGGCATCCTGGGCCGCCTTTTCCATGGCGCCCAGCGCCGTGTTCAGGCGGGAGCCGGTGGCACCCTGGCGCAGACCGGCCAGACGGGCGGCATCCTCCGACCGCTGCTGCGCCCGCTGGGCGTCGAGCTTGGCCGCGGCCATGTCGCGGGCCGCGCGCTCCAGCTGCTCGCGGGCGCTGGCCAGGGCCTGGGAGCGCTGGCGGAACAGGTCCTCGGCCTGGGCCAGCATGGCCTCGACCTGGACCACATCCTTGTCTTCCCGGTCCAGCCGCTCGTTGGCCTGCTCCAGCCGGGCGGCGAAACTCTCCAGCGAGGCATCCAGTTCGGCCTTCAGCTCCGGATCGGTGGCGGCGTCCAGTTTGCGCTGCAGATTCTCGCCGGCGGCGATCAGCCGGTCCAGCTCGGTGCGGGCGGCGTCGGCCTCCTTCTTCTCCTGGTTCAGCTTGACGCGGAAGTCGGCGACGGTGGCGGCGGCCTTGTCCACCTCCTGCTCCAGCACCTTCAGCTCCGCGGCGGTGGCGGCCTGCGGGTTGGCGGCCACCGCGGCCTCGACCACGGCATTGACGGCGCTTTCCACATTGGCGCCCAGCAGCGCCTTCACGAACTTGAACATGGCGGTTCCCTCGGGTTGCGGGTCAGGGAGACGGATCAGTAGGTCAGGGCGCCGGCATTCAGCAGGCCGGTGGCCAGCGAGATGCCGCCCAGCAGGATGCCGTAGGACACGCGGTCGGACTCGATGCCCTCCCGCAGGTCACGCAGCAGGCGGGAGACGAAGAAGAACACGGCCAGCTGCGTCACCAGGGCAATGACGCCCCACATGGCCAGATCGGCCAGCGCCGTGGTGCCGGCGGCCACGGTCTTCATGGCGATGGCGAAGCCGGTGATGGCACCGATATAGGACAGGGCCGCGGCTTTGTTGCCCCGGCGGATCAGGTCCAGCTCATGGTACGGCGTCACCCGCAGATAGATCCAGGCGAAGCCGAACAGCATGGCGACCATGGTGCCGAGATAGGCCAGATAGGCCGGCAGGTTGGCGGCGGAATCGGCGAGATAGGCGTGCATGGGGCGGGTCCTGGGCAAGGCGCGACGGCGCCGGTCGAAAGGGCGGCACTCCATTTATCGCCCAAAGAGATATCATTCTCCCAGGGAGAAATACAAGCGCTGATTTCAGTTTGACCCTTGACCCGGCGCAGTTCAGGCAGATCGGGGATGCCGGATCGATCAATCCGCTGCGAAGCGCGTTTTGTGATCGTTGTATTTGCGGAGCTGGTCCGGGTCCTGCTCGGATTTCCGCAGGATACAATCCCCAACCACCAGGAGATCAAGGCCGCTGCCCATAAAGCAGGCGAAAGCCTCCTCCGGTGTGTGGACGATGGGTTCGCCCCGCACATTGAAACTGGTATTGATGACCATCGGACAGCCGGTTCGGGCTTCGAAGGCGCGGAGCAAGGCCGCGAACCGTGGATTGGTCCGCTCATCCACCGTCTGGACCCGTGCCGAGTAGTCCACATGGGTCACGGCTGGCACGGTCGAGCGTGCGACCGACAGCGCATCAAACCCCTGCCGTGCCGCTTGTTCCGGGGTTAGAACAAGGCGACGCTGCTCCAGCACCGGAGTGGTCACCAGCATATAGGGACTGTCCTCCTTCAACTGAAACCAGTCGGCTGCGGCCTCGCGCAGTACCGCCGGAGCAAAGGGACGGAAGCCCTCTCGGAATTTGATCTTCAAATTGAGGTCACGCTGCATTGTCGGGGAGCGCGGATCGCCCAAAATCGACCGGTTGCCCAAGGCGCGGGGTCCAAACTCCATCCGTCCCTGGAACCAGCCAACCGCCTGCCCCTCGGCCAATGCATCGGCAGTACGGGCCATCAGCCCGGCTTCGTCACCCGCCCGCTCGAACCGGGCGCCCGCAACGGTCAGTCGCCTGGCACACGCCTCATCGTCGAAAGCCGGTCCCAGATAGGCGCCGGACATCCCGTCCTGCCCCGACGCATCGACGATCCGGGGCCGGTCAAGATGGTGGTGCCAACCGGCCAGGGCTGCGCCAAGCGCGCCGCCGGCATCACCGGCGGCCGGCTGCACCCAGACATTCCGGAAGGCACCATCGCGTAACACCTTGCCGTTTGCGACGCAGTTCAAGGCCACACCACCGGCCAGACACAGGTTGGGCAGGCCCGTCTGCCGGGCCAGCGACCGGGTCAGGCGCAGCACCACCTCCTCGGTCACCGCCTGCACGCTGGCGGCCAGGTCCATATGGAATGCCTGCAGGGGTTCGTCGCGTCCCAATCGGGGAGCCCGCCCGAAAAGCGCGTCGAACTTGGCGTTGGTCATGCGTAGACCGGTGCAATAGCTGAAATAGGACATGTCGAGGCGGAAGGAGCCATCCGCCTTCACATCAATGACCTTCTCCATAAGCAAATTCTTGAACCGGGGCTCCCCATAGGGGGCCAGGCCCATAACCTTGTATTCCCCGGAATTGACCTTGAACCCCAGATGATAGGTCACCGCCGAGTAAAGCAGGCCCAGCGAATGGGGAAAATGGATCTCGTTAAGCGGTTTGATCCGATTGCCCCGACCAATGGCGATCGACGTGGTGGCCCATTCCCCGACCCCGTCCAATGTCAGTATCGCTGCTTCTTCAAACGGTGATGGGTAGAAGGCGGCGGCGGCATGGCTTTGGTGATGCTCGGCGAAAAGCAGGCGCGATGCCCAGTCAATGCCCGGTTCGCACGCGGCAAGCTCGCGGCGAAGCCCGTCTTTCTGGAACAACTTTTCCTTCAACCACACCGGCATTGCGGTGCGAAACATTTCAAAGCCGCGCGGTGCTGTGGCAACGGCCGTGACGAACAGCCTCTCGAACTTCAGAAAAGGCTTATCAAAAAACACAACATGATCAATCGCCGCCAGCGGGCATCCCGCCTCGGCCAAGCAATAATCAATGGCACGGGCGGGATAGGCGGCGTCGTGCCGAATGCGTGTAAACCGCTCCTCCTGTGCCGCAGCTACCACCCGTCCATCTTCGATCAATGCGGCCGCGCTATCATGGTAAAAAGCTGAAATCCCCAATATCCGCACGATATGTTGCCTCTTATTCTCACAAGCGCGTTGAATTGTCAGAATTGATCCCGCATGGAGCCATAAGCCGATGGCGGATTTCGGGGAACCCAATAGCTGTCAGCCTTGGCATCCCAACGCAGCCGAAGCGGATCCTTGCGCAGCAAACCAAAAAGGATACCCAGTGGCAGCACCGAAAAAACATATACGATGCCTATGGTCACCGGTGACATGACACGATGGAGAAGGGTGCCAAACAGGAACCAGACGCGATTGGGCCAGTAGAGGATGCGGGGAATCAAAAGGGCCAGAGCCAATATGACGGCAGCCAAGAAAAGCGCAGACCATTTAGGCTGATTACCACCGGACAGGGGCCAAAGCCCGATAACAGTGAAGAAAATCGTGAAAACCAGTCCAAACGACCGATTAGACCCCATCGTCACCTTCGGTCGCATCGGCATCGGATCAATCATCCCATTTCCCCCACGCACTCCAGGCAGACAGCGATTTTATCTTGAACCAAATCGGGAATTCTTGTAAACACAAAGCTGAAGGCATAGACACATAAGATCGCAACGGAAGCAAAATCGGGAAATAAAATTGCGAGAGGAAGATGGATACAATTTTTGAAATTTTCAGGTTTTTGTTCAGCAAGAAGACCCGAATTATATTCATACCGGCGATTGTCGTTCTTCTTATCGCATCTTTTCTGATTGGCATTAGCCAGGGCACCGCGTGGGCGCCTTTCATATATACAATTTTCTGAGTCCTGCTTCGGCGCGAATAGAAGACAAAATTATAACTCCATGTGACAGTACGAAGTGTATAAGAGCGCCTTCGTGCGAAAGGGAATGTTAATCATGTCTTCGGGCAATGCCGGGTCTATGGCTGCCTCTCTTGGAATTCGGGTGGCAAAGCTGCTCCTCAGTCTTGTTTTCGCATTCGCGGCCGGGGAGATGCTGGTTCGGATCGCCACATCGTCCCAAGATCATTACGTTATTGAAATGTGGCGTTATGCCAATCTTCTGCAGCGGGCGACGCCCGCGCGGCTGCCCGGGCATGAGCATCGCCCGGGAACCGCGGCCGATCTCCAGCATGTCCATGTCCGCATCAACAATCTCGGATTGCGTGGCCCGGATGTGGATATGGGAATGCTGAAGGGCAAGAAGGTTATTGTGTTGCTGGGCGATTCACTGACCTTTGGCTGGGGGGTGCCAGAGTCCGAGACATTGGCTGGCCAGCTGCAGGAGCGGCTGGGGGCGGATTTCGCCGTTCTGAATGCTGGCATTGGCAACATGAATCTCGAGCAACTTGCCGCCCGGTGGCATGATCTGAACGCTCAACTGTCCCCAGATCTGCTTGTTGTCCTGCCGACAATGCGTGCGACCGATCCTCAACAAGAGGGGCGCGCCTCCCTGTTGGTGCGCAACAGCCAGTTGGCAGCCTTGGCATCGTCTTTTATCAGTCAGGTCGCTGGCGGGGTCAGCGGTCGTGAGGATCTCACAACCTATTACCGTCGGCACTGGACTGGACAAGAAATGACCGCCTCTCTGGATCGCGCGTTCAGAAGCATCGCGGATGATCGCTCGAAAGGCGATTACAAGGTTCTGTTTGCCATGATGCCCGAAACAAACGACTTCATCAATTATCCATATGATTTTGCAACCGAGATCATTCAGCGGCGCACTGAAGGATATGGATGGAATTTCATTGATCTCTTCCCGTTGTTTAAGGGCGAGCCGGCCCAAAAATACTGGGTATCAAGTTATGATATCCATCTGAATGGTGCTGCTTTTGCGAAAATGCAGAAGCCAATTTCTGAAAAAATCCTCTATATGCTGTCGTCTGATGCAAATTGAGGATTTCGGCTGATGCTGTTCCATCATTATGAATTTTTTATTTTTCTTGCTGCTTTCGCGACTGTTTTTGCGATCACCAAAGGAAGTGTTCGTCTTGGCTGGACGACGCTTGCCAGTCTATTCTTTTATGCTTGGTGGTATCCGCCCTACGCGTTGCTGATTGTGATGTTCGTGCTGATGGCGTGGGCCGGTATCAGGATTGTCCGGCGATGGCCGAGGACGCTGCCTGCTATCATCATTGCCGTGCTTCTGCCGCTGGCAGGATTTAAATACACGCATTTTCTCTTATCTGTACTCGACGGATTGATTGGCACTGAATGGACATTGCCTCCCTGGACATTGCCATTAGGTGTTTCATTTGTTACTTTCACTATTGTCAGCCTGATCCTTGATTCGCGCCGCGACAAGACGGAGCCGCCGCCGTCGCTCCTCGCCATTTCTGTTTATGTGACTTTCTTTCCGCATCTGATTGCGGGCCCGATCCTACGCGGCCATCAGATGTTCCCGCAGTTGCCAGGGATGCGCATAAATTGCGCGGCCGTGATGTCGGCACTTTATCTATTCACGGCTGGGGTGGTGAAGAAAGTCGTCATCGCGGACCCTCTGGCAGTTTATGTCGATTCTGCGTATTTGCGGGTTGATATGCTGGGTGCTGGCGAAGCCATGCTGGCCGTTTTGGCATTCATGGTACAGATATATTGCGATTTCAGCGCCTATTCTGACATGGCAATCGCATTGGCAATGTTGTTCGGCGTTAACTTTCCGGAAAATTTCCGTTCACCGTATCTGGCAACGTCGCTGACCGAACTCTGGCGACGCTGGCACATCACGTTGACATTATGGTTGCGGGATTATGTCTTCGTGCCGCTGTTCCGCCGGTTTCGTGGAAGCGTACCCAGACTGGCGATCTTCCTGACCATGGTCGTATCCGGAATATGGCACGGTGCCGCTTGGCATTTCGTTCTGTGGGGGGCTGCTCACGGTGCAGCCCTGGTCGTCGAACATTGGACCGGCTTCAGTCGATTGACCCAAAAGGGTCGCTTATGGCTTCGATTATCCGGGGTTCTTTATACTTGTACATTTTTCGCGTTGACGGCGACCATGTTCCGCGCGCCGACAATGGGCGTTGCCGGCGACATGGTGCTTGCCTTCTTTGGCGCCAATGGTTGGGGCGTCGCGCCTGCGGGCTGGCCCATGTTGTGTGGGCTTTGCGTGACGGCATTGGCGCTACACGGACTTGACACCCGCGACAGGATCACCAGCATGGCAAACGTAATTCCAGCCTGGATCGGTGCGCCGATTTGCATGGTGGTTACTGTGACCTGCTCTCTCGTGGCATCCAGCCAGCCTGCGTCTTTTTATTATTTTGATTTTTGATCCTTATAGCCTCTGATTCGGAAGGCCTGCAATGATCGCCAAAGCCTTGGACTTTTTGCTGAAGACCGTGATCCTGCTGGCATTACTGAATGGGATCGTCGATGGCCTTTTATTCACCCAACGGTGGGTTCGAGATTCTGTTGCCGATTTACGAGCAAAACGACCTGAGTTGGCAAGATCTGTCATCGTAAATATGGCCCAGGATCCCGGTATCGGCAGAACGCCCAAACCGATCGCGTTCCCCGACTTCACAATTGCCGGCGATGGTCGGCGTGCGCCTCGCGCTGCCGACGCTCTTCCGGCACAACGGCGCATTCTCATGCTTGGGGCGTCACAGGCGTTCGGGATGCATGTACAGGACAAACAAGTCGTGTCAACGCTGCTCGAACAGGATCATCCTGGTTGGGAGGTGATGAATTATGCAGCCCCGGGAGAGACGCTTATCGGTAATCGCATTCGGCTTTCTTTTTTGCATAACAAGGGTGTTGCGATAGATCAGGTTTTGGTTGTTACGGGATTGTTGGAAATCGGCGATAGATGTTTGGTGCGAGATCCGGGACCGGAAAAAATGCATGAATTGGCGCTGGGGCGCCTCTTTGCTGCCTTTGGAAGAAAGCTCACAGAGAAGACGGAAACAACTGCTCTTGCCACATGCGCACAGCCAGAGCGGGCAAACGCACTTGCACAGGCCATATATGGCGAGATGTCGGCGATGCTGGCTACAGCCGATAGTCTGCACCTTCCAGTCCGTATCGTCATTGCGCCAACTGACTTCAGCCGCCCGTTGACAGCGGAGCAGGGCCTTAACAATCCTGTGATCCGCTCACGATATGAGGTGCTCCGTCCCGCTTACGATTCTCTTCGGCACCTGATTGTCGAGAGGCAGGATCCACGGATCATTGATATGTCCGATGCATTTGATACGGTCGAAACACCCTTCATTGATGCATGGTCTCACTTCTCGCCGGATGCCCATAAAGCCTTGGCTGATCTTTTGGGGCCATTGGTCGATTCTTACGGTGTCGGGAAATAGTTGCTCGGGTCTCTAAAGTTCGTGGGCATGATGTGCGGCACTCAATGATTGGTGTTGCAGGCTGATCCGGAGGGCTGGGAGGAGGCCGATGCCTGTCGTCGGGCGATCTCGGTGACGGCCGCTATGCGCGACCGCTCCCGTGTGCTGCGATCCAGGCGGCGAATGGCAGCATTCTCCTGGTCTGCAACAGGTAAGCGACAAGACCCTGGCGGGGTATCTGACCGGCGTCGACCTCGACAGTCCGAGCGAGACCGTCGGGCATGGCGCCGACAAGCGCATCCACCGGTATCGCTGGATCGGCGACGTGCCATTGCGCGGCGGCACCGATGCGGATGACCGTCAATTGGCCGGAAATCGAGATCACCAAGTCCGATGGCAAGGTCACCACCTGCCGGTCAGCTGTGACACCGTTGCCGATCTGGCCGTTCTTCCCGCCCCGCATTGCCCCCCAGGCCATAATGAGATGCGCCGTAACAATAACTTTGTGGATAGACGAAACTTTCGTATAATGACCAATGTTGTCACAACCGTGCCGCATCATTCAGGGAAATACGGGGGATACCATGGCTGCTGAGTGCAATACCGTGATGGCGGAACCTGCCGCTGAAACCAAGTCTCCGGAGCGTCGGGCGTGGTGCGCGCCGATCATGCGCTCCATCGACATCAGCGAAACCGCCGGCGACACCCTAACCGGCGGGTCTGATGGGTCTTTTGGCAGCTGATCGTCCATACGGGCGCTGACGCTGCTTCTTCTGGTTGCATTTTGACCCGGGCTCGGTAAGAGCGGGGCCGCGGTGGAAGACAGCGTTGAGCCTGCAGCGGTCGGGTTGGGTCCGGTGGAGATTGGCGACCCATCCCGTCGCGTCCAGGTCACTGACCTGCCGGTCAGCCGCGACGCCGTCGCCGATCTGGCCGTTCTTTCCCGCTCTGCATCGCCACCCACAGACCATAACAGGAACTCCTGTAACAATAGCTTTTGTGGGTAGACAGATCTTTTGGATGATGATCAATGTGAACGCGACCGTGATCCATCATTCAGGGAAATACGAGGGATACCATGGCTTCTGAACGCAACACTGTGATGGTGGAACCCGTCGCTGAAACCAAGTCCCCGGAGCGTCGGGCGTGGTGCGCGCCGATTGTGCGGGCCATCGACATCAGCGAAACCGCCGCCGACACCTCCAGCCCGGGTCCTGATTCGGGTTTTAACAGCTGATCGCCCATACGGGCGCTGATGCTGCTTCGTTCTGGTTGCACTTCGCCGCGAACTCGACCCGGGCGGGGCCGCGGCGGAATGCTCGCGTCGAGCCGGCAGCGGTCGGCTTGGATACGGTGGAGATTGGCGACGCATCCCGTCGCCGCTAGGTCTCCGACCTGCCGGTCAGCGGCGACACCGTCGCCGATCTGGCCGCTCTTTCCCGCCCAGCATTGCCCACCCCCAGACCATAACGGGAAGTGCTGTACCAACAACTTTGTGGGTATACGGACCTTTCGGATGATGATTGTGGCCATGATCGTGCCGCATCATTCAGGGAGACACGAGCGATACGATGGCTTCTGAGCGCAACACCGTGATGGCGGAACCCGCCGCTGAAACCAAATCCCCGGAACGTCGGGCGTGGTGCGCGCCGATTGTGCGGGCCATCGACATCAGCGAAACCGCCGCCGACTCCATGGCCTTTGGTAATGATGGGAGTTTTGGCAGCTGATCGTTGACGTGCTCCCCAACGTGTGTCCGGTCAGAACTGGTTTTCAGGGTCAATTTCCCTTCCCGAACGTGTAGATCGGTGCATTCGCCTTTTATCGATCCCCAGAGGCGTTTCGCCAACACACCGTCTTTCGAGTGCCCGCACTCATCCATGCCATGCACACCCCGGCCACCCGATCGGTGTATTGAGGACACCGGCGCGCCGTGGCGAGACAACGCACCCCGCCTCAGCGGGTGCGGCGGGCCGGGGTCAGGGCGCGGCCCTTGGCCGGGGCGTCCGGTGGCGGTTCGGCGGGGGCGGGCGGCGGTTCCACCTGGGCCAGGATGCCGTCCAGCGCGCCGAAGGAATCGGCGGGCGGCGTGGACTCGCCCTTCTGCTGGCGCAGGAAATCCTGCAAGGGACCATAGGCCTTGATGGCCCGGTCCACCTCCTGGTCGCTGCCGGCGCGATAGGCGCCCAGCCGGATCATCTCCTCCATGGCCTCGTAGCGCGAGAGCAGGGTGCGCACAGCGGTGATGGTCCGGTTCTCGCTGTCCGCGTGGCAGGCAGGCAGGGCGCGGGACACGCTCTTCAGCACATCGATGGCGGGATAGCGGCCGCGTTCGGCGATCTTGCGGTCCATGACCACATGGCCGTCCAGGATGCCGCGGACAGCGTCGGCCACCGGCTCGTCATGGTCGCCGCCCTCCACCAGCACGGTGAACACAGCGGTGATATCGCCCGTGCTCGCCGTGCCCGGCCCGGCCCGCTCCAGCAGGCGCGGCAGCTCGGCGAAGACGCTGGGCGGATAGCCCTTGGTGGTCGGCGGCTCGCCGGCCGACAGGCCGACCTCGCGCTGGGCCATGGCGAAGCGGGTGACGCTGTCCATCAGGCAGAGCACGTCCTGGTCGCCATCGCGGAAATATTCGGCCACGGCCATGGTCAGATAGGCGGCCTGGCGCCGGGCCAGCGCCGGCTCGTCGCCGGTGGCGACGATGACGACGCTGCGGGCCAGACCCTCCGGCCCCAGATCGTCCTGGATGAATTCCTGCACCTCGCGCCCGCGCTCGCCGATCAGGCCGATGACATTGACATCGGCGGCGCTGGACCGGGCCAGCATGGCCAGCAGTGTCGATTTACCGACGCCGGAGCCGGCGAAGATGCCCAGGCGCTGTCCGCGGCAGAGCGGGATGAAGCTGTCCAGCACGCGGATGCCGGTTTCCAGCCGGGCGCCCATGCGCCGGCGCTCGAAGGCCGGTGGCGGGGCTGCCCGCAGCGGGCGGTTGGCGTCGCCGCGGCCGATGGGACCCTTGCCGTCCACGGGCCGGCCGAAGGCATCGATCACCCGGCCCAGCCAGGACTGGTCGGGCCGCACCAGCCCCATGGCGGTGCCGGCCTCGACCTGGGCGCCGAGTCCGATGCCGTCCAGCGGAGCGAAGGGTAGCAGCACGGCCCGGCCCTGGCGGAATCCCACCACTTCACACGGGACGGCGCGGCCGTCCCGGGCCATGGCCCGGCAGCCATCGCCCACGGACAGGCGCCGCTCCAGACCTTCGACCTCCAGCGCCAGTCCCGAGCAGGTGACGACCTGGCCGTGGAAGCGCGGTCCCTGCATCTGCTGAATATCGGCCAAAAGTCCGGCCAGGATGGTCATGGCGCATGTCCCTTTGCTGGCATGTCCGGGAAGGAAATGTCGGGGCGTATCGTGGGCGGGGCCGTTTAAAGCCGATTAAAGCCGCGGGACTGCCGCTCCTGCCTTAAACGCCGCTTTAAAACCGGCGTGGAACCATCCGCCTCGACCGACCGCACCCAGGAGGGGACCTGATGGACCTTTCATCCATCGGCCTGTTCAAGCTGGCCAGCCAGCGCATGGATTATCTGTCCGCGCGCCACAGGACCATTGCCGAGAACATCGCCAATGCCGACACGCCGGGCTTCCGGGCCAAGGACCTGAAGCCGTTCGACTTCCAGGCCACCCTGGGTCAGGTCAGCCAGGTCCGCACCGATTCCGGGCATCTGTCGCCCCTGCGCGAGGCCGCGGCCTTCCGCGAGGACCGCCGCGCCCCGGTGTACGAGACAGCGCCCGACGGCAACGGCGTGGTGCTGGAAGAACAGATGATGAAGTCGGCCGAGGTCCGGCAGGCCTACGATCTGGCCACCAACCTGTTCCAGAAGAACGTGGCGATGCTGCGTCAGGCCTTCACCAGCCGCTGATCGCATCGCCGCCGTCCAGGGGATCTGCTCCATGTCCATCGACAGTCTCGCCGTCTCCTTCGGCATCGCCGCCTCGGGCATGAAGGCCCAGTCCACGCGCCTGCGGGTGGTGGCGGAGAACATGGCCAACGCCAATTCCACGTCGGAGACGCCGGGCGGCGATCCGTACCGCCGCAAGACCGTGGTCTTCGCCAGCGTGCTCGACCGGGCGCTGAAGTCGGATACGGTCGAGGTCAAGCGCATCGGCCGCGACCAGAGCGATTTCCGCCTGGAATACAATCCCGGCCATCCGGGCGCGGACGAGCGCGGCTATGTCAAGCTCCCCAACGTCAACACGCTGGTCGAGAGCATGGACATGCGCGAGGCCGGCCGGTCCTACGATGCCAATCTCAATGTGATGCAGCAGGCCCGCGGCATGCTGGGCCGCACCATCGACATGCTGCGCGGCTGAGCCGGGAAGGAAAATCACCATGGTCGTCGTTCCCGCTTCGGGTGTTGCCAGTGCCTATGCCGCCGGCAAGATGCCCGGCCTCGCCGGGCCGGCCGAGTCCACGCCGCTGTCCGGGGCCGTGCCGGCCCGCGGCAGCTTCCCCGATCTCGTCACCGACGCCGTCAAGTCGGCCGTCAACACGGTGCGCGAGGGTGAGCGCATGTCCGCCGCCGGTCTGCAGGGCAAGGCCAGCGTGCAGGAGGTGGTGCAGGCCACCATGTCGGCCGAGCTGACCGTCCAGGCCGTGGTGTCGGTGCGTGACAAGCTGGTGAACGCTTATCTCGACATCATGCGCATGCCGATCTGACGGGAACGGGCGCGATGAACCAGGCCGATGTGCTGGATCTTCTGCGGAGCGGCATCTGGGCCGTGATCTGGGCCTCCGCGCCGCCCCTGATGGTGGCCCTGGTGGTCGGCTTCGGCATCTCGCTGTTGCAGGCCCTGACGCAGATCCAGGAAGCGACGTTGAGCTTCGTGCCGAAGATCGCCCTGATCATGGTCAGCATCGTCATCGCGCTGCCCTTCATGTTCCATGTTCTGTCCAACTACATGGAGCAGATCGTCAGCCATATCGGCGGACCGGTCGGGCCATGAGACGGGCGCTGGCCTGGGCGCTGGCTCCGGCCTTGGCGCTGCTGTCCGTCGGTCTCCCCGGACCGGTGCGGGCGGATGAGCCTGCCGGTGGCCCGATGACCGCCTGTCTGGCCGCCATCCGCACGGCGGAGAAGGACCACCGCATGCCGGGCCGCCTGCTGATGGCCGTCGGCGTCACCGAGTCCGGCCGTGATCTGGAGGGGCGTCTGACCGTCTGGCCCTGGACCGTCAATGCCGAGGGGCAGGGGCGCTACTTCGCCGACAAGCAGAGCGCCATCGCCCATGTGCAGGCCTTGCGCAAGCGCGGGGTGCGTTCCATTGATGTGGGGTGCATGCAGGTCAATCTGCATTGGCACCCCCGCGCCTTTCCCGATCTGGAAACGGCCTTCGATCCCGCGGCCAATGTGGCCTATGCCGCTGCCATGCTGAAGGACTTCCATGGCGACCTGCGCAACTGGTCACGGTCGGTAAAATTCTACCACTCGCGCACGCCGGACAAGGGCGACGCCTATTTCGACCGGGTGGCGGCCAATCTGCGCCTGGTCATGCTGCGCCGGAACGATCTGGCCGATGCGCCGCCGCCGCGCAAGCGCCGGCCGACCAGCATCGCCGCCGAGGGCTGGCGGCTGCCGCCCACCATGCAGGTCGTGCGCCCCCTGGGCTGACGCGTCCCGGCTTGAACGCCAGTTTTACCGGGGATGCGTAGGCTCGACCGACGAATTCCGGAGAGCCGAGCCTCGATGTCCGCCGCAACCACCGCCCTGCCGATCGGCCTGCGTCATCGCGACGTCCTGTTCGCCCTTGGTCTGATCTTCGTGCTGGCCGTCCTGATCCTGCCGGTGCCCGGCTGGATGCTGGATATGGGGCTGGCCCTGTCCATGGCCATCAGCGTGCTGATCCTGATGGTGGGGCTGTGGATCAACCGGCCGCTGGATTTCTCCAGCTTTCCCACGGTGCTGCTGATCGCCACGCTGCTGCGGCTGGCGCTCAATCTCGCCTCCACCCGCCTGATCCTCAGCCAGGGGCATACCGGCACCGATGCCGCCGGCCATGTCATCATGGGTTTCGCCGACTTCGTCATGGGCGGCAATTTCGTCATCGGCCTCATTGTCTTCGCCATCCTCGTCATTGTGAACTTCATCGTCATCACCAAGGGTGCCAGCCGCATCGCCGAGGTGGGCGCCCGCTTCGCCCTGGACGCCATGCCGGGCAAGCAGATGGCCATCGACGCCGACCTGTCGGCCGGCCTGATCGACGAGACGGAGGCGCGCAAGCGGCGCTCCGAGCTGGAACAGGAAAGCCAGTTCTTCGGCGCCATGGACGGTGCCAGCAAGTTCGTGCGCGGCGATGCCGTGGCGGGTCTCATCATCACCGCCATCAATGTGCTGGGCGGGTTGCTGATCGGCGTGGCCCAGCATGATCTGGCCTTCAGCGAGGCCGCCAAGACCTACACCATCCTGACCGTCGGTGACGGTCTGGTGACCCAGATCCCGGCCCTGATCGTCAGTCTGGCGGCCGGCATCCTGGTGTCCAAGGGCGGTAACCGCGGCTCCATCGACGAGGCGTTGCTGAACCAGCTGGGCGGCTATCCCAAGGCGTTGGGTGTCGCCTCGGGCCTGATGGTGTTCCTGTCCCTGGTGCCCGGCCTGCCGATGGCGCCCTTCCTGCTGCTGGGCGCCGCCACCGGCGGCATGGCCTGGTACCTGCCCCGCTTCGCCCGCAAGCAGGAGGAGCAGAAGCGCCATGACGAGCTGATGGCGGCCAAGGCGCCTACGGCCGAGGAGCCGGTGGCCGACATGCTGCGGGTGGACGATATCCGGGTGGAGCTGGGCAACGGGCTGGTGTCGATGATCATCGATCCGGCCACCGGCCTGTCGGCCAAGGTCCGCCGGCTGCGCAAGCGCTTCGCCACCGATTACGGCTTCCTGCTGCCGTCGGTACGCCTGCGCGACAGCGCCTCGGTGTCGCTGAACGCCTACGAGATCTCCATCCAGGGCGTGCTGATCGCCAAGGGCGAGGTGCAGGTGCGCAAGATGCTGGCCATCGACCCCCGCAACGAGGGCATCGACGTGCCTGGCAGCGACACGCGTGAGCCCACCTTCGGCCTGCCGGCCCGCTGGATCGAGCCGGGCCTGTCGGAGGAGGCGGAGCTGAAGGGCTTCACCGTCGTCGATCCCGACAGCGTCATCACCACCCATCTGGCCGAGATCATCAAGGAGCATATGCCGACGCTGCTGTCCTATGCTGCCACCAAGCGGCTGCTGGACGAGCTGGACCGCGAGCATCAGAAGCTGGTGGCCGATCTGATCCCCGGACAGGTCAGCCTGTCGGTGGTGCAGCGCGTGCTGCAGGGGCTGCTGGCCGAGCGTGTCTCCATCCGCAATCTGCCCCTGATCCTGGAAGGCATCTCCGAGGCGGCGGCCTGGACCCGCAACATCACCCTGATGACCGAGCATGTGCGCTCGCGCCTGGCGCTGCAGATCTGCCAGGCTCTGACTACGCCGGACGGCTTCATACCCGTCATCGTCGTCAGCCCCGAATGGGAACAGGTGTTCCTGGACAACATCATCGAGGAGGGCGAGGATCGGCAGTTCGTCATGCCGCCGTCCACGGTGCAGGATTTCCTGCTGGCGGCCCGGGCCA
The DNA here is from genome assembly GCF_003336875.1 of Oleisolibacter albus. Taxonomy (GTDB): domain Bacteria; phylum Pseudomonadota; class Alphaproteobacteria; order Azospirillales; family Azospirillaceae; genus Niveispirillum; species Niveispirillum album. The sequence goes on along the minus strand of NZ_QGNJ01000015.1, from coordinate 50,363 downwards.
AGATCCAGGCGCACGCCACCTCCGACTATTGGCCGGCGGTGCTGGTGGCGCCGGCGGCGCGGCCCTTCGTGCGCTCGCTGCTGGAACGGGTCAGCCCGTCCACGCCGGTGATCTGCCACAACGAGCTGCACCGCAAGGCGCCGGTCACCACCATCGACCAGATCTGACGCGGGCGCCGCCCATGCTCCCGTCCATGCCCCTGTCGCTGCCCCTGACCCAGCTGCTGACGGCAGAGATCTATGGTTTCCTGCTGGTTCTGGTCCGCGTCGGTGCGGCCCTGTCGATGCTGCCCGGCTTCGGCGAGATGGCGGTGCCCCTGCGGGCGCGCATGGCGGCCGCCATCGCCGTGTCGCTGGCCCTGTCGGCCATCGTGCCCGGCCTGCCCGCCGTGCCGCCGGATGCGCCGTCGGACCTGCTGCGCCAGCTGTTCGGCGAGCTGATGGCCGGGGCCGTGCTGGGCGTCGGGGCGCGCATCATCTTCGGGGCGCTGCAGATGGCGGGGCAGCTGATCTCCCAGACCGTCGGCCTGTCCAGCATCTTCGCCCAGCCGGGCCTGGGGTTCGAGGCGGGCTCCGTCCTCGGCAGCTATCTCATGCTGGGCGGGCTGGTGCTGATCTTTGTCACCGACCTGCATCTGGCCATGATCACGGCGCTGGTGGAGAGCTACCGGCTGATGCCGCCGGCGGTGCTGCCGTCCATGGGCATGCTGGCCAAGCTGACGGTCGAGACCGTGTCCACCGCCTTCCGCATGGCGGTGCAGTTCTCCGGTCCGTTCCTGGTTCTGGGCTTCGTCTACAATGTGGGCATCGGGCTGGTGAACCGCGCCATGCCGCAATTCGCCGTCTATTTCATCGGCCTGCCGGTGTCGATCCTGGGCGGGCTGGTCGTGGTCGCGCTGACCATCGGTGTCGTTGCGACCACCTTCCTCGCCGGGTTCGGCGACTGGCTGCACCGGTTCGGAGGCTGATCCCCCATGAGCGAGCGCGGTGACGACAGCCAGAAGACCGAAGAACCGACCCAACGAAAACTCGACGAGGCCCGTAAGCGCGGCGATGTTCCCATCAGCCGCGATGTGGGCTCCATGCTTGTGGTGCTGGCCGGCGTCATCCTGGCCGGCGGTGTCGGGCCGTCGGTGGGACGGGCCTTGATGGACGGGTTCCTGCCGCTGGTCGAGAACCCCGCCGACATCGTGCTGGCCAGCCCGGCCGATGCGTTCAACGTCATCGCCTATGTGGCCGGCGGTGCCGGCCTGGCCCTGATCCCCGGTGTCGTCATCCTGCTGGCTGCCGGCGTGCTGGGAGCCCTGGGGCAGGGCAGCATCGTGGTCTCGTCCGAGCGCATCCGGCCGAAGCTGGAACGGCTGTCGCCGATGGCCGGCTTCAACCGGCTGGTGTCGCTGCGCAATCTGGTGGAGTTCCTCAAGGGGCTGGCCAAGGTCACCACCATCGGTGTGGCCTTCTTCCTGGTGGTGCGGCCGGAAATCAAGCGCGCCGAGGCCATGTCGCTGGTGGATGCCGCGGCCCTGCCGGGGTTGCTGTCCGATGTGACGCTGCGTCTGCTGTTGGCGGTGCTGGTGGCCAGCCTGCTGATCGCCGTGCTGGATCTGGTCTGGCAGCAGCTCTCCTGGCTGCGTCAGCAGCGCATGAGCATGCAGGAACTGAAGGACGAATTCCGGCAGGCCGAAGGCGACCCGCATCTCAAGGCCAAGATCAAGCAGCTGCGCCGCGACCGCGCCCGCAACCGCATGTTCGCCGAACTGCCCTCGGCCACCGTGGTCATCACCAACCCCACCCACTATGCCGTTGCCCTGCGCTACGACCTCAGCAAGGCCCCGGCCCCGGTCTGCGTGGCCAAGGGGCAGGATCTGGTGGCGCTGCGCATCCGCGAGGTGGCGCAGAAGCATGAGGTGCCGGTGGTGGAAAACCCGCCGCTGGCCCGCGCCCTGCACAAGGCCGTGGAGATCGGCGAAGAGGTCGAGCCGGAGCATTACGTGGCCGTGGCCGAGCTGATCAGCTACGTCATGAGCCTGAAGGCCAAGACCACCGTGGCCTGAGGCCGGGGATGTCCCTGCCGGCCGGGCCGCCGCACCCCCTGCGTGCGAAGGCCTGATGTCTGGTTCCCATGCGCCGGTGGGGGCCGCGATTCTCGACGCTTTCTGCACGCCGATGGGAGGGCCAAGCGCAGGGTTCTGCTGTCCCGTGCCGCTCGCGCCTCCTGCGCGTGGCCGGTGGCGACGGCCGACGATCCCCTCGGACCTTCTCGGCCTCCTGCACCCGCTGATCGACCCGTGCGGCGGGCTGGTATCTCTGTGCCGGCAAAGGTCCCACGGGAAAAGGGCCGCTCCATGGCGGCCCTTGTGGGGTGTGGGAGAACCCGTCCGTGTGGGTGGCACCAGTCTCAGCGTGCCGGCAGGCTGGCCGTCTGGGTCTTGGGCTTCTGGGGTGGCCGGTCGGCCGGGAGGACCCGGCGCTCGGCCATGGTCCGGGTCAGGGCGTTGACCTTGACCGGGTCCATCTCGGCCAGGATGGGGGCGGACCGGCGTTCCTGCATCAGATCCATCAGGTCCACCAGGATCAGCGGGTCGGCCTCGTTCAGCAGCCGCGCCGCATCCTTGGGCTTCATGTTCTCATAGATGGTGACCAGACGCTGCAGATCGGCCTTGGCCATGCTGCTGCGGCGGTCCAGCAGGGCCGAGACCTCGCGGCCGGCCTGCTCCAGCCGGGCCAGCTGCTCCCTGGCCTTCTGCTCGGCGGCCGACAGCATCTGCGCCCGCATGTCCAGTTCGGTCTGGCGCTCGGCCAGGGCCTTGCGCTCGGCGGCCAGCATATCGGCCAGGGCCGGGTCGCAGGACCCGGCGGCGGCCACCGGTTTGGCGGGAGCCTTACCACCCCCGGCCGACGGGGGGGCGGGCAGGGTTGCGGAGGCCGGGGCCGGAAGGGCGCCGGCCGGCGGATCGGCCAGCAGGTCCGTGACTCCGGGCAGCACCTCGTTGGCCGCGACCTGGGTCGGACGCGCATCGTCGCCGAAGGGTGAACTGACGCCGATGGCATAGAAGGGCGCGGCGACGGCCGAGGCTGCGATCACCAGCGGCAGCAGCCGCGGCTGCTTCAGCAGTCCGCCTTTGAAGGGGAAGTCAAAGCGCACGGATGGTCTCCCGGAACAGGCGCAGGGCGGCACGCTCGGCATCACCGGCGGGTGTCTTCGAGGGTTTCTGACGCTGGGCCGACCGGCCCGGTCCCACCGGTACGCGCTCGGGCGCGGTCAAGGGCGGCCTGTCGGCCGTCATCGCCGGCGCAGCCGCGGGAAGGGGTGCCTCGCCGGTCTGCACGGCCATCGCTGTGGGGGCGGCGGGCGGCTCCAGCCCTTCAGCCAGGCGGGCCAGGGCGGCATTGGCCAGGGCACAGGTGCGGTCGATCTCCGCTTTCAGCTGTTCCGCCTCTTCCAGCGAACGGCCGAGATCGCCCGAGATGGTCTGGGCGGCGGCACGCAGAGCCATGATCGAGCGTTCGGCCCCGTCCACCGAATCCGAACAGGCCCGCAGCACGGTGCGCAGCTCCGACTGGGCGCCGCGCATGACCGACAGCCGCTCGTTCAGGCGCGCCAGATAGAACAGCGTGCCCAGGAACAGCATGGTCAGCGTCAGGCTGACCAGCGGCGACAGCATCTCAACGCTGAAGAAGGCCATGGATCACCTCGTCCTGTCCGCCCAGATCGGTATCGATGCGGATGGCGATACGGCCGTTGCGCTGGCCCATCTCGCCCTGGAACATCGGCACATGACCGCAGGTCAGGGTGGCCGGCGCGTCCGGCCGCACTTCCAGCGTCAGCTGGGTGCCCGGCTTCCAGTTCAGGATGTCGGCCAGATTGACCGTCGCCTGGGCCATGACGGCGGACAGATCGACATTGGTGCGGCGCAGCTCGCTCTTCAGGTGGGATTCCCACATGCTGTCGCGGCCGAACTTCTCGCCCATGAACTGCTGCAGCAGCACATTGCGCACCGGCTCCAGCGCGGCATAGGGGATCAGCAGGCTGACGCTGCCGGTCCGTCCGTCCAGCTGTGCCTGGAAGGTCACGGCGACGGCCGCGTTGTTGGCGCGGGCGATGGCGGCGAACTGCGGATTGGTCTCGATCCGTTCCGGCACGAAATGCACGTTGGTCAGCGGGGCGAACGCGGCCCCCAGATCGCGCAAGGCCATCTTGATGACGCGCTCGGCCAGCGCCCGCTCGATCACCGTATAGGGCCGGCCGTCGATGGGCGCCGGCTCGCTGCGGCGTCCGCCCAGCAGGATGTCGACGATGGAATAGATCAGCTCGCTGTCCACGGTCAGCAGCAGGTTGCTGTCCCATTCCTCGGCCTTGACCACCGTGATCAGCGAGGGCAGGGGGATGCCGGACAGGAAATCACCGAAGCGCACGGCATCCGGCACCGCCGCCGTCACCTCGACATTGCCGGAGGTCAGGTTACGGAAGCTGGAGCTGAGCAGCCGCACCAGCCGGTCGAAGATCACGTCCAGCATGGGCAGCCGGTCGTAATTCACGAAGCTGGAATTGACGATCTGGTCGATGACGCTGCGCGTCGGTGCGCCGACCACGTCGTCCACCTGCAACAGCCGGTCGATCTCGGTCTGGCTCAACGTCTTATCCGCTTCCGCGGCCAGCATGCTGCCCCAGGCCGCCTCGTCGTCCAGCAGGCCATCCATCGCGGAGTCGTCAACGATATTCGGATCGCTCATGGACCATCCCCTCTTGCAGGCCGCTATTGCAGGATCAGGGTACGCAGCAGGACGCCGTCCACCGGGGTCGGCTCGGCCAGCAGGCGGACACGGCGCAGCAGCTCGGCCCGCAGCGTGTCGAGGCCGATGCGGCCTTCCAGATCATGTTCATCCAGCGTGCGCACATACTCCTGCACACTGTCCAGCAGCACCGGTTCCAGGCCGGCCAGCCGCTGGTGATGCTCCGGCGGGACCGTCAGCGTCACGCCGATCTTCATCAGCTTGGCCGACGCGGTGGACCGCAGGTTGACCGTCAGTTCCGGCAGCACCACGAAACGGTTGGCCGCCGCCAGCTCCGGGGTCACGTCGGGCGTGGCGTGGAAGCCGCCGGTCAGCAGGCCGACCAGCAGGCCGGCCAGGCCGCTGCCGATGGCGACACCGGCCATGATGAGCAATTGCCGCCGGTTGTTCTTCTTCTCGGGCGGAGAAGGCAAGCGTTGCTCAAGACGATCAAATGTACTGTCAGTCATCGCCGATCCTGCCGCAGACCATCTCCGGAAAATCCGAAGTATTTTCGGTGTGTTTCCTGGGCTGCTGCCTCGCCGTTTTTTACGCTCGTTAAAAGTGGCTCGGCTAAGGTGCGCTTCGGTCACGGGCCGAACATAGCCGGGGCCGGTTTCCAGAAACGTTAAAGATCCGAGGCACCAGGGTGGCGAACCTCCTCCAGAACCTGATGGCGCTTGGCCCGCGGCGGCTGGCGCTTCTCGGCGTCACCGCGGCGGCGGTGCTGCTGGCCATGGGTCTGCTGGCCTATACCGTGTCGCGGCCGACCATGGGCGTGCTCTATGCCGGCCTCGATGATGCGGAGGCCGGCCGAATCCTGGGGCAGCTTCAGACCATGGGCGTGCCGCACGAGGTCAGCGGCGATGGCGGGGCCATCCGGGTGCCGGCCAAGCAGATCGCCCGTATCCGCATGCAGCTGGCCCAGCAGGGCCTGCCCAGTGCCAGCGGCGTCGGTTATGAACTGTTCGACAGCCAGGGCGCGCTCGGCCTGACCTCCTTCATGCAGCATATGAACCGGCTGCGGGCCATGGAGGGCGAGCTGGCGCGGACGATCCAGACGCTGAACGGCGTGAAGTCGGCCCGGGTCCATCTGTCGTTGCCCGATGGCGAGACCTTCCGCCCCAATGCGGCGCCGCCAAGCGCCTCGGTGGTGGTGCGGACCGTCGGAGCCGGGCTGGAGCGCAGCCAGGCCATGGCCGTCCGACATCTGGTGGCGGCCGCCGTCCCGGGTCTGCGTCCCGGTGCGGTGACCGTGATGGATGCCGCCGGCGTGGTCCTGGCCGCCGATGGTGGCGCCACCGACGGCATGGCCCTGCTGCGGGCCGAGGAGCTGCGCACGGCCACGGAGCAGCGGCTGGCCCGCGCCATCGAAGAGATCCTGGTGCCGAAGTTCGGTCCCGGCAATGTCCGCGTCCGTGTCGCCGCCCAGATCGATCTGGGGCGTGAGACCTTGCGTGAGCAGACCTTCGATCCCAACGGCCGCGTCGAGCGCTCGGTGCAGAGTGTGGAGGAGCGGGAAAACTCGTCCGACCGCACCAGCGAGCAGCCGACCACGGTCGAGCAGAACCTGCCGCTGGAGAACGTGAATTCGGCGTCGGCCACCGGGTCGCGCAGCGATACGGCGCGCAACGAGGAAACCACCAACTACGAAATCAGCTCCCGTGTCCGCGAGCGCACCCAGGATGCCGGCGAGATCCGCCGGCTGGCCGTGGCCGTGGTGGTCAACGGAGTCTATGCGTCGGCCGCCAATGGCGCCAGCGAGTACCGCCCCCGCAGCGAGGCTGAGCTGAAGCAGGTGGAGAATGTGGTGCGCACGGCCATCGGCTTCGACGAGACACGCGGCGATCAGGTCACGGTGGAGAACCTCCAGTTCCTGCCGGAGCCGGAGGTGCCCGCGGCGGCGGTTGCCGACACTGGCGACGGCCTGCTGCGCGGCGTCCTGCCCTGGGTGGTGGCCGGGATCGCGGCTCTGCTGCTGGCGGTGATGGCGGTGCGGCCGCTGCTGAACCGGATGATGCCGGTCCCGGCGACCGCCGGCGCTGCCGAGCTGGCTGCCGCCGCGCCGCAGCTGACCGCGGACACGCCACCGGTCGTCGGCCAGATCGGGCATGCCCCGGCGCCGGGAACGGCCGTTGCGCCTGCGCCCGGCACGGCCATGGCCGAAGCCGGCGACGAGGACGCCTCCGGCCGCAATCTGGAGGAGGAGATGGACCAGCTCATCGACCTGCGGTCGGTGGAGGGCGGGGTCAGCGCCGCGGCGCTGCGCCGGCTGGCCAACATGGTGGACACGCACCCCGAGGACAGCGTCAACGTGCTGCGGGGCTGGATCTATGAGGGGACCTCGTGACGATGCGCCCGTTCCTGTTCAACACCCATTTCCCCGAGGACATGCCACCGCAGGCCAAGTCCCGCCCCGATCCCGTGATGACCGGCGGCTTCACCGAGGAGGATCTGGAGGCCGTCCGTGACCGGGCCTTCAAGCAGGGCATGGAGCTGGGCGAGCGCGACGGCTTCGATCGTGGTCAGCAGGCGGCCCGGCAGTCCGCCGATGCCCAGCACGCCCAGGCGCTGGCCGCCGTCGAGGCGGCCCTGCGCAGCACCCTGGCCGACTTGGCCGGCTTCCAGCAGCGACTGGAGCGCGACAGCGTCCGTGTCGTCACGGCCCTGGTGGCCAAGCTGGCGCCGCCGCTGCTGGACGCCGTGGCCGATGCCGAGCTGGACGGGCTGGTGCTGGAAACCCTGCGGGCCGCCGTGGGCCAGCCGGTGCTGGAGATTCGGGTCGCCCCCGCCGCCGCCGAGCGGCTACGGGCCGAGATCGACGGCATGGCGGCCACCGCCGGCTTCCGTGGCAGCGTCAGCGTGAAAGGCGATGCCAGCCTGCCGGCGGGAGCGGCCGCCGCCGACTGGAGCACCGGCGGGGCCGAGCACAATCCGCGCCTGCTCGAACGCCAGCTTGGCGACGCCGTCGCCATTGCCATCAGCCGGCTGACCGTGCGCAGCCGCGACGCCCGCTGACCCCATCCCATCCCGAGACCTGCCGAGACCAGAAGGACACCACCCCATGCCGACGACCCAGCAGGCGAATTTCCCCCAGGCCGACACCATGACCGCTCCCCCCGCCGAGGAGGCGGCCGCCCAGGATCGGGACGATCTGAAGGCCATCTTCAATGTGCCGGTCAACGTGCAGGTGGTGCTGGGCCGCACTACCATGCCGGTCAGCCAGCTTCTCAAGCTGGGGCGCGGCGCCGTGGTCGAGCTGAACCGCAAGGTCGGAGAGGCTGTGGATGTCTATGTCAACGACCGGCTGATTGCCCGCGGCGAGGTCGTCATCGTCGACGAAGGCAATCTCGGTGTCACCATGACCGAGATCGTCAAGAGCGAGCTGGGCCTCATCTGAGGTCCGGCGCCCCCGTGCGGAAGGCCCGTTCAGAAGGACGGAGTGCGGTCACTGTGCTGTCTCGATCCCTCGTCGCCAAGGCTCTGCTGTTCGCCCTGCCGGCCCTGCTGCTGGCCGGACCGGCCCTGGCCCAGTCCGTCACCCTGGATGCCGGAGCAGGCGGAGCCTCCTTCTCCGGCCGTCTGGTCCAGATCATGGCCCTGGTCACGGTGCTGTCGGTGGCGCCGGGCCTGCTGGTCATGGTGACCAGCTTCACCCGCGTTGTCGTGGTGCTGTCGCTGCTGCGCTCGGCGCTGGGGCTGCAGCAGACGCCGCCCAACATGGTGCTGGTGGGTCTCGGCCTGCTGCTGACCGCCTATATCATGGGGCCGACCCTCGACCGGGCCTGGAGCGAGGGGGTGCAGCCGCTGGTGGATGGCCAGATCACCGAGGAACAGGCCTTCGAGCGCACGGTGGAGCCGTTCCGTGCCTTTATGAAGGCCCATGTCCGGCCCAAGGATCTGGCGGTGTTCCAATCCCTGTCCACCCTGGTCGGGCCGGCGCCGGACCCGGGCCAGCAGGCAGCCCCCGCCGCCCCCGCCGTGACGGCCGGCGGCGAGCCGGGCCTGCGCACGCTGGTGGCCGCCTTCGTGATTTCCGAACTGCGGCGCGCCTTCGAGATCGGCTTCCTGCTGTTCCTGCCCTTCCTGGTGGTGGACATGATCGTGGCCGCGGTGCTGATGGCCATGGGCATGATGATGCTGCCGCCGGTGGTGATCTCGCTGCCCTTCAAGATCATCTTCTTCGTGCTGGTGGATGGCTGGCTGCTGGTGGCCCAGAGTCTGGTGCGCAGCTATGGAGGCGGCGGTTGACCGGTTCCGCTCCGCCTTCCGCCCCGCCGGCCCGGCCGCTGGCCCGCGCCGCCGCCCTGCATTACACGCGGGGCGATGACGCTCTGCCGCGCATCGTCGCTTCCGGCCGCGGTGCGGTGGCCGAACGCATCGTGGCACTGGCCTTCGCCCATGGCATCCCGGTGCGCGAGGATTCCGACCTGGCGACCCTGCTGGCCGCCGTCGAGCCGGGCAGCGAGATCCCGGTCGAGGCCATCATGGCCGTCGCCGAAGTGCTGAGCCACCTGTACCGCCTGAACCACTGGCTGGGTTCGGAGGCCGCGCCGGCCGCTGCCAGCCCCGATCCCGCCTGATCCTTTCGGAGAGATCCGTCATGCTGAAAGTCCGTACCGACCATAAGAGCCTCAACGGTCTGGAGAAGGCGGCCGTCATCCTGCTGTCGCTGGGCGAGGAGCGGGGCGCCCGCCTGATGGAGCGGCTGGAGGATGACGAGATCCGCGAGGTCAGCTACGCCATGGCCAGCCTGGGCACCGTCTCCGGCAAGGTGGTGGAGCGGCTGATCCGCGATTTCACCGAGCGTTTCGCCGGCACCGGCGAACTGGCCGGCACCTTCGATACCACCGAGCGCTTCCTCTCCAAGTTCCTCACCGGCGATCGGGTGCAGGAGATCATGGCGGACGTGCGGGGGCCCGCCGGCCGCACCATGTGGGAGAAGATGAGCAATGTGAACGAGCAGGTTCTGGCCACCTATCTCCGCAACGAGCACCCGCAGACCATCGCCGTGGTCCTGACCAAGGTCCGCCCGGAGCACGCGGCCAAGGTGCTGGGCCTGCTGCCGCCGAACCTGATCCAGATGGTCGTGTCCCGCATCATCAAGATGGAGGCGGTGCCGCGCGATGTGCTGGAGGATGTGGAGAAGACCCTGCGCAGCGAATTCATGGCCAATTATGTGCGCACGCTGGGCCACGACAGCCACGCCATCATGGCCGAGATCCTCAACCGCACCGACAAGGGTCTGTTCGACCAGATCATGGAGCCGCTGGAGCGGCGCCTGCCCGAGAGTGCGCAGCGCATCAAGCAGCTGATGTTCACCTTCGAGGATCTGGCCAGCCTCGATCCCCAGGCCATCCAGATCATCATCCGCAACTGCGACAGCGACCAGCTGGCCTATGCCCTCAAGGGTCTGGAGGAGACCCTGCAGGACCGGTTCCTGGCCAACATGTCCGAACGCGCCCGCAATCTGGTGCGCGAGGAGATGGAGATGCTGGGTGCCGTCCGTGCCCGCGACGTGGAGGAGGCGCGTCTGGGCATCCTGCGCGTGGCCAAGCAGCTGGCCGACGACGGGACCATTACCATCACCCGCAACGGCGATGCCGCCGCCATGCTGGTCTACTAACCGCCACTCTGGAGGCAGAAGACGATGGTCGCCGATACGCGCGGTGGTCCGGGCGCCGTAGGCGGCGTGGTGCAGGCAGGGGCGGCGGCGCCGGCGGGGGCTGCCGGTTCCCCGCAGCCCAAACCGATGCTGTCGCCGACCCAGGCGACCATCCTGTCCCGTCCGGCCGAGCTGCCGCAGTCCGGCACCGCCATCGTGTCCGGGATGCTGGGGAGCGTGCTGCCGGGTGGCGAGGTTCCTCTGACCACCACCTTCGGTACGGTCCTGCTGAAGCCGGTTCCCGGTGCCTGGCCATCGGAGCTGGAGGCCGGCAACACGGTTACGGTCACGCTCGGGCCGGGGAACCGTGTCGGCAATGTCCAGACAGCCGTGAGTGTGGTGGAGCGGACCACCGTTGCGCCGTCCCCCGCCCGTGCGCTGGGCGGCGCCGAGGCGGCGCTGCGCGGCTTTCTGGCCGCGGCCGGCACGGAGCCGGCCGTGCAGGTGCCGCTTCGGCCACCGGTGGCGACCGGCCAGATGAGCCTGTCCTCGGCCCAGCCATCCACAGCCACGGCGGTACAGGCCTCGACCGCCAGCCCGCAGCTGGTGGCGACGACGGGGGCCATGCAGCCACGCGTCGGGGTCGCGCCGCTGGTCGGTGCGCCCGTGCAGGCGGACACACCCCGCCCCCTGGCGGCCCTGCAGACGGCCGCCGGCATCACCGACATCCAGAAGGGGGCCGGCACCGGGGCGCAGGATCTGCAGCAGCAAGCCGCCATCCGCAGCCGTGCCGGCGGCAGCGGCGGCGGGGTGGAGATGGCGGCGCTGCCGACGCCCGACGATGCCACACCCCCGGCCCAGGACCTCCAACTCCTGCGCCCTGATCTGCAACTGGCCCAGGTGCTGGCCCATCCCGGCATGCTGGCCCGCATGGCTGCGTTCCTGCCGCGGGCCGATCGCCTGGGGGGTGCGGCACTGCTGCTGTATCTGTTCGGCGCCCGCAATGGCGGCGCGCGTGCCTGGCTGGGCGAGGAGCAGTTGCGTCACCTGACACGCAGCGAGGCGGCGGCCCTGGCCGAGGTCGAGGAGGCCATGGTTCCGGCCCAGCGCATGACGGCGGACGGGTCGGTCTGGACCAGCGTCATGGTCCCCTTCTTCGATGGGGATGCGCCGTCGGTGCTGCTGCTGTCCAGCATGGGAGGGCTGGTGGTGCCGGTCGACCCTGATGGGGAAGGCCAGGAAACCGCGCACGATGAGACCGCAGGGGAGACGGGAACGGCCTTCATGGTGGGGCTGGATCTGCGCAGCCTGGGGCCGGTTCAGCTCCGCGGTTTGAGCATGCCGAACCGGCTGGTCCTTGATCTGGCTGTGGCCGCCATTCCGGACGCGCCGACCCAGACCGCATTCGAAAATGCGCTGGATCAAGCACTTACCGGTGTTTCCACAGGCGTCAGCCTGCGTCTGCATTGGGGCAGGGCACCCTTTTTGATGGAACTGATGCCGGGCTCGGCCCGTTCCATTCACGAGCGCAGACTATGACTTTTTAAAGCGGCTTTAACCCGGTTCGTATCAAACTTTAGGGAAATCCAGACCACATGCCGGGCCGCTGGGGCCTGGCTGACGATGGGAGAGACGGATGTCCCTGGCCGCTTCCCTTGAAACCGAACTGCACCGTCTCCTCGACATGGCGGCCGCCCTCAGCGATGAACAGGGGTTGGCCCGGCTGCACCAGATGCTGACCTGTCTGGCCGAAGGGGCCGAACTGGTGGAGTATCAGCTGGATGTGCCGGAGGGACTGGGCTACATCCCGGCCCTTCAGCGCGCCATGCTGACCCAGACCCTGCTGACGGCCGAGACCGCCGGCTGCTGCTGATCCGTCTGTTCTGACCGGACCGGTGCTTCCGGTCCGGTCAGGGCTTCAACGGTGGACCGTTGCGGACGCGATCCTCCGCCTGTTCCAGAACCGACCAGAATTCCTTGAACAGTTCCACCCGCAGGGCATAGGTCTCGTCGCGCGCCGCGGTATCCGGGTGGAACAGCCGGGCAAAGGCGGCTTTCAAGGCCGCGATTTCCTTCTGGGCGCTGGGCACATCCGTCGCCGGTGGCGCCGCGATCTGCCCCGGTGGTTCCGCATCCCGGACGAAGGCCGGGCGTCCCGCCGGTCCCGGCTGGAAATGGCCGGCGATGCTGCGGGCGACGGGCACGTCGAGGCAGACATAGCTGGCGGCCAGCGCCTGATGGTCGGGCTGCCAGCGCACCACCCGCAGCTCGGCCGGGAAACAGAAGCGCCGGCCGGCCGAAGTCAGATCGATCTGGGCGGACAGGCGTCCGCCGCGGGGCGCCGGCGCCTCGGGGGCGCGCATCAGCAGCCCGTTCTGGCTCCAGTTCACCAGGGGAAGCCGCAGATTGCCGACCAGCGCATGGCCGCTGTCCACGGGCACACGCAGCTGACGCCGCTTTTCGATGAATGGGCTGCGCACGTCCGGATTCCCCCTACCCTCGGTGCTGAAGGTAGCCCGAATTCGCTTAACCCTTGGTAAATCGGGGCGGGTGGGCGCGGCACCGGGCCGCGCCCGCCTGCGGTCTCAATCCTCGTCGTGGGAGTGGCCGGTGCCGTGGCCGCCCGTGGCCCAGGCCTCCCCGTCCGCCTGCTCGAACCAGAAGGGCTGGCGCGGCAGCGCGCGCGGGGCCACTTCGTTCATTCCGGTATCGTAAATACGGCCGTTCAGCACGGTATAACGGATGCTTGTGGTGTTGCGGATGTTCTCCAGAGGGTTGGCATCCAGCACCACCATGTCGGCCAGCTTGCCCGGTTCCAGCGAGCCGATATCGCGGTCATAGCCCAGGGCCTTTGCACCGTTCAGTGTCGCTGCCCGCAACGCCTGCAGAGGCGTGAAGCCGCCGAGGTTGAGTGTCCACATCTCCCAGTGCGAACCCAGCCCTTCGCGCTGGCCATGGGCGCCGATCTCCACGGTGACGCCGGCATCGTTCAGCTCCTTGGCCACGGCGGCGACCTTGGTGAAGTTCAGCTCCTCCTCCGGCATCATGGTGCGCCGGCGCGAGCGGGCATCCAGGATGCGGCGGGGCACATAGTTTGACAGGATCGGGTGCTCCCAGACATTCATGGTCTGGTACCAGTAATTCTCGCCGAAGCTGCCGCCATAGGCCACCACCAGGGTGGGGTTGTAGGCGGTCTGCGACGCGCCCCAGAGCTGGCGCACATCGTCATAGATGCGGGCCACGGGCAGGGAATGCTCGATGGTGGTGTGGCCGTCCACGATCATGGTCATGTTGTGTTCGAACAGCGAGCCGCCCTCCGGCACCACATTGATGCCCAGCTGACGTGCCGCCTCGATCACCTGCTGCCGCTGTTCGCGCCGGGGCTGGTTGTAGCTCTTCACGCTGTTGGCCCCGACCGCCTTCATGCGGCGGAGATGGGACAGGGCGTCGTCCAGGCTTTCGATCTTGGCCGTGATCGGGGCCGTGGCACCATAGAGGATTGTGCCGGTGGAGAAGATGCGTGGAGCGACGATGCAGCCCGCCTTGGCCAGTTCCGCCGCCGCGAAGATCTCGCTGGTGTCGTTGGATGGGTCGTGCAGGGTGGTGACGCCGAAGGCCAGCGAGGCGTAGTTCACCCAGCTCTGCTGCGGGATGATCTCGTCCGCCCCCATGGCACCGTGCCAGTGGGCATCGATGAGGCCGGGAATAATGGTCTTGCCGGACGCATCGATGCGTTTGGCGTCGGCCGGGACGGTCACGCCGTCCGCCGGTCCCACCTGCTCGATGCGGTTGCCGTTGACCAGGATGGTGCCGTTCTCGATCACCTCGTCGCCGCGCATGGTGACGATGCGGGCGCCGGTCAGGGCGATGCGGCCCTTGGGCGTGTCATAGGGCTGGCGGAAGCCGATCTCGATGCCCTGGGCCGGGGCGTCCGGCAGCTTCTCGGGCGCACCGTCGACGAAGGCGAAGCTGTCCTTGAGATCGCGCGAGAAGATCTGCGATCCCAGCGACCACCAGAGTTTCCGGCTGTCGCCGGACCAGTGGATCCATTCGCCGGCATCGCGGCTGACCCGGGCCAGGGGCAGGGACTTGGACTCGGGGCCGATCTCCACGGCCTTGCCGGTGGCGGGGAAGGGGGCGATGTAGGCGTTGAAGCGCTCGGTCCAGGCCACCCATTTCCCGTCCGGCGACACGGCGAATTCGGTGGCGACAGCGGTCACCAGATGGGTGCGCTCGTCATGATCGCCGCCCGGCCCGTCGATACGGATCGATTTCAGCGCCTGTTTCTCCGGCTGGCCCTTGTCGGCCTTTTCCCCGGTGGTGAAGAACAGCCGGTCGTTGCGGGCACCGAACTTCGGCGCGCTGCCCTCTTCCGAGACGCGCTCGGGCTTGCCGCCCTTGGTGGCGACCACAAAGATGCCGGTCTCCCGGCCCCACATGGCCGAGCGCAGATAGCCGTCGCTGATGGCACGGAAGGCCACGCGGCTGCCGTCGGGGGAGAAGCTGGGTTCGACATAGTGGCCCGGACGGTCGGTCAGCACCTTGCCGTCGCCGCCGCTGGCCGGCACCACGCGGACGGAGCCGAAATCCTTGTCGCTCCAGGTGGTGTAGACGATGGAGCGGCCGTCGCGCGACCAGGCCGGATACAGCTCGAAATGATCGGTCTGCCGGGTCAGGCGCTTCGGCGTGCCGGTGGGCAGGTCGCGGATCCAGAGCTGACCCAGCGCCTCATACACCACCTTGTCGCCCTGCGGGCTGACGCTGGCCCAGCGCAGCATTTTCACGTCGAACTCGGCCGGCGCCACCTCCACGGGGAAGCGGACGGCCTGCTCGATGCTGCGGGTCGCCTTGACGTGGAAGGGGATGTCGCTGACGGCCTTGCTGGCCACGTCGATGCGGCGGATATGGCCCCCGGCCCAGAAGACGATGGACTTGTTGTCCGGGGTCCAGGCCATGGAGGGGTAGACGCCATGGACGGCCCAGGTCTCCTGCATGTCGCGGTCCAGCCCGTCGAACAGCGGCGTCTCGCGCCCGGATTCCAGATCCAGCACATAGAGAACGGTCTTGGCACGGACGCGGCGGATGAAGGCCAGGGACTTGCCGTCCGGCGACGGGGTCGGGCGGATGGAGCCGCCGGGGCCAGTGACGAAGGGTTCCAGTTCCCCCGTCTCCCGGTCCAGCCGCTGGATGGCATAGATCTGGGTGTTGGGGTCCTTGCTGTACTCGAACACCTCCCCCGGCGTGGTGTCGTCGCTGAAATAGACATAGCGCCCGTCGGGGGAGAAGGCGGGCTCGCCCGAATCCTTCTGTTCGGTACGGCGCTTGGTCAGCTGCAGCCCGTCGCCGCCGCTGCGGTGGTAGAGCCACATCTCGCCGGCGCCCAGCGAGCGGGTGGAGGTGAAATGCTTGCGGGCGACGATATAGTCGCTGTCCGGCGACCAGGCCGGCTGGTTCAGCAGGCGGAAGCTCTCCTTGGTCACCTGACGCGGGTTGCCGCCGTCGCGGTCCATGATCCAGATGTTGTCGCCGCCGCCGCGGTCGCTGGTGAAGGCGATCCAGCGGCCGTTGGGGGAATAGCGGGGCTGCATGTCCCACTCCATCCCGGTCGTCAGCGCCTTGGCCTCGCCACCACCCACCGGCACCGTGTAGAGGTCGCCCAGCAGGTCGAAGATGATCTCCTTGCCGTCGGGGCTGATGTCGAGCGACATCCAGGTGCCGCTGCTGACGTCGATCGGGACCTCCGTCTTCGGGCCGGGCGGGGTGGCGACGTTCCATTTGGGCGTGTCCGCCGGTTTGCCGGCATCCTCGGCGGCAGAGGCCGGGGTCGGCTGGGCCAGAGTCGGCAGGGTCAGGGCAAGGGCGGTCAGGACCGCAAGCTGCAAAACCTTCATGAAGCTCTCCCGGAGGCGTCTGTAGCGCCATTGACTGGGGCCAACCTAGCCCGTCGGCGCCGCCGGTTGCAGCAAAAACCAGCAGCGGTAACCGATCGGGGGGCCGTCCACGCTCCGTCCGCCTTTTTTCCGCTGCATGCCCACGCCGGGCATGGCAGAAAACGCCCCGGTCATGGAGGGAAGGATGCAGGGATCGACACAGGGATGGAGCCGGCTGCCGGCGGTGGTGGCGCTGGATGGGGACGACACCCTCTGGCACAACGAGACGGCGTTCGCCGCCTCCCACGACCGGTTCCGCGACCTGCTGGGGCGGCATGTGGACCTGCCGGCGGCGGAGGTCGATGCCCTGCTGCTGGCGACGGAGCGGCGGAACCTCTCGGCCTACGGCTATGGCGTCAAGGGCTTCACCCTGTCCATGGTGGAAACGGCCATCGCTGTGACGGGCGGCCGCATTCCCGCCGCGGAGATCCAAGAGATCCTGGATCTGGGCCGGGCCATGCTGGCGCATCCGGTGGAACTGCTGGACGGGGTGCGGGAAGCGGTGGACCGGCTGCGCGCCGCCGGACTGCCGCTCTGGATCATCACCAAGGGCGACCTGTTCGACCAGGAGAGCAAGATCGCCCGGTCCGGTCTGGCCGACCTGTTCCAGCATGTCGAGATCGTGTCGGAAAAGGACCCCGACACCTATGGCCGGCTGCTGGAGCGCAACGGCATACCACCGCGCGATTTCCTGATGGCCGGCAATTCCCTGCGCTCCGACGTGCTGCCGGTGCTGGCCCTGGGTGGCCGTGCCGTGCATGTGCCCTATGCCCTGACCTGGGCCCACGAGGTGGTGGACGAAGCCCCGACCGACGGTTTCGCCACCCTGGACTCACTGCGGGACCTGCCCGACCTGCTGGGGCTGTGACACCGGCGGCAGGCACCCCAGCCCGGCCAGGGTCGTCCGCACCGCCTGGTCCAGAGGCGTATGCGGCTCCGTCCCCAGGAAAGCGGTCAGACGGCGGTTGTCCACCTGCACCGGCACGGACCAGAGATAGCGCATCTCCACCAATTCGCGGCACAGCGGGACCACCGGGCTGATCAGGCGCAGCAGGGTCCAGGGCAGGCGGCGCAACGGCACGTCGGGCCTGCCGCCCTCGCATGCGACGACGCGGCGGATGGCCTGGATCATCGCCAGACCGTCCGGGTCCCAATGGCCGCCGAAATGGAAGCGGGCAAAGCCGTCCAGTCGTGCGTCCTGCTGCAGCAACCGGACCATGGTCTCGGCCAGATCCGGCAGATAGGCCCATTGGTGGCCGATGCCGGCCTGGCCGGGCATGGTGATGGCGTTGACGGGACGCCCCGGCTTCACCAGCCCCTGGGAGAACCAGCTGTTGCCGGCCGTGGGGCCGAAGAAATCGCCGGCCCGCACGATCAGAACGCGCAGGCCCCGCCCGGCCGCCTGTTCCAGCCGGCGTTCCATCGCGACCCTGATCATCCCCTTGCGTGTCAGCGGAGCTTGCCGCGCGTCTTCGGCGATGAGGGGAAAACTGTCAGGACCGTAATTATAGACCGTCCCTGGCAGCAGCAGGCGGGCGCCAGCGGCACGGGCGGCGGCGATGCTGTTGTCAAGCATGGGCAGCACAAGCCGGTCCCAGTGGCGATAGGCCGGGGGGTTGACGGCATGGACCAGCAGCGAGACGCCGTCCGCGGCCTGCCGCACATCTTCGGCCTGCATCGCATCGCCCTGGACCCAGAGGGCGCCGCCGGTGTCGCCCCGCCGTCCGGACTGTACCGCGGCATGGCGGTGCATGGCTCTCACCGTCCAGCCATCGGCCAGCAGCCGCGTGGTCACCGCGCTGCCGATTCCGCCCGTGGCGCCCAGCACCAGGGCTGTCCGCTTTCCTGTCATCAGATCCTCCGGTTTCCGTATCAGTCTTGTGTCTGCGGAACCATGGACCGGAGGCTGTATAAATAGAATTCGCTAAAGATCTTGATGTGCTATACGAAAATCAATGAAGCTGTCTGAACCCGACTGGGACCTTTACCGCACCTTCCTGGCCGTGCTGCGCGGGGGATCGCTCTCGGCCGCGGCGCGGTCGCTGGGCCTCACCCAGCCCACGGTGGGGCGGCAGGTGGAAGCGCTGGAGGCGTCCCTCGGCGCTCCACTGTTCCTGCGCTCCCCTCTTGGCCTGACGCCCACCGCACTGGCCGAGGCGCTGCGCCCCCAGGCTGAGGCCATGGCCGCAACGGCGGAGGCCCTGCTGCGCATGGCCTCGGGACAGGGGCAGGGGGTGCGCGGCACGGTGCGGCTGACAGCCAGCGAGGTGGTCGGAGTCGAGGTGCTGCCACCGATCCTGGCCGGCCTGCGTGTCCGCCATCCGGCGCTGGAGATCGAACTGGTGCTGTCCAATGCCGTGGATGACCTGCTGCGGCAGCAGGCGGATATTGCCGTGCGCATGGTGGAACCGCGCCAGGAGGCCTTGCTGGTGCGCAGGCTGGGCGAGATCCCGGTCGGCCTCTATGCCCATCAAACCTATCTTATGCGCTGCGGCGTGCCGCAGCAGCCGGAGGATCTGGCCGACCATACGGTCATCGGATTCGACCGGGAGACGCCAGCCATCCGGGCCATGCGGGAAAGACTGCCGGCCGTGGCACAGCTGCGATATGCGCTTCGTGCCGACAGCGACGTGGCGCAACTGGCCGCCATTCGGGCCGGATTCGGCATCGGCTTCTGCCAGGTTCCTCTCGCCCGGCGCACGCCCGACTTGGTGCGCGTGCTGCCCGCTTATGTTGAATTGCGGCTCGGTACCTGGATCGTCATGCATTCGGACCTGCGCAGCGCCCCGCGCTGCCGCGCTGTCTTCGATGGTCTGGTCGACGGCCTCCGCAGTCATGTGGAGCGCTGAACCGGTCTGGATCGAAGCCGGGCGGAGGGGGCAGGGTGGTCCCGACAGGCAGTGCCGATGAGGGCCGGCTTCCCTGTCTTGTCACGCCGGTGGTCGCGCCATGGTCCGTTCGCACGGCTGCGGCATGCGCCGCCAATCCCGCAGGAAGTCCAGGAAGGCGGCCAGCGGCGGCGGTGGCTGCCGGCGGCTGGGATAATAGAGCAGGGGACCGGGGAAGGACGGCAGCCAGTCATCCAGAACGGGAACCAGTGATCCGCGGGCGATCGCATCCCCTGCATAGCCGTCGAAGGTGACCAGGAAACCCAGCCCGTCCAGCGCCGCCCGCAGCTGCACGCGGATGTCGAGCACCTTCAGCGGCCCGCGCGGCATGATACGGACCCGCTCCGTCCCCCGCTCGAACTCCCAGGGGAATTCCTGGCCGCTGGGAAAGCGCCCGCTGATGGTCGGAACCTCCAGCAGATCCCGCGGATGGCGGGGGACGCGGCTGCGGGCCAGCAGGTCCGGGGACGCCACCAGCACATAGCGTTGGGGCGGCCCCAGCGGCACCGCGATCATGTCCTGCGCCAGATGTTCCTCGTAGCGGATGCCGGCATCGAAGCCGGCGGCGACGATGTCCACGAAGCTGGCATCCACCACAAGGTCCAGGGCGATGTCGGGATAACGCATGAGGAACGGGGCGATCATTGGCGCCAACACCAGATGCGCCGCCGGCGCCGGCGCAGTGATGCGCAGCCGGCCGGCCGGCTGTGCCCGCTGTCCCTGCACCGTGCGAACGGCATCGGCGATCCTGTCGAGGGCGGGGCCGAGCCGGTCCAGCAATGCCGTCCCCAGTTCCGTGGGCGCCACGCTGCGTGTCGTGCGGTTCAGCAGTCGCACACCCAACGCCTGTTCCAGGTCCCGCAGCCGCTGGCTGAGGCTGGAGGTGGAAATACCCAGTTCCTGCGCCGCGCGCCGGAAGTTGCGATGCCGTGCCAGCACCGCGAAGGCCTGGAGGTCGCGCAGATCCGGTTCGTCCATTGTTCATTTTTCCGAACAGCCCATGTGGGACTGTCCAGCTTATCGCATGCTTGCCGATGCGCCAGAGTGTTCCGGCACGGCAGAGGACGATCTGCCCTGGAAGCGTTGTCACGGAAGGACCCTGAAGCATGGAACAGCGTCGCCTGGGGGCTGCCGGCCCCACCACGGCCATGATCGGCCTCGGCTGCATGGGCATGTCCGATTTCTACGGCCCCGCCGACGAGGCGGAGAGCATCGCCACCATCCATGCCGCGCTGGAGGCGGGCATCACCCTGCTCGACACCGGCGATTTTTATGGCATGGGCCATAACGAGATGCTGATCCGGCAGGCCCTGGCAGGCCGTGACCGCGACCGTGTGCTGATCAGCGTCAAGTTCGGCGCCCTGCGTGATCCGGCCATGGGCTGGAACGGCTATGACAGCCGGCCGGTGGCGCTGAAGAACTTCCTGACCTACAGCCTGCGCCGGCTGGGGGTGGACCATATCGACATCTACCGGCCCTCCCGTCTCGACCCCGCTGTGCCGATCGAGGAGACGGTGGGGGTCCTGGCCGATCTGGTGCAGGCCGGCTATATCCGCCAGATCGGCCTGTCCGAGGTCGGAGCCGCCACGTTGCGCCGCGCCGCCGCCGTGCACCCCATCAGTGACCTGCAGATCGAATATTCCCTGATCTCCCGCGGGATCGAAGCGGAGATCCTGCCGGTCTGCCGCGACCTCGGCATCGGCATCACCGCCTATGGCGTGCTGTCCCGCGGCCTCATCAGCGGCCATTGGACCCCGCAGTCCGCGGCCGGCGGCCAGGACTTCCGCCGTCACAGTCCGCGCTTCCAGGGCGGCAACCTGGATGCCAATCTGGCGCTGGTGGAGCATCTGCGCACCATGGCCGCGCGGCTGGGGGCCACGCCGGCGCAACTGGCCATCGCCTGGGTGGCGGCCCAGGGCCAGGACATCGTGCCCCTGGTCGGCGCCCGCCGCCGCGACCGGCTGGCCGAGGCGCTGGGCGCCCAGGACGTGGCCCTGCCGCAAGCGGAGCTGGACGAGCTGAACCGCATCTTCGCACCGGGTGTGGCCAAGGGCGGGCGCTACAACGAGGCGCAGCTGGCCCATCTCGACAGCGAGCGGTCGGGCACGGGGCGCTGAGTCACCGGCCGGCTTACCCGGACTCCTCCGGTGCGGACAGTGCGTCGCTGACCAGGGCGGTGGCGGCCCCCCCAGGCCAGATGGGCCGCCACCATCAGCGCCACCCGTTCCCGCGGATGGCGTGTGGCCGGGGGCAGCAGCCGGGTGGCCGGGACCCAGCCCAGATAGCTGCCGGCCCAGACCGCCATGCCGTGCAGCATGCCGGTCCCGACGCCGGGACCCAGGACCCGCCGCAGAGCGGGGTACAGGGCGCCTGAAGCGGCCCCGAACCCGAAATGGGCGCCCAAAGTCAGGCCCTTGCGGAGCGGTTCCGCTTCCGGCCAGGGCAGATGGGCCCGGCGCAGCACCTGCCGCGTCAGCGGGCGCGGTGGCAGCGGTTGGCGCCGGTCCGGCGGCAGCCGGGCGTGTAGCGCCGTCATGGCCAGGGTCATGGGCAGGGTGGCGGCGAAGCCCCCAGCGGCCCCGGCCAGCAGGTCTGCGGCCCGGATCGGTCGCCCCTTGTCCGTCTTGTCCACGCAAGCCCCCTCTGCGCTGTCCGTTGGGAGGGCAACAGCGCGGCGGCCTGCCTGTTGCCGGCGTCAGCCCTGCCAGCCTCCCGCTACCAGCCGCCCGACCGCGGCCAGGATGCGGTTGCGTCCGTCATTCCCGCCCGGTGCCTCGGTCAGATAGGCGGTCACCAGCAGCGGGCCGCCGCCGGGCGGCCAGAGGATGGCCACGTCGTTGGCGGTGCCCTTGCCCTGGCCGGAGTCCCAGCTGCCCGTCTTGTCCCCGGCACGCCAGCCCGCCGGCAGTCCGGCGCGCAGCCGCTTGTCGCCGGTGCGGTTGTCGATCAGCCAGCCCACCAGCCGGGCGCGGCTGGTGGGGGACAGGCTGTCGCCCAGGGTCAGCCGTTCCAGCGTGTGCAGCATGGCCAGCGGGCTGGTGGTGTCGCGCACCTCTCCCGGTGGCACGATGTTGACCTCCGGTTCGCGCCGGTCGATACGGGTGACGCCATCGCCCAGGTCACGGAGGAAGGCGGTCAGGGCGGCGGGACCGCCGAAACTGTCCAGCATCAGGTTGGCGGCGGTGTTGTCGCTGAGGATCATGGCACCCTGGCACAGGGCCTCCATGGACAAGCCCGTGCCGGCATGGGGCGCCGTCACCGGGGAATAGTCGATCAGGTCCGCGGTGCCATAGGGCACGATCCGGTCCAGCCGTTCCTGTCCACGGTCGACACGGGACAGGACCAGGGCCGTCGCCGGCAGCTTGAAGGTGCTGCACAACGGGAACCGTTCCTCCCCGCGCCAGTCCACGGCCTCGCCACTGGACATGTCGCGCACGGCGACTCCCAGGCGGCCGCCGCTTCTGGTTTCCAGATCGGCGATAGCGGATCTTATGGCCGCCAGACGGCCGGGCCGGGCGGCCGCGGTGGCCGTGGTCCTTGTTGCGGCCCTGGATGCTGCGGCCCCCAGCAGGGTGGTGCTGCCGGCGGCAACGGCGAAGGCCAGGCTGTGCAGGATGGTGCGGCGTGTGATCATCATGGGTTCCCGGTTGCTTGATCCGCACGCTACGGGGTCTGGCCGGAGGGCGGCAAACCATGTTACGTCGGCCGAGCCATTAAGAAATCTAGGCCATGACCCGCCCTTACCTTCCGCTCAACGCGCTCCGGGCTTTCGAGGCGTCGGCCCGGCATCTCAGCTTCACCCGCGCCGCCATCGAGCTGTGCGTGACCCAGGCGGCGGTCAGCCATCAGGTCAAGGCGCTGGAGGCGCGGCTTGGGGTGCGGCTGTTCCAGCGGCTGCCGCGGGGATTGGCGCTGACCGACGAGGGGCTGACGTTGCTGCCCGGGCTGCGGGCGAGTTTCGACCGTATCGGCCATCTGCTGCAGCGCTTCGACGGCGGGCGTGTGCGCCAGGTGCTGGCGGTCGGCGTGGTCGGCACCTTCGCCGCCGGCTGGCTGCTGCCGCGGTTGGCGGCGTTCGAGGAGGAGCATCCCTTCGTCGATCTGCGGCTGTCCACCAACAACAACCGGGTCGATCTGGCGGCGGAGGGGCTGGATTGCGCCATCCGCTTCGGCGACGGCGCCTGGCATGGCACGGAAGCGGTGCCGCTGCTGGAGGCGCCGCTGGCACCGCTCTGCACGCCGGCCTTGGCCGCCCGTCTGCGAACGCCGCAGGATCTGGCGGGGGAGCGGCTGTTGCGCTCCTACCGTGCCGACGAGTGGCCGGGCTGGTTCGCGGCGGCGGGCTGCGATTGTCCGCCGATCCGCGGTCCGGTCTTTGATTCCTCGTGGGTCATGGTGGAGGCCGCGCTGCAGGGCCATGGCGTGGCACTGGCGCCGGTGCTGATGTTCTCCCGGCTGCTGGAACAGGGACAGCTGGTCCAGCCTTTTCCGGTCGGTGTGGGCAGCGGGCGCTACTGGCTGACCTGGCTGAAATCCCGCAATCCCGGTCCGGCGCAGCAGGCTTTCACGGACTGGCTGCTTCGGCAGGCCGGGGGCTGACAACGCGCAGGAACCATCCCCGCCGCCGGGTTGGGGGAAGGATGTGCCTCTTCCCCGCAGCCCGGTCCGACACGGGATCAGCCGGCGGCGCCGTTGACCAGGGGCCAGACTTCGAGCGTGCCGCGATAGATCATCTCCACGGCCACATAGAGGATCACCGCCAGGCCGACATAGGCAATCCAATGGTAACGCTGCAACAGGCGGGCGATGAAGCTGGCGGCCAGACCCATCAGCGCGATGGACAGGCCCAGGCCGATGACCAGCACGGCCGGATGCTCGCGTGCGGCACCGGCCACGGCCAGCACATTGTCCAGCGACATGGAGACGTCGGCGATGACGATCTGCCACGCGGCCTGGGCGAAGCTCTTGCGCCGCGCATGGCCGGCCACGCTGCCGTCGGCATTGAGATCCTGGTTCTCGATGGCCTCGACCGCCTCCAGCTCCTCCTCGCGGGAGGTGCGCAGCTCGCGCCACATCTTCCAGCAGACCCACAGCAGCAGGATGCCGCCGGCCAGCAGCAGGCCCACGATCTGCAACAGCTGCGTGGTGACGGCGGCGAAGGCGATGCGCAGCACCGTGGCGGCCAGGATGCCGACCAGGATGGCCTTGGCCCGCTGTTCCTTCGGAAGGCCGGCGGCGGCGAGGCCGATGACGATGGCATTGTCGCCGGCCAGCACCAGATCGATCATGACGACCTGGAGCAGGGCGGTCAGGGCTTCGGAGGTGAAAAATTCGGTCATGGGCTGTGCCTTGTATCCTGCGTTCGCCGACGCGGAGATGGCACGCCCACGCCACCCGCCACGCATCGGCACCGCCGCTGGCTTCAGGCAGGCTGGCCGGCCGCGGGAGGGTCGGACGGGAACGCGGACAGGGCCACTCCACGACTGTCCAGTCCGACATCGCAGCCCGAAAGGACTGCCAGAGGGGCCCGGCCTGGCACGCCGGCACCATCATGCAAAATCGTGCTCACGTCAAAGCGGAACATGCGGCGCGCCGGCTCGGCTCCTGCAAGGCAGGCCGGCGTTGTCCGCCACGCCCGCCGGCATGGCCGCCAGAGACAGACGCCCCGCCCCCGGAGGTGGGGCAGGGCGTCAGATTGGAGCCACCAATGGAGGGCCGGCAGAAAGACTCAGCGGGCGGCAACCTGGACGATCTGGTCGACGGACAGGGTGGTGCCGGTGCGGGTCAGGTCCAGGCGGGTGGCGGTGGGCACGCCCGAGGACAGCTGCACGGCGACACTCTCGCCGTCCTTCAGCGTGTGGATGGTGCGCAGTGCAGCGGCGCCGGTTTCATTGGCAGCGGTGGTCACCACGGTGAAGTCGTCGCCCGTGCGGGTGAAATAGATGACGGCGGTCCGGCCATCCAGCTGCACCGTGTGCGCCTGGTTCTCGCGCAGTTCGGCGGTGGCGGCCGCGGCGGTCCCTGGGGCGGTCCCGGCAGCGGCGGTGATCAGCCCGGCGGCAGCCAGGGCGGCAAGGCGATGGAAACGCATCGGGGCAATCCTATCGGGATGATGGTTGCCCTTTATATGGCTGAATTGTTGCGCCGCAACATGAGACATTTTGCTGCGGCACCCATGTGTTTCAAGCAAGTGTGAAGAAAATCACAGGTCCAGTCTATGGCCCAATAGAAAGAAACTGTCGAACAGTCGTTCACCTACCCAGGCCGGCAGTCATCTTTACTGTGACGGGACTGCCGGCCCGGATCGGGAAATGCGCGCCTTACGGGCGGCTGTTCCCGCGCTTGCGACCGATACTGGCGACGCGCAGCGCGTTGGTGACGCCGGAGCGGCCGAAGGGCACGCCGGCGACGACGACGATCTCACCGGTGCCGTCGGCATGGCCGGTGGAGCGGGTGATGGCGGTGGCGCGGGCCACGGCCTCGGTCATGCTGTGGACGGTGGGGGACTCCACCGGCTCCACACCCCAGACAATGGCCAGCCGGCGGGCCGTGGCGGTGAAGGGGGTCAGGCTCAGCACCGGGATGGCCGGCCGCTCGCGGGCGATGCGCAGGGCGGTCGGACCCAGATGGGTGTAGGCGACGATGGCCTTGGCATCGATATCCTCGCCGATCTGGCAGGCGGCGGCGGCGATGGCATTGCTGGTGGTGCGTTCCAGCCGGGCGCGGCTGGCGTCGGTGACCACGCGCCAGCTTTCATCCTGCTCCACACGGGCGGTGATGCGGCTCATGATGTCCACCGCTTCCAGCGGGAACTGGCCGGCTGCGGTCTCCGCCGACAGCATGACGGCGTCGGCCCCGTCGAACACGGCCGTGGCCACGTCGGAGGCTTCGGCCCGGGTCGGCGTCGGCGCCTGGATCATGCTTTCCAGCATCTGCGTCGCCACCACCACGGGCTTGCCCAGGCGGCGGGCGGTGCGGACGATGCGCTTCTGCGCCAGCGGCACTTCCTCGGCCGGCAGTTCCACGCCCAGGTCGCCGCGGGCCACCATGATGGCATCGGTCAGGGCCGCGATCTCGTCGAAGCGCTCCAGCGCCTGCGGCTTCTCGATCTTGGCCAGGATCCAGGCGCGGTCGCCCACGATCTCCCGGGCCTCGATGATGTCTTCGGGCCGCTGCACGAAGGACAGGCCGATATAGTCGACCCCCAGCTCCAGGGCGAAGGCCACGTCGAGGCGGTCTTTCGCGGTCAGGGCCGGGATCGGCAGCACCACGTCGGGCACGTTGACGCCCTTGCGGTCGGACAGGCGTCCACCCACCAGCACTTCCGTGTCCAGATGCTCCTCGCCGCAACGGGTCACACGCAGGCGGATCTTGCCGTCGTCCAGCAGCAGCCGGGTGCCGACGCGGGCGGCCGTCATGATTTCGGGATGGGGCAGCTGCACCCGGGTGGAGTCGCCGGGGACCGGGCTCATGTCCAGGCGCAGGCTCTGGCCCTTCTGCAGGATGACATGGCCGCTGCGGAAGGTGCCGATGCGCAGCTTCGGGCCCTGGATGTCGGCCAGCACGCCGATGGGCCGCTCATACTTGGCTTCGATGGCGCGGATGCTGGCCAGCCGGGCGGCATGGTCCTCGTGCGAGCCGTGGCTGAAGTTCAGCCGGAAGACATCGACGCCGGTCCGGAACAGCGATTCGATCACCTCCTCGCTGCTGCTGGCGGGACCCAGGGTGGCAACGATCTTGGTGCGGCGATTGCGGAAGATAGGTTCACGCATGCAAAGACGGGCCTCGTCGAAACGGGTCACGCCATCAAGATGGCGCGGGCGGCATCGACGGTGGCGCGGACCGGAGCGGTCCCGACCGTCGACGAGTTCGAGGAGAGTATAACTGCCGTTCCCATGCAAGATCGCCAATAGATCAAACCGCACCACCGACGGTGGCCGCCGGGGCCGGCGCCAAATGCCGCAGGGCGCCTTCCAGGTCGGCGATGAGGTCGGCCGGGTCCTCCAATCCCACATGAAGTCGCACCAGCGGACCGTTCAGGCCCAGGGTGGCGGGGTCGCGGCCGGCCTGGACCGGCTCCGGCGAGACCAGTGATTCGTACCCGCCCCAGCAGAAGCCGATGCCGAACAGGTGCAGGCTGTCGATGAAGCGGACCACCCGCTCCTCGGTCACGGGCTTCAGCACAACCGAGAACAGGCCGCTGGCGCCGCGGAAATCCCGGCGCCAGATGGCATGGTCGGGATGGGAGGGCAGGGCGGGATAGAGCACCCGCTCCACCTCGGGGCGCCGCTCCAGCCAGGAGGCCACGGCCAGGGCATTGCGCTGGTGCCGCTCCAGCCGCACCGACAGGGTCCGCAGACCCCGCAGCCCCAGATAGGCATCGTCGGGCGAGGCGGAGAAACCGCCATCAATGGCGGCCCGCCGCAGCGCCGGGAAATAGGTGTCGCGCGCCGCCACCAGCCCCAGCATGGCGTCGGCGTGGCCGACCACATATTTGGTCGCCGCCTGCACCACCACATCCACGCCCAGGTCCAGGGGGCGGTAGAACAGGGAGGTGGCCCAGGTATTGTCGAGCAGCAGCACCGTCGGTGCCGGCCGCATTCCGTCGCCCTGGCGCACGGCATCGACGATGGCGGGGACGTCGTGCAGCTCGAAGGTGATGCTGGACGGGGCCTCCAGATAGACCAGCCGTGTCTGCGGCCGCAGACGGCGGGCGATGGCCGCCCCCTCGCGCGGGGGGAAGAACTCCACCTCCACCCCCTGCTCGGCCAGGCGGGTCAGGCAGAAGCGGCGGGCCGGCTCATAGACGCCATCGCTGACCAGGATGTGGTCGCCGGGCCGCACGAAGGCCTGCAGGGCGGTGACGATGGCGGCGAAACCCGACGACACGGCCACGGCCCCGTCGGCCCCTTCCAGGGTGGCATAGGCCTGTTCCAGCTGGCGCGTGGTCGGCGTGCCGTAGCGGCCGTAGCGGAAGCCCTCATAGCCCTGCTGGGCCGAACGCATGGCGGCAACGCTGTCGAACAGCACGGTCGAGGCCCGCACCACTGCCGGGTTCACGGCCCCCTGGGTGCTGCTGCGGCACCGCCCGACATGGGCCAGCAGCGTGTCCGGGCGCAGGGTCGCCGGCGTTGGACCCGGGACGGCCTGGGCGGACTCGGCAGGGGATGAGGGGGCTGGAAGGGTGGCCGTAGGGGTCATATCCGCGCTCCTGGGTCCGGTGGACGGTCCGGCCCGTGGGGGCCGGTCGAGGCGGGCTGACGCTGCGGCTCTGTGTCCCGATTGGTTGCCGGTCCGGCCGCATCCCTCCCCCCGCGGGGAGGCGCCACCTTGCCCGGGAAGGCAGGTTGGCGTTGGGCGTCGGCCCAACTCTTGATGCAGCTTCGCCTATACCTGCGAACGGGCGGTGCCGCAAGAGGGGAGTCCACGCCTCCTCCCGACGGAGCGGGCCGGTCAGTGTTTCAGCAGGCTGAAGACCGTCTCCGCCATCGCCACCTCACCTGTGCCGGCATCCTGGATGCGCAGATGCAGGGGCCTGTTGCCGCCGGCACCGTCCGGGGCCGTGACGAACAGCCGGACCGTCTGGGTGCTGTCGGCAGCGACCGCGACGCGCAGTGTTTGCCCGGTCTCATCCTCTGCGGGGTTGCGCAGCTCCGCTCCGTCCACCCCCTCGGCGGTGATGACATAGGTGGCCGGGGCCAGGGTACGGTTGGACAGGTTCAGCCGGTAGCCGTTGCGCACCCTGCCGTCGGCCAGGGCCACGGCCACGGGGGACCGCTCCTGCTGCGCGGCGACGGTCAGGCTGGGCCGCAGGGCGAAGACGCCGGCCATCAGCAGCAGGATGCCGGTGACGGCGGCGGCGGAAATCACACCCTTGGCGGACAGGCGACGCCGGGGCGGGGTGCGCGTCGAGGGGCGCGCGGGGGCGGTGGGTGTCAGGGCATAGGTCCTTTCCGCCCGCGCCGCCGCCTCTGCCTCTGCCTCTGCCGCCGCGGCGAAGGCGATCAGGCCGGTCGGGCGGCCCAGCTTGCGCATGACCGGAGCACAGGCATCGGCGCAGAGCCCGCAATTGATGCAGGACACGCTGTAGCCGGCCCGGATGTCGGTCCCGGTGGGGCAGACGCGGACGCACAGTGTGCAATCGATGCAGTCGCCCATGGGCGGGCCGCCGGCCCGCGCCTTGCCGCGCGGCTCGCCGCGTGCGGCGTCATAGGTGATGCTGCGGGTGGAGAGGTCGCCCATGGCCGTCTGGATTCGGGCCCAGGGGCACATATAGACGCAGAACTTCTCCCGCGTCAGCCCGCCCAGCAGATAGGTGCTGGCGGCGATCACCAGCAGCGACGTCCACATCCACGGCCCTGCCGACAGGGTCAGGAAAGCGTGGGCCGCCGTCGGTGCGTCCACGAACCAGAAGGTCCAGCTGGCCCCGGTGACCACGGCCAGGATCAGCCACAGCAGGTGCTTGGCCGCCTTGCGGGCCAGCTTGGCCACTGTCCAGGGCGCCTGGTCCAGCTTCATGCGGGCGTTGCGGTCCCCTTCCAGCAGCGCCTCGATGCGGACGAACAGCTCCGTCCACACCGTCTGCGGGCAGGTGAATCCGCACCAGACGCGGCCGTACAGGGCGGAAACACCGAACAGGGCGATGGCGGCGGCGATCAGCAGCCCGACCAGATGATAGACCTCGTCCGGCCACAGCACGGCGCCGGGCAGCCAGCCCCGGCCCCGGTCGAGATCCAGCAGCACCGCCTGATCGGGAAAGCCCGCGCCCCGGTCCCAGCGCAGCCAGGGTCCCAGATGGAACAGGCCCAGAATCAGGCTCGACAGTGCCGTCTTGGTCCGGCGGAACGGTCCGGCGACCGACTGCGGATAGGCCTTGCGTTGCGAAGGATCGCGGATCGGCGCTGCATCGAACGGCATCTGTCTGGCCTTTGCCAAGCGGGACGGTGAACCGGGCGGTCTGTTTGTGGGCGCGCAAAGACGCGGTTGCCGGCCCGTCCTAGAAAGGAAAGCGGAAGCATGATCGACGGCAGAAACCATATGCCGGCGCGATCATGTGGTGAGGGAAATGGATTTTCGGAGTTATTGAATTGATGGGGATCAAACTGAACTTCATTTTCTGGAGAAAACAATAATAACTTGATCTTGTGTCCTGTTCGAGTTGACGAATATCAAGCGCATGGGCGTATATTTTTCTGAATATATGTTTTGTATTTTCTTCGACGAAAATTCTTTCATTGTGTCGTGTATTGCCGTGACTGTATCCGGGCCGACATGCCGGAGAACGGAATTGTGTTTTGTTGCGATGCGGCAGCCGTTGCCAGCATGAACCGTCCCCTGGTATCAGGAGTCCCATGAGCGTCACCCCGACCCAGCACCGCCGGTTCCGTTGGCTGCTGTCGTGCCTGCTTCTGGGTGCGATGCTGCTGCGCGGCCTGGTGCCGGTCGGGATGATGCCGGACCTCAGCCGCCTGTCGCAGGGGGCGATCCCGCTGGTGATCTGCACCGGGTCCGGCGAGATGACGGTGCTGATGGATCTGACGCGGCCCGACGGTGTGGTCGCCAAGGTCGCAGCGGTCGGGGAAACCCGGCCGGACGGTGGTCATGGCGGCACCGGGGCGGACGGAACCCCGCCGGGGCTGTGTCCCTTTGCCCTGACCCTGGGCTGGGCCCTGCCGGTGCTGCTGGCGCTTGTGGTCCTGCTGCTGGTCTGGCCCCGCCTGGGGACGCTGCGCCCGCCGCGTCTGCCGGCCACCCGCTGCATCTTCCGCAGCGATGATCGTCTGGCCCGCGGGCCGCCCGCCGGGACCTTGATTCCGGCCTGATGGCCGTCCGGCCGATGTGACAGCCGCCCGATGTCGGCGCTGTCCCGCCGCCGGTTTCCCGACCCAGATCCAGTCCTGCTGCCTGCGGGTCCCTGTGCGCGCTGATCGGTTTGCGCCGTTCCGCGCCCGTGCCGGCGTGCCGTGGCCGATGGGCCGCCATCCGTCACCCGGGCAGCCTCCGTCCGTCGAGATCAGACCATGTCCCTGTTCCGCACCCGTATCCTGGCCGGCGTGTCCCCGGCCGTCCTGTCCCTGAGCGTGCTTTCCGCCATGCCCGCCATCGCCGCGGCGGAGGATCCGCCCGCCGCCCCGGCCCAGGTCGCCGCCCTGGCGGCCGATGATGCCACCTTCACCATCGGCGAGGTGGTGGTGACCGGCACGCGCATGGCCCGGTCCAGCGCCACGCTCTACAGTTCTGTCGACCGGCTGGGCGGCGACCTGCTGGAACGGCAGGTGGTGGACAGCGCCTGGGAACTCATGGGCCGCATGCCCGGCGTGCTGCTGACCGATTTCAATCAGGGCACCACCAGCGGCAAATTCTCCTTCCGCGGCTTCAACGGCGAGGGCGAGATCAATGCCGTCAAGCTGCTGATCGACGGCATCCCCAGCAACAGCAATGACGGCAACATGCCGTTTCTGGACATGGTGTTCCCGCTGGAGCTGGCAGCGGTGGAGACGGTGCGCGGCACCGCCGATCCGCGCTGGGGCCTGCACGCCATCGCCGGCAGCGCCGACATGCAGACGCGGACCGGCGGCAACTACCAGCAGGCCCGTCTGACTGCCGGCAGCTTCGCAACCTTCGAGGGGCAGGCTGTGGCCGGGATCGAGGAGGGCGGCTTCAGCCAGAATTACATGGCGGCCTATCGGCAGAGCGACGGCTACCGCGACCATGGCGATGCCGACCGGCTCAGCGCCGCCGGCAAATGGTTCTACACGCTGGGCGACGGCGGCACCCGCGTCGGTGCCATCCTGCGCTATGCCCGCAACAATGCCGAGGAGGCAGGTTATCTGACGCGGGTGGACGCCGAGGAGCGCCCCTCCGCCACCAATGCCTACAACGCGACCGATCGTGGCCGGCGGCGGCTGGCCCAGGGCAGCCTGCATCTCGACACCGATCTGGGCGACCATGCCGACGCCATGGCCCGCGCCTATGTCAACCGTTTCAAGGACCGGCGCTGGGTGCAGTTCTCGCCGGGGACGTCGCAGCAGGAGCGCGTCACCGATGAATGGCAGTATGGCGGCATTGCCGCCGTGCATTACCATGTGCAGGACAGCGGCCTGCATGCGCTGATGCTGGAGGCGGGGGGCGATGTCCAGATCCAGGACAACAAGAGCCTGCGCTATCTGACGCGCGCCCGTCAGCGCACCAGCCAGACCCGCGACCAGTCCTTCGATCTCGATGTCTATGGCGGCTATGTCCAGGCGGTGATCGAACCGACGGACTTCCTGAAGATCGTCCCGGCCTACCGGGTGGATGCCGTCGGCGGCGACCATCATGACCGGCTGAGCGGTCGTGGCTATGATGTCAATGATTACGGCACCATCGACCAGCCCAAGATCAGCGCCGCCCTGACACCGGTCGATGGTGTGGTGGTCTATGGCAATTGGGGGCGCAGCTTCCAGATCGGCGTTGGCTCCGGCGCCTACAAGATCCCGCCGCGCACCACCGATCTGGCCGCCTCCGTCAATGAGGGGTGGGAAACCGGCGTGAAGCTGTCCCCCGGCCGTTGGCTGGAAACCCGGCTGGCCTATTGGGAGCAGACGGCCTCGGGCGAGGTGAAGCGCAAGCTCAACGATCCGCTGGGCGATTTCGACAATCTGGGCAAGACCCGGCGTCAGGGCATCGATGCCCAGGTCAATGTCCGGCCGCTGGACTGGCTGGAGCTGTGGCTGGCCGTCGCCTGGCAGAAGGGCGAGATCCGCGAACCCGACCCGGCCTCCCCCGCCACCCGCGGCAACCGCATCGACCATGTGCCGTCCTGGCTCGGTTCCGGCGGCATCGACGTGCAACCGACGCCCGACCTGCGCCTGTCGCTCTGGGGCAATGGCCAGAGCAGCTATTACCTGGAGTCCAGCAACAGCAAGGGCAAGTTCGGTGATTATGTGCTGCTGACGGCGGAGATCGCCTATCAGGTCACCGAGACGGTGGAAGCCTCGGTCCAGGTCAAGAACCTGACCAACACCGACTATGCCTATGTCTGGTGGGACGGCATCCAGTCGCTGCATTCGCCGGGCGACAAACGTGCCGTCTACGGCACCGTGACCCTGCGGTTCTAAGGCTGCCGGACCAAGGAGCGGGGCCATGACCATCCGTTTCTCAGCTCTCCGCGGTCCGGCGTCCGCCGGCCGGGTGCGGGCGGGGCGTGCCCTTGCGGTGCGCACTGTCCCGGGCCGCATGGCCCGCGCTCTCTGGGGGTGGCTCCATCGCTGGCTCGGCCTGTCGGTGGGGCTGCTGTTCGTGCTGGCCGGGCTGACGGGAAGCCTGCTGGTCTTCTATCCCGAGCTTGACCGGGGTCTGCACCCGGCCCTGCGGCCGGTGCCGGCCGCGGGGCGGCCCCCAAGCTATGAGGCGGTCTATCAGGCGCTGCTGCGGGCCGAACCCGGCCGCAGCGGCCCCTGGCGGATCGAAGTGACGGAGACGGGCGGGCCGATTCCCATCCGCTATTACTGGCCGGCGGAGACGGAGGCGCGGTCCTTCGCCCCGCTGATGCTGTGGATCGATCCGCACGCGCTGACCGTGCTGCGCCAGGCCTTCTGGGGCGACTACCTCACCACCTGGCTGTACGATCTGCATTACCGTCTGCTGCTGGGGGCGGACGGTGCCATCATCATGGGCGTGGCGGGGATCGGTCAGCTGCTTCTGCTGCTGGGCGGCCTGTATCTGTGGTGGCCGGCCGCCGGCAAATGGCGGGGAGCGTTGGCGCTGAAGCGGGGCGCATCACCGCAGCGGCGCATCTATGATCTGCACAAGCTGGCCGGCCTCACCGGTCTGGTGCCGCTGCTGGTCGTGGTGGTCACCGGCGTGCTGCTCAGCCTGCCGGGCGTGGTGCGGCCGCTGCTCGACCGGGTGTCACCGTTGCATGTCCCGGTGACCGGTTCCGTCCATCTGCCGCCGGAGGGGCGGCGTCTGGATCTGGATGCCGCCGTCGCTGTGGCCCGCCAGCGCTTTCCCACGGCCGAACTGGCCTGGATCGAGACGCCGGGCCTGCACCAGGGGGCCTACCGCATCAATCTGTGGCAGCCGGGCGAGCCCAGCCGCCGGTTTCCCCGCACCAATGTCTGGGTGCATCCGCTGACCGGCCGCATTCTGGATGTGCGCGACGGCCTGCGGGACAGGGCCGGCGATACGCTGCTGGCCTGGCTGCACCCGTTGCACAGCGGCGAGGCGTTCGGCATGGCTGGGCGCTGGCTGATCCTGCTGTCCGGGCTGGTGCCGCCGGTGCTCTGCCTCACCGGCCTCCTGCGCTGGCGCCATAAGTGCCGCGCCCGGCGCGCATCGGTGGCGGGCAAGGCGGGGTCTTGACCCTGTAGCGGCTACAGGGTCTATCCCAGGCGGCGGTCGGGTGGCGCAATCATGCCCGGCCCCTGGGAGAGCCTGTCATGGATCAGTTCGCGGATCTGTCCGCCACCGCTTCACCGTCCTCCGCGGCTCCCGCCGTGGGGCCTGAGCCGCTGCGCTACCGCGTCGGCGGCATGGATTGTCCCAGTTGCGTGGCCAAGGTGGAAACGGCATTGCGCCGCCTGCCCGGCGTCGATGCAATCAGCCTGAATTACCAGTCGCAGCTGCTGAAGCTGACCCTGGATCCGGCCGCCACGCCGCGGGAGGGGCTGGAACAGGTCATCCGGGCGCTGGGCTATACGCTCCAGCGTCTGGACGGGCTCAGCATTGTCGCAGCAGATGGCACCACCATCGCGGAGGAGGCGGACAGCGCTGCCGGGACGCCCTGGTGGTTGTCGCCCAAGCTGCGGATCACCCTGGTGATCGGGCTGCTGGTGGCTGCCGGCTGGGTATTGCCCTGGTTGCTGCCGACGGCGGAACCCTATGCCCTGCTGCCCGCCGCCCTTGCCGGTCTGGCCGTGTTCGGGCGTCGTGCCCTGCTGCTGGCGCGCACCGGATCACCCTTCAGCATCGAGATGCTGATGGTGGTGGCGACCCTGGGCGCCATCGCCATTGGAGAGACGGCGGAGGCGTCCGTCGTCGTGCTGCTGTTCGCCATTGGCGAGTTGCTGGAAGGGGTGGCGGCGGGGCGGGCCCGGTCGGGCATCCGCGCCTTGACGGCTCTGGTGCCGCGCATGGCCCTGCTGGTGGAGGAGGGGGGCGCGCGGGCGATACCGGCGGCCCGGGTGGAGGTGGGCCAGACCCTTCTGGTCCGGCCTGGAGACCGGGTGCCCGCCGACGGCACGATCAGCGATGGCCGCTCCGACCTGGACGAATCCCCCATTACCGGCGAGTCCGTGCCGGTGACCAGGGGCGAGGGCGACACGGTGCTGGCGGGCAGCATCAACCGCACCGGCGCCCTGCAGATCCGCGTGACGCGGGCCGCGGCCGACAACACCATCGCCCGCATCATCCGCATGGTGGAGGAGGCGGAGGCCAGCCGCGCCCCCACCGCCCGCTTCATCGAGCGCTTCAGTGCCCGCTACACGCCGCTGGTCATCCTCATCGCCCTCCTGACCGTGCTGATCCCGCCGCTGGTGGCGGGGGCCGACTGGCAGACCTGGATCTATCGCGGGCTGGCGGTGCTGCTGATCGGCTGCCCCTGCGCCCTGGTGCTGTCCACCCCGGCGGCCATCACCTCCGGCATTGCCGCCGGCGCGCGGCGCGGCCTGTTGATCAAGGGCGGTGCCGCGCTGGAGGCCATGGGCCATATGCGGACCGTCGCTTTCGACAAGACAGGCACCCTGACCCGCGGCGAGCCCCAGGTCACGGACCTTGTGCTGCTGTCCGGCAGCGACGGCACCCTGATGGGGCTGGCGGCGGCGGTGGAAACCGGCTCCAGCCATCCCATCGCCCGGGCCATCCTGGCCAAGGCCGCCGCCGAGGCCGTGCCGCCGCGTCCGGTGCGGGAGCAGAAGGCCCAGCCGGGCCGTGCCGCGGAGGGGATTGTCATTGGCCGGCGGGTGGAGGTCGGCTCCGTCCGCCACGCGCTGGAGCGCGGAGCCAGCCTGCCGCTGGATCGGGTTGAAGCCCTGGAGGCCGCAGGCAAGACCGTGGTCGCCGTTCTGGCCGACGGTCAAGCGTTGGGCCTGATCGCTGTGCGCGACGAACCGCGGCCCGATGCCGCCCGCGCTCTGGCACGGTTGCGCGCGCTGGGCGTGCGGACGCTGATGCTGACCGGGGACAATGCCCGCACGGCTGCGGCCATTGCCGACGGGTTGGGTATCGAGGTGCAGGCCGGGCTTCTGCCCGAGGACAAGCTGCGGGCCATCACCGACCTGAAGCAGGACGGCCCCGTGGCCATGGTCGGAGATGGCATCAATGACGGGCCGGCCCTGGCCGCGGCCGATGTGGGCGTTGCCATGGGCGGGGGCACCGATGTGGCCCTGGAATCCGCCGACGCGGCGCTTCTGGGCAGCCGCGTCGACGGTGTTGCCGACATGATAACGCTGTCACGCGCAACCCTGCGCACCATCCATCAGAATGTCGTCATTGCCCTGGGGCTGAAGGCGGTGTTCCTGGTCACCACGCTGGCTGGCGTGACCGGGCTGTGGCTGGCCGTGCTGGCCGACACCGGGGCCACGGTGATCGTGACACTCAATGCCATGCGTCTGCTGGCGAGCCGCTCTGCCCTGCGCTGACGTGGTGGCTGCCTTTCCCGGACGTGGTGCGACAGATGGGAGCGGAACGGTTCGGATCAACCCGGGTCCAATGGTAATGGGGTAGCGTGTTCATAACGGACCGTTACTTCCAGAGTGGCTGACAGCGCAACCAATACGGGCTGCCGCCGTGCCCTGCTGGTAACCGTCCAAGGGAGTGCCGGCGGGGCCGGTGCTATGGCTGTCGGGGGATTGTATGCAGCTCTTGGTCGACCTGTTTCTCGGAATGCCGGCTCTGGCCCGCGTGGTGCTGGTCCTCAGCCTGGTCTCCGCGGCGGGTGTCGCCCTGGGGCAGATCCGTATCCGCGGCATCGGCCTCGGCATCGGCGGCGTGCTGTTCTCCGGGATCGCCGGTGGCCATCTCGCGGCCCAGTGCGGTGTTTCCTTCAATCCCGAGATGATGGATTTCATCCGGGATTTCGGCCTGATCCTGTTCGTCTACACCATCGGCGTCCAGGTGGGACCAGGCTTCATCGAGGGGTTGCGGACCACCGGGCTGGCCTTCAACGGCCTGGCCCTGCTCATGGTGCTGCTGTCGGTGCTGGTGACGGCGGCGCTGACGGTGTTCGGCATTGTGCCCCTGGCGCCGGCGCTGGGCGTCTTTGCCGGCGGTGTCACCAATGCTCCGGCCCTGGCGGCGACCCAGCAGGTCTTGACCGAGGTGGGGGCCGATGCCGGCCTGCTGCTTCTGCCCGGCCTGGCCTTCGCCGTGACCTATCCGTTCGGCATCGCCGGCAACCTGCTGGCCATGTCGACCATCCGCATCCTGTTCCGCATCGATCCGCACAAGGAGGCGGCCGAGTTCGAGGCGGCCCGCCGGCGTGAGATCGCCGAACTCCACGCCATGGACGTGGTCATTCTCAATCCGGAAATGGACGGGGTGGAACTGGGCAAGCTCTCCATGCTGCCGCAGCTGGGCGTCGTCGTCTCGCGCCTGCTGCGCGACCGGCAACTGATGGTGCCGCAGCCCGACATCCCGCTGCGCGTGGGCGATACGGTGCATCTGGTCGGGCCGCAGGCCAAGCTGGACGAGGTCAAGCGGGCCCTGGGGCGGGAAGCCGATGTGGCCCTGACCACCCAGGGCACCGAACTGAAATGGGAACGCATCGTCGTCACCAACAACGCCATTCTGGGCAAGCCCATCGCCGCGCTCGATGTGCGCAGCCTCAAGGTGGTCATCAGCCGCGTCAACCGCGCCGGTGTCGAACTGGTTCCGGACGCGGCGCTGCGTCTGCAGTTCGGTGACATCCTGACCGTCATCGGCCGGCCCGAGGGGCTGAAATCCGCCGCCCAGCTCATCGGCAATTCCCAGCGCCGTCTGCAGCAGGTGGAGATCATCCCGATGTTCATCGGCATCGCCCTCGGCGCCATCGTCGGGTCTATTCCCCTGTTCATCCCCGGCCTGCCGGCGCCGCTGCGCCTGGGGCTGGCCGGCGGCCCGCTGGTGGTGGCCATCCTGCTGTCACGGCTGGGGCATCTGGGCGGGCTGGTCTGGTTCATGCCGCCGGCCGCCAATCTGGCCCTGCGCGAGATCGGCATCGTGCTGTTCCTGGCCGTGCTGGGCATCGCCTCCGGCGCCCGTTTCGTCGAGACGCTGCTGAGCGGGGCGGGCCTGCCCTGGATGGCCTGGGGCGTTCTGGTCACCCTGGTCCCGCTGCTTGTGACGGGCGTCATAGCCCGCGGTGTGCTGAAGCTCAATTTTCTCAGCATCTGCGGCATCATGGCCGGGGGTCAGACCAATCCGCCGGGTCTGGCCTACGCCCATGCCATCGCCGCGTCCGAGGCGCCGGCCCTGGCCTATACCACGGTCTATCCGCTGGCCATGTGCCTGCGCATTCTGGCCCCGCAGGTTCTGGTCCTGCTGCTGAGTTGAGTTCTGCGCCCGGGCGCGGCAATCCACCTCAGTCCGGTCAGCCGCTTCACTGTTGCACCTGGACGTGGTTCGGCCCAAACAAAGGGAAGTGAACCGTATTGCGGGTTTAATTAACCACAATGCGGTTAATTTGGCAAGCGGGAAAGGCGCCGGGCGGATACGGGCCTGGCCAGGTCTCCCGCCGCCGAAAACAACCCAAGGGAGCGCACCATGGCTTACGCAACGACCAACCCCTTTACCGGGGACGTGCTGAAAACTTTTCCGGACGCGACGGATGACGAGGTCCGCCAGGCCATTGATGCCGCCCATCAGGCCTTCCTTGCCTGGCGCACGACCAGCTTCGCCGAGCGCGCGGCCATCCTGCATCAGGCCGCCGAGATTCTGCGGGCCGAAACCGACGCCTATGCCCGCATCCTGACCATGGAAATGGGCAAGCTGCTGGTCGAGGCCAAGCTGGAGGTGGCCCTGTCCGCCGATATCCTCGATTACTACGCCCGCCACGCCGAGACGCTGCTGGCGCCGGAGACGCTGCCCGTGGCCGATCCGGAGACGGGTGTTGCCACGCTGGTGTGCGAGCCGCTCGGCGTGCTGCTGGCCATCGAGCCCTGGAACTTCCCCTACTACCAGATCGCCCGCATCATCGCGCCGCAGCTGTCGGCCGGTAACACCATGCTGCTGAAGCATGCCGCCAACGTGCCGCAGAGCGCCGCCGCCTTCCAGGCGCTGATGCTGCGGGCAGGTCTGCCGGCGGGCGCCTTCCGCAACCTGTATGCCACCCGCTCCCAGATCGAGATGATCATCAACGATCCGCGGGTGCATGGCGTGGCCCTGACCGGCTCGGAGGGAGCGGGCGCCGTGGTGGCGGCCCAGGCCGGCAAGGCGCTGAAGAAATCCACGCTGGAACTGGGCGGTGCCGACGCCTTCGTGGTGCTGGCCGATGCCGATCTGGAGAAGACGGTGCGCTGGGCCGTGTTCGGCCGCCACTGGAACGGCGGGCAGGTCTGCGTCTCCTCCAAGCGCATGATCATCGTCGATGATCTGTATGACCGCTTCCTGGAGCTGTACGCGCAGGGCGTGGCCGGGCTGAAGGCCGGCGACCCGCTGGACCCCGAGACGACTCTGGCCCCCCTGTCCTCCCAGGCCGCGGCCGACGAGGTGCGGGAGAAGATCCGCGAGGCGGTTGCCCATGGCGCCACCGCCACCGAGGTGGGGCCGAAGGTGCCGT
This sequence comes from Oleisolibacter albus, assembly GCF_003336875.1. GTDB lineage: Bacteria > Pseudomonadota > Alphaproteobacteria > Azospirillales > Azospirillaceae > Niveispirillum > Niveispirillum album. Next base: position 10,431 of record NZ_QGNJ01000015.1, on the reverse strand, counting down.
CGCGCGGCGCCTTCGTGCAGCCGACGATCCTGACCAATGTGGGCGAGGACAATCCGGCCCGGTATTGGGAGTTCTTCGGGCCGGTCTCCATGCTGTTCCGGGCCAAGGACGAGGAGGATGCCATCCGCATCGCCAATGACTCGCCCTTCGGGCTGGGTGGCTCCGTCTTCACCCGTGACGTCAAGCATGGCGAAGCGGTGGCGCGCCGCATCTCCACCGGCATGGTCTTCGTCAATCACCCGACCATGGTGAAGGCCGATCTGCCCTTCGGCGGCATCCGCCGCTCCGGCTATGGCCGCGAGCTGATCGGCCTGGGCATCAAGGAGTTCGTCAACCACAAGCTGATCGGCGTCGTCGATATCGACGCCAAGTTCTGATCCGCAGCGGTCGGGGCCGGTCCCGGGATGGGGCCGGCCTCCGGTTCGCGCCGATCGGGGTTGGGGCCGACCCGGGTTTGTCCCGGCCTCGAAGTCCCGGCCGTTCAGCCCATCAGGGCCGGACCGCCGGCCCGGTCGGGGAACCGGGCGGCCAGCCAGCGCTCGGCCCGCACTCCTTCGGCCTGGATCTGCGGGATCAGGGCGGCCATGCCGGCCCGGTCGCCGGCCTTGGCGGCCTGGTCCAGGCGGCGGGCCAGATCGGCCAGTCCGCGGAAGCCCAGATTGCCGGCGGTGGACACCAGCCGGTGGGCGGCCCGCGCCGCGCTCTCCGGTTCCGGCGCATGGGCCAGCTGCGCCAGATCGGCGCGCAGCGCCGGATGGGCCGCGGCCACGATCTGCTCCAGCGTGGCCTGGCCGACCGTATCCGCGATCAGGTCCAGCACGGTCATGTCGATGTCGGGCTGGGCGGCAATGGCCGGGTCCCCGGCCGCCGCCGTCTCGGGCTGCGGTCCCGCGTCCAGCCAGAGCATGCTCTTGTGCAGCAGATCGTCCTGGTTCACCGGCTTGGCCACATGGCCGTTCATGCCCGCGTCGCGGCAGCGGGCCAGTTCCTCCGGCAGGATGGCCGCGGTCAGGGCCAGGATCGGCACCTGCCCGGCCGGACCATCCAGCGCACGGATGCGGCGGCTGGCCTCCAGACCGTCCATCACCGGCATCTGCACATCCATCAACACCAGATCGAACCCGCCGCCGCTTGCGGCCTCCACGGCCTGCAGGCCGTTGTCGGCCAGGATCACCTGCTGGCCTGCCTTGCGCAGCATGGCAGAGACCAGGATCTGGTTGGCCCGCAGATCATCCACCACCAGGATGCGTCCGCGCCGCGGCAGGGCTGGGCGCGACAGGGTTCCGGCGTCCGCCGGGTCCAGATTGCTGGCCGCGGGAAGGGGCAGGGTGAACCAGAAGCAGCTGCCCCCGCCGGGCCGCGGGGCCAGGCCGATATCGCCCCCCATGGCCTGGATCAGCCGCCGGCAGATGGCCAGCCCCAGCCCCGTGCCGCCGAAATGCCGCGTGGTGGAGGCATCGGCCTGGGTGAACGGCTCGAACAGCTGCTCGACCTTCTCCGTCGGGATGCCGATGCCGGTGTCCTCCACCCGCAGAAGCAGCTTCCAGACGCCATCCGGGCCGGGGTCACCCTGGACCTGGACCCGGATCGACCCGACGGCGGTGAACTTCACCGCATTGCTCAGCAGGTTCAGCAGCACCTGACGCAGGCGCAGCCCGTCGCCTACCACCATCGCCGGCACATCGGCCGCCACATCGAGATCGAGCGACAGCCCCTTGTCCTGGGCCGTCGTGCGCACCATGCCCAGGCAGCCTTCCAGCACCCGCCGCAGATCGAAGGGATGCGGGTCGATGGCCAGCCGTCCGGCCTCGATCTTCGAGAAATCCAGGATGTCGTTGATGATGGCCAGCAGGCTGCGCCCGGCCTCGTACTGCAGATCGACGAAGGTGCGCTGCTCATCGGACAGGGGCGTGTCGCGCAGCAGGTCGGCGAAGCCCAGCACCGCGTTCAAGGGTGTGCGGATCTCATGGCTCATGGTGGCCAGGAAAGCGCTTTTCGCCTCGTTGGCGGCCTGGGCCTGATCGCGGGCCAGACGCAGGTCCGCAGCCAGATGCTCCAACTGGGTCCGGGCCCTGTGCGCCGTGGTCACATCCTCGAAGATCCAGACCCGCCCGAACTGGCCGTTGCCCAGCAGCGGGCGGGACTCCACCGACAGCAGGCGGTCGTCCAGGTCCCAGATCTCCGTCGCCCGCGCGTGGGGGTGGGCCAGGGCGACGATGATGCCCTTTTCCAGGGAGTCGGCATTGGCGCAGCGCCGCCGCAGCGCCTGCATCCGCTGCGCCAGATCGGCCGGGGCGATGATCCCGGGCGGGCAGCCCAACAGGTCGGCCGCAGCGGCATTGACCAGACAATCCTCGGACCGGGCATCGGTGAACACCAGCCCGATGGGGATGCTGGCCAGCAGATCCTCGAAGCGCACCCGCATCTGCTGCCAGAGATGGGCGGACTCATGGTCGCGGATCATCTGGGGCAGGCGCGGGGCCAGGACGGCGGCCACCGGCTCATGCCCGGCCAGGGGGTGTGGCTGCGGCCAGAGCAGCAGGATGCCACCGGCGACAACGCCCTCGCTGTCCGCGGGCGGCACCAGCAGCGCCGCCTGGGCCGCACCTGTCTCCAGCAGCGGCAGCAGGCAGACGGGCAGGGCCGATGGGGCCAGCAGCACCAGGCCGTCGGTCCGCGTCCCGCTCCAGCTCAACCGGTCCGTGGCGAAGGCGCCGGCCGGCACTGCGGACCCGGCGGCGGCGATGGGCAGGCAGACCGGACCGCGCCGGGCGACGGCGACGGCCGCCCCGGCCCCCAGCGCCGCCCGCAGCATCTCCAGCACGGCGTCCAGGCCGCTGCCGCCCTCCGGTGCGTCGAACGCGGGGCGGACCATCATACGCCGGCGTCCACCAGCGGCAGATGCCGCTCCAGCGCCGCCCGCACCTGATCCGCCGCGGTCATGTGCGGCAGGTGTCCGCGGGTGGGGATGACATCCAGCGTGCTTCCCGGCCAAGCCTGCTGCAGATAGTGCCCCACCGCAAGGGGGACGGCCATGTCCTCGGCCGGCTGCAGGATCACGGCGGGGACCGTCAGCCGGCCGATGATGCCGCGCAGATCGGACTGGAAAATGGTGCGGGCGATGGCCAGGGCGATGTCCGGCCGCATGGAGAACAGGGTGCGGGAGAACTCCTGCAGGGCCGGATGCTCCACGCCGACCACCAGCGGGGCGAAGCCGGCGACCCAGGTGGAGAAGTTGGTGGCCATGGCGGCATAGAGGCCATCCAGCGCCGGCTGGTCGAAGCCGCCGACATAGCCGCTGTCGGGATCGTTGAGGTAGCGGGGGCTGCCGGCCAGCAACAGCAGACGGTCGAACAGGTCGGGCCGGGCGATGGCCGCCAGCGCGCCGACCATGCCGCTGACGGAATGGCCAAGATAGAGGCAGGGCCGGTCGCAGCAGGTCTCAACCAGCGCCACCAGATCGTCGGCGAAGCCGTACAGGCTGCCATGGCGCCGGGGGTCGAACAGATCCGCGCCTCCCGGGCCGCATCCCGCCAGATCGAACAGAACCACACGGAAATGCCGGGTTGCCCAGGGCAGCAGCCGGTCCCAGGCGCTCTGGTCGGTGCCATAGCCGTGGGCCAGGACCAGGGTCACTGGGCCGTTGCCGAGAATCCGGCCGTTATGCCGCGCCAGCACGGTCTGCATGGGGCTTCCTTCGCCGACGGTCCGTCCGCCGGGGACGGAGGATGCGTGCCCCGGCCGGCCGTTACCAGTCGAACGACTGTGGCAAAACAGGAGCCCGACCGGAAGGGGGAACCTGTCATGGCAGGATCATCCAGGCCGGGGCGCTGGAATGCCAAGGGCCAGGGTCCCGCTGCCGGAACCCTGGCCCTTGTCTGGAATGCCCGCAGCGCCGGTCCCGACGTCGGGACCGGAACCCGGCCTGGGATCAGTGGGCGGCCTTGCCGGCCGCGTCCCGCGGACGCAGATAGATGAACCAGTAGATGGCACCGACCAGGATGGCGCCGCCGATCCAGTTGCCGGCCGTCACGGCCAGCAGGTTGACGATGAAGGCCCCCAGCGGGATCTCCGGCGCGGCCCGGCCGATCTCATGCCAGAACTCCGCCGGAGCGCCGTGCTGGATCAGCAGCCCCATGGGGACATAGTACATGTTGGCGACGCAGTGCTCGAAGCCGGCGGCGACGAAGGCGGTGACCGGGAAGACGATGGCCAGCACCTTGTCGGTGACGCTGCGGGCCGCCAGCGACAGCCAGACCGCCAGACAGACCAGCACATTGCAGAGGATGCCCAGCACCAGGGCCTGGAAGGGCGGATAGCCCGTCTTGGCGACGGCGTAATAGACGGCCGTGGCCCCGACGGCACCATGGCCGAACATGTACTGCCCGGACAGGAAGACCAGGACGGCCGTGATGGCCGCCCCGACGAAATTCCCGAGCCAGACCATGGTCCAGACCCGGACCATGTCCCGGATGCGCAGCTTGCCGCTGGCCCAGGCCATGACCATCAGCATGTCGCCGGTGAACAGCTGGGCGCCGCCCACCAGCACCAGGATCAGGCCAAGGGAGAACACGAACCCGCCCAGCAGCTTCGTCACGCCGAACGGCATCATGCCGTCGGCGCCGGAGACGACCAGGGTGGCGATCATGGCGCCCAGGCCGATGAAGGCCCCGGCCAGAACGGCCAGGGCGAACAGGGTCGCCCCGCCATAGTGGGCTTTCTTGACGCCGAGATTCTCGGCCGCCCGGGCGATGCCCTCCGGCAGGGGGGCATCGATGAAGGGGGCGGGCTTGTGCTCGTCCATCACGCCCCCACCAGATCCGGCGTGGCCTGCTTCTGCCCGGTGGCCTGGATGGCCGTCAGGGCCACGGTGTAGACGATGTCATCCACCAGGGCGCCGCGGGACAGGTCGTTCACCGGCTTGCGCAGGCCCTGCAGCATCGGGCCGACGCTGACGACATTGGCCGAGCGCTGCACCGCCTTGTAGGTGGTGTTGCCGGTGTTGAGGTCCGGGAAGATGAAGACGTTGGCATGACCGGCCACCGGGCTGCCCGGCGCCTTCTGCCGGCCGACGCTGGCGACGCTGGCGGCGTCGTACTGCATCGGACCGTCGATCAGCAGGTCCGGCCGCAGCGCCTTGGCCAGACGGGTGGCTTCACGCACCTTCTCCACATCGTCACCGGTGCCGGAGGTGCCGGTGGAGTAGGAGATCATGGCCACGCGCGGCTCGATGCCGAAGGCCTTGGCGGAGTCCGCGGACTGGACCGCGATCTCGGCCAGCTGTTCGGCCGTCGGATTGGGATTGATGGCGCAGTCGCCATAGACCAGCACCTGGTCCGGCAACAGCATGAAGAACACGCTGGACACCAGGCTGACGCCGGGCCGGGTCTTGATCAGCTGCAGGGCCGGACGCACGGTGTTGGCCGTGGTGTGCACGGCGCCGGAGACCAGGCCGTCCACCTCGTCCAGGGCCAGCATCATGGTGCCGAGGACCACCGCGTCCTCCAGCTGCTCGGCCGCCTGCGCGGGCGTCATGCCCTTGGATTTGCGCATCTCCACCATGTGCGGGACATAGCGGTCGCGCACGCGGGCCGGATCGATGATCTCCAGGCTGTCGGGAACCGACAGGCCCAGGCCGCGGGCGACGTCATGCACCTTCGCCGGCTCGGCCAGCAGCACGCAATGGGCGATGCCCTTCTCGTGGCAGCGCAGGGCGGCCTGGATGGTGCGGGGCTCGTCGCCTTCCGGCAGGACGATGCGCTTGGCGGCGGAGCGGGCGGACTGGATCAGCCGGTGGCGGAACACCGGCGGCGACATGCGGTCGTCCTCCTCCTCCTCGATGCTGACCAGCAGCGGCGCGCAGTCGATGCGGGTGGCGATGAAGCGCAGCACCTGCTCCATCTGCCGCTCGTCGTCGGTGGCCACATGGCAGTTCAGGGCGGCAAGGCGGCTGGCGGTGCCATAGGTGTCGGCCGCCGTGCCCAGCACCGGCAGGCCGGACTCGCGGGCATGGGCCATCAGCGCATAGACCGAGGCCGGCAGGGTCCCGCCACAGGTCAGCAGCAGGCCGGCCAGCGGCACGCCGTTCTGATGGGTCAGGGCCGCGGCCAGGGCCACGTCGCTGCGGTCGGTCGGGGTGACGACCAGGGTGCCGGGGCCCATGCGGTCGATGACCTTCTCCACGGCCTGGGCGGCGACCACCACCTCATGCACGCGGGCCTGGGCCATGGTGCCGGGATGGATCACCTGCAGCGACAGGGCCTCGACCACCTCGCTGACGCGCGGGGCGTTCAGCGACGGCTCGAACGGCACGGCGGCCAGCACCGGGGTGCGGCGGCCGATCTGGGCGGCGATATCGGCGGCGGTCGAGCCGTCGGTCAGCTTGTTGACCAGGACGCCGGCGAAGGGGGTGTTGCCGGCGGCCAGCTCGGCCTCGGCATAGGTGCGGGCGGTGATCTCCAGCATCTCCGGCAGGTCGGCCAGCGGCTGGGCGCTGCCATCGACCACCGGCACCAGCGATGCGGCCAGGCTGCGGCGCATGGCGGCGTTCAGCGCCTGGGCGCCGGGGGCGGCATCACAGGGGATCAGGCCTTCGACCACGACCACATCCTTGGCGTGGCTGGCGCTGTCCACCAGGGCCACCACCTCCTCCATCAGCGCATCCATGTCGCCGGTGCGCAGGCGCTGTTCCGCCTGCTGGAAGGTCAGGCCGCGCGGGGCGTTGACGCCGCAGAGGCTGCTGGCGAAATGGACCGAGGGGTCGGTGGTGCGGGACACTTCCTCCGGCTGCGAGATCGGCTTGACGAAACCGACGGACAGCCCCTGGGACTGCAGGGCCTGCACGAGGCCGAGCGCCATGGAGGTCAGCCCCGCATCGTGGGATGTGGGGACGAGGAACAGGGTCTTATGGCTGGACATGGTCGTAAACCTCTCCGGCCGCCCTGTGGGGGCGGCCGGTTGCAAGGGGCAGTCAGTGGACGAGGAGTTCCGCCAGTTCGGCGGCATCGCGGGCGATCATCCATTCCTCGTTGGTCGGAATGACGACGGCGGCCGGGCGCACGGAGCGGCTGATGAGGCCGGTGGCCCCGCCCACGGTGTCGCGGTTGACCGCTTCGTCCAGATCCAGGCCGAGCGGACCCAGGCGCTGCAGGGTCGAGGCGCGGATGAAGGCCGAATTCTCGCCGATGCCGCCGGTGAAGACCACGGCGTCGAGCCGCGGCAGCGTGGTGGCCAGGCCGCCGATATGGTGGGCCAGACGGTGGACGAAGACATCCAGCGCCAGCTTGGCGCCGGCATGGCCCTCGGCCGCGGCGGCCTCCAGGGTGCGGCAGTCATTGGACAGGCCGGACAGGCCCAGCAGGCCGCTTTCCTTGTTCAGCACATGGTCGATGGTGGCGGCGCTCCAGCCCAGCTTGGTGGCCAGATAGGTCAGGATGCCGGGGTCGACATCGCCGGAGCGGGTGCCCATGACCAGCCCCTCCAGCGGGGTCATGCCCATGGTGGTGTCGATGCTGCGTCCGTTCAGGACCGCGGTGGCCGAGGCGCCGTTGCCCAGATGGGCGATGACGATGCCGTGATCCGCGGGGTCCAGCTGCAGCAGGCGGACGGCTTCCTCCGCCACGAAGCGGTGGCTGGTGCCGTGGAAGCCGTAGCGGCGGACGCCATGCTCGTCATAGAGCTTGCGCGGAATGGCGTAGAGATAGGCCTCTTCCGGCATGGTCTGGTGGAACGCGGTGTCGAACACGGCCACCTGCGGCACCCAGGGCAGCTTGGCCATGGCCATGCGGATGCCGATGAGGTTGGCCGGGTTGTGCAGCGGGGCGAGGCCGCTGACGGCCTCGATGTCGGTCAGGATCTCGGCGTCGAGACGGATGGAGCGGGCGAAGCGCTCGCCGCCATGGACGACGCGGTGCCCGACGGCACCGATGCCAGACAGCAGGCCGCGTTCGGACAGGATGGCCAGCAGGCCCTCCACGGCGGCTTCGTGTCCGCCGCCATCCAGGCTGGTGGTGGTCTTGACGCCGTTCTGCTTGCAGTGCAGGCGCGCATCGGCGGCGCCCAGGCACTCGGCCAGCCCCGAAATCAGGGGATCACGGCTGTCGGCGGCGAAAACGGCGTACTTCAGGGAGGAGCTGCCGCAGTTGATGACGAGAATCAGCGGGCTATGGAGCATCGGAACGGTCCCTCGATCAAGTCACGGTCAAGCCCCGGGAGGCGAAGAGGCCGCGTGCGGTGCGGACCTGATCGGCCGTGGGGGTCGGCGTGTCTGCAAGTGTGTAAGTCAGACCCAGGCGCGCCCATTTTGAGGCACCCAGATTGTGGAAGGGCAGGACCTCGACCCGCTCCACCAGCGGTCCCAGGTCCGCGACGAAATCCGCCAGCCGCAGGATATCGTCGCGTCCATCCGTCAGACCGGGCACGAGCACGTAGCGGATCCACATGGGTTTTCCCAGGCGGACCAGCCGGCGCGCGAAATCGAGCGTCGGCTGCAGTGCGTATCCGGTGAGACGGTGATACTGCTCGGGATCGGAATGTTTGATATCGAGCAGAACTAGATCGGTGGCGTCGAACCAATCGTCGGAGACGTTGGCATGCAGCGCGCCCTGGGTGTCCAGGGCCGTGTGCAGTCCGTACTCCGCCTTGATGCGGGTCATCAACGCCCCGGCAAAGGGGGCCTGTACCAGCGGTTCGCCACCCGACAGGGTGACGCCGCCGGCGAAGCGCAGGAAGCCGGCATAGGGGGCCACTTCGGCCACCGCCTCGTCCAGCGTGACGGCCCGGCCGTCATGCAGCTTCCAGGTATCGGGATTATGGCAATAGAGGCAGCGCAACTGGCATCCGGAGAGGAAGAAGACGAAGCGCATGCCCGGCCCGTCGACGGCGGCACCTGTTTCCACGGAGTGGAGGTATCCCGTCGTGACCGCCTCATGTCCCCGGGGGGACGGCGCGGTGGTGTGGTCGGGGCCTGACATGCGCTTCTCCTTACTCACCGGTCCACGATCACATGTGCTCGTGGAAGGTGCGGCTGATGACGTCGAGCTGCTGCTCGCGTGTCAGCTTGACGAAGTTGACGGCATAGCCGGAGACGCGGATGGTGAGCTGGGGATAGAGCTCGGGATGTTCCATGGCGTCGAGCAGCATGTCGCGCTTGAAGATGTTGACGTTGACATGGAAGCCGCCGGCGGCGGCGAAGCCGTCGAGGCAGTTGGCGAGGTTGCGGGTCCGTTCGGCCTCGGTATGGCCCATGGCGTCGGGGGTGGCGGAGGCGGTCCAGCTGATGCCGTCGAGGGCGGAGTCGTAGGGCAGCTTGGCCACCGAGGCGCCGGCGGCGACGAAGCCCTTGCGGTCGCGGCCGTTCATCGGGTTGGCCCCGGGGGCGAAGGGCTCGCCGGCCCGGCGTCCGTCCGGTGTATTGCCGGTCTTCTTGCCATAGACGACGTTGCTGGTGATGGTCAGCACCGACTGGGTCGGCATGGACTTGCGATAGAAGTGCGGCTGGGCCGCGACCTTGTCCATGAAGGTCTTGGTCAGCCACACGGCGATCGTGTCGGCGCGGTCGTCATTGTTGCCATAGGCCGGGTACTCGCCCTCGATCTTGTAATCGACGGCGCGGCCGGACTCGTCGCGGATGACCGAGACCTTGGCGTATTTGATGGCCGAGAGGCTGTCCGCCGCCACCGACAGGCCGGCGATGCCGCAGGCCATGGTGCGCAGGATGTCACGGTCATGCAGCGCCATCTCGATCCGCTCGTAGGCGTACTTGTCGTGCATGTAATGGATGGTGTTCAGCGCCTTGACATAGGTCTTGGCCAGCCAGTCCATCATCTTGTCGAACTTGGCCACGACCTCGTCATAGGACAGCACGTCGCCGGTGATCGGCTCGAAGCCCTTGGCCACCACGGCGCCCGACTTCTCGTCCACGCCGCCATTGATGGCGTAGAGCAGGGCCTTGGCCAGGTTGGCGCGGGCGCCGAAGAACTGCATCTGCTTGCCGATGCGCATGGCCGAGACGCAGCAGGCGATGCCGTAATCGTCGCCCCAATGCGGCCGCATCAGGTCGTCGTTCTCGTACTGGATGGCGCTGGTGTCGGCCGAGACCTTGGCGCAGAAATCCTTGAAGCCGCGCGGCAGCTGCGTGCTCCACAGCACCGTCAGGTTCGGCTCCGGGGCCGGACCCAGATTGTACAGGGTCTGCAGCATGCGGAAATTGTTCCGGGTCACCAGCGGACGGCCGTCCATGGCCATGCCGCCCAGGCACTCGGTCACCCAGGTCGGGTCGCCGGAGAACAGCTGGTCATATTCCGGCGTGCGCAGGAAGCGGACGATGCGCAGCTTGATGACCATGTCATCGATCATCTCCTGCGCCTGCTCTTCGGTCAGGACGCCGGCCTCGATGTCGCGCTGGATGTAGATGTCCAGGAAGGTGGAGAC
>NZ_QGNJ01000014.1 GCF_003336875.1 Oleisolibacter albus | reverse complement strand
GACAGGCTCATGCTCTCCTGGCCGCCCACCACCATGATGGCGGCGTCGCCGTTGCGGATGGCCTGATAGCCCAGCGCCACCGTGCGCAGGCCCGACCCGCAGACCTGATTGATGCAGAAGGCGCTCTTCGACACCGGTATGCCGGCCTTGACCGCCGCCTGCCGCGCCGGGTTCTGCCCCTGCGCCGCCGTCAGCACCTGGCCCAGGATCACCTCGTCAACCTCGCCCGCCTCGGTCCGGGCGCGCGACAGCGCCTCGCGGATCACCAGCGCCCCAAGATCATGGGCGGCGATGCTGCTCAGAGCCCCGTTGAACCCGCCGATCGGCGTGCGCGCAGCGGCGGCGATGACAATATCCTTCATGGGAAAATCTCCTTTAATCCAATAGACGGGGGCTGCCCACGGCGCCGACCGCGCCGGTGACGACGGCCACGGCCCGGCCGGACCGGACCGCCGGGCCAGCGGCCGACCGGCCGGTGACCGCGCGATCATTGGCCACCCGGTCAGCGATGGCCCGGTCAGCGATAGCCCGATCCGTGGCGGACGGGCCGTGGACGGCGTTGAAGGCGCAGATCTCGGGCCGGCTGACATGGGTGAAGCGCTCCGCCGCACAGGCCGCCAGCTGCCGGGCCACGGCCCCGGCATCGGCCGGCAGCCCGTCGGGAAAGCACAGCGACAGGGTCAGCGTGACCGGCACCTGCACATGCACCATCACGCCGGAAGCCGGAACGGAAACCGGGGCGGAAACGACCCCGGAAACGGCGCCGGACAGGGGTCCGGGACTACAGGCGGGTCCCGGTGCGGCGATGGACGGATCGGACATGGGAAGGCTCCCCCTCGCAGGCGGCGGCGCCGGCACCGGCCGGCGACCGCCATGGTGGCACGGCGGCGCGGCCTCAGCCGGCGACCGCCATGGTGGCAACATGCTCCGGCACGATCAGCTCGGCCTCGGTGGCGGCCTGCACCTGGGCCACGGTGACGCCCGGCGCCACCTCCCGCAGCACCAGACCGGCCGCGGTCGGCTCGATCACCGCCAGCTCGGTCACCACCAGATCGACCCGGCGCACCGAGGTCAGCGGCAACCCGCAGCGCTTGACGATCTTCGGCGTGCCCTTGGCCGTGTGCGTCATGGCCACGATCACCCGCTTGGCCCCGGACACCAGATCCATGGCCCCGCCCATGCCCGGCACCATCTTGCCCGGCACCATCCAGTTGGCCAGACGGCCCTCCTGGTCCACCTGCAGGCCGCCCAGCACCGTCACATCCAGATGACCGCCGCGGATCAGACCGAAGGACACCGCGCTGTCAAAGGCCGCGGCCCCGGCCACGGCGCTGATCGGGCTGCCGCCGGCATCGGTCAGGTCGGCATTGACCAGACCCTCGTCGGCCAGCGCCGTCATGCCGACAATGCCGTTCTCCGACTGGAAGAAGACATTGACCTCCGGCGCCAGATAGCGTGCCACCAGCGTCGGCAGGCCGATGCCCAGATTGACCAGGTTGCCGTCCCGCAGCTCCAGCGCCACCCGCTTGGCGATCAGGGTTTTCTCATCCATGGCGGACCTCCTTGGCGACCAGATGGTCGACCACCACACTGGGCGTGACGACGGCGTCCGGCGGGATCACGCCCACCGGCACGATGGCTTCGGCCTCGGCCAGAACCACATCGGCGGCCATGGCGATCAGCGGGTTGAAGTTCCGCGCCGTCAGCGCGTAATCGAGATTGCCCAGGTAATCCCCGCGCTTGGCCTTCACCAGCGCGAAGTCCGCCCGCAGCGGCAGCTCCAGCAGAAACGGAACCCCGTCAACCTCGATGGTCCGCTTGCCCTCGGCCACAACCGTGCCAACGCCCGTCGGCGTCAGGATCCCGCCCAGGCCGAACCCGCCCGCCCGCACCCGCTCCGCCAGCGTCCCCTGCGGCACCAGCTCGACCTCCGTCTCCCCGGCGATCATCTGACGCTGCGTCTCCGGGTTCGTCCCGATGTGGCTGGCAATCACCTTGCGCACCAGCTTGGCGTCGATCAGCTTGCCGATCCCGACACCCGGCCGCGCCGTGTCGTTGGCGATCACCGTCAGATCACGCCGACCCGCCGAAACCAGCGCGTCAACCAGCCCGTCCGGCGTCCCAACACCCATAAACCCGCCGATCATCAGCACCGCCCCATCCGGGATCCGGGCCACGGCCTCTGCTATCTGGATGACTTTCTTCATCACGCGTTTCTCCCGTTGCTTGGCACGACAGCCGACCCGCGGCGCGGGTGACCGGCGGGAGCGCCGTCATCGTCATGGCGCCGTCCAGCCGACGGTCGGCAAAGCGGATCGAACAGCAGCGGGCGGCGGGTGGAAACTGGATGATGCCGCTCCGCCGATGGCGGGGAGGCCCCCGCAGCGGGGAACCTCGATAATCCGAATTCGGTATCTCACGCACCGCATCGCGGTGCAATAGTACCATTATGCGGTAGCTTGACGCAGCGTGGCCCGGCGAACGGTTCGCCCGTCAGGCCGCCAGGATGGAGGCGCCCAACTGTTGCACTTCCGTCCGCAGCCGGACCATCTCCGCCTGCAGCGCGTCCATCCGCACATGCATGGACTCCGCCATCTCACCGGTGCGGGCGGCTTCCGGCGTCAGGCCGCGGATCTCCGCCGATGCCTGCTGCGTGCAGGAGAAGGCCTGTTGCACATTGCTGACGATGTCGCGGGTGGCCCCGCCCTGCTGCTCGATGGCGGCGGCGATGATGCGGTTGGCCTCCTTCATCCGCTCGATCATGGTGGCGATGCGGGTGATGGCATCGACCGAGGCCCGGGCCGCGTCCTGCATCTGCGACACCTGGGTCTGGATATCCTCCGTGGCCCGTGCCGTCTGGTTGGCCAGCCCCTTGACCTCGCTGGCGACGACGGAGAAGCCCCGGCCGGCCTCGCCGGCGCGGGCCGCCTCGATGGTGGCGTTCAGCGCCAGCAGGTTGGTCTGGCTGGCAATGTTGTGGATCAGCTTGACCACATCGCCGATGCGGGCCGCCACCTCGGCCAGATGCACCATGGTGCCGTTGGCGCTGTCCGCCTCGCGGACCAGGTCGGCCGCCACCTTCTGCCGCGACGCCACCTGGTTCGAGACATCATCAAGGGAGGCCGACAGCTGGGTGCTGGCATCGGCTACACCGCCCACATTGACGGCGATCTGATCGGCAGCGGCCACGGCGGCCAGCAGCTTGCGGTTGGTGTGGTCGGCGGTCACGACCAGGTCGCGGCTGCTGCCGCGCAGAGTGTCGGCCATGGTCAGCAGCTGGTCGGCCACATCCCCGACCCGGCTGTTGAGCTGATCCACCAGCTGCCGGGTCGAGCGGGCGCGTTCAGCCCGCAGGGCCACCAGCGGCGTGATGTCCTTCCAATAGACAAGACGCAGCGCCTCGTCGCCCACCTGGACCGGAACCAGCGTCACCTCGAACGGGATCAGGCTGCCGTCCAGGCATTGCTGGGTGGATTCGAAGCGGGCATAGCCGTCGCGGTCCGCCCGGGCATTGTTTTCGTCCACCGTGTCGATGCTGCGGCGGCCGTCCGGCTGGAATTCCGGCGTGAACTGGCCGATATGCCGGCCGACCACATCGCTTCTGATCTGTGCCTTCAGCAGCTGCAGGGCTGCGGGGTTGCAATCGATGATGGTGGCCTGGCGGCAGATCAGGATGGCATCCGGGCTCTTCTCATAGACGGCGCGGTCGAATCCGGACCGCTGCGCCGCTGCGGGTCGGCGCCACAGGGCCAGACCGGCCGCCGCTGCCGCCAGCCCGATCAGAAGACCGCCGACAGGAAGGATCGGCTGCAGGGCGCTGTTTCCCCAAAGAAACGGGGACAGCACGGCAAAACCCATCAGGGCGATGGCAATGATACGGGACAGGGGGCCCGGGCCGTCCGACGATGCACTCCGTGACATGGCAGCACCTCCCACAGGTGAGCAACCGGACGCACCGGCAGGGTGCGTCCCAGGCCATGCCCCCGGACCAGGGGGCCGGGGGCATGGCGGGAGCGGGTCCCGCCCGCAGAGGACGGCATGGGATGCGGATCTTCCTCCGCGGGCAGGTTGGCGACGGGGTGACGCGTTAGAGCGGCAGCGCCAGGCGCAGCCAGAACTTGTCACCCTCGGCCCGGTTCTCCGTGTAGAGCTCGCTCTGCCACGAGGCCCACAGCATGACCTTGCCGAAATTGTAGTTCACCGACGGCCCGACGGCGAAGGCCTCGCCCCGGTTGCCATCGGTTCCGACACTGACGCCATGGACCTTGTCGTCGGTGGTCTGCTTGTAATAATAGCCGCTGACGCCGGCGACCCAGTTGTCCACATGCCAGCCGGCCACGAAGTCCATATGGAACTCGTTGCCGGACGAATAGTCCGTGGCATCATTGGTATCGTTGAAGTCGTACATGAACTTGGCCGAGACCTCGAGCCCCTTGGGATCGAGATAGGTCACGGCGAAGACCGGCTCCAGCTGGAAGTAATTGACACCCAGATTGGCGATATCGGTCTTGCTGTAGCGGCCGGTGGGCACATTGAAGTCCACCGCGGCCACATAGTGCATCTTGTCGAAGTGCCAGCCCAGGATCAGCGGCGTCACCGTGATGTCGCCCAGGCCGGTCTTGTCGTCCTTGGCACCATTGACATTCACATCCATGTCGACGATCGGGATGATGATCTGCGAGGCCACGTTGGCGCCCAGCAGCTTGGTTTCCGACACATGGACGAACTTCAGGCTGTCCGCCACCACGTTGAGGCGGAAGTGCGGCATGGCCTTGTCACCGTCGCCGTCATTGACGCGCGTGGCATGGTAGTAATTGGTCGAATTGACGAAATGGAAACCCGGCGGCGGCAGCGCACCGACCAGGAAGGTTTCCACGCCGTTGGGATAAATCGAGGCGCCGCCTTCGGTCGCCTGGGCCGCGCCGGCCAGCAGGGCAACCGCCGAAACCGCAGCACCGGCAATGTATTTGGCGTTCACTTTCATCTCAAATCTCCTTGGACGATCAATAATGCCGGGGGATCTTTCGTTCTTTTGGCCACGACCCGCGTCAGAGAGCCGTCAATGCACTCCGATCACGGTGCGTGGGGCAGCAGGATCACCACCGGCGCCACCCTCCCCCATCCCATCCACTTCGAGGTCCCCGGCAGGCACGAACGGACCTGCACGGGAAGTAATCTTTTTTGAACCCCACACGATCAGGTGCGGTTGCTGGCAGGCCGAAAATCAACACGCCCCTTGCAGGTGTCGGTGATGAAGTAGATCAGGCCGGCACCGACGAAATCGAGGACGATGAAGAAGATGTAGGCCGCATCGAAACCACCGGTCCACTTCAGGCTGGCGGCGATCACCGCGAAGCACATGACGCGGAACAGGCAGGCGATGGTGGAGATGACGCGGTTGGCGGCGGCGAAATCATAGCGGCCATAGACCGAGCCGACCTGCGAGGTCGCCAGTTCCTTGATGCCGGCGATGCTGGCCCCGACCAGCAGCAGGGTGAAGTAGGTGAAGGCGTCGCTGCCGCGCACCAGCAGGCAGGCATGGGTGATGGCGAAGAAGAAGGCATAGGCGATGCTGGTGCGCCGGGTGCCGAACTTCACGTCGGCCCAGCCCCAGAAGTAGCTGAAGATGGCGCAGAAGATGGCCGCCGTGGTGAACATCAGGATGGCGGTGTTCTTCTCGTACCCGATGGAGATCAGGCGCGGCACCAGCTGGCTGACGACACCGATATCCACCAGCCACAGCACGCCGTAGCCCAGCGAGATCAGCCACATGTCCTTGTCGCGCAGCAGCACGCCCAGGGTGAAGGGGCTCTTGTAGTTGGCCAGCTCCTTCAGGTTCTCGTCGACCTGCTCCTTCGACAGCGGCTCGTTGTCCGGGTACAGGCCCAACTCCTCCGGCGTGTTGCGCACCCAGAAGAAGGACAGGATGCCGAGGCCGATCAGGGCGGCGCCGACGACGGCATAGGCGTCGACGATGCCGAACTTGTTGAACAGGAACACCATGATCGGCACCAGCGTGGCCGTGCACAGCGACATGCCCATGGTGGCCCAGCCCAGGGCCAGGCCCTTCTTGCGCGGGAACCAGGTGGTCAGCAGCGTGCCCGGCACGTTGAAGCAGGTGCCCGTGGCCAGGAAGTTCAGCAGAGTCAGGCCGATGGCATATTCCAGCGGCGTCTTGACCCGGCCGAACCAGATCATGGTGGCGCCCAGGCAGATCATGCCGCCCACGGCGACGAGCCGGGCGCCGCGGCGGTTGATCAGTTCGGCGATCAGGAAGGAGCCGAGCACGCCCAGCCAGCCGGCCGGCGTGGAAAAGGCCAGCAGCGTGGCATAATCCCAGCCATGGAGATCGACGAAGCTCTCGACGATGACGTTGAGGCCGTCCGCCGTCCAGGCGGCGAAGTTGTAGTACATGATCAGGCTGAAGCCGACCATGCTCCATCCCCAGGCGCCGAAATTGCTCTTGGCGCTTGTGTGGGATTCTTTGGCGATGACCTGCGCTTCTACAGTCACGGCGCACCTCCTTGTTGATGATCGAACAGAGCGATCGAACAGTGATGGCGGCCGGCAAACCCTGGGGTTTCACTGCGGAACAGCCCTTCTTGTCTGGTCCATCCGAAGAAAACAGCCCTTTAAATGCCTGTTTTTCCTCGCTGAACCGGGCTCCTCCGCACCCCGGCCTTGTCCGGCCGTATTATTTTGTCTTTTGGCCGAAAAATTGGCCGATTCACATTAATGATAGCGCTATTATTCTCCGACAAACTCATTAGCCGGACGCGCCTATTTGAACTACACTTCGCAGGAGTATCTTATCGCTGAAAACCGGAGAGAAACTGAATATTCAATTCATCCGGGGACCGGTGCGGCGGAGGTTTCATTCCGCCGCACCGGCCGATCCGGCCTATTCCATGGATTTCACGACATCCTCGGTCACTTTCTTCGCGTCACCGAACAGCATCATGGTGTTGGGACGGAAGAAGAGCTCGTTATCCACACCGGCGTAACCGGATGCCATCGACCGCTTGATGAAGAACACGGTCTTGGCCTTCTCCACATCCAGGATCGGCATGCCGTAGATGGGGCTGGTGGGGTCGGTCTTGGCCGCCGGGTTGGTCACGTCGTTGGCGCCGATGACGAAGGCCACGTCGGCGGTGCCGAAGTCGCGGTTGATGTCCTCCAGCTCGAACACCTCGTCATAGGGCACATTGGCCTCGGCCAGCAGCACGTTCATGTGACCGGGCATGCGGCCCGCCACCGGATGGATGGCGTATTTCACCTCGACGCCTTCCTTCTTCAGGATGTCGGCCATCTCGCGCAGGGCGTGCTGGGCCTGGGCCACGGCCATGCCGTAGCCGGGCACGATGATGACGGACTGGGCGTTCTTCATGATGTAGGCCGCGTCTTCGGCCGAGCCGGCCTTGACCGTGCCCTTCGGCCCGCTGCCGCCGGCCCCGGCTGCCGCCGCGGCGCTGTCGCCGCCGAAGCCGCCCAGGATGACGTTGAAGATCGAGCGGTTCATGCCCTTGCACATGATGTAGGACAGGATGGCGCCCGAGGAGCCCACCAGGGCCCCGGTGATGATCAGCAGGTTGTTCTGCAGGGTGAAGCCGATGCCCGCCGCCGCCCAGCCGGAGTAGCTGTTCAGCATCGAGATCACCACCGGCATGTCGGCGCCGCCGATGGGCAGGATCAGCAGGAAGCCCAGGGTCAGCGACACGGCGACGATCAGCAGCAGGGCGATCTCGGCATTGGACTGGATCAGCCAGACCACCAGCCCGATGGTCAGCAGGCCCAGGGCCGCGTTCAGCGGGTGTTGCAGCGGAAACACCAGCGGCTTACCGGTGACCAGCCCCTGCAGCTTGGCAAAGGCGACGATGGAGCCGGTGAAGGTGATGGCGCCGATGGCGGTGCCCAGCGACATCTCCACCAGCGAGCCCTTGGCGATGGCGCCGGGCACGCCGATGCCATAGGCCTCGGGCGAATAAAAGGCGGACAGGGCCACGAACACGGCGGCCAGGCCGACCAGCGAGTGGAAGGCGGCGACCAGCTGCGGCAGCGCCGTCATGGCAATCTTGCGGGCCACCACATAGCCGACGATGCCGCCGAGGGCCAGACCGCCGACGATCATCCCGTAGGACTGGACCAGCGGCGAGGCCAGGGTGGTGCCGATGGCGATGGCCATGCCGATCATGCCGTAGGCGTTGCCCTGACGGGCGGTCTCCGGCGAGGACAGGCCCCTCAACGCCATGATGAAGCAGATCGAGGCGACGAGATAAAGCAGGGAGGACAGGTTTTCCATGATCTCACCTGCCCTTCTTCTTGAACATGCTGAGCATGCGCTGGGTCACCAGGAAGCCGCCGAAGATGTTGACGGCGGCCAGGACCACGGCCACGGAGCCCATGATCTTGGACAGGCCGAACAGGGCTGGACCGGCGGCGATGAGGGCGCCGACGATGATCACCGACGACACCGCGTTGGTCACCGCCATCAGCGGCGAGTGCAGGGCCGGCGTCACCTTCCACACCACGTAGTAGCCGACGAAGCAGGCCAGGGCGAAGACGGTCAGACCGGTGATGAGGAAGCTGCCATGGCCGGCGGCACCGGCCGGTGCCGCCGGCAGGCCGGCATCGGCCACCTGGGTCAGCAGGGACCCGGCCTTGTGCGGCAGATCCCCCAGGGGGGACGCCAGCTCCGTCAGGCGGAAGGCTGTGGGAAACAGATCCATGTTCATTCCTCCTCAGGCCGTCGGGGCCTGGCGGACCGGGTCCGCGAACGCGGGATGCACGACGGCCCCGTCGCGGGTCAGCGCGATGGCCTTCACGATCTCGTCGTCCCAGTTGAGGCGGATGCTCTTGCTCTCCTTGTCGTGGAGAGCCTGAAGCAGGGCGAGCAGGTTCTTGGCGTAGAGCAGCGAGGCGGACTCGGCGATGCGGCTGGCATAGTTGCCGAAGCCCACGATCTTCACGCCGTTGTCGGTGGTGACGATCTGGTTCAGCGCCGACCCGTCGACATTGCCGCCCTGTTCCACCGCCAGATCGACGATGACCGAGCCGGGCCGCATGGAGGCCACATGCTCGCGCGTCACCAGGATCGGGGCCTTGCGGCCGGGGATCAGGGCCGTGGTGATGACGATGTCCTGCTTCTTGATGTGCTCGGCCACCAGCGCCGCCTGCTGGCGCTTGTAGTCGTCGGACATCTCCTTGGCGTAGCCGCCGGCGGTTTCCGCCTGCTTGAACTCGTCATTCTCGACGGCGATGAAGCTGCCGCCCAGCGACTGAACCTGCTCCTTGACGGCGGGACGCACGTCGGTGGCGGAGACGATGGCGCCCAGACGCTTGGCCGTGGCGATGGCCTGCAACCCGGCGACGCCGACACCCATGATGAAGGCGCGGGCCGGCGGCACGGTGCCGGCGGCGGTCATCATCATGGCCAGCGAGCGGCCATAGACGCTGGCCGCATCCACCACCGCCTTGTAACCGGCCAGATTGGCCTGCGATGACAGCACGTCCATGACCTGGGCCCGGGTGATGCGGGGCATGAATTCCATGGCGAAGGCGTTGATGCCGGCCGCGGCATAGGCGGGAACCAGCTCGCGGCTGCCATACGGATTCAGGATCGCGAACAGCAGGGCACCGCGCTTCATCGCCGCCAGTTCATCCAGCCCCCCCTCCGCCGTGTCGGCGGCGGTCAGCGGGCGCTGGACCTTCAGCACGATATCAGCCGTTTTCAACAGCGTTTCCGGGTCGGCAACAATGGCGGCGCCAGCCGCCTCGAACGCTGCATCGGTGATGCTGGCGCCCACACCGGCGCCGCGTTCAACCGCGACCTCCAGCCCGAGCGCCACCAGTTTCTTCACCGTTTCGGGCGACGCCGCCACGCGGAGTTCTCCCGGGCGCCGCTCCTTGGGAATACAAATCTTCATGACGCAATTCCCTTCCGGGCCACCGCGCTGGGCGGCCCCTCCTTGAAATGTCCAAAGCCGGAAAATGTCCAAAGCCGGGCGTTCATGGCCGGCCGCCCCCGGCTCCGGTTCCTGCCCCGCCCCCTGTCCCGGCGGTAATGTCCGGGACCGCGCCGCAGCGCGTCGGGGCGGTGCCCGCCGGGCGGGGTGCCCGGCAGGCGTCCGGCAGAGCGGTCCCGTGGCGGACCCCGGAACACGGGTCCGGGGGGCTGGGACGGCAAGGCCTGAATTTCCTTACCGCCACCGGCCTGACGCCATGGGGCCGCCGCCGCTCAGACCCGCGCCGGAACCTTCAGGATGGCGCGGGCGTCCGCCGGGGTGGCGACCTCCCCGATCTCCTGGATGATGCGGACGGTCCGGGACACCAGCTCGGCATTGGACTTGGCCAGCCGCCCCTTGGAGTAGAAGACGTTGTCCTCCAGCCCGACACGGACATGGCCGCCCATGGCCAGGGCCGCGTAGAGGATGGGCAGGTGGCTGGCACCGATGCCCAGGGCCGACCAGGTGGCCTCGGCCGGCAGCAGATTCTTCAGGAACACCAGATTGTCCACGGTGGCGGCCATGCCGCCGGGGGCGCCCAGCACGAACTGGAAGTGGGCCGGGGCCTTGATGACCCCCTGCTTGATGTAATAGATGGCGTTGTAGAGCATGCCGGAGTCGAAGACCTCGATCTCGGGCTTCACCCCGTTCTCGATCATGGTCCGGCCGAGCTTCTCCAGGAACTCGGGATGATTGACGAACAGGGTCTTGTGCATCCAGTTCATCGTGCCGGCATCATAAGAGGCCAGTTCCGGCTTGATCGCGACCAGATGCGCCATGCGCGTCTCATCGGTGGCGTTGAGATCACCGGATGTCGTGAGATTCAGCACGATGTCGCAGCGTTCGCGGATCAGGCCCACGGTTTCGATGAACCGGCCCTTGTCCATGCTGCCGCGACCCTCGGCGTCGCGCATATGCAGGTGCGCCACGGCGGCGCCGGCCTGCCAGCATTCATAGACGTCGTCGGCGATCTCCCGCGGGGTCAGGGGGATGGCGGGATTGTCCTTCTTGGACGGCCAGGCGCCGGTGGGGGCAACGGTGATGATGGTCTTGGCCATGTCTAGACCTCCTTAACCTTGGGGCTTGACCTTGGGGCTCGACCTTGGGACCGGCGGGGGCGCGGGCGGACCTCCAGGGTCCGCAACCACGCCCGTCCCGGGCGCAAGGGGGGTTCTCTTCCCCGGGACGCACAGAGCGCCCCGGAGCCGTTCAGCCGCGTTCGGCGGCGTTCAGGCGTTTCAGGTGTTCGGACACACGGGCCCGCAGGGCGGCGGCCTGTTCCGGCGTCCAGCGGCGGAACCCTTCGCCCGACTTCATGCCCAGCCGGCCGGAAGCGACCAGCTCACGCAGATAGGGCAGCGGCTCCGCCGTCCGGTCCAGGTCGAACAGCACCTGCTCATGGATGGCCAGCGTCAGGTCGGTCCCGACCAGATCGGCATTCTCCAGCGGCCCCAGCACGGCCAGGCGCCGGCCGAAGCTGGCCTTGATGACCAGATCGACGGTTTCGGCATCGCAGACGCCGTTCTGGACCAGGGCGATGGCCTCACGCCAAAGGGCGTGCTGCAGCCGGTTGCCGACGAAGCCCGGCACGTCCTTCTTGACGCGGACGGGTGTCTTTCCCGCCCGCCGCAGCAGGTCGACCATGTGCTCCAGCTCGGCTTCGCCGGACCCGTCGGTCTGGATGACCTCGACCAGGGGGACCAGATCCGGCGGATTCCACCAGTGGGTTCCCATGGCCCGCGCCCGCCCCTTGACCCGCTCGACGATACGGGTGATGGGGATGACCGAGGTGTTGCTGGCAAGCAGCGCGGTCGGCGGACAGGCCGCCTCGATCTGGGCGAACAGGGATTGTTTCAGCTCGAGATTTTCAAACACGCACTCGAAGACCGCATCGGCGTCACGGACGGTCTCCGCAAGCTCGGCGCACGGGCTGATGCGGTCGGCGGCGCCGGCCTGCCCGTCACCGAGATTCTTGCGTATGGCGTTGATGATGCCGTCGCGGCGTGCCGCATCCGGTTCGCAGATCCGGACCTGATGTCCGGCGACGGCGAAGACCTGGGCGATGCCCTGTCCCATCATGCCGCCGCCAATGACGGCGATGCGTTCCTTCGTCATGATTTACCCCGCGGTATAACCGCCGTCGGCGTACAGGATGTGGCCCGTGTAGAAGTCCGAGGCCGCGGAAGCGAGGAAGAGCAGCGGACCGGCCAGGTCCTGCGGCTCACCCAGCCGGCCTTTCGGCACGCGGGCCAGGAAGCCCTTGCGCACGTCGCGGGCGCGGTCGGTGTCCTCGTACATCCAGGCGGTCAGGGCCGACCGGAACACGGTGGGGGCGATGGCGTTGACGGTGATCCCGGTGGCGCCCAGCTCGCAGCCCAGAGCCTTGGTGATGCCGTCCACGGCCGACTTCGAGGCGCAGTAGGCAGTATAGCCGGCCGGATGGCCCAGCAGCCCGCGGGCCGACGACATCAGCACGATCTTGCCGCCGTCGCCCTGCTTCAGCATCTGCCGGGTGGCGGACCGCGCCAGCAGCCAGGACTGGGTGACGTTGGCATCCATCACGTCGAGGAAGCGCGACGGCTCCATCTCGGTGATCTTGGCCACGTCGTTCTTGCCCGAGGCCACGACCAGGATATCGACCCGGCCGAACCGCTTCACCGCGGCGTCCACCAGCGTGTTGCAGGCGTCCTCGGTGGACGGACGGATATTGACCGCCTCCACCGCGGCACCGGCCGCCTTGCAGCGGTCGGCCACGGCCTGCAGTTCGCTCTGCTTGCCGGCGGCCAGCACCAGCTTGGCGCCGGCACCGGCCAGGATCTCCGCGGCCAGGGCGCCGAATGCACCCGAGGCCCCGGTGACGATGGCGACCTTGTCCTTGACGGAGAAGAGCGCCTGGGGATTTTTCAGGAAATCGGTCATTTGGCAGTGTCCGGATAGGGCATGACCACCAGCATGGTCGTCACGCCGTTGCTGCGGTTGACGATCTCGCGCTCCTCGTTGGGGCCGATGAAGCAGCTGTCGAGCGGGCCGAGCACGACCTCCTGGCCGCCGCTGCGGACGGTCATCTCACCGGACAGGATCACATAGACCTTCTCCAGCGGAGAGGAGTCCGGGCCGGCACCGCCGCCGGGCAGGAAGTGCGACAGGCCCGTCCAGAATTTGGTCGGTCCGTTGGGGGCGAAACCCTGCAGCCGCAGGGAGCGCATGTCGTAATGATTGGGAGCCGTATACGGCTCGACCTCATTGAAGCGTCGAACAAGCATCGCACGCACACTCCTTAATTATTATTGATGAAAAGTCGTTATAAAGACGAGTCCTCCACATACATCGACCTCAAGACCGAGCTTTGAGTGGATGCACTCGATCTTTATCTCGTATTATTTGGCAATCTTTCCCAGTGAAGGGCTTGGCGCCAGCGCCCGGCGATGCCGGCCGCGTCCTCCATTTGCAATGCCCAACCAGCGTTTCAAACCGCCGGCACCGGCAAGGACAACCGCGATACGGTCACGTTGTACCATCATGCGGTCCGATTAAACAATGCGTCATTGTACCGCAAAGTGATTTTTATGTACTGCATTGCGGTATACCATCGCCGATCTTTGCTGCATTGCAGCGGCGAAGATGAAACGGCAGGCACGCCGAATATTTCTGCCGTCACGATGGTGCGGCAGGCAGACAAATCAGGCGCTGACCTGCCGTGGCGCAAGCCTTTGGCCGTGCAGGCGCCAGCACAGGATCAGGCGGCCGGCTTGCCGACGGAACCGGCGGCCTCGGCTGCAGCCATACCCGTGAATGTCAGATATCGAAGGATCATGTGCAGGCGCACAATGGCGCCTCCGCCGGGCCGGAAACGGCCGCCGGACTCAGCCCGAAGGACGGGATCACATCCACGAAAAAATGCTTGCCAGCCGGTGACTCGGCGGTCTGCGGCACCGGTCTGGCTCCAGACCGGCCAGAAGAGATGGCCCGCCCTGCGGGACAGGGCGGGAAAGGCCCTCCGGTCAGCGGGTGCCCAGTGCCCGCATCACCTTGTCCCGGGCGGCCAGGATGGCCCTCTCCAGCTCCTGCCGCTTGGCCGTGAAGCGCTGCGCCGGCGACGGCGACGACAGGGCATAGATGGTGCCGGCCTTGTCCTGGAACGCGGTGCCGATGCCGCAGATGCCGATGCAGTGCTCTTCGTAATTATAGGCCAGGTGCGTCCGCCGGGCGTCCTGCACCTGGGCCATGATCGTGTCGGCGTCACAGATGCTGTTGGGGGTGCAGCGTTCCAGTTCCCCCCGCAGCAATTGGCGGGCGCGACTGTCCTCCAGCAGCATCAGGCAGGCCTTGCCGTTGGACGTGCAATGCAGCGGCAGCGCCTCCCCGACCAGGAAGGTGGTGCGCAGGGGATGCGTGCCCACGATCTGGTCCAGGAAGACCACCCGGTTCTGGCGCAGGACGGACAGGTTGATGGTCTCGCCGGTGGTTTCGGCGAATTCCTTGAGATGGTCGCGCGCCACCTCGACCACGTCGATGCGCGCGTGGGCGGCCAGGGCCACGATCTCGGGCCCGATGCGCACGCCTCCGGTCGGCGAGGCCGGCATCAGCAGCCCCTCCCCGACCAGGGCGCCAACGATGCGCTGCACCGTCGAGCGCGACAGGCCGGTGCGCTCGGCGATCTGGCCCAGACTCAGGCCCTCGGGCCGGTCGCGCAGCGACCGCAGCACGTTGGCGGCGCGGGAAATGACCTGGATGCCGTCGCTGCGGCGGGTGTTCTCTTCCGTCTCTGACATCGCTTCCGTTTCTGTCTTTTCGAAGCGCGTCCCATCCCTGTGTCCGGGGGTCGTTGCCCCCACCCTGATCTCAGCAGTTCAGGGTCTTGGTTATGCGTGCGCGGTACTCCAGCAGCAGCTCGCCATAAAGCCGCTGCTTCTGCGAGAAGCGGCGGATGGGGGCCGGGATCGAGATCGCCAGATAGCGCCCGAACGGGTCGCAGATGGCGATGCCCACGGCACCGATGTCGGGGGCGTGTTCGCCCCGGTCATAGGCAAGCCGGCTTTCCTTGGCCTCCTCGATCTCCGCCAGCAGCTTCTTCATGTCCTTGACGGGATGATCGGGATGGGCACGCAGGCTCTTCTCGATGACGGCGCGGGCCTCGTTGTCCGGCATCAGCGACAACACCGCCTTGCCATTGGCGGTGCAATGCACGGGAAAGCGCTCGCCCACGGCAGAAATCGCCACCAGGCGCCCGCGCCCCTGCACCTGGTCCATGAACACCATGTCGGCGCCGCGATGCATGGCCAGATCGACGGTTTCCTCCGTCTCCTTGCTGAGGCTGATCAGCATGGGATGCAGGGTCTTGCTGACATCGGTCTCGGCCGACGCCGCCAGCCGCAGGATGGCCGGCCCCAGCCGCACGCGGGCCGACGGGGACGCGGCGATCAGGAAGCCGACATCGGTCAGCGCCGCCACGATCCGCTGCACCGTCGAGCGGGCCAGATCCACCTCCTTGGCGATCTCACCCAGGCTCAGCCCCTCCGGCGACCGCTCGACCGCGTTCAGCACCTTGGCGGCCCGTTCGATGACCTGGATGCCCGCCCGGTCCTGTGTTCTGTTGTGTTCCGTATCCATTCCCGTCTTTCGGCCCTGGTCTTTCGGCCCCGGATCGTCCGCACCCACATCCGGCGGCAGTCCCGCATCCTGATGCAGGTAACCTGTTGACCCGCCATGATCAAGACCGCGATGCGGTGAGAATTGCCGCATCGCGGGCGACAGTGCCCTGGCCGGCCTGGATGCCCACCTTCGCAGGCCGGCAGGCGACCCCGGAGACCGCACGGGCACCGGCGCGCGCTCTCAGAAGCGCAGGGTGAAGGCGCTGCCCCCGCCCTCCGCCGCCGCGGCGCTGATGCTGCCGCCATGGGCCAGCATGACCTGCCGCGCCAGCGACAGGCCGACGCCCGACCCCTCGCGCTTGGTGGTGAAGAAGGGCACGAAGATCTTGTCGGCGATCTCGGGCGGGATGCCGGGGCCGGTATCGGCCACGGTCACCAGCACCCGCCCGGTCTCGTCCAGATGCGCCGTCAGCCGCAGCCGCGGCTCCGGCTGGCCCTGCATGGCCTCCACCGCGTTCTTCATCAGGTTGATCAGCGTCTGCTCCACCAGATCGGCATCGGCCAGCAGTTCCAGCGTCGGCGGCAGGATCAGCACCTCGAAGACGATCCCCTTCTCCGCCAGCGCCGGCCCCATCAGCCGTTGCAGCCGCTCCACCATCTCGCGCAGCCTCAGCCGCTGGAGCTGCGGCCGCGGCACGGCGGTGAACTGGCGGTAGCGCTCGACGAAGCGCAGCAGCCCGTCGCTGCGCCGGGCCACCGTGTCGATGGCCTGTTCGGCGTCGGCCACCTCCTCGCGGAGGTCGGGGCGGTCGGCGACCCGGTCGCGCAGATCCTCCAGCATGGCGCGGGCCGTGCGCGTCAGCGAGGCGACCGGCGTCAGGCTGTTCATCATCTCGTGGGTCAGCACCCGCACCAGATCCTGCCAGGCCCGCACCTCGGTGGCGTCCAGGTCGGCCCCGATATTCTGCAGCGACACCAACAGCCGCGGCTCGCCGGCCAGGGTCAGCTGGGTGGCCGCCACGGTCAGCTGCAGGGCGCCGCCATGCTGGCCGGGGGCCACCCGCAGCAGCTGCCGGGCACCGGGCTTCAGCTCGCGCAGCGCCTCGGCCAGGCTGCGACCGTCGGCGCTGCGCCGGGTCAGGTCCTCCGGCCCCAGCAGCCGGCGGCCGGCATTGTTCAGCAGCCGCACACGCCCGTCCGGCCAGACCTCGGCCAGGGCCACCGGCACATGCTCCAGCACGGCGTTGAGGTAATCGGCCTGTTTCTCCGTATCGGCCCGGGTGGCGCGGAAGCGCTCGGCCACGGCGGTGAAGGCCTCCCCCAGCTCGTCGAAGCCGCCGCCGCGGCCGCGCTGGGCAAAGGTCTGGCTGAAGTCGGAATGGGCGATGGCGGTCAGGAAGCGCGCCAGCTCGCGGTTGGTGGCCGTCACCCGCCGCAGCAGCCCGCCCACCTGGGCCAGGATGGCCAGCCCCAGCAGCAGCGTGGTGGCGCGGTAGTCGGTCCCCACCAGCAGCACGCCCAGCAGCATGGCGCTCAGCGCCAGGAAGGCCACGCGCAGGGTGACATCCAGCTCGAAACGCTTAGAGCCCATGCTTTTCCATCCGGCGGTACAGGCTGGCGCGGGTGATGCCCAGATCGGCGGCGGCGTGGCTGATATTGCCCTGGTGCTTGGTCAGGGCCTTGCGGATGGCCTCGCGCTCCACCGCCTCCAGATCCAGCGTGTCCAGCACCAGGGCGGCAGCGGCCGCGCTGCTGCCCATGGCCGTGACCGGCGGGGCCGGCGTGGGCGCGCCGGCGGGCAGGGAGAAATCCTCCGCCACCAGCGCGTCGCCGCCGGACAGGATCATGGCCCGCTCCACCGCATGGCGCAGGGCGCGCACATTGCCGGGCCAGCGATAGGCCATCAGCCGCCGCAGCGTGTCCGGCTCCACCGGCTTCGGGGCCATGCCGTACTTGCGGGCATAAAGGGCGATGAAATGCTCCAGCAGGGCCGGAATGTCCTCGGCGCGGTCGCGCAAGGGGGGCAGCCGCAGTTCCACCGTGTTGATGCGGTACAGCAGGTCCTGCCGGAACACATCCTCGCGCGCCAGCTGCTCCGGCGGCATGTTGGTGGCGCTGATCAGGCGCACATCGATGGGCACCGGCCTGGTGCCGCCCACCGGCACCACCTGGCGCTGTTCCAGCACGCTCAGCAGCTTGGACTGCAGATGCAGCGGCAGGTTGCCGATCTCGTCCAGGAACAGGGTGCCGCCATCGGCGGCGACCAGCCGGCCCACCCGGTCGTCGCGCGCATCGGTGAAGGCGCCCTTGCGGTGCCCGAACAGCTCGCTCTCGAACAGCGTCTCCGGCACCGCGCCCAGATCGACGGAGACGAAGACCTGTCCGGCCCGGCGGGAGCGGCGGTGCAGCTCGCGGGCGATGACCTCCTTGCCGGTGCCGTTCTCGCCCAGGATCAGCACATTGGCCTCGGTGGGGGCCGCCCGGTCCACCAGCGTGAAGATGCGCTGCATGGCCGGGGAGAGGCCGATCACCGCCTGGGGCGGGGCGTCCAGCGCCGCCGCCAGCCCCTTGGACCGGGTGTCCAGCGCCTGCGCCTGGCGGCGGGAGCGGGTCAGGCGGATGGCGGCGTGCAGGGTGGCCAGCAGCCGCTCGTTCTGCCAGGGCTTCAGCACGAAATCGGCGGCCCCCTGCTTCATCGCCTCCACCGCCGTGCCGACGTCGCCATAGGCCGTCATCAGCACGATGGACAGGCTCGGGTCCTGCTCGGCGATGCGCTTCAGCCAGGCAAAGCCCTCGCGCCCGGTGTTGGCGCCGATGGCGAAGTTCATGTCCAGCAGCACCGCGTCGAAGCCGCCGTCCTTCAGCAGCTGCGGAATACGGTCCGGCCGGGCCTCCGTGTGGCAGGCGATGCCCTCGCGCTTCAGCAGCAGCCGGGCGGCCACCAGGATGTCGGCGTCGTCATCGACGATCAGGATACGACCGGCCGTCTCCATGGGATCTCCCGTCACATACTGGGCAATTGTCCGGAATCGTACAGCGCCGTCCGCGCCGGCGCACGCCCAACCTTGGCGGCACGCCGCCGGACGCCCCCCGCGATCCCGGCGCATGCAGGAGCAATGCCAGCGCAGGGCCGGCGCCGGCGTGCGCGTGACGGCTGGCTTTGCGCGCCGGCACTGTCCGGTTCGACTGTCCGATACCGGACAGTGTCCGCTGACGGACAGTCGTTCTGGTTGTGCGGCCCCAGGAAATCCGGTGTTTCCGGCCTCTGGCACGCGCCTTGCGTTGCTGTCCGGCCATCAGGGACCGATCGGGCCGTCCTGCGCAGGACCCGGCCCGGCGCCAACACGAAGGACCGAGCCATGCCCGCCATCCGCCATCTGCCGCAACCCCTGGGCGACCGCCTGCTGGACCGGATCGTCGCGACCAATCCCGACCTCTGGCTGGCCGGCGCCCTGGTGGCCGTGGCCCTGCCCTGGCTGGGCCGGCTGATCTGACCGCGGCGGCACGGGAGGGGGCAGAGATGGCGATGGACCGGCGCATCGAGAAAACGGGCTGGCGCAAGCACAAGGGCCGCATCCTGGCCGCGGCGGCGGTGGCCCTGCTGGTGGGCGCGGGCAGCGTGGCGGCACTCAATCATGGCGGCGGCGCCACGGTGCGCATCGCCCAGGAGCGGCTGGTGATCTCCACCGTCAACGAAGGCGCGTTCGAGGATTTCATCCCCGTGCGCGGCTCGGTGGAGCCGCTGACCAGCATCTTCCTGGACAGTGTCGAGGGCGGCCGGGTGGAGAAACGCTTCGTCGAGGCCGGGCAGATGGTCAAGGCCGGGCAGCCGCTGCTGGAACTGTCCAACACCGACCTGCAGCTGGAGGTGATCTCGCGCGAGGCGCAGGTGATCGAACAGCTGAACCAGCTGCGCACGGTGGAGCTGGGGCTGGAGACCTCCCGCCTGGAGAACCAGCGCGAGCTGGTGGAGGTGGAGTACCGCCTGACCCAGCTGGGCCGCGCGCTGGAGCGCCGCACGGCGCTGGTGCGCACCAACGCCGTGTCCCAGGCCCAGTTCGACGACACAAAGGACGAGTACGAATACCAGAAGCGGCGTCAGGCCGTGCTGAAGGAACAGCAGCAGGTGACCGACCGGCTGCGCAGCGAGCAGTTCGCCCAGCTGAAGGAGGCGACGACCAAGCTGCAGGACAATCTGGAGTTCACCCGCCACAACCTGGACAACCTCATCGTCAAGGCCCCCGTGGACGGACAGCTGACGGCGCTGGAGGCCGAGATCGGCCAGAACAAGCAGCGGGGCGAGCGGCTGGGCCGCATCGACCGCATGGACGGCTTCAAGGTCGTGGCCCAGGTGGACGAATTCTATCTGCCGCGCCTGTCCCAGGGCCAGTCGGCGGAGGTGGCGATCGGCGGCAGCCCCTTTGTGCTGACCGTGGCCAAGATCTTCCCCCAGGTGCGGGACGGCCAGTTCCGCGTCGATCTGGAGTTCCAGGGCGACGGGCCGAAGGACATCCGGCCGGGTCAGACGCTGCAGCTGCGCCTGAAGCTGGGCGCCACCACCACGGCGCTGCTGATCCCCAACGGGGCCTTCTTCCAGGACACGGGCGGCGACTGGCTGTTCGTGGTCGGTCCCGACGGGCAGTACGCCAGCAAGCGCCGGGTCCAGCTCGGCCGGCGCAACGCCCAGGTCATCGAGGTCCGCAGCGGGCTGGACAAGGGGGAGCGGGTCATCACGTCCGCCTACGGCGACATGGTCCGCATGGACCGCATCCAGTTGCAGTGACCGCCACACGGACGTGGCGGACAGGGACAGGCACCGCCGCCCCGGCACGGGCGGCCAGGAAAAACCGGACATAAGGACGCGAAACCGATGCTGAAACTCGTCAATCTGGTGAAGGCCTACCGCACCGAGGAGGTGGAGACCACGGCCCTGAACGGCGTGAACATCCATGTCCAGACCGGGGAATTCGTGGCGGTCATGGGGCCGTCCGGCTGCGGCAAGTCCTCGCTGCTGAACATCGTCGGCATGCTGGATACGCCCACATCCGGCGAATACTGGTTCAACGGCGAGGAGGTGTCCCGCTACGGCGAGCGCAAGCTGGCCGACATCCGCAAGAAGAACATCGGCTTCATCTTCCAGAGCTTCAACCTCATCGACGAGCTGACGGTGTTCGAGAATGTGGAGCTGGCGCTGCTCTACCACGACATCCCGGCGCGCGAGCGCAAGGCGCGGGTCAAGGAGGCGCTGGAGAAGGTCAAGATCAGCCACCGCGAGGGGCATCTGCCGCAACAGCTCTCCGGCGGTCAGCAGCAGCGCGTCGCCATCGCCCGCGCCGTGGTGGCCCGGCCGCGCATGCTGCTGGCGGACGAACCCACCGGCAACCTGGACAGCGCCAATGGTGACGAGGTCATGCACATGCTGACCGGCCTGAACGCCGAGGGAACGACCATCGTCATGGTCACCCACTCCATGCCGCACGCCCAGTATGCGCGCCGCATCATCAACCTGTTCGACGGACAGGTGGTCGCCGAGAACCTGCGCGCGGCCTGATCGTCCGCGCCACCCGGGGGAGAGGCCTCATGTTCCGCAGCTATCTGACCGTCGCCCTGCGCAATCTGGTCAAGCACAAGCTCTATTCCGCCATCAACATCATCGGTCTGGCCGTGGGGCTGGCCGCTTGCATCCTGATCCTGCTGTTCGTCCGGCACGAGCTGACCTATGACCGTTTCTTCAGCAAGGCGGACCGCATCGCCCAGGTGACGATCTACGCCACCCTGCCGGGGCGCAGCACCGACCATGCGTCCGCGGCCATGCTGCCCTTCGCCGCCGCCTTCAAGCAGGATCACCCCGAGGTGGAGGCCGCGGCCCGGCTGGTGCGGCAGCGTTCCATCGTGCAGCAGGGGGATGTCCAGTTCTTCGAGGACATGCTGCTGGCCGACACGGATTTCCTGCGCATCTTCGACTTCCCCTTCGTGGCCGGCACGCGGGAAACGGCCCTGGATGACCCGTCCGGCGTGGTGCTGACCGAGACGCTGGCCCGGAAATACTTCCAGTCCACCGACGTGCTGGGCCGAACCCTGAGCGTGGACAACAACAAGAGCGTCCATGTCACCGGCGTGATGAAGGACCTGCCCGGCAACACCCAGTTCAAGATTGACATCCTGCTGCCGGTGAATTCGGTGTCCGGTCGCAATCTGCAGGCGCAGGAACAGAACTGGGGCGCGATCTGCTGCTGGACCTATGTGCAGCTGAAGCCGGGCACCGATCTGGCCGCCCTCAATGCCGGGCTCGACGCCTGGATGAAGAAGACGGCCCCCACCTTCAACAGCCCGACCGGCCCCATCGTCCTGGGCGATATCTTCCGCCCGGAGCTGCGGCCGCTGACGAGCGTCCACACCCAGCCGCTGCTGTCCGACATGCGGCCGGGCACCAGCCTGGCCGAGATCTACACCTTCTCCGCCGTGGCTCTGCTGGTGTTGGCCATCGCCAGCATCAATTTCATGAACCTGGCCACCGCCCGTGCCACCCAGCGGGCGCGCGAAGTCAGCGTGCGCAAGGTGGTGGGAGCCAGCCGCGGTCAGATCGTGATGCAGTTCATCGGCGAGTCGGTGCTGCTGACCCTGGTCGGGCTGGTGCTGGCCCTGGCCCTGGTGGAGCTGGTGCTGCCGGGTTACGCCGCCTTCCTGGGCAAGCCGCTGACCTTCGATTACAGCGACCCGTCGCTGCTGGGCCTGTTGCTGGCCCTGGCCGTGCTGGTGGGGGTGGCCGGCGGCGCCTATCCCGCCTTCTTCCTGTCCGGCTTCAATCCGGCCCGCGTGCTGAAGGGCGCGTCCAGTGGTGTCGGTGGCGGCTCGGGCCGGCTGCGCACCGCGCTGGTGGTGGTGCAGTTCGCCATCTCCATCGGGCTGATGGTGGCCACCGCCGTGGTGCATGGGCAGCTGTTGTTCGCCCAGACCAAGGATCTGGGCTATGACCGCGAGAATCTGCTGGTGCTGGATGGCATCGGCCGGCGTGAGATCCGCGACCGCCAGGGTGCCTTCCTCGATGCGCTGCGGGCCGACCCGCATGTGGCCGCCGCCGCCGAAACCGATCTGGTGCCGGGGGATGGGAATGAGAACAACACCAATGTCCGCCTGCCCGGCGGCGACCCCAGCCAGATGATCATCCTGCGCAATGACAGCGTGGGCTTCGACTATGTCCGGACCATGGGGCTGCGCCTCGTCGCCGGCCGCGATTTCGACCGCAACCGCGGCGGTGACCGCATGGTGACGCCGGACTGGCTGCGCAATGGCGAGCAGCGGCCCGCGGGATCGGACCGGGTCACCCTGACCGGGGCGGCGCTGCTGAACGTGGCCGGCGTGCAGCGGTTGGGCTTCGCCACGGCCGAGGCCGCCATCGGCCAGGTGTTCGAGGCCGGCGGCGGCGACGGCACCAGCCTGCGCCTGACCATCGTCGGCGTCGTGGATGATTTCCACTACCGCAGCATCCACGAGGAGATCGCCCCCTCCTACTTCTTCGTCAGCGATGCGCCGTCCGACAGCGCCGTGGTGCGGATCAAGGCCGGGCAGGTACGCGAGGCCCTGGCCGACATCGACCGTCTGTGGCGCGAGATGTACCCGGACATGCCGATCCAGCGCCAGTTCCTGGATGAGCGGCTGCAGGACCTCTATGCGCGCGAACAGAAGACCAGCCAGATGTTCGCCGCCTTCTCCGGTCTGGCCATCATCATCGCCTGTCTGGGGCTGTTCGGGCTGGCCAGCTTCACCGCGGCCCGGCGCACCAAGGAGATCGGCCTGCGCAAGGTGCTGGGGGCCGGGGTGCCCGACATCGTCCGCCTGCTGGTCTGGCAGTTCAGCAAGCCGGTGCTGCTGGCCAACCTCATCGCCTGGCCACTGGCCTGGTGGGGGCTGGAACACTGGCTGCGGAGCTTCGCCTACCGCATCGACCTCGACCCGGTGCTGTTCGTCGGCGCCGGAGCGGCGGCGCTGGGCATCGCCTGGCTGACGGTGGGGCTGCATGCGGCCCGGGTGGCCCAGGCCAGGCCGGTGACGGCGCTGCGCTACGAATGACGCCAAAGGCCGACGGGCGCGCGTCGGCCGGCAGAGGGAGATTGGACAATGCTGAGGAACTGGCTGATCGTGGCGATCCGCAGCCTGCTGCGCCACCGGCTCTATACCGCCATCAATGTGCTGGGGCTGGCGGCCGGACTGACGGCGGCGCTGCTGATCGCCCTCTTCGTCCGTCATGAACTGTCCTATGACAGCCAGTATCCCGACGCCGGCTGCATCTGGCGGCTGGACCGGACCGAACTGGTGGCCGGGCGGGCACCCGAACCCACGGCATCGCAGTCCATGCCCATGGGGCCGGCCATCGCCGCCCACTTCCCCGAGGTGGAGCAGATGGTCCGCGTTGGCCGCACGCGGGAGATCGTGCGCCGCGGCGCCGACAGCCTGTACCAGATGGTGACCGCGGTCGATCCCGCCTTCTTCCAGCTGTTTCCCATGCCGTTCCTGGCCGGCGACCCGGCGACGGCGCTGGCGCAGCCCAACACCGCCGTGCTGAGCCGCAGCCTGGCCGAAAAGCTCTATGGCCGCACCGACATCCTGGGCCGGCCCCTGGAACTGGCCGGTGGCCGGGTGCTGACGGTGACCGGGGTCGTGCTGGACCCGCCCTCGAACACCACGCTGCAACCGGAGTTTCTCACCGCCATCGACACGCCGGTCGGGCAGTTCGCAGCCAACCGGGAGAACTGGAACTCCAACTTCCTCAACGTCTATCTGCTGCTGAAGCCGGGGACGGACGGCGCCGCCCTGGACCGCGCCTTCCCCGACTTCCTGCGTCTGGTCCGTCCCGACCAGGCCGATGCCGAACAGCGCGGCGACGGCGTGGCCCTGTCGCTGCACGCCCTGCGCGACCTGCATGTGCGGCCGCTGCCGGGCGAGGACGGCACACCCCTGGCCGTGCTGGCCGGGCTGACCGCCCTGGCCGGGGTGATCCTGGCCATCGCCGCCATCAATTTCGTCAATCTGGCCACGGCCCGCGCCACGCAGCGGGCGCGCGAAGTCGCCCTGCGCAAGACCCTGGGGGCCAGCCGCGGGCTGATCATGATCCAGTTCCTGGGGGAATCGCTGCTGCTGACCCTGTTCGCCGGGCTGCTGTCCCTGGCCCTGGTCGAGCTGTTGCTGCCGCCCTTCCTGACTGCGCTCGACATGCGCATGGACCCGGCCTTCCACACCATGGGCGGCATGGCCGCCATGGCGGCCGGGCTGGTGCTGCTGCTGGGATTGGCCGGCGGCGCCTATCCCGCCCTGGTCCTGTCCGGCTTCCGTCCGGCGGAAGTGTTACGGGGCAATGGCCGCATGGTCGGCGGCAGCCGCCTGCGCGCGGTGCTGGTGGTGCTGCAATTCAGTGTGGCCATCGGCCTGTCGGTGGCCACGCTGGTGGTGTGGGAGCAGACCCGGTTCGCCAGCACCCAGCGGCTGGGCTTCGACCAGGAGAATGTCGTGCTGCTGCGCGAGGTGGACAATCCCGGCGTCGCTCCCCGGCTGGAGGCGCTGAAGACCCGCCTGCGGGCCGATCCCGGCGTGCTGTCGGTGGCCGGTGCGCCCTGGGCCCCGTCCGACAGTTCGGAGCGCACCTCCACCTTCGTCGATCCGGAAACGGGGAAGGACGTGACCATCCGCACGGAGCCGGTGGATTTCGGCTATTTTGAAACATTGCGCGCACGCGTCCTGGCCGGGCGCGGCTTTGATGAGGCCCGGTCCACCGACCGTCTGCCCCAGGACGTCCCCGGTGCGGCCCCGGTCACGGGCCGCGCCGCCGCCACGGTGCTGTCACGGGCGGCGGTGCGCCGGCTGGGCTGGCCCGACGCCGACGCGGCCATCGGCCGGACGCTGACCTATCCGTCCGATGGCGGCGATATCGCCCTGACCGTCATCGGGGTGGTGGACGATCTCCAGTACAAATCGGCCCGCAGCGCCACGGTGCCGACCATCTATCTGGCCGCGCCGGAGGAAGCCGGAACCCTGCTGGTGCGGGTGGCCGCCGGGGCCGTGCCGGGCGTGCTGGAGCGCATCGACGGCCTCTGGCGCACGCTGATGCCCGATGTGCCGCTGCGCCGCCACTTCCTCGACGACCGCATCGGCCAGCTCTATGCCGCCGACCAGCGGCAGGCGCGCGTGTTCGGCGGCTTCGCCGGACTGGCCGTGCTCATCGCCTGCCTGGGGCTCTATGGACTGGCCGCCTTCACCGCCCAGCGGCGCACCAAGGAGATCGGCGTGCGCAAGGTGCTGGGGGCCGGCGTGCCCGACATCGTCCGCCTGCTGGTCTGGCAGTTCTCGCAGCCCGTGCTGGTGGCCAACCTCATCGCCTGGCCCCTGGCCTGGATCGGCCTGTCGCAGTGGCTGGAAGGCTTCGCCTACCGCATCGACCTCAACCCGGCCCTGTTCCTGGCCGCCGGTGCCGCGGCGCTGCTCATCGCCTGGATCACCGTGGCCGGCCATGCCGCCCGCGTCGCCGCCCAGAAGCCGGTGACGGCCCTGCGCTACGAATGACCGGCAGCATGAATGACCGGCAGGGGGCGGGCGGGACGGGCCGCCCCCTGCTCCCCCTCTACCAGCCAAGGTCTTATTGACGTTTACGTAAAGGGTATGGATAGTTCCATCTCGATCCCCGCCGCTGTCGCGGCAGGACCGCGACAACAGGACCCGGCCCATGCCCCTGCCTCCCCCCGACTGCGCCCGTGAGCATCTGCACACCCGCACGGTCACCTGCACCGGGTACCGGCGCACCGACGGGCTGTGGGACATCGAGGGCCACATCACCGACCAGAAGACCTACGGTTTCGACAGCCAGGCGCGGGGCCGGCTGGCGCCGGGCGACTTCGTCCACGACATGTGGATCAGGCTGACCGTGGACAGCCAGTTCGTGGTGCAGGCCGTGGCCGCCGTGACCGACGCCTCGCCCTTCGCCATGTGCCCCGCCATCACCCCGAACTTCCAGCGCCTTGTCGGCCTGCGCATCGCCAGCGGCTGGACCGCCGCGGTGAAAGAGCGGCTGGGCGGCATCGAGGGCTGCACCCATCTGGTGGAGCTGCTGGGGCCGGTGGCCACCACCACGTTCCAGACCATCGCCCCCGTGCTGGAACGCGAGGCGCGCGACCGCCGCAAGGCGGCGGCGGCACTGGGGGAACCGCCCGCACCGCAGCGCCGGCCGGTGCTGCTGAACACCTGCCACAGCTTCGCCAGCGACAGTCCGGTGGTGAAGCAGGCCTGGCCCGACTTCTACACGGGTCCGCGTGACGAGGCCGGCCCCACCGGCCGCCCCAGCGGCCGGGACGCATAGGCCCCGTCCTCGCCGCCGGATGCGAACACGGCGGCCACCACATCGGCTCCCGCCCCGTGCCCGGCCTGCCGGTGTCCCTCGGGCGTGGCCGCCGTGCGGTAGTAGGCCAGCAGGAACACGCGGATCGCCGCCGTCAGCGAGGCGGGACCGGGCTTGTGCCGGGCGATCTCCGAACAGACCTCGTGGACGGAGCGCCCCTCGCGGGCACAGATATCCAGCAGCGCCTGCCACATCTCCTCTTCCATCCGCACGCTGGTGCGCTGGTCGAGCACGGTGACATTGCGGATGGACAGGCTGCTGTCGCCGGGGGCGGCCTCGGTGGAAAAGCGTTTGGAACGGGGCGGCATGAGGCGGCTTCCTTCCCTGCACGGTGTCACGATTATCGGTCATCCGGCCAAACCCGGCCGGCCCGGCATATATCGATATGCTAGTTATATGACTCTTTCAATCGTTTTCCGCGCAACCGCCCTCTCCCGGCCGCCCCCCGAATCCCCTGTCAGTGCGCGGATTCCCGCGCCGTGTCCTCGGCCGGGGTCAGCGTGCGCAGCTGCAATGCATGAACCCGCTCCGCCAGCTCCGATCGCAGAAGGTCATAGACCAGCCGCTGCCGGGCCACCGGCGTCTTTCCCGCGAAGGCCGCGGAGACAACCTCGACGATGAAATGCGTCTCGCCCGCGGCATGGGCGCCGGCATGGCCGGCATGGCGGTGGGAGACGTCCTTGACGCGCAGGCGGGTGGGGGCCAGGGCCTCGGTCAGTTTCGTTTCGATACGGGCGGCATAGGACATCGGCGGTTCCCTTGTCGCGGGAGGGGGACAGACCTGCAGATGAAGCGTCCCGCCTTGCGGCCATCCGGCGCTTAACTGCCAGCTCCACAAGTAGAGACAGTCCATGCCCGATGCCAGCCCCGTTTCGCCCGCCGCCGCCCGCACAGCGGAGACGACGGCGGCCATCCCGCCAGCGTCGGCCCCCTTGGGCCGCGCCGCCGCCGTGATCCTGCTGGGACTGGTGGTGCTGCTCTGGGGCGGCAACTGGCCGGTCATGAAGACGGCGCTGCGGGACATGCCGCCCGTGTCCTTTGCCGCCAGCCGCATGATCCTGGGCATGGTCACCATGTTCATCGTGGCCGCCGCCGCGGGCCAGTTGCGCCTGCCCTCGCGCCATGACCGGCCCATCGTCATCTGGGTCGGACTGCTGCAGATGGCCACCTTCCTGCTCTGCATCAGCATCGCCCTGCAGCATGTGCCCGCCGGCCGCTCGGCCATCCTGTCCTACACCACGCCGCTCTGGGTCGTGCCCATGGCCGTGGTGGTCCTGGGCGAGCGGCTGACGCGGCTGAAGGCCGGCGGTCTGGTCCTGGGGCTGGCCGGCGTGGCCGTGCTGTTCAACCCGGCGGCCTTCGACTGGACCGATCCGCAGGTGCTGCTGGGCAACGGCCTGCTGCTGCTGGCGGCGCTGGCCTGGGCCATCAACATGGTCCAGGTGCGCGGCCACCGCTGGGAGGGCACGCCGCTGTCGCTGGCGCCCTGGCAGATGCTGGTGGCCGTGGCGGTGCTGCTGCCGGCGGCGCTGCTGCTGGAGGATGTGCGGGAGGTCCACTGGACCGGATCGCTGCTGGGCTGCCTGCTCTACAACGGCCCCATCGCCACGGCCTTCTGCTTTTGGGCGGTGGTCAGCGTCAACCGGGCGCTGCCGGCCATCACCATGTCGCTGTCGACCCTGGCCTCCCCCATGG
Organism: Oleisolibacter albus; assembly: GCF_003336875.1. Lineage (GTDB taxonomy): Bacteria > Pseudomonadota > Alphaproteobacteria > Azospirillales > Azospirillaceae > Niveispirillum > Niveispirillum album. Next base: position 94,198 of record NZ_QGNJ01000014.1, on the reverse strand, counting down.
TCGGCCTGCTGGTCAGCAGCTGGTGGCTGGGCGAGGCGCTGACCCTGTCGAACCTGTCGGGCCTCGGCCTGATCGCCGGCGGTCTGGTGCTGGTGGCACTGGCCGACCGCCGTCGCTGAACCGAACCTTCATCTCCCGCCGCCTTGCCTCCGGCCCGGCGCCCCCCCATACTCCGACGATGCACAGGAACAAGCCCGATCTCTCCTTCGACTTCCGTGAAAAGCCGCGCGGCGCGCTGCGCGCCTGCGATCATCCGGGCTGCGCGGAATCCGGGGAATACCGGGCGCCCAAGGGCCGGCAGTCCCTCAATGAATATTGGTGGTTCTGCCTGGAGCATGTGCGGGAATACAACCGGTCCTGGGACTTCTATGCCGGCATGAGCCAGGACGAGATCGAGCGGGCCGTCCGCCACGACACCACCTGGCAGCGCCCCACCTGGCCCATGGGCAACTGGCGCACCCGCGAACGGGTCATGCGCGACAAGCTGTTCACCGGCGGCTTCGCCTTCGGCGCCGACTGGGGGGAGGAGCGCCCGCAGGAGCCCCCCCGCGCCCGGCCGCGCACACCGGAGGAGGAGGCGCTGGCCGTGCTGGACCTGCCCGCCGGCAGCGACTTCGCCACGGTCAAGACCCGTTACCGCCAATTGGCGAAAAAACACCACCCGGACGCGAACGGTGGTAGCAAAGAGGCCGAAGAACGGTTGAAGCGGATCAACCAGGCCTATAACACCCTGAAGGGCAGCTTCGGACCGGGATAAGCACCGGCGGCACCCGGACGTGAACGACAGCAGGCAGACGGATAGATGGCAGCGGATATGGCGACCAGCAGCACGGCCCCCCACCACGAATTGCCCGACATCACGGTCTCGGCGCGCGATGTCTTCGGCATCGACACCGACATGAAGGTGCCGGCCTTCTCCGCCCCGTCGGAGCATGTGCCGGAGGTGGACCGGGCCTATCGTTTCGATCCCGAGACGACCATGGCCATCCTGGCCGGCTTCGCCTACAACCGCCGCGTCATGATCCAGGGCTATCACGGCACCGGCAAGTCGACCCATATCGAGCAGGTGGCGGCCCGGCTGAACTGGCCCTGCATCCGCGTCAACCTGGACAGCCACATCAGCCGCATCGACCTCATCGGCAAGGACGCCATCGTCCTGCGCGACGGCAAGCAGGTGACGGAATACCGCGAGGGTATCCTGCCCTGGGCGTTGCAGCATGCCTGCGCCATCGTCTTCGACGAATATGACGCCGGCCGCCCGGACGTGATGTTCGTGATCCAGCGCGTGCTGGAGGTGGAGGGCAAGCTGACCCTGCTGGACCAGAACAAGGTCATCCGCCCGCATCCGGCCTTCCGCCTGTTCGCCACCGCCAACACCATCGGCCTGGGCGACACCACCGGCCTCTATCACGGCACCCAGCAGATCAACCAGGGCCAGATGGACCGGTGGAACATCGTCTCCACCCTGAACTATCTGCCCCACGACCAGGAGACCCGCATCATCCTGGCCAAGGTGCCGAGCTACGACACCGAGGAGAAGCGCGGGCTGGTCGCCAGCATGGTGCGGCTGGCCGACCTCACCCGCTCCGGCTTCATCGCCGGTGACATCAGCACGGTGATGAGCCCGCGCACCGTCATCACCTGGGCCCAGAATGCCGAGATCTTCGGCGGCGACCTCGCCTTCGCCTTCAAGCTCAGCTTCTTCAACAAGTGCGACGAGGTCGAACGCCCCACCGTGGCCGAGTACTTCCAGCGCTGCTTCGGCAAGGACCTTCCCCAGACCGGCGGGCCCATGTCGATGGGCTAAGGGGGCAGGCCCGGCTTCCGACAAGACCGCGGCACGCACGGACACGCACGACCCCACCACATGACACCGCGGGCTGACAGGATCGATGGTCACCGACGACGCGGACAGGAACAGCGGACAAACACGGACATCCTCCCTTGCCCCGTTGGGCAAGGGAGGATGCCATCACAGGGGCGGTCATCGGCGCAGCCTGCGCGGTTTGCCGGCCCCTGGGCGTGGGCTTCGTCGAAGCGGTCTATCCGCGCGCAGTGGCTGTGGCGATCCGGAGCAGGGGCCTCGCCGTCGACCAGGCGCTGGCATTCCCCGTGCGCGCCATGGGGATGGTGGCTGGAAGTCACAAAGCCGATCTCGTCGTCGAGCAGACGGTGATCGTCGAGACCAAGGCAGCCCGCGGCTTTTCGGAAGCGCATGTGCGCAGACCCTCACTTATCTGCGCGCCAGCGGATTGCGTGTCGGCCTGCTGTTCAATTCCGGTCTTGTGCGTGTCGCCGTCAGACGTGTGCTTCTGTGATGCGTGTCCGTCCGTGGTCGATGTCCGTGTCTTCCGTGTTCTGATGTGATCCCTTTCCGGGGACAGGAGTTCCGCCCAGCATGACCCAGGAATCCCCCCTCGAGGCTTTCAAGCGCGCCACCTCGGCCACGGTGCGGGCCATCGCCGAGAAGTCGGACCTGTCCATCGGCTTCTCCGCCGAGCCGCCGGGCGTCTCCGGCGCGCGGGTGCGGGTGCCGCTGCCGCCGCGCGACCTCAACGCCAAGGATGTGGCCACGGTGCGCGGCGCGGCGGACGCCGCCGCCCTGCGGCTGCGCCACCACGATCCGGTCGTGCATGCCAACCGCATGCCCCTGGCCGAGCAGGCGCGCCAGGCCTACGAGGCGCTGGAGCAGGCGCGGGTGGAGGCCATCGGCGCCACCCAGATGGCCGGCGTCGCCGCCAATCTGGGCGCGTCGCTGGAGGAGAAGTACCGCCGCCAGGGTTTCGACCGCATCACCGACCGGGCGCAGGTGCCGCTGGCCGACGCCCTGCGCCTGCTGGCGCGCGAGGCCATGACCGGCAGCGCCCCGCCCCCCTCCGCCGCCCCGGCCGTCGATCTCTGGCGCGACTGGGTGGAGGAGAAGCTGGTGGGCAAGCTGGGTGACCTGACCCGGGTCATGCAGAACCAGGACGCCTATGCCCGCACGGTGCGCCGCCTGCTCTCCGATCTCGACATGGAGGTGGGCACCGACGCCGAGAGCGAGGAGCGCGACGACAACCAGGACCAGGCCGACAGCCCGGAGCAGCAGGACAGCCGCGAGCAGCAGAGCGACGCCGGCGAACAGCCCAGCGACGGCCGCCAGCAGACCAGCAGCACCGAGCAGCGCCAGCAACAGCAGCAGGAAGCCGCCGAGGGCGAGGGCGAGGAGCGGGACGGCGAGGCGGCCGAGGGCGAGGGCAGCGAGGAACCGGGCGAGCCCGGCACGCCCCGGCGCAGCGACCGCTACCGCAACGAGCCGGACAGCAGCGGCTACAAGCCCTTCACCACCGCCTTCGACGAGGTGGTGGACGCCGCCGACCTGTGCGACCCGGACGAGCTGGCGCGCCTGCGCCTGTTGCTGGACCAGCAGCTTCAGCATCTGCACGGCGTCATCGCCAAGCTGGCCAACCGGCTGCAACGGCGCCTGATGGCCAAACAGACGCGCTCCTGGGAATTCGACCTGGAAGAGGGCATGCTGGACGCCGCCCGGCTGGCGCGCGTGGTCATCAATCCGATGACGCCGCTGTCCTTCAAGCGCGAGAACGAAACCGATTTCCGCGACACCGTGGTGACGCTGCTGCTGGACAATTCCGGCTCCATGCGCGGCCGGCCCATCACCATCGCCGCCATGAGCGCCGACATCCTGTCGCGCACGCTGGAGCGCTGCGGGGTCAAGGTCGAGATCCTGGGCTTCACCACCCGGGCCTGGAAGGGCGGGCAGAGCCGCGAGCGCTGGATCCAGGCGGGCAAGCCGCTGAATCCCGGCCGCCTCAACGATCTGCGCCACATCGTCTACAAATCCGCCGACGCCCCCATGCGCCGCGCCCGCAAGAATCTGGGCCTGATGCTGCGCGAGGGCGTGCTGAAGGAGAACATCGACGGCGAGGCCCTGCTCTGGGCCCATCAGCGCCTGATCGGCCGGCCGGAACAGCGCCGCATCCTCATGGTCATCAGCGACGGGGCGCCGGTGGATGACAGCACGCTGTCGGTCAACAGCGGCAACTATCTGGAACGGCACCTGCGGCAGGTCATCGAGTATATCGAGACACGCAGCCCAGTGGAGCTGGTGGCCATCGGCATCGGCCACGATGTCACCCGCTATTACCGCCGCGCCGTCACCATCATCGACGCCGAGCAGCTGGGCGGCACCATGATGGAGAAGCTGGCCGAGCTGTTCGACGAGGACGACCGCCCACGCGCGCCGTCACTGGCCGGCAACGGCCGCACCGGCGCTCCCGGCAGCGGGTTCAGTGGCGGTTTCAGCAGCGGGTTTAGCGCTAGCACCGCCGCCCGGCGGATCTAGGGACGGGCATCGGCGTCCCCCGGAACCCGGCGCTCCCCTTGTCCCTCTGATCCTGCGGGGGCGCAAAAGTCGCCTCAGAACCGGTACATCAGCCCGACCTTGACCACCGGGTAGTACTTGAAGTCCTCCATCTCGTCCTCCAGCTCCTGGCGCTCGCGTTCCACATCGGCGGCGAAGTCAGGGTTGGCGGCGGCGCCGCCGGTGCCGCGCAGATCGACCTTGGGCGCTCCCTGGAACAGCACGCCCAGATCGGCGATGAACTCCAGCCCCGTGCCGAAGAAGCCGCCGGTCCAGCCGATCCCGGCATAGGGGGCGAGCGTGTCGAACTCGATATCGCCGTCCAGCCGGCCGATCTCGGCCGGGCTGTAGGTGCGCCCGCCGATGCGCTCCGGCCCGGTGGGGGTGGCGGTCACATCCACCGTGTTCCAGTTCAGCCGCGCCCCCGCCGACAGGCGGAAGCCGGACAGCGGGAACGGGTACAGGTCCAGCACGGCGCCGACCGAGCGCAGCGTGACGTCGCCGTCATAATCGATCTCGTCCACATCGAAGCTGTGGGACAGGCTGAAGGCGGCGCCGTCCAGGCGCAGCCCGAGCAACGGCGTGATCGTCACGCCGGCGTCCAGCCCCAGCCCATTGGTGGAGGCGCTGGCCCCGATGCTGGCCGCCCGGGCAGCCCCCGCCGACAGGGCCGGAACCAGGGCCAGGGTTGCCGCCAGGGCAAGGAAACTCTTTCGCATGATCCCGTCCTTTCCGCCGCCGGCGCCTGATCGCGCCGGGCATCCAGCCGTTAGAACGGCAGCGGACCGGCTAAGGCAAGGGACCTTCCTGCGATGTCTAAGGACTATTCCTTTTTGTTACGAAACCGAACCGATCCCAGGTTTCCGACGCAAGCATGGCAGGCTGCACGTCTGGGGCTGGACGGAGGCCACGCGCCACCCCACGCTTCTCTCCGGTACCGATGAGCGGCCGGGACAGCGGGAACGGGGGGCGCGGACGATGATGGATCTGGTGCAGCTGTCGGTCTGCATGTCCCTGGACGGCCATATTGACTCGGCCGGTGCCGACCGGCTGCTGCTGTCCAGCCCCGAGGACAGCCGGGACATGCACGCGGCCCGCGCCGCCTGCGATGCCATCCTGGTCGGCGCGGGCACGGTGCGGCGCGACGATCCGCGCCTGACCGTGCGCGATGCGGCCCTGGTGGCCCGGCGCCTGGAGGAAGGGCGGCCTGAACATCCGGCCAAGGTCACCCTCACCCGCAGTGGCCGGCTCGACCCGGCAGCGGGCTTCTTCCGCTGCGGCGGCCGCCGGCTGGTGCTCTGCCCGGCGCCGCGGGCCGCCACGCTGCGCGACCGGTTGGGCGAGGTGGCGGAGGTGGTGGTGCTGGATGATCCGGTCCCGGCCGCCATCCTGGCCACGCTGGCCGGGTGCGGCATCCGCCGGCTGTTGGTGGAGGGGGGCACCGGCATCCTGACCCAGTTCCTGGCTGCCGGCGCCTTCCATCGGCTGCGGCTGGCCATGGCGCCCTTCTTCGTCGGCCAGGCCGGCGCCCCCCGCCTGACCCATCCCGGCCGCTACCTGCACGGACCCGGCAACCGGCTGCGGGTCGAGCGGGTGCGGCAGCTGGGCGATGTGGTGGTGACCGACCTGGTCAATGGGACGCCGCGGCTCGCAGCGGAATGATGGTGGCACCATCCATTGGCGGGACCGGCGCCCGCACCGGCAGCGGCAGCCGGCGCAGGGCCTCGGCGACCAGCTCCAGGGCGGCGCGCAGATCGGTGCGCAGGGCCTGCGGCGCCAGCCGCGCCAGCAGCAGCGACGCATCCACGGGATTGCCGGCCTGCAGCGCCGCCACCAGGGCCAGCAGGGCCTGCTCGTCGTCGCTGAGGTCGGTGGCGCAGCCATTGCGGATCTGCGGCGAGCTGGCGGGGTACAGATGCAGCAGGTCCAGGGCCAGATCCCAGGCCAACAGCCCGTCGGCCCAGTCCGGCCCCAGGGCCAGACGGAATTCCTGTTCGACCTGATCCCAGCGGTGGCGCCCATGGCGCCAGCGGCGGGCCGACCACAGCAGCAGCTGCTCGCTGCGCGTCAGACCGAAGACCCGCTCATACCCGTGGCGTGGCAGCCGCCAGCCCCGGACCGAGTCGATGGCGCCGCTGGCGATGGAGTCGTTGCTGGGGAGATGGGGAAGCGCCTGCATGGCCGATCGCTTTCATCCTGACGCCCCGAAGGGCGATGCGGGACAAGCCTATTGAGAGTCATTCGCAATTGCAAGCGGGAACGCAGACCGGCTTCGGCGGTTTCCGGGGTAGACCCATCCAGGAGGATCATCATGGCTCCCCAGCATGCCCGCGGCAGCGACGCCCTCACCACCACCGATCACGCCACCATCCGCAGATGGGCCGAGGAACGCGACGGCCACCCCGCCGCCGTCAAGGGCACGCCCGGCGGCGATGATGGCGGCCTGCTGCGCATCGATTTCGGCGACCCCGAGGACGGGCTGGAGCGGATCGACTGGGACCGCTTCTTCAAGACCTTCGAGGAGCGCAGACTGGCCCTGCTCTACCAGGACAGCATCGACGGCAAGAAAAGCCGCTTCTTCAAGCTGGTGAAGCGGCCCTGACACCCGGTCCCGGCGGCTTCGGCGCGTCGGGAGCGGAAGCGGCGCACACGGCGCGTGTGCCGCCGCAGATCCAGGCGCCGCCCGGTTTCCGAACCCTGACCGCCCCTGGGCGGGAAACAGGCCACGGGGGACAGGGCGGCGGGGCCGCCCCTGTCATGGCCGCCGCCCCTTGCGGTCACGCTTCCGCTGCGGCCGGGCTACTTGGTGCCGAACAGGCGGTCGCCGGCATCGCCCAGGCCCGGCACGATATAGGCGTTCTCGTTGAGATGGCTGTCCAGGGCGGCCGTGAACACCGGCACCGAGGGATGGGCCTTGTGGAAGACCGACACGCCCTCGGGCGCGCTGACCAGGGCCATGAAGCGGATCTGCGCGTCCCGCACCCCGTGCTGGTTCAGCACATCGACGGCATGCACGGCGGAATTGCCGGTGGCCAGCATGGGATCGACCAGGATGAACAGCCGGCCGGCCGCATCCGGCAGCTTCACCAGATATTCCACGGGCTGCTTGGTCTCGTGGTCGCGGTAGAGGCCGATATGGCCCTCGCGCGCCGCCGGCACCAGCTCCAGCAACCCCTCGGCCATGACCAGACCGGCCCGCAGGATCGGCACGATGGCCAGCTTGCGCCCCTCGATCACCGGCGCATCCATGGTCACCAGCGGCGTCTCGATCTTCTCGGTGGTCAGCGGCAGGTCGCGGGTGATCTCATAGCCCATCAGCAGGGCGATTTCCCGCAGCAGCTGCCGGAAGCCCATGGTCGAGCGCGAGCGGTCGCGCATATGGGTCAGCTTATGCTGGATCAGCGGGTGGTCGAGGATGAACAGGTTGGGATGATCGGGATGGGTACGCATCGGAAGGCCACGGGGCTGCGGAAGGGGATCGGGCGCGGAGCATAGCGTGCCCGCGCGCCCGCGTCAGCGGTCCTGCACCCTTTTCGCCGCCCGCCGCCTGCGCCTCCCTGTCCCAGGTCCGCCCGGCCGGGGCACGGGCTTGCGCCTAGGCCCAGAGGAAGCTGCCGGCCGTCAGCGTCACGTGCCCGGCCAGCTGCACCATGAACTCCGGCCGGGCATCGCCGCCGGTGTTGCCATAGAGGAAGGTGGCGTCCAGGGCCGCGTCATAGTGGGTGCCCATCTGTCCGGCCGCCAGCGTCTCCGCCCCGCCGGCCAGCGCGCCGACAAACTGGAACTTCTGGGTTCCGGCCAGGCTGGTATTGGCATCGAAGGCGCCGAAGGCGATGCGGTCGCCGCCGGCCGCATCGAAATCCCAGAGGATGTCGGGAGCCGCCGCCGTGCTGTCGGCGGTCTTGAAGAACCAGAAGCGGTCGGCCCCGGCGCCGCCGGTCAGCTCGTCCGCCCCGGCGCCGCCATTGAGATCATCCTTGCCTGCCCCACCGAACAGCTCATCATGACCGCCATTGCCGAACAGCCGGTCGTTGCCGGCGCCGCCATCGATGAAATTGTCGTCGGCGCTGCCGCGGATCTCATTGTCCAGTCCGTTACCGCCCACCCGATAGCCGGCGGTCATGACGATGTTCTCCACCGCCACATCGTCCGCCAGGATGAACTCCTCTCCGCCCTGGTAGATCACGGTGTCGGTGCCCTCGCCGGCCCGTTCATGGATGATGGTGACGACGGTATCCTCGCCCCGGTATTCCAGCACCGGCAGCACATAGGTGTCGTTGCCCGTGCCGCCATACAGGTGGTTGGTGGCGCCATAGGCGTCATCGCCGCCATCCAGCCGGTCGTCGCCCGCCCCGCCATAGAGGCTGTCGCTGCCCTCGCCGCCGGTCAGCGTGTCGTTGCCGTCGCCGCCATAGAGCACGTCATTGCCGGCCCCGCCATCCAGCCGGTCATCGCCCCCCTGCCCCCACAGCGTGTCCGCGCCGGCGGTGCCCAGCTTCACATCGGCGCGGCCGCTTCCGTACCATTTCACCATGATGACGCCCCTCCCGTTCCGCTGGCGGGGTGTCCCGATGGTGGCAGGCCCGCCGCTTCCGAGAGTCGTTTACAAACCGTAAAAACCCAATTGCGATTAGGGCGAAGGGGCGGAGCGGATGGAGGGGGGCACCCCCTGCGGAGAGGCTGCCAAGCGGACGGAGGGATGAGCCGGCGCTTGTCACACCCACCGCTTGTCACACGCGCCCGCGCCAGCGGCGTCGGCGCGGGCAGGCGGGATCAGGTGATGGCGTCCAGCTGCGCATCCGACAACCCGCCCGGCACGATGGTGACGGGGATGCGCAGCGACCCGGACATCTGGCCGACAATGTAGCTGACCAGGGGTCCCGGCCCGGCCCGGCCGGTGCCGGCGGCCAGCACCAGGATGGAGATCGAGGGTTCCTCCTGGATCAGCTGGAACAGCTCGGGCTGGCGGTTGCCCTCACGGATATAGAGGGCGGGCATGGTCCCGGCGATGTCCACCACGTCCTTGGCCAGCCGGTTCAGCAGCTGCTCGGCCTCCTCGCGCTGCTCCTGCTTCATCAGCTCCTCGATGGCGCCCCATTGCTGCAGCTCGCCGGGCTCGATGACATAGAGCAGGGCCACGCGGCCGCCGGAATTGCGGGCGCGGCGGGCGGCATAGTGCAGGGCTACGCTCATCTCCTCGGTATCGTCGACGACGACCAGGAAAATGCGCTGATGCGGTTCCAGGCTCATGGCGCGGCCCTCCGGGCGACAGACATCATCAGGATTTGCGGAAGATCACCCCCGCCAGCCAGCCGGCGCTGACGGCCAGCAGGATGGCGACGACGGCATAGACCATGCCATAGCGCTGGGCATAGTCGGACACGCTGGCGGAAAAGCCGATCTTCGACACGGTCAGCGGTGTGGTCTGGGCGCTGACCACATCGCCGTCGCGGATCAGGAACACACTGGCCATATAGGTGCCGGTGGGCACATTGGCCGGAAAATGGATGCGGGTGCTGAACAGGCGCTGGCCCAGGAAGACGATATCCTGCGGTGCCGTGGAATAAAGCCCGTCGCGCTGCTTGTTGCGGATCAGCGCCGCCCGGAACGCCGCCACCTCCTCGGCGCTGGTGGGGTGCTTCGGCACCAGCCGCACATGGTCCAGCCCGATCTCGTGCCGCTGCAGCACGGCGGGCGGCGCCATCTCCTCCAGCGTCTGCGACAGGGCCAGGCTGTAATAGGCCGGGACCCGGTCGAACTCCATCTCCTCGGTGTTGACCCAGATGCCGGCGACGCGGCCCTTGCGCCGCACGCTGACCGGGGCTTCCGGCCCCTGCACCACCAGCGCCACCGCCCCCGGCCCGTCCACGGCGCCGAACAGCACCACGTCGGTGCCGGTGAAGCCGGTGGTGATGGCCACCAGATGCTCCGACAGGTCGGCCACCAGCGCCTGCGCCCGCGCCTCGCGCACCAGCAGCCACAGGCTGGCCAGGCACAGGCCCAGACAGGCCAGCAGGGCCGCGGACAGGCAGGGCCGGGCCCGGAGGTGCAGCACGGCCCCGCTCACGGCGACACCGGGCGGGTGATGCTGTACAGGTCCTCCGGCCGCACGATCAGATCGACCGCCAGCTTGGCCGCCACGGCCAGCACCATCAGCGCCAGCAGGGCGCGGGCCTGCTCGCCGCGCAGCCGCGTGCCGGCGCGGGTGCCGAACTGGGCGCCGATGACCCCGCCCACCAGCAGCAGCATGGCCAGCACCACATCGACGGTCTGGTTGCTGGTCGCCTGCAGGAAGGCGGCGATGCCGGTGGAGAAGATGATCTGGAACAGCGAGGTGCCGGCCACCAGCGCCGTCGGCATGCCCAGGATGTAGATCATGGCCGGCACCAGCAGGAAGCCGCCGCCGATGCCCATGATGGCCACCAGCAGGCCGCCGACGAAGCCGATCAGCATCGGCAGCAGGGCCGAGATATAGAGCCGCGAGCGCGGGAACCGCATCTTCAGCGGCAGACCGTGCAGCCAGGTGTGGTGGTGCAGCTTGCGCGGGGCCGCCGCCTTGATCCGGCCGCGGATCAGGGCGCCCACGCTTTCCCACAGCATCAGCAGGCTGACCGTGCCCAGGAAGAACACGTAGGAGAGCGAGATCACCAGGTCGATATGGCCCAGCTGCTGCAGCACGCCGAACAGCCAGACGCCGAAGCTGGTGCCCAGCACGCCCCCCACCAGCATGACGCTGCCCAGCCGGACGTCCACATTGTTGCGGCGCCAATGGGCCAGCACGCCGGACACGCTGGCCCCGACCAACTGGTTGGCCTGGGTGCCCACGGCCACGGCCGGCGGCACCCCGATGAAGATCAGCAGCGGCGTCATCAGGAAACCGCCGCCGACGCCGAACAGGCCGGAGAGGAACCCCACCCCGCCGCCGAGGGCCAGGAGAAGCAAGGCGTTGACCGAGATCTCGGCGATCGGGAGATAGACCTGCATGGACCCGGGGAACGGCGGAGAAGACGGGCTGAGAGTACCCTTGGAAACAACGGCCCCAAAGCAGAAAAGTCACCACCGGCACGGGCGGTCGCCAGCCCTGCCCGGCATCGGGCCGTCTTCGGGCCGGCATCGCCGTTACCCGACGGCATCCGGCCGCCAGCCCCTCAAACCTCCGCCCGCTCCGCCAGTGTCTCCAGCACCAGCCGGGCCGCCGTCAGCTGCCGGTCGAGATCCATGCCGCTGCGGTGGCCGCGATCCTCCGGCTTGATGCCGTCGGGCAGCGGCGGCAGATGGATGAAGCCGGCCGGGATGGGCCGCCCCCGTTCCTCCAGCCAGTGCCGGGTGCGGAAGAACAGATGGTTGCAGAGATAGCCGCCGGCATCGCGGCTGATCTTGACCGGAAAGCCCGCCCTCCCCAGCCGGTCGGCCAGCCGGTCCAGCGGCAGGCTCGACCAATAGCCCAGCGGGCCGGCCGGATCGATGGGCCGGTTGCGCCGGCTCTCCCCGTCATTGTCGGCGGCCGTGGCGTCGTCCAGGTTCAGCGCCAGCCGCTCGGGCCGGATGCAGTCGGTCTCGTAGGCCAATCCGAACATCACCACCGCCGCCGGGCGCATGGCCTCGATGGCCTGCTGCAACCGTGGCGCGGCACCGGCATAGGTGACCGGCAGGGTCAGCCCGGCCACGGGGTGGCCGCCGATACTCTGGCCGTCCAGGGTCTGGGCCAGCAGGGCGCTGGGGTTGCGGTCATGGGTGAGGAACGGCTCGAAGCCGGTGACGAGCAGGGCGGACATGGGCCTCAGCTTGGGCATGGACACCCCCGCCTGTCAAACCCGCACCGCCATGGCCCGTCATCCCCGGTCCCGATCCGTCTCCCACGCCTCGCGCCCCGCGCAGGCGGGAACCCGGACCGCCCGCCGCCGCCCCTTCGGTCGCGCTGTGCTCTGGACCCGCATCATTCCCGGGCGGGACAGAGCGTGGGGGGGGAACCGCGTCGTTCCCGCGCAGGCGGGAACCCGGGGGCCGCGGGCATCCCCGTCCCCCACCATCCCGGTCGCCCACGCGCGGCGCTCCCCCGGTTCTCTGCCCCTGGATCAGCCCTGCAGAACACCGACCATGCCCACGGAAAACACGGACCACGGCCCCGTCTCTGGAATGCGAAGAAACGCGGGCCGGCAGCAGGCCCGTCCGCGCCCGTCTGTGCCCCCCGGTCCGTGTCCTGCGTGTGCCCCGGCCGTGTGCCCAGGCAACATGCGATCCCCGGAGACCGCGGGCATCAGCCCACGGCGAAGCCCTCGCCGACGATGACCCAGCTCTGCCGAGTTTCCGCGGAGGGCGGAAACACCGTCACGCTCTGCCAGCCCAGGTCCCGGACCTGCTGGGCCTGGGCCTGAACGTCGGCCTCGGCCGCCGCCCCGTCCACCACCCATACCTTCTTCAACGGCAGCACACCCGCATCCCCGGCCATGGTTCCCTCCTTACGGCGCGCTGACGCCATTGATGATGCCGGTCAGCTGGGCCAGCGTGCCGGTGCTGGCGAAGGCGTCGCTCAGCAGCAGCTTCAGCAGGGCCCGCGCCCCGGTCTCGCTGGCGGGGTCGGCCCCGGCCTGCTGCGCCTGCTGGACCGTGGCGCTGAAGGCCGGCAGCGTGGCCGCCTGCTTCACGGCGGCGATGGCCTGCGGTCCGGTCAGCCCCTGGATGCGGCCGGCCAGGGCGGCACGGGCCTGGATCTGGTCGGGCGCCACGTCGCTGGCCTGCAGCCGCGTGGTCGCCAGCTGCTGCAGCCGGGCCTCGGCCACCTGCAGCTGGTTGCCGGCCTTCTGGCCGATCTGTTGCAGGGCACCGGCGAAGCTGCCGGCGAATTCATAGCCCTCCAGGTCGATCAGGGCCTCGACCAGCGTGTAATTGGCCGTCTGCATCTTGCCCAGCATGCCGGCCAGCACCTCACGCCGGCTGGCCACCATCTGGCTGACCAGGGTCGGCACCGTCTGGTCGTAGAAGGCGTTCTTGTCGACTGACCCCTTGATGCCGGTGACGGCGCCGGCCAGGCCGCTGAGGATGTTCTTGGCGGTCTCCCCGCCGGACAGCACGGACCCGGTGTTCAGCCCGATCACCGCGGCATCGGCACCGATGCCGAAGCTCTTGCTCTCCACCCCCAGCCCGGTGAGGAACGCCTTGAAGCGGGCATCGATGACGGCGATGCGGGCATAGATCACCTGGTCGCGGTAATTGGTCTGGTCCGCGCCGCTCTTGCCCTGATAGGTGGTGACCACATCGGGGCCGAGATAGGGTTTCAGGCTGGCTTCCAGCTCATCCGCCGTCATCAGCGGTTCCGGCGCCCCCACCAGGGCCGGGCTGCGGCAGCCGCCCAGCAGCACCATGACCAGCATCAGGGCCGCCGTTCCCGCGGCACGCCATGCCTGAGCGCCCATCTCCCCCTCCCCTGTTCTTGCCCCGCTCTTGCCCCGTTCCGGCCCGGCTCGGGCACCGGCAGGCGCGCGGCTGCCCCCAGGGGGCAATCTACAGGAGTGTGGAAAAGGGAACCACCTCTATCGGAAGGGGAAACCGGACGGCCGGTGACCGGTCGGGATCACCGGCCGCCGCGATCAGACCCGCAGCAGGCCGACGATGTCCTTGACCTCGGCCACCGTCTGGTCGGCGATGGCACCGGCCCGCTCGGCGCCCCGCTTCAGGATGCGGTCGATCTCGCCCTTGTCGGCCAGCAGCCGGTTCATCTCGGCGCTGATCGGGGCCAGCTTGGCCACGGCCACCTCCACCAGGGCGGACTTGAAGCCGCTGAACTGGCTGCCGGCATGCTGGGCCAGCACCTGCTGGCGGGTGCTGTCGGTCAGGGCGGCATAGATGGTGACGAGATTGTTGGCCTCCGGCCGCTTCTCCAGATCCTCCACCGTCTCCGGCAGCGGCTCGGGGTCGGTCTTGGCCTTGCGGAACTTCAGGGCGATGGTGTCGGCATCGTCGGTCAGGTTGATGCGGCTGTACTCGCTCTCGTCCGACTTCGACATCTTCTTGGTGCCGTCGCGCAGCGACATGATGCGGGTGGCCTCGCCCATGATCTGCGGCTCGGGCAGGGGGAAGAAATCCTCCTTGCCGTAATAGCGGTTGAAGGCACCGGCGATATCGCGGGCCAGTTCCAGATGCTGCTTCTGGTCCTCGCCCACCGGCACATGGGTGGCCTTGTACAGCAGGATGTCGGCGGCCATCAGCACGGGATAGGCATAAAGGCCCAGCACGGCGTTGTCGCGGTGTTTGCCCGCCTTCTCCTTGAACTGGGTCATGCGGTTCAGCCAGCCCAGCGGCGTGTGGCAGGCCAGGATCCAGTTCAGCTCGGCATGGCCCGGCACGGCCGACTGGTTGAACAGGATGTTCTTCTCGGGATCGATGCCGGCGGCGATATAGGCGGCCGTCACCTCGCGGATATTCTCGCGCAGGACGTCGGGCGTGTGGTCGATAGTGATGGCGTGCAGATCCACCACGCAGAAAACGCACTCATAGTCCTTCTGCAAGGCCACCCAGTTCTTCAACGCCCCCAGATAGTTGCCGAGGTGGAGCTGACGGGTGGGCTGCATGCCCGAGAAGATGCGGTTCATCACGGATAAGCCTCTGAAGAAAGCCCGCTTATGGAGGGCGGGCAGGGACCCAGAGGTATGGCCCCGCCGCCCGACCCGGTCAAGCCACCGCCCGGCCCCGTCCGCTGGACCCGCCAGGCATGGCCGGGACCCCGGCCCGGCCCGTCCGCGCGCCCGGCCCGTGTCTCCCATGCCGCCTCCGGCAAATGGACAAAAATCCTATTTTCTGCCATGATGCGGTCCGCATCCTCGGGGTGCGCGGATCTTGGACAGGGTGAAAACAAACGCCGTCACAGACGGATCAATGCGACAAACGCACCAAAGGCGACGGGGGCCAAAATCTGTCACCTTTGTCAACTTAAGGAAAAATAACCTAATGCAATCAAGACTCTGTCAGGCGACATGCAAAACGCCCGATGTCACCTTTGTCGCCTTTGCGTCGCGTTAGGGTCGCCTTTGCGTCGCCTGTGGTCGCCTTAGTCCGGCAGCGGTGGTGCGGTCTTGGCCCGGCGGCGCAGGATGGCCTTGACCTCGGCCGGACGGGCGGCACCGGTCAGCAGGCACAGGCCGCCATAGACGGCCATGCACAGGGTGATGACGATCAGCAGGGCGGCGGCCTCCACCGGCAGGCGGGTGGAGTCGAACCAGGGCCGCAGCGCCACGGCACTGCCATAGGCCACGGCGGTCATGCCGGCCACGGCCAGCAGGATGCGCCACAGCCGCGACCAGAAGCGGCGGTCGATGTCCAGCTGACCGCGCCGGTGCAGGCCCCAGGCCAGCAGGCCGACATTGAGCCAGGCCGTCAGCCCGGGCGCCAGGGCCAGCCCCACATGGCCCAGCGGGCCGATCAGGCTCAGCGACACGGCGATGTTGGCCAGCAGCACCACCACCGCCACCCGCACCGGGGCGCGCGTGTCCTGGCGGGCAAAGAAGGCGGCGGACAGCACCTTGGCGGCGATGAAGGCGGGGATGCCGATGGCGTAGGCCTGCAGGGCACTGGCGGTGCCCGTGGCGGCCGCCGCGGTGAAGGCGCCGCCCTGGAACACCACATCGATGATGGTGCCGGGGATCACCAGCAGGGCGGCGGCGGCCGGCAGGCCCAGCAGCATGGCGAATTCCAGCCCGCGCGACATGGCCTCCCGCACGCCGTCGCGGTCCCCCTCCAGCACCTTCTGCGACAGCAGCGGCAGCAGCGCCGTGCCCACGGCCACGCCGATGACCGACATGGGCAGCTGGTTCAGCCGGTCGGCATATTGCAGCCAGGACACCGACCCCGCCGGCAGCCAGGAGGCCAGGTTGGTGCCGATCAGCAGGTTGAACTGATAGACGCCGGCACCCAGGATGCCCGGGGCCAGCAGGGCAAACAGGCGCTTGACCTTGGGCGTCAGCCGCGGCCGGCGCAGGCGCAGGTTCATGCCGGCACGGCGGCAGGCCAGCACCATCCAGACCAGCTGGGCCAGACCGGCCACGGGCACGCCGAAGGCCAGCATCCAATGGGCGGGCACACCCAGCGGCCGGCACAGCAGCAGCCCGGTGATCTGCACCAGATTGAGCAGGATGGGGGCGGCGGCGAACGGGCCGAACCGGCCCAGCGCGTTGAGGATGGAACCCAGCAGCGCCGTCAGCGAGATCAGCGTCAGGTACGAGAAGGTGACCTGCGACAGCGACACCGCCAGCCGGAACTGGTCCGGCGTGTCGGTGAAGCCGGTGGCCAGCACCGCCACCACGCCCGGCATGGCCAGCGACATGACGATGCTGAAGCCCAGCAGCACCGTGACCATGATGGAAAGCGCCTCCTCGGCCAGCCGGCGGGCGCCCTCGTGGCCGTGGGCATGCAGCTCCCCCTTGAACAGGGGCAGGAAGGCGGCGGTGAAGGCGCCCTCCGCGAACAGGGAACGGAACAGGTTCGGCAGGCGGAAGGCCACGAAGAAGGCGTCGGCCTCCGGCCCCGCCCCCAGGATGCGGGCCATCAGCGAGTCGCGGATGAAACCGGCGACGCGGGACACCATGGTGATGCCGCCGACAGTGGCGATGGCACGGGCAAGGGACATGAAGACGCCTGCTGCAGCACGGAAAGCCGCAGGGGGAGTAGCGGAAAAAGCCCGGCCTGGGAAGGGCGGGCCTGTCCCGCCACCCAGGACAAGTGGCGGAACAGGCGCCGGGCGGACGGGTCAGCCGGTGCCCCGCTTGCGCGGCTTGGCCGGCTTGGCCTCGGCCTCCGCATCTTCCAGCGCCTTCAGCAGCGCCGCCCGGATGTCCGCCAGCCGGCGGTCATGGGTGATCTTCAGCCCGAACACGTCCTTCACATAGAAGACGTCCACCGCCAGGCTGCCATAGGTGGAGATCTTGGCCGAGGCGATCTGCAGGTTCAGCTGGGTCAGGGCACGGGTGACATCGTACAGCAGGCCGGGCCGGTCGCGACCGTTGACCTCGATGACCGTATGGGCCTTGGACACGGTGTTGTCGATCAGCACCCGTGGCGGCACGCGGAAAACGCGGGTGCGCGGCGTCAGTGCCGGGCGGCGCCGGCTGAGTTCCTCCGCCAGCCGCAACTCCCCGGCCAGGGCCTTGTCCGCCAGACTGTACAGGCGGGCCAGCTTGTCCGGACGGTCGAAGCTGCCGCCACCGGCGGCCTGGACGGTGAAGACGTCCAGCGCCATGCCGTTGGTCATGGTGAAGATGCGGGCATCGACGATGTCGGCCCCGGCCAGGGCCAGGATGCCGGCCAGACGGGAGAACAGGCCGGCATGGTCGGGGGTATAGACCATGATCTCGGTGATGCCGCGGCCGTGGTCGACGCGGGTATCCATGGTCAGCGGCGCCTGGGTGCGTTCCGCCTCGCGGATCAGCCGCGCCTGCCGGACCAGGGTCTGCCGGTTGAAGGACAGCCAGTAGGAGGCATAGCCGCGCGACAGATGGGCGTCGATCTCCTCCCGCGTCCAGTCGGGCAGGTCGGCGGCCAGATCCTCATGCACGGCGACCAGCCGGCCGTCCCGGCCCTCGCCCTCGATCCGGCCGGATATGCGCTCTTCCGAGCGGCGGTAGAGCTGGCGCAGCAGCGTGGCCCGCCAGCCGTTCCAGCGCCCCGGTCCCACGGCCCGGATATCGGCCACGGTCAGGCAGAGCAGCAGCTTCAGCCGTTCCGGGCTCTGCACCAGATCGACGAAGGCCTTGATGGTCTGCTCATCGTCCAGGTCGCGCTTGAAGGCGTTGTGGGACATGGCCAGGTGCCAGCGCACCAGCCAGGCCACGGTCTCGGTCTCCTCCTCGCTCATGCCGAAGCGGGGGCAGAGCTTCTCCGCCACCTTGGCGCCCAGGATGGAATGGTCGCCGCCGCGCCCCTTGGCGATGTCATGGCAGAGCAGGGCCACATAGAGCGCCCGGCGGGAATTGATGGTGTGGATGACCTCCGACGCCAGCGGCACCTCGTCCTTCAGCGCCCCCGTCTCGATGGTGTGCAGGATGCCGAGCGCGAACAGCGTGTGCTCGTCCACCGTGAAATGGTGGTACATGTCGAACTGCATCATGCCGACGATGCGGCCGAAATCCGGGACGAAGCGGCCCAGCACCCCGGCCTCGTTCATGCGGCGCAGCGCGATCTCCGGGTCCTTGCGGCTGGTCAGGATCTCCAGGAACAGACGGTTGGCCTCCGCATCCTCGCGCAGCTTCGGCCCGATGGCCGACAGGGCGCGGGTGATGGCGCGCAGCGCGTGCGGATGGATGTCCAGGTCATGGACCTGGGCCACATGGAACAACCGGATCATGTCCAGCGGGTGGGTGCGGAAATGCCGGTCGGCCTTGACGTTCAGCCGGCCGGCCTCCAGGGCGAAGCCCTCGACCTCGTTGCGGGTGAAGGCCCGGCGCAGGAAGGCGAAGCGCGGCCCGCGCCGCTTCTCCTGCTCCAGGGCGGCGCAGAGGATGCGGGTCAGGTCGCCCACATCCTTGGCCACCATGAAATAATGCTTCATGAAGCGTTCCACGTCGGAGGTGCCGGCGTGGTTGGTGTAGCCCAGATGGCGGGCGATCCCGGCCTGGATGTCGAAGGTCAGACGGTCCTCCTGCCGGCCCGTCTGATAGTGCATCTCGCAGCGCGTGGTCCACAGGAAGGTCTGGGCCTTGGCGAAGCGTTGCGCCTCCTCGGCCAGCAGCACGCCCTTGGCCACCAGCTCCTCGACCTCCTCCACCTGATAGGCGTATTTGGCGATCCAGAACAGTGTCTGCAGGTCGCGCAGACCGCCCTTGCCCTCCTTGACGTTGGGTTCGAGCATGTAGCGGCTGTCGCCGATCTTGCGGTGGCGGCTGTTGCGTTCCTCCAGCTTGGCCTCGATGAAGGCGGTGGTGCTGTTGGTCATCACCTCCTTCTGGAAGCGCCGCTTCAGCTCGGTGAACAGCGCGCGCTCGCCCCAGAGGAAACGGGCCTCCAGCAGGCTGGTGCGGATGGTCATGTCCTCACCGGCCTGGCGCAGGCATTCATCCACGGAGCGGACGGCATGCCCCACCTTCCAGCCCAGATCCCACAGCAGGTAGAGCATGTACTCCACCACCTGCTCCACCCGCGGCGTGCGCTTGTAGGGCAGCAGGAACAGCAGATCCACATCGGAGAAGGGCGCCATCTCGGCCCGGCCATAGCCGCCGGTGGCGGCGATGGCCAGACGCTCGGCCTTGGTGGGTTCCGCCGCGGGATAGACATGCTCCAGCGCGAAATCGGCCAGGCACTGCACGATGGTGTCGGTCAGCACCGCGGTGGCATGGACGCACAGATCGCCGCGATGGTTGGTCTCGAAGGCGGTGCGGATGGCCGTCCGCCCTTCCTCCAGCACGGCCTTCAACGTGGACAGCAGCGGACTGCGCAAATGGTCGCTCGACCGGTCCCCATTGTCGGCCACCAGCTTGGCCAGACGGCGGTTGACGGCGGCCCGCCCGGGCAGGGCTGGCATGCCATCCGGCTTGGGGCGGCGATCGGACGGGGACGCGACGCTATCGGGCATGGCACGGGGTCCAGGTCTTTTCCTGGTGGCCACTATGCCACGAAAGTTGAAGGAAGGCTTAAGGCTTGGCACGCCGCCGCCAGCCCCCTATCCCAAAAGCAGGGGAAGGCCAGCCTCCCGCGTCAGCCGCCGGGCATTGGCCCGGGCCACCTTGTGGATGGGCCGCAGTCCCAGCCCCCCCAGCCGGCTGGCTGCCACGGTCATGCGGGCGCAGGCCGTTTCCGCCGCATCCAGACTGGCTTCCGCATAGCGGACCTGGAGGCGCATCCACTGCTCGGGCGACGTGGCGAAGCAGAGGGAGAACAGCGTCTTCTCCGTGGCGTCCCACTGGTGGCCGGTCCAGTCCCAGCCGGCCTCCTGCACCACCCGCATGCCCTCCATGACAGCAAGGCAAGCCTTGGTGGCTGCTTGCATCTTCTCCCACACCATGGTGCGGAATTCGGGATCGTTCGCCGTGGCGGGGTCGGTCAGGATGCCGGCCAGACGGGTCAGGCGATGGAACACCACCGTCTGCGCGGCCCACCCCGTTTCCGCCAGAACGGCCGCCGTGGCGGCCAGTTCGGTTCCCACCTCGGCGGCGCGTGATCCCAGATCGGCTTTACGCGGCATGGGCTGTCTCCTGCTGTGACCGCCCGGTGATGGGCGCAGGACTCAACAGGAACCAGCTTGGCATGTTGCAGTGCAAAATGGAAGGCGCCGACCGGATAGCGTGGGCAGCGCCCCCTCCACAACCGGATCAGACCACGACCGGATCAGGCGGCTGCCGCGTCCAGCCCGCGCTTGAGATCGGCGATGAGATCCGCCGGGTCCTCCAGCCCCACCGACAGGCGCAGGGTGGCCGGGGTGATGCCCAGCGTCAGCCGCTCCTCATCGGTCAGACGCTGGTGGGTGGTGGTGGCGGGATGGGTGATCAGGCTTTTGCTGTCGCCCAGATTGTTGGAGATGGTCACCACCTCCATCGCGTTCATCAGGGCAAAGGCCGCCTGCTTGCTGGGACCGCCGCTGCCTTTGACGTCGAAGCAGATCAGCGTGCTGCCGCCGGCCATCTGACGCCGGACCAGGGCATGCTGCGGGTGGCTCTCCAGCCCGGGATAGACGACACGGGCCGCCGCCGGGTGGCTTTCCAGGAAGCGCGCCACCTCCAGCGCTGCCGCGGTCTGGGCGCGGACCCGCAGGTCCAGCGTCTCCAGCCCCTTCAGCAGCACCCAGGCGTTGAAGGGGCTCATGGCCGGGCCGGTATGGCGCAGATAGGGCGCCAGCAGGGCGGCGATCTCCTGGTCGCAGAGGATGGCACCGCCCAGACAGCGGCCCTGGCCATCGATATGCTTGGTGGCGGAATAGACCACCACATCCACGCCGTGGCGCTTGGGCTTCTGCATCACCGGGGTGGCGAAGACATTGTCCACCACCACGCGGGCCCCGGCCTTGTGTGCCAGCGCCGTCACATGCTCCAGATCGACGATGTCCAGACAGGGATTGCTGGGGCTTTCCAGGAAGACAAGCGTGGTCGGCGCGGCCAGGGCTGCTTCCCACTCCTCAGGCTTGGTTCCATCCACCAGCACCGTTTCGACACCGAACCGCGTGGCGATGTCCTTGACGATGTAAAGGCAGGACCCGAACAGGGCGCGGCTGGCGACGATGCGGTCGCCGGCCTTCAGCAGGCCCATGATGGCCCCATGCACCGCCGCCATGCCCGAGGCCGTGGCGAAACAGCGCTCATAGCCCTCATAGGCCGCCAGCCGGTCTTCGAACATGGCCACGGTGGGGTTGCGGAAGCGGCTGTAGACGAAGCGCGACCCGTCATTGGCGAAGGCGTGCTCCGCCGCCTCCGCCGACTCATAGACGAAGCCGGAGGTCATGAAGATGGCTTCGCTGGTTTCCTCGAACTGGCTGCGGCGGGTGCCGCCATGCACCAGCCGGGTGCGGGGGGAAAGGGGATCACGCTGGTCCAAGATGCCATCCTCCGGGAATGAAACGGCGGAAACGAAAAGGCCCCGACCGCAGGATCGAGGCCGATACGCCGGGCAAACCCGGACCGGATCATGGCTTCGACCTTTTAGCAGCATGTTTTACGTGGTCTGCAAGCCGGTCGCCAAAACCCCACGGTTCCCCTGTTTCAGCAGGCTGGCGGCGGCTTGTCAAGGCGGTGGCGCCATCAAACCCCGTCCTGCCGTTCCCACCGCAGCGGGCCATGGTTGCTCCAACGTCGCATCCGTGCTAGTCCCGCGCCCGATCCGTACCCTTCCAGCGCGAATCCTATCCGGGAGTCCTCGAGCATGACCGACGAGACCGCCAGCAACGGCGACAGCACCACCGAAGCCGGCAACCGCCTTTCCACGCCGCTGGTGATCAATGCCCAGTACGTGAAGGACCTGTCGTTCGAGAACCCCAACGCACCGCAGAGCCTGATGGGCGATGCCGGTGCGCCGAAGATCGACCTGCAGGTCGATCTGCAGGGACGTCCGCTGGCCGAGAATGTGTTCGAGCTGGCACTGACCCTGCGGGCCGAGGCCACCCAGGGCGACCGCTCCGCCTTCATCTGCGAGCTGGTCTATGGCGGCGTGTTCACGCTGGCCCCGCTGCCGGTCGATCAGCAGCGCGCCCTGCTGATGATCGAGGGAGCCCGCATGCTGTTCCCCTTCGCCCGCCAGATCCTGGCCGACATGACCCAGCAGGGCGGTTTCCCGCCGCTGATGCTGCAGCCCATCGACTTCGTCGACCTGTACCGCCGCCAGATTCTGGCGCAGCAGGGTCCAAGCGCCGACCAGCCGGCCCAGGGCAACGCCTGAACGCGCCCCGCAGGCGCCGGGTTGAAACGACGGGGAGCTTCGGCTCCCCGTTGCCTTTTCCAGGATCAGCCCTCTTCGCCGCCGCCGGCCGACCATTCGGCCACACGCGCCAGATGGGCATAGTCGGTGTAGCGGGGGGCCCAACTGGCCCGCGGCTGGCTGAAATAGGGTGTCGCCGGATCATCGAAGCGGGCGATCAGGTCCAGCAGCCCGTCCCGCGCCTCCGCCACCAGTGTGGCCGTGTCCTCCTTGACCGCCCGGATCTCGCCGGCGGGGTCGCCGCCGCTGATCTGCCAGAATTCCAGCCGCCCGGCGGCAGCGGCCGGAACGCCCTGGAACCCGCCGGCCTCGGCGATCAGCCCTTCCAGCGGCAGCTGGGGCGACTTGCCCAGCCGCACATCCTTGGCGCTGGGCGGGCTGCCGGTCTTGTAGTCCACCAGCACCAACCCGCCCTCGGGCAGCCGGTCGATGCGGTCGGCCTTGGCGTGCAGCACGAAGGGGCCGGCCGGCCCCGGCAGGTCCATCTGACCGCGGACCTCGGTGGCCAGGGGTTTCACCGTCTGCCGCCGCTCCGCCTCCACCGCCAGGAACCAGTCCGCCACCTTCTCGAAGCGCGGCCACCAGAAGGCATAGACGGCGGGTTGCTCCAGAAGCGGCCCGAACGCCTCCCGGCCGCGGGCCAACAGCTGCGCGCGCGCATCGGGCGGCAGCCGGTCGGGATAGTCGCGCACGAAGGCGTCCAGCGCCGCATGCAGCACCTGCCCGCGGTCGGCGGCACCGGGATCGGCATCCAGCGGCTCCAGCGCCTCCAGCCCCAGGATGTGACGGGCATAGATGGCGTAGGGATCGCGCATCCAGGTCTCCACCTGGGTCACCGACAGGCGCCGCGGCCGGGCCTTCACCGGCGGTGTCGGCGCCGGCGCAGCGCAGGGCCGCACCCGCTCCGGCCAGTCCAGCACCCGTTGCAGCGCCAGCCAGCCCGGCGCCAGGGCCGTCAGATCGGTCAGGCGCCCCGCCTTGTCCAGCACCGTATCAAGCCGCAGCAGCCAGCGCGACGGCACGGCCGGCGTCCCCTCCACGCGCTGGGACCGGGTCATCACCACCAGGTCCGCCCCGGCTGCCTGGGCGAAATCGTGGGCGGTCAGGCCGATCTGCCGCTCGGGCGAGGGCAGACCGAATTGCTGGCGCATGGGCCGGCTGAGCCAGGGATCGGCCGGCGGGGCGGGTGGCCAGGTCCCCTCGTTGAGGCCGCCCAGCACCATGACGTCGAATTGCTGCAGCCGCGCTTCCAGCAGACCCAGGATATGCAGGCGCGGATGCAGGCCGAAGCGGGGGCGCACCACGCCGCCGGCCAGCATGGTCTCGATCACGGCGGCATAGTCGGGGCCGGACAGGTCGGGGAAGCCGGCGGCGGCGTCCTTGGCCTCCCGCAGCAGGCGGGCCGCGGCCTCGCCGTCATCATTGGCCCACAGCCGCAAGGCCCCATGCTCGGCGGCACTGGCCGCCAGCAGCTCAGCGGCCTGTCCATGCAGCTCGATCCAGTCGGCCAGGGGGCGGTGCCCGTCGGCCATGGCGTCGGCAAGCCCGCCGACGCGGCGCTCCAGCTCCAGAACGAAGTCGTGCAAGGCCCGCCGGTGATCGTTCCCCTCGAACCGCCGATCCTCCGCCGCCTCCAAGGCATCGCGCAAGCCCTTGAAACCGGCGGCCGGCCGCGGGCCGCGCAGCACCGCCCGCTCCAGGTCACGGGCCAGCCGACGGAAACGGACCGGGTCCTGCCCGCCGGCGGCCAGGGGATGCTTCAGCAGGGCCAGCAGCGGCACCGGCGCCGGCTGGGCGGCGAAATCGGCCAACAGGCGCAGGAAGCCTCCGGCCGGGGTGGCGGACAGGGGCCGACCGGCGCTGTCGTCCACCTCCACACCCCAGCGCCGCAGCTCCATGGCCACACGGCGTGCCAGCCCCCGGTCCGGCGTCACCAGCGCCGCCGTGCGGGCGGGCGTTTCCAGCACCTCGCGCAGGATCAGGGCGATGGCTCCCGCCTCCTCCTGCGGGGTGGGGGCGTCGATGCGCAGCAGCCCGGTCAGGGCGTCGTTGCCGGGGTCCGGCAGGTCCCGCCAGGCCTCCGTGGTATCGGCGGGGCGCAGCGCCTCGGCGATCAGCCGGGTGCGGGCCACCGGGCTGCGCGGCGCGATGTCCGGCGGCACCGGCCAGGGCTGCACCTGCGACCGCTCCACCCCCAGCCGCTGCAGCAGCAGCTTCAGTCCGAACTGCGGATGGCCTTCGTCCAGGGCGGCCCAGGTGGCCGCGTCCATCTCCTGGTCCAGACCGGGCAGCACCACCGCCCCCTGGGGCAGACGTGCCACCACCGCCAGCAGATCGGCGGTGGCCGGGATCGAACCGGTGGAGCCGGCGGCGATCACGGGCCCCGGCGGCGGGCTGGCCTCCAGCATGGCGGCGAAGGCGGCGAGGCGCAGATTGCGCTCCTCCGCCGGGTCCAGGCAGCCCTCTGCCGCCAGCTGGGCCGGCCAGTGCTCCATGACGATGGTGAGGAAGGTCAGGGTCTTCTGCCAATGCGCGGCGAAGGCGTCCGGCACCAGCTTTTCCAGATCGGCGAAATCCAGCCGTTCCGTCTGCACCTGATCCAGCAGCCGGGCCAGCTCCCGGGCCAGCCGCACCGCCTGCGCCGCCGTCTTGGCGAAGGTATCGCCCGCCGCCAGGATCAGCCGGGCCAGCAGCAATTGCCGGCGCAATGGCGCGATGGCCGGGGCCAGATCCAGGCCGCCGGCAGTGCCGGCCAGCCCGTCCAGCGCAATGGAGACATCATCGCCATCCACATCGGCAAGGCCGGAGATGCGGGGCAGCAGCACCGGCTGCCCCGCGGCGCGGCGCAGGAAGGCCTCACGCAGGGACCGCACGGCACGGCTGGTGGGCAGCAGGATGGTGGCCCGGCTCAGCGCCAGCGGGTCGGTGCCGATCCGGGCCAGCACACCGGCGGCCAGGGCGTCGACGAACGGTAGGGACGGCGGCAGGGTATAGACGCGCACGGGGACGACCACGCTGGATGCCGGGACAGGCACACAGGATAGGGGAGCCGAAGGGGCCGGGGAAGCGGGATGCCTCCTCCGATCACATCAGCCCTGCGCACATCGGGGGCTTTGCCTGGACGGGACAGGCGCCTAGTTTACTACCCCATGCGCCGCCATGACCGTCCCTCCCCCCAGACCCGGACCGCTTCCCTGACCAGCCCGGCCCAGCGCCTGGGAGAGGGCGGCACCATCCGCTCGCTGCTGCCCTATCTGTGGCCCCGCGGCCAGGGCGGCATCCGGGTGCGGGTGGTGGTGGCACTGCTGTTCCTGGCCGTGGCCAAGGGCGCCAATGTCACCATCCCCATCTTCTACAAGCATGCGGTCGATGCCCTGTCGGCGGATGGGGCGGGGGCGCAGGCCCTGGCCAACCCGGCCCTGTCCATTCCACTGGGTTTCATCCTGGCCTACGGGCTGGCGCGGGTGCTGACCCTGGCCTTCGGGGAACTGCGCGACGCCGTCTTCGAGCGGGTCAGCCAGCGCGCGATGCGCGCCGCGGCGCTGAACGTCTTCCGTCACCTGCACGCCCTGTCCCTGCGTTTCCATCTGGAGCGGCAGACCGGCGGCCTGTCGCGGGTCATTGAGCGCGGCACCCGCGCCATCGACAGCCTGTTGAGCACGCTGCTGTTCAACATTCTGCCCACGCTGCTGGAGATCCTGCTGGTCACCGGCATCCTCTGGACCCTGTTCGATATCCGCTTCGCCGCCGCGACCTTCCTGACCGTGGTCGGCTACATCGCCTACACCATCCTGGTCACCAACTGGCGCACCCGCATCCGCCGGGCCATGCTGGACGCCGACACCAAGGCCAATGCCCGCGCCATCGACACGCTGCTGAATTACGAGACGGTCAAGTATTTCGGCAATGAGCGGTTCGAGGCCGAGCGTTACGACAAGGCGCTGCGCGTCTACGAGGATGCCGCCGTCCGCACCCAGAGCTCGCTGTCGCTGCTGAATGTGGGCCAGGGCGTCATCATCGCCATCGGCGTGGTCATCGTCATGTATCTGGCCGCCGCCGGCATCGTGCGCGGCAGCCTCAGCATCGGCGACTTCGTGCTGGTCAACACCTATCTGCTGCAGCTCTACCAGCCGCTGAACATCTTCGGCTTCGTCTACCGAGGCATCAAGGAATCCCTGAACGACATGGAGCGCATGTTCGAGCTGCTGAACGTCCCGCGGGAGGTGGAGGACAAGCCGAACGCCAGACCCCTGGCCGTGGCCGGCGGCAGCGTGGCCTTCGAGAGCGTGGCCTTCGCCTATGATCCGCGCCGGCCGATCCTGAAGGGGCTCGACTTCACCATCCCGGCCGGGCGGACACTGGCGGTGGTGGGTCCCACCGGGGCCGGCAAGTCCACCCTGTCGCGCCTGCTCTACCGCTTCTACGACGTCACCGGCGGTGCCGTCCGCATCGATGGGCGGGATATCCGCGATATCACCCAGGACAGTCTACGGGCGGCCATCGGCATCGTTCCCCAGGATACGGTCCTGTTCAACGACACCATCCGCTACAACATTGCCTATGGCCGCCCAGGCGCCAGCCAGGCCGAACTGGAACGGGTGGCCTCCGCCGCCCAAATCCTGGACTTCATCCGCGCCCTGCCCGACGGCTGGGACACGGTGGTGGGGGAGCGCGGGCTGAAACTGTCGGGCGGGGAGAAGCAGCGCGTGGCCATCGCCCGCACGCTGCTGAAGGACCCGCCGATCCTGATCCTGGACGAGGCCACCAGCGCCCTGGACACCCACACAGAGCGCGAGATCCAGGCCGCCCTGAACGACGCCAGCCGCGGGCGCACCACCCTGGTCATCGCCCATCGCCTGTCCACGGTGGTGGAGGCCGACGAGATCCTGGTGCTGGAGGCCGGCCGCATCGTCGAACGCGGCAACCATGCAACCCTGTTGGCCCGTGGTGGCGCCTATGCCGCCCTGTGGACCAAGCAGCAGGCCCAACCCGCGGACATGATCCAGGCCTGAAGTAAATTGTCGTCAGGCCGGGTCGCGGCCCGGGAGTGCCGTCGGCCGCCATCGCGAGCGGCCATCAACCTATTAGTGTAAAAAATGTTTTGATGTTCTGGAAAATTGTATTTCCATGTCATGACCACCCTCACAGAAGGATCATGACAATGGCAACCATCAACAGCGGCACCGTTTGCCAGCAACAGCAGAACGCCTACAACAATTGCTGCACCGTCAAGGAAAGCTCCTTCACAGTAGCGACCATCACTGTCGGTTCACAGGGAACCATTACGACCGTTGAAACACCGAACCCTTTATACCCCCTGAACAGCACGCTGCGTTGGAAAGTTGATGTTGCGGGTACTGGAACGAATGTTTACCTGAACGTCAATTCGATGATCGGGCCGAACAAATACAAGGCCACCATTACCTACATCGAACATTAAAATTCAACCAAAATAGCGGCAGCAGGGAATAGACCGACAGACTTGGTCCATATTCCCTGCCGCCGGATTCTTTTATGCTGGCTTCAGACTGTCTCGCCCAGGAAAGTGGACAAAGTCTCGCGGTCTGCCGGCCCCAGGCCATAGAAGGCCACACCCATCCGGTCGCCGGTTCGCCAGACCACGATGGCTTCGCTGTGCAGATCAAGCCGGCTCGGCCCGTTCACCAGCGACAGGTCCAGATCGAAACGATCCTGGATGGCCAGGGTACCGCGATACCCGGCGATCTTCAGGCCGGTGACGCTCACATCAACGACAGACAGGGAGAGGGGGCCGATCTGGACCCGAGCATCCAGCGGCCGGGTCCGCCCATGGCGGCGCCGGTCCCGGCCGAACAGGCGGGCAAGCCAGCCGGCAGATGAAGCCGCCTCCCCGCCCGGCACGGGCAGGTCCGGCAGGGCGGCTGACCGGTTCAGCGACGGTTCGGGACCCGCACGCATGGGGCACCTCCAGCAGAATGCTCCATCCTGACATGAGGCTGAGCGGGAGAAAATCCGCCCGAAAGCGATAAGGCTTCAGGCTCAGCGGCCGGCCTTCGGCCATCCCGGATCAAGGAAAGCCCGGATCTCCACCAGGTTGCCGTCCGGATCAGGAACGGTGAAATGGCGGACATGCAGGTCGGCATCGTCCTCTGGCGGCCCCGGCAGTTCCAACCCGCGGCGGCGCAGATAATCGTGCCAGGCATCAACATCATAGGCACGGTCGCAAAGAAGAGTGATCCTCTGGCGCCGATCGTCCGGGCTCCCCGCCTCAAGGGCCAGGAAGGCCGCCTGTCCCAGGCGATAATAGCGGCACGCACCCCGACCGCCCACCACCTCCAGCCCCAGAATGCCGGCATAGAAAGCATGGGCGCGGTCCAGATCGGCAACGGACAGATGGACCATCTGCTGGTCGAAGGGCGGGCGGTGCATGGTCAGGTTTCCTGTTCAGCCATTCCGGTGGGCCGGGGTTTGACTTCGACGGTGCCGGACACGCAAACTCCACCGGCCTCTTCCGCTGCTGTCAACGGCCGACGATGCCCGACGTCCTGACCGCTTCCGATCTTGCCAGCCGGATCCGCACCGGCGACCGCCGCGCCCTGGCCCGGGCCATCACCCTGGTGGAAAGCACCCGGGCCGACCACCGCGCCCGGGCCGAGGCGCTGCTGGCGGAACTGCTGCCGCACAGCGGGCAATCGATCCGTGTCGGCATCACCGGCGTGCCGGGCGTCGGCAAATCCACCTTCATCGAGGCCTTCGGGCTGCATGTCATCGGGCGCGGGCACAAGGTGGCCGTGCTGGCCATCGACCCGACCAGCCAGCGCACCGGCGGCAGCATCCTGGGCGACAAGACCCGGATGGAGGCGCTGTCGCGCCACCCGGACGCCTTCATCCGCCCTTCCCCGGCCGGCAGCACGCTGGGCGGCGTCGCCCGGCGCACGCGGGAAGCCATGCTGCTGGTGGAGGCCGCCGGCTTCGACGTGGCCATCGTCGAGACCGTGGGTGTCGGCCAGTCTGAAACGGCCGTGGCCGACATGGTGGACCTGTTCCTGCTGCTGCTGCCGCCGGCCGGCGGCGACGAGTTGCAGGGCATCAAGAAGGGCATTGTCGAACTGGCCGACCTGATCGTGGTCAACAAGGCCGATGGCGACCTGGCGGCCGCCGCCCGCCATGCCGTCGCCGAATACCGCCATGCTTTGTCGCTGCTGCGCCCGGCCCATGCCGACTGGCGGGTGCCGGTGCTGTCCTGCTCGGCCCTGTCCGGCCAAGGCATCGACGGGATCTGGGAGCAGATCGGCGCCCACCGGACGCTGCTGGACGGCAACGGCGCCCTGACCCGGCGCCGGGCCGAGCAGGCCCGCGCCTGGATGTGGACGGAAATCCGGGAAAATCTGCTGTCCACCTTCCTGGCCGATGGCGCCGTCAAACAGGCCCTGCCAGACCTGGAACGGGCGACCGCGGCCGGCGAAGTCACCCCTGGTGCCGCCGCCCGCCGGCTGTTGACGCTGTTCCGGGGCCGCTGAGGCGGTAGAGCAGCCCTGCTGCCGGCACCGGCGTCGGCGCTTGACCCGCCACCGATCCGGTGGCATCTGCACGAAATCCGGCGAACCACGGGTCGCCGGTCACCAAACAGGATCCCGAAACCCAATGTCCAGCGACAGTCATAGTCGACCGTCCCTGCCGTCGGCAGCGCCCACCCTGGCCTGATCGGGTCCGATCAGCTTGCCCTGGGAGCCGCCGGCGGCGGTCGACCCAGAGGTGAGCCATGAAGACGACAATCGTCCACCCGGCCGCGCATGCCGACGCGGCCATGCTCTTCCCCATTGCCCACAGCCTTGTCCCCTGTCTGGCCGACGAGCGGACCGCCGACATCGTCGAAGGGCTGAACTGCCGCGCGCCCGAGGAAGCGGCCCGTCTGATCGCGGGGCTGCCGCAGGACCGCGCCGTCGAGGTGCTCGACCATACCGGCCTTGAGCACGGGGCCGAGATCCTGCTGGCCCTGCCGGAGGAGCGGGTCGCCCCTCTGCTGGCCGGCATGTCCGCCGACCGCGCCGCCGACCTTCTTGGCGCGTTGGAGGAAGACCAGCGCGACAGCCTGCTGGCCTGCCTCGACCCCGCCATCCGCACGGATCTGGAACGGCTGCTGGCCTATCCCGATGACAGCGCCGGCGCCATGATGACGACGGAGTTCGTCTCCGTCCCCGCGAGCTGGAGCGTGGCCCGCACCCTGCAGCATATCCGGCAGGTGGAGCGCACGCGGGAAACCGTCTATGCCGTCTATGTGCTGGACCCCGCCACCCAGGGGCTGATGCGGGCGGTGTCGCTGCGCGGCCTGGTCTCCGCCGATCCCGATGCCAATGTGCTGGACGCGGCGCCACCGCGGCGCCCGGTCACCATCCGGGCCACGGCACCGCGGGATGAGGCGGTGCGGCTTATTTCCAAATACGATCTGCTGGCCGTGCCGGTGGTCGATGCCCGTGAGCAGGTGATCGGCATCGTCACCGTCGATGACGTCATCGACACCATGGTCCAGCGCCAGACCGAGCAGGTGCAGCGCTTCGGCGGCATGGACGCGCTGGACGAACCCTATATGGGCATCCCGTTCTGGCAGATGGTGCGCAAACGCGCCGGCTGGCTCTGCGCCCTGTTCCTCTCGGAGATGCTGACGGCCAGCGCCATGCAGGGCTTCGAGGGCGAGCTTGAAAAGGCCGTCGTCCTGACCCTGTTCATTCCGCTGATCATGAGTTCCGGCGGCAACTCCGGCTCCCAGGCCACCTCGCTGCTGATCCGTGCCCTGGCCCTCGGGCAGGTCCAGGTCCGGGACTGGTGGCGGGTGGCCCTGCGCGAACTGCCGGCCGGCATCACCCTGGGCGCCATTCTGGGACTGGTGGGCATGACCCGGATTCTGCTGTGGCAGGAAACCGGCCTGTACAATTACGGCGATCACTGGCTGCTGGTGGCGGCGACGGTCGGCGCCACGCTGGTGGGCATCGTCACCTTCGGCTCCATGGTCGGGGCCATGCTGCCCTTCCTGCTGCGGCGGATCGGCTTCGATCCGGCCACGGCATCGGCCCCCTTCGTGGCGACGCTGGTCGATGTCACCGGGCTGGTCATCTATTTCAGCATCGCCCTGGTCATCCTGCGGGGAACGCTGCTGTAACCCGGCTGCGGGCGGTGCGGCGCACCGCCCGCAGCCAAGTCCCTTACCGCTTTGGCCGCAGTGCCGTGATCGTCTGGGTCCCGTCCAGGGTGAACTCCACCGGCTGGCCGGTGGCGATGGCGGTCAGGTCCACGGCGGCGGCCACCTTGAAATCCATGACCATGGCCGGCCAGCCCAGGGCGGGGATGGGGGCATGGTCGAGCGTCACCAGCCGCTTGGCCGCATCCACCTTGCGGACGGTACCGGTGCCGGTGACCGCCGCCGGCTGCGACGCTCCGGACGGCGCGGCGGTGCCGTGATGGTCGTGCTGGGCCAGACCGGGGCTTGCCGGCAGCAGCAGCGGCAGGGCGAGGAGCAGGGCAAAGCTCTTGCGCATCATACAGTCTCCATTGGTTCATGAGGGGGAACAGGGAAGGCGGCTCCGGCCCGGCGCCGCAAGCGGGCACGCTGCCAGAGGAGATACAGGGCCGGGATCACCAGCAGCGTCAGCAGCGTGGCCGTGACCATGCCGCCGACCATCGGGGCCGCGATGCGCCGCATCACCTCCGCCCCCGTCCCGCCGCCCAGCATGATCGGCAGCAGGCCGGCGAAGATGGTGACCACGGTCATGGCCTTGGGACGCAGCCGCAGCAGTGCCCCCTCGACGATGGCGGCGCGCAGATCGTCCACGGTCATGGCCCGCCCGGCCGCCGCGGCCAGGGCGGCATGGCGCTTCAGCGCCAGCGTCAGATAGACCAGCATGATGACCGCCGTCTCCACCGCCACGCCGGCGAGCGCGATGAAGCCCACGCCCACGGCCACCGACAGGTGGAAATCCAGGCCCCAGAGCAGCCAGACGCCACCCGCCAGCGCCACCGGCAGGGATGCCAGCACCATCAGCACCTCTACGCCCTCGCGCAGGGTCAGCCATAGCATCAGGGCGATCAGGGCCACGGTCAGCGGCACGATGGCGGTCATGCGCGCCTCGACCCGGGCCAGGGATTCGAACTGTCCCGTCCAGGCCAGGGCATAGCCCGGCGGCAGGCTGACCGCGTCGGCCACCCGCTGCTTGGCCTCCCTGACATAGCCGCCCAGGTCGCGGCCGGCGATGTCGACGAAGACCCAGGCCGTGGGCCGGGCATTCTCGCTGCGCAACATGGCCGGTCCGTCGCTGACGCGCACCCGCGCCACGTCGCCCAGGGTGATATGCACCCCGGACGGGGTGACGAGAGGCAGGGCCGCCAAGGCGTCCGGGCTGTCGCGCCAGGGCTGGGGATAGCGCAGATTGACGGGGAAGCGCCGCGTGCCTTCCACGGTCTGGGTCACGGCCTCGCCGCCGACGGCCGTGCGCACCACCTGCTGGATCTGGGCAACGCTGAGCCCGTAGCGGGCCGCCGCCATCCGGTCCACGTCGGCATCGATGTAGCGCCCGCCGGCCGGGCGTTCGGCATAGGCGGAGGTGGTGCCCGGCACGGATTTCAGCGCCGTCTCCACCGCCGTCGCCAGCCGCTCCAACCTGTCCAGGTCGGGGCCGGAGATCTTGATGCCCACCGGGGTCTTCACGCCGGTGGCCAGCATGTCCAGCCGGTTCTTGATCGGCATGGTCCAGCTGTTGGGCATGCCCGGCACCCGCACCAGCCGGTCCAGTTCGGCCCGGATATCCTCGATGGTCAGGCCGGGGCGCCACTGGTCGCGCGGTTTCAGCCGCACCGTGGTCTCGATCATCGACACCGGGGCCGGATCGGTGGCCGACTCGGCGCGCCCGGCCTTGCCATGCACGCTGTCGACCTCCGGCACCGTCTTGATCAGCCGGTCGGTCAGTTGCAGCAGCTCGCCCGCCTTGGCGATGGAGACATCGGGCAGCAGGCTGGGCATGTAGAGCAGGTCGCCCTCGTCCAGGGTCGGCATGAACTCGCTGCCGATGCGCGACAGCGGATAGGCCATGCTGGCCACCAGGACCAGGGCCCCGAGAATGGTCAGCCAGGGTGCCTGCAACGCCGCGGCCAGCAATGGCCGATAGGCCCGGATCAGGATCGTGTTCACCGGATTGCGCGCCTCGGCCCGGATATGGCCGCGCACGAACCAGCCCATCAGCACCGGCACCAGCGTCACCGACAGGATGGCCGATGCGGCCATGGCATAGGTCTTGGTGAAGGCCAGGGGCTTGAACAGCCGCCCTTCCTGCGCCTCCAGCGCGAAGACCGGCAGGAAGCTGAGCGTGATGATGATCAGCGAGGCGAACAGGGCCGGCCCCACCTCGGCGGCCGTTTCCGCCACCAGCCGCCAGCGGTTTTCCGCCGTCAGCGCTTCGTCCTCGATGCGGCGGTGCAGGCTTTCCACCATGACGATGGCGGCATCCACCATGGCGCCGATGGCGATGGCGATCCCGCCCAGCGACATGATGTTGGCGTTCACACCCTGCAGATGCATGACGATGAAGGCGGCCAGGATACCCAGGGGCAGCGTCACCACCACGACCAGGGCCGAGCGCAGATGCAGCAAGAAGGCGGCGCAGACCAGAACCACCACCAGCGCCTCTTCGCCCAGCTTGTGCCAGAGCGTCTCCACCGCCCGGTCGATCAGGGCGGAGCGGTCATAGGTGGTCACCACCTCCACCCCATCCGGCAGGCTGCGGCGGAGATCCTGCAGCTTCGCCTCCACCGCCTGGATGGCGGCACGGGCATTGCCGCCCTGGCGCAGGATGATGACGGCTCCCGCCACCTCCCCCTCGCCGTTGAGGTCGGCCACGCCACGGCGGAGTTCGGGTCCTGAGCGGACCGTGGCGACATCGCGCAGCAGCACCGGCGTTCCCCCCGGCCCCAGCGTCAGCGGGATCGCCTCCAGATCGGCGATGGAGCGGATATAGCCGGCGGCCCGGACCATGTATTCCGCTTCCGCCATCTCCAGCACGGAACCGCCGCTGGAGCGGTTGGCGTTGTCGATGGCCTCGCGCACCATGTCCAGCGGCAGGTTCTGCGCCCGCAGCGCGATGGGATCGACCACCACCTGATACTGGCGGACCATGCCGCCGATGGGGGCGACCTCGGCCACGCCGGGAACGGCCTGCAGCTCGAACTTCAGGAACCAGTCCTGCAGCGCCCGCAGGTCCGACAGGTCATGGCGGCCGCTGCGGTCGACCAGGGCATACTGGTAGATCCAGCCGACCCCGGTGGCATCCGGTCCCAGCGCCGGGGTGGCCCCGGCCGGCAGCCGGGGCGTGATCTGGCTGAGATATTCCAGCACCCGCGACCGGGCCCAGTAGAGATCCGTTCCTTCCTCGAACAGCACATAGACGTAGCTGTCGCCGAACATGGAATAGCCGCGGACGGTGGTCGCCCCCGGCACGGCCAGCAGCGCCGTGGACAGGGGATAGGTGATCTGGTCCTCCACCACCTGGGGCGACTGGCCTTCCCAGCTGGTCTTGATGATGACCTGCACGTCGGACAGGTCGGGCAGGGCATCCACGGGGGTGGCACGCACGGCCCAGAGGCCGCCCCCCGCCAGCAGCAGGGCCAGCAGCACGACGATGGCCCGGTTGGCCACCGACCAATGGATCAGGCGGGCGATCATGGACGGTCTCCCGCCGGCTCCACCGCGACGATGCGGTAGGCCCCCTCCGGGGTCTTCTCCAATGCCACCCGCAGCGTGCTCCCCTCCGGCATCCGGGCGGTCACGGCCGGATCGACGGCGAAGCCCATGGTCATCGCCGGCCAGCCGATCGCGGGGATGGGATCATGGCGCAGCGTCACCATGCCGTCGGCCAGCGGCGCCACCACCACGGCCCGGGTCCAGATCGGGCCGGCCGGCGCCGGCTCCGGGGCGGCGGCCGCCAGACGGGCCAGCCCGCCGGACAGGTTGGCCTCGCTGTCCAGCAGGAACTGGGCGGCGGTGACCACGCGGTCCCCCACCCGCAGCCCTTCCGTCACCTCGGTCCTGTCCCCCACTGTCAGGCCGGTGCGGACCGGCACCGGGCGGAAGCGCCCCTGGCCCAGATCCAGCACCACCCGGTCGTCCCGGCCGGTGCGGATCACGGCGTCCGCCGGCACGGTCGGCACCGCGGGGCGGGCGGACGCCGCCAGATGCACGCTGGCGAACATGCCGGGGCGCAGGACCCCGTCGGGATTGTCCAGACGCAGGCGCAGACGCAGGGTCCGCGTCTCCGGCCGGAGATCGGGATAGACATACTCCACCGTCGCCGACCAGCGACGGTCCGGCAGGCCCTTGACCTCCACCTGGGCCGTCAGCCCCGGACGGACGAAGGCCGCCTGCCCCTCCGTCACCTCCGCCGTGACCCAGACGGACGCGGTGTCGGTGAGGGACAGCAGGGTCATGCCCGGCTCCACATACATGCCCTCGGCCGCATCCAGGGCGACGATGGCCCCGGACTGGGGCGCATAGACCTTGACCCGGTCGGGGACGGTGCGGCGGCTGCGGATCTCCTCCACCTGGCGATCATCCACCCCCAGGGCGGCAAGCTTGCGCCGCGCCCCCTCCAGGCCGGGGCCGCCGGGCCGCTCCAGCTCCCGCACATATTCGAAGGCGGCGCTGGCCAGGTTCGGCGAGAAGAACTCGAACAGCACCTCGCCGCGCGCCACGGTCTCGCCGACGCTGCGGCGGTTCAGACGCTCGATCCAGCCCGGCGCCCGCACATGGACATGGGCGGTGCGGCTTTCATCGAAAGCGATGCTGCCGAACGTCTCCAGCACCGGGGCCAGGGCGCCCGACTCGACCGGGACGCTGCGCACGCCCAGCATCTGCACCATGCCCGCGGTCACGGTCACGGTGCCGGGATCGGCCGCCGGTTCCTCCCCGGCATAGACGGGAACCATGTCCATGCCCATGGGCGACTTGCCGGGCGTGGGGCTTTTGAAATCGGGCATCATCGGGTCCCACCAGTACAGGATCGTGCGGCCGGCGGGCGGTTGGGAGGATGCGGACAGGACATGGCGGTCCAGCAGGACGCCGCCGCCGATACCGGCGGACAGGACGGCCAGGACAGCCACAAGGGCCTGGGGCCTCATGCGTGGAAACCTCTGAACGGAGCATGGAGAGAGGGCGACGGAAGCCTGTCCCCGCGGGGGGATCGGCAGCCATCGGCCTACGGACTCGGACGGATGCTCAGAGGGTTCGGGGCGGTGGCAGCGGCGGCGCGTCGGTGCGGGAAGCCAGCTGGGCCTGCGGCAGCGGCCCATAGACCGTGACCGGCTGCGGCGGCAGCAGAACAGGCGGAAGGGCCGGCCCGGTGGCACAGAGGCTGAGACAGACCGCCCCCACCATCATCGGGCAGTGCGGCAGGTCCGCTCCGCCCGTCTTCTGGCTTTCCGTCTTCTGCGCCCCCGCGGCCTGGGCAACGGCATGATGGTCATGGACGCCGACCGACGCCGGCTCCATGGCCGGCATCTCCATGCCGAGATGGCAGGGCGGCAGCGGGGCCGCGGCCCGGGCTGTCCCGGACCCCAGACCGAGAAGGAGCTGGGACAGGACCAGGGCAGCCAGGGCCATGATGACGACCGTCCGCTGCGCGGAGCGGATGCTCCTGCGGTTCCATCGGCTGGGAAGGGACGGTCTGGTCATGATGCCGTCAAGCCTACACGGCGCGCCGCGCCTTGGGAAGCGCATCGGGGCCGGTGGACGTGAACAACTGTGCGGCATGATCCGCCACCGGATGCTATAGAGACACCAGATCTTGTGTTGCCAAGCTGTCGTGGCGACCTATGTGCCGGGCGCGGACGCCAATGAACGGTCCGTGCCGCGCACCGCTTGACTCTGCGCCCCGGCTTCGGCTATTACCGCGGCTCCGCCGGATGCCCCTGTGTCCGGCGTAACCGTTTTCTATGGGTAACGCGACCTCTCCAGCCCCTGCGGCTGATGTCGCCAGCAGCTACAAGGGTGTTCCGATGTCCCGCAAGTGCGCCGTGACCGGCAAGGGTGTGCAGACCGGTAACAACGTCTCTCACGCCAACAACAAGTCCCGCCGGCGCTTCCTGCCGAACCTGCAGGAGACTTCGCTCCTGTCCGACGCGCTGGGCCGCATGGTCCGCCTGCGCCTGTCCACCAACGGCATCCGCACGATCGAGCACAAGGGTGGCCTGGACGCCGCCCTGCTGGACATCGCCGATGCCAAGCTGGACGCCGATGCCCGCAAGGTGAAGAAGCAGATCCAGAAGGCGCTGGCCTCCAAGGCCGCCGCCGCCTGAGGCGCCACGGCGGCCTGAATAGCCGCCGTTTTTCCGCGCTGCTGCCGTACACGGCCCCGCCGACGGTCCCTCGGGACATGGTCTGCGGGGCCGTTGGCGTTTCCCGCCAGGCCTGCGCCAGACCGACAACGTCGGTCACGCGCCGGACCACGGCCCTGCCCCGGACCTGATGCTCCATGTCCCTGTCCCCCGCCGCCCTGATCGAAGCCCTCCATGCCGTTCCGCCGGAACTGCTGCTGCTGCTGCAGGCGCTGATCTGTTTCGGTGCCATCCTGCTGATGGCCCGGCTGTTCGGGGAGCCGGGGCTGTATCTCTATATCCTGATCGCCGTCATCGGTGCCAATGTGGAGGTGCTGAAGGCGGTGCAGTTCGGCTTCTACGACCATCCCGTGGCCATGGGCACGGTGCTGTTCGGCTCCACATATCTGGCCACCGACATCCTGACCGAGCATTACGGGCGTCAGGCGGCCCGGCGGGCCGTGTTCCTGAGCTTCGCCGGCTATCTGCTGTTCACCGGGCTGATGCTGCTGACCCTGGGGTTCCGGCCGATGACGGCGGCGCAGGCCGGGACGGACATGCAGTGGGCCCTGCCCATGCAGGAGCATATCGCCGCCCTGTTCACGCCGGCGCCGGCCCTGTTCGCCGCCGGCATGACCTCGTACCTGATCAGCCAGCTGTTCGACGTCTGGGTCTATCAGCGCATCCGCGGCATCACCGGCCAGAAGCATCTCTGGCTGCGCAACAATGGCAGCACCATGCTGTCGTCCTTCGTCGACAATTGCCTGTTCTCGGTGCTGGCCTGGGTGGTGTTCGCGCCGGAGCCGGTGGGCTGGGACGCGCTGCTGCACACCTACATCCTGGGCACCTATCTGCTGCGCGTGGCCCTGAGCCTGCTGGACACCCCCTTCATGTATCTGTCCCGCCGGGCCCTGGCCCCGCATCTGCCGGACCGGGCGGCAGCCTGATCCCTCGTCCCGGTGGTCGTGACCGATCATCGGGCTTCCGTCGGCGCCACCGCCATCCGGCACGCTGGACAAGCCCGCCGCTTTCGCCCATATCGGCGCGTCCCCCGTTCGGTTTGAGTGTCCCGCCATGTCCCGTTATCCCGGCTTCGCCTTCGACATCCTGCATCGCGACCCCGCCAGCAAGGCGCGGATCGGGCGACTGACCACGCCGCATGGAACCATCGAGACGCCGAACTTCATCTTCTGCGGCACCAAGGCCACGGTGAAGGCGGTGACGCCGGCGCAGCTCCGCGAGGAGCAGACGGACATCATCCTGTCCAACACCTATCACCTGATGATCCAACCCGGCGCCGACACGGTGGCGGCCATGGGGGGCCTGCACAAGTTCATGCGCTGGGACGGGCCGATGCTGACGGACAGCGGCGGCTACCAGATCTTCGCCATGGGCCATGGCAGCGTGGCGGACGAGGTCAAGGGACGGCGCAGCAACACCCGCGAGAAGACCCTGCTGAAGATCAATGAGCAGGGCGCCAAGTTCCGCAGCTACACCGATGGCCGCATGATCCTGCTGACGCCGGAAATGTCGGTGGACATCCAGCGCAAGCTGGGGGCCGACCTGATCGTGCAGTTGGACGAATGCACGCCCTTCCATGTGGACCGCACCTACACCGCACGCTCCATGCGCATGAGTCACCGCTGGGGTGACCGCTCGCTGGCCGAGTTCGAGCGTGGCGGCGGCCTGTCCGCCAACGGCCTGCCCCAGGCCATGTACGGCATCGTCCAGGGCGGCGTGTACCCGGATCTGCGCAAGGAAAGCGCCGACTACACCAAGGACCGCCCCTTCTTCGCCACCGCCGTCGGCGGCTGCCTGGGCTCCACCCGCGAGCAGATGCATGAGGTGGTGGCCATGGCCATGGCCCATGTGCATCCCGACCGGCCGGTGCATCTGCTGGGCATCGGCGGCATCGTCGATATCTTCAACGGCGTCGCCCTGGGCATCGACACCTTCGACTGCGTCAGCCCCACCCGCATCGCCCGTCATGGCTGGGCCCTGGTGCCGGGGGTCAAGGGCGAGCGGCTGAACATGCGCAACGGCCGCTTCCGCCAGGACCCCGAGCCCATCGATTCCGCCTGCGGCTGCTATGCCTGCCGCCACTTCAGCCGCGCCTATATCCACCACCTGCTGAAGGCGGAGGAGATGCTGGCGCTGCAATTGCTGTCGCTGCACAACATCCACACCATGAACCGGTTGATGCGCGACATCCGGGCCGCCATCCGGACCGATACCCTGGCCGAGACACGGGCTCGCTGGGTCCATGAACAGCAGGAGCCTGCCCCGGCGCCGGACGCCTGACCGCAGCACCCGCTCGGCCTTGTGCGGAACGCGGCCGGGGGGTGCGCATCCGGATAGGTGTGGATTTCGTTAAAAAGCGTTATATCTTTGGGGTAAGTATCGCCCGCTTGGCGAAGGACTACCCTGATTGATGTCCAACAGCGCGATTTCCCCGTCGTCCGGCCTGACAGTGGTGGTCGACGAACATCTGCGCTGGTTGTCACGCTGGCACCGGGCAGTGTTCTTTCCGACGGAAAGCGGGCTGGAGGGGCCGGACAGCGCCCCCATGCCACTGGCCTTTGCCTTCTGGGTCCGGCAGGTCAAGGACAGCGATCTCACCGACCAGCCGGCCGTCGACAGGCTGGTTTCACTGCATGAGCAGTTGCACCGCATGGCCCGTCTGGTGCTGATGCGGGTGGCCGAGGGCGCGCCGTGCAGCTATGCCGCCTATGAATCGGTCGTGGAAAAGTTCGAGGAATTCATCCAGCAGTGCCGCCGCTTCGAAAAGGCGTTCAGCATGGCCGGCAGCGGCATCGATCCGCTGACCGGCCTGCGCAACCGCACCGGCCTGCATGAGGAACTGGAGCGGGAACTGAACCGCTTCAGGCGCATGGGCAAGCCCTTCTGCGTGGCCATCTGTGACCTGGATCGCTTCAAAGCCGTCAACGATACCTATGGCCATGACAGCGGCGACCGCGTGCTGGTGGCCGTGTCGGGTGTCATCAGCCAGGGCATCCGCAATTTCGACGAAGCCTTCCGCATGGGCGGCGAGGAAATCCTGATCCTGTTGAAGGATGCCAATCTGACGGAAGGCCGCCAGGTGCTGGAGCGCCTGCGCACCGACATCGCCGCCCTGCCGATTCATCTGGCCGACGGCAGGACCCTGCATGTCACCGGCAGCTTCGGCTTGGCCGAAGCCCGGCTTGACCTGTCCTTGACGCAGTTGCTGGACCGGTGCGACCAAGCGCTTTACGACGCCAAACGACAGGGGCGCAACCGCGTCGTCAGCCACGTTCCCAGCCCGGCCTGACCCGGCAGATCAATCCCGACGCATGATCTGCCGGATAGCATCCGCCAGCAGGGCATAGGGATCACCGCCCTGCGCACCGGCCCGATCCTGGGCCAGCTTCTGCACCCTCTCCGCCAGGACGCGCTCGTTCATCGCGCGCCCGGCCAGGGCTCGGGGTGACGACGGCTTGGGCGACGCCGCATGACGCGACCCGCCCTTGCCATCAGTCCCCGACATAGGCGGTCCCCTGTCCGGTGTTCTGGACCCGCGAGCGGCCCTCATGCCGCGCGATATGCACGGACCCCACCCCCGAGGCCAGCACGACGGGGTCATGGGCCAGACCATCGAAGCGGAACTCACCGGCGCCGGTGACCGCCACCTGCAGCGACGAGGCCTCCCCCTCGCTGATCGACACGCTGCCGGCGCCGGCGAAATCGGTCTTCACCGGACCGTCGACCCGGTCGATGCTGACGTCGGCGTGGCCGGGAATTGCCAGGGTCAGGCCATCCTCGACCCGGCCGATCTGCACGTCGGAATGGCCGTTGACGGTCAGGCTGGCCACACCGGTCCGCTCGACCGACAGGTCCGCTGCCCCATGGCTGGCGAAGTCAAGCCGGCCTTCGACACGGCCGATGCTGATGCTGCCGGCTTCCCGCACGACGATCGCGGCGGACCCGACCCGCTCCGCCGTGATGTCGCCGCGACGGAGATCCGCCTTCAGCGCCCCTTCCGACCGGCCGGAGATGGTGAGATCACCGGCCACATTGGCCAGGACCAGATCCGCCTGGGTCGGCAGGGTCAGGCGGATGGTGACGGGCGCGTCGGCATTGGTGCCGATCAGCGTCAGCGCCCCGTCCTGGACGCTGGTGCGCAGCCGGGCGCCGCCGCCCTCCACCTCCAGCCGGACCTTGTCGGCCCGGCGGGACATATCCACCGTGATATCGGCGGTCAGATCGACCAGACTCACCCCACGGGGGGCATCGAAACTGGCGCTGAACGTTCCCCCGACATCGGCCAGCGCCGCTGAGTCCATCGATCCGCCCGCCCGGGATGCCTCCCGTACCCGTTCGGCAGCAGCCCGCCCCTGCTCCGCCGCCCGGCGGATGGCCTCGACATCCAGGCTGCGCATGGCCTCACGCACGGCACTGCGGATACCCTCTGCATCGACCTGCACCTGCGGCGCGCGTGGCGCCGCCGGCGGGGCCGGAGGCGCGGGCGGAACCATCCCATCCCCTACGGCAAAGGTGAACCGGGGACCATGGGTGTCCGTCGGGCGGTCGGAAAACAGCCCCCAGCTCATGGCAGCCAGCGTGACGACGATGGCCGCAATCCCCCCGGCCGGGATGCCAGGCTGGAGGCGGGGGCGGTTGGACAGGGAGGCATCCATGGTTCGGGTCCTGCGCATGGGCGATCTCATCGACTTGGACTATGGAACGAAGGACACCGGCTGTCCTTCGCCGTTGCACGAGCGTTACACTTTTCACCGGCCCGTTACGCGGGACCATCATCGCCCGCCCCGGCTGATGACGCAACGGCCGCTCCCCGGAGCCGGGTCCGCCCATCGGCTGTTATCCCGCCGTCCCCGGTGTGAAAGAAAGGCATCCCCGATGATGCGGCTGTTCGAGCGCTTGTCCCTTCTGATCTACGGGCTGGTCACGGGAACGCTGATGCTGTCCTCGCTCGCCTTCGTCCTGTCCGCCTGGATCAATGTCGGCCGCACGGCCCTGGACGGGGGCGAGGTGACCCAGGTGCTGCTGCGCTCCATCGGCCTGCTGGTGGTGGCCCTGGCCGTTTTCGACGTGGCAAAATTCCTGTGGGAGGAAGAGCTGGTCCGCGACAGGGAACTGCGCTCCGCCACCGAAGCCCGACGTACCCTGACCAAGTTCCTCAGCATCCTGATCATCGCCATCAGCCTGGAAGCGCTGGTCTTCATCTTCGATTTCGGCAAGGACGATGTCACCACCCTGGTCTATCCGGCCCTGCTGCTGGCCGTGACCGTGCTGATGCTGGTGGGACTGGCCGCCCACCAACGCCTCATGCGCGTGGCGGAGCAGATGCCCCCGCCCGCTGATGACACCGGCGACCGTTGATCGGCACCGCCGATGGACGGCCTCAGGCCTTCATCTTCCAGCCGATGGAATAGAGCCGGGCCGCCAGCGCATAGAGCAGGGCGCAGACGCCCAGCACGATCAGGGCGGACCGGCCGGGGTCCTGGTGGCTGCTGCCCAGCATGGCCCAACGGAATCCGTCGATGGCATGGAAGATGGGATTGGCCTGCACCACGGCCTGCCAGGCCGGCGGCATACCGCTGATGGGGGCGAACAGGCCGGATAGGAAGCTGACCGGCACGAACAGGAAGGTGAACCAGGCGCTCATATGGTCCCATTTGGTGCTGGCGATCCCCGTCAGCAGGCCGGCCAGCGCCATCATCAGCGCACCGGCGGTGGCGAAGCCCAGCGCCGCCAGGGGATGGGCCACCGGCAGCGGCCACAGCACCAATGAGCCCAGCCAGACGGCCAAGCCGCTGACCACGCCGGCCACCACGCCGCCCAGGGCATAGGCCAGGACCACCTCGCGCGCACCGACCGGGGCCATCAGCTGGTCCACCAGCATGCCCTCGATCTTGGCGAACAGCAGCGAGAAGCCGGTGTTCTCCGCCGAGCGCAGCACCACCGACAGCATGATCAGACCCGGCACCAGGAAGGTCAGCACCGCGTCCCCCTCCGGCGTGCCGCGCTGGGGTCCCAGCCCGAACAGGAAGCAGGCGAAATAGATCATGGCCATGACCGCCGGCGCCACCACCACCATGGCCGCCATGCGCCACAGCCGCCGCATCTCACGCTGCAGCAGGGTCTGAAACCCCAGCCGGTGGAATACGCCGATGCGGCGGTCCAATTCGGGCCGGAAGGCGCCGGCCGGCGGGAACGGGGACTGCTGCGGGGCCGTCATGCGATCAGGCCTTGATCTTGTAG
This sequence comes from Oleisolibacter albus, assembly GCF_003336875.1. Classification (GTDB taxonomy): domain Bacteria; phylum Pseudomonadota; class Alphaproteobacteria; order Azospirillales; family Azospirillaceae; genus Niveispirillum; species Niveispirillum album. The sequence goes on along the minus strand of NZ_QGNJ01000014.1, from coordinate 49,863 downwards.
CCGGTGGACAGCATGCGCCAGGCCGTCAGCGCCAGCACGGCGTTGGTGCCCAGCATCACGGCGATGCCGGTGCCCAGCGTGCCATCGGTCTGGCCAATGAAGCCGTAGCGGAACCCGTCGATGAAATAGAAGAACGGATTGAGGTGCGCCAGGAAATGGAACAGGGGCGGCACGCTGTTGATGGAATAGAAGGTGCCGGACAGGAACGACAGCGGCGTCACCACGAAGTTGGTGACGGCGGCCATATGGTCGAACTTGTCGGCCCAGATACCGCCGATCAGTCCCAGCAGCGACAGCAGCCCCGCCGCCATCACGGCATGGAACAGGATGTAGCCGGGATGCGCCAGCGGCAGCGGCACCACCACGGCAATGGCCAGCGCCGTCACCAGCCCCACCAGCAGGCCACGGACGATACCGCCGACCACATAGGCCAGGGTCAGTTCCCACGCCGCGATGGGCGGCATCAGCACATCGACGATGTTGCCCTGGACCTTGCTGACCAGGACGGAGGAGCTGGTGTTGGCGAAGGCGTTCTGGGTGATGGCCATCATCACCAGGCCCGGCGCCAGGAACTGCAGGAAGGGGATGTCACCGACCATGCGCACGACCCCGCCCAGGGCCAGGGCGAAGACGGCGTAGAACAGCAGAGTGGTCACCACCGGGGCGGCAATGGTCTGCACCCAGACCTTCAGGAACCGGTGGATCTCGCGCCGGATCATGGTGGCGAGGCCGATCCAGTTCACGGCGCCCACCTGCCGCGGCATGGGGGAGGAGGTTTGACTCATGTCACCCGGTCCTGTGCGAAATGATGGCTGCCGGTCTAGACTGGTTACGGCGCCGGCACAGTAACGCGGCGCACAGCACGGGAACAACGGGGACGGACGGATGGACGGGGAGAACCGTACCGGCGGGCGGAACAAGGGCGGGCCAAAGTCAGCCCGGCTGGTGACGCCCGACTACCTCGAGCGGGCGGCGCTGCACTATCTGGAACGCTTCGCCAGCTCGTCGGCCAATCTGCGGCGGGTACTGCTGGGCAAGGTCCAGCGCTCGGCGCAACAGCATGGAACCGACCCGGCAGAAGGAACCCGCTGGGTGGATGCGCTGATCGAGCGCTATCAGCGCAGCGGGCTGCTGAACGATGCGCTCTATGCAGAAGCCAAGGCGACGGGATTGCAGCGGCGTGGTGGCTCGACCCGGCGCATCCGCCAGACCCTGATGGCCAAGGGTGTGGATGAGGCGCATGTGGAGGTGGCCCTGGGAGCGTTGGAGGGAATGGACGCCGGAACCGCGGATCTGAGGGCGGCCCTGGCCTATGCCCGGCGGCGGCGTCTCGGTCCGTTCCGCGCGGACCGGGACGGCACCGGCGAAGAGCGGACGGCCCGTCGGGACAAGGACGTGGCGGCCCTGGCCCGGGCCGGCTTCGATCTGGACACGGCCCGCCGGGTCATTGATGCCGACGATGCGGATGCGCTGATCGACGATCCCGGCCACGTCCGGTCGTGACAATGAAGGATAAGTCTTCACCTTGGCGGTAGCGCGCGAACGAGAGTGGGCTTTAGGTTCTCTTCGGGCTGATCCGACGATCGGCTAGGCTGATTGGGCTGTCCGGTCCAGGGGGACCCGTCCGCAATGTCCATGACGATCCTTTCCAGGCCCGACCGCGAACTGTCACGCCAGCGTGCTCTGGCGGACCTCGGAGCCTTCGCCCTGACCTGCGATGATCGCCAGACGCTTCTGGAGGTGGCCGCCCACCAGGCAGCCCAGGCCCTGGCGGCAACGCACAGCATGATTGGACGCTATCGTGCCGGACAGGTGGATTTCCTTGCTGTGGCAGGGCGGGGCTGGGCGCCGGGCATACTGGACCGCACCGTTCTCACGGCCCACCCCGACGGTCCGGCAGGCCGGGCCAGCCTTTCCGGCCAGCCGGTTCTGTTCGCCGATCTGACACTGGAACCGCATCATCCCGACCGGGCGTTGTTCGCGGCACACGGGCTGCGCTGCATCGCGGCCACGCCGATCCGCAGCGATGGCGATGCCGTGGGCGTGCTGCTGGTCGCCGGACCTCATCCGCATCAGTTCGACGCGACCGATCTCGATCTGCTGGACTCGCTGTCGACCCTGACCGGCGCCGCCATCCACCGGCTGGAGGTGGAGGCGGAGCGTGACGCCCTGCTCGGTGAATTACGTGACAGTGAGCAACGCTACCGCCAGATGACGGAACTGATCCCCCACATCGTCTGGACCGCCGATCCCAATGGACAGGTCGATTACTATAATCGCCGTTGGACCGACTATACCGGACTGCGGGTGACCGACGCGGTGCGGGGGGAATGGCCCGACTGTCTGCATCCCGATGATTCCGACCGCACGGCCGCGGCCTGGGCACAGGCGGTGAACACCGGCTGCGCCTATGAGATCGAGCACCGGATCCGCCGCAGCGACGGGGGCTGGCGTTGGATGCTGTCCCGGGGCTGGCCGATGTACGACCGTCATGGCCGGATCGTGAAATGGTTCGGGACCGCCACCGACATCGACGCGGAAAAGCAGGTGCAACTGGCGCTGGGCGCGGCGCGGGACACGGCGGAACGTGCAAACCGGTCGAAATCCCGCTTCCTGGCAGCGGCCAGCCATGATCTGCGCCAGCCGCTGAATGCCATCAGCCTGCTGTTGGGCACACTGCGGGGCCGCACAGCGGAACCCGAAGCGCACGACATCATCCGCCAGATCGAGGGCTCACTGGACGGCATGATCGAACTGTTCGAAACACTGCTCGACCTGTCCAAGCTGGAGTCCGGGGTGGTGGAATTGGATATCCGCCCCGTCTGCCTGTCGACCATGCTGTCGCGGATCGCGCAGGACTTCTCGCCCCAGGCCAGGGCCAAAGGGCTGCGGCTGCGGATCCGCTCCAGCGGCGCTTTCTGCCTGACCGATGCCACCCTGCTGGAACGGATTGTCCGCAATCTGGTCGCCAACGCCGTCCGCTACACCGACAGGGGCGGTATCCTGATCGCGGCCCGGCACCGGGGAGGCGGCCTGCGTCTTGACGTCATCGACAGCGGCCAGGGCATCCCCGATGAGCGCCTGGAAGAGATCTTCCTGGAGTTCCAGCAGCTGCAGAATGAGGCACGGGAACGCAGCGGCGGCCATGGCCTGGGCCTGGCCATCGTCCGCCGGGCGGCACAGTCGCTGGGACACCGTATCGAGGTCCGATCCCGCCTGGGGCATGGCTCGCGCTTCTCGGTGGAACTGCCCCTGTCATCCGCGCCGGCTGCGGCCGGAAGCGGACCGCCGCAGGCCCCGACCGGTGCCATCCCGCAACGCGGCGCCACCGTTCTGTTGCTGGAAGACGATCCGCTGATCCAGATCGCCACCCGCATGCTGCTGGAGGATCAGGGCTACCGCGTTCTTGTGGCCCAGACAGCGGCGGCAGCCCTGTCCAGCCTGCCCGGAGCCGACAGTCCCGACCTGATCCTGGCGGATTACCGGCTGCCGGGGGGGACCGACGGCCTGACGGCGATCGAACAGATCCGCGCCGCCCTGGGGCGAAGCCTGCCGGCCACGCTCATCACCGGCGACGTGACCGAGGATGTGGAGCAGAAAGCCCGCGCCCTGGGCGTCCACTTCCTGCGCAAACCGGTGAAGCCAGGTGATCTCCTGGCGGTGCTGGACGCCTGCCGGCCCCGGACCTGAGAGCGGGTCAGCCCCCACCCGCCGCAGCCGCAGCCGCAGCCGCGGGCGGTGACGGCGGTTTCGGCTCGGAGAACGGCCCATCAGCCGCCACATGCACCACCCTTTGCGGGAAGGGAATGTTGATTCCCGCCTCGTCGAACCGCTTCTTCATACGGCGGCGGAACTCGCGCGCCACGGTCCATTGCTGGATGGGGCGGGTCTTGAACCGGGCCTTGATGACCACGGCGGAATCCTCAAGCGCATCGACACCGGCGATTTCCAGGGGCGCCAGGATCAGAGGGGCATATTTCGGATCCTGCTGCATCTCCTCGCCCAGTTCGGTCAGCACCGTGCAGACACGGTCCGTATCCTCGCGGTAATCCACGCCCACATCGAACACGGCGAAGCTGAAATCCTTGGTCAGGTTGCTGACCGTTGTCACCGAGCTGAAAGGCACGGTGTAGACCGTGCCGTCATAGCCGCGCAGCCGGATGGTGCGGATGGTGATGCCCTCCACCGATCCGCCCATCCCGCCGACATTGACGACATCGCCCACGGCGATGGTGTCCTCGAACAGGATGAACAGCCCGGTGATGACGTCCTTGACCAGCGTCTGGGCGCCGAAACCGATGGCCAGACCGACGACACCGGCACCGGCCAGCAGCGGGGCGATGTTGAGCCCCAGTTCCGACAGAACGGTGAGGCTGACGATGGTGACCAGCAACACCAGGAAGGCATTGCGCAGCAAGGGCAGCAACGTGCGGATGCGGGCGCTGCGCTGCACCACCTGGCCGCTGGTGTCGGTTGCCGTGAGATAGCGCTCGATCCCGGCGCTGACCACCTCCCAGGCGACGACGGCCAGGGTCAGGATCAACAGGATGGAAACGATGGACGCGCTGACACGCTGACCGGCGGCGGAGGCGAGCCAGCCCAGGCTGTCCGCGCCCCAGGCCTGCAGCACCACCAGGGCCGCCAGGACCCAGACCGCCGCCTTGAGGATCCGGTGCAGGATCGGCAGATAGCGATTGGCCCGCGCTTCCAGCCCCGGATGCTCCTGCCGCACATCGGGGGCGATGGTGAAGCCCCGGCGGATCAGCGCGTCCACCCCGCGGCCCAGCAGACGGGCCACCACCAGGGTGACCAGCGTGACCAGTGTGCCCCGCAGGACGAACTCGAAACCGCCCTGGATCTCCAGCGCCCAGATGCCGAAGATCACGACGACATAGACGATGGTCAGGACATGCCAGATGTCGGCCACACGCCGCCGGGCCGCCGCCCAGGCCCGGGCCGCCTCGCGCGGGGGGCGAGCCTCGGCGAGCTGGGCCTCCGCCTGCGCCTCGCCGATCTCCCCGGCGGCCAGGGCCTGCAGGGCGGCATCGCCGGCGTCGCGCCCGTCGGCACGCAGGGACCGCTCTCCGCGCAGCCAGGCCCGGACTACGGCCCGGTTCTGCATCACCAGCACCACCAGCATGGCCGCCACCACCAGCCCCACCAGCTTCAGGATGGCGGCGTAGGGGCGGACCGGCAGCCCCAGCAACAGGGCCGCATGGGCGATGAAGAAGCCATAGACGGCGACCACCACGATGCGCCGGATCCAGATCACCAGATAATGGGCGGTCTCGCTTTCCACCGGGATCAGCCGCAGATTCGGCGTCGCCGGCGACAGCAGCGCGCGTGACAGCAGGATCACCACCTGGACGAACAGGCTGGAATTCAAGAAGGCCAGGGCGGCCAGACGCACGGCCCGCGGCGGATCGGTCACCGACAGCACGCCATAGCCGGCGAAGGCGAAGGCGGCCACCGGGAGCAGGTCCAGCAGCGTCCGCGCCAGCAGCAGCGGCACCTTGGCCAGTGCCCCCGCCGCCGGACGGTCGCCCAGCGCACCACGGGGCCGCTTCAGCAGCCACAGCATCAGCCAGCGCGCCACATAGCCGGCGGCCACCACCACCACCAGTTCGAAGGCCAGCCTGGCCCAGGTCGCCCGCAGGTCCGGAGTGCCGACCTGCTGCTGCAGCCAGCGCAAGGCCCGCGGCGTATCCACCAGGGCCCGGCCGGCCGCGGCGATCTGCAGACTGATTTCCTCCACGCGGTCGGACAGGCTGTTCAGCACCCGGGTCCCGAAGGTCTCCGGCGGCGTCTCTGCCTGCTGCTGCTTCTCCACCTGCGACAGTGTCCGCAACTGCTTGACCAGCGCCTCGCGGGCGGCAGGGTCCTCCAGCGTGCGGATCAGCTTCTCGGCTTCCGCCGGATCGACCCTGGCCTCGTCCTGCGCCGATGCCGCCGGCTTGGACAGGCCCGGAATGCCCTGTCCGTGGGCCGGCAGGCCGGCGACCAGCAGGAACAGCCAAAGCAGGGGGGAAAACAAGCGGACGGTGCGGACCATGCGGAACAGCAATCTTGTGGTGCGGACGGAGGAAGGCAGACTAGCCGGAGCACGGGATGCTGCCAACCCGCGTGCCCGATCGCACCGAAAACTACCTCCAAAGCGGGGGGAGTGGTCGGCATTTCACATGCGGTCACCCCTCGCCGAACGCGGGGTGGGCCGCTATGTTGTCGCCTTGCTTTTGATTTTTCAGGATGGACGCACGCCATGGCCGGGGATGACCGCCGTTCCGATGCCGACCTGCCCAATGCCAAGCTGGTAGAGAGCAAGCAGAAATGGGCCGAAGAGGGGCGCCTGCTGACCGGTGCCGCCCGCCCCCCCGAACAGCGCCTGCCACCCGGCCAGCGCGAGGTGAAGAATTGGCCGGTGCTGGATCTGGGCGTGCAGCCGGAAATCCCGCTGGACATGTGGAAGCTGCGGATCGACGGGCTGGTGGAGAATCCCGTGACCTGGGGCTGGGAGGAGTTCAAGGCCCAGCCCCAGGAACAGCAGGTGTCCGACATCCACTGCGTCACCGCCTGGTCGCGCTACGACAACCACTGGGAAGGCGTGTCGGCCCGCCATCTGCTGTCGGTGGTGAAGCCGAAACCGGAAGCGACCCACATCGTCTTCCACTCCTTCGACACCTACACCACCAACGTCAAACTGTCGGTTTTCGCCGATGACGACGTGCTGCTGGCCCACAGCTGGGAAGGCAAGCCCCTGACCGTGGAGCATGGCGGCCCGGTGCGGGTCATCATCCCGAAATTCTATTTCTGGAAGTCCGCCAAATGGGTGAAGCGGATCGAGTTCCTGTCCGCCGACCAGCCCGGCTTCTGGGAGCTGCGCGGCTACCACAATGACGGCGACCCCTGGAACGAGGAGCGCTATTCCGGCTGAGCCGGACCGGCCCCGGGGGCGGACCGCCGCCCCGGGGCCTTCGGTTTCACAGGATGAATTTGCTGAGGTCGGTGTTCTGGGCCAGCCCCTGCAACTGCCCCTGCACATAGGCGGCATCGATGGTGATGGTCTGGCCGCCCTTCTCCGTCGCCGTGAAGCTGATCTCCTCCAGCAGCCGCTCCAGGACCGTGTGCAGCCGGCGGGCGCCGATATTCTCCACCGTGCGGTTGATCTCCGCCGCCAGATTGGCCAGCGCATCAATGGCGTCGTCGGTGAAGACCAGCTCCACCTCCTCCGTCTTCAGCAGCGCCACATACTGCTTGATCAGGCTGGCTTCCGGCTCGGTCAGGATGCGGCGGAAATCGTCACGGCTCAGCGGCTGCAAATTGACGCGGATCGGCAGGCGTCCCTGCAGCTCCGGCAACAGATCGCTGGGCTTGGCGATGTGGAAGGCGCCGGAGGCAATGAACAGGATATGGTCGGTCTTCACCGGCCCGTGCTTGGTATTGACCGTGGTCCCCTCGATCAGGGGCAGCAGGTCGCGCTGCACCCCCTCGCGGGAGACATCGGCACCGCCGCGGGTCTCGGACCGGGCGGTGATCTTGTCGATCTCGTCGATGAAGACGATGCCGGTCTGCTCGGTGGCATGAATGGCCTCGGCCGTGACCTTCTCCTGGTCCAGCAGCTTGTCGGATTCCTCCGCCATCAGCACCGCATAGCTCTCCGACACGCTCATGCGCCGGGTCTTGGTGCGGCCGCCGAAGGCCTTGCCGAACAGGTCGCCCAGATTGACCATGCCCATCTGGCTGCCGGGCATGCCGGGGATATCGAAGGTGGGCAGGCCGGGCACGGCATTGTCGGCCACCTGGATCTCGATCTCCTTGTCGTTCAGGTCCCCCTCGCGCAGCATCTTGCGGAATTTCTGCCGTGTCTCCGGTGAGGCGGAGGTACCGACCAGCGCATCCAGGACCCGGTCCTCGGCCCGCAACTCGGCCTTGGACGCCACCTCCTTGCGCAGCTTCTCCTTGGTCAGGCCGATGGCGATTTCCATCAGATCGCGGACGATCTGCTCCACATCGCGGCCGACATAACCGACCTCGGTGAACTTCGTCGCCTCCACCTTGAGGAAGGGCGCCCCGGCCAGCTTGGCCAGACGGCGGGCGATCTCGGTCTTGCCGACGCCGGTGGGCCCGATCATCAGGATGTTCTTCGGCAGCACCTCTTCCTTCAGCGGGCTGTGCAGCTGCTGGCGGCGCCAGCGGTTGCGCAGCGCGATGGCGACAGCGCGCTTGGCTTCGGCCTGGCCGACGATGAAGCGGTCGAGTTCGGAAACGATCTCGCGGGGGGAGAAGGCCGTCATGGCTTTAGAGCTTTTCCAGCGTGACGTTGTGGTTGGTATAGACACAGATGTCGCCGGCAATGCGCATGGCCTTGCGGGCGATGCTTTCCGCATCCAGATCCGGCAGGTCGATCAGGGCCCTGGCCGCGGCTAGGGCGTAGCTGCCCCCTGAACCGATGCCGATCAGACCGTCCTCCGGCTCCAGCACGTCGCCATTGCCGGTGATGACCAGCGACACGTCGCGGTCGGCCACCGCCATCATCGCCTCCAGCCGGCGCAGATAGCGGTCGGTGCGCCAGTCCTTGGCCATTTCCACCGCCGCCCGGGTCAATTGCCCCGGATGCTGCTCCAGCTTGGCTTCCAGCCGCTCGAACAGGGCGAAGGCGTCCGCCGTGGCCCCGGCGAAACCGGCCATGACCGTGCCGTTGGCCAGCCAGCGCACCTTGCGCGCATTGGATTTCATCACGGTCTGGCCCACGGAGACCTGGCCGTCACCGGCGATCACCACCCGGCCGCCCTTGCGGACGCTGAGGATGGTGGTGCCGTGCCATTGAATGGGATCGTGGGGGGAAGCGGACTGGCTCATCGCGGCCCTTGCGGTCGGGAAACACTGCCCTGCTATGTGGGCAGACCCGCCCGCCGGTCAAGCCGCACGCGCGGGACAGGGCCGGATGCCGCGGCCCGGCAGGCGGCTTCCCCTGCCGGGGTATCAGGGCTTGGTCGCAGCCGGCGGCCGCAGATCGAGGATGTTGTCCTCTGTCCGGCCGATGATGCCTTTGGCGAAGCGCTCGCTGAATCCGGAGAGGAAACCGATGACAATGAAGAAATAGCTGGTGGAGGATCGGGTCTCAGGCGCCAGGTTGACGATTCCGGACAGGAAGATGGCCGCGATGACGCAGGCGAACAGCATGCCCAGGATCGGCTGCAGCAAGCCGGTGAACATCAGGAAATGGCGGGAGCGCCCCTTCAGCGCCTCGAATTCCGCCAGACGCAGCAGCAGGCTGGCCACACCACCGGCGAAGCCGGCAAGAGCGGCCAGTGTGACATCCGTATGCTCCAGCGCCAAGGCGGCGAGCCGGTCCATCAGCCCGACCCCGGCCAGCGCCGCCACCAGCGTCAGGGCGTAAAGACCACCGGTCATCCCCAGAAGCGAGATCAACAGTCCGCGCATCACCTCCGACAGGGCGCTGGTGGTCGAGGTGCGATGGGCCAGTTCCCGGGCGATGGTCGCGGCCAGTTCTGTCTTTCCAGCCATCAGACCCGACAGGCCGGAACAGGCCATGGGATAGAAGGCCAGATTGTCCCGCCGCGACAGGCTGAATTGCAGGGTCGTGTAGAGGGCCAGGGCGCGTTCCCACTCCCCCTTGCTTTCATCAGCCGCCGGCTCCCGGGCGATCGCCATCTGCAGCAACTGTTCATAGCGGGCCTGGAAGGCCAGGAGATCAGCCGCGCGATAGGTGCCGTCCCCCTGGGTGCTGGTGGGATCAGCACTGCCGGACTCGACCGCACCACCGGTCCCGGCGCCGCCGACCGTCCCCGCTGCGGTATCCGGACGGGCCGGGGCGTTCTCATTGCTGGCGGCCGGATCTTGCTGCGGAAGCGGAGACAGCACCGTGGCCCTGTCACCGATGGCCGGAGGCAAAACGGAGGCGCCCGCATCCATGCCCGCCTGGGGGTCCGCCTGGAGACCCGCCTGGGCGGCTCCCGCAGCCACGTCCGAACCATCCATCCGCCCTCTCCTCTGCTCCGGAGATTGTGAGAGGCATCGATCATTCATCATAAGTGGAAACATCGAAAGGATTATTCTGTTTTTGCGTGTGCTCCGGCCGGTCGAATCGCCAGCCGCTCCAGCGCATCGGCGATGGGGATGAAATAGTTCAGACCGGTGCTGAGGTCGCCGACGCCGGCCACCGTCACACCGATGAGATTGCCTGACGCATCCAGCAAGGGTCCGCCGCTGCTGCCCGGCTGCACCGTCACATCCCCCTGGATCAGCGGATAGCCGCTGCGCTGGTCCCGGCGATGGGCACTGACGATGCCGCGGGTCAGGGTGCCCTGGTTGCGCTCCGACAGCGGCGCGCCCAGGGCATAGATGTCCGCGCTGACGGCGGGCGGGTCCAGGCGCAGCGGCAGGGCGGTGTAACGCCCGTGCGGAACCCGGACCAGGGCCACATCGCGGCGGGTCTGTAACCGCTCCACCGTGCCGACCAGGGCGACACCATCGGACAGCACCACCCGCACCCGCTCGGCATGGCCGACCACATGGGCATTGGTGAGGATCAGCCCGTCCCCATCGACAAAAACGCCGGAACCATGACCGGCCCCGGCCGCCACCAGCACAACGGCCCGGACCACCTGTTCCGCCCGCGGGGCCAGTGGTCCGCTGAACGGCGGCAGATCCGGCAGATCGATCCAGGGCAGGCCGCCCTCCCCACGCGCCGCATCGACAGATGGCGGATCGACAGGTGGCGGATCGGCCGCGGCGCTGTCGTCCGACATCCACCCGGCCGGAACCATTTCGGCCGTCACCACCCCGGCAGAGTCCTCGGCCATCGCCGCAGGGGGCGCCACAGCGGCCAGGGCGGCGGCCGGAGGCGTGGGCGCCGCATCCTGACCTGTCCCGGCCCGCAGGGTCCGCAGCGTGCGGCCGATGGGAGCCGTGCCGCCGTCCGGATCCGACCGGTCGCGGCTGAGGGCAGCGCGGAAGCGGGCGTCGCGGCCCAGAGCCATAGCCGCGTCACCGATGGCAGCCTGCAAGACCAGGAACTGGCCATCGGCGCCCGGCTGGTCCACCCGGCCCCGGCCCTGGGTGCTGAGGGTCAGCAGCATGCGCCGGTCCAGGCGGGAATAGAGCGACCAGTCCACCCGCACACTGGCCTCGCCCTGGACACCCTGTGGCCAGCCGGTCCAGAGATCGACGGCATTACACAGGCTGTAACGGACCATGGAAACGCGGGCCGCCAGCAGAACCTCGGCCCGCATGCGGTCCTCCTCCACCTCGAACAGGCGGGCGGGGTCGCCCACCACGTCATAGCCCAATGCCGTCAGCAGGCCATGCACCGACTCCAGCACGGCGTCCCGGCCCCGGGGCGGGGTCACCCAGGTGATGCGCTGGAACGGCGGCGCACACAGCAGGCTGAAGGGGTAACCACCCACATCGGTGCCGCGCGGGATGTCGAAGACCAGCTTGTCGAAGGACAAGGGGACCATCTGCCCGCCGGCGGGCAGGACGGCCCCCGCATCGGCAGCCGTCTGCCACTGGATCGGTCCGGCCGGGTCTTCCGCCGGGAACACGAGGTCGCTGCCACAGCCGGCCAGCAGCAGCACAGCCCCCAGACCCAGCCCCCGCGCAGCCCACATGGCGTTGGCCCATTCTTGTTTTGCGTGTATATCCCCAAATTAACGCGCCATTGGCGACGAGACAAGATCGTGGACCGGTTCATCGCGGGGGACCGGCGGCCACCTGACGGCAAGGATAGGAACAGGCAATCGATGGACCGGATCATCCGTGTGGGGCTGGGCCTTGCCCTGCTTTGGGGACTGACGGCCGACGCCGGGGCCGAACCCCTGTACCGGGGCATGAAGGTCGATCCGCAGGGCAATGGCCCGCAAGTGGCCCGCAGCAATCTGGGCCTGGGCGTCCGCCCATCCGATGTGATCCCGGGGCCGGACGGGACCATTCCCACCACCGAACCCGGAACCGATAGCCCCCAGGGCACCTCCGTCGTCGCTGGCGATCCCTGCACCCTGCCCGCCTTTTCTCGGCCGGCGGACAAGGGCTGGAACGGAACCGGCGGCCCCCATGTCCGGGTCTGGGTTCTGGACACGGCCGAACTGCCGGCCAAGCTGACCTACCGCCCCGCCCCCACCCCGTCCATACCCAACCATGGCGTCATCGGCCCGGCACAGGATGGCCGGGAGACCCTGGACAGCCTGGATACGGACATCGCCAGCACGGCGCCGCGCTGGCAGGTTCGGGAAGCACCGCCGGCGGCCTGCCCCCCTTAGGTCGCGCGATGTCCGCGCCCATGGGGGTCCGCGCCCATGGGGGAAAGGGCATGCCGCCGGGGCGGCCCCCGGCCCGTCTGGACAGGGGCGACCGGGACCTGTACCTAGTGGACATGGACCGCACCGACACATCCGCGCCCCGCCGCGCCGCCGTCGCCCGCACGACGAAGGAAACCCGCATCCAGGTCAGTGTCGATCTGGACGGCACCGGCCGTTATGACGTCTCCACCGGCATCGGCTTCCTCGATCACATGCTGGAGCAGCTGAGCCGGCATTCGCTGATTGACCTGACGGTGAAGGCGGAGGGCGACCTCCATATCGATTTCCACCACACCACCGAGGACAGCGGCATCGCCATCGGCGAGGCTGTGGCCAAGGCGCTGGGGGAGCGCAAGGGCATCCAGCGCTACGGCCATGCCTATGTCCCCATGGATGAGGCGCTGACACGCTGCGCCATCGACCTGTCCAACCGGCCCTATCTGATCTGGAAGGTGGCATTCACCCGCGACAAGCTGGGGGACATGGATACGGAGCTGTTCAAAGAATGGTTCCAGGCCTTCGCCCAGGCCGCCGGGGCCACGCTGCATCTGGAAAACCTGTACGGCGAGAACAATCACCACATCGTCGAAAGCTGCTACAAGGCCTTGGCCCGGGCGCTTCGTTCCGCCATCGAAATCGATCCGCGCAAGGCGGATGCCGTCCCCTCCACCAAGGGGGTGCTTGGCGGGTCCTTATAAGGGCCGGCCCGTGCGAGCATCCATCCGGCGCTCGTGGCAGACCCCGCCACGGGAACGGGCGGATCAGACGTCATTGGCACAGTGGGATTGGCACAGTGGGGACGATGTTTGGACCCAAGCAGTACGCCGACGGGTCGGATATGGAACGTGAAATGACTGCAACCGTCGCACTGATCGATTACGGCTCCGGCAATCTCCGCTCCGCCGCCAAGGCAGTGGAACGGGCGGCGCTGGAGTCCGGTCTGGACATCGAGGTCCTGGTCACGGCGGAGCCGGATGCCGTCCGCCGGGCCGATCGGGTGGTGCTGCCGGGTGTCGGCGCCTTCGCCGACTGCATGGCCGGCCTCCAGGCCGTGCCCGGTCTGGCCGCCGCCCTGCATGACACCATCATCGTCGACGCACGCCCCTTCCTGGGCATCTGTGTCGGCATGCAGCTGATGGCCAGGATCGGCCATGAGCATGGAACCCATGCCGGGCTGGGCTGGCTGGATGCCGAGGTCGGGCCGCTGACCCCGGCCGATCCGGCCCTGAAGATCCCGCATATGGGCTGGAACGAGTTGCGGCTGCGCCAGCCGTCCCATCCCGTCCTGGCCGGGCTGGACAACGGCCAGCATGCCTATTTCGTGCACTCCTACTGCATGAGGCCGGCCGATCCGGCCCTGATCCTGGCCGAATGCGACTATGGCGGACCCTTCGCCGCCGTGGTCGGCCGCGATAATCTTGTGGGCACCCAGTTCCACCCGGAAAAAAGCCAGGAGGCCGGTCTGCGGCTGCTGGCCAACTTCCTGCGCTGGACTCCGTGACTGCTCCCTTCCCCCCGACCCGGTGGACTTGCCATGACAGGTGCGTTGACGGCCGTGACCCTGGTCGAGGTGGTGCAGGAGTTCCGCCGCGGCGACCTGCATGATCTCTGCGATGCCACCGATGCCGCCATCATCGATGGCGGCGGATTCGGCTGGGTGGACCCGCCGCCCCGAGACGTGATGGAGCGCTATTGGCGTGGCGTCCTGGCCGTGCCGGAACGGACCCTGGTGGTCGGACGGCTGGACGGGGTCATCGCCGGATCAGCCCAGCTGGTGCGGCCGACACGCAACAATGAGGCGCAGAGCTTCGCCTGCTCCCTGACCACGTCCTTCGTCGCGCCCTGGGCCCGAGGCCATGGTCTGGCGCGCAGGCTGACCCTGGCGGTGGAAGAGATCGCGGTACGTGAAGGGTACAAGGTGCTGAACCTCGATGTCCGCGACAGCCAGACGGCGGCCATCGCCCTGTATGAACGCCTGGGCTATCGCCGCTGGGGTCTGCATCCCCGCTATGCAACGGCCCACGGGCGTGTGTTCAGCGGCTATTTTTACTATAAGGGCCTGGATGAAAGGCCCGTTCAGGGGCGGCCGGACATGGCCGGGAAGGAGACGGAGAGCCGATGAACCTGTATCCCGCCATTGATCTGAAGGATGGCAATGCCGTGCGCCTGGTCCGGGGCGACATGGCCCAGGCCACCGTCTTCAATTCCGACCCGGCCAAACAGGCGGTCAATTTCGAGGCCCAGGGCTTCAAATGGCTGCATCTGGTCGATCTCAACGGTGCCTTCGCCGGCCGGCCGGTCAATGGCGAAGCGGTGGAGCGCATCCTGTCGAACACACGCCTCCCGGTGCAGCTGGGCGGCGGCATCCGCGACATGGCCACCGTCGAATTCTGGCTGAACCGCGGCGTGCGCCGGGTGATCCTGGGCACAGTGGCCCTGAAGGACCCGGATCTGGTCAAGCAGGCCTGCCGCGCCTTCCCCGGCCGCGTCTGCGTCGGCATCGACGCGCGCGAAGGCTATGTGGCGGTCGAAGGCTGGGCCGAGACCAGCGAGGTCCGGGTTCTGGATCTGGCCCTGAAGTTCGAGGATTGCGGCGTCGCCGCCATCATCTACACCGACATCAACCGCGATGGCGCCATGGGCGGCGTCAATGTGGAGGCTACGGCCGATCTGGCCTGCCATCTGACCACGCCGGTTATCGCCTCGGGCGGTGTCTCCTCGCTGGCCGATCTGGAGGCGCTGAAGCGCGAGGAGAATACCGGCATCGACGGCGTCATCTGTGGACGCGCCCTCTATGACGGGCGCATTGATCCCGCCCAGGCGCTGGCCCTTCTGGAAGGAAAGGCCTGATGCTGAAATGCCGGGTCATCCCCTGCCTGGACGTGAAGGACGGCCGGGTGGTCAAGGGCGTCAACTTCGTCGATCTGGTGGATGCCGGCGATCCGGTGGAACAGGCCCGGGTCTATGACGCCGCCGGTGCCGACGAACTGACCTTCCTGGACATCACCGCCAGCCATGAGAACCGCGACACCATCTATGACGTGGTGCGCCGCACGGCCGAGCAGGTGTTCATGCCGCTGACCGTGGGGGGCGGCGTCCGCACGGTGGAGGATATCCGCAAGCTGCTGCTGGCCGGCGCCGACAAGGTGTCGATCAACACCGCCGCCGTCCACCGGCCGGAGTTCGTGCGCGAGGCGGCGCAGAAGTTCGGCGCCCAGTGCATCGTCGTGGCGGTGGATGCCAAGCAGGTGGCGCCCGATGCGGACGGCAGCCCGCGCTGGGAGGTGTTCACCCACGGCGGCCGCAACCCCACCGGGCTGGAAGCCGTATCCTGGACCCGGCAGATGGCGGAGTACGGTGCCGGCGAAATCCTGCTGACCAGCATGGACCGTGACGGGACCAAGGCCGGCTTCGATCTGGCCCTGACCCGCGCCGTCTCGGATGCGGTGCCGGTGCCGGTGATCGCGTCGGGCGGTGTCGGCAGCCTGGACCATCTGGTCGACGGCATCCGCGACGGTCATGCCTCGGCCGTGCTGGCGGCCAGCATCTTCCATTTCGGCACCTTCACCGTGCGCCAGGCCAAGGCACATCTGGCTGCCGCCGGCATTCCGGTGCGGGGGTGATCCCATGAGCAAGACCGAAACCGATCCGCAGACCGGGGCCGGCCCCGACGTGCTGGACGCGCTCTATACCGTCATCCAGTCGCGCCGGGGCGGTGATCCGGAAACCTCGCACACGGCCCGCCTGTTCGCCCGCGGCCGGGCCAAGATCGCCCAGAAGGTGGGCGAGGAGGCGGTGGAGACGGTGATCGAGGCCATGCGCGACGATCCCGCCAAACTGGCCCAGGAATCCGCCGATCTGCTGTACCACCTGTTGGTGCTGTGGGCCGATGCCGGCGTGGCGCCGGCCGACGTCTATGCCATTCTGGACGGACGCCGCGGCATCAGCGGTATTGCCGAGAAGCGCAGCCGCCCGTCATCGTGAGCGGCATGACAGGCGCGCCGCCGCTCCGCCGGTGCCGCCGAACGACCAAGGGGGAAGCCAATGGCCTATGACAGCAACAACATCTTCGCCCGCATCCTGCGTGGCGAGATCCCGTGCAACAAGGTCTATGAGGACCAGCATGTGCTGGCCTTCCACGACATCCATCCCCAGGCACCGACCCATATCCTGGTCATCCCCAAGGGCGCCTATGTCAGCTTCGCCGATTTCTCCGAGCGGGCCACGCCGGACGAGATCACCGGCTTCTTCCGGGCCGCCGGCCTGATCGCCAGGCAGGCCGGCGTGGACGCCACCGGCTACCGCCTGATCAGCAACCACGGACGCGACAGCCATCAGGACGTGCCCCACTTCCACCTGCATATCCTGGCCGGGCGGCCGCTGGGGCCGCTGCTGCTCCGTCAGGGCTGAGGCCCCCGTCAGCCCGCATCCGGCTGGGCATCCGGGGCCGCCTGCCGGAAGGCGGGCAGGTCCCGGCAGCGTGCGTCGATCGCCAGCAGCGACGGGCAGCCCGCCAGGTCACAGCCAAAACGGCGGGCGTTGAACAGCTGAGGCACCAGGCAGAGGTCGGCCATGCCCGGCGTTTCGCCGAAACAGTAGGGCGCGCCGGATACCACCATCCGCTCCAGCGCCGCCAGACCCGTCTCCACCCAGGTGCGGATCCAGGCGGCCACGGCTGGTTCCGGCTGGGCCAGCGGACCGCGCAGATAGGTCAGCACCCGCAGATTGTTGATGGGATGGATATCGCAGGCGATGGCATGGGCGAAGGCGCGGACACGCGCACGCGCCAGCGGATCCGGCGGCAGCAGGGCCGGAACCGGATGCGTCTCCTCCAGATACTCGACAATGGCCAGCGATTGCGTCAGCAGGGCCGGCCCATCCTCCAGGGCCGGCACCAGCCCCTGGGGATTGACGGCCCGGTAAGCGGGGCTGTTGTGCTGGCCGCCATCGCGCAGCAGATGCACCGGGACCGGTTCATAGCCCAGCCCCTTCAACGCCAGAGCGATGCGCACACGATAGGCGGCGCTGGACCGGTAGTAGGTGTAGAGCTTCATGGTGGCACCTTCGGTGCTGTCGGATATCGTTTCTTCTGAAACGGGAGACTGCATGCAACCGCCCCTGTTGGGCAAGACCGCCCTGGTCACCGGTGCCTCCCGCGGCATCGGCGCCGCCATCGCCCGCCGTCTGGCCGCCGACGGGGCCGATCTGGTTCTGCATTACGGCCACGACACGGCCGCCGCCGAGGGAGTTGCCGCCGATGTGTGCGCCCTGGGCCGCCGAGCCAGCCTTCTGCAGGCCGATCTGGCCGATGCGGCGCAGTCGGAAAGCCTGTACGGCCAAGCCGCCGCCCTGTCGGGTGGCGCGCCCGCGATCCTGGTCAACAATGCTGGCATCGGCCGCTTCGCCGCCCTGGCCGAGCTGCCGGTGGCGGAGATACAGACAGTCTTGGCCGTGAATGTCACGGCACCGATTCTGATCTGCCGCGCCGCGGCCGGCGCCATGCCCGCCGGCGGACGCATCATCAATCTGGGCTCGGTCATCACCGACCGGCCGGTGGCGGGGCGTGCCACCTATGCCGCCAGCAAGGGCGCCCTCCACGCCTTCACCAGCGTGCTGGCGCAGGAGCTGGGTCCCCGCGGCATCAGCGTCAACGCCGTCGCACCGGGTGTGACCGCCACCGACCGTTTCAAGCGTGGGGACGCGTCCCGCGTGCCGGAGATCCTGGCCCGGACCGCCCTGGGCCGCATCGGCACACCGGAGGAGATCGCCGCCCTGGTGGCATGGCTATGCCGCGACGAGGCCGGCTGGATCACGGGGGAAATCATCCGCGCCGATGGAGGATTACGAGGGCTTTGAGCGGCTTTATCCCAGACGCCCCTTCCGCCGGCCCGGGGGTGGCCAATCTGCCCCTTGCAAGTCCGGTCGGGCCGGGTAACGCTGAGTGCTGCCATGCTCCATCTCGACAGCTTCCTGCCCTACCGCATCAATGTCCTGTCGAAGCGCATCAGCCGCGAGCTGTCGCGCCGCTATCAGGACAAATTCGGCATCTCCATCCCGGAATGGCGGGTCATCGCCATCCTGGGCCGGGAACAGCCGCTGTCCAGCAACGACATCGTCGAACGGTCGCAGATGGACAAGGCCAAGGTCAGCCGGGCCGTCAACGGGCTGGTGGAGCGCGGCCTCCTCTCCCGCGCCGTGCATCCGGAAGACCAGCGCCTGCTGCGCCTGTCCTTCACGGCCCAGGGCCGGCAGCTCTATGAACAGATCACCCCCCTGGCCCTGGATTGGGAACAGCAGTTCCTGGACTGCCTGACCTCCGTCGACCAGGAGCTGTTGGCCAGCCTCATCGACCGGCTGGACCGCCGCCTGGACGAGATGGGCGGCAAGGACTGATCCGTCATTGACAGGGACAAAGACTGATATGGAACCGGACTGGCTGCGCTGGGCGCGACGGATCCAGGCCCTGGCCCAATCGGGTCTGACCTTCACCCGCGATGTCTATGACCGCGAGCGCTACGAGGCGCTTCGCGCCCTGGCCGCGGAAATGATGGCCGCCCGGTCGGCCGGGGATCCCGCCGTGATCGAGGCGCTGTTCGCGCGGCAGTCCGGCTATGCCACGCCGAAGGTGGATGTGCGTGGCGCTGTCTTCGATGATCGGGGGCGCATTCTTCTGGTCAGGGAACTGGCCGACCAGGGGCGCTGGACGCTGCCGGGGGGCTGGGCCGATGTCAACCAGTCGGCGGCCGACTGCGTGGTCCGCGAGGTGCTGGAGGAAGCCGGACTGCGCGTCCGTGCCCGGAAACTCGCAGCCGTCTATGACCGGGCCCGGCATCCGCACCAGCCACCCTTTCCCTTCCACATCTACAAGATGTTCTTCCTGTGCGATCCCGAGGACGACCCGCGGACGGCCCGCGGCGACAGGGTCGAGACGGGAGCCGCCGCCTTCTTCGCCCGGCATGAGGTTCCGATGGAGGAGCTGTCGCAGGGCCGGGTGCTGCCCTTCCAGATCGACCGCATGTTCGCGCACCGGGAGGGACCGGACCTGCCCACGGATTTCGACTGACCGGCGCATGCTGTCGGTCGGCGGCGCTTCAGCGCTTGCGCTCCACCAGATCCGCCAGCACGGCCCGGCGCTGGTCGGAGCCCATGCCACCCCAGGCGGCAATCTCCTCCACCGTGCGCAGGCACCCCACGCAGTAACGGCGCCTGGCGTCCAGCCGGCAGATGCGGACGCAAGGGCTAGGCACGTAATCGTCGGGATCGGGAAGGGTCATAGCGGGCGCTCCGGTGCCGGGGCCAGCATCGCCTGAGCCAAGCGGCGGCCACTGACCCAGGCCGCTTCAGCCCGGGCCTCCAGGCACCAGTCGCCGCAGGCCCCCAGACCAGCCTGCGGTTTCCACAGGCAGCCATCCCCCAGGGGTGCCGTCGGCAAGGCATAGCGCCAGCGATGGGCCACTGCATGCACCGGTGCCGCCCTGGCCCCGGTCAGGGTCTGGAACGCAGGCAACAGACGGGCCAGGACCGCATCCGAAGCCAGTTCCGAATGCACATCCGACCAGGTGGGCGCGGCATGCAGCACCCAGCTTTCCGCCGGCGGACGGCCCGGCTTGGAACTGTTGCGCGCCAGCCAGGACAGGGGCCGTCCCTCGCCGCCCGCCGCGGCGACGAAGGCGGCATCCCAGGCCACATCGATCCGGTCCTCAAAGGCCAGCATCACCGCCCAGCAATGGGCCATGTGCGCCATGGCGGCGCGGCTGGCGAGATCGGGCGCACCGGCAAGCAGCGGGACCGCCTGCGGTGCCGGCACCGCGATGACGACCTGTTGATAACAGCCGAGGTCGCGCCCGTCCTCTGCGGTCAGGCGCCAACCATCACGCCCAGGCTCCACCGCAGCGACGCGCAGACCCCACTGGACCGGCAATCCATCCGCCAGGGCGTGGATCGGGGCATTCATGCCGGGAACGCCGACGAAGCGCTCGCCCGGACTGTCCTCCACCAGGCCGCCGGGATGCAGCCGGACCACGGGGACGGTCCAGCGGGCCGCAACGCCATCATCCAGCCACCGCGCCATCCTGCCCTGAAAGTCGGGGTCACGGGCTGTCAGGAACTGGCAGCCATGATCGAACTGGAAGCGGTCACTGCGCCGGGTGGACAGCCGCCCCCCGGGTCCCCGCCCCTTGTCGAACAGCCGGACCTCCAGCCCGGCCTGCATCAGCCTGTCAGCACAGGCCAGACCGGCAAGACCGGCTCCAATGATGGCAATGGGAACGGAGAGGACGGACATCACCGGCACACAGTGGTGAACGGAAGAACTTCAGCAGCACGGAAGATAGTCCGGTAGCGTCATGCGTCCAGCCGGCACTGGCAGCGGCACGCCCCCGCTGGGGCAGTGCCCAAGGAATGGGCGGCCGCTTCCAAGCAAAGGGCCGCCCGGATATCGCCGACGCCGCGCCCCGGCCTCAGTCCTTGAGGTCGGCCCACAGCTCCTTGACCTTGGCGAAGAAGCCCTCGGATTCCGGATGGTGGCCCTCCTGGCCCGCCTTCTCGAACTCCTTCAGCAACTCCTGCTGCTTCTTGGTCAGGTTGACCGGCGTCTCCACCACCACCTGGATGTACATGTCACCGCGGGCGGGGCTGCGCAGCACGGTCATGCCCTTGCCCTTGAGGCGGAACTGATGACCGGACTGGGTGCCGGGCGTCACCGTGATCTTGGCCCGGGTGCCCTCCACGGTCGGCACCTCGATGGTGCCGCCCAGGGCCGCCGTGGTCATGGGGATGGGGACGCGGCAATGCAGATTGGCACCGTCGCGCTGGAAGAAGCGGTGCGGTGCGATGGCGAGGAAGATGTAGAGATCACCCGGGCTGCCGCCACGCAACCCCGCCTCGCCCTCCCCGGCCAGACGGATGCGGGTCCCGTCCTCGACACCGGCCGGGATGTTGACCTGCAGCGTCTTCTCCTTGCGCACCCGGCCCTGGCCGCCACAGGCCCGGCAGGGGTCCTTGATGACGCGACCGGCGCCGCCGCAGCCGGGGCAGGTGCGCTCGATGGTGAAGAAACCCTGCTGCGCCCGCACCTTGCCGGCACCGTTGCAGGTCGGGCAGGTGATGGGCTGGCTGCCCTTTTCAGCACCGGAACCGCCGCAGCTGTCGCACATCACGCTGGTGGGCACGCGCACCTGGGTGGTGGTCCCCTGGAACGCCTCCTCCAGCGTGATCTCCAGATTGTAGCGCAGGTCGGCGCCGCGGTTGTTGGCCTGGGCGCCGCGGCCGCCCCGGCCCATGAACTCCCCGAACATCTCGTCGAAGATGTCGGCGAAGCCCGAGCCGAAATCGAAGCCGCCGGCAGCACCGGCGCCGGGTCCGCGCCCGTTCTCAAAGGCGGCATGGCCGAAGCGGTCGTAGGCGCCCCGCTTCTGCTCGTCCTTCAGGACATCATAGGCTTCGTTGATTTCCTTGAATTTCTGTTCGGCAGCTTTGTCACCCTGATTGCGGTCAGGGTGGTACTGCATGGCCAGCTTGCGGTAGGCCTTCTTCAGGTCGTCGGCGCTGGCGCCCTTCTCGACGCCCAGCACCTCGTAGTAGTCGCGCTTTGACATGGCGGCCTATGCTACCCCCACCGGCGGCACCAGCCCAGGACCTGGTGCACGCAGCCTCGATTCATCACATCCAACGGCGTGTTCCCATCCACGGTCTGTCATACCGCGGCCCGTCGCGCCGGGGGGCGCATGCGACGGGCCCGTCCGGAGGTCCGGACGGGCCCGCGCACAATCATGGGAACGGAGCCCGCCCAGGATCAGGACTTCTTGCGGTCGTCGTCGACTTCCTCGAAGTCGGCATCGACCACCTTTTCCGCCCCGCCTTCGCTGGCGGGCTCGTCCGCACCGGCGGTCTGGGCACCCGGAGCCTCCTGGCCCGCCTTGTAGAGGGCCTCGCCCATCTTCATGCTGACCTGGGCCAGGGCCTCGGTCTTGGCCTTGATGGCAGCGGCGTCGTCACCGCCCAGCACAGCCTTGAGCTCGGCAATGGCGCCTTCCACTGCCGACTTCTCACCCGCGGGGATCTTGTCGCCGGACTCCGACAGGGTGCGCTCTGTGGTGTGGATCAGGCCGTCGGCATGGTTCTTGGCCTCGACCAGCTCCTTGCGCTTCTTGTCCTCAGCGGCGTGTGCCTCGGCATCCTTGACCATCTTGTCGATGTCGGCGTCCGACAGACCGCCCGAGGCCTGGATGCGGATGGTCTGCTCCTTGCTGGTGGCCTTGTCCTTGGCGGACACGTTGACGATGCCGTTGGCATCGATGTCGAAGGTCACCTCGATCTGCGGCACGCCGCGCGGGGCCGGCGGAATGCCCATCAGGTCGAACTGGCCAAGCAGCTTGTTGTCTGCCGCCATCTCGCGCTCACCCTGGAACACGCGGATGGTCACCGCCGACTGGTTGTCCTCGGCCGTGGAGAAGACCTGGGACTTCTTGGTCGGGATGGTGGTGTTGCGGTCGATCAGGCGGGTGAACACGCCACCCAGCGTCTCGATGCCCAGCGACAGCGGCGTCACGTCCAGCAGCAGGACGTCCTTGACCTCGCCCTTCAGCACGCCGCCCTGGATGGCGGCGCCGACGGCGACCACCTCGTCCGGGTTCACGCCGCGGTTCGGCTCCTTGCCGAAGATCTGCTTCACGGTCTCGATGATCTTGGGCATGCGGGTCATGCCACCGACCAGGATCACCTCGTCGACCTCGCTGGCCTTCAGGCCGGCATCCTTCAGCGCGGCCTGGCACGGGCCGACGGTGCGGCGGACCAGATCCTCGACCAGGGCTTCCAGCTTGGCGCGGCTCAGCTTGATATTGAGATGCTTCGGACCCGAGGCATCGGCGGTGATGAAGGGCAGGTTGACCTCGGTCTGCATCGAGCTGGACAGCTCGATCTTGGCCTTTTCCGCCGCTTCCTTCAGGCGCTGCAGGGCCAGACGGTCCTTGCGCAGGTCGATGCCCTGCTCCTTCTGGAACTCCTCGGCCAGATAATCGATGATCTTGCCGTCGAAATCCTCACCGCCGAGGAAGGTGTCGCCATTGGTGGACTTCACCTCGAACACGCCGTCGCCGATTTCCAGGATCGACACGTCGAAGGTGCCGCCGCCCAGATCGTAGACGGCGATGGTGCCGGTGCCCTTCTTTTCCATGCCATAGGCAAGGGCGGCGGCCGTCGGCTCGTTGATGATGCGCAGCACTTCCAGACCGGCGATCTTGCCGGCATCCTTGGTGGCCTGGCGCTGGCTGTCATTGAAATAGGCCGGCACGGTGATGACGGCCTGCGTCACCTTCTCGCCCAGATAGGCCTCGGCGGTCTCCTTCATCTTCTGCAGGATGAAGGCGCTGATCTGGCTCGGGCTGTACTTCTCGCCATGGGCCTCGACCCAGGCGTCGCCGTTGGAACCGGCGATGACCTTGTAGGGCACCAGTCCCATATCCTTCTTCACCATCGGGTCGTCGAAACGGCGCCCGATCAGGCGCTTGATGGCGAAGAGGGTGTTGTCGGGGTTCGTCACCGCCTGACGCTTGGCCGGCTGGCCGACGAGGCGCTCTCCCCCCTGGGTGAAAGCGACCATGGACGGGGTCGTGCGGGCACCTTCCGCGTTCTCGATGACCTTCGCCTGCGCGCCTTCCATAACGGCCACGCACGAATTCGTGGTGCCCAGATCAATCCCGATGACCTTGCTCATGCTGGACCTCTCGTTTCCGGCAGATCGTCTGCGGCCCACTGTTCCCCGCGGCACCGCCCGCGATCCCCTTTGCCCGTGTTCCCATTGGTTTGCCGCATCCGGCGCCACGCCCCCGGGGGAGGCCGGACAAGGCCGGACACGGGGCAGGGCTCTGGGAATACCCTGCCACTCGCTGGCAGATATAGGCAGGTGTCGCCGAGGCTGCAACGGGCGCCTGCGTTGGCGGATGTGCATCGATGTTCCGGCGCCCATGCGGAAATGCGGCAGGTCGGCCCGGGCATGCCACCGCCGGCAGGCGGCAGCGGGGGGCGGGGTAGGCCATCCACGCCGTCCGCCGGGGCACCTGACGCCTAGCCAGCCGGCTCGATCTGTATATCTATTCGATCTATCACTTTAAGACTTTTCCTACCCGTAAGGAATTAGGTACTATGGCCTTGAGTGAATGCGGTCGCGGCCCGCATCGCCGCGCATGGGGGGCGTAATCAATCATGTCGCAACAAGCCACACTGGATGTGCCGGATCTCGACTGCGCGGACGGTTCAGACGAGCCGCCGATGCGCATGGCGCTGGCGATCAAGCACTGCCTGGACAATCTGGCCGCCGATGCCCGTCAGTTCCGCATGACGGAACTGGCCCATTTCATCGGTCTGGCCGCCATGGTGGCCGAGGATTCGGCGCGCCAACTGGCCGCCAAGAGCCAGGATCTCGATCCGCTGCTGGATGGAAAACCGGCCGGCCATTGCTGATGCGGCGGCCTTCGCAGGGGGCCGGATGCAGGGGCGTTGATGCCTCGGCGTCCGAGGCGATGCACGGACGCGTTCATGTGGACGGATTGGGCCACACGGACCGGATCGCAGCGCATCGGATGCCGTCGCATCGACATCCGCCGGCCCGCCGAAGCGGCCGGATTGCCGCTTTTCCTGTGCCCGCACACAGGCAATGCGGCCGCCGGAGCCGTGGCCCGGAGCCGTGGCATGGAAGGCGGGAGCAAACCGATCGGGTCAGCCCCGATGCGACAGGGCCTCAGTGCAGGGTTCCGGCAGAGACCCAGGACCCGACGATGTCCATGGCCTCGGGCTGCGGTGTATCCGGATGGTGCCAGAGATAGACGATCACGGCCGCTTCGAAGCAATAGCGGTCGGGCTGCCCCTTGGCATGCATCTCGCGATAGGCCCGGACCACAGCGGGCCGGCAGCAATCCCCGTTGCCTGCCCCAGCCCGGGTGCCGCACCGCCCGAAACGCTGCATGAACAGTCCCCTTATTTCTTCAGCAGCCCGGTCCTGACGCCGTCGCGGTCCGTGCGGACCCCGTACAGCTCAAGACGGTGACCGATCAGTTGGAAGCCCAGGCTGTGGGCGATCTTTTCCTTGATCTGCTCCAACTCCTCGCTGGAGAACTCGACCACCTCACCCGTCTGCACATCGATCAGATGATGGTGATGTTCATCCCGCGCCTCCTCATAACGCGCCCGGCCATCGCCGAAGTCCAGACGCTCGATGACGTTGGCCTCTTCGAACAGCCGCATGGTGCGGTAGACGGTGGCAATGGAGATGTTGGGGTCCAGTTCGACCGCCCGGCGATAGACCTGCTCCACGTCGGGATGATCGGTGCTGTCGGACAGGACACGGCTGATCACGCGCCGCTGCTCCGTCATCTTCAGACCCTTCTCGATGCAGAGAAGTTCAAGGCGGGACGGCATCGGTTCCTCCGGACTAGGAATTTAGAATGGTTCCACTCAGATGGACCATACCGGGACCGGAGGCGAGAGGGAACCGCGGAAAATTTGTCGGGTATAAGGGCCGCGCCGTCAATCCTTGAGTAGGGTCTTCAGCAGGTCCAGAAGCTGCGCCAGAGCGTCGGGCGTCAGCCGGGCAATACGCCGGGCCAGCAGATTGGCCACCAGCGTGTGGTCGGGTGTGAGGCCGGCCGTGTCCACCACCACCCGCGGATCGGACAGTCCGGCGAGGCGCTCCAGCGCCTCCGCCTCGTCCCAGATCAGCCCGAAATAGGTGCAGATCTGACGCAGCAGCATGGGGGAGGGAACCCCCTTATGCCCATGCTCCAGGGCGGACAGGTAGGCCGAACTGATCTCCAGCTCCGTCGCCATCTCCTTGAGGCTGACGCCCTTGCGGGCACGGAGTTCACGGACACGTTCGCCAAAGGGGGTCATGGAGGTCCGGCGCGAAGAGGCGGGGGATCACCATAGACAGGCGGATGCTGTTCCGGCAACGGCCTCAGCCGCGGCCATAACGCCGCTCCGCCTCGATGGTCAGGCCAAGCCCGACCGCCCCGAACTTGTCGCCCTCGACGATGCGGGCCTGGGGCAATTCCGCCGTGATGGCCGCGCGCACGGCCGGCAACAGGGTCGAACCGCCGGTCAGGAACACCGCATCCACCTGATCCGGCCGCAGGGCCGCCTGATGCAGACAGTCGCGGGTCATGGCCGCCAGTCGCCGCACCGGGTCCTGGATGGCGTCGGACAGGCGCCCGCGGCTGGTGGGGGCGTCCAGTCCCGGCTCCACCAGCGACAGATCCACATCGACGGCAGCATCCCCAGACAGAGCAATCTTGGCCGCCTCCACCCGCATGGCCAGCTGATGACCGAGATGATGCTCCAGCACCGTGAGCAACCGCCCGACCAGGGCGGGCGATACCGCCTGCGCCGTCACCCGCCGCACCTCGGCCAGCGTCTGCGGCGTGTAGAGGAAATTGATCTTGGCCCAGGTGGCCAGATCCACATACCAGGCGTTGGGGGTGGACAGGCCGGCCGTGCGCAAGGGGGCGTGGTACCCCAGATGCGGCATCACGGCGGCCAGGCTCAACAGCCGGTCGAAATCGGTGCCGCCGATGCGCAGGCCGTCATTGGCCAGGATGTCGTCCATGCGGTCCGGACGCTTCGCCCGCCGCGGACCGATGCGGACGATGGAGAAGTCCGATGTACCGCCGCCGATATCGGCGATCAGAGCGATCTCCTCCGCGGCGATCTGGGATTCATAGTGCAGCGCCGCGGCGATGGGCTCGTACTGGAAGGAGACCTCGCCGAACCCGGCATCGCGGGCAATGTCGGCCAGGGCATCCTCGGCCCGCTGGTCGGCTGCGGCATCGCCATCGACGAAATGCACGGGCCGGCCATGGACCACATGCGACAGCGCCGTTCCCGTGGCCCGCTCCGCCGTTTCCTTGACATGGCGGACCACCAGCCCGATGACCTCGCGGAAGCCGATCCGGGTGCGGTCCAGCGCCGTATCCTCATCGATCAGCCCGGTGCCGAGCACGCTTTTCAGCGAACGCATCAGCCGTCCCTCGCCACCGGCGGCATAGGTGGCGATGGCATCGCGGCCGAACCGCGGCTGGTGCGTTTCAAAATCGAAGAAGATGGCGCTGGGCAGGGTGGTGCTGTCGCCTTCGAGGGGAGCCAGCACCCAACCGTCCGGGCCGACCACGCCAAGGGTCGAGTTGGACGTGCCGAAATCGAGACCGCAGGCCGTCATCGCCGGCACCTTTCGCATGGGATCGGGAAGGGCCGGGCGTTCTATCGGGGGGAGCCGGGGGAGTCAAGCCACCCCGGTCCACCGAAAGACCAGGACACCGTCAGGGGCGAACGACCGGCTTGCGCGGATCGAAGCCAGCGGACGGAACGGTCAGGTTCAGGGCGCGGGCCACGGAGTCCCAGGCCGTGAACTTGAAATTCGTCGCGGCCGGCTTGCCGGACAGACCGTTGAGATCGTCATTGTAGCCGTCCTGGGTAATCAGCAGCCCGCCCGGATATCCAGGCAGCGGCATGCTGGTGACATCGGCCCCGTCGCATTCCTGGACGGCGTCGATGCTGCCGGCCGCCGTCAGGCGGAACGAACCGAGATAGCGGTTGGGGGCGGCCCGCTCGAACACGGCGAAGCTGTCGTCACGGCCCTGGGCATCCGGGCCGGGATGATCGCCATGAGCGGCCCCCTGGCTGGAGACCAGAAGATAACCGCTGCCATCGGGGCCGTAGAAGATGGTCAGCCCTTCGACATCGCGGACCAGACGGCTGTCCGGCCGGTGGAAGGGGGACTTGGGCGCGCCGGCCGCCTCGTAGAAGGGCGCCGCCTCGGCCGTGCCGCTGCGCAGATCCACCCGCCACAGGCCGACATCCTCCTGACCGGCGAACAGGATGCCGCGCTCGGCATCGACGGCCAGCCCCTCGAACTGCGGCGACCAGTCGAGATCCGGATCGGTCTTGCTGCCGGCCGTCAGATCCTGACCGGCATGGCTGTAGGGAAAATCCCACTGCCGGGTCCGGACATGGGTGACCAGTCCGTCCGGGCGCACCACCAGCCGGTGCTGCGCCAGCCGGGCCTCCTTGCGCTGGGCGACGATGGCATAGACGGCGTCGCTGGCCGGGTCATGCCAGGTGGTCAGGCCATAGGCCGTGTGCTGCTCCTTGACCGGATTCGCGATCTCCCCGCTGCCATCGGCCGCGCGCCGCGTCGGGAAGATCTGGGGCTGGTCGGGGGCGGTGATGTCGGTCAGCGGCGCCTCGGCCCTGTCGCCATCGATACGCCAGACCATGATGCGGTCACGGCCACGGTCGCTGGCCACGGCGATATCCATGCGGCTGCCGTCCGGCCCGGCCACGCCATAGACCACATCGACATTGTTGTAGCGCCCGCCGGGCGTGCCGGCGCCCTTGGCGGCGGCATCGATCCGCTGCACCAGCCGGCCCTGCAGGTCGAAGACACGCAGGCCCGCCTCCTTGGCCGTGGTGATGATCAGGCTGCGGCCGGGGTCCGAGGGATGCAGCCACACGGCGGGATCATCGGCATCTCCCTTCTGTGGCGAGTCCGGCTGACCCGGCGTGGTTTCGGCGGCGACCGGAACGGCAACGATCTCGGCAGGCGCCGCCTGGGCCGACAGCGCAGGCTGGGCCATCAACAGAAGGGCAATGCTGAGCAGGCGACGCATGGGGCTGGTATCTTTCATCTCGTCGGGAAAGGGATCGCACCGGGCCCCCCGACCGCAGAGGGGCACGGCAAGGGTCGATGCTGCGACCGGTGGAGGTGGGGCCGGTCCCCGTCTGGCGCAAGCCGGCCCCTGGCGGTTCCACTCAGGCCGGGTTCCACTCAGTAGGTCAGGCGGACGCCCATCTTGCCGGTCCAGCTGTACTCCTCATACTGCAGCAGCCGGTCGCCGTTCGGCCCCTTCTGATAGGCCAGATAGGGCTCGTTGCCGAGATTGATCAGTTCGCCGAAGAGCTGGATGTTGTCGGTCAGCGTGTATTTGCCCGTTACATCCCATTGCAGATGATCCTTGACGTAGCGGTCCTCCTCGGCGCTGGCCCCCAACTCGTCCAGATAGCCGCTGCGGTAGGTGGCGGCCACGCGCAGGCTGATCGGCCCCTTCTCGTAGCCCAGCACGGCCGTATAGGTGTTTTTGGAGGACGCCGGCAGCGGGATCTTCCGGGTGCCGCCGCCTTCCAGCGGCACGTCGCCATCGGCATCAGTGTAGGTATAGTTGAGCGACACCAGCAGCCCATCCAGCGGTTCCGGCAGGAACAGCAGCGATTGCTGGTAGTTGGCCTCGAAGCCCTTGACCTTGGCGGTGTCGCCATTGATGGGGATCAGGGCTTCGTCGAAGGCAATGCCGTTGAAGCTGCCGTCCTCGCGCTTGCTGGTGACGATGTAATCCTTGATCGACTTGTAGAAGACACCACCGGACAGCACGGCTTCGCGCGCCAGATACCATTCGGCCGAGGCGTCGAAGTTCCAGGCCCGGTAGGGCTTCAGGTCGGGATTGCCGAATTCGCCTTCACGATCGCCATCCTCGGACTCCTCCACCAGGAAGCGCGGCGCGATCTGACCCATGTTGGGGCGCACCACGCTGCGGAAGACGCCGGCCCGCAGCACCACATCGTCGGCCGCCTCATAACGGAGCGACAGGCTGGGCAGCCAGTCCGTGTAGGTCTTGGAGAAATCGACCGGCGTCAGAAACACGGTGTCCTCGTCCAGCGTGACGCCGTTGCGCGTGGCCCCTTCGGCCACCAGTTCCACCTCGCTGCCCCGCATCTTGTCCCGTGTCCGCTCGACGCGGACACCGCCGATCAGCCGCAGCGGACCGCCGTCATAGCGGCCCATGAGGTAGCCGGCATAGATGTCCTCATCGACGCCATAGTCGGCGATGGCGGACTCATAGGCCGTGTCCACATCGCTGAGTTTGAACTTGCCGCGATTGGCATGGAAGAAATCGGCCATGCTCTTCTTGGCGGGCACCGGGTCGATGGCGGCGATGCCGTAGGTCGAATGGCCCTGCATGTCCGCCAGGGTCAGACTGCCGTCATAGCCGTCGTAATAGTTGATGTTGAGATCGTGGCTCTTCTCACGCAGCCGGGCCTTGGCGCCAACCTTCAGATCGACGGTGCCCTGTCCCAGGGCGAAGGTGCGGGTGGCATCCGCCTTGGCCGACCATTCCTCATCCTCGGACAGGCTGAGATCGGTCTCTTCCAGGCGATAGAAGCTGTAGCGGCTGGCATTGAGGAAATTGGCGCCGCCCGTGGTAACGTTATAGCTGGGCTTGCCCAGATCGCTGAAATCAAAGCTGACGGCGCCGGCGCTGGATCCGCTGCCGCTGAAGCGCTGGCGGAAGCGGGCCGGGTCGATGGAGCCATCCTCCTTCTCCCTGGCCTTGGAATAGGCAGCGGAATAATCGAAGACCCAGGCATCGAGCCTGGTCTCGCCGCCTGCCGTGACCGTGGCGATGGTCTGGCGCTCGAAGCGGTCCTTGAGGTCGCGGATGACGGTGAAGCGCTCGCCATCGGCACTGTTGAAATTGGCCGTGTGGTCGGAGCCACTGTTGGGAACGGCATCCTCCATGTCGAAAGCCAGCCGGCGCCGATACTCCTGGTCGTCGAACTGGCTGTACATGCCGCGCAGATAGAGGGTGGTGTTGTCGTCCGCCAGATAATCGAAGGACAGCGAGCCGCCGATGCGCTCGCGGGTCACGTCATAGTCGCGATATTCGATCTTCTCGGCGTAGGTGGCGCCATTCTCCTCATTCCAGCCCTCGGCCTCGACATTGTCGGTCTCGAACTTGCGTTTGTAGTAGGAGAAACCGCCGGCCACACCCAGCCGGTCGGTGGCCATGCCGGAAAAGTCGATGCTGCCCTTGGGCGACCAGGCGCTGGACTGGTCATTGTACGATCCCTCCAGCTTGGCGCCGATATAGGGCTTGCGCCGTTCCAGCGCGCTGGTGGTGTTGATCTCGATGGAGGCGCCGATGGTGTCGGCGTCCATGTCCGGGGTCAGGGTCTTCTTGACCTCGATGGATTCCACCAGCTCGGTCGGGATCACGTCCAGGGCCACGGACCGGATGTCCGCCTCCGGCGCCGGCGTGCGCACCCCGTTGATGGAGGCGGCGTTGAGGTTGGGATCAAGGCCGCGGACAGCGATGAAGCGGCCTTCGCCCTGATCGTTCAGCACATTGACGCCGGGCAGACGGCGCACCGATTCCGCCACGTTCTGATCGGGGAACTGGCCAGCGCTGTCACGGGTGACGACACTGACGACACCATCGGCCGCACGCTGGCGCGACACGGTGCTGGCCAGATTGGCGCGCTGGCCGATGATGACGATCTCCTCCAGCGTCCCCCCGTCGCCCAGGGCGATATCGGCCGACACCGCACCCGTGGCCGGAACCTGGACCTTCTGCTCCACCGACGTCCCGCCGGCATAGGAGGTGCGCAGCGTATAGGTGCCCGCCGCAACCTCCGGGAAGCGATAGCTGCCGTCGGTCTGCGTCGTGGTCTTGCGGCCCAGTTCGACCAGTTCCACCGCGGCGCCGGCCAGGGAGATGTTCCCTCCATTGGCGGCCACACGGCCGGTGATCTCGCCCGCCCAGGCCGCACCGATGGACAAGCCCGCCGCCAGGGCCGTGGCGGACAACAGGACACTCTGCAGACGCATACGCACAGGACACCCCCCTCCTCGATTGGTAGGAGGGCTTTGCCGGAGCTGTGTTACGTGCATGCGTAAACAAAATTAAACTTGGATGACGCCCGCATGACGGTTCTGCGCAATGACGAAAATGCTTCCCGTTAAGCAGCCAAAACCCTTGATAGGCTGCTCCGATAGGCATTGTGGCGGAGACGCATCAGCCCGGATCGTTTTGCTGGTAAGCATCGTGCTACGGTGATGACACCTGCTCGCCGCCCTCGAGGCGACCTGGCCAGCAGAGGGAACGAGGCTGTGATGGACATCACAGAAGCAACCTGGTTCGGCGCGCATCAGATCCGGGCTTTCCCGCTGTTGAGGGTGCCCCATGCAGCAGATCGTCGATTTCATCCTTGAACTGGACCGGCTGAAGGGGGTGACCCGCCGGACCAAGCCGCTGGGGCTGGACCGCTACGAGAATTCGGCAGAGCACAGCTGGCAGATCGCCCTGCTGGCCCTGTCCCTGGCACCCCATGCGCCGGAGCCGGTGGATATGAGCCGGGTGGTCCAGCTGCTGCTGGTCCATGATGTGGGGGAGATCGATACCGGCGATACCATCGTTTACGCCGAAGGCGGCTGGGAGGAACGCAAGGCCGCCGAACGGGCCGCGGCCGAGCGCATCTTCGGCCTGCTGCCGGCGGAACAGGGAAAGACCTTCCTGGCTCTGTGGCAGGAATTCGAGGCAGGAGAGACGGCGGAGGCGCGCTTCGCCCATGCCGCGGACCGGGCCATGCCGGTGCTGCTGAACCTCGCCAATGCCGGCCAGAGCTGGCGCGAGAACGGCATCCGCCATGAGCAGGTGGTCCGCCGCGTCGGCCCACCGATCCAGGCCGGCTGTCCGACCCTGTGGGCGCATCTGGAAGCGCGGCTGGAGGCTGCCAAGCGCGATGGTTGGTTCGGAACGGCCCTTTAACGGCCCTTTGGACGGGCAGCCGGGCCGACTTGCTATCGGATGAACAGAATGGGGCGGCCCGTCGGTCCGGCCTAGCCGGACCTGCACCCCCCGGTACTGACGGGGCCGCCCGCCGGAACTGTCAGATCCCTGCCAGTCCCGGAGAATAACCGGACACTATATACGGTGCGGATCGGTCCCCATCGGGGTCCCTGCGACCGCGGACGGATCATGCTCTCCGGCCAGCCGTCGCGCAAAAGCGGCGGACTATGCGCGGCAGACCCGGACAGGACAGACTTCTATGCGCGACGGGCATTGGCCGGTGCCAGTCCGGTGCAGCCTATCCGAAAGACCTCCCACGCCCCTTGATCCGGCAGCGGGCTGCGGTCCAAGGATCGCGGAGAGGCAGGGCGTGCATCGGTGCACCTAACACCGCGGCGTTAGATGCACACATAAAGATATCTTTATGCTTGCCCGCATTCCGGTGCGCTGCTACATCCAGCGGCAGCAGGGGACGGGCGTGGTGCGCCCTGCCCGCCTGAAGCCAATCCCGTGGAGAATGCCGACATGTCCGCCTTCACCGACTACAAGGTTAAGGACATCTCCCTGGCCGAGTGGGGCCGCAAGGAGATCGCCATCGCCGAGACCGAGATGCCGGGCCTGATGGCCCTGCGCGAGGAATATGGCGCCAGCCAGCCGCTGAAGGGCGCCCGCATCGTCGGCTGCCTGCACATGACCATCCAGACCGCCGTCCTGATCGAGACGCTGGTGAAGCTGGGTGCCTCCGTGCGCTGGTCCTCGTGCAACATCTTCTCCACCCAGGACCAGGCCGCCGCCGCCATCGCCGCCGCCGGCATCCCCGTCTTCGCCTGGAAGGGCGAGACCGAGGAGGAGTTCTGGTGGTGCATCGAGCAGACCCTGCGCGGTCCGGACGGTTGGACCCCGAACATGATCCTGGACGATGGCGGCGACGTCACCCAGATCATGCACGACAAGTATCCGGAGATGCTGACCGACGTGCGCGGCCTGTCGGAGGAGACCACCACCGGCGTGCATCGTCTGTACGAGATGATGAAGAAGGGGACCCTCAAGGTTCCGGCCATCAACGTCAATGACAGCGTCACCAAGTCCAAGTTCGACAATCTGTACGGCTGCCGCGAGTCCCTGGTGGACGGCATCCGCCGCGCCACCGACGTGATGATGGCCGGCAAGGTCGCCGTCGTCGCCGGCTTCGGCGACGTGGGCAAGGGCTCGGCCGAATCCCTGCGCAGCCAGGGTGCCCGCGTGCTGGTCACCGAGATCGACCCGATCTGCGCGCTGCAGGCCGCCATGCAGGGCTATCAGGTCGTGACCATGGATGAGGCCGCGCCGCAGGGCGACATCTTCGTCACCGCCACCGGCAATGTGGACGTGATCACCCTGGACCACATGCGCGCCATGAAGGACCGGGCCATCGTCTGCAACATCGGCCACTTCGACAGCGAGATCCAGATCGCCTCGCTGCAGAACTACAAGTGGGAAGAGGTGAAGCCGCAGGTGGACGAGGTGATCTTCCCCGACGGCAAGCGCCTGATCGTGCTGGCCAAGGGTCGCCTGGTCAATCTGGGCTGCGCCACCGGCCACCCCAGCTTCGTGATGTCCGCCAGCTTCACCAACCAGGTGCTGGCCCAGATCGAGCTGTGGAACAACCATCAGACCTACGAGAACAAGGTCTATGTGCTGCCGAAGCACCTGGACGAGAAGGTGGCCCGCCTGCATCTGGCCAAGATCGGCGCCAAGCTGACCGAGCTGACGCCGGCGCAGGCCGAGTATATCGGTGTGGAAAAGACCGGTCCGTTCAAGCCGGATCACTACCGGTACTGATGCTCGTCTTCGGCGGTACCTCCCTGGAGGCGATCCGTCATAGACGCTGAAAATGCGGCAGCGGGCCAGGGGACTGGCCCGCTGCCTTGCTTTTCTCCGTAGCCGTTCACTACACTCCGCCCCGTGAAGCCGGACGTCAGGATATATGTCGCTGGCCTGGGCACTGCGGTCCTGGCGCTGGCTGGCAGCCACCTTCTCCCGCCCTCTGGCGCGGCGACGCCGATGTGGCATGGCCCGGTCCTGGCCGGGGCAGCGTTTCTGGCTGGCGGCTGCCTGCTGGGCCTGTGGCGGCGCTTCCGCCGGCTGCACCAGGCATTGGAGACGACAGGGGCGGAGGTGCGCCGCCTGCGGGCGCTGGTCAATGGCATGCCGGACATCTGGTTCGCCGAAGCGGAGAACGGAACGGGCCATGCCGCCGGTGCCGGTCTGGCCGCGCTGCTGGGGCGGGAACGGCTGCGCGGGCTGGAGTCGATCGAGCAGGCGCTGGCGCCGTCGGATGCCGCCGCCCTGCATGGGTCGTTCGCCCATCTGCGCAGGACCGGACAGCCTTTCACCATCACGGTCCGCCTCGCCGATGGCAGCCGGACCCTCCAGGCGATGGGCCGGCGCGGGACGGCGGGCGAGGATGCGGCGGTGCCCCTGCTCGTTCTGCGCGACATCACCGCGGAAACAGACGAGATCCAGAGCCAGAGCGCGGCACGACGGGCCATCGAGGCGGAACAGCAGGCCTTGCTGCGCATGCTGGACACCCTGCCCATGCCGCTCTGGCGCCGGGCGCGCGATACCCGGCTGCTCTGGTGCAACCAGGCTTTCGCCCACCTTCTGGATTCATCGCCCGAGCAGGTGGTGGACAGGCAGCTGGAACTGCCGGCGGCGGGGTTCGGCTATCCGCCGCGGGCCCTGGCGCTGCAGGCGCGCGAATCCGGCACGGCCCAGAGCGAAAGCCGCTTCCTCGTGGTCAATGGCGAGCGCCGGCTGTTCGAGCTGACGGAATGCATGCTGCCCGGCCCGGACGGGCTGCTGGGGTTCGCTGTCGACCGGACCCGCGAGCGCGAGCTGCGCGACGAGCTGGACCGCCATGTCGCCGCCCATGGCGAGGTGCTGGAACAGCTGGGATCGGCCATCGCCATCTATGGGGCGGATACGCGCCTGCGCTTCTACAACCGGGCCTATGCCCGGCTCTGGGATCTCAATGAGGACTGGCTGGCCGGCGAGCCGCTCTACGGCGAGATCCTGGAGGATCTCCGCGCCCGGCGGAAACTGACGGAAGAGGTCGATTTCGCCCAGTGGAAGCGGCGGCGGCTGGCCGAATTCACCTCGCTGCTGGAGCCGATGGAAGATCTGATGCATCTGCCGGACGGGCGCACGCTGCGCACCCTGTCGGTGCCGCATCCCTTCGGCGGGCTGATGTATGTGCTGGAGGATGTCACCCACACGCTGGCGCTGGAATCCTCCTACAACACCCTGATGGCCGTGCAGCAGGAGACGCTGGACAATCTGGCCGAGGGCGTGGCCGTGTTCGGCGGCGATGGCCGCCTGAAACTGTCGAACCCGGCCTTCGCCCGGCTGTGGCGGGTGCCGCCGGACGATCTCTGGGGCGAACCCCATGCCGGCCAGTTGATCGACCGTTTCCGTCCACTGCTGGACGACGGCAGCGACTGGCAGGAGCAGCGGCAGGTTCTGGCCGGGCGCCTGCTGGAGCGGGTGCCCGTCGGGGGGACCCTGATCCTGACCGATGGCAGCGTTATCCGCTATGCCCAGGTGCCGCTGCCGGACGGGGCCGTGCTGCTGTCCTGCCTGGACATCAGCGACAGTGTCCGGGTGGAGCAGGCGCTGCGCGCCAGCAATGAGGCGCTGGAGGCTGCGGACCGCCTGAAGTCCGAGTTCATCGCCAATGTCAGCTATCAGCTGCGCACACCGCTGAACGCCATCATGGGCTTCGCCGAAATCCTGCATAATCAGTATTTCGGTGCGCTGAATCCGCGCCAGCTGGAATATGCGCGCGGGGTGCTGGAGGCCAGCCGCCGACTGCTGGTCCTGGTCAACGACATCCTGGACCTCGCCACCATCGAGGCCGGCTATATGGTGCTGGACCGCGATGTCGTCGATGTGGCGCAGCTGGTGCAGTCGGTGGCCGGGTTGACGCGGGACTGGGCCCGCAAACAGGCGCTGGACCTGCGGGTCGCCATCACCGACGGCCCCGGACTGATGGAAGGCGATGAGAAGCGCCTGAAACAGGCCCTGTTCAACCTGGTCAGCAATGCCATCAAATTCACGCCAGCCGGTGGCCATATCACCATCGGGGCCTGCCGTGACGGGGACGGGGTGCTGCTGTCGGTCTCGGATACCGGCGTCGGCATTCCCCGCCAGGACCAGGAGCGCGTCCTGCACCGGTTCGAGCGAGGGCAGGGCGGGGCGGGGACCCCCGGTGCCGGTCTGGGACTGGCCCTGGTGAAGAGCTTCATCGAACTGCATGGCGGCACCCTGGACATCCAGAGCAATCCCGACCAGGGCACCACCGTGCTCTGCCGTCTGCCCCTGCATCCGCCGTCCGCGGCGGCCGGCCTGCCGCAGGATGGCCCGCCGCAGCATGGCGGCGGGTCGGTTGTCCCGGCCTGATCCAGGCGGAAGACCGCCCGGCGGCGCACGCCGGCCCCCCATATTCGCCGGATTGCCGAGCCGGGGCGGCCGCCCTACTGTTTCACCGGCATGCTGATGCCTATCCCTTCGCCCGGAGCCGCCATGCCCGTGGATGCCAAATCACCCCGTGTGGGGCTTATGGTCACCTGTCTGGTGGACCTGATGCGGCCAGCCGTGGGCTTCGCCACCGTGCGGCTGCTGGAACAGGCCGGCTGCACCGTCGTCGTGCCGGAGCAGACCTGCTGCGGCCAGCCCGCCTGGAACAGCGGCGAGCGCGCGGCGGCGGCGGATCTGGCCAAGGCCATGATCCGGGCCTTCGCCGACTGCGACTATGTGGTGGCCCCCAGCGGCTCCTGCGCCGGCATGGTCCGGCTGCACTATCCCGAGTTGTTCAAGGATGACCCGGAATGGGGACCCAAGGCCCATCATCTGGCCCGCCGCACCC
The DNA here is from genome assembly GCF_003336875.1 of Oleisolibacter albus. Lineage (GTDB taxonomy): Bacteria > Pseudomonadota > Alphaproteobacteria > Azospirillales > Azospirillaceae > Niveispirillum > Niveispirillum album. Next base: position 12,031 of record NZ_QGNJ01000014.1, on the reverse strand, counting down.
ATGAGCTGACCAGCTTCCTGGTCGATGTGCTGGGGGTGGAGCGGGTGGAGGCGCGCTATGACGGCCATGTCACCTATCACGACAGCTGTTCCGGCCTGCGCGAACTGGGGGTGAAGGAGCAGCCGCGCCGGCTTCTGGCCGGGGTGGAAGGGCTGCGCCTGACCGAATTGCCGGAGGCGGAGGTCTGCTGCGGCTTCGGCGGGACCTTCTGTGTCAAATATCCGGAGATCTCGGCCAAGATGGTGTCGGACAAGGCAGCGGCCGTGGCCGCCACCGGGGCCGATACCCTGCTGGCCGGCGATATGGGCTGCCTGATGAACATGGCCGGGCGGCTGCACCGGCTGGGCAGTCCCGTGGCGGTGCGTCATGTGGCCGAGATCCTGGCCGGGGAGCTGTCCGCTCCGCCCATCGGTGGGGGCAAGTCTTGATCCCCGCCTCCCACGCCTTCAAGGAGCGCGCCCGCGCCGCCATGGCCGACCCGGACCTGACCCGGGCGCTGACCAAATTCAAGACCGGCTTCCCGCTGAAGCGGGCCCAGGCCGTGGCGGCCCTGCCGGAGTTCGAGGCCCTGCGGGACGAGGGCAAGCGCATCAAGGACCATGCCCTGGCTCATCTCGACCTGTATCTGGAGCGGTTCGAGGCCAAGGTCACGGCCGCCGGCGGCCAGGTGCATTGGGCCCGCACACCGGCCGAGGCCCGCGCCGCCATCCTCTCCATCTGCCGCGCGGCCGGCGCCCGCATGGTCACCAAGGGCAAATCCATGGTGTCGGAGGAGGTCGGGCTGAACGCGGCCCTGGAGGAGGCCGGGCTGGAAGTGGTGGAGACGGATCTGGGTGAATACATCATCCAGATCCGCAAGGAGGCGCCCAGCCACATCATCGCCCCGGCCCTGCACCTGTCGAAGGAGCAGGTGGCCGAGGATTTCCGCCGCGTCCACACCCATCTCGACCCGGCCCGGTCGCTGTCGGAGCCCTCCGACCTGCTGACCGAGGCGCGGGTGCTGCTGCGGGAGAAGTTCCTGGCCGCCGATGTGGGCATCACCGGCGCCAATTTCCTGATCGCGGAAACCGGCAGCACCGTCATCGTCACCAACGAGGGCAATGGCGACCTGACCCAGAGCCTGCCGCGCGTGCATGTGGTGCTGACCAGCATCGAGAAGGTGGTGCCGACGCTGGAGGACGCCTCCACTCTGCTGCGGCTGCTGGCCCGCTCGGCCACGGGGCAGGAACTGTCGACCTACACCACCTTCAGCACCGGGCCGCGGCGGCCGGACGACCTGGACGGGCCGGAGCAGTTCCATGTGGTGCTGCTGGACAATGGCCGCAGCGCCCTGTTGGGCACCGAGATGCAGGAGGCGCTGCGCTGCATCCGCTGCGGCGCCTGTATGAACCATTGCCCCGTCTATCACGCCGTCGGCGGCCATGCCTATGGCTGGGTCTATCCTGGCCCCATCGGTGCCGTCATCGATCCGGCCCTGATCGGGCTGGAGGAGGCGCGGCATCTGCCCAATGCCAGTACCTTCTGTGGCCGCTGCGAGAGCGTCTGCCCCGTGCGCATCCCCCTGCCCCGGCTGATGCGCCTATGGCGGGAGAAGGAGGCGGCGGCCAGACTGTCCCCCGGGCCGCAGCGCTGGGGGCTGGGGCTCTGGGCCTTCCTCGCCCGCCGGCCCGGCCTTTACCGGCTGACAACCCGGCTGGGCATGGGGCTGCTGGGCACGATGGGCGGCCGCCGCGGCCGTTTCCGTTATCTGCCGCTGGCCGGGGGCTGGACCGGTGCGCGGGATTTTCCCGCCCCCACCGGCCGCACCTTCCAGGATTTGTATCGGGAGAGCCAGCGTGCCCGCCCCTGACACACCCCGCGACACCATCCTGGGCACAATCCGCCGGGCCGTTGCGACCGTGCGCGACGAGACCGCCGCCCGCGCCGCCGTGGAGCAACGGCTGGCGGCGCCGCCGCGCAATCTGATCCCCGCCCGCGGCCAGGTGCCGCCACCGCAGCAGGTGGAGCTGTTCCAGCGCATGGCCACGCTGGTCGCGGCCACGGTGGAGCCGGTGGCCGAGCCGGGCCGGGTGCCCCATGCCGTGGCCGACTATCTGTCGGCCCACAATCTGCCGGCGCGGGTGCGGGTGGCCCCGGATGCCGCCCTGCAGGCCATTCCCTGGGACCGGCGGCCGACGCTGGAGGTGGGGTTCGGCCCGGCCCGGGCCGATGATCCGGTCTGTGTCACCGCCGCCCTGGCCGGAGTGGCGGAAACCGGCAGCCTGCTGCTGGCCAGCGGCGCCGACCATGCGGCCCCCCTGGCCTTCCTGCCCCACACCCATCTGGTGGTGCTGTCCGCCGCCGACATCGTCGGTGTCTATGAGGAGGCCTGGGACCGGCTGCGGCGGCGCCAGGCCGACCGTGGCCTGGGCATGCCGCGGGCGGTCACGTTGGTGACCGGGCCGTCGCGCACGGCCGACATCGAGCAGACCTCGCTGCTGCACGCCCATGGCCCCGGCCGGCTGCACATCATCCTTGTCGGCCCTCCGGCCCATGGAGCCGAGCCCCTCCATGGTTGAGCGCCGCCGATCCCCCTCGGCCGCCGAGCTTGAGCTGTGGCGGCTGGTGACCCGCGACGCCCAGCCGCTGGTCAGCCCCCGCCGCCCCGCCGCGGCCAAGCCGGCCGCCCCGCCGGTGCCGGACAAGGCTGCCGACAGGACTGCGGACAAGACCGCCCTTGCCCCCCCGGTTTCCGCCGTCGGCGGACGGCTGCCCGGCCCGGCCGAGCGGCTGGCCCAGCTTCTGGGCACGCTGCCGGTGAAGGAGAAGGCGGCGGTGCGGCTGCATCTGGCCCCATCGCCGCTGGGGGCCAAGGCCGGCATCGACAAGCGCACCGAGGAGAAGGTGCGCCGCGGCCGGTTGCCCATCGACGGGCGCATCGACCTGCACGGGCTGACCCAGGCCGAGGCCCATGACCGGCTGCTGTCTTTCGTCCGCAGCAGCCACGCCCAGGGCCGCCGGCTGCTGCTGGTCATCACCGGCAAGGGTGGCGTTCCGCGGGGAGAGGGTGTGCTGCGCGCCGCCGTCCCCCGTTGGCTGAACGAGGCTGCCTTCCGTGCCCTGGTATTGGCGGTTCACCAGGCTCAGCCCCAGCATGGCGGAGGCGGCGCCTTCTATGTCTATCTCAAGCGCCGGCGGGAATGATCCGCCTTTTCTCATCTGGAGGTGTCGGAAGCCGATACGGAAGATTAGACATCCCTTTGGTCAGACGACGCCGTGCTTTGACTGGGCTTTTCTGAATGGAACGTTGTTCCGCAGACCAGCCCGACAGGAGCGCCCATGGCGACCATCATTCCCTATTCCGCGTTCCTGAGCCGGCGCATCAACACTCTGGCCGGTCAGATCCAGCAGGATATGAGCGCCTTCTCCAGCAGCATGGGCGATCTCGGTTCGCATATGCGCAGCATCGAAGGCCATCTGCTGGACACCATGGCCTGCTTCGCCCAGGCCCGGCAGGGGCTGGATGCCGCCCTGGACTTCCATGGCGAGGCCCAGTCCTGTTTCCGGCCGGACGGGTCGGTGGATGAGCGGGCCTATGCCGCGCTGCTGGACCGGCATGGCTACACCTCCTCCTCCCTGCCGCTGGCACGCATGGCGGAGGATCGCTGATCTCCGGGGGGAACGGGCGCTTCGTCCCGTCCCCGTCCGGAACAAGGCCCTGTCGGCCCCGGCCCGGCACCACCCTTTCCGCGTGTCTGCGACCGCTCGTCCGGGGCCGTGCTGCCCTGCATGTCCCGCCGGTTGACCGCCCTGCGGGCAGGCCCTAGGCTTGCCGCCCTTTTCTACTTTATTCGGTGGTGGATCTGATGGCAGGCGAGCGCGAGCTGGCGTTGGAAGGGAAGGCGTGGCCGTTCGAGGAGGCCCGCAAGCTGGCGGCCCGCTATGCCCAGAACAAACCGGCCAAGGGCTATGTGCTGTTCGAGACGGGCTACGGCCCCTCGGGCCTGCCGCATATCGGCACCTTCGGCGAAGTGGCGCGCACCACCATGGTGCGCCGGGCGTTCGAGCGCATGTGCCCGGACATCCCCACCCGGCTGTTCGCCTTCTCCGACGACATGGACGGCCTGCGCAAGGTGCCGGACAATGTGCCGAACCGCGAGATGCTGGCCCAGCATCTGGGCAAGCCGCTGACCAAGGTGCCCGATCCCTTCGGCAAGTTCGAGAGCTTCGGCCACCACAACAACGCCATGCTCCGGGACTTCCTGGACCGGTTCGGCTTCCAGTACGAGTTCCAGTCGGCCACAGACTGGTACAGCTCCGGCCGCTTCGATCAGGCGCTGCTGGCCGTGCTGCGCCACTATGACGAGGTCATGGCGGTGATGCTGCCCACCCTGGGCGAGGAGCGGCAGGCCACCTATTCGCCGTTCCTGCCCATCAGCCCCAGCACCGGCAAGGTGCTGCAGGTGCCGATCCTGGAGCGCAACCTCGATGCCGGCACCATCGTCTTCGAGGACGAGGACGGCAAGACGGTCGAGACTCCGGTCACCGGCGGACATGTGAAACTGCAGTGGAAGCCCGACTGGGCCATGCGCTGGTTCGCGCTGGGCGTGGACTATGAAATGGCCGGCAAGGACCTGATCCCGTCGGTGGAACTGGCCGGCAAGATCGTGCGCATCCTCGGCGGGCAGCCGCCGGAGGGCTTCAATTACGAGCTGTTCCTGGACGAGAAGGGCCAGAAGATCTCGAAGTCCAAGGGCAACGGCCTGACCATGGAGGAATGGCTGCGCTATGCCCCGGAGCAGAGCTTGGCCCTCTACATGTTCAACAAGCCGCGCGCGGCCAAGAAGCTCTATTTCGACGTCATCCCCCGCGCCGTGGACGATTACCTGACCTTCGTCGACAAGTTCGAGGGGCAGGAGCCGGCCCAGCGTCTGGAGAACCCGGTCTTCCATATCCACAACGGCAGCGTCCCCGCCGAGGTCAAGGGCACGGCCGGGCTGACCTTCGGCCTGCTGCTCAATCTGGCCGGCGCCGCCAATGCCGAGAATTCCGAGGTGATGTGGGGCTTCATCCGCCGCTATGCGCCGGGCGCCACGCCGGAGGGCACCCCCTTCCTCAACCGGCTGGTGGGCTATGCCGTCACCTACTACCAGGACTTCGTGAAGCCGACCAAGCAGTTCCGGGCCCCCACGGAGCAGGAGCGGGCGGCGCTGACCGAACTGAAGTCCGTGCTGGCCGCCCTGCCGGCCGACGCCACCGCCGAGGCCATCCAGAACGAGGTCTACGAGGTCGGCAAGCGCCACGGCTTCACCGAGCTGCGGGCCTGGTTCGGCGCCCTGTACGAGACGCTGCTGGGTCAGACCACCGGCCCGCGTATGGGCAGCTTCATCGCGCTCTATGGCGTGCGGGAGACGATCGCCCTGATCGACACCGCCCTGTCGGGGGGCACAGGCGAAAGCGGGTTGGGTTGAGATGGAACCCTGGCCCGAATATTCCCGCTTCCTGATTTCGCTGTTCGCCATCCTGACGCCTTTTGCCGCCATCCCGATCTTCCTCGGGCTGACGGAGGGGCGGTCGGACCGGGAGCGGGCGGGCATCGCCCGCTCCGCGGCGCTGACAGTGGCCAGCGTGCTGATCGGCTCGGCCTTCCTGGGTGACGCCGTGCTGGCCGTGGTCGGCACCAGCCTCAACAGCTTCCGCGTCGGCGGCGGCATCGTGCTGCTGCTGATCGCCCTGTCGCTGCTGAACGCCACCGTGTCGCCGGTGAAGCAGACCCCGGCCGAGGCCGCCGAGGCCGAGCAGCGCACCGCCATCGGCGTGGTGCCCCTGGGCATGCCGCTGCTGGCCGGCCCCGGCTCCATCTCCGCCGTCATCATCGAGATGCAGCGCGGGAGCGGCTGGGAACATGCCGCCATCGTCGTCGGCAGCGTGGCCCTGGTCTGCTTCGGCATCTATCTGGCGCTGCGGCTGGCCGTTCCCATCGGCCGCAAGCTGGGCCAAACCGGGCTGAACATCATGAACCGGCTGTTCGGTCTGCTGCTGGCTGCCATCGCGGTGGAGATCATCGCCACCGGCCTGCGCAACCTGTTCCCCGGCTGGATGCACTGAGACAGGTCCCGGTGGGTTTGCCCCATCGGGTCCGGCCGGGCGGGCGGATCACTCGACGGGTGCCGTCAGTGCCGGGATGCGCAGCAGGATGAACTCCGTATCATCGGGCCGGTCCGGCGCCCGTCCGGCGGAAAAGGGCAGGTTGTTGTCGTTGGCGACGACCACCCGCCCATCCCCCAGGAAAACCACGCTTTCGATGGTGGCGAAGGGAAAGCGGAAGCGGTCCCCGGCCCCGCCCTGCCGCGCCCGCCGCTCCGGGTCCGGAATGGCCAGCAGATCCACATGACCCTGCTTGATCAGGGTGCTGCCGTCACCCCCCTCCATCCGCAGCAGATAGAGCCGCTTGAACCGGGCCGGGCGGCGGAAGCAGCCGGTGGCCGGCTGGCCATGGACACAGGCGCGGGCGGCATCGCCTTCGCCCTCGTCGCGTTCCAGCACCAGCAGGCGCCCGTCCGGCAGCAGTGTCGCCTCGCCGATGGCATTGCCCTCGGCCTCCAGCGGATAGACCCGGTCCTGACCGGTCCAGCGCCCGGCGGCGGGATCGAACTCCAGCCAGCGCAGGCGCAGCTTGCCATCGGCCCAGCGCTCCGGCTGGCCTTCGTTCCACACCGGCCCTTCCAGCAGGGCATAGAGCCGGGTGCCATCGGCGCTGGCCGTCAGCCCCTCGAACCCGCGGGAGCGCCCCACCTCGAACATCGCGGGCTGATCCGGCGTTGCCGGCAACCGCACCTGCGGATGATCCGGGGAGCGGACGACACGTCCGTCCACCTCGGTCTCGTACAGGGCCTGGAGGCGACCCTGCCGGTCGAAGCGCAACAGCCAGGGGCCGAACTCGTCGCCGACCCAGAAGCCATCGGCTGTCACGACCAGACTTTCCGGATCGAGATCGGCCCCGGTGAGATAGCGCGTCTCGCTGCCTTCCAGCGTGACCGGCCAAGGGAAACGCCGGTCGGGATCGGAAAGCCACAGGGTCTGCAGCCGTTCGACGGCACCGGTCTGCCAGTTCAGCCGCAGCCGGTGGATCGGCAGCAGGGCATCGGCCGAATTGGCCTTGGCGCCGAAGCCATTGTCGGAGAGTCCCCACAGGCTGCCGTCCGGTCCCCGCCGCAGGCTGGAGATGCCCTGTAGCGGCTGGCCGGGCACGGGCAGGGTGCCTCCTTGGCTGCCCGGCGCCGCCTCCACCCCGGCCCGCCTGTTGCCGGGGCCGGTGAATTTGCCGCTGCTGCGAACCAGATTCGGCGCATCGGCCGGCGGATCGATCCGCGTCATGGCCGGCAGCACCGCGTGTCCCTCCAGCACTGCCGGCAGCGGCGCATCCACGGCGACGGCGGGCAGGGGGAGCAACAGCAGGAACACGGCCAGCAGGGCCGGACGCGGCGGGGTCAGCCAGGGCATGCAGACGGTCTCCGGACGAACAGGCGCGTGGTCGGCGCGGCAGAGTAGCGCCCTTTCTTGACAGGTTGACGGGTGGAAGATCACGGGAGAGGGCGCGGACCGGCCGTTCCGGTCCCGAGAGGATCTGTCCCGTGTCGCGCCTTTGCGGCAGGATGCATCCGGGATCGGGCAAGCGAGAGAGAGAGACGGGACATGGTGGGCACGATCTGGGGGCTGGCCCTGGCCGGCGCCTTTTTGCTGGCAAGCCATTTCGGGCTGGCAGCGCCGCGCATCCGGCCGGTGCTGGTGGACCGGCTGGGCGAGGGGCCGTATCGCGGCCTCTATTCACTGGTGGCCTTCGCCGCCCTGGCCTGGCTGATCCTGGCCTACCGGACGGCCCCCTATGTACCGGTCTGGTCCTGGTCGCCCTGGCAGAACTGGGTGCCGCTGGTGCTGATGCCGCTGGCCCTGCTGCTGGCCGTGGGCGGGCTGTTGGGCCGCAACCCGACGCTGGCGGGGCAGGAGAAGGCGCTGACCGCGGCCGAGCCGGCCCAGGGCCTGGTCCGCATCACCCGCCATCCCTTCCTCTGGGCCGCCGGCCTGTGGGGGCTGGCGCATCTGGTGCCCAATGGCGATCTGGCCGGTCTGATCTTCTTCGCCACGCTGGCAGCCCTGGGACTGGTGGGGGCAAACCTGCTGGATGCGAAGAAACGCGCCAGCGGCGGCCTCGACTGGGAACGGTTCGAGCAGACCACCAGCTTCCTGCCCTTCGCCGCCATCCTCGACGGGCGACAGAGCCTGGGCCGGGCCATCGGCGAGTTCGGGCTGTGGCGGCTGGCAGTCACGGTGGTGCTGTATGGCGCCCTGCTGCACCTGCACCCCTGGCTGTTCGGCGTCCCGGCCATTCCGACCTGAAGACCTCCGGTCCCCGATAGCAAACGGGCGGCGGGATCGCTCCCGCCGCCCGTTCAGGCGCACAGCCGTCCGCGCAGGTCTTATACCAACCCGCCTAACGGTTAACCTTTAGGCGGCGACCGCCGGCATGCGCACCCATGTGCGCGTAAGCCAAGCTGCCGGAGGCAGCGCCCGGCGACTGAGGGAACCTGACATCTCCCTTGATCGGTCACGATCAAGGGAGATGGGTATTACTTGCCCTTGGCAATGGTGCCCAGGCGCAGCCGCAGGGCGTTCAGCTTGATGAAGCCTTCGGCATCCTTCTGGTTGTAGACGCTGTCGGCCTCGAAAGTGACATAGTCCAGCCGGTACAGGCTGTTGGGGCTCTTGCGGCCGACGACGCGGACGCTGCCCTTGAACAGCTTCAGCCGCACCATGCCGTTGACCCGCTCCTGGGTCTTGTCGATCAGGGCCTGCAGCGCCTCGCGCTCGGGGCTGAACCAGAAGCCGTTATAGACCAGCTTGGCGTAGCGGGGCATGACCTCGTCCTTGAGGTGCATGGCCTCGCGGTCCAGGGTGATGCTCTCGATGCCACGATGAGCGACGCTGAGCAGGGTGCCGCCCGGAGTCTCGTAGACACCGCGGCTCTTCATGCCGACGAAGCGGTTCTCCACCAGATCCAGACGGCCGACGCCGTTGCGGCCGGCGATGGTGTTCAGCTCGGTCAGCAGGGCGGCCGGGGTCAGGCGCTTGCCGTTGACGGCAACGGCGTCGCCCTTCTCGAACTCGATCTCCACATACTCCGGCGTGTCCGGCGCCTTCTCCGGGGCGACGGTCCGGGTGAACATGTCCTCGTCGGGTTCGACCCACGGATCTTCCAGCGCCTTGCCCTCGTAGGAGATGTGCAGAAGGTTGGCGTCGGTGCTGTAGGGCGCCTCGCCGCGCTTGTCCTTGGCGATGGGGATCTGGTGGCGCTCGGCGAAGTCCAGCAGGGCCGTGCGGCTGTTCAGGTCCCATTCGCGCCAGGGCGCGATCACGCGCACATCGGGCTTCAGGGCGTAGTAGCCCAGTTCGAAGCGGACCTGGTCGTTGCCCTTGCCGGTGGCGCCATGGGCCACGGCATCGGCCCCCACCTGATTGGCGATCTCGATCTGGCGCTTGGCGATCAGCGGCCGGGCGATGGAGGTGCCCAGCAGATAGGTGCCCTCATAGAGGGTGTTGGCACGGAACATCGGGAAGACGAAGTCCCGCACGAACTCCTCGCGCAGATCATCGATGAAGATGTTCTCCGGCTTGATGCCCAGCATCTGTGCCTTGGCCCGTGCCGGCTCCAGTTCCTCGCCCTGGCCCAGGTCGGCGGTAAAGGTCACCACCTCGCATCGGTATGTTTCCTGCAGCCATTTCAGAATGACCGAGGTGTCGAGACCGCCGGAATAGGCGAGGACGACTTTCTTCACACCGCTGCTCATGAGGGATGTTCCTGTAGCTCTAAAAGCCGGGCCGCAGACGTTAGCGCCCGCGACAGAAGCTGTCCAGCACCCCCCTGCGACGGAACGACGAATTGAGTGACGACGCGGGGGCCGGTAATGTTGGAGCCTGTATGGTTCGGAGACTGACGCAATGAGCCGCGGCGCCCTGCTTATCATCGCCATCCTGCTGGCTCTCCTGGCCATGGCCGTGACGTTTGCCGTCATTTCCTGGACATCCGGCGACATGCCGCAGAACATTTCTGTCAATGGTTACATTGCCTTAGCCCTTGGTGGCCTGGGCACCCTGACCGTTGGCGGCGGCCTGATGGCGCTGGTCTTCTTCAGCAACCGCAGCGGGCATGATGCCTCGGTGCATCGCGGGTTCCTGCATCACCGGCCGGACGACGATCCTTCGCGCTGAGGGTCGGAGTGGCGATCCCCGGCGGTGTCAGGGCCAGCGGCCACGGCGGCGCATCAGCGCGGCCAGCACGCTGGGTCGGTCGGTGATCAGCCCATCCACGCCAAGATCCAGCAATTCCGCCATCTCCGCCTCGTCATCCACGGTCCAGACATGGACCGGGCGGCCGCGGTCATGGGCCGCCCGCAGGAAGGACGGCACCACCACGGGAATGCCGCGGTGGCGGTGCGGCACTTGGAAGCAGCGGGCGGCGATGCCGCCGGCCAGCGGCAGTCCCAGACCGGTCAGGCGGTTGCGCAGAACCTCGCCCGGGCCGGCCGAGGTGCAGAGCCGGTCACCGAACCGGCGGCGCAGCCGCCGCAACCGCGCGTCGGAAAAAGAGCCGATGCAGATCCGGTCGAACAGCGCCAGACGCGGCAGCGCGTCCGCCAGGGCCTCCGCCGCCGCATCGGTCTTGGGGTCCAGGTTGAAGCGGAGATCCGGCCAACTTGCCAGTACCGCCTCGAAGCGGGGGATCGGCTCGCCCTGGATGCGGGCGGCCCGCAGCTCGGCCCAGTCATAGTCGCCGGGCCGTCCCGGCCAGCCGGTCAGCCGCGGCAGCGTGTCGTCATGGAAAACCAGCAACACCCCGTCCCGGGTGGCCTGGAGATCGGTTTCGATATAGCGGTAGCCCAGCGATACCGCATGCGCGAAGCTGGCCAGCGTGTTCTCCGGGGCCTCCAGCCCGCCGCCCCGATGGGCCAAGGCGATCGGTCCGACCACATCCAGATAGGGATGCCGGCCGCTCACGGCCGGGAAACCTGATCCTGCCGCGGCCAGCGCCCCAGGGCCAGCAGCCACAGCCCCAGCGTCAGCAGGGGGAAGAACAGGAACACCAGGAGGGCCCAGAGCGGATTGCGCCCGGTCTTGCCCAGGACCAGCCCCGCCATGCAGGCCGTCCAGGTAATGGCCAGCACGGCCACCAGCGTGCCCAGCCAGCCCGGCAGGAAGCCCAGCAGCTCCAGCAGATCGCTATAGCGCGGCATGGTCCTTACTCCCCCTGGCTGGCGGCGGCGCGGGCGGCCGCTTCGCGTTCACGGCGCAGGCGCTCGCGCGGGTGCAGCTTTTCCGGTTTCGGCGGCAGGGTCGGCCAGGGCCGGAACGCCAGAACGGTGGCGAACACCGCCCAGCCCAGCACCGGCAGGATCAGCGTGAGCGCCCATCCCCGCGGCAACCCGGCCCGCCGCAGCAGGTGCTGCGCCGGCCACAGGGCCAGCAGGGTCAACAGACCATGCTCCAGCAGGGCCAACTGCCAGCCCGCCAAACCCTCCATCTCCACCGCCTCCTGCGCCACCGACCGCGTGGGCGGGGACATAGCATGTCCGCAGGCGCCGTCAACCGCCGATGCCGGCGCGGGCGTCAATCATCCGGGGCGAGACCCTGGTCGGCCTGCACCTGTTTCACCTGCCGCTCGGCCTCGGCTGACAGCCGCTCCAGCAGCGCGCGCAGGTCGCCGGCCAGGGTCAGGGCCTGGTCCCGCTCCGCCGGTGGCAGGCCCTGCGGCAGGTTCTCCCGCAGCGTATGGACCAGGGCCGCCGCCGCCAGCTCCAGATCCACCAACGCCGCCAGGGCGGTGCTGGCCGGGTCGCGGCCAGCCATTGCTTTGTCGCTCATTGCCCCGTGTGGACTGCCCCCCTAAACTGGGACATCTGGAAAAGCTACAGTTCTCTTGAGAGGAGAGGGCTGATGGGCAAGCGACGTAGTTTAGAGGAGAAGTTGGCTGCGTTGGCGCGGGTTGAGGCCGGAGAGA